>CANIQT010000016.1 GCA_947469885.1 Bacteroidota bacterium
AAAAAAACAATTGTTAAAATAAATACAGAAACAAATAATAATTAAACTAATTTTGCAAACAATTATCGTATCTAATTTAGATGTTAACTTCCACTGCTCAATTTACTCCGAAATGGGGTGCTCAATTACACCGAAATATCCACGTTCCAGGCAACTACAATGTTTGGAAAAGTTTTAATATAAAATTTATAAAGAATCAACGCCTTATCGGTTTTCTTTTCCTGCATCAGCAATTGTCCAACTTCCAGCAAAACCATATCATCTTCCACCTTTATGTTTTCCTTGGCAAGTTCGGTGGAGAGGTTGGTGGTGGTAGGTTTTTCAAGTAAGTCATAAATTTGTTTCGAAAGGTCATTTTCAAACTTTGGTTGCATTGTCATGGCATCCTGTTCTATTTTCCCCGAAAAATAAAGTTGAGTTACATTTGGCAAAACCATACTTGTATTGATCGAACTTTCGTTGGTAACCATATAAAAAACAATTCCTTCTTTGGGCAATCGAATAATTCTTGCAAAATAAATTCCGTTACTTCCACCGTTTACAATCATTTTTGTGTTTCGCCTGCTTTGCGAAATATTACAACCGTATCCAAACCAAGATTCTCCGTTGTATCCTTCTTCCTGAATGTGTGAAGTAAATAATTTTTGAATAGATGATTCATTAAGCACAGTATGATTGGTAAAACTGTTTACCCACAAAAACATTTCGTTTAACGAAACTTCCAATCCGCCATTGGCTTTTAAATTCCAGAAAGGTCCGCCACCAGCCTGTTCAAAATGTTGCTGATGAGTTCCCCATTTTTTTCCTTTCTGGTAACCAATCGCAATAGTGTCGCTTGCCACCAAAGGATAGTGGTAACCAATACTTTTTATTCCAATTGGTTCAAACAGATTTGTTTTTAAAAAATGCTCGTAGTCAAGTCCCGATATTTGCTCAATGAGTATCCCTAAAATACTAAAACCAACATTGGTATAAACAGCTTTCTCTCCCGGTTTAAAAGCCAGTGGTTCTTCAAAAGCCCTATTCAAAAATTTTTCTGTTGTGATGTTTTCGTAATCGCCACCGTCATCTTTAAGAAATTCGTGAAAGCCTGACGAGTGAGTAAGCAATTGATGAATGGTAATGTTTGCTTTATCAGCAGGTATGGATGGAAAATATTTTTTCAAAGGGTCGGATAAAGCTAATTTATTTTGCTCTACCAGTTTCATAATAGCTGTAGCTGTAAAAGCTTTTGTTATACTACCAATGGAAGCTAATGTGGAGGGTGTAAACGGAATCTTATTTTCCTTATCTGCCCAGCCATACCCTTTGCTGAATATCTTTTTTCCATCTTTTACAATAAGAAGTCCTCCCGAAAAATTTTTCTCATCAGAAAGTTTTGAAAGGTAGTTGTCAATTAGTTTGCAAGTATCATTGCTCATTAAAACAGTTGTAGTGGTGTTATCGGGATTGCTTGTTTTGTTAGTGTTCGAACAAGCTGTAGTCAAAATTAGTACAATCGAAAGAGAGATTATTTTTTTCATGGTATATTTTTTTATTATTTATAAAACCTTTATTACCGACTTTTTTATCATTTTTAAAAACTGTGAATACTTGTATTTTGTTTTACAAAGGTAAAATTTATAACAAAAAAATGCACCCACCAACCGGCTCATTTATCTCCTTTAGCGCTTATTTAACCATTTTTATCAATTTAAAAATGTGACCTAATTTGAGTAAGTTTTATACTATTGATAATTTACATAAAAAATGAAAGGGTGAATTAAACGTAAAATAATTTTGAAGCTGATAGAAAACAAATAAATACAGCAACTCAACTGTTGGCAAACTGTTCCACCAAAATAAATGCGTAAGATTTCTTCGAAAGAATTTATTTGTGCGTAAGCAACTCCCCTCTCAATAGGGTTTAGGGGTATGTAATTTAAACATTGCAGGTATTTTACTAATTATTTTAATCTTACTTTTGTGGGCGATGATTTTAAACGATGCTTAAAATAAAACAACTATTGCTTTTGTGGGTGCTTGCCTCTCCCCTCTTTCTGGGTGCACAAAACGGGGATACACTAAAGTTGTTCCGAGATAACGGTATTACCAATTACTGCTCTGCCGATGGCTTTGAATCCAATGCCGATTCCCTAACTGGTGTGGACAATACCTTAAATCATTTTCAAAATTACGTTGAACGAAACAATTTGGGAAACGTTGGCTTGCCCATCAACGACTTTATTTATAAAGGTTTGCTAGGAGATGTAGGTTTCAATTATGCAAAAAACAATTATCAATCTTATTTTTTAACTCCTCAAAATTTAAAATTTTATACCACCCGTAGTCCTTTCTCCGATTTGTTTTATGTAGCAGGCACAAAAAAAGAAAATATATTTAAAATGACGTTTTCGTACAACATAAAAAAGAACTGGAATGTAACCATTCATTTTAGCCGCATCCGAAGCGAAGGGTTTTACTTACAAAGCAAAACACTCGACAATTTTATTGGTTTAAGTTCAAATTACAAAACTAAAAACAATAGGTATTGGCTGCTAGTGAGTGGTGGATTCAACAGCATAAAAAATGAGGAGAGCGGAGGCATTGTAAATGATTCGGCTTTTATAAACGGTGGCACAACCGACCGATTACTAATGAGGATGAACATAAGTAGTGCCAGCCGTAATGTGGCAAACACGAATGTGATGATAAAACAATTTTTGAATTTTGGCAGAAAAAGTACAGACACTGCCTCGCTCGGAAACATCATTACCGGTAGTCGTTTGATGCTTACTTCTTCTTATACTAATTATGCTTTAAAATACGAGGACGATTTGCCTGCAAACGGGTTTTATCAAAACATTTATATTGATTCTTCCAAAACAGTAGATACAGCATTTACTTACACCTTGGGTAATGAACTGGAATGGAAACGTGAGGACAATGGAAAACACAGAGGGGGGCAGGATATGTTTGGTTTTAGTATAAGTGCAAAAGATGAAATAGTGAGAGTAAAACAACAAGAAACGGACACTACTTTTAATAATGTGATGCTAGGTGGTTGTGTTTACAATACCTATTCCAACCACTCATTTTACTGGCAAGCAGGAGTAAAATATGGTGTGATTGGTTACAACAAAAATGATTATCGTGCAGAGATCGTAATAAAGAAAAAACTCATGGATAGCCTGTTTACTGTTACGTTATATACTAATTCAAAAGAACAAGCACCCGATTTTATTTATAATAAATATGTATCAAATAATTTCAGATGGAACAATAATTTCAATAAAACAAGTGAATGGAAAGTGGGTGGTGATGTGGAAATTAAAAAAATAAAACTCTGTGTTGGCGCTGATTTTAGAGTAATAAAAAATGTTTTGTATTTCGATACTTATGCAATTGCAAAACAGTTTAAAGGCGAAGTGCCTGTGTTTTCAGCATTTCTGAAAAAAGATTTTAAACTTAGAAACTGGCACCTCGATAATTTGTTGCGTTATCAGTTCGTGCCAGACTCTATGGTCATCCGCATTCCTGCTTTGGTGTTAGAACATTCGCTGTACTACTCAGCAAATAATTTATTTAAAGGAGCATTGAATTTGCAAATAGGTGCGAGTGTATATTATTCGTCAGAATACTATGCCAATGCTTATATGCCTGCCACAGGAGAGTTTTATTTACAGAGCGAACAAAAATTGGGCAACTATCCTTTTATCGATTTGTTTTTAAATGCAAAAATAAAATCGGTGCGGGTGTTTGTAAAAATTGACCACCTCAACAGTGGACTAATGGGAAATAATTATATGCTTACTCCTCATTATCCCTACAACGACCGCATTTATAAAATAGGCATTAGCTGGCGGTTTTGGGATTAGAGAAGATGTGCTGATTAATCAAGTTTCTTTAATAACGCTTCACAATCTTTTTTTGCCTTGATGTCATCTTCGCACACAGGCGTTAGTTCTAATGCTTTTTTCAACCAAAGTTTTGCTTCTACATCTTTTCCCATTTCGTGATACGTTTCAGCCAATTCGAATTGGTGCAACATAAAACGTGGTTCCAATGCAATGGCTTTCATAAAAGAATTTACAGCATCAGTATAAGACCCACCTTCGGGCACTCCTCCAAAAAACGAATTAATCATTGCTTTTTCAAATCCGTTGAAACCGGCAATAGTCCGGTGCCATCTACCCAGAATATGATAAGCACCAGCAATTTTAGGATTCAACGAAATACTTTTATCAATGTGCGTTTTAATATTTTTTGAATTAGCAATTTTTACTTTCGAACTTGCATTTTCATATATCCTGCCCAATGCCATGGCATACACATAATGCGCATCAGCACTTGCATCGTTTACTTTAATTGCTTTTTGCCCCAACCTGCCTGCGATGTTATAATAATTCATTTTTTCGGCTTCGGGCAAATAATAAAAAGCATACTTTACATACACATAAGCAGCCCCAGTAAGATAACTTACATTGCTCGAATCGGCTTTCAGCAATGCCTGATAGAGTGGCAATGCTTCTTTGTAATTGTAAGCAGTTTTAAATTTTAATGCTTTTGCATATTGTTCCTCATTGGTTTGTGCAAATGCCGAGATGCTTATTACAGTTAGTAATAGCACCAGTTTTAGAATGGTTGATTTCATAGTTTTAGGTTTTATTTAATATAATTTTCAATTTTACTTTTGTGATTATCCTCTGCTTCATCTAGCGAATGAGAGGTGTGCAATGTTTTTTCTTCTTTCGAAAGTTTTGCCAATGTGCTGTAAAATTTTTTCAGCACAACTAATTCGTCTTCTGTTAAATCCTCCACCGCTATCAAGCGGTTAGATGCCTTTTTTTCGCAGGCGATCAGCTCATTCAATTTAAGATGAATGGCGGCAGTATCTTTGTTTTGCGACTGCTGAATAATAAATACCATCACAAAGGTAATAATTGTAGTGCTTGTATTAATCACTAATTGCCATGTATCCGAAAAATGGAATACAGGACCAGTTACCAACCATGTTAAAATTATTAAAACAGCAAGCAATGAACTATATGGGCTACCGGTTAGTTTGGTAATTTTGGTTGCAATTTTATCAAAACCTTTTGCAAACCTACTTACTTTAAATTCATCTGTGGTTGTTTCCATATCAATTTATAATTTATAATTCAACATTTATCATTTCTTAAAAAGCCCTGCTAATACCAACCACAAAACGAAATTGCAAATAATCTTTGTCCGTTGCCGGAATTTTATTTAAGAACAACGGCATATCAAAACGAATGGTTAACGGATTTGTCGTTTGCAAAAAAGCAAACTTTTTAATTGTTAAAGCAGCTCCAACGCCTGCATCCACACGCACATCACTCATTCTTATAATTTTATCCGAAGGCTGGTTATAATTAATTATTCCTGCATCGCCAAATAAATAAGTAGTGAGCTTAAATGTTTTTGTTAGCCAATTTTGTTTTTTTATTTTAATAATTCCATCAAACTCCAGTTCAGCATTGGCTGCGGCTCCTGTTTGTCCTTTGTATGTAAATACCACTGTTTCGTCCGTTTGCAATTGTGGTGCCACATATCCTGAGTATCCTCTCAAATTTAATCCACCTCCATAATTAAAATAATTGGTGGAAGCACCAAAGCTTGCCCAACTTGGGTCGAAGAAGCCTTGAGAGCGGGTGTATTTGTTTTCCATCATCTCTTCAGGATTAGCTCCTGCTAAAAACAAGGAAGACTCGCTTGCCCAATTGGTACCTGTTCCCAACTGTCCGTATAACCTTGTGTTTAGTTTTAATCTCCATAGGTTAGTTTTGTTAATCATACTCAGGTTAATGGTTTGGTAGTCGTAATCGCTCATAATGGCAGAGGAGCGTAAACCTAAATTTATACTCCCTGCTCCTAAACGATAATTATAACCATGTTCCAAACCTACATTAATAGTATTGTTTAGCTTATCCACTGTCCATTGGTCGGGCATTATTAAATAATGTAAATCAGTAGAATCTCTGCGATACATTGATTTAATAAACATATAAATTTTGTTTTTTCCCTTAGTATCTTTTCTATCAAATCCAATGGTCATTCCCTGCAAACCATCTAATGCTTTTGCCGAAGCATAAAACGAAGAGCCTTTCATAAACAGGTCGGTAGCGGTGCGATAGGTGATTCGGAAGTTGACAATGTCGTGCAAATTCATATCGTGTATGGCAGCAGCAGTATCCAAATAATTTTGCCCCGCTCCCGAATTAAACCAAACCGTTGCGTCAAAAATATGTTTGTAGTTCATGTAATTTCCATTCAGGTTGAGCCCTACCTTAAATCCATCGTATCCGTTGTACCATATATCAGGGCGGGCAAATAGCTCGTACTTTGTCCAATCGGATGGATTATATATTTTAGAATCGAAACGATAATTAACCGGAAAATGATAACTATTATTCAGCATGTTTACATCTGCCAGTCGTCTGCTCGAATCAATAATTACATCTGCTATTCCCGAATAAATAGTTACTGTGGCTGTGTATTCCGGTTTTACTTTGTCCCAGCCAATCCAGCGGGGAAGCACTGTTGCGTCCGTTTTTTTCACAAACCAATTGTTGGGAATATGATAATTGTGGGCACTATCATTTTTGTCAATCACTGTAAAATCAAGGGGCATCTGCATACCTTTTCTTTTAAAAGTAATTTCGTATTCGTTTGCTCCCTTGCCTCTTCTTATTGATTTAACAGCATAATCAATGGTTTTAGGAGTTTCTATCCACTCGTCAAAAAACCAATTTAAATCAACTTGCGTGTATTGAATAATTGAATTTCTGAAATCTTCCATGTAAGGATGTGCAATTTTCCATTGATTAAAATAATGACTCATCGCAGCTAAAAACAACGAATCGCCCAGTGTGTATTGTAAGTTATATAGCATGGTAGCCGTTTTAAAATACACATTGCGATATCCTCCGCCCTTTGCCACTGCTCCATTGTACATATCAGAATGGGTGTTCATATTGGTTTCAATATTTTTTGCCGCATCGTTCATGTATGTCAGGTAAACCCTTGTGTTTCGTATCATTTCGGGCTCAGTAAAATAATTTACATATTTATTTTTGGGAGGATATTTCAAAATTTCTTTTCCGTCAATGGCTTCATAATCCCAGCAGGTAAGAAATTGAGTAAAGCCTTCGTCCAATGCTGCACGATAGGTTTCGTTGCTACCCACCATTCCAAAAAACCAGTTGTGCGAAATTTCGTGAGCAAACAAACTTCTGTAATCAGGGTCCATGCCACCATCCAAGGTAAGCATAGGGTACTCCATTCCATCTTGTGCATCTGCTACCACCATTTTGGGGTAAGCATACATTCCCCACGATTCGGAATTTACTTTTATCACCTTTGCTGCATACTGTGCTGCATTTTGCCAACGCCCTGCATGTGACTCCTGACAAAGCGAATAACATTTAATACCGTTCCATTCTGCTTCTCCAATTCGGTAAGTAGGGTCGGCAGTGAGGGCAAAGTCGTGAACATTTTCTGCATGAAACTTCCATGTTTTTTTAATGGTGGTATCCGGCTGAATAATCACCGAAGGCTTTTCGCCCCAAGGTTTGTTTGCAAAATTTTTAATGTCTAATTTCTGTCTAAGGTCAGCTGGCATCACTTCTTCGCGGTTTTGCAGCGTTCCGGTAGCATCCAAAATATACTGATTCGGAAATGTAAAAGCTACATCGTAAGTACCAAAATCTCCATAAAACTCATGGTCCATGTGCTGGTCGGTGTCCCAACCTTGTTTGCGGTCGTACACAGAAATACGAGGATACCAATGCACCACATCATAATGTTTATAGCCCGAAGAATTAAATAATTTCATCCTATTGCGTAGCGTTCCTCCATTAAAATACGTTTTAAATTCGATGTTAAATGTTACGCTTTCGCCCGATTTTAAAGGTTTATCCAAAACTACTTTCAAAATAGTATTGTCTTCTTCCGTTTTTAAATCTTTCCCGTTAGTAGTTATTTTCGAAACATGAGTTCCCAATCCCTTTTCCGAATATTTTCCGAATGTTACTTTGGTGCCATTGTTTTTATAAAGGTCAGCCAGGTAAGAGCCTTTTGCCTGTGCATTGCTGTAGAGATGAAAGTAAACAAATTGTAATTCGTCAGGGGAGTTGTTGAAATAAGTCAGCTCTTCCGAGCCATCAATAATATCGGTCTTGTCGTTTAGCGAAGCGGTGATTTTGTAATGCACATCTTGTTGCCAATAACCTTCGTAAGGTTTACGGTTTTTCCAGTAGTACTGGTTAGTGGAGCTTTGATAATTGTTGGCAGGAAACTGGGCAAGGGCTGTGTTGCCTATAAAAACACCGGCAATGACAAGAAGTAGTATTCGTTTTATTTTTTGTTTCATAGTTAGAAAAATAATGCGAATGTAAATATAGAGGATTTATTTTACATGAATAAATAGTAATTGAAATACTATCTTTGCGAGCGAAAAAATGAAACAGCAGAATAAAAATATACAGCCTTTTGTTATGGTAATTACCGTTGCCATGGTGTTGCTTGTTTCGTCTCAGTTCAAAACCAGTGTAAAAGTAATGGACTTTGAAACAAAAAAAATAAATCCGCTTTCGGATATTATTCTCCGCGAAAAAGCAAAAAAAGTTCCTCTCCCCGAAATTATTTTGAATAAAACAACTCTCAAAAAAATAATTGAAAAAGAAAAACAGGTAATAGCCCTGCATGAGTTAGATTCGTCTAACATTGAAAATACCGAAACCGACTCCTCCTCTGCCCTCACTCATTTTTTTTATGCATTGAACGAAATGAAAAAACACAAACGCAAAGTACGTATTGCTTATTTTGGCGATTCGATGATTGAAGGAGATTTGATAACCCAGGATTTGCGCGATTGTATGCAGGATAGTTTTGGCGGAGCAGGAGTAGGTTATGTGCCCATTACTTCTATTGTGGCTAATTTCAGAACCAGCATTATCCATACCTTTAGCGGGTGGACCACCTATAACCTGGTGAACAACACCCCTACAAATCATAAATTGGGAATATCCGGTTATTGTTTTGTACCCAACACGTTTACCAAGGTGGATACTACCAATGCAAATTCGAGTTCGTGGGTGCGGTATGCTCCGGTAAACCGAAAACATGTTGACAAATTTTATGAAACTAAATTATTGTATGGCAAATCGGAAGGCGAAAATTATGTGGTGATAAATGGAAAACACTATAAACTGGACGAAAAAAATACGGTGAATCAGTTGGTAATAAATAGCGAAGGAGCGAACAAAACCATTAACGCCAACTTTCAATGCAACACCCCAATTGATATTTACGGATTTAGTATGGAAAGCGACAGTGGGGTGTTTGTAGATAATTTTTCGTTCAGAGGAAATTCAGGAATGCCTATTTGTAAAGTACCTCAGAGTGTGTATTCAGAAACAAACAATTGCCTGGGTTACGATTTAATTATTCTGGAATACGGACTGAATGTGGTTTCGCCCCATGTTACCGATTTTTCGTGGTACGAAAACGGAATGAACAATACCATAAAACACATACAGGAAAGTTTCCCTGGGGTAAGTATTCTATTGATTTCGGTAGGAGATAAAAGTTTCCGCAAAGATGGGACCTACGAAACTGACCCAAGTGTTCCTCTGCTTGTTTCCACCCAAAAACGAATAGCGAAAGAAAACAAACTTGCTTTCTGGAGTTTGTACGATGCAATGGGCGGAAGTGGCTCCATGGTGAAATGGGTGGAAGGTGATACTACTTTTGCAAACAAAGATTACACACACTTTAATTATAAAGGGGCGCATAAGGTGGGCAAACTGTTATACTCCAAATTGATGTGTCAGTATAGCGATTACAATAAAAAACAAAATCACAGGCTGGATGAAATAACCGAAAAATCGTTTGGTACTGTATTAAATAAATAATAAGCCGTTTGAACAAATCACCTATTAACCATTGCCTATTATCTATTACCTATTGCCTAATCGCTATTGCCTCTTTAACCGCACAAAGCTCCGATTCTGTTTCTTTCAAAAAATATAATTTTATTATTGTTGAAAAAAACAAAATAGAGAACGACAGTTCTTCATTAAAACTGTTTTATAAAAAGTTAGTACTGCTCGAACAAAAAAAAGCAAACCGCATCAACATCACTCACATTGGCGATTCGCACATACAGGCAGATTTATTTTCAGGAACCATACGCCAGAAACTACAATTGCAACTTGGCAATGCCGGCAGAGGATTAATTTTTCCGTATCGTGTTGCAAAAAGTAACGAGCCACCATCTTACAAAACCACCACCAACAGCAAGTGGGATGCAAAACGAAATGTGTTTTACGAAAAACCTTTACCCATCGGCATCAGTGGATTTACCATAGAAACCAACGACTCGCTTGCCGAAATAGATTTGAAAATAAAAGACCAGGCGGGACTCAATTATAGCTTTAGTAAATTTACCTTATTTCACGAACGAGGTGTAAACAATTACGACATCACCGTTTGTGATAGCATTAACTGCGAACAGGGAATTTTTAAATCATCAGATAAATCGGTTAACCCATTTGTTTCGGAATTGAGATTTGAAAAACCAATGCGTGAAATTATTTTGAGAAACAAAAATTCGGATACTGCCAATCAACATTCCACACGTATTTATGGAATGTTGCTTGAAAATGATTCATTGGGAATACTGTATAACATGATAGGGGTAAACGGTGCTGAATACAGGCATTATGTGAAGTCAGTAAATTTTGAACAGCAATTAACTTATCTGAATTCCGACTTAATAATTGTTTCGATGGGCACTAATGAAGGTTTTAATAAGGGTTTTGATAAAACTTTATTTTACAATCAAATTGATACATTGATTACAGCAATTAAACTTAACAACCCCAATGCTGCTATTTTACTAACCACTCCGGGCGATTCGTTTCGCAAAGCAAGAAAAGGAAAAATTAAAAATCCGGATATTAAATTGGCAAAAGAAACCATTATTGCTTACTGTTTAACCCACAATTTAGCCTTTTGGGATTTGTACGAAATAATGGGAGGCTATGGTTCAATGGCAAAGTGGTTTACCGCCAAACTTGCAGCTGCTGACAGGGTTCATTTTAATGTGCGAGGGTACCAGTTGCAAGGGTCTTTGTTTTATGAAGCACTGATGAATGGTTTTGAAAACTATAAAAAAACAAAATAGTGAACTTTAGTTTCGGAAATATTGATATTGATGTTGACAAACTTATTTCGCAACTTACCTACAACGCGAAAGACCCGCTGCTGTTCAATTCTGGATTCTTTCTGTTTTTCTTTGCTTTGTTTCTGGTGGGTTACCAGTTTTTATACAAACGAAAACTATTACGAGTAATTTATTTTATTCTCTTTTCGCTTTACTTTTTTTACAAAGCCTGCGGATTTTATTTTGGGTTTATTTTATTATCCGCTGTAGTTGATTTCGCCCTTTCCAAATGGCTTTACCTTAACAGAAAAAAATGGAAAAAAAATCTGATTCTGCTTTTCAGTATCATCATCAACTTAGGTTTATTATTCTATTTTAAGTACACTAACTTTTTTATAGAAATCATAAACGACTTAAAAATAGGGCAACTCAAGCCATTGAATTTAATTCTCCCCATTGGTATTTCGTTTTACACGTTCGAGAATTTAAGTTACACCATTGATGTGTACAGGGGAAAATTTAAACCTGTAAAAAGTTTTTTTGATTATTGTTTCTTTCTCACCTTTTTCCCAAAGCTGGTAATGGGCCCCATTGTTAGGGCTTCTGATTTTATACCTCAAATAAGAAAAGATATTGTTATCAGCAATATGGATGTGGCAAGAGGCTTGTATCTTATACTGGGTGGCCTGTTTAAGAAAGTGGTGATTTCGGATTACATTTATGTAAACTATGTGCAGTACATATTTGATGACCCTGCACATCACTCTGGAATTGAGTGTTTGATGGGAGTATATGGTTATGCCATGGTCATCTATTGCGACTTTTCAGGTTATTCTGATATGGCAATTGGTATGGCTCGATGGATGGGATTTACAATCAATGATAATTTCGACTCTCCTTACCAATCATCAAGCATCACTGAATTCTGGCGAAGGTGGCACATGTCGTTATCGTCATGGCTCAAAGATTATTTATACATTTCGTTAGGTGGGAATAGAGTTGGAAAATTCCGTCAGTATTTGAATTTGATGATAACCATGTTGCTTGGTGGGTTGTGGCACGGGGCTTCGTTCAACTTTATTGTATGGGGCGGAATGCATGGGCTGGCGTTGGCTTTTGATAAAATGAGGATTTCCATTTTTTCAAGATTAAAGATTAAAGAATCAAGAATCAAGAAACCAATACTTTCCAACTTTAGAAAATTTTTCGGGGCATTAATCACCTTCCACTTCGTTTGTTTTTGCTGGATATTTTTTAAAGCTTCCTCTTTTGATGATGCAGGATTGATATTAACACAAATTTTTACCAACTTTAATCCGAAAGCATTTGTACCTATGTTATCGGCTTACGGTATTGTTTTCGGGGTAATGCTTATGGGGTATATCATTCATTTCATTCCAAAATCGTATCAATATTTTTCTGAATTGTTTCTTTCAAAAATAACATTGGTGGGACGCATTTTAATTCTGATGGTATTTATATGGATAGTCATTCAGGTGAAACAAGCCGACCAAGTGATGCCAATTTATTTGCAATTTTAGGAAATAGGCAATTGTACTATTTACTTTCTAGTGTTCACTATTTACTATTCGCTATTCCCTAATCACTGCTTCTTCACAAACTCAGTAAACACCTTGGTAAACTCTTTATTTAAAGGCAAATCGGGATTATTGTAAATCGGTTTTTGTAATTCCTTGTCGCTCGTTTCGCAATCTTTCAACACATGATTCATGTTTTTTATTATCTTCAATTCTGCTTTGGGCTGGGCTTTGTAGAGCAATTGAGCATCTTCTTCTTTTACTTGCACATCGGTGGATCCTTGTAAAATTAAAACAGGAATACTCAAGTTTTTTATTTCTTTCTGTGGATTGTATTTAAACCACGAAATCATGTAAGGCTGTACACTTGGCCGAAACAGCATATATAAAGATGGAGGAACATTGCCTATGGTATCTCCTTTTTTCAAGGTATCTATCATCGGATAAATAATATCTCTTGCCGAAGGGGGAACATTTGACAATTGTTCTTTCAGAATTTCATCAGCCGGCCGACCTGCACCTGCAATAGAAATAAACGCTTTCACATTTTTATTTTTACCAGCAGCAACCATTCCCAACAACGAGCCTTCGGAATGACCAGCAACCATTATTTTTGAAAATCGTTTGTCTTTTGCAATTAATTCAATCCAGTCGTTTACATCATTTACATAAGTATCAAAACGCAAATCCTTTTCTTCACCCATTGCATCCCGACTATGAGCAATTCCCCGTTTATCGTAACGAACAGAAGCAATTCCGTTTTTCTGTAATTCCATTGCTAAATATTTCAATGAATTATTTTCCGCTGACTCATTGTTTCCGTTTCTGTCGGTTGGTCCTGAGCCAGCAATAATAAGAACTACAGGAATATCCTTTTTTAATTCTGGCAACAGCAACGTTCCTTCAATATCACCAGTTGAAGTTTTTAAAACAATTGGCTCTTCCTGTGCATTTACTATAGAAACGAAACTTAGAAAGAAAGCAGTTATTAAAAATATATGTTTGTACTTTGTCATAATTATAATTTTGATGGGGATAAAAGTAATGTTTTCTTTTTCATTATATTTGTGCAACAAAACTAATTTCAACATCTAAATCCAAAACTATGAAACAATTTACCATCTTCACATTCGCATTTTCAATATTATTGTTTTCAGTTACCTCTAATGCACAAACAGCAAGTCCTGATAAAGTTACCTACATTAGAACAAGCTCGGAAATACAAAATCCAAAATCGCTAACCGATACAATTACTTTTAATGGATTAGTTTCGGGAACAACGATTACCAATCAGTATCAAAACAAAGGTGTCGTTTTTACAGGATATGCTGGCTCAGGCAATCCGGTAACGTATGATTATACTGGTTCGTATGGTAGTGTGTTAATCAGTGATAACTGGTACAACCCGCTTCGTGTTAATTTTGTTGATACGGGAAGTGGCACCTTTTACCATTTGGCACGAAACATTGAATTTAACAATCCGATTACCACCGAAGTAGATTACATCAGTGTTCATGTTTACGACAGTGCCAATGTGCTACTTTATCATTACCTGAGCACCAGTCCTGAACATGTAGTTATTAATTTAGCAACGTCATCAGCGGCTTACATGGTGCTGGATGATTCTTCAGGAACAGCTTATGTAGTAGATAATATTCTTGTTGATTTCGGACCAACATCGCAAGCAGGTATTAACGAAGTTCAGAAAACTAGTTTTATTGTTTTTCCTAACCCATCCAATGGTAACATTGCTATAAGAAATGAAAACAACATTGACGAAATTAAAATTGAAAACATTTTAGGGCAGACTATATATACTACTAAACCCAATCAAAAAAACGTTTCGCTACAACTTGCTGAACCAGGATTATTTTTTGTAAAACTGACTTCGGGCAATAAAACCAAATCACAAAGAGTGGTTATTACAAAATAATAATTCCTTTTCTCAACGCATGGTAATTATTCTAGGATAATTTAAGGTTTCGCTGTTTCAATGTCTAAAATTGGAATAAAAGCACCGTTTTGCCGGTTGGCAATTTTCTTTTTACACCCGAAAATGTTCCGTTTCAGCATGGAAATGGAATTTAGTAACGTTGCAATGGAGCTTCGGAACGTTACCATGAAGGTTTAGAACAGGCAAAGAAAGAATTGCAAGGTCGCAAAAAGGTTTTTGCACAGATAAAAACATCATTTCAACGTTACTTTATCTTTTTCGCCTGAGCGAAAATCATTTTTGCCCAGGCGAAAACCGTTTTTGCCCATGCGATAAGAGCATTGCAACGTTGCAATGCTCTTTTGCCAACATTAAAATGCTCATTAAGAAAACAACTTTTTTTGACTCTACTTCAATAACCAAAAAAACATTTAATACCGATATAATTTTGTTGTGAGTGAAATAGTTGTTAATTTAGCAGTATAATTTCACTGATGAAAAGTTCTTACAAAATTCTCCTCATTTTTTTTATCCTGACCAACACTAGTTTTTCTCAGATCAGACGAACATTGAACAAAGCCGAGAACGCCATTTACGATTCAGAATACCAGAAAGCAAAAGGTTATTATTTAAAAGTACTTGCCCGCAAACCAGATAATTACAAAGCTAACTTAGGTATGGCAATTTTGCTAACCGACTATGTAGAGAATTACGAAAATAGTTTGCCTTACCTTCAAAAAGCTTTGATGTTAAATCCTAAAAAAGATACAGCACCTGCCCTTATGTTTGCATTGGCACGCAATTATCAATACCTCAGCCAATACGATTCTGCCATTTATTATTTTAAAAAACTTAAACAATACGAAGATTTGGATGATGATATGTTCGAAAAAAAATTGGATAAAAATATTGCTGATTGCAACTATGCAGTAAAAAACAAGGAGGTTGTTTCTATAAGAAAATTGTATGTGGTGAATGCTGGAAAAACCATCAACAGTGATATGCCAGAGTATGTGCCAGTGCTTACGGGTAACAACCAATTACTATTTACCTCCAAACGCAAAGACGATGACAAGGAAAAAATAAATTTGTTCAACGGAAAATATTTTGAAAGTATGTATATTTCCGATATTCACAATGGTCGCACTGCTATGCCTAAAATGTTTACTATTCCGAAATCGTATCTGATGTCGAAATTCAGCAGCAGTGACGAATCGGTTATTTCCATGTTGCCTGATGGCAAAGAAATGTACATTTATAAAAACGGAAAAATATATCAGGGAGATTTAACAGCATCGCTCGAGCGACCTAAAAAACTGGACAAAGTAATTAATTTCGATTATTATCAGAACCATGCCTGTATCAGTAGAGATGGGCAGACCATTTATTTTACAAGCGATGCAGCCACAGGTACAGGAGGCAATGATATTTATAAATCAGTAAAAAAGAAAGACGGAACCTGG
Source organism: Bacteroidota bacterium (assembly GCA_947469885.1). GTDB lineage: Bacteria > Bacteroidota > Bacteroidia > 2-12-FULL-35-15 > 2-12-FULL-35-15 > 2-12-FULL-35-15. Next base: position 16,105 of record CANIQT010000016.1, read on the forward strand.
GGAAACCGCCAGAACCTTGGCAAAGTGGTGAATACAGAGTTTGACGAAGAGTCGCCATACATTGCAGATGACGGAAACACATTGTACTTTTCGTCAAAAGGACATACAGGTTTTGGAGGCTTCGATATTTTTAAAACAGAATGTATAAACGGAAAATGGACCAAGCCCGAAAATATGGGGTTGCCTGTAAACAGCACCGGTAATGATATATTTTTTGTTATGAATACAAGTGGCAGTGCCGGATATTTTTCTTCGTCACGAGCAGGAGGATTAGGTGATTTGGATATTTACAAAATAAATTACACGGATAAATATTCGCTGGATTGCAACAGCATAGACGCTACCACACTTAACTTTGATGCTAACTCTACTCCTGGCGAGCGCAATAAATTTATCATGGTTGCTCAGGTGCCTGAAAATATGAAAGGAAAAGTAATTTACTTTAATTGGTTGGTTAATGATTCCCTTGTTTTGGAAGATTCTACCACTATCACTTATACTTTTAATTCTATTGGAAACTATAAGGTAGCCGCAAAAATGATGGCTTGGTGCGATACTTGTCTTAATCCATACATTGCATGTATCGAAAAAAACCTTTCAGTACAAACGGTTGATAATGTAAGTTCGATTTTGGCTTCTAATCTTTATATTGCTGTAGAGCGTGATATTTATGGAAACATTATTGGCACAGGAAAAGCAAACAGAAAAGGAACAAGGACAGAAGCGGAAAAAGCGGAAGATTTGAAAGCAGAATTGCTTATAGCAGAAACAATGAATGATGGAACTGATGCATGGAAAGACGTAGCTACAAAAACCGCAACACTTGAAAGAGTGATGACTGCAATTGAAGAAGCATTGATAAAAGCAGAAACAAAAAGAGCAGAAGGTGAAAAATATTATGCCAACCAATTGAAACAAGTGCATGGAGAACTTAGCAAAGAGCAGATTGCGAAATTAGGGATATATATGCAGCCAATTTATTTTGATTTTAATCATTCCAATATTAATGAAGCGGGCATTGTAGAAATGGAAGTTATCAAATCACTTCTAATTAGTTATCCTGATATAACTTTATCAATTGAAGGTTTTACCGATTCGAAAGGAACTAAAAAGAACAATCGTAAACTATCTATGAAACGTGCATTGATTGTAAAAAAATATTTGGTGAAAGGTGGATTTGATAAAACAAAAATTAATGCAGGAGGTAAAGGCGAAAACAATTTAGTGAACCATTGTGCCGACCATGTGAAATGTGATGAAGCACAACATCAGCAAAACAGGAGGGTAGAGATAAAGATGATAAAAAAATAATTCGATTGGTTTTTGTTTTTATCTTTGCCCCCCGATGAACATCTCCGTAGTTATTCCTTTATTTAACGAAGAACAATCGCTGCCCGAGTTGTGCGAATGGATTGAGCTGGTGATGCTTTCCAATAGTTTTTCCTACGAAATTATTCTTATTGACGATGGCTCTAAAGACAAATCGTGGGAGGTAATTGAACACCTTGCTGAGAAAAATAAAAATATTAGAGGAATTAAATTTCGCAGAAATTATGGAAAGTCTGCAGCATTGAACGAAGGATTTGCAATTACAAATGGGGATGTGGTAATTACCATGGATGCCGATTTGCAGGATTCTCCTGATGAAATACCCGATTTATATAAAATGATTTTCAGCGATGGACTGGATTTGGTGTCGGGTTGGAAACAAAAGCGATACGACCCCATTACAAAAACCATCCCTACCAAACTTTTCAATTGGGCCACTCGTAAAGCCAGTGGTATTAATAACCTCCACGATTTCAACTGCGGATTGAAAGCATACAAAAAAGAGGTAGTGAAAAATATTGAAGTATATGGCGAAATGCACCGCTACATTCCTGTAATTGCTAAATGGGCAGGATTTACAAAAATTGCAGAAAAAGTAGTACATCATCAAGAACGTAAATATGGAAAAACCAAATTTGGATTAGAGCGATTTATAAATGGCTTTCTTGATTTGTTGTCAATCACTTTTGTTTCTAAGTTTGGCAAACGCCCCATGCACTTCTTCGGATTATGGGGAACCCTCTGCTTTTTCTTTGGAGGAATTGTATCTTTGATATTGATTATTGAAAAACTTTATAAGTCACATTTCCACATTCCTACCCGTGATGTTACCGATAAGCCATTATTTTATTTGGCACTTTTGGCAATGATTATCGGCACCCAATTATTTCTTGCAGGTTTCCTAGGCGAGTTGATTTCACGCGCTTCCAGCGATAGAAATCGCTATCAGATAGAGAAAAAACTCTAGCTTTATTAACAATTGCTTATTAACAAGTTTACAAAATAACTGCTAAAAGTTTGTTGTTTCGAAAAATTTGTTAATATCTTTGCGACCAATATAATAATACAAGCGATAAACTTTACTTATTAATTTATGAGATACTTTAAAAAAGTATTATATTTAACCACACTATTAGTTATAGTTTTGTCGTTCCATTCTTTTTCACAGCCCAATGACAGTAAGGATTCTCTCATTTCGTTTAAGATTGACGAACTTAAAGCTGTTTGGAATTTAGATAACGATATTTCGCGTAAGGAGCACACGTATGAAAGTTATTCGGTAATTCCAAGACTGTTTGTTATAAAAGATTCGGAATCGGTATCGGATGCACAATATGTAAAAAAAGTGAACGATGCGAGAATTGATTTATTAAAGAAAAGTATAGGACTAGAAGCAGTTGGAAGTTTTCTAGATAATTTTAATCCCGGATTTGAGACGGATGATAACCTTTTGTATCATTTTAGGTATCAGGTTGGACTTGAATGGAATATACTTGGTGATGGTTTTCTCGAAAACAGATACAAACAACAAATTTTAAAAAACGAAAATACAATACTTGCACTTACACCAAAAACAAAAAAAACAGACGGTCAGGATTATGTTGCTGTTTCACATAAAATTATTTACGCATTTAATACTCATAAAATAAAAATACTTCAGTTTCGCCAGCAAATTATTGACGATAAAATGTCTGTTGCAAACGAATTGTATTTACTAAAACGATTGTCGCGATTAAATATGTTACAAATTATGCAACAACAGGTGGATGTTGGTAGTATGAACCAAATTTATAAAAGCTATAACGATGAGTTGACAATGAAAATTAATGTGGACTCAATACCTAAAAATGTGTTGCCCGTTTTCGATGTCGATTTTTCTAAATTCTTTTTTGTGGACACAACTGTTACCCAGGCAAAATCAACCGATAGTATATTGAAATTACAAATCGAAAATCTTAAACTGGCTCACAAACCATTAAGTGACATAAGATTAAACACACAGTTGCGTTATAACTATTACGATTTGGTAAATAGTATATACAGCCGTAACTTTATGTCAGCAGGTATAGGGGTTTCGGTACCAATTCCATTGCGAATAAAAGCAAACAAAAATTTGGTGAATGCTCAGGCAAAACTTTTGGAGTTCGACAGAAAAGAAGATTCCAAAAATAAGCAAACAGATTTACTGAATTCATTTTATGAGTTTAGATATAAACTCAAACAATACAGTAATTTTTATGAAAAAAGAAAAAAATATGAAGAGTTAATACGTATTGAAAGGGTGAAAGAAAAATTCGGAGATATGGAATTTAATCCTTTAACAGCCCTTAACCTGCTCGATGAAATGCTTTCAACTGATATTGAAATGCTGGACATTCAACAACAAATGTATTTACAACTGCTAGATATTCATTCGAAAATACCAAGTGCTGATATTTCAAAAATCATAAAACCATACAAAATGGATACGCTTGCTATGTCACCAGAAAAAATAAACAGAAGTATTTATATATGGTCAGACGCGCAGACAAAATATGAATCATCGTACATTGCAGAATATTTACGATTGAATAAAATTTCTACTGCAATTTTATCATTGAAAAAAGATAATGACAATAAATCGGCAGGCAATGTACTTATCGGCAAATTAAATTCGAAAGGAATAAAAGTAGAATTATTAATTGGTAACAATAATTTACTTACTGCTTCGAATCCTGAACAAATGCTTGAATCGAGCCTTGCTGGGTTGGATACAAAAACATTGACTGCGATCCATCTTGATGTAGAGCCACAAGCAATGAGTGATTGGAATACTAACAGGGAAGATTATTTGCAGAAATATTTAGCCCTTCTAAAAACAGCAAAACAATTCTGCACGCAAAATGGTTTACAGTTAAGTGTTTCTATTCCTGTATTCTTCCCAGAGGAAACATTAAAAGAAATTTATGCTCAAGCTGATAAGGTATATATAATGGCATACGAGCATAAAGACTCAGATTATATTGTGAGGAAAGTAAAAGAAGAACTGGATGTTGACGCAAGCAAAACCATCATTGCTATTCGGGCAAAAGATTTTAACGATAGGAATGAATGCGAAAATTTAATTACAGAATTAAATCAATTATTAACAACACACAGTTTTGCAATGCACGATTTCGAAACATTTGTAAAGTTGGATGAAATTAGCGTTAATAAAAATAATAAGAAATAAACCAAAACTAACATATCTTGAAAAGTATAGATTTTAAAAGAAAAGGCTCTGCAATAAGAGTTATGAACGAAGATACCAAAAAAGTAAAATACAATTGGGACCGCGTAGTTTATATTGTATTTATTATTGGTGCTCTTGTATTTTTAAGTTATTATGCCGTTAACAAACTGTTTTATATAAAAGCCGATGGACAGGTTTTATATGAGAACGTTATTATTCGTTTAACTGACGATTGTCGTATCTTGTCGTATCAAAAGAAAGAAGGAGATACGGTAAAAGCAGGCGACTCTCTATTTGTTTACACCCTTGACAAAAACGATTTGAATGGAGGAAACGGTGGTGGTGGGATGAACGGCAAAATAAAAGGAACAATTAACGATACTACCTATCAAACACAGTCGGATTGGAGAGAAAAAGAAAAATTTGCATTGCAACGAAAAATGGGAGATAATTCAATTGAAGTTACCCAGTTCAACTCATTAATAAAAAGTTTTGAATCAGAAATTGTAAGATTGCAAAACGAAGTGGTGTTAGATGTTTTGCCTAAGAGTAGATTGGAGTATGTTCAAAATGAATTGACAAGACTGAAAACAAATATTGAGAAGTTGAAAAGCGAAAATAGTCAATATGCAGGCTTGATTGCTAAACTAACCAAAGAACAAAATGAAGAGAAAGAAGCTGTAATTAAAAGTACAAGAAATGCAAGTTTAGCTGGTGTTGGAATTGGAGGAAACGGAGGAGATGGCGAAGACCAAGACAGTACAAAAGTATTCTTTTCACCTATCAGTGGAACAGTTACTAGAATTTATACGCAACAATTTGAAGTGGCTTTGAAATCAGATCAGATATTGGCTATTCACAAAAACACTCCAATGTACATTAAAGGCTTTTTTGATCAAGAGGATATGAGTTACTTTAAAGAAGGTGATATGGTTAATATAGAATTCCCTGATGGAACAAAAAGTACAGGATTGATAAGAAGATTTTATTATGCTACCTATTCATTACCGGATGAATTTCAGAAACGTTATGAACCTACCACCAGAACTATATCAGCGGATATTTACCCAGTTGATGAATCGGAATATAAACACTGGAAATCTTTTTATAAGTTAGGCGCCAAAATTACGAAATACAAATATTAGAACATAATAACTTAAATACTGTAATCATGTCTTTAAAAATCGTTCCTCAAAACGTAGAAATAAGAAACAATAAAATTGAATTTGAAAATCTTTTGTTTTTTATTATTGATAGCAATAGCAATACAAAAATTGAACCTTTAATAGGTTATGATGCGATTATTATTGACGCTAAAGATGCTGATTTTGCTCAGCTTGTGCTTCGGAAAATACGAGGTCACTATAACCCTGAATTTTATTTAAAGCCTGTTTTTTTAATTAATTATAAAGAATCGAAAGACCCTATTCTACATACCATGAATGATGGTTTTATTCATTCATACGATCAGCTAAAAGAAATTGCAGATATAGCAAAACAATTGTTTTTGAAAACTACTCAATTAGATTACCAACCGGTTGCCACTTTCGAAGCACAAATAATTAAAAAAGTTTTAAATTACATGTATACGCGTGATTTAAAAACGCTAAAACCAATTCCTGATTTAAATTCCGTTATAGGATATACCTACCCCGAAATATCAATAAATTTTGATTCTACTGAAGAATCGCAAGTTCTTGAAATACTGGAATGGGGAGAAAAAGAAGGTTTAATTTGGCCTGATTTTTACGAACGTATTTATTTATGTAATCAATGTTCAGGAGGGTTTTTGAGTTATCGAGAAGTTTGTCCGCATTGCAATTCATCTAATTCGAGTGCTCAAGATTTAGTTCACCATTTTCCTTGTGCATACATTGGTCCCATATCTGATTTCAGAAATAATGTCGATAATTCACTCACGTGTCCGAAATGTAATAAAGCGCTTCGTCACATTGGTGTAGATTACGATAAACCTTCCATAATTCATCACTGCAATAATTGCGATAAAAACTTTCAGGATTTTTTTGTTAGGGCTAAATGTATTTCTTGTACTCAGGATGTGGAGGTACAATACTTGATTCCAAAATCAATTAACATTTATAAACTTACAAAACGTGGAAGAACTGCAGCAGCTAATGGATTCCTTTCGAGTGGAAAAGAGGTGGACGATATATTTGGCACACTCAGCATGCCTGTTTTCAAAACAATGCTTCACTATGAAATAGAACGAATAAAAGAAAACACAGAACAAAAGTCAAGTATTGCCATTATAAATATTGAAAATATCCTAGAGTTATATAAGAAAATTGGAAAAAAAGCAGAAAAAACTGTTCTGGAATCCGTAGTAAATCTTATAAGAGAAAATATCAAACCGACTGATTTTATGGCGTTTGAAAACTCTACAACTTTGTACATGTGTTTAATTAACAATGATTTTATTCAAACAGAATCGGATTTAACAAAACTAAAATCATTGATAGAAAAACTCATAAAAAATAATTTCAACGATTTTGAAGTAAAAATTAATTTCAAGGCAAGTTTACTTCAACCATTTAATAAATCAGAGTTCCAATTAGATGAACTGACAAAAGAGCTATTTGATTAATGCGTTTTATTGACGAATTTATTAATTACATGTCTTCGGTGGATGCGGCAAAACTATTCCGAATGTTTTGGTTCTTTTTCATATTTGAGTTTTTTCGATTTTTCCTTGTTGAAATTTCAACAATTATTTTCTGGAAGTTTGACAGTATTTTCAGAAAAAAAGGGATTGCGGACGCCCGACTCTCTCTCATAAAAAACCAACCCCTCGTTTCCATTATTGTTCCCGGCCGAAACGAAGGAAAACATATTTATAAACTTGTTAATTCACTCAAAGAGCAAACCTATCAGAATTTCGAATTAATTGTCATTGATGATGGATCTGATGATGATACTGCAGCAATTTGTCGAAATTTAGAACATAGAGGAATGATTACTGCATTTTACAGGAATGATGTGAGAGGAGGTAAAGCTTCGGCTGCCAATTTAGGTTTACGATTTGCTAGGGGTGAATTTATTGTCCATTTTGATGCTGATTGCTCCTATGACCGTGATGCTATTGAAAATATACTTGTTCCTTTTTATTATAATCCCAAAATTGGTGCAATTGGTGGAAATATTCAAGTCCGAAACTATAAAGAAAGTTTATGCGCAACATTGCAGGCACTTGAGTATTACGATACAATTTCAATCGGACGTATTACAACAGGTGAATTGGGGATATATCGTGTAATATCAGGTGCGTTTGGTGCTTTCAGAAAAGAAGCTCTTGACAGACTAGGTGGTTGGGATATTGGGCCTGGATTGGATGGTGATATAACAGTTAAAATCCGTAAATTAGGGTATAAAATTCACTTTGAACCAACAGCAGTATGTCAGACAAATGTACCCATAACATTTAATCGCCTCATCAAACAGCGTCTTCGTTGGGACAAGTCCTTGATACGATTTCGTTTAAGGAAACATAGGGATGTTTTTTTTCCAAACGATTCGTTTAAATTTTCAAATTTTATTTCATTCATGGAAAATGTAACATACAATTTAATACTAAATATAAAATGGTATTTCTATTTATTGGATATGGTGTTTAATTTCACTAGCCAATTAATTTTTATTATCCCAATGAATATTGTGTTATATACTGTAAATAATTTTATGAAGTTTCTTGTGTTCTCTCCTTTTAGAGACAGGAAGAATGAAGGGATCACCTATTTCCTTATTTATATTCCCCTTATGGTTTTTTACTTCGGATATTTTTTACGGATTTTAAGAACTGTAGCTTATGTGCAGGAAGTATTCTTCAAAGCATCTTACAAAGATGAGTGGAATCCTGCAAAATCATCCCGCCAAGCAAAAGCTTTAAAGTTGTAATCATTTACCAATAATAAAAATAGTGGGTCGTTTATTAATATCTGGTAATTGTTTTTTCCACTCCTGAACGCTTTTCGTTTTTATAAACTCAGTTGGTAATGTTATATCGGATGCGACACAAATCATGCTATTAGTATCACAACTCGAAAGAATGTCCTCTATCAAATGTAAATTGCGGTAAGGTGTTTCAATAAAAATTTGCGTTTGATTTTTTTGTTTCACTAAACGTTCCAATTCTTTTATTTTAGAAACTCTTTCCGAACGCTCTTTAGGTAAATAACCATTAAATGTGAAATTTTGCCCATTCATTCCGCTTGCCATTAATGCAAGTAATATTGATGAAGGGCCAACCAAAGGAATTACCTGAATGTTATTTTTATGAGCTAGTTTAACTATAACTTCTCCTGGGTCAGCAATTGCAGGACAGCCAACTTCTGAAATTAATCCAATATTTTTTCCAATTGCAATCGAATCTAAATAATGCTTTACTTCATTTGCTAAAGTGTGTTGATTCAAAGGATGCAACACAATTTCGTTTAAAGATTTCTTTATCCCGATTTTTTTTAGAAAATGTCTAGCTGATTTTTCATTTTCAACAATATACTCATCAATTAAATTAACCAAACTATTAATTTTAATAGGAATTACATCTGAGGTTTCCCCAGTATCTCCAAGAGTTGTTGGAATTAAATATAATTTTCCTTTTACACTCATCCTTTTTTATTTTTTATTTCGTAATATTTGTGCAATAACTTCACAAGCATTATTTAGAATTGTAAATACATCTTCGAAACCATCCTCTCCACCAAAATAAGGATCTGGAACCGAAATAAAAGCATTTGGATAAATGATTTCCAAAATCAATTGTACCTTTTGCTTTTCATTTTTATTTCTTGCCAGTGAAATCACATCAGAGAAATTTGATGAATCCATTACATAAATAACATCAAAATTATCAAAATCATTTTCAGAAAATTGCCGTGCTTTTAATTTCGATAAATCAATATTGTGACCTTTAGCATTTTTAATTGTTCGGTGATCGGGATGTTCATCAACATGATAATTCGAAGTTCCAGCAGAATCAACCAAAATATTTAGATTCATTTTTTCCGCCTTATCTCTTAATATTCCTTCAGCAAGTGGAGAACGGCAAATATTACCAAGACACACCATCAAAATTTTCGTCATTTTGTTTCATTAAAACAAAAATAGGAATCAGATTTTCTGATTCCTATTTAAGATTTTTCATTTATGTTGTTTTCTATTGAATAGTAATTTTTTTATTTAACTCATCAATATAATTTTTAAATCGTTTATCTGTATCCATTAAGTTATTTACCGTACGACAGGCGTGTAGCACTGTTGCATGATCTTTACCTCCACAATGCAAACCAATGGTTGCTAGTGAAGACTTAGTCATGCTTTTTGCAAAATACATTGCAATTTGACGAGCCTGAACAACTTCACGTTTACGTGTTTTTGATTTCAATAATTCTAATGGTAATTCAAAATAATCACACACCACCTTCTGAATATAATCAATCGACACTTCGCGAGCTGTATTCTTCACAAACTTATCTATCATTTGCTTTGCCAACTCAATATTTATCGCTTTTTTGTTCATTGAAGACTGAGCAAGCAATGAAATTAAAGCTCCTTCAAGTTCTCTAACATTTGTAGTAATACTATATGCAAGATATTCAACAACATCTTTTGGTAAATCAATTCCATCTGCATAAACTTTCTTCTCCAAAATTGCAATACGGGTTTCCAAACTTGGTGTTTGTAAATCAGCCGCCAAGCCCCATTTGAAACGGGAAAGCAAACGCTGCTCAAAACCTTGCAATTCAACAGGTGCTTTATCAGCTGTAAGGATTAGTTGTTTTCCTGATTGGTGCAAATGGTTGAAAATATGAAAAAAAACATCCTGAGTCTTTTCTTTTCCAGCAAAATACTGAACATCATCAATAATTAATACATCAATCATCTGGTAAAAATGAACAAAATCATTTTGATTATTATTTCTTACAGAATCAATGTACTGTTGAGTAAACTTTTCGGACGAAACATAAAGTACAGTTTTTCCAGCATATTCATTTTTTATCTGAATTCCTATCGCGTGTGATAGATGGGTTTTACCCAAACCAACCCCTCCATAAATCAATAAAGGGTTAAAAGAAGTGCCCCCTGGATTCTTTGAAACTGCAAACCCAGCAGAACGCGCTAATCGGTTACAATCTCCCTCCACTAAATTATCAAATGTGTAATTCGAATTTAATTGAGATTCAACATTCACTTTTTTCAAACCAGGGATAATAAAAGGATTGCGAATACCATTCTGATTCATTTCTATCGGCATATTCACCGATGGGTTTTTTAATTCCTTTTTATTAGTAGTAGGTATTTTAACTGTATAAGGTTTGGAAGTATTATTATAGTTATTCTCCATAATAATACTGTACTCTAATCTTCCTTCGGTACCCAACTCCTTTTTAATTGTTTTTTTGAGTAGCGTAATATAATGCTCTTCCAACCATTCATAAAAAAACTGACTAGGAACTTGAATTGTCAACACACTGCTACTTAGTTTTACTGGCTTTATTGGTTCAAACCAGGTTTTATAACTTTGTGTACTTACGTTGTCCTTTATTATGTCGAGACAATTCTGCCATACTTTTGTAAATGATTTCTCCATTCGGTGGTTAGTGTGTATAATATGTGTATTTTATTAATATCGTGTAAATGCTCTGTTTTAAGCTATTGCGCTGTAAATATATACAACTTTATTTATTTGGAGTTAATTATCTGAACTTTATTTTTAAAAAAAAATAAAATAAATATTGTCAGTTAAAAAATTTGTTTTATGAACTTCAATAATTCAAATTTCAAATTAATAATAAGTGAAGATTAAAATCAAATTACCTGACACTCCTTTAAAAATGCTATTTTTACAAGTGTTTCGACACTATTAAAGATTTTTTAATAAATCTAAGTAAAAAAAATGTATTTTTATTTACGGGTACAATTATAAGTATTAAAATGAAATTTAAGAGAATAAAAATCAAAAAAAATATTTTTATTTATTTGGTTTTAGAAAGAAATAAAATTGTACTTTATCAACATTTTAAAAACTAAAAATCGAAGAAAATGTATATCTCGGAAACAACAGTGCGGGTGCGCTACGCAGAAACAGACAAGATGGGTTATGTGTATTATGGTAATTATATGCAGTATTATGAAGTAGGCAGAGTGGAAGCCCTACGCTCATTGGGAAGTAGCTATAAAGAAATGGAAGAGAATGGTGTGATGCTACCTGTATTTTCATGTAACATTAAATATCTAAAACCTGCTGTGTATGATGATTTGCTAGTAATTAAAACAATCATCAAAGAAATGCCTACTGCAAAAATTTTATTCGATTATGAAATTTATAATCAGAAAAACGAATTATTGAATACTGCTAGCACTGCTTTAGTATTTATAAACATGGCTACTAACAAGCCTTGTGCAGCACCTGCATCTTTCATAGAAAAAATAAAAAAGTTTTTTTAGATTATATTCCCTGCTTAAACTATCACCCCGTCACGCATCACCAATTTTCTGTCTGCCATGTTGGCTAGCTCTTGGTTGTGGGTTACAATAACAAATGTCTGATTGTATTTTTCCCTTAAAGTAAAAAATAATTGATGTAAATCCTTCGCACTTGCCGAATCTAAATTACCTGAAGGTTCATCTGCTAATATCACAGAAGGGTTATTAATTAAAGCTCTTGCCACTGCAACACGCTGTTGTTCCCCGCCAGATAATTCAGTTGGTTTATGATTAATTCGATCTATCAATCCTAAGTAGTTCAACAATTCTTTTGCCTTATTTTCTGCTTCTGACTTTGAAACTCCTGCAATAAAAGCTGGGAAACAAACATTTTCCAAGGCAGTAAATTCAGGAAGTAAGTGATGGAACTGAAAAACAAATCCAATATTCTTATTTCTGAATACCGATAATTTTCTGTCACTTAAGCCAAAAATCTTAATTGAATTAATTTCTACTGTTCCTCCGTCAGGTTTATCGAGTGTTCCAATAATATGAAGCAAAGTTGTTTTTCCCGCACCCGATGCGCCAACAATCGAAATAATTTCTCCTTTATTAATGGTAAGCGAAACTCCCTTCAGCACTTTTAAAGCACCATAAGATTTATATATATTATTTACATTTATCATCCTTGATATTCAATTTTACTTTTCATTCTTTTTTTTAACGAGATAAAGATAATCGAAATAGTACAATACTTTTAAAGAAATAGTATTCAACTGCTTTGATTGTATCGTGTTTCTAAAGTTTTCGGAATAACTATTTATGACCTTATCTCCTTCATTGTAAATAGAGTTTTTCCAAACCAGGTTTAATGAACTACCTGGAGCAAACTGCCATTGAAACAACATATCAATATTAAAAGCGTTGAAATTAAAATCATGGTTCTGGTCATAACTTATATTATCTATCAATTGTCCATCATCGGTTAAATCATAAAAGCTACGGTAATCACCTCTTGCCCAATAATGCCTTCCGCGCAAGGTTAATGATAAATTATTCCGGAACAAATATCGAATGGAAACACTGTTGGTAAGATTGGTTAGATAACGTTTCCCAAAAATTATGGTACCCCATTCATCTGTATTTACATAACCCCTATCACCATTATCTTTGGTAAAGTTACTTGAAAGTTCAAATGATAATTTATCGGTCACTCTCAAACGAGGAGCGATAAACAATCCGTAATAAGGATTGTAACCAATAGTAGGCGAAACAATATCAGTAATGCCAACATAAACATTAACACTAGTACTCAATTTTTTTCTTTCATCTGTGTTAATACCTATAAACCCCCTGTAAGTAGGTGGTTGCACAAAAACTCTTCCAGGTGTTCGTGCTTCGTAATAATCCACTCTTTCAACAGGCTCCAACTCTAAACCCATATAAATATTTTGTCGTGATTTTGTGTTTACTTCGCTAAAAATATTAACGAAAGCACTGGTAACTCTGTGTGTGGTTAAGTTTTCATTTTCACCAAAAGCTATTTCTGCAAACGCATTTAAAAATTTACCGAACGGTTCCAATTTATGAAATCGAAAACCGGCTCCGTTAGAAGCATAATCTGTTTCACGGGTTATTCCCATGTCATTATTATTAAATGTTTTGTTTACTACTTCGCGATAGGCATTAAACTGAAACCAGCCTGCTATTTTCCCAAGCCCTACATTATACTTATAACCATACAAATCGGTGTATTGGTTTTGTACGGTATCCGTTTTTGAAAACACATTAGTTAATGCACCGTTTCCCCAAACATTGTATTTACTTTTTTTGTCATTCAAACTAAATCCAACACCTGTTACGTTAGCATTGTTGTAGTCCTTTTTCCTATTCACATTGGTATTTATTAAATAAACATTTGAACTGTTTTTTAATTGTTGATCGAGGACAATTATATTATAATTTGAAAAAGGCTCTGTTAACATTTTTTCTTCATTTCCCATACTATCTCTCACAGTTGCATAAGTATTATCCATCACCGCATTCAATATACCTACCCCAAGTCCGTTAGTGGTACGTCCTGAGAGTTTAGTTGCATTTAATAATTTAGCCTGATCTGGATTTTTTATCACTACTTTATTTTTACTTGTATCTGCATATATATTATAGTATTCGCTTGGCCGTCTTCCAATTCTCCTTGAATAAAACAAATCTCCTTTCTGAAACAAATCAGTACTTTCTTGAAAAAACGGACGTTGCTCATCGTAAATAACTTCAAATGCAGATAAATTTTTGACCACATTATCACTTTGCACTTGCGAAAAATCGGGGAGCAAAGTGGCATCTACTGTAAAACTTTCGTTGATTCCATATTTCAAATCCAGCCCTCCTGTAATGTTTGAAGAATAATTTGATTCGCCTTTTATATCTGCAGGATAATGCGAAGTGGACAAGGTAATGTATGGAGTAAAAGATAATCTCACTGGCTCTTTTATTCCTGTTAGTCCGTTCAAAAAGCCCCAAAACTTAATTGCATTCGATTCGGCTCTTGGAACCAACCCCCACTGCTCAAATTCTCCTTTTCGGGTAATGTATCTGGTAATCTGAAAGCCCCACAATTGTTTATCCATATTAGGAAACCGCAATGCTGAGTAAGGAATTTTTATTTCAACTGCCCAACCTTTATCGTTTATTTTTACTGCCGATTCCCACACTGCATTATACAATCCGTCCGAAAACCTTGAATCGAGCTGAACTCCCGATGCTGTTACAGTAAAATCAAAAGCGTCCTGCTCTTTATTATAAGTATCAAATACTATTCTAAAATTATCTGCATTAACTTGGTCGTCCCTGTTTCCGAGCTGATGGGCTATACTATCGGGAGCTGTGTCGTAAAGAAATGCACCAACATAAATGGCAGTATTATCATACACCAACTTCACTTCTGTTTTTTGCGATGGCTGATGGTCGTAATAAGGATAGCATTGTTTTAAATCGCAAATAGTAGTAACGTTTGCCCATGTATCATCGTCAAGCACTCCATCTATTTTAGGCGCTTTCACAGCCCTTTCAATAGTGTAACCCTTCCGCACCAATACAGTGTCATCAGTTGCTTGGAGCCAATGAGAATAAACTAAAAAAATAAACATGAGGAGTATAGCCTTTTTCATAAGGTGTAAATATATTCTAAATATTAATTGTAGTAGAAATAAATTTAATAAACGGTAAATGTTAATGATTAGTGGTAAAGTTCATTAGTCATTAGTCATTGGTTCATTAGTTTATTAGTTCATTGGTTCAGTATTCATGGGTTAAGTATGTTAATAGAATAGAAAAATAAAATTATTAATTTAGCCAAATGAAATTATTTACGACCATCATACTGTTTTGTTTTGTTTTCGCGCTTTTCAACTCGTGCAAAAGAGATGTTCCTTTGTTTGAGATTAACAACTTAAATGGAAATAAAATTTCCTGTTTTGGTAACGCGGGTATGGGTGTTGGGTTTAAATTTCCAATTAATTCGTACGAATCGGTGGAGCCTTGTTTGCGAATTGGTGCCGATGGTACAGAGTTGGATGTTCAACTTACTAAAGACAGTGTGTTGGTGGCTTACCACAATTCTGATTTGAATGAATCTACAATGTGCAACGGCACTATTAATAATATGTTGTGGAGCGATATATGGGGATGCCATTATGCCAATGCTTTTTCATCTTCCATCCAAATCGTTTCTCTCACTGATTTATTTTCTAATTTAAACAATCCCACCAATTATGTTTATACCTTCGATTGCAAATTATATACTGCTGCTGCCGATTATACTGCTTACCAAAACCAATTTGCAAATGCCATTATCAATTTCAAAAATGCCCATCAGTTAAGATACGACCAAGTATTGATTGAAAGCCCTGATACTACTTTTTTAAGAATTTTGAAAAATAAAGACGAAAATCTTCAATCGTTTATTTATCCTTCTTCCTTTGAGCAGGCTTTGGATGTTACTAAAACAATGGGGCTTTGGGGCATTACGATTGACAACGAAAAGATTACTGCCAATCAGGTAAAATTGGCACATGAAAACGGAATCAGGGTTACCATCTGGAATTTACACAAGGACAAGGAAAATACGGATGCTATATATAAAAGTCCTGATTATATACAATCTGATGATATTATTCACCTCTTAAAAGTTTTTGGAAAATATCATCAATAACTCATCTTCTATTTCTCGAAAATCTCTTTAACGGCAGGTGCTACTGGATGTTCGCAGGTAAAATTTAAACCTAACAAATCAGCAACTGTTTGCGCAAATTGTTTTTGATAGATTTGCACTTCTGTTTTCATTTCTCCTTTTGGTGCAATGGTGGGTCCCATAACGGCAAACCATATTTGATGCGAATCTGCAATTTTAGAATTATGACTTGTCCATTCTGTTTTAATACTATCACCTCTACCGTGGTCAACAGTGATAAACAAAGCTGTTTTGTTTTTGTAAGTAGGCGATGTTTGAATGTAATTCCATAAATCGTTTAACCATTTATCTACCCGGTGTGCTGCATCCAGATAATCACTATAGTTACCATAATGTGCCCATTCATCCGTTTCGCCATACGAAATATAGAGAACCCGGGGTTGTTGTTTCTGCAAATAATCCATTGCCTGATAATGTGTAAAAACATCTTGGTAAGCTGTTGTATCGTAAGGTGGATGGCTGTTGCGTTTCATTTCTCCCATTAGCTTTTGTGCAGCATCATTGTTGTTGAACGATTGGCTACCACAGGTGACAGGGAATCCGCTTCGTTGTTCATTCAATATTCTATCGAAGGCACTCCATGCAGCAAATGCAGCTACTTTATTATTAAAATCTTTTTGCTTATTCATAAATTCCAGCACATTGGTATTGGGGTTGGCTTTGTAATTATTCGAATTTACTGATGTATCCACGTATCCACAGAATATTTCGCTGTAGCCAGGATACGAGTACCAGTAGGGATTTGCATTATCCACTTTGTTGCTATACGCACGGTTGCCGTAAATCTGACCTTGTGTACTTATGGTGTTCCATATAAAAGGCAATAGTTTTTTTCGTCTTTCCAATACAGATGTACTGCCATATTTTTTAAAGATTTCCTCTTTTTTGTTTTGATTAAATTTTGGATTTTCTGCAATAATAGAATCCATTCCTTTAAATACTTCCTGCCACCTAAAGCCATCAGTAGTTACAATGATAATATTTTCAACCTTAGGGACTGTTTGTGAAAACAACCTTAAAGCAAAAAAGGAAAACAAAATAAAGGTGAGCAGTAGTTTCATTTCAGGATGAAATTATTTTTCAAAGATAAATAATCTCCTCAAAAACATTCTTAAATAAAAAATATTATTTGCAAAATTTAAATACATCATATATACATTTTAAAATATCACCAAATTTATTTCTCCCTTATTTAGTAGTATCTTTATTATATATGAAAACAGAAAAACAATTAGTTATTGAAAAAGCCCGTCCCATTAGTATGGCTAAAGGCTTAAATATTGCACAATTCAAATTAATTACTTTACTCTTTGAAGGCAATAATACCAAGCAGATTGCAGTAGTATGGGGACCACAATATAATGATGTGATGATAAGGGATGAAGTAAGTAAAATTTACAATCAGTTAGAAAAAAGCAGACCCCAAACACACGAGAAAATAAATTCACATATTCGCATTTTAATAGCTATAGGCTTGATTACTTCCTAATATTTCATTTATATTAAAATTCACCGTGTTCACGGCAGATTTCCAAAATATTTTCTATTCTCATTTATTCCGTTTTACTTTGCCCCATAATTTAAACAATATAAACCTCTAAATCAATTTAACTATGCCGATGCCGGAAAAAATGGGTGTTGTTTTTACAGGAACCCAAAAGCAAGACATCGTTGACCACCTGACAGGAATCAGAACGATTCTTGCAAGTATAAAAGTGGTTCAACTAACAAAAACAGAACGACAGGGAGCAAGCTCTGTTGACAATGTACGTTTACCTTACGTTATAAAAGGAGAGCAACTTGCACAAATTAACGCAGCACTTCGTCCTGGATTTATGAGTTTGGTTGATTGTACCAACGATGTTAAAATGACTCAGGACATGATGGAACTAAAAAATCAGTTGAATGAAACAACAGATGTATTTGTTGATTTCTCATTAGCATCAGAGCATTTTGCTTATAAATACATGCTCAAGTTTTATGAAACTGCTCAGGGAGCTTTAGGAACTCCAACACCTGGAGTAGATACTGTTATTGATGCATTGGCTCCTTTGTTTGAAAAACAAGGAAGCAATCTTCCTCCAGTTACTCCTCCGTAATTGTAATTACATTTACAAATAAAACCGTCTGTTAAAAGACGGTTTTTTTTGTAAAAACACGAAATTAATCTCAAAACAAAACAGGTAAAAGCATTGCAAAAAAATTATTAAAGCATGCGAATGGAGTTAGGAAGCAGCAGGAAGTAATAACAAACTATCTGAAAGAACTAAAAAACAGGGCAAACGGACTTTTGAAGTATTCCAAAAGGCTTTCGAACGGACTTCAAATGGAAGCTAAACAGCTTTTAAATTGATTATAAATGGAAGCCGAACGGACTTTAATTGCCACCTCAATAATGATAACTTAGTAATACCTTTAAAAAAAAAGAAATGAAAATATTAAGTGAAGAAGAAGCCTCAGAAATAATTCCCCTAAAACCAGGTAAATATACATGGCTTTATAAAGAAATGCTGAAACTAAAAATCGGTCAAGCCATTGTTATAGCCAACGAAGATTGGAAAACAAAAACACCACCTTATAAAACAATAAGAACAGCGGCAAAAACATTAAAAATGACTTTTGATTACGGGCGAATGCCCGATGAAAGCGGATGGATAGTTAAAAGAATAAAATGAAGCCTTCCCTTTTTTATCGGTAAGCCTTCACTAGTTCTTCTATTTTTTTCTGAGTTTCAGGATTTACATTTACCAATGGCAAACGAAGTACCGATTTGCAAACATTCAACACTTCAAGCGCAGCTTTGATTCCCGCAGGGTTGCCATCGGCAAATAGTTGTTCAATAATATCGGTAAGTTTATACATCACCCGTTTTGCTTCCACTACATCTTCCGACAAAATCATTCGGGTCATGTGCGAATAATCTTTTGGAAACGCATTGGCAACAACAGAAATTGCACCATTGCCACCAACCGCACAGATAGGAATAGTAAGCATATCATCTCCCGAAATAACTAAAAAATCTTTAGGTCGGTTTTTAATAATTTTCATACACTGCTCCAAGTTGCCCGATGCTTCTTTGATTCCAATAATGTTTTTAAAATCCTTGGCAAGTTTCAAAGTAGTTTCTGCTGATATGTTAGAGCCTGTGCGGGCAGGCACGTTGTACAATATAATTGGTTTCGGACTTTTTTGGGCAATGGCTTTGTAATGCTCGTAAATGCCTCGTTGGCTAGGCTTATTGTAATATGGCGAAACAGAAAGAATAGCATCCACATATTTAAAATCGTAAGGGTCTTTTAAAGCATCCAAAATTTCTTGGGTGTTGTTACCTCCCAAACCAAGTACTACAGGCATTTTGCCAAGTACTGTTTGTACCACAGTGGCCACCACTTTTTGCCTTTCATCTCGTGTCAATGTCACCGATTCGCCTGTTGTGCCCAGCACCACAAGGTACTCCACTCTGCCTTTCATCACATGTGTCACCAATTTAGCAAGTGCTTTGTAGTCTACACTTTTGTCGGCAGCAAATGGTGTTACAAGGGCAACACCGGTTCCAGTTAATTTTTCGTTCAATTCGTCCATGGTTTATTTTTTTTTGCAAATGTAGTAAAATTAGTCATTCGTCATTCGTCAATAGTCATTCGCATCTATTGCTTTATTTATTTCATCAATGGTTTTTAAAATTATTTTATTCCACAAAAAATTGTTTTTAATTTTATTGATGGAATTGTTTTTTAGCAATTCAAAATCAGAAGAAGGCAGTTGAATAAGCCTGTTGATAGCTTGTTTCAACTCCTCTTTGTTTCCAGGAGAAATTAATAAACCATTGGTTGCATCCACTTCTTCTTCCACTGCCCCCACTCTACTTGCAATAATTGCAAGTCCCGAAGCCATCGCTTCCAAAATTACTGTAGGCATACCTTCGCTGTAACTTGGGCAAACCAGTACATCTGCTTCAGCAAGTATGCTTTTAATTTTAGAAACATCAGAAATACTACCATGATAAAATACATTTTTAGAAATTATTCTTTTGTCATCTGCTATATCACCAACAAATTCGAACGTAAAATTGTTTGAAGGCAAAAGTTGCTTAATAACTTGGGTCAATTCTTCAATTCCTTTTCTGCGCTCATACCTGCCAACAAAAACAAATTTACGTTTCGCATTTGTTTTTACAGGTAAAGTTCTAATCCATGTTTCATCAATGCCAATAGGTATTTGAATAATTTTATTATTCGCTACTCCTCTACTCCTTATAATATCGGAAAGCTTTCCTCCAAGCGAAAAAACAATGTCAGCATTTTGCATCGAAGAAGTAACGGGCCGTTTAAAAAGATATTGTTCGAGTTTTGATTTTAAGTTGGCCGTTTGCTGAAACATTTCTAATCCATGAAAATTAATCCCTACAGGCACAGTAGTTTTATTTTTATTTTCGAGTAGATACATTCCGCATAACCCCTGTACATAAATAAAATCAACCAATTTTTGTTTTTCAAACTGTTCGAAAATAGCTTTGGAATACGTATACATTTCTCGTATGTAATGCCCTGGTACTTCTCCAACAGCAGGATAATCAACAAACACAGAGGTTATGTATTTTTTTTCATCATCAGAAAAACAGGAGAAATTCCCAATTGCAGAAGAGCTTTTTGCGGTATGATACAAGTCCACTTCAATTTTATTTAATGCAAAATACTTAGCAAGATAAAACGAATGCTTCTGCATCCCTCCAATTACATAAGGATATATACCATCTGTAAATAATGCAATTCTCATTTTTTGTATTTTATACGTGACGATAATTGTTTGGAAGGTTTCTCTACAAAACGATACACAAGGTATGAAGCACCAATACTAATAAGTAAAGCAGCAACAATTAAAATAAATTTTATCAATGGTGAAGTTGCAAAATGCGCACAATAGTTTAATAGTATCATGCCTGTAAGGCTATGAAATAAATAAATGGAGTACGAAATATTTCCAAGAAAATTGCCGATGGCAGATTTAAGATTACTGAAATAAAGAATAACAAAAAAAGTAAATCCTGAAAAACATAACGAAGGCACATCAATATGAAAGCCAATTGAAACAAAGGCAAGAAGACTAACCAAGTACATTTCCATAAGGCTGATTACTTTTGTTTTATACAGACACAATACTATTCCCAACAAAAAAATAGGCAAATAATAAGGCAAAAAATTATACCTGAACCATATTGGTCCCGAAAGAAACAAGGCGTACATAACAATCCGAAGCCACATTTTATTGCTGAAAATAAATGTAAACAACAAACCGATAGTAATGTAATATTGAAATTCTATTGCCAACGTCCAGTAAACAGGACGAATCCATTTCTCTCCTTCAAAAAAAGGAATCATGTATCCAAAGTGCAAAGCAATTTGTTTTGCCGTGGGTGTAATGTCCAAACCATTATACTGAGGACTTAATGTTCGAATATAAGTGTGAGCAATGCCAAACAAAAGCGAAATGAGATAAGGCGGTTCGAGCCGAATGAGCCGCTTTGCAGTGAAGGTTAAAAAATTATTTATTTTATAGTTACCATGAAACATAGACCAGGGAATAATGAAACCTGAAATAACGAAAAACATTTGCACCCCATAATGACCGTAAGAAAAGATGGAAGTGATGGCAGTATTTGAAATAAAACCAGTAACTGTACACACATAATGAAACATACAAACAGACAATGCAGCAATGGCTCGCAGGGAATTTAAAACAGGAACATTTTTATCTTGAATCATAATTCTTACTCAAAGAATGATTTTATTTTGTCTGTAATAAATTCTATATTCTGTTGTTTCAAATAATAATGAAGAGGCAAACGCAATAACCAGGCGGCATACTTATCAGCATTTACAAGCGGCTCACCTTTATACTTTGATTTATAAAAAGGACTTAAATGCAGACTTGAGTAATGAAAAGAAGAAGGAATACCAGATTCCGATAAGTACTTCATCAGTATCTGTCGCTGGAAAGGAGAATCGCATATGATGTAAAACAAATGAGCATTGTGAAAAGAATTTTCAGTGAGTACAGGTAAATCGAAATAATTTTTATCTTGTAAAGGTTTCAGCAAATGATAATACAAACTCCAAAGCTGTTTTCGTTTTGTTTGAATTTCTTCCAACTCTTCCAACTGAGAAAATAAATAGGCAGCAGTAATTTCAGACATTGTAAACGAGGAGCCGATGTCCATCCATTCGTATTTATCAACATCTCCTCTTACAAATGCAGCTCTGTTAGTTCCCTTTTCAAAAATCAGTTCTGCCCTCTTCAATAAACTTTCATCATTTATCACCAGCATCCCTCCTTCTCCACAACTAATATTTTTGGTATCATGAAAAGAAAAAGCAGATAAGTGTCCGAAACTTCCAAGAGGTTGCTCCTTATAATAGGCATCAATAGAATGAGCAGCATCTTCAATCACTATGATATGATGACGATTTGCAATTTCCATTATTTTATTCATGTCGCAGGCAACTCCACCATAATGAACCACCACAATTGCTTTTGTCTTTGAAGTAATTAATTTTTCAATTTTATCTGCATCTATATTAGGAGAATCAACAGCACTATCTGCAAAAACAACAGTAGCTCCCCGCAGCACAAAAGGATTAGCTGAAGAAACAAATGTATAAGAAGGAATGATGATTTCATCACCCTCTTTCGCATCAATAAGAATGGCAGCCATTTCTAAGGCATGAGTACAGGATGAAGTGAGGAAAGTATTTTCGAAAGAATACTTTTCATCAAAAAATAATTTACACTTTTGAGTGTATTGTCCATTGCTTTCAGAAAGGGCATCTTCAATATAGCTCAATCCTTTAGTTGAAACAAAAGGTTGATTAAAACTAATTTTATTTTTTGAAATTGTTTTCACTATTTATTCTGCTTAAGTAGTTGTTTTATTTCCCGTGCCGGCATACCACATAATTCTTTCTTGCTCAACCCCGATTCTATAATGGTAGTAGCTCTTATCAACATATCATCAATATCAATGTTTTCAGAAATTACCTTTGCAGGAACACCACCAATGATTGTATTTTCAGAATCAAAAGATTTATTGACCACTGCATTAGCACCAATTGCGGTATTGTTTGGAATGCTAATTTGTCCAAATATTTTTGCACCGGGGGCAATGTATATATTATCACCAAGAACAGGCGCCTTGTCAGAAAAACCAGCTTGTGTACCAATATTTACATCAGCATGAATACGGCAATTAGCACCTATTTTTGCACCAGCATTAATAATTATGGTTCCGTAATGTGCAATGGATAATCCAGGTCCGAAAACATTAACGGGAATTGTAAATCCAAGTTTATAAGAAATTTTATAATACCGTTTTAGAACAAAAAAATAAGTGATTTTTTCAAACATATTTTTGTTCTTATTCTTTAGAAACTCAAGCTTACGTAATGTTTTCTGAAACTTCCATATATAATCGGGAAATAAAAATGACTTTACAGATAGAGAAAAAGGCATGGATTCTTTCTTCGGCTTCGACAATGCAATTCTGTCGGCTTCCAGATAATAAAGATAGTCAGTTTTACTTTTAATCATCGCTTACTTCTTCTTTTAACACATTGAGAATTGTTTCATAACCACTACTGAAAACATCTTTCGTGAAATACTTTTGTGCTAAATTAAAATTTTTCACCTTTTCAGAATACGGCAATTTAGTAAAATTATAATCACTGCTGAAATCGGAAATAATATGTCCACAATTATTCTGTTTTGTAAAACTACTGAAATCGCCAATGTTTTCAGAAATCAAAACACTTAATCCTGCATTAAGGTATTCAGCAAATTTGGTTGGAGACGCTACTTGATTGGTTATTGAATTCTCCCTTATCACTATTCCGTAATCAGCAGCAGAAAGGTAATCCCCTACTTCGTGCGCTTTTACCCATTTCTGAATAATACGTTCAGGAAACTGCTTGTATGTTTTTAAATGCTCCAATTTAGTATTAGCCAACAACATGAATTTTATTGTAGCATTCATTTGCATTTGCATAAAAATAAAATCATCCACAATTACCAATGATTGCCAGTCGGCCGAAGAGCCTGAATAAACAAAAACAATATCCTTGTCATCAAAACCCAATTCCTTTCGTATTTCAATTATAACTTCTTTTGATGGAAAAAAAAATTCAACATCATTATTAAGTGTACATGGAATAACAACATGGGAATCCATTTTATAATCATATTCATTTCTCCAATACTCTACCAATTTTTCTGAAACAGCAATTCTGCAGTCAGAATGATGAATGACATTATTTTCTAATTCAGCAATTTCATTTTTACCCTCAACAATTTTGCTTAGGTACTCATTATACTCCGCTTTGTAAGCACCCCTTCCGTCAAAAACTATTTTTTTCACACCCATCCTTTTTTTTAGATTCAAAGCAAGATTACCTGCAAAAACACCCCTGCACCAAATGCTTTGTTTACCAATAAAAAGAAATAACAACTTCAGAATTAATTTATTTTTTTTCCAGTTCTTTTGTTTTGGGAACATTGGAAGAACGATTGCACCAGAAAAATGTTGTTTAATACTTTTTTTATTGGCTGAAAAATTTCGAACCGAAATAAGTGCAACCAGTCGAATATCCGCATTGAATTTTCTATTTACAAAATTACACACATCAGTAACCTGACTGAAATAAACACCCGTTGGCTGATCGTTATAGGTAAGGTAAATCATTCAATCAGTAGTTGATTTAAGACACTTACTATCCGTTCCGTTGCTTTTCCATCCCATAGTTCAGGGACTGTTCCTTTTTTATAATTATCTGTTTCAATTAAGTTCATCTGAGTTTTAATTGAATCAATATCAAATGGAATCAATGTGTTTGTACCTATAGAGCAGGTTACAGGTCGTTCCGTGTTTGGCCTCAATGTTAAACAAGGAACTCCAACAAATGTTGACTCTTCCTGTATTCCTCCACTATCTGTTAAAATAAATTTGCTGTTACTAATCAGATTTTGAAA
This sequence comes from Bacteroidota bacterium, assembly GCA_947469885.1. GTDB lineage: Bacteria > Bacteroidota > Bacteroidia > 2-12-FULL-35-15 > 2-12-FULL-35-15 > 2-12-FULL-35-15. Next base: position 41,358 of record CANIQT010000016.1, read on the forward strand.
CGCAAAATAATCAAGAGGTTCTGTGGAAACAATATTTTTAATGTTTTGAAAACGATATAGCAATCCTTCTTTTTCAATATTCTTTAAGGTACGTGGATGAATAGGAAACACCACTTTATACAGTTTCGTTACTTCTTCAATCAACTCTATCAATTTCGTGAGTCCGACTACATTATCAACTGTTGCTGGGCGGTGCATGGTCATTAGCACATACTTTTTTGATTCAAGTTTCAACTTTTCTAATATAGTTGATGATTGAATTTTTAAATCAAAACTAACTAGTGAGTCAATCATGGTATTCCCAACAAAAAAAAGTTTGTTTTTGGCAACACCCTCCTTCAGTAAGTTATTGATTCCACTTTGCTCTGTTACAAAATAATAATCCGTAATTGCATCAGTCACAATTCTGTTGTTTTCTTCGGGCATTGTTTTATCAAAACTCCTCAATCCGCTTTCTAGATGGGCTAATTTGATATTTAATTTATTTGCAACAAGTGCAGCAGCAAGAGTTGAATTAACATCACCTACTACAATCACTAAATCAGGCTGATAAGTAGTATTTAATAGCTCTTCGAGTTTCATCATAATGTAGGCCATCTGTGCTATGGCTGAATCAGGAGAAATATTTAGGAAAAAATCAGGGATAAGATTGAATTGTTCGAAAAACACATCTGCCATCTTGGAATCATAGTGTTGCCCTGTATGCACAATTTTAACCTCTAAAGAAGAGAATTTTGCAACCTCCTTTTTAAATTGGGTAACCTTAATAAAATTAGGTCGTGTGCCAACAACAATTAGTATTTTCTTTTTCATCCTTTCCTATCCAAGTATTTTTTGAATCACTTTAAAACCAAGTAATTTGTAAAAAAACAAATAAAATGCAGATGAGCTGGAAGATGAAACTGGCTCAAATTTATTTTTTACATACTTTATATATAATTCTATTCCCGCCTCTTTGTTTTCAGAGTATAAAATTCGAATACTATCAAAAACGTTTATTTTTAACACGTTTAGAAGATTGTTTGTTAACTGACCTGATGATTTCAAATACTCCCAAATATTAATTCTAAGTTCAATGTACCTGATAATATTATCTTTTACATTGGTTTTAGAAATTGAACTTAGAGTACGTTCCATTTTTATCGTGTTAAATTCTTCATCAAATAAAACAATACTATTCTGCTTTAATATTTTAAACATTAATATAGCCTCTTGACTACTCCTGACATTATCCCAACCACCTACATTTATCAACACACTTTTTTTCCATAAGTTGGAGCTTGTAAATCCTAAACGTCCTTTGATTAATCCTTCCCAGCTGTTTTTTATTTGAATAATATTTTCTGTTTTATTATTTTCTGTTCTGCTGTAATTGCCAACAATTAAATCTGAATTAGTTTCAGAAATCAAATTCATTTGTGTTCTTAATTTTTCAGGGAGAAGAATATCATCTGCATCCAAAAACTGAATCCACTCCCCTTTAGCAATTTTAAGTCCTGAATTTCTTGCTACAGATGCTCCATGTTGTGATTCAATAAGTACGATAACCTTATCAGGATATTTTTTTTTGTAATTATTCAAAACCAATAAGGTGTTATCGGAAGAATTATTTTCGATACAAATGATTTCTGTTTCCTTATAAGTTTGTTGAATAACCGACTCGATACATTCACTAATAAATTTTTCTGCGTTGTGACAGGGTATAATAACAGAAATTAATGGTGACATAGCTATAAAATTTCAAAAAAATCTATTTGAATTTTTGTTTCCATTTCAAAATCCTTTTTTCGTAAAATTCGTACGAAAGAATAGCAACAACAAAAGTGAGGATGATGTTAAGCGGGAAAACAAAAATCCATATTGATGGGTCCTCTTTGGGACTATTACCAATAAAAAATCCTTGCCAAATATATAATCCATAAGATATTTTTCCCACATAAGAAATAACTTTAGTATCCAAAACTTTTACGAAACCACTCGATTGATTATGAAAAATCCATAGCAGTAATAATGAAGCCCCGATAGAATGAAAAATGCGAACAGAATCGAACAAGCCGTCAGGTATATAAAAGGGAACGAATAACACACCTAAACTAACTAATAACCAAACACCATTATTTTTAAATTGTTTTTTTACAACATCAATATTTGTATGATTATACAATGCGATGATGGAACCAATTAAAATAGGAGTTATAGCAGGTATTATCCATCGGTCAACAAAAAATAAATTTTTCAGCTGACGTTCATGAATATAAAGTTCAGGAAGAATTTGAAGTGCCGCAAAACTCACTATTATTACTACTACTACTAAAATGTAAATGCTAGATTTTTTCAAATAACTCAAAATGAAAGGCCATGTGAAATAAAATTGCTCTTCTACACCCAACGACCAAGTATGCGATAATTCAGCAGAAAACACACGGTTATCTTTAGGAATAAAATTATAGAGATATGCCATAGAAACAAAAAGTCCCAAATAAGCCGGTTCAATTAAACCAAAAAACATAAAGATAGCAATACAAATATAGAATGGTATGATTGGCGGGAGCAGTCTTAAAAATCTCCTTATAAAAAATTTCTTGATATTTATTTTTCCTTTCTCGTTCTTTTCGTGCAACAATAATGAAGTAATTAAAAATCCGCTTATGGCAAAAAACATATTTACACCAGCCCCACCAGATATAAAATAAAATACATTCTGTCGCAAATAGGGAATATTGGGCAACAGGCTTGCCACTCCTAAATGCGAACAAAACACAAACATGATTGAAAAAAAACGTAACCCGTCAAAACCTTTTATTCTCTCCATTTTAGTACTCTTAACAGTAAATAGCTTTCATTTAAAATATCAAAATTCAATATTACTTAATTATTATCATTAAAATTAATTTTTTCATCTTTCAAAATATTAAGCTTCTTAAAATCTTGCAATAATATTTTATTAAACAAATCCACACCAAACTGATTCAAGTGATGAGAATCGTAAAAATGCGTTTGAGAATTAAAATTACTATTAAATGAATAATCCAAATATTTTACATTATATTTATCGGATAAACCAATAAATACCTTTTTGAAAATATCGTGTTGCTCTTTCAGTTTTTCTTTCGGAAAAGGAGCAGTTACCATTACCACAGGAATTTTGTTATCCTTAAAATATTGTAATATTTTCTCGAGATAATTAATCTGCATTTCGCTCGGAAAACCTCTGCTTTCATATTCTTCAAAAGGAAGAGAATATTTTAGAGTATCTCTTTTTTCACTAAACCCATTGCCAACATAAAACGAATCGAGGTAAATTGGGGGAACAGATTTATTCACAAACCTCAGAGCAAGCATATTTATTATCTGTGGGTTTTGATATGATGAAGCCATTTCTATAGCAGCCTTATCGGATGAAAGATTTTGAATTAAATCTGATGCTGACTCGAAACCATTGAAAAGAAAGGAACCATCGTACACATCCAAAATTACCAGTTTGCAATTTTGAGGAGTCACATAATTTTTTACAATAACATAAGAATTAAGCGGAGATTGTGCACTCGTGCCAAGGTTAAAAACATTTATTCCTTCTTTTTTAAAATTTCTAGGGTCGTAACCCCTATAAGCATGCGAAGAACCAATAATTATTATATCATATTTTTCACTTTTGTTAAATTGATTAAATTTCTGATAACTATTTCCACCTTTCAGCATATAAATATCAGATGTACGATATATCAAAGGTTTGCTTTTAAATTTTACTTTACAAACAAACACCAATGAAGGAATATAAATGAGGGCAAACACCAAAAGAAAAACAAGTCCGGTTGATATTAATTTTTTGATTTCCATTTAAAACTGAAAGTAAATAAAGTTAGTATCGGAGAATCGTCCAAAAATTAAAATAAATGCAAGAATACTCGCAAATAAAATCAGGTTAAGTGCTTTGCTCTTTATCACTCTTTGTTGCTTCTGCAATTTATCCATAAACGAATCGGCTGAAAGAAACAAGGCTAACAATCCAAACATCACAAATATACCCGTTATGTCGTTTATTCTGAACAAAGAAATATTTTTTAAGTTAATGAAATCTTCCATTGTAAATATTTTTACAATAATGGAAAAAGCATCGTCCAGCGTTTGGGCCCTAAAAAATATCCATGCAAATGCAACGAGGTTAAACGTAATAAATGTTTGGGCAACTGATAAAGCAAATGATTTATAATTTCTTTCCTCTTCAATGTCGTACAAAACTCCACCAAAAAACCGTTTTAAGAAATTTTCGATGAGTAAATAAAATCCATGCAATGCACCCCAGATTATAAATGTCCAGTTGGCTCCATGCCAAAAACCGCTGACTAAAAACACCACCATAGTATTGAAAAACAATCGCCCTCTCTCCACTTTTTTTCCACCTAATGGTATATAAACATAATCTCGGAACCAAGTGGAAAGCGACATGTGCCATCGTTGCCAAAATTCTCTTATTGATTTTGAAAAATAAGGGGTGCGAAAGTTTTCTCTCAAATTAATTCCAAGCACTTTTGCGGAGCCAATGGCAATATCGGAATAACCAGAGAAATCGCAGTAAATCTGGATAGCAAAAAAGTAAGTATAAAGTAATAATGAAAAACCATCGTGGTTGTCAATATTTCCATACCCTTGTTTTACCAATGCCGATAGTCTGTCGGCAATTACAATTTTTTTGAAAAATCCCCAGAGCATCTGCTTTAATCCTGCTACTATTCGTTCGTAATCTATATCGTAATGAAAATTGAACTGAGGCAATACATTTTGAGGACGCTCGATAGGGCCCGCTACCAATTGAGGAAAGAACATTACATAAAGTGCATACTTAACAAAATTCCGTTCAGCGGTTTGGTTTCCCCTATAAACTTCAATGGTATAACTCATTGCTTGAAATGTATGGAAAGACAAACCTATGGGGAGAATAATACCAAGATAAGGCAAAGAAGAATCGAACCCAAGAAAGGTAATTACTTCGTTAAAATTATCAATGAAAAAATTATAATATTTAAAAACTGCCAATACTCCAATATTGGCAATAAGGCTCATAATTAGGAATTGTTTTCTACGATTGCCTTCCGTTGCATTTTCAATTAATATTCCAGCAAAATAATCTATTACAATAGTACCACCTAAAATAAGAATGTAATAAGGAATAAACGCCATGTAAAAATAACAACTGGCGGTTAACAGTATCAGCCAACGAAATCTATAAGGCGATAAAAAATAGATTAGGGTTACTAAAGGAAAAAAAACTAAAAAACTAAAAGAGTTAAATAACATAGTTGGTTTTATATATTAATTAAGTCTTCATAAAATTTCGAATAAATATGCTCCGCTTCAAAATGACTTTGCCAGAAACTTCTTACTCCTTTTCTAAATTCACTTGTATTCTTATTACTCATCTTAAAATCTGAAATCAATTTTGCAGTTTTGGTTATGTCCACATTTTTATCTATCAAATAACCGGTTTGCTCATTTACTATTTCTGCCATACCACCTACATTGGTTGCTATTACAGGTATTCCAAAACTAATGGCTTCTTGAACAGAAACCGGTAAACTTTCAGTTTCGCTAGTAGTTATAAATAAATTCACTGAATGGTTTTTATAAAATTCAATCACTTCCTTATTGGGTATACGTCCTTTAAATACAAAAGTAATATTTGTTGGCAAAAGTAACGCCTTTTCTTTCATTTCCTCCATACTAATGCCATCACCAAAATGAATCCAGTTCAAATCAAAATTAATGTTCTTCAGCATTTCAATAATTAAATGAACCCTTTTAAGTGGAATTAAATTGGAGCACGAAACGATTGTAAATTTTCCGCTTTCATCAAAGGCATTAAATCCACTATTACTAGTACCCCAATACTGAATTTTTATTTTTTCGGGGAAACAGTTTTTGCTTTTAATGTAATTCACCCCATCCATCGAATTGGGATAAACTGCACTAGCGTTTTTATAAACGAAATACCTGAAAGGTAAAAAGCCACCCTTATGCCGCTCATCATATATATCAAACCCTGCGCAACGGAAAACGAAATTATTAATCACCTTTTTACGTTTTAATATTGCCAAAGCCAACGCCCAATCATTCATCCAATACGAATAATAAATAACTTCATCAGGACTATGTTTAATTGATTGCTTGATTTTTTCAGAATCATAAATTCCTCTTATCAAAATAGAATTGAATTGACGGATATTTTTAAGAAAATAAAACGGACGAGGAACACGCACAAATTCAGATAGTAATACAGAGCAAATAAAAAAAAAGTGGGATAAGTATATTTTTCTTGGAATCAAATCATTCCTTTCGTTTATTGCCTCTTGAACAATGCAATTAGCAGGAATAGTTCTTTTTTCTTCCCCTTTGTTAGCGTGTGGAAAAATAAAAATGGAATTAAATTTTTGTACCAGAACTGGAATTTCATTTTCAAGAAAACTCTCCGCCCTGCCATACGGATACGCTGCGGTAAATAAATAAACTACCTGCTTCATAAACACTACTTCTTAACTGCCACTATTTCTTGTTCTTGCGGAGTGTTTGTTTTTGAAGTGGTGGTTACATCCAATTTTCTTTCAATGTTAATAATTCTTTTTTCCAGTTGCTTTTTTTGAATTGATAATTCTTCTACCTGTTTTTTTAATTTTTCAATTTCATTTGTTTTGTCGCTCAGTTCTTTTGTTTTTTGTGCCAATGCCTGAATAGCCAATAAACTGATACCATCAACATCAATAGTAGTAATAGTAGTATCACTTTCTCCCATTTTAAATGCAGCATATAAATCCTGAGCCATCGGACCGATGTGTCTTATTTTAGCAGCTTGCGATTTGTAATTCCATGAGGTTATTTCAATGTTAGAAAGTTTAGCCAACACTTCATCTTTGTCTTCTTTCAAAAAGTTTTCTTTTTTATTTCTATCTGATGTTCCTGACCAAGCTCCTCCTCCTGGAGGCAACCATTCAGAAGCCAGAGTACTCATTGCTGCACTTGAGTAAAATCTTGTACCACCAGAAGCTCTAACCATAAATTGGTTGTCTGCTGTTGCTCTTGTAGGGGTATTTGTAGAATCAGAATAAACAAAACAGCCTGTATGAAAGTTGGAGGTTGCTTTGTATCCCATTACAACAGAATAGGCATATGCTGTATCGTAAGTTCCAAAGGCAAATCCATATTTTCCATAAGTGGTGCTATGATAACCTAAACAAACAGAACCTGTATCTAATGCATTGGCACCTCTTCCCATTGCAATAGAGTATGGACCGAAAGCATGCGCCACACTTCCTAATGCAACAGCGCTTATACCAGATGCCCAACTTTGAAATCCTCCTGCAAAAGAATACAAGCCGCTTGCGGTACTTTCCTGACCAAGGCTGGTGGAATAATTTCCTGAAGCCACTGTATTATAATTGGCAGCAAATGAATAATGCCCAACCCTTGTAGAGTCCCATTGATTTACCAATCCGGTACCTCCTATTCCTCCTGCTCTGAACGCAGCCTTTTTAGGAAACCAAACCATACGTACTCCTGCACCTGCCGGAGGATTAGCACCAACACCAAAATTACCTTCTGCCAATACTCCATCATTACCAACAATGTGCAAAGATGCTAATGGAGTAGTTGTGCCTATACCTGTTCTTCCGCCTGCCGTTATTCTCATCCGCTCCGCATTATTTGTTTTTATTACAAAGTCTGCATTGTCGGTTGTACCAATAAAATTAGTAGTTGCATTGGTTCCTGAATTTCCGGTCAAATTCCAACCGGCAACCGAACTACCACAATTTAAAGCATAAACAGCGGTATCGCAGTAATTGGAATTCTGTGAATTGATAGAAGTAAGCGAACTATCAGAAAATGCTGATGAATCGGAGTAGTACGAAAAATAAACGGTATCTACTGTTGACAATACATTGGTGGCATACGTAGCAGAATCGGAAGTGATGGAATGATTGGAACTATATGCAAACAAAGCGGTATCCGAATTATTATCTGGTGCAGGAACCCATAACGAGCCATTCCATTTTAATAAATATCCTGAGGTAGCTCCAACTGTATCCACATCAATCAAATCATTTAAACGCATAGATTGATTTACTGAATTAGCCGTTTGCGCATTGAGCGCGTAAGGCACCGACCAAAACTGCATGGTATCAATATCCACATAATTACTGCCTCCGGTAGAATCCATTGCTATTTTTATAATATGAGGGGCTGCCCCCCAGTTGATATTTGAGAAAGAAGGTTGTGTGCCTCCTCCTGTAGTGGTGCCTTGTCCGATAATAAAATAAAATAATCCCAAAGGGTTGGTAGTAATGTTATGTGTTTCTTCCCACTGCAAAACACCGTTTGCAGAGTTAGCGTATATCCCCAATTTTACACTTATCGGTAAATTTGAAATAACTGCACCTGACGAATAACGGGCTAATCCCTGGTAGGTAATGCCCTGTGGTACAGACTGAGCTGTGCTTATTACACTTCCCGCTATAAGCAACAGAAAGAGTAAAAAGTGTTTTGTAATTGTTTTTTTCATTTTCAATTATTATTAAAATATTTTTATCATTATTTTTTGAGCATTGAATTTTCAATGATATCAAGTCGCTTGTTCAAATCATCAAAGTTGTTTATTTCGTCCACTTTGTTTTTTATTTCATCTAACTCATTAATTGTTTTCAGGTTATTCAATCTTGTGTTTACTCCTTTTATTCCCGCAATGATAATTCCATCTATATCAGTAGTAGAAATAAACAGTTTGTTTTCGCCCATTCTAAAAGCAGAGTAAAAATCCTGAGCCATCGGACCTATATGGCGAATGCTTCTGTCCTGCGATTTATAATTCCAACTTGTGATATTTAATTTTGCAATTTTCTTTAAAATTTTCTCACAATCAATTGCTTCAAAATTTTCTTTTTTATTTCTGTCGGATGTTCCTGCCCAAGCACCACCACCTGGCGGAAGCCATACCATAGGTCCTGCACCCATTAATGCACTGGAATAAAAAATCACTCCTCCATCTGCTCTAACCTGAAATGATTTTGCAAGGATATTCGTTAAGGGTAGAGTGGTTGAATTATCAGCAAACGTAAACGAACCATACGCATTGGAAGCTGACACAGCACGGTTACCCATTGCAGTAGAATAATGAGCATTAGTTGTACAATTGTTTCCAATACATAATGATACCACACCAACACATTTATTGTTGGTACCCAATGCCACATCTGTGGAAGCATTGGTAACATTGCCTCTGCCAATACTCACCGAGCGAACAGCGGCAGCTACACAACTATCGCCCAAGGCAACACCAGTTACCGCACTGCCCAACACCCCAATGCCACCAGTAGCAGTTGCCATTGATTTGCGCCCAATGGCAATGGTCCAGTCGCCAGTTACACATTCTCTGCCAGATGAAAAGGAATATCGTCCAGCCTTGTTGTTATATCCCGTGGCAAACGAATAATAACCAATATTTGCAGTATCCCATTGGTTGCCACTTACGCCACCTGCCCTGAAAGCAGCTTTTGCAGGATACCACAACATTCGTGTTCCTGCACCCGAAACAGTTGGTACAGGTGATATTAATGTTCCTGTAGCAAGTATTCCATCATTGCCTGCTAGAGCAAGCTCCGCAATGTTTGCAGAATTGCCCACTGTTACATCTCCGTTGTTTTTTATTTTCCACCGTTCGGTGTTATTTGTTTTCATTATCAAATCAGGTGCATCGTTTGTTCCCAAATATTTTAATTGTGTGCCAATGCTATTGCCTGTGAGTGTCCATCCCGAAGGAGGAACATTGAAGGCATATAAAGCTATGTTCGCATTATTAGAATGATTTGTATTATTTGAAAAACCAGAGTTGTTTGAAAATAACGAACTATCGGTAAAATAAGTAAACAACACGGTGTCGGGGGCGGTGGTGGTAAACACATTATAAGCAGTGTCGGTTAAGTGAGAGTAGGACGAATTGTAAGCAAAACTAACCGTGTCGTGATGATTGTCGATGCCCGGCACCCAATACGTTCCGTTGTATTTCAATACTTTGTTTATTGCTATTCCGGTAATATCAACATCGTGCATTTGCCACAAATACATACTGTCAACCGAATTGGTAGTGTTCGCAAAAAAAGCGTAAGGAACAGAAAACAATTGACTGTTGCCCATGTCCGTAAAGTTAGTGCCCCCTGTTGCATCCAATGATACTTTTAAATAATACATTCCGCCCGACCAGTTTATTTGCGCAAACGAAGCTGCTGCTCCTGCCCCGGTAGTGCTGCCTGTGCCGATAACAATTTTTATTTTTCCATATCCATCTGTAATAAGTTGATGGTCTTCCTGCCATTGAAGTATGCCATTAGCAGAGCCTGAATAAAATGAAAAACGAAGTTGAACGGATTGATTGGGAAGTAATACTCCCGCAGCATTTCGTATGATGGTTTGATAATTGAAACCCTGCGGTGCGCTCTGTGAATAGGTTTTAAAGGAAATAAAAAAAAGTAAACAAACCGAAACAAAAAAATATTTAAAACTTAATTTCATTTTCGGGTTACGATTTACTTACTTTAAAGGTTCGGTTGAATTGATTTTTTGCAGAAATAATTCTCACAAAATAAATTCCTGAACTTAGTTTTTCGAAGTTCAGTTCTCCTGTATATTTCCCCTTATTATTATTTGAAATCATTTCAGTTAATTGTTTTTTGCCTAATACATCAAACACTTCACTGGTTACATCTGAATAATCTTGCAATTCGAGCAGTACAAACAAATTGCCAGAAACAGGATTGGGATACAAAACACAATTGCCCGAATTTATAACAGTGCCTACAGAAACTGAAAGCGATGGTTCAGGCTGTACAAATCCGTTGGTCATCATGTTTTGCGCGCCTGTGTAGCTATCACTCATTAGCTCACCAATATTGTATTGAAGCTGCAATGTTCCTGAGTTTTTATAATTGCCTGTTGAACTAAAATAAGAACTTCGCTCTATGTTTTGTGAAAAAACAAAGACTGAAACATGAAGTAAAACGATAGTGATTATGCTTTTAAAAGCCATTATTGGTGTTTATTTATCAGCACAAAAATAAGAAAAGAAATCTAATATTGTTAGTTGTCGGTTGTTAGTTATTAGCTATTAGTTATTAGGATAGAAATAATTGCCACGACCTTTAGGTCGTGGTTGAATATATTACTTTACTGGCTTTAGCCACAACAAACCTATTTGGCTAAAGCCCAATTTTATAGTTTTATTTATCCACGACCTAAAGGTCGTGGCAATTAATAGACTTTCTACTTTATACTTCTACTCCTCCACTTCTTCCCGAAGGAAATAGATTTTTGTTCAATAAAAATATACATGGAATACGAAATAAGAAAAATGATGATGAAGGAAATAGAAACTTTTGCAAGTATATTTATATCGTTCAAGATGCCGCTGTGGGCGGAGTAATGCGTGATGCTAAAGAATGCAAACATTTCGTGCAAAAAAGTCATGTGTATTAAATAAATACTGTAACTGCACAAACCTATTGCTATCATTGCTTTTGCAAGCATGCCTGTTACTTTTATTTTTTCGGAAACAATGAACCATTCAAAAAAAGCAAACCACATAAGAGTGGCTATGTGTGCCTGAAAATAACCGGTAAACGAAAAATATTTTGATGCAGTTAAAACAAACAGAAAGAGAACACTCACCATTAATCCTTTTTTACCAAAAATGGTTTTGCCGTTGTGATAAGTTTCGGCAAGCAATGCACCTGCAGCCCATACAAACCAAAGTTTGAAAAGCGACCAGTCGTAACTGTAAGTGGTTCCGAAGTTGTTTGTAATTATTCCTATAATTTGAAGCACGAGCGACAACACTAAAATCACGAGAAAAGTATTTTTCATGGTCATTTTTTTTCTGAAATAAAGCAGCAACGGATAAATAACATACAACTGCGCTTCTAACGCTAAACTCCAAAAAGGGCTATCAATAGTAACAATGGTGGCATCCGAAAAATTGTGAAGCAGAAACACGTGAGAGAAAAAATCTATCAACCCTACTTTTGAAAAGAAATAATACACCAATCCGCGTTTGAAAATGCAGAGAAAAATAAGCACCACAAAATAAGGAGGATAAATGCGCCAAAACCGTTTGCTGTAAAAGGTGCGGATGTTCATTTTTTCCTTATTATTCAGGTAACTGAGATGAATTAAAAAGCCGGAAATGAGCAAAAACAAATGCACCCCCGACCAGCCAAATGCAAAGGGATTGAAATTGAGAAAAATGTTTTTTGCACCCTCTATAGCCAGCGTGTGACCATCAGTGTAGGTGGTTGCCGAATAATTGGGAAATAAACAATTGATGGAATGAAACAGAAAAACAGCAATAATGGCAACTGCCCTTAGCATATCTACTTTGCTGATATGCGCTATTGCAGTAAGTTCTGTATTTTTATTCATATTTTACGCTTTATTTTGTTTGCAAATCTAAAGGAATATTGTTAGAAATTAATTTTTAATGAAAGAAAATAAAAAAATCTCGTCAAAGACCTCACCCCCTAACCCTCTCTTTGAAAAAAGGAGAGGGGTGACGGGGTCTGAAAAAATTTGCAAAAAAAATCCCGCCTCAATTTCTCTCAGCAGGATTTTTTATCAATTATAATTTTGATTTTATTCTAAATATTTAGCCACATAGGTAGCATCGTTCACCCTGCTTCTGTTGCGGACAACAAGGATAGGATTTGACAAATCACCATAAGCGGTTGCAGGTTTTTTTACACTTTTCTCAGGTTTAACGATTACAGTTACTGTTGGCTCATCGCCAATGTTCTCCACCAAATATGCTTCAATATCGGCATTGGTACAAGTGTTTTCAATGGTGATGTCTTCGTCTGCACCAAACAGTTTATTTCCTGCCTCCACTTTACTGCTAACTACAATGGTTCCGCTCCTGGTAATATGTTTTCTGCGAGGAGTAGTGGTTAGCAATGCAAAATCAACAAAAGTAGAGCAGGTATCCACATCGCCCGGAAAAAGACTTGCAATAATATTAATACCATAACAAAGGTCCAGTTCAAGGTTTGTGCGGGTATCGTTCCTCTCCTCACGACTAATAGCAACTGTTCCCTTTTTTAGTTCCTGAGCTGTTTTGGAGTTAGACCATTGTGTTTTAAAACCCTGAAGCAACGTAGCAAGCGTGGTGCCAAGCGCAGTGGCATTGGCTGTAGCGGCAGTATTTACTTTTGTGGTAAGTGTAATCATATCAGCTTGAGTAGCACGGCTGTATTCCGAAATTTTATGATTATAAAACTGCTCGTATGCCGGTGTGGCTCTGCCACCCAAAGCACTGGCAATAAATGGTTCCTGAGCACTCATCGTGGTTTTAAACAATCTTACAACACCTTCCACTGTCATGGTGGTGCCTCTCTGAAGGGATAAAGCTATTGCTACATCCGATACATCGCCCGTAAATGCAGGGTAAGAGATAGCCAGTTTGTCCAAAATGGGTTGAAAACGGTCGCCAGTGTTTCCGGCAGTTAGTTTACCAATCATATCGCCTGTAAAGGTTTCGAGACGGTTGTTGATGATTTTTTCATCATCAAAATGGTTTTTGAAAAAATGTTCTTCTGAAATCATGATTTTGATTGTTAATGGTTAATTTATTAATAGTTAATATTCAATTTTTGTATTTATCCTACCGGAAATTTTTCCGATAGGTGTTGTACATGTATTTACCCTACCGGATATTTTTGCGATAGGTGTTGTACTTTTATTTGCCTTATCGGAAATTTTTGCGATAGGTGTTGTACGTGTATTTGCTTTACCGGAAACTTTTCCGATAGGAGTTGTACATCTATTTACCCTACCGGAAATTTTTCCGATAGGAGTTGTACGAGTATTTGCTTTACCGGAAACTTTTCTGATAGTTGCCATACACTTTTTTCATCCCTCCCCTCTTCCCCTAAGGGCTAAAACCTAATAATGAGGCTCATAGAGCAAAGTTTAACATTACAATTTTTATAAAGAACAGAGTTGCTGTTATTATTTAAGGCTGCAAATGTGTTAGATTTTTAGGTAAAATGAAATAGGGCATAAGCTTACATTGTTGATTTCGTAATAGTGTTAGTACGAAACAGGCAATTTGAAATCTAAAAGCCTATTTAAAAGTATAGCTTTAGAAAAAAATAAATAGAGCTATGGCTAAATTATATGCATCAAATTCGCAATTAGTAAAACTATTAATAGTACTTAAAACGCTGCAAGATGAATATGTGAGCAAATCGTGTGAAAAAATTATTCTAATTCTTTCGTTCTATAAAAGTACTCCCGATGAATTGGAGTTTCATTCAATGTTTACAAAAAACACTGTACATAAATCAATAAAATTTCTGATTTTAATGGACTATATTACTACTCCAGACAAAGGAAAAATAAAAATATATAACCTAACCGAAAAAGGAGTAAATAAAGCTAATAATCTGATGGAAATAATAAAAGCAAACACTTGAGCAAAAAGCAAATTTTACCGTTGTTGGTGTTCATTTAAAGTTAGCAGAAAACAAGCCTTTGTTGGTGTTTTCACCAACAAATGTATGAAAGTAAAAACAGAAATTTTATTTATCGGTTTGTTGGTGAAAACACCAACAAAAGCAAAAAACAGACAAAAAAAATCCCCCGAACATTCGGGGGATTTTTTATAATAAGAAAGCTGTCTTTTAATCTTCCGGGTCGGTATAACCTACCAGCATCACAATACAACCTTTGTGAACTTTACCATCTTTCGATTTTGGTATTTCGTATTCTATAAAATAATTGCCCGATTTAGCAGGTTCAAACGACCAAAAATCGCTGTCAATTCCAGCAGAATTATCAAATAATTTATGACGATTGTTTTTTATTTTATTGCTTTTGTCAAAAATGTTCATGGTTATTGCTTCATCAAACCCAGACGAACAAAACACCACTTTATATTTCTGCCCCTGAAAAGCGGTAAACTGCACTTCCACTTCGTGCTGCTTGGCATCAAACGTAAATTCGTTAACAGCATAACTGTCGTACCTAAAAGGCTTTTTAATATTAGCTTTACAGCCCGAAGCTATTTGTTTTGCTTTGCAAGGTGCTTGCGCGAATGCAGAAGCAGTTATAAACAAGGAAAGGCTAAAAGTTACAGCCAGTGTAAGGATTTGTTTTGTGTTTTTCATATTTCTTTTTTATTTATAACCTACCATAAATACTACACAACCAGATAGTTTAGGATTTGACCCGTCAATCGGCACATCATAATCAATAAACATATTGCGGATATGTGGTGCATCAAAAACAAATTCTTTTGTTCCTTCGGGAGCATCTTTGGTGGTAAATATTGGCTCTCTTTTTTTAGCTTCTTTGCTTTTTGTATAAACATTTATTACCACATTTTTTGGCAAATACGAAGTGTTAAAAACCATACGGTATTTTTCTCCTAAAAACACAGGCACTTCCACTTCCAATTTCTGGTCGCGCTCCTGAAAATTTATTTTCGAAAACTTTTGGCTGTCGTATTTAAATTCATCCAGTTTCTTTTTGCAACTGGCAGTTAGATTTTTTTTATCACAACTGTCCATTGTTTGAGTGGTGGTAAATCCGTAAGTAATAACCAAACCAGCTATCAAACTTATAAAAACTATTTTTTTCATACCTATAAATTTTAATTCTGTCAATTCTATATTCTATCCGTTTACAAATTTAGCACGCAATTCTTCAATTTTTTTAGTCAATTGCGATAATTCTTCTTCCGTAAAACTCATCGGTTTGTCAGAGTCAGGATTATTATTTTTTACCGATGGCATTGCTTCATAAATATCTTTTATCGAATTCATGTCAGCAATCAAACCTGTAATGGCAGGGTCTTTTTTCTCCACTGCTTTCAGGGCATTTACAATGCTTCCCAAAATATTCATTTGCTCAGCAAGTTTGGTGTTCAATCCTTTTTCTTTTCCTTTTTCATATACTTTCGAACCAACATACATACTCTCTGTCCAAGCTCCTGCAAACACAATAGAGGTAGTTTGTTGTTGGTCGTTTTCGTCCAAATACATGTCGGTTACCATTTGTAATTCAGCAATAATGTAGGCCAACGAATCTTCGTTTCCAAGATTTTTTTCGAAACGTTTAGTCAGATTCGATTCGTCAAACACTGAACCCATACCAAGGTTATCAGCCAATGCACGGCAAAGTTTCATATAACGCATTGCTTCTTGGCTTTGTTTGTTCAACACACAGTACGACAAATCGGCACTGTAAACACCAAGGTTAAGCGATTTGTTAAGGTTGGTGGTATATTTAGATGGGTCTTTCACCTGGCTTGTCAAATCCGCTTTATACTTCATCCCCGATTTTTTGAAGATGGAAGCGATTTGCAAAGGAGAAGGTAATGAATACGATGTTTCAGACACTTCTTCTGTTGCTGCCGAATCTGTTTTTACCACTTCGGTGGTTGCAGCCTCTTCTTTGGGTGCTTCACCATTGCCACAAGCTACAAATAACATTGCCGATGCAACGAATAATGTACTTTTTATTACTAGTAAATTTTTAGTTGAAAACATATTTTTTTTGTTTAATTAATTATTTATAACAATTGTTTAAAAATTTTCAAGGGCTAAACTACAAAAAATAATTAATCCACAACACTTTCGTTTGATTATTTTATTTTCCTACTTATTAAAATGGGTTTGTTTGTTATTAATAATTCCAACCACCTTTCCTGTAAATTTTGTGCCAATGAAAGGTGTATTTATTGATTTGGAAAAAATATGCTTTCTCTCAAACGTCCATTCAACAAAAGGATTAAACAGGGTCATGTTTGCCTCCTCCCCTTCTTCAATTTTTAGTGGCTGAAGCTTTAAAATACTTCTTGGATGAGATGAAATGGCATCAATTATAGCCTCCAATTTTATTTTTCCTTTATTCGAATTTATTAGCCCAAAACAAGTTTCTAACCCAATCATTCCATTTGAGGCATTATCAAACTCCAAATTTTTTGATTCCATATCTTGTGGTCGATGGTCGGAAGTGATGCAATCTATGGTTCCATCAGCAATTCCTTTTCGTATTGCTTCTATATCTGTTTTGGTCCGCAGTGGTGGATTTAATTTATAATTACTATCAAACTCCATTAAGGCTGAATCATCTATTGATATATTATATGCATTAGCCGATGATGTTACCCTCATTCCTTTTGCTTTTGCTTGTCTTATTAGTTCTACAGATTTTTGTGTAGAAACATTAGCAATGTGAATTGGTGCGTTGGTATATTCTGCAAGAAATATATTTCTGTTCACCATTACTTCTTCTGCCAAAGCAGGTATTCCCATTAACCCAAGCTTTGTGGAAGTTTCACCTTCATTTATTTTACCATCCTGAGATATTGATTTTTCATCACAATGAGTGATTATTAATCCACCAAAGTTTTGTGCATACAATAAAGCACGCATTAACAAACCTGCATTGCCAACCGATTTTTTATCATCCGAAAAAGCTATTGCACCTGCTTGTTGCATATCGTACATTTCAGAAATATCGACTCCTTCCTGACGATAAGATAATGTACCAATAGGATAAACATCAACTATTGAATTAGCAGTTTTGTTCTTTATATATTGTACTTCCGATTTTGAATGAATAGGTGGGTTGGTAGATGAAACGATTGCTACTCCAGTAAATCCACCTGCTGTGGCGGCTTTAATTCCCGTTTCCAAATCTTCCTTATGTTCAAACCCCGGGTCACAAAAGTTTACCTGCATATCCATCCAGCCGGTGGATAAATGAAGATTCTCAGCTTCAATAACCTTAACGTTTTTATCTGTATTAATTTTTGATTTGATGGAAGTGATAATTCCATTTTCAATTAATACATCCATTGTTTTTCCATTATGCGAGGAATTGGAATCAATGATGATTGCGGATTTGATTAGAATGTTCATTGGTTCATTCGTTTATTAGTTCAACGGTTACCAATAAACGAATCAAAACGAATTTACTAATACAGATGTATTTGCTTAATTGCATATTTTCGAATGTCAAGGTTAATTAGTAATTAATTATATTCATTAGTCATTAAGTTTTAAAATATTGGCAAATTAGTTTTGATTCGTTTATTGGTAACCTACCTCAGCCTTTCATAAATCTCAGTAACACCACTTCCACTCCTAAAAATAACAGCGCTAAAATAATACAAAGTTTCCAGAGTTTTTTACCTTGTTCTGCTTCGGTTAATGATTGCGTTAAACTTTGAGCGTTTGCTTCTATCACATTTATATTAGTAAGATTTTTTGTTTCCAATTGTTTTTTCAAATCATCTGCTGTTAAGCAATTCAAATCCGATTCTTTTCTGTCAAAGTTAAACGAAAGCCCTGACACTAAATATTTATCAGCATATAAATTATAATTACCCGCATCTGTTATTTGATTGTGGGTAGAAATTTCCGTCTTCGAATCCATCACTTTATGCTCTGGTATAATATCAAACTTATTATCTGTTCCTTTAATATGAAATACATTTTCACCTGTCAATACATTCGAGGTTTCAATTGTTTGATCATTACCTACTGTATAAAATAAAGGTGAGGTGCTCTGACTATACATTCCTATCTTATATAATGTAGGAACAAATATAGCATGTTTTGCAAAGTTGGAAAAGTCAGAATTCAGGGATACTCCTGAAGTATAAAGTTTCCCTTTTCCTACATCATACTTGCTCAAAAAATTATCTCCGTTTTGTAGTTTCAATAAATACTCTTCATTACTTTGCGTTGTTTTGGAAATAATATAATGTGCGCTTACCTTTGGCAAATCAAGATTGGTAGCTGTAAATGTTTTTTTATCAAACACATCTTTATAAATTTGATTATCAATATTTATTTTATCAATCTTAGTGTTAACAGTGTCCAATCGTTCATAAAAATTTGATTTTGCAAAAGCAAAAAACTCTTTATAAGAATTCAAATCAATGTCTTTAGAGGGAAATACCAGCACGCTTCCTCCCGCATTCATAAAGCGATTCAGCTCCTGTGACAAACCGGATGAAATCGTTTTCAACTCATTCAGAATAATTAATTTGTTTTGTGAAAGTGTAGAATAATCCATTTTATTCTCCGCACTGTTTTTCAGAATGAATAAAGAATCATTTCCAAATAGTTTGCTCAAATAAGGGCTTTCTGCATTTGTTCCCGAACCATTAATACAAAGCACCGGAATATTTTTTGCCACTTCAAAACTGAAATAAAACTTATCATCAAACGTTACCGGGTAGTCATTTATTTCCACCCGACATTGTTGTATTCCCGATTCTTTGGAAGCAAACGAAAGGATTACTTCCGTTTCTGCATCTTTATCTACCGTGAAACTTGCTGGCGTTTTCTGAACATTATTAACGAATAGCTTTATGGAATTATTCTCTACCGCTTTATCCGAAACATTTTTAATTCTTACATGAAGTTTTTCCACCTGGTTAAACTGTCGAACAGGCGTTTCGAACCAGCATGTATCGATATATACATTGTTCTTTTCTGCGGCTGTTAAAGGAATAAGGTTAAAGTTAACGCTTGTATCATTCTTTATATTATCAAGGTTTACAATGCTTTTCTGGAAATCAGAAATAATGTAGGAAGATTTTATTTTGTTAGTTGATTGTTGCAACACATCCATTTGCCGTGACATAATTTCAGAAAGACTGCGAGTTGCGGGACTTATTTTCACCTCATCCAGCAATTCTGCAAATTCCTCCTTATTAACCAACCGCTGATGCTTGCCTTCAAAGTCATTGGTAAGCAATTGAATTCTGTCGGTCGGCTTATATGCAGCCACAATTTCAAGTGCTCGTTTTTTAGCATCACCTAACAATGTTCCATTTTTATTCACAGCATCCATACTAAAGGAGTTATCAATAAATATACTTATGGTTTTATCACCAACAGATACTTTTTTGTTTTCTGAAGGAATGAAGGGTTGCGCAAAAGCCAACACAAGAAAAATAAGGGCAAGAATACGGGCCAAGAGAACCAGCAGGTTTTTGAGTTTCGATTTCGCCTGGGTTTCCTCTTTCACTTCTTTCAAAAAGCGAACATTACTGAAGTAAACCGTTTTGAATCTTCGGAAATTAAATAAATGAATAATGATTGGGATGGCTATTGCCGAAAGTGCAAAAAGAAATGCGGGATAGGTAAAGTTCATCAAAGCCCAAAGATACTACTTTTTTCTATTGTCGTTAAATTTGATTTCCCTGAGGAAACAAAATTAAAGTATTTTAACTAAAACTTATAGCATAAGTTATTTCGGTTTTTATGTTTCTTCGTTTTAATATGATTATTCTTTATTCCTTTCTTGCGAATAAAAAACAATTCGATTAAAGATTTAGAATGATGTTTATTTTTACTCTTATATATAGTGTGTTTTTCTTTTAACAAATCTCTATATTCTTCTTCCGCCAACTTCTGATATTTATGACAAGGACAATTAGGGTTCCTAGGGTCGTTCAAAGCATATTGTTGTTTGGTGGTATCTGTATTAATAATAGTTCCAAAAGATATTTTTGAAATAAAAAGAAGTAGCAAAAAAATAAGGAGCATACTTCCTACTCCGTCACCCCTCTCCTCATTTTCAAGGAGAGGGGCTGGGGGTGAGGTTTTGGTGTTAATCATTTTAAATTTTAGCTTTCGAAATTTTAATTCTATCCATTCCGCTCCATGTTTTATACTCATTTGTATAATATAAGTATGCTGATGAAGCAGGTGCATCATATTCCCCCGGCATTTCTGCTTTCAAATCCAGGTTGATTTCTTTCACCGCATTTGGAGCCATGCAACGATAATATATTGCGATGTTGTTTCCTGCCACTTCATAATAATCAAACACTTTTTTCTCCTGCATTTCTTTTAACTGCCATGGCTGAACAGTAAATCCTGCCGGAATTCCAATGATTGCCATCGTACTTGGAATACCTTTGTTTTCTCTATTGGTAAGTGTTGCACTCAAACGAACCGTTTCTCCGACATTCGCAGTTTTGCTCGACATTGTAGTTGTAAAATTCACCGCACATTCTTTTGCACTTGAAGGCAAAGTAGTATTCCAGCTCACAGCAACGGAATAAGGCAACGGAGTTTTCACACCTATATATTTTACTTTCAAATTGTGTTGTCCGTCTCCGCTGATGTATTGCTCAATATTGTCAATCACAATGGCTTCCTTCTCCCCTGCTTTGTAAGATTTATCAACTACTTTTTTACCATCCACATAAATGGCAATTGTTCCGTCTTCATTTGTTTTCTTGCTTGCTTTCGCATATTCTGTCAATGCTTTCAGGGCAAGAATAGTTCCTTGTGTATTTCCAAACTCACCATAACCACTGCGTGAGCCAACAATAAACTTCACTGCATTTGACATTGAATTTGCATTCCTGTTTCCTGATTTAATAATTGCCATCACAGCCAATGAAGTGGTTTCAATTGTCAAAGACTGTCCGGTAGAATAGGTAATAGAATGTTCAGCACCTGTCCAGCTTCCGTTCTTTTCCTGTTTGGTTAAAAGCAAATCTAATGCTTCATCTGCTTTTGCATTTTCTTTTAAATTATATGCCGAACAAGCCACTAATCCTAATACATAAGGGTCTTTGCTTTTCATTGCATAATTATACGAAGATGTAAATTCTTTTTTAACATCAGTAAAACCTGCTTCCGACAGAGCATACACAATATAAGCATCTGTAATTTCTTTCCTTGCTCTTCCGAAATTATCCAATGCTTGAGCATTTCTTTTAAATCCACCATCCCCGTCTCTTCTGCTGAATAACCAATTGGCAGTACGTTCCATCATTTTTTTATCTACTTTTTCTCCTGCTCTCTCCATGTCATTAAACTGCATTAATCCATAGGCAGTCAATGCTTCATGTCCGGGATTAGAGCCAAACCACTCGTAACCCCTGTCTTTTGTTTCGAAAGTGATTAAGCGTTTGTATCCTTTATCCAGCAAATCTCCGGCACGGGAAAGTGTTTTATCATCTTTACTATCTGTGGATTTTAAATAATCGAGCACCATTGCATTTGGGTACGAACTCATGGAAGTCTGCTCAAAACAGCCATACGGCTCGCGAAGAATTCCTTCCACACCTTTCATCAAATCAGAAACAACATTTGGATAGGCTGTGAAACTTGCTTTCAACGAACCATTCACCACATTACTCATATCAAATGAATATTCTTTTTCTACTTCCTGACCTGAAAACGAAGCATTAACAGGGAATCCTTTGGGTGCAATTTTTATTTTTTGAGTAAACGCATCTCCCAGTCCGCATGATTTAAAGCTAATGGTGAAATCACCATACCCTATTTTGTCAAGCACTTTATAATCTAGGTAAATTGTTTTTGCTTTGCCAGGCATAATGGTTTGTACTGATGGAACTTCAACCAGTGATTTTAATCCATTAGGAGAAGTAATGGTTATCACACCTCCCAAAGGCTTATCTGTATTATTTTTTAAGGTAAGTGGAATGGATACATTATCTTCAGTAGCTACTTCCACAGGTATTTTAGTCGACATTGCAAAAGGGAGTTGTGTAAAAATAGTTGCCTCTGCTCTGCCCACTGAACCATCACTTGCAACACCTTCCACAGTAGTGCGGAAAGAAGTAATATCATCACTTGCATAAAATTCAACTGTTTTCATACCAGTTCTGTCCACTTCCACATTTGGATTCCAGTAAATGGTATTTCTGAAATCGGTTCGTGTTTCAACTGTTTCTTGTTTATCATAGACAGGAGCTGCAAATTGTCGTGCCCTGTAATACACAGGTGCAACAATAACTGCTTGTTGTTTTGCAAATTCATTTAAGTTCTTTTGATCGTCATCAGCAATTTCGAAATCTGCATCTCTGGCAAAACGTGCATTTCGGTTATCATTCACTTTTAAAAGTGGTTTCTTTTCATTTTTTTCAACTGCTTTTGTTTCGCTTTGCACCTGCATCGGATTAGCCATTACAACGTTTTGATTTGCTGCCACTGCTTCTTCTCCTTTTGCTTTTTTATCCTTTTTTCCTTCATGTCTTTGCATTACTCTTCGCGGCTCGTCAATTTTATCTACTGCCATTTTTCCCTCCTCCCGGGCAGCAATTTCAACGTTTTCAACCCTTGCAGCAGCCATCGGAATATTTGCCATTTCATCCATCTGCACTCTCCCTTCTGCTTTCCCCATGCCACCTGCTCCTCCACCATAGTAGCCATAGTAATTATAATTGGCAGGATATAAATAATACACCTGGTTTTCTCCATAATTATTCACCGCCTGAACCGCTGATGTATAGGCATTTTTAGACATCGTAAGATTTAAAGGATTGCTTAAATCTAATTTATTAAAAATAAATTTTCCGTTTTCATCTGTTTCGTATTCTGCTCCTGCATTGATTTTTATTTTAGCACTTGGCAATGGTTTTCCGGTGGCAGCATCCATTATTATACCTGAAACAATAGCTCTTTCGGGTTGATAAGCAACAACGGGTAAGTTATCCCCTTGTAGTTTTTCCCAGGTAAATCTTCTCCAACCACTAGTCATTAATAAATAATCTAAGGCTAAATCAGCTTTTACTTCTTTCTTATCAAAATAAAAAGCAGGTTCTTCCACTTTGTCATTCAAGTCTTGTTGTAATAGTAGTTGAGACAAAATATTTCCCGATTTATCATCTGCAAATGAAAGTAACTGGTCGTTTACTACGGACATTGAAAGATTGGCAGGCATAGGCATTCCGCGCTCATCTTTTACTGTCAAAGTCATTTTTACTTTTTCTCTTGGCAGGTATTTTTCTTTATCTGTGGCAACAGATATACTTAATTGTTTGTCTTTATTAACAAAAGCCAATCGCTCGGCACGGGCAATTCCTTTTGAATCGAACAAGGTAATTTGAGAAACTCCTATCGGGAAATAAGAAGTCGGAAACACAATTTTATTCCCACCTTTTTTTACATTCACGGCAGTGGAATAATAAATCTTTCCTCTTACCTGTGCTACTAATGATAATTCTTCCGTTTCTGTAGTATTAATATTTACCGCTACTTCCGAAGGTTTGGAATTATCCACATTCAATAAATATCCTCTTGCAAATGTTTCTGGTAATGGAAATGTTTCTTTAATTCCTTCGGGTTTCAAAATCTTTGCAACATACTTTTGATTTGCATTTGGCACAAAACTAAATGCTCCCATTCCCTGGTGATAACTGCTGAATGTTGCAACTTGTAAGCCCATTTCGCTTACTACTACTCCTTCAACATCAGCAGGTTTATCAAATTCATTCATTGCACGGAAAGCTACTTTGCTTTCCAAACCATTAACCAAATCGCCACCTTCGGGGAACATGTCGAATTTTATTTTATTCAGAATAATGG
The DNA here is from genome assembly GCA_947469885.1 of Bacteroidota bacterium. Classification (GTDB taxonomy): domain Bacteria; phylum Bacteroidota; class Bacteroidia; order 2-12-FULL-35-15; family 2-12-FULL-35-15; genus 2-12-FULL-35-15. Next base: position 65,756 of record CANIQT010000016.1, read on the forward strand.
GAATGGAACGGGAAACACTTTCGGTGCTTCCGTTATAATCAATCATTACATTTAATAAACCATCGTTTATTTTTAGTTCTTTGGGTAAATTAAAATGAATGTATTTAATTCCGGCTTCGTCTGTAATATCTGCTTTGGTTAATAATTGTTTTCCATCCAAATTTGCAACAAAATTTATTTTATAATTGGCAAGTGGTTTATTTTCATTAGTGTTCAATTCTAATTTTGCTACTACTTCATCGCCTGCACCAAATGCTTTGCGTTTGAAATCCAGTTTCATTTTTAAATTGGGTAAGACTACATCCTGCACTTGGAGTTCTTTTTCGAATGCTGCATTGACATCTTCGTTTTTCATCCAGTTGGTGTATGCTCTTACTTTATACATTCCACCAGGTGCTTCTTTGTCCAAAGTAAAGTCACCGGAAGCAATTCCATTTTTTGCAATGATGTAAATTGTTTTTTCGATGGTGCCTTTTGGATTTAGAAATTCCACATGGACAATGTCACTTTTGGAAGAAGTTTTCATTGTTGCTGCATCACGAACATAAGCCCCGAACCAGATATTGTCTCCCGGTTCGTAAAAGGGTTTGTCGAATTGAACATAGAGCCGGTCTTCTGGCATTTGTTCATTAAAACCGGTGAGTTTCTTTTTCAAGGCACGAATAAAATCATTATCCTGAGCCAACTCATAATAATTTCCCGGATTAATCCAGGCTACTAACGCCAATAATGCAATGCTTAGCAATGCAATTGGCAACATTTTTTTGAAATTTAATTTTTTCATTTTAATTAATTTTAAGGTTAAACATTAAACTGTCTATATATAAGATGCAGGTTTTGGTGAAATTCCATAAAGGGGGTGAAAATAAATTTTAGAATTGTTGAATTTCAGCCAAGTAGTTTTTATTTTCACTCAACTATTTTTTATATAATAGTTATTGTTAAATTTGCGCTTCGTTAAAAAAAAATAATAAAAAATAGTGTATGAAAATATTAGTTTGTATTAGCAATGTGCCCGACACGACTACAAAAATTAGTTTTACGAACGATAATACCACCTTTAATTCGGCTGGTGTTCAGTTTGTGATTAATCCTTTTGATGAGTGGTATGCGTTGGTTCGTGCTTTGGAATTGAAGGAGGCGCAAGGTGGAAATGTTACTATTCTTCATGTTGGAGATGCTTCGAGTGAAGCTACCATAAGAAAAGGGTTGGCAATTGGGGCTGATGATGCTGTTAGGATTGATGGGGAGCCGAATGATGCTTTTGCTGTGGCTGAACAAATAGCTGCTTACGCAAAGGATAAAGGGTTTGATTTGATATTGGCAGGTAAGGAAACTATTAATTATAATGGTTCGATGGTGGGTGCTATGGTGGCGGAATTGATGGGTTTACCATTTGTTTCGCTGGCTACTAAACTTGATATAGCGAATGGAGTAGCAACTGTGGAGCATGATATTGATGGTGGTACTGAAGTTTTAGAATGTGCTTTACCACTGGTTCTTTCGGCAAATAAAGGAATGGCGGAAGCGAGGATTCCTAATATGCGTGGCATTATGGCTGCACGGACGAAACCATTGATTCAGTTGGCTGCTACAGGTGCTGATAAACTGACTTCAATAACTTCGTATGAATTGGCAAAAGGAAGAACCGAGTGTAAGTATGTTGATGCTTCATCTCCAGAAAAACTAATTGAGCTTTTGCATACAGAAGCGAAAGCAATATAGTTCATTAGTCATTGGTCATTAGTCATTGGGTATGACTTGAAATAACAATTTAACAATACAACAATTTAACAATTTAAAATTTATGTCAGTTTTAATATATACAGAAATTTCGAAAGGAAAAGTAAAGAAGTCTTCGCTTGAGGCGGTGAATTACGGAAGCAGAATGGCTGCCCAATTAAATACAACTGCTACGGCAGTCGTTGTTGGGGATGCGGATGTAAGTGATTTGGGAAAAGCAGGTGCTAAAAAAGTACTGAGACTGAAGAATGATAAACTTGTAAATCTTGATGGACAATATTTGACATCGGCTATAGAGCAGGCTGCAAAAGCAGAGGGTGCAAGCATTATTATTTTTTCTCATGATTTTACAGGAAAAGAAGTTGCGCCAAGGTTAGCTGCAAAGTTAAAAGCAGGAATAGTGGCGGGTGCTGTTGGGAATCCAGTTATTTCGGGAAATTCATTTACAGTAAAGAAAAATGTGTTTTCCGGAAAAGCGATTGCAACCTATTCTATTCATTCGGATAAAAAAATAATTTCTTTGTTGCCTAATTCATTTCCTGTGGAACTTGGTGATGGAACTGCCGAAGTGGTTGATTTTGCAGTTAACCTGGATGGAGTAAATTCTTCTATAAAAATAAAAGAAGTAAAAAAAGACACTTCGGAATTAAATCTGACAGATGCAGAATTGGTTGTATCAGCAGGACGAGGAATGAAAGGACCGGAAAACTGGGGAATGATTGAAGAGCTTGCAAAGGAGCTTGGTGCGGCAACAGCCTGCTCTCGCCCGGTAGCAGATATGGATTGGAGACCACACCATGAACATGTGGGACAAACAGGAATTGCAATTCGCCCTAACTTATATATTGCTATTGGTATCTCGGGCGCAATACAACATTTGGCGGGAGTAAACGGAAGTAAAACGATTGTGGTAATTAATTCGGATAAAGAAGCACCGTTTTTTAAATCGGCTGATTATGGAATTGTTGGAGATGCGTTTGAAATTGTACCGAAATTGATAGAAGCAGTGAAGAAGTTTAAAGCGAATCAATAAAACAATTGTTGAATTTTAGATTTTTAGAATTTTAGAATTAATTGGGGTGAAAAAAATAAAACTTGAAATAGTAAATTTGACTTACAGTCAGGCTCAGACTGGGGCTTATGTGCTAGTGCTTGGAGAAACGAAGGGTGCTAAACGAAGATTGCCTATTGTGATTGGTGGATTTGAAGCACAAGCTATTGCTATTGAGTTGGAAAAAATGACTCCAAGCCGACCGCTGACACATGATTTGTTTAAAAGTTTTGCTGATGGATTTAATATTATGGTGAGTGAAGTAATTATTTACAATTTGGTAGAGGGAATATTTTATGCAAAAGTTGTTTGCAATAGTGATGGAAAAGAAATGGAACTAGATGCACGTACTTCAGATGCCATTGCTTTGGCTGTTCGCTTTGGCTGCCCTGTTAATACTTACGAATCTATTTTAGCAAAAGCTGGAATTCTGCTGGACGATGAATCTGTTCCTGGAACTGATGTTGCAAAAATGGAAGATTTGATGGAAGTAGAGGAAAATGATTTCTTAAGAAAATCAACTGAAGAATTGACCATGTTGCTTGAAAAAGCATTGAATGATGAAGACTATGAACGTGCTTCAAAAATCAGGGACGAATTAAATAATCGAAAAAAATCATAAACCTCACCTCATAGCACTCTACACACCTTATAAAAACTAAATGAACATTAAGATTCGCCTCATACTAATGAGTTTCCTGCAGTTTTTTGTTTGGGGTGCATGGCTAATTACTGTTGGAAATTATTGGTTTGCTACTAAACAATGGAGCGGGGCTGAGTTTGGTGCCATCTTCTCCACACTTGGACTTTCTTCCCTCATTATGCCAGCGTTAACTGGGATAATAGCCGACAAATGGATTAATGCCGAGAAACTTTACAGAATACTGCATATACTGGGAGGTTTGTGTCTTTTTTATATTCCCCATGTTGATAATCCTTCTTCATTTTTTTGGGTAATATTTGCGGCAATGCTTTGTTATATGCCCACTATTTCTTTGTCTAATTCCATTGCTTATTCTATTTTAAAAAACAATAATTTTGATGTGATAAAAGTATTTCCACCTATTCGTGTTTGGGGAACTATTGGATTCATTGCTGCCATGTGGCTAACCAATCTTTCGGGAAATAAAGCTTCTGCAAATATGTTTTACATTTCGGCAGTTTCGGCAATTTTTTTAGGAATATACTCTTTTACATTACCTAAATCTCCACCACAAAAACTCATCTCAGAAAATTCAACGTTGATTCAAAAAATGGGGTTGGATGCGTTTAAACTTTTTGGTACTTCTAAAATTGCGTTGTTTTTTATTTTCTCGATGTTTTTGGGCGCTGCGTTGCAATTAACCAACATGTATGGTGATACTTTTCTTTCCGACTTTGCGAAAATTCCCGAATACGAAAGTTCGTTTGTAGTGAAATATTCTACCATAATAATGTCCATCTCTCAAATTTCTGAAACACTTTTTATTTTGGCAATTCCTTTTTTTCTGAAAATATTTGGAATAAAACAAGTGATGTTATTCTCGATGCTTGCGTGGGTGCTTCGTTTTGGATTATTTGCTTTTGGCGACCCTTCCGCAGGTTTGTGGATGATAATTATGTCGTGTGTTGTTTACGGAATGGCATTCGATTTCTTTAATATTTCGGGCTCTTTATTTATTGAAACTTCTACTGATTCGAAAATTCGTTCGAGTGCACAGGGTTTATTTATGATGATGACAAATGGCTTGGGTGCAATTTTGGGAAGTGCTGTTAGTGGCTTCGCAATTGATAAATATTTCACCATTAACGGGGCAAAGGACTGGCAAATGATTTGGATTTCGTTTGCAATTTATGCTTTGATTCTTGCTATTGCATTTGCAATTTTATTCAAACATAAACATGAGCCGGAAAGAATAACTTCAATTAAGCATTCGTAATTGTTCACAATTGCCACGACCTTTAGGTCGTGGTTGAATCATAAATAAATAATCGGCTTTAGCCAAACAAATAATCTCCATGCCATTTGTCAAAGTAATGATTCATTATATTTGGGCTACTAAAAATAGAACTCCAATTATTAATCATGAATTAAAATACTTACTTTTAAACCACATTAAAGAAAACAGTTTATCAAAAGAGATATTTATTGATACATTAAATTGTGTTGAAGACCATATTCATCTTTTGGTTTCTTTAGGAAAAGAACAAAGTATTTCAAAAGTTGCAATGTTGATAAAAGGAGAATCTTCTTTTTGGGTAAATAAACAAAAAATAATTTCCGGAAAGTTTGAATGGCAAGATGAATATATTGCATTGTCTGTAAGTGAATCGGGAATTGAGAAAGTAAGGCAGTATATTTTGAATCAGGAAGAGCATCATAAAAAGAAAACATTTGCTCAGGAATACGATGAGTTTTTGAAGATTCATGGGTTTAATAAAGGATAGGGTTTGGCTAAAGCCAAATTTTAAATGAATTTAATTCCACGACCTGAAGGTCGTGGCAAATGAAATGGAATAAATATTTTATTATAATGAAACAATACCACGATTTAATGCGCCATGTTTTGGATAAAGGCGCAACCAAAACAGACCGGACCGGAACGGGAACCAAAAGTGTGTTCGGTTATCAAATGCGATTTGATTTGCAGGAGGGTTTCCCGATGTTGACAACAAAAAAACTTCACCTAAAATCTATTCTTCACGAATTGCTGTGGTTTTTGAAAGGAGATACCAATATTCAGTATTTAAAAGAAAACGGAGTAAGAATATGGGATGAATGGGCCGATGAAAACGGAAATCTTGGACCAGTGTATGGTTCGCAATGGCGGAGCTGGCAAGGTGCTGATGGAAGAACTTTTGACCAGATAACTCAAGTTGTAAATCAAATTAAAACTACGCCCGACAGCAGGCGAATGATAGTGAGTGCATGGAACGTAGGCGAAATTGATAAAATGAAATTACCTCCTTGTCATGCGTTCTTTCAGTTTTATGTTGCAGATGGAAAGTTGAGTTGCCAGTTGTATCAGCGCAGTGCAGATATATTTTTGGGAGTTCCTTTTAACATTGCTTCTTACGCTATTCTTACTTTAATGATTGCACAGGTTTGCAATCTAAAGCCCGGAGAATTTATTCATACGCTTGGTGATGCACATCTTTATTCCAATCACATAGAACAAGCCAACCTTCAACTATCACGCGAGTTTCGAAAACTGCCAACTTTGAAAATAAATCCCGAGGTAAAAGATATTTTTGGGTTTAAGTTTGAAGATTTTATGTTGGAAGGTTATGACCCACATCCTCATATTAAGGCAGATGTTGCTGTTTAATTTTTAAAATATGATTTCAATTATTGTTGCTGTTGCCGAAAATGGCGTTATCGGAAAAGATAATTCCTTAATTTGGCATTTGCCGGTAGATATGAAATTTTTTAAGGATACCACTTTGGGGCATTGTGTGATTATGGGACGGAAAAATTATGAATCTATTCCCGAAAAATTTCGCCCGTTTTCTAACCGGACCAATATTGTGGTTACTCGTCAAAAAGAGTTTCATGCTCCCGGTACGATTGTGGTTGACTCAATAGAAAAAGCAATTGAAGCTGCCAAACAAACCAACGATTCCGAAATTTTTATCATTGGCGGAGCCGAAATATATAAACAAACATTACCTCTTACCGGTAGAATTTATCTTACCCGAATCCATCATTCTTTTGATGGTGATACTTTTTTTCCGGAAATTAATTTGAATGAATGGAAGGAAATTGACAGAAAAAAAGGGATTGTTGATGAAAAAAACATTTACCCGCACGATTTTATTGTTTATGATAAAATATACTCTTAACAAGGATTAGGGAAGAATAGTCCTGCTCGAACTGGATAGCAAGTTGGACTCTCACATGAGCATCCAGCTCTTACTGGGACGTCATGTGTTCTTTCGTATGACCATCCAGTTCCTACAGGAACGCCATCTGTTCCTTCGTATGACCATCCTGCTCGTGCAGGAACGTCATGTGCTACTTAGTATGACCATCCTGCTCGTGCAGGATGGTCATGTGCCCGGTCAATGTGGCATCCAGTTCGAACAGGAGCTCTGATTTTCTAAATTTACTTCTCCACTAACCCAAATTCTCTTCCCCTTTTCCAACTAATCACCTATTTACCAATGACTAATGAACTATAGTGAACACCTCAGCGTAAAATAAACGCCCCTGCCCCTGGTGGTATATCCTTTAATTTCCGAATATTTTTCATCAAACACATTTTCAACTCTTAGCATTGCACTCAAACCTTTGAAAATATCGAAGTGAGCGGATAAGTCAAGCAATGTGTAAGGCTCCACTCCTACTGTGCCAAGTGCGCCATAAGGAGGAAGAGAAGAATCATAAAACACATCGCTTCTTGCTCCAGCATGACGCATATCTGCCCGAAGCGAAAGTTTTTTAATGGGTTTGTAAGTCAGCGAAAGATTGGCTGTGTTTGGTCTTCGAGTCAAGCCTGTTATTTCAACTTCTTTATTAATAAATGCTCCGTTATTGAAAAGCTGAACATGATTTCCGCGTGTTTGAGTGGTATCAATGTCATCGGGGTGGTAATACAACTTTCCTGTAACCAAACTTAAATTACCTGAAACACTGCATTTTTCTCCAAGTTTAGAACTAAAGCCAAGTTCGATGCCTTCTGTTTTCATCGTTCCAAGATTAAGGTATGTCTCGCCCCTGTAATCATCTCTGGCTCCTTGCCCAAGGGTATCTATGCCGATATTTTTATCCCATAAATACACATATTCAATTACATTTTTTACTTCTGTCTGAAAATAAGTAGCCGACAAAGTAATGTTATTAAAATGCTGTTTGAAGCCAACTTCAATGGTTTTCGACTCTTCGGGTTTTAGTTTTTTATTACCAAGAGTAAGTCCTGTGGTCGAATTATTATCCCATGTATAATATCTTGAAGCATCATACAATTGATACAAAGATGGAGCATTGTAGCCAGTAGCATAGGTTGCGTAGAGCAAACCACCATCCATTATTTTTACCGAAGGATTAATTTCATACGTAACGTTTGTTCCAAACACATTATGATTGGTCATTCTCAGCCCTCCCGAAAGGGTAAATGCTTTTATTTTTTCTGAAATAAGTTCTCCTCCAATATCTGTATGTAAAAAAATATTGGCTGTGGAAGAATGAGGATTAACAGAGTCGGATGAGGTTTCAATTGAATTGTATTGAGGCGGAAAAAAATTGTAGGAATCCAAATAATAAAGTAACGTGTTTGCCGTCATACTTTCGCTGTTAGCACCTCCACCCAAAACCACGTTCAATCCTTTCGTTGCATAGTTTGCCTGCAATTCGTTGCTTATTAATTTGCCTGAATAAATACTTCTGTCATACATTTTATTATAATTATTATTGTTGTCAACCAAAGATGAGTCGTTGATTGAAATCCGCTTCATCACTGAGTATCCGCCCGTGTAATTCAAATTAAATTTATCAGATATTTTAAATTTCGCTCCGTATGTAAACAAATCACGATGAAAATTTACGGTGTAATTATCATCATCGGTATAAGCTGATTTATCAATATCAGCCTGCTGTTGCGTATATTTATAAGAAGCATAAACATCCAATTTTTTGTTGATAAAACCAGCTTTTACATTCGCATCCCATTTATTAAAACCATCGCTCAAATCTTTATGCTGATAGGTGGAAGCCCTGGTTACAGTATCCACGGTGGCATTCAAACCTTTCGTTTTTTCGTTTGCGCCTTCGGCAGAAAAATAGATACCGTTTTTCAAGGCATAACCAGCATATATGTTACTATTGCTGAATTGAGTTCCTTTTCCAAAACTGCCTTCTGTGTCGTATATATCAAGGGTTAATCCGGGCTTGGTTACTTTTTTAGTAATAATATTCACCACTCCCCCAATTGCCGATGAGCCATACATGGTACTGTGCGAGCCTCGCACAATTTCAATCCTGTCAATATTAACCAAAGCCAATTCAGCCACATCAATAGAATTATTGATTGCCGAAGGGTCGGTAATTCTCATTCCATCCACCATAATCACAGTTTGATTACTATTGGCACCTCTGGTAAAAATACTGGAAGTCATTCCCGGATTTTGCCCTGCACCCACCATGTAAATTCCTTCTTGCTGAGAAAGCACCTCTGCAATCGAATTAGCACCCGACTTTTTTATGTCGTCAGAAGTAATAATGGAGATACTTCTACCTACTTCATTTACATTTCTCTCGCTTCGCGAAGCAGAAATAACTACTTCATTCAATTGCTTGTTTACGATTGAATCCGTTTTTGATTTTGTTTTTAATGAATCTTGTGCAGATACATTCATGGTCAGCATAGCCAGTATGCCTGTTGTAAGAAATAATTTTTCCTTTTTCATTTTTAAATGATTTTTAGACCTCACCCCTGTCCCCTCCCCTTGAAAAAAGGGGAGGGGTGAAATGGAATGAAATAATTTAATAATAAAAGGAATAAAAAGGGAACGGATAAGATGATTGAAGACTTGTCCATTCTAAGCTTTTTACCCGAAAGCATTGAATTGTTCAGTATGGCAGGTCTTCTGACTTGTTCCGGTTTTTAACGCCTTCCCGTATTTTGAATTTCAAATTTAAAATTTCAAATTAGATACAGTGGCAAGAATGATAAAAACTAAAAAAGAACTTACAGCATCGGGAAATGTCCAGGTTTTTCACCTGATTCCCTTTTAATTCTTCGATAAAGAAGAAACCAAATTGCGAGGCAAAAGTAGCATAAAATTAATTGCTAAATTGTTTTATTGTTAAACTGTTTATTGCTTTGTGTTCTTTGTGTGATACCTTTGTGCACTTTGTGGTTAATTCTTAACCATTGAACTAATGAGTAATGACCAATGACAATAATAGCCTACAACAAACCAAACGGAATAATATGCACTACCGAAAAGGTAGAAGACAATATTATAGATGCCGTTAAACACCCCGAAAAACTAATCCCAATAGGAAGATTAGATAAAAATTCGGAAGGATTAATTTTACTGACGGATACCGGAAGCATCATCAACAAAATAATTCATCCCGATTTTGAACACGAAAAAGAATACATAGTAACTCTTAATTATCCGTTAAGAAACCAGTTTTTGAAACAAATGGCAGAAGGCATTGACCTTGGTGATGCTATTACAAAACCCTGCATCATTACCCGTGAACCAAATACAAAACGGGTTTTTCGCATAATATTAAAACAAGGCTTACACCGCCAAATCCGTAGAATGTGTAATAAAATGGATTATCAAGTGATCAAAATTCAGCGGGTGAGAATTATGAATATTAAACTTGGAAAGTTAAAAATTGGAGAATGGAGGGAGTTAACTCAAGAAGAAATGACAGAGTTGTTGCTTCAGTTAGGCTAAATAAAAAACCTCCTCCGAACTAACGGAGGAGGTTTTTTATTTCTTAACTAATTAATTCCTAGAAGTGGAAAGTAACTCTTAAAGAAGTAGTTCCTGTGTTTGAACCGTGGAAACCAAAAATAGTGTTTTGGTTCAAATCAGTATCAATACCAAATTTAGAAGAACCACTAGTTATAGTTTCGATTGTTCCAACTTCAGCACCGTTAGCACCTGTTCCAAGAGATTCAGTAGAAGATTTTCCTTTTCCAGAACTTTGGAAACCAAGTCCCCAACCGTATTCAGCACCAACCGCAATTTTAGGGAAGATGAAATACTCAGCACCGATGAAACCACGAACTCCAAAACCAAAAGTCATACCTGATTTAGATGTAGTTGTACGAGCAGCATTTCCATAAGAATCGGTAGAAAGATTACTTCCGAAATCGTTTGTGTTACCAGAAACACCAATTTGGTGACCAGCTGTTGCAGAAAGAGCATTACCATAAGTGTATTTAGTAGCACTACTTGATAACCAAATCATCAAATCAGCACCATAATACCCTTGCAAACGAGTTTTGCCTCTTCTCCATTCTTTACCAACACCAATTCCGATGTTAGTGTTTTTCATCGCCATTTTGTCTTCCACCATTGCAGGAGCAGCAGGATAAACCGCAGCAGTTACATCAGCTTGAGCAACCATTGCTTTAGAAGACTGACTAGTGAAACCAATACGAACCAACGCTCTGTAAGCAGTTTTTTCGTCAATAAATTTTTTGCCGATGATGGTGTGTTCACCATTCATCCAGTTAACTGCAGGTGCAGAATTTGTTGTTGTTGCACCACTAAATGCGTTTCCTACGAATTGAAAAATAGGATCTGCATTCATACTGATTGCCCAATCATTTGCCTCTGGCAACATTGGCTCACCTTTTTTAGAGGTTAAATCTTGCGCAAAAGCACCGGTTACTCCAAGTGCTAAAGCAATTACTAGAACTGTTTTTTTCATTTTTTTGTTGTTTAGTTTAATTGTTTTTGTTTATTAATATGTTTCTAAAATTAACGGCACAAAGGTATATATTATTTCAAAACAGACAACTGATAGATATCATACTTATTGTTAACACGGCTATGTTAACAACTATTAACACTTGTCTTATTTTATAGTTATTTCATCTATAAAAATAAAAGCATCGCCCCCTGCTCCTTGATGCCAGGCGGGTAGTTTACCAAAGTTGGTGGCTTTTACTTTTATGTACCTTGCAGTAATTTTTTTGCTCTCTTTTGATGCAAATTCTTTTACCTGATTTTGATTATCATTGGGTTCAACGGTGTTTAAAACAGTAGCTGCTAACGCAAAATTTAAATTATCCAAAGAGGTATAGAATTCTACTTTTGTTGGCATCAGTATCCACGAACGGGAATCTTGCAAGAAACCAGCACTGAAACTACTTACCGACTGAGGTTTGCCCATATCCACCACCGCTTCAAAGTCCTGACCCTGATAGCCCTGCCATTCTCCTTTTCGCCAATCTACCTCTCCTCTTATTCCATCAATTATTCCATCATCGCCACCGGCTGTGTATTGGGGATTGCATTTGGAGGTAATACTTATTTTCCAGTTATGAGGCATTTTATAAAAGGTGCCTGATGTTACAAAGCTTTGTTCTCCTTTTTGATTTACCACTATGGTTTTAATGATGGTAGTTTTATCTATACTAATAGGTGTGAAGTATTTGGTTGATTTGTCAGTAGGTGTAGCTCCATCTATACTATAATATAAAGTAGCTTCTGGATAAATTGATTTGAGTTCTATCTGCAATTTATCTTTAAAAACTCTTGAAGCTGCTTGAATGGTTGGAACTACAATCAAATCATTGGCTCCTGATGGCATTGGCAAATGATTGTCCTCATCTGCTTTAGGAGTTGATGCCATGGTAAAAACTAAGACGCAACCATTCATTATATCTTCATAATTAATGGAATTCGATTTATATTCCTTTCCATCCAAAGTAGAAGATTGAATATAGAAATTGTCTTTTGAAACCTCTTTGGCAGAAAGGCTAAACGTTTTTCCATTTTCGAGGTGAATTTTTGCTTCCTTATATAAAGGTGTGCCGAACATATAACTTGCCGAACCGGGAGCTACTTCGTAAATACCCAAGGTACTCAACACATACCATGCACTCATTTGCCCGCAATCTTCGTTTCCAATCAATCCATCGGGCAATGGTTTATAAAAATCTGTGACTATCTGATGTACCCTTTGCTGGGTTTTCGAAGATTTACCTACATAATCATAAAGATAAGCCATGTGGTGACTTGGCTCATTGCCATGTGCATATTGCCCAATCAATCCTGAAATATCAGGCTGTTCTCTGCCTGTAGTTTTGTTAGAGGTAGTAAATAATTCATCCAGCTTTTTTTCAAATTTATCCCAGCCTCCCATCATTATTGCTAATCCATAAACATTATGGGGAACAAAAAAGGTGTATTGCCATGAGTTGCCTTCGGTAAAGTTGTTGTTTACTTCTCTTGGTTCGAAAGGAGTAAGCCATCCACCGTTTTTGCGGGGACGCATAAAGCCTGTTTCTTTGTCAAACACATTTTTCCAGTATTGTGAACGTTTGCTGTAGGTAGCTTCGTCTTCCTTTTTATTCAAGAGTTTTGCCATTTGGGCAATGCACCAATCGTCATAAGCATATTCCAAGGTTTTGGAAACAGATTCCGATTCATCTTCCAACGCCAAATAACCATGGTCTTGATAAGCTGGCAAACCTAAGTGGTTCCAAGTGGCTGATTTTTTCATTGCTTCAAAAGCCAAATTCATGTCAAAGTCTGTTATTCCTTTGGAGGCTGCATCGGCAATAACAGATACGGAATGATAACCAATCATGCAATCGGTTTCGTTGCTTGCCAGTTCCCACACCGGCAACCTACCGCCTTGCTGGTATTGAGCCAGAAATGTTTTAATAAAATCGGTTGTTCTTTTTCTGTCAATGATGGTGTAAAGCGGGTGTGCTGCACGGAAAGTATCCCAAAGGGAAAACACGGAATAATAAGTAAATCCTTCTGCTTTGTGAATTTTGTTATCCCGCCCGCGGTACATTCCATCCACATCCTGTGCTACATTGGGCTGAATCATGGTGTGATAAAGGGCGGTGTAAAAGGTGCGGAGCTGGTCTTTGTCCAAAGTAGTGATTTCTATTTTGCCCAATTCTTTGTTCCAAAGGGCTTCGGCTTCATTCTTTGTTTTGTCGAAATCCCAGCCAAGAAGTTCGGCACTCATGTTTTTTTGAGCACCCTCGTAACTTACGGTGGAAATAGCAACTTTTACAAATAAATTTCCTGTAATTTTTGTATCGAAAGTAAAAATGGCTTTATCTCCTTCCTTGTTTTTAGTGGCTTTCATGGGTTCCGAAAATTCTATTCGGGCATAAATATATTGGTTGTTTGCCCACGCATGGCTCCGTCTGAGGGCAACTATTGTTTTTGCATCCACTATTTTTATTTCTCCTTCCAGTAATTTATCTCTGTGGGTTAAATCTAACACCACCGAAGCAGTGCCGGGTTTATTAAAGGTATATTTATGAAAACCCACACGGGTGGTGGCGGTTAGTTCCACATCAATGTCGTCATCCTCTAGCTTCACTTTGTAATATCCCGGACTAGCTACTTCGTTTTTGTGAGAAAAACGGGACGAATAGATTTTGTTGTCAAAACTTCCTTCGCCCAGCATGGGCATCAGCATAATATCTCCATAATCTGAACAACCTGTGCCACTTAGGTGAGTGTGCGAAAAGCCATAAATAATGGAATCGGAATGGTGATAGCCGCTGCATCCATCCCAACTGCCATCAATGCGCGTGTCGGGGCTCAGTTGCACCATGCCAAAGGGCACTGTTGCCCCAGGAAAGGTGTGCCCATGCCCTCCTGTGCCTATCATCGGGTCCACGTAAGAGGTTAAAGGCGTAGTTCCTGAATAAAAATAATAGCCAAATAGTATAAATATGGGGAGGAAGATGAGTCGTTTCATTGGTTAGATATTAGTCATTGGTCATTGGTCATTGGGTGATAACCTCCAAATTCGGAAAGAACCGAATTGGGAGGAAGGACAAATGTAATAAAATAAGTTTCAGATTCCAGATTTAAAATTTGAAATTTGAAATTTAAAATTTTTTGGGCAGACACCTTGTTTCTTCGTCTAACCAGCCTTCCCGCTTTCCGCTACAAGTCCGGCCACCCACTTTTGCCAACACACTGCGGGCTTTTCGCTACAATCGGGTGCAGTTTGACAGTGTAGTGCCATGAATAACCTTTAAGTATGTTCGTAAAAAAATGTTAGCGAAAACACCAACAATACCCAAAAAACTAGGGTTTCTATCCATAAACTGCTATTTAAGACTTTCTACTTACGAGTTAAGAATCTCTTCTTAAAGGTTAAGACTCTCCACTTACAATTTAAGGAATTTTCTTCCATTGTGTTTGTATTTACAAACAACTAACAACAAATAAAAGGTTCGATGAAAAACACGGCTGTCAACCTAAACCCGATTGTAGCGAAAAGCCCGAAGTGTGTTGGGTGGAGGGTGGTCGGACTTGTAGCGTAAAGCGGGAAGGCAGGTTGGAAGAGACAGAAGGGTTCTTTCCAAAAAAATTTCAAATTCCAAATTTGAAATTTGAAATCTGAGATTTATTTTTGAGGCAAAAAAAACCCCGCTTCTAAACTTAGAAGCAGGGCTTTAATCAATCAATCATCAATTTTATTTCATGTGTTTGAGGTTGACACCGTAAAGAATTACAAAAAGGATTGAGAAAATTAATCCAACTGTAGCCATGATGCCACCAACTAAGCCTAATCCCATAACTAATGGTAGGATTGGTTGGATAATTTCGAATACTGAATACACCCAGAATCCGGTTTTCTTTTGTTTCCACATAATTAATACACCTATTAATATAGGGATGTTTAATAATGCTTGAATCATGGCAACCATTGCCATTTTTCCGTAATCCATGCCCAATGCTCCTGCCATTGCATTCATTGCGTTGTTCATGTCTTCGCCTGCTTCAGTTTTAAGTCCCCCAAACATGTCGCCAGTTGATGCTAATGCTGAGTAGGTAAAGTAGTTCATAATTCCTCCGATTAGTGCAAATGCAACTCCGATGAAAGAAAGGATGCAAAGTACTGTTAAGAAGGTTGGTCTTTTTGCTGGTGTACCAGCGTCTGTGTTTGTTTGTTCCATGTTTTTTAAGAGTTTTAGTTAATTATTTGGTTGTGATTTCGGGTGCTAAATAAGTTAAAAAAAGTGGGCTAAAATTATATTTTGATTAAAACTTATTAACAATTTTTGGGAATATTTTTTATGGAAGTCCAAAGTCCAAAGTTAGAAAGTGCAAAGTTACTAAGTACAGAGCTAACTTTAGACTTTCTAACTTTGGACTTTGGACCATAGCTTATAGTTGTTTTTTTGCAGTTGGGTGATGGTTTTCTGTAGCTGAATGGTTGCTGTTTTGTAAAATTGTTCGGGTTTTGGTTTTAGTTTTACCTGTCGGGCCACACTGTTGGTGGCTATAGTGATGGTTTGGGTGGTGTTGCCAAAGTAGGTGCTCCATTCGCTAAAGTTGGTGCCCGTTCCATCTGGTTTTATTTGTATGTGGTTGATGGTAAGCAGGTCGTCATTGGGGGCTATGCAAGCATTGTCGGCCACTGAGCCGGGAAACACCGCCAGTACTTTGGCTATGCCTCCTATTTCGTGAGTTTTGAGCCCCAGTGCATGTTCCGCAAAGCGGGAAGAAGGTTGGAGGATGAGTTGGCAGCCAATATAATCGAGGGCTTGGGTCATCAAATCGGTGTAATCCGATGCTTTATTTATATACTTATTATATATGTCATCAAAGGAGGCATTGGCATAATGCTCCACAATTCCTTTATAATCCCTTTCTGAATAGCCTTTTTGTTTCAATGCAAACTCATTATATAAGTGTCGCATCACATCATCCAACGAATATTTATTTTCTGAATTTTTGCGGATGAAAATATCAGTACAAAAAGCCAAGAGGTTTCCTTCGTCATAAATGGAAGTTTTACGGTTCGGAATTCCGGGCACATATCCGTCCAGCCAAGTGTCGAAAGAGGAATCTGCAACAGAAAGATTAAACCTGCCAAAATTATCAATGTGTTTTTGCATTCGTTCTGTCAATGTTTGGAAATATTGTTCTTCGTTAAAAACACCTGAGCGCAACAATAAATAATCGCCATAATAAGTAGTGATGCCTTCGCACACATAACCAAGTTTAGAATAGTTTTCTTTGGTATAATCGTAAGGCTGCATTTCGATGGGGCGGATGGTTTTGATGTTCCAGGCATGAAAGAGTTCGTGACAACTGACACCTAATAAATCGTCATACAAATCGCCTTTCATCACATTGTAACCCGGACCGAGGGCAATAACTGTGCTATCGGTATGCTCCACTCCATGATACATCCTTGTGGGAAGAATTTGGAAAAGAAAATGATAATTGAGGAAGGGTGTTTTGCCAAACATGGTAACTTGTTCGTTACAAAATTTCATAAAATCAGTAGTAAGTTTTTCCCAATCGGGTTTGCACTCGCCTTGAAACCAGAGGTGGAATTTATTATTTCCCAATCGGAATTCGGAATGTTGTAATGTTGGACTGGCAATAAAAGGAGAATCGGCAAGTTGGTGGAAATTGGTTGCAACAAAAGACCTCACTATTTCCCCGTCCTCAAAATTAAGAGCAGGCAGCCCGCAAGCTACTTGGTAATTATTGGGCAATTGAAGGTGAAGTTCACATTTTTCATTTATTCGTTCGGGGATATACACACAGCAGTTGACAGGATTCATATACAATTGAGTGTTGTCGAGATATGTGGAGCCCGCATTTAAATCGAACGCATAGTAATTATATTTTATATGCAATCGCGAAATGCCTTTGGTTTGCACTATCCAGCAATCTTTGGTTATTTTTTGAAATGATAATGCATTTCCTTTATCATCAAAAGCCGCCCATTGCTGAACATTTTTTGCAAAGTTGCCTAACTCATATCTTCCCGGTCGCCATGCAGGAAGTTGAACAGTTGTTTCATCTTCATTTATTTTATCAGCAATGAATTCGATGGTTACAAAATGGGTGTGAGGATTTAGTGTGGAGATGATATATTTCATTATAATTATGAGTTATGAATTGAAAATGTGTGCGAAATTACAAATTCAAATTACATAATGATGTTGATTCATAATTTGGAACAAAATAAATTACTACTTTCGCAACTCTTAAAATAATTTATTATTCAACATTAATAATTTCTAAAATATGAGTTACGATTTAATAGTAGTAGGAAGCGGTCCGGGCGGATATGTGGCAGCTATAAGAGCATCACAATTAGGATTAAAAACAGCCATCATTGAACGCGAAAACCTTGGAGGTATTTGTTTGAACTGGGGTTGTATACCCACCAAAGCATTATTAAAAAGCGCACAGGTGTTTGAATATTTGAACCATGCGGCTGATTATGGTATCACCGTAAAAGGCGGTGAAGCAGATTTTACAAAGGTGGTAAAACGCAGCCGTGATGTGGCAGATGGAATGAGTAAAGGTGTTCAGTTTTTGATGAAGAAAAATAAAATTGATGTGATTAACGGTACTGCAAAATTAAAAGCAGGCAAAAAAGTGGAGGTTACGGATGCAGATAAAAAAGTTACGACTTATGATGCCAAACATATTATAATTGCAACGGGTGCACGTTCGCGCCAAATACCAAACTTACCTATTGATGGTAAAAAAATAATTGGCTATCGCGAAGCATTGGTTTTGCCAAAACTACCAAAAACAATGGTAGTAGTAGGTTCAGGTGCTATCGGAAGCGAGTTTGCGTATTTTTATGCAACCATGGGAACCAAAGTAACGTTGGTAGAATTTCTTCCTGCCCTTGTTCCTGTAGAAGATGCAGAGGTTTCGAAACAACTGGAACGCTCGTTCAAAAAAATGGGAATTAATGTAATGCTTGAATCATCTGTAGAAAGTGTAGATACAAAGGGAGCTGATTGCAAAGTAAAAATTAAGACAAAAGCAGGAGAAGAAATGATGGATGCGGAAGTTGTACTTTCGGCTGTGGGTATTCAGGCAAACATTGAGAACCTTGGGTTGGAAGAAACAGGCATTGCCACTGATAAAGGAAAAATATTAACTAATCCTTATTACCAAACAAATATCCCCGGCTATTATGCCATTGGTGATTGTGTGGGTGGACAAGCACTGGCACACGTTGCAAGTGCAGAAGGAATTATTTGTGTAGAAAAAATTGCGGGGCATTCTCCTGAACCATTGGATTATAATAACATTCCGGGATGTACATATTGCCAGCCAGAAATTGCTTCTGTAGGATATACCGAAGCCAAAGCAAAAGAAGCTGGTTATGAATTGAAGATTGGTAAGTTTCCTTTTTCGGCAAGCGGCAAAGCAAGTGCTGCCGGAGCAAAAGATGGTTTTGTAAAATTAATTTTTGATGCCAAATACGGTGAGTTATTAGGTGCTCACATGATAGGAGCCAATGTTACCGAGATGATTGCTGAAATAGTTGCCATTCGTAAATTAGAAACTACAGGACATGAATTAATAAAAACAGTTCATCCTCACCCAACAATGAGCGAAGCCATTATGGAAGCTGCTGCTGCTGCTTATGGCGAAGTGATTCATATATAATTCAAATTGTTTTTACCGATTGTTGAGCATATTAATTTCAAACAACCTAGTTATTGGTTGTTTGGAATTATAGCTATCGGCATTTTAAGTATCATTGGGTTTCAGGCTCTATCCTTTAATATTTCATACGATGAAGCTTACACTTATTTATCGTATTCAAGGTACGATCAATTTTTTGATATGTTTGCCTCCAACCTTGCCAACAATCATTTTCTTAATTCTTTTCTAATTTATTTTACTTCCCTGATAGCTCCATATAGTTCGTGGGGGCTTCGTTTGCCTGTTTTTATTTTTGCAGTGTTTTATTTTATACTATCAGCAAGAATAGCCACCAAGTTTAGAAATACTTTGCTGTGTTTCGGATTACTGACGTGCTATTATTTTTTTATTGACCATTTTGCTGTTGCAAGAGGTTATGGCATGGCAGCCACTTTGACGTTGCTTGGGTTTTCGTTTATGTTGTTAGAAAAAGATAAATTAAAAAATAATTATACTGCCATTATAATTTTAATCATTTCTTGTCTCGCTAACTTTTCTGCTTTATCTATACTTATATCTGTATTGGGCTATTTATGGATATTTGAGTACAAGAAAAAATTAAATGTATTTTCAAAAAAACAAAACATTATTTTAATAGTAAGTATCTGCATTATTGTTGTTGCATTTTTAAATGTCACCAAAGAAGGGCGACCTTTGTTTGGCGCATATAATGGGTCATTCACAACTGCAGTAACAAATTGCTATTTACAAAACCTTTTACCATTTGTTCAATTTCCAGTATATGTAGCGTATGTTATAGAATTTGCTTTCATTTTCTATTTTCTCCTTGCAATTATAAAATTTCCGGGAAAAGCCAAATTTGGAATTATTTTAGGATTCAATTTTATTATCATTTATTTATCTTCTCATTTATTGCACAAACCCTATCCCACCGATAGGGTGCTGATTCCTTATTGGCCTTTGATTGCATTTGCTGTTGTTGAATTTACGGAACTTTTAACTGTAAAGTTATCTTTACCTAAATGGGCGATAATGTCATTTAACAGTGCATGTTTAATTTTATTGCTTTTTTCGTTCAGCAAATGTGTAACGTTCGAAAAAAATATTTTTAATGATTCGGAAAAGGTTTCGATTGAAAAAAATATGCTATGTGAACTAAATATTTCAACTTATGATTTTAACGAAAATACGATGCGACCGGATATTGAATTTTATGCACGAAAAGGAAAATTTTATAACACAATACCTGAAAATATCAATAAGATGAAACCTGATACTATTATTAAAACCGAGAATGAAATTTTAAGATTTTATAAACAAAAGAAAATTGTTTCTATTTATTTGTCGAAGGAGTGGAAAGCAAATTCTTATTCTTATAATTTGAATTTTCATAATGATAGTTCTCTTATATCTCAAAAAATTAATACCGAGCTTTTTGAATATGAATTTAAAGACTCCATTTGCAGATTAATAATACTTCCGAAGGAAATTAAGTTATTAAAACAAGTTGCTGTTTTTAGTAACCAAAAGCTAATTGCAGAAATCAAACAGTAATATAAGTTGCATTTTAATTTGATGTTAATACTCCATTTTTGCTTATTGCGATAATTTGTATAGTTTTGCACCCCGAAATTAAAAACCAGTAAAACAATTAATAATCAATAATTAAACAATGAACGAGTATTTTATTTATGTAGCACCCCTTTTAGGGATTGCAGGATTAATAGTAATGGCGGTAAAGTCATCATGGGTTGGAGAACAAGATGCAGGCGATGCCAATATGCAGGAATTGGCAGGATACATAGCCAAAGGAGCTATGGCCTTTTTGAAAGCAGAATGGAGAGTCTTGAGTATTTTTGTAATATTTGCTGCCGCTTTGCTGGCATTTTCCGGAACGGTGCACGAGGTAAATGGTCATCCCATTCATTCAAGCTGGATTATATGTATCGC
This sequence comes from Bacteroidota bacterium, assembly GCA_947469885.1. Lineage (GTDB taxonomy): Bacteria > Bacteroidota > Bacteroidia > 2-12-FULL-35-15 > 2-12-FULL-35-15 > 2-12-FULL-35-15. The sequence goes on from CANIQT010000016.1 coordinate 86,595, forward strand.
TTTTATTATTGGTGCAGTATTTTCGGCAACTGCAGGATATATTGGTATGAAAGTGGCTACCAAGGCCAATGTTCGTACCACTCAGGCAGCTCGTACCAGTTTGGCTAAAGCACTTAAAGTTTCATTTACAGGAGGAACAGTAATGGGACTTGGTGTTGCTGGATTAGCAGTAGTTGGTTTAGGCGGTTTGTTTATTGCTTTCCTTAAAATATTTAATGTTGTCGAGGTGGATAGCGAGCAAATGCGTACTGCCATCGAAGTACTAACTGGTTTCTCTTTAGGCGCTGAGTCTATTGCTTTGTTTGCCCGCGTGGGTGGTGGTATTTATACCAAAGCTGCTGACGTTGGAGCTGATTTGGTAGGTAAAGTAGAAGCAGGAATTCCTGAAGACGATGTTCGTAATCCAGCTACTATAGCGGATAACGTGGGTGATAACGTGGGAGATGTTGCCGGTATGGGTGCAGATTTATTTGGAAGTTATGTGGCTACCATTCTTGCTACAATGGTGCTTGGACAGGAAATAGTAATTGGCAAAATAGAAGGCGTGTATGTGGATGGATTCAATGGTTTTGCTCCGGTTTTATTGCCAATGGTAATTTGCGGATTAGGAATTGTTTTTTCAATTATCGGAACTTTCTTTGTAAGAATTCGTGCTGAGAAAGACAGCGTTCAAAAAGCTTTGAACCTTGGAAACTATTCATCCATTGTACTTACAGCTATTGCATGTTATTTCCTAGTAATGTATATGTTGCCTTTACACATGACCTTGAGAGGATATGAGTTTACAAACATCAACGTATATTTTTCAATAATAGTCGGACTTGTGGTAGGTACCATCATGAGTATTTCTACCGAATATTATACAGCAATGGGCAAACGCCCAGTTATGTCTATTATTCAGAAATCGGCTACCGGACATGCTACAAACATCATTGGCGGTTTATCAGTAGGTATGGAATCAACAGTAATTCCAATCATTACCTTAGCAGGTGGTATTATGCTTTCTTATCATTTTGCCGGATTATACGGAGTAGCGATAGCTGCGGCAGGTATGATGGCAACAACAGCAATGCAATTAGCAATTGATGCTTTTGGTCCCATAGCAGATAATGCAGGAGGAATTGCTGAGATGAGCCAATTACCACCTGAAGTTCGTGAGCGTACCGACAATTTGGATGCTGTAGGAAATACAACAGCAGCAGCCGGAAAAGGATTTGCTATAGCATCGGCAGCATTAACTGCTTTAGCTTTATTTGCAGCGTTTGTAGGAGTAGCTGGAATTCATGCTATTGATATTTACAAAGCAAATGTGTTGGCAGGTTTATTTGTTGGTGCTATGATTCCATTTATATTTTCTTCTCTTGCAATAGCAGCAGTAGGCCGTGCAGCAATGGATATGGTTAATGAGGTGAGAAGACAATTCAGAGAAATTCCGGGAATTATGGAATACAAAGCAAAACCTGAATACGAAAAATGTGTTGAGATTTCTACTAAAGCATCCATCCGTGAAATGATGTTGCCAGGAGCAATTGCTTTGATAACTCCGGTAATTGTTGGTTTTGCATTTGGTCCTGAAGTATTGGGAGGTTTATTGGCAGGTGTTACTGTGTCAGGTGTGTTGATGGGAATTTTCCAGAACAATGCAGGTGGTGCTTGGGATAATGCAAAAAAGAGTTTTGAAAAAGGAGTAATGATTAACGGTGAAATGTTCTACAAAAAATCTGAACCACATAAAGCATCAGTTACAGGTGATACAGTTGGAGATCCATTTAAAGATACTTCCGGTCCGTCAATGAATATATTAATCAAATTGATGTCAATTGTTTCATTAGTAATTGCGCCTTATATTGCAATGAGCCCATCAGCAGAAGCAATGGGAAATGAATGTGAAGGTATGACAAAAGAATGTTTCCATACGGATATGAAATGTGATATGGACAAATGCATGAACATGAGCAAAGAGGATTGTGCAAAGTATTGCGATTCGATGAAATGTTCACCCGAAGAAAAAGAAATGTGTATGCAACATGCAGGTATGGCTGATTGTTCACAGGCTTGCATGGATAAATGCAAAGAAATGGGAATTAAATGTGAGAAAGGTTGCATGGGCAAATGTCATGAGGAGTGTGAATCGAAAGGATGTAAAGAGTGCAATAAAACTTGCAGCGCAGGCGGAAAGTCTTGTTGCGAAGGGCATGCAGGAGCTTCGTGCGGAGACAAAAACGAAAGTGCTTGTATGGCAGGATGTGACAAAGGATGTAAATCAAAAGAAGAGTGCATGAAAAGTTGTGGTACTGAATGTGCTGAGAAACATTAAGAAAATAAAATATTAACTAAAGAGTCCCGTTATTATTCACTAGCGGGACTTTTTTTATCGAAAAACTATCTAAATTTAGCTTTTTGTCTATGTTTAAGTGTTATCTGACTAAATTCTCGTATAGTGTGGATATTTCGGTGTAATTGAGCACCCCATTTCGGAGTAAATTGAGCAGTGGAAGTTAACATCTAAATTAGATACGATAATTGTTTGCAAAATTAGTTTAATTATTATTTGTTTCTGTATTTATTTTAACAATTGTTGTTTTTTTTCTG
>CANIQT010000017.1 GCA_947469885.1 Bacteroidota bacterium
AAAACATGGTTACCAATAAACATATCAAAACGAATTTACTAAAACATGGTTACCAATAAACATATCAAAACGAATTTACTAAAATGGATTTCGTTTCGTAAATTAGTACACATTCGTTTATTAGTAACCGTATTAAAAAAACAATAAAAAAAAATAATAAAAATGAAAAAAATATATACTTACATAGGCAAACCTATGAGCAAAAAGGAAATCAGAGACCTTCAAAAAAATCTGATGGTGCAAATGTTCAACCCATATACCTTATCGGGCTTTATTTTATTGGCATCCTTGTCGTTACCTATTACCAAAGGCAAACTTGGTTTCGACCTGCTAACGGCAGATGGAGATTTTGTGCGCAAAGCTAAAGCTGTTCATGCTGCATTGTTGGCAGATGCTGGCGGTTATTACACCGTGCCGTTTGCTAATTTGGCTGCACTGTTAACCGCTATTGACGATTTTGAAACTGAAATGGCAAACATGGATGCAGGAGTGCTGGGCACACCGGGTGCAAAAAATGTGGCTAAACGCAAAGTAATGAAGTACCTCAAAAAAGCGTTGAATTACATTAACGATTTGGCATTCGACCAGCAATTGAACGCGGTTGAAATTATTACTGGAAGCACGATGCTTGTGAACATGCCTATTACACAGGACAAACAAGATTTGAAAGCTAACGTTGGTCCTGGAGTAGGGGTAGTGATGTTGTATGCCAAGGCAGTAAAATGGTATGGCAAGTATCAAAAAGCTACTTACGAATGGCAGTTCACCATTGATAGAGGTACCACTTGGGAAGATTTGCCTTATACCAACAAGGCAAAAACAAGGGTTACCGGTATGCTTACAGGTATCGAAACATCGTTTCGCAAACGTTCGTTCAGCGAAAAAACAGGTTTAAGCCCGTGGAGCGAATGGGTTTCGGTGTATCCTATTTAAAAATTCCAGATTTCAAATTTCAAATTCCCCCCTGCTTGTCAGGTAATGGCTCCCCTCCCCTTTTTTCAAGGGGAGGGGTCGGGGGTGAGGTCTTACAACTAACAACTAATGAAAGAACTAACAATAAAACTAACACATCTTTTCTCATTCGAAAACATGTTTTTAAAAACAAAAGAATTTTTTTATGCTATTCTCTTTAAACAAGTGAAGCCGGAAGCACCGGTAATTACTACTAAAAAATCGCAAAAAAAATCGTTATCAGTTGGCAGCCACTTCGAATTGATGGCCAAAAACAATTTGATAGTGTTTGCTAAAAATGTAAATTACATGATGCGTGTCAATTGCAATTATCCCGAAGCAATTAATTTGTTATTGGTGCTGGATGTCGCTATTAGTGAGTACCAAATTGCATTGGCAATGGGCAATATTGATGTTCATCATCCCGATTTTTTGTTTGTTAAATCAAAAAGATGGCGGGTGGTAACCACTTTACAACAGCTGGCAAACGTGGTAACCACAGCAGCCATATTGGATAAAAACAATGCAAAGTTGATTATTGAAGGAGCAGGGTTTGAAGTGAAATAAATTTCTGATTTCAAATTTCAGATTTCAAATTCGAACCAAAAAAAATGGGGAAAAGAAAATATTAATAGAAGTATATGTTGGGGGAATTGGTTTTGAATTAAGGTAGAAGATGGTAATAGTAATAATGTATATCTTCGCGGGATGCAAAACCGAATCACCCTATTATTAGTCATCTTATTACTTCATTTTCCGGTTTTATCACAAACAGTTTATCCTACAGATTACTTTCAATCTCCTGTTGGTGTTGGATTGTCGCTTGTTGGTAATTTCGGAGAAATTCGACCTAATCATTTTCATGCTGGTTTTGATATTCGTACCGGAGGGCACGAAGGAGTGGTTGTTTCTTCTATTGCAGATGGGTATGTATCACGAATAAAAATAAGTTCTACCGGCTACGGCAAAGCAATTTATATTACTCACCCAAACGGATTTACCAGCCTTTATGGGCACTTGCAACGTTATACCAAAGAAATAGCCGATGTAGCATCGCAAATACAATATGCTACCGAGTCGTTTGAAATTGATACCCTCCTCTCCCCTACTCTGCTGCCCGTGAAAAAGGGGCAACAGATAGCTTTTTCGGGTAATTCAGGAAGCTCGTCAGGTCCACATTTGCATTTTGAAATGCGCGATACTAAAACAGAAAAGCCCGTTAATCCTTATGAGTTTGGGTTTAAAATTCCAGACGAAACAACACCAAAAATAATTCAATTAGCCATTTTTACCATTGGTAAAACTGCATCAATAAATGGAAAACAAACTATAAAAAAAATAAAACCTGTTTTTACTAAGAATAAATACAGCATTACAACAGCTGATACCATAACCGTTAACGGAGAAATTGGTTTCGGCATCGAATGTTATGATACTGAAAATAGTTCCACCAATCACAATGGAGTATTTTCGATTGAACTGCAAATGGACAAAAAACGAATTTATTATCATGAATTGGAAACTTTTTCGTTCGACAACACCAGGTATGTCAATGCACATATTGCCTATCCTGAAAAAATAAAACACAACGAAGTGATTCAAAAATGTTTTGTGGCAAAGAATAATAAACTTGAAATATATAAAGACGTAGTGAATGGCGGAATTATTAATTTTACGGATGATAGCGTGCATTTAATAAAATATATGGTAAAAGATTTTGTTGGCAACACCTCAGAAATTCAGTTAAAAGTTAAAAGTAAATTATCCGTAAAATTAAAACCAAATAATCTTGTTTCCAATTCCATTCCTTTTGATTGCCTGCAGGAAAATAAATTTGAAAATGAGGAAATACAAATTACAATTCCTGCACTTGCTTTGTATGACGATATTAATTTTGTTTATTCTAAAACGCTGGATTTAAAAGCACCTTATGCACCTCTTCATCATATTCAGAACGAGGAAATTACTTCACAAAAATCGTATTCATTAAGTATCAAAGCCATTAAACTTCCTGATTCGTTGCAAAACAAAGCCTGCATTATTTCTATTTCCAACAATAGGAAAGTAATTTATCAGGGCGGTGATTACAAGGATGGCTGGGTGACAACACGTACAAAAACTTTCGGAAATTTTACCATTGCTATTGATAATATACCACCTGTGGTAAACCCGCAATTTAAAATGCCGGATAAAAATAATGTGGATTTAACCAAAACAAAAACAATTCGTTTTAAAGCAAAAGATGCGCTTTCAGGAATAAAAAAATATAAAGCAACAATAGATGATAAATGGGTGTTGTGCGAATACGAATTAAAAAGTGATTTGTTGTATTATACCTTTGACGATAAAATAAAATCGGGGGAGCACACGTTTAAACTGGAAGTGAGCGATGATAAAGACAATATTACCAAATTGAGTTTTAAATTTAAAAGATAAATTAATTATCTCAAATTGCAAGTTGAAAAGGTACTTGTATTGGGCAATTCACAATAGCCCCGACCTTTAGGTTGGGGGAAAATAATAAAAGATGTAATTGGGCTTTAGCCCAACAATAACAACATTTTTTTGGCTAAAGCCAATATTTCTAATCAAATGTTACCACGACCTAAAGGTCGTGGCTATTGACTTTTAAACAGTTTCACAACTAGCAAGATAAATTAATTATCTCCTTTCGCCCAGCCACGAAAATAGTTGAATTGGTTTTTTCCTTTTTAAATGAAATTGTTCCACTGCATTTTTCTCTATGTGTGCAATTGCTTCTTCCACCGAATCGGTGAACAACAACAACTTCATGTCTTCTTCAAGTATGGTTCCCGAAGCAATCATCACATCAAAATGCTCGCACAATTGTTTATGGAAATTAATATCCATGAGCACCACCGGGAATCGTTTAATAAAATTAGTCTGTATCAATGTTAATGCTTCAAACAATTCATCCATTGTTCCAAACCCACCCGGCATTACCACAAAGGCATACGAATATTTGGTGAGCAACACTTTTCGCACAAAAAAATAACGAATGTTTACCCATTTATCCAAGTAAGCATTGGGGCGTTGTTCCTGCGGCAACACAATGTTGCAGCCTACAGAAACTCCTCCTGCTTCTTTTGCCCCCCTGTTAGCAGCTTCCATTATTCCGGGGCCTCCTCCTGTTATCACTGTGAAGCCCATATTTGCAAGTGCCCCACCCATTTTTCGAGCCAATTCATAACTCTTGTGTCCTTCCTTGAAGCGTGCCGAACCAAAAACAGTAACACACTGACCAACAAAATGAAGTTTTCTGAATCCTTTAATAAACTCAAAAATTATTTTCATTAAAAAAATAAAATCAACTATTCTTGATTGTGGTCCTTCCAAAAAGGATTTCTCTTCCTGATTTGGTTTAGGTAAGGTAACTTCTTCAGTTTTTTTTTCTACTTCCATATTGGTTGCGAAATTACATATTTATGACAATCAAAAGGCGGATAAGGAGTCTATTAATTGCCACGACCTTTAGGTCGTGGATTAATAAAACTATGAAATTGGGCTTTAGCCAAATTTGCTTATTGTGGCTAAAGCCTAATAAGATTAAAACTTTTAACCACGACCTAAAGGTCGTGGCAATTAATTCAACCCTGAGTCACATATTAATACTTTTCTGTTTGTTGTTTACTATTTTATATTTTTACGGAAAAATTATGGAACACATCTTATTATTACATGGTGCCATTGGTGCCAAAGACCAACTGCAACCTTTAGCCGAAAAATTAAAGAACAATTTTATTGTTCATACCCTTAGTTTTAGTGGTCATGGTGGTGAGCCAATGGCCGATGAATTTTCTATAACATTATTTGCCAATAATGTTCTTGATTATATAATCAAACAAAATATTAGCAGGATAAATATTTTTGGTTATAGCATGGGCGGATATGTTGCTTTGTATTTGGCAAAACATCATCCCGAAAAAATAATTAAAGTGTTTTCGTTTGCTGCCAAGTTTCAATGGACTCCCGAAATAGCACAACAGGAAATTAAAATGCTTAATGCAACAAAGATTGAAGAAAAAATTCCTGCCTTTGCTAAAACGCTGGAATAGCGGCATTCTCCCAACGACTGGAAAATGGTTTTAAATAAAATTTCTGAAATGCTTATTCGTGTGGGGGAGCAAACACCTTTAAATAGTAGTGATTTCGAAACTATAGAAACGCCTGTATTGATAGGCATTGGCGATAAAGATGCAACAGTTACCCTGGAAGAAACTATTGTTGTGTATCGCAAATTAAAGAATGCAAATTTTATTGTTTTCCCTGACACACCTCATCCGATTGAAAAAATTTCAGTGGATAGATTATCGGAAGAAATAATAAAATTCTTTAAATAAAAAACCTTGCCACGTTTAGGAGGCAAGGTTTTAGAATTTAGAAATTAATATTTAGGATTTATTCCGTTTAATTTTTCACCGGCAAATAACCGTAATCTTTACCGTAACGAAGCATCTGCTCCATAAAACTTTCGGTGTTTTCGATTTTTACATCAGTAATTTTATCACCTTCCATCACAGCAACCAATTTAGGTTGAATAAAGCCCATGTATGGAGCAATGTTTAACTTTTCCATTCGTGTGTGAACTTCTTTCAGCAATGCTTGATCCACCTTTACTCCATAGTTTTCAACGAGGTCTCTGCCTGCTTTAAAATCTCCTTCCGATTTTATGCGTTGAATTTCTTTTAACAACTGACCAAATAAATCACGCAATTTGTTGTAATCGTTTATTTTGAAATAAGTTTTGCCATCTTTGGAAACACGCTCAATCACATTGTCTTTTTTTCCTTTATCAAACACCCACGAAGCGTTCATCTGGCGGTTGCGCATGTGTGCTTCTTCCAGATTATCACCTTCCTTGATACGAACCAATTGCGTCATCATTCCATTCATAATGTAATAATCGTATTGAGCTTTGCCCACTTCAATGGAAGGACTAACACCAATATCCACCAGCTTTTGATCCATGATGTAATATAAACCAACCAAATCAGCGCGTCCTTCTTCCAATGTGCCTGCATAATTTTTCAGCGTAACATCAGGTGTACTCACTCCTTTATTTAATTGCCCGGAAGCATGACCAATCACTTCGTGCATATCCGTTTCCAAATCTCCACTCAAAGGACCATATTTCGCAACTCTGTCTTTCACTTCATCACTTGCTCCAAATTCTCCAATGGTAGGACTTTTGGCACGTGCAAAATTATACGAGTAAACAATATTGCTTAACGAAACCGATTTGGAACCATAGTTTTCTCTTATCCATTCGGAGTTCGGAAGGTTGATACCAATCGGAGTAGTTGGTGCATTATCACCAGCTTCGCCAATAACGGTAATTACTTTAGCGGAAATTCCTTTTACTTCTTTCTTTTTATGTGCATCGGCAATTGGCGAATGGTCTTCAAACCATTGCGCTTCTTTTGCAATGGCAGCAATACGTTTGGTGGCTTCCATGTCTTTCATCGAAACAACAGATTCGTAGCCTCCTTTTTTCTGCATCGCATCGTGATACACTTCAATAAAGCCATTCACCACATCCACACGAGAAGCAGTGTCGCCAACCCACGAAATAGAATACTTATCAAAGTCTTTTAAATCTCCACTTTTGTAATATTTGATTAATTCCAGCAACGTAGTTTTCTGAACATCATTTTCAGCAACAGTACTTGCTTTTTCTAACCAGTAAATTACTTTATCAATAGCTGCACCATACATTCCGCCACTCTTCCATACTTTTTCTACCAGCTTGCCATTTTCCTTTACCACTTTCGAATTCAATCCCCAAGATGGTGGTTCATTTTCACCTTTAGTGCCCATTCCTGCATAAAATGTTTCCACTTCCTTTTGAGTCACTCCTTCATAAAAATTACCTGCAGATGCTTTTACAACATCAACATTTGCGCTAAGGTCAACCGTTTTAGGAGCCACTTTTGGATCGAAGATGATAGGATGAAGCATCTTTATAAAATCTTCCATGTTCATTCCATCAAGCGGTAGTTTTGCATTATCGCTTTTGCTGATTAACTCTTCAAAATAATCAAAAGAAAATTCAGGAAGCATTTTTGCATTACTGTAATGATGATGAATTCCGGAAGCATAAAACACCCGTTTACTGTATTCTTCAAACTTTTTATACTCTTCTGTGGATTTATCTCCAGCATAGGTAGTCAATATTGTTTCCAGAGTTTTACGCACATATAAATTGTATTTATATTTTTGGTCCCATGCCATATCTCTGCCACATAAACCTGCTTCGTATAGGTAATAGGCCAGCTGTTTTTGTTGTAATGATAAATCCGAAAAGCCTGGAATATCATATCGCAACACTTGAACATCTGCAAAACGGTCTGCCATAATTTCTGTGGTAGAAGTAGTTGTAGAATCTTTATGTTCTGTTGTTTCTTTTTTTGTTTCGCCCGAATTACAAGCAGTAAGTAATGCAGATAAAAGGATTGCTGAAACGGATAGTTGTTTGATTTTCATTTAATAATTTATTTAGATGTATAATTATTTTTTTCTTGATTTCATAAAAGCAAATACTCCGATAACCAGCAATGGCAAACCAATACCTAAATACAGATTTCGCTCTCCTGCTGCATCGTCTCTATCTTGAGCAGCATACGTTACATAACGATTTGCTTTTTCCAGTTCTTCCAACAATTGGTGGGCATCGGGTGCATTGGCAGCCTGTGCATCACCCGATTTTTTTAATAATTCTCCAGCTTTTTGTTGATGTTCATCAAATCTACCCTGAGCTTCGGAAATAGCTGTTTGCCAGAATATACCGTTGCCTGTACTTGCAAGTCCTGCCAATAGCAGAACAATTGCAATAATTAAAGTTGTTTTTTTGTTCATGATTTTTGATTTTAAAAAGTGATTTAATTTTTATTCTTTTTTTGCAGGTGATAAATCGTTAAGCTTTACATCAAATAATTTATACAACCCTATTATTTGACCATCATCTGTTAGCTTATAAGTATTGAACGTAACGAAGGATACTTTTTTATTAAGCGTATAATTTACAGTATCCAATTCCATACTTTCATTAAACCGCATTTGAGCAATATCTTCTGCCTGAAATTTAAGTAACATAGGTGCACTAAGCATAGTACCCGGGTTGTTTGGGTCTTCTGCCATGTGTGTGGAATCCCACTTTTCAATTCTGTTTTTAAAATCGTTGATAGATAATTCTCCGGCAGGATAAGAAGTGTATGCTTTGAGTTTACCCGCTAACACGGCTTTTGTCATGGATTCAAAAATTGCCTTTTTATCATATTTATACACTTCATCCCAATTTTCCTTACTCCACAAGGTATCTTGCACCATTGGTAAAAGGGTTTCTACGTTAGATGCCCAAAGAACACCATTGCTGGTTGCATCCGAATTTGTTGTTGCACTTTTGTTGCAGGCAATCATGGTTGCACACAACACAATAAAGGTCAGTTTTTTCATTGTTGGTAGTTTAGATAGTTTCGACAAATTTACATTTTTTTAATTTCAAAGTATTTTCTTACTATAATTTTTCTTCCATTTACCATTGCCTTCTTTTGTTATAGAAAAAAGCAACCCCTAATGTAAAGAAAAAGAAAGCCAATAATTTCAGTAAATAGGGCAATACACTTTGAATGTTACCCCCATTGAGAAATATTTTATGAAACGCACTAAGTGCCCAATAAAGTGGTGAAATATCTGAAAACATTCGAATGGAATCTGGCATTACATATACAGGTACCCAAATACCGCCCAAAGCAGCTAAAATAACTACCGACACTACTCCAAAGTTGGAGGATTGCTGGTGCGTGGTGAATAAAGTGCCAACCATTACTCCATATCCGGTGGCAGCCAATCCGGTGCACACAGCGGTTAGCAGTATTGCCATGCTGCTTGAACCTATTACCAACTGGGGTAATCCTAAATGAGGCAAAAGAAAAATACCTACTGATAACATCAACAAACACTGCGTAAGACAAATTATTAGGTATGCAGAAATCTTACCTGCCAATGCAACAAGGTAAGAACCCGGCATAGTAAGTATTCGTGTATAACTACCGTCATCTCTCTCTTTTATGATACTACCCGACATGGAAATGACAATAAAAAACATTCCAAAAATGGTCCATGCAGGAACATTTTGCTGAACAGAATTTAATTGCAGTGCCTCTTTTGGAGTATCTATAGTGCTTACTTCCGATAAATTTACAAAGTTGCCTATTGGTTGTTCATCCGTAACTCTGGTTTCTCCTTTGTTTAATTCTTTGGTAAAATAATCGAGTAGCGTTTGTGTTTCTAATTTTGATGCCGATTGCTTCAATGAACTTAAAATAGAGGCTTTAAATGATTTTTTTGTTCCCGGAGAAAAAAATAATAATAGATTCAATTCCGTTTTATCTTTTGAATAAGATACAGTAATCGAATCTGAAAGGCCTACATACGAAAGCTTATCAGAAACAAACTTATTTACTTTTGCATTTAATAATTCAGTTGCGTTTTCAGGAACAATAACTCCTATTTCAAAATCACCGGCTTTTATAATTCGTTTTACTTCTGCTTCATCACTATTCTTTTTAGTGATTTCGAATATCTTTGATTCGTTTAAACCCTGCTCAATTGTTTTACCAAGATTGCCTTTATCATTATTTACAAACAACAGCGGAATTTTTAATTCCTGGTAATCTCGAAAAGGTGCATCCTGTATCAATGCCATGATAATAATCATAGCCATAGGCATCAGAAACATAATGGCTAGTCCACCTCTGTCTCTTAAAAGAATTAAAAGTTCTTTCCTAATAGTTGAAAATAATCTTAACATTTAAAACTTCTATTCTTATTCGTAAATTCGTACTTATTCGTAATTCGTAAACTAATCTCTTAATTTTTTTCCGGTTAATTTCAAAAACATTTGTTCTAAATTTCCACTTGCATTGGTTGCAATTAAATCTTTTGGTTTACCACTAATAATTATTTCACCATTATCAATAATTGCAATATCTGTACAAAGGTTCTCCGCTTCCTCCATCAAATGAGAAGTGTAAACTATTGTGCAACCCTGCTTATTAATTTGGTTCAAATGTTCGGTAATCATATTTCGCGATTGAACATCAACCCCTACTGTAGGCTCATCTAAAAATAAAATTTTGGGCTGATGTAAAATCCCTGCAATTAAATTTATTCTTCGTTTCATTCCTCCCGAAAATGTTTGTACACGCTTGTTTGCATGCGAAATTAATCCTACTATTTCCAAGTGCTCACTTATTCTTTTCTTTAATGGTTCTCCTTTCAAACCGTACATATTACCAATGTATCTTAGATTTTCGAATGCTGTTAGTGTGGGGTATAATGCAATTTCCTGAGGCACCACCCCTATAAGTTGTTTAATTTCTTCAGCATTATTTTTCAATGAAAGACCAAGTAAAGTAGCTTCGCCACTTGTTGGTTTTATTAAACCGCAAAGAATAGAAATGGTAGTAGTTTTTCCAGCACCATTTGGCCCTAGTAAACCAAAAATACAATTATTGTCTATAGTAAAAGTTATGTTATTTACTGCAGGAATGTTTGTGCCTTTATAAATTTTAAGAAGTTGATTTACTTCAATTGCAGCACGAGAGGTGGTCACTTTTTTTAATCTTTTTTCAAAAATATTTTCATTTCACATTCAGCAATTGTTTCACCGTTCATTGTAGTTTTTCCAGTAATTAAGGTTACATCAAATATTATTTGCTGAATAACCACTTCGGTTTTTAATTCGCTACCCACTTTTGGCAATTGATGAATGAGTAATCTTTTAATAGCACCAATATATCCAACAGGTGGATTCACTTTTTCACCGTTTTGCTGCATTAACGAAACCATGTATCCTACTCTCAGAGCAGCGGTTTGCGCAATGTTTTCGACTATACCTGGTTCAGCAAAGAAACCATTTTCACAAAAAATATTATTTTCTCTTATGGTAAATCCTGAAATAGTAGTGGTTTCGTCATTAAACCATAGTTTGTCAACCATTTCTATGGGTGGTTTTTGTGGTATTAATCCCGAAACTGCAGCACCTTCTAATATGGGTTTTTCAATCAATGGCATTTTTAAACAACGGTTAACAATGCATTTGCATAAGAAAAACGGGCACTCTCCGGAACGGTAAGAGCAATTTTTTGTCCCTTTTGTAATTTCCCTGAATTCAGCAACTCTCCCAATGCAATAAAAATGGAAGCAGAACCAATATTACCCACCTTGCTCAAATTGACAAACCATTTTTCTTGTGGCAACTGAACTCCGTAAAGCTTCATCTCATTGTCCACCTTTGAGCGGAAGTATTCGGATGAAATGTGTGGTAAAAACCAATCAATACTATGTGGGTCAACATTATGTTTTTTGAACAATTCCACATATTTTTTTGTACCCAGTTGAGCAATGTATTTATCCAATAATCGTGCATCCTGTTTCATTGCAAATATAGACTTTTCGAGCCATTCTTTTTGTTTGAATTCACTCCATCCATGCAAATTTCCTTCAGCATCTTTTTCCGCCCCAACATACATACACGCTTCCACTTCATTGGCAAAAGAACATATTTCAATCCATTCTATTTTTAATGAAATTCCGTTTTCGTTTGGTTTGTTCGACACCAAAGCAGCCGCAGCACCATCAGAAAGCATCCATCTCAAAAAATCTTTTTCAAATGCAAGTATCGGATTGTTTTCTAATTCTTTTAGTTTTTGTGATTCTTCTTCAAAATATTCGGAACGCATCCATGCAGCCAGTTTTTCAGAGCCTGTGGTAACAGCGTTATTTGTATTTCCGGTAGCTACTGACATGTACGAATATTTTAATGCATTCATGGCAGAACAACAGGAACCAGAAAATGATATGGCTTCAATAGGTCTTGATTTCAGCAAGCCATGAACCATTACACCATGACCAGGTAATATCTGATCGGGCGAAGTTGTTCCGCTGCAAATCAGTTCAATGTCGTCAAGTTTGAATCCATCAACGCAGAGCGCTTTGATAGCTTCAGCAGTCAACTGCGCATTATTGTGGGTATTCTTCCCTTGCTTATCGTGGGAATAATAGCGAGTAGTTATTTTATTGTTTCTTAAAACAATGGATTTTGATCTCGATTTTTTTCCATCAATATATCCCAGGTACTCCTCCATCTCTTCGTTACCAATCGGTTTGCCTGGTAAAAAATTGGCAATACGATTAATATATACGGCTCTATCCATAATTATTCTTAATGTGTTTGTTTAGTTCAATCTTCGTGCGTTGCAAAAATAGCAGAATTAATTAATCTTATCGAAATCATTTTAGATTATTTTTAAATAACGTTTCAAATGAACTTACAAATCCAACTACTTTTACCGAAGCGAATTGTTTGAATAATATTCAATTTCTTTCTTAATTTTCCCAGGAACTAAAAGAGGTGCAAGTCGCGAAACGATTGTAATGATAGGCGAAAGAATAAGTATAGCTGTTGGCAAAACAATTCCAAAAATTCTGACTCTTGTTCTGCGCTCTTCTGTTTTTGACGTACCATTTTTTGAAATATAACGGGCATAAATGGGGAAAAATACTTTTCCTCTTCCTTCCAGCAACATCAGGTTTGATTTTACATTAATAGCTCCTGCATCTATTAGTTCCTTTTGCTGAGTGGTGTAGTCGTTTGTTTTCAGATGTTTCAACACAATTTCTCCAAGCACCGGAGCCCTCTCTTTCAGTTCTTTTTCAGAAACACCAAACTTTGGAAATATTCCCAGAAACTTATCCTGCACGCCTCCCAAAGCAAACGCCAACACAGTAATCAAGCTTGTTATGTTTCCCGATTTGTCAACATAAGTAATGTTTCCCACCAAGTTTGCATCTAATGATTTCAATACAACTTTCATTTTTTCCTGTGCATTCAACCACATATTTCTACAGGCTAGAATAGTTACCACATTTTTATTTTTCAATAATTGTTTTGCTTCGGGTGTTTGCAAAAAAGAATTAATGGGAATAGATACCGACAAAAACCACGGCTGATAAGCAATAACGATTAAATCATAATTCTCGGAAGGATTGAAACGAAAAGGTTCCAACTCACAGGCTACTCCTTGCACACACTCAGGAAAAGCATCGAAGAATTGCATGTACGACCAGGGAAAAGGATAAGCAGTTTTGGGCTTTATTTGCTCGTAATGTATTTCAATATTTTTTTCGTTTTCGAAAGGTGCAAGTGTGGCTTTGACTGCTTTATTTAATTGACCTGTTTGTGTGAAATAAACTACTAATACTTTCTTCATCCTTTATTTTTTATTCTTTGGATTATCCGTTCGCTCTTTATCAAACGAAATATGTATTTGTTTAGATGGTTGTTTTTCCGGTGTCACTTCCATAAAAGCCTCTTTCCAAACCACTGTCATTTCATCTTCTGCGGTGCTTCCAACTGAAGGTGGAATATCTTTCCAGGCAATTCCAAGTTCATGTTCATTGTCTTTAAACAATACCATCGGTAGTTTGTTTGCAAAATAATTCAGGTTTTCTTTTTTGTTTTTAAACATCATGTTCACATTTCTTGGTTCATAAATTCCAACTTTATCGCCTTCATATCTTACATTAAATTTTACATCCACATGTTTCTCATCATTCACAAATTTGGTTACTGTAAATTTAAAACCACCTCTTGCAAATTCCGAATCTTTCATCGGCAGCTTTATATCTGCTGCATTTATGCTTCCTGCTTTTTCAGGAGTTGATGATATTCCATTAAGCACAAAATCAAAATCTGAAGCAATCATATAATCCGCTCCAGCCAAGTCAATCACTCGATAATCCGAATCGGCAGGGCGAATTATTATAGGTTTTTCGTTTGGTTTCAGTTCTTTTTCTTTTATTTTAAAAACACTTTCGTTAGGACTATAGATGATATAATTTTTACTCTTGTTCTCAATCGTAAGTTTAAATTTTAATCCTGTTGGTGTTGCCACTACATCTGTAATTGTTACTTTATAGTCAATGTTTTCCGATATAACATCGTTATAAAAAACCTTTTTATAATTCTGTGCGGTTGTTGTACTTATCAAAGCAATTATTGATAAAAACAATAGTGTGATTTTTTTCATGGCAACTAATTTTAATGTTGTTTTTTAAAAAAGAAAAACAAAAGTATAAAAAATTACAGGACAAATAACCATTTCACTTTTAGGCATTTTTAAACCGACCTGTGTTTTATTTTTCTTTTGTTAACCTTATTTCTGTATTCATTTTATTTCCTACATTTAGCAATTCTAAAAAATAATTTATGCTCAAACAAAGTACTTCCAATCCTTTTAACATAGTAGTAACAGTAGCTGCACTGGGCTATTTTGTTGATATTTACGATTTGATTCTTTTCAGCATTGTCCGTGTTCCAAGTTTGCAATCATTAGGTATTCCTCCCGAAGAATTAAAAAGTGCAGGTATTTATTTATACAATCTCCAAATGGGAGGCATGATGGTAGGTGGTGTTGTATGGGGGATGCTGGGCGATAAACGAGGAAGATTATCTGCTCTTTTTCTCACCATTTTACTTTATTCGCTTGCTAATATTGCCAATGGTTTTGTAACCAACCTCACGCAATATGCATGGCTAAGGGCTATTGCAGGTTTTGGCTTAGCTGGCGAATTGGGTGTAGGCATTACTCTTGTATCTGAAATAATGACAAAAGAAACCCGTGCTTGGGGAACAAGTATAGTTACCGGTTTTGGTGTAACAGGTGCTGTACTGGCTTATTTTGTTGCTGTTTTAGGATGGAGAGAAGCTTATTGGGTGGGTGGTGTACTTGGGCTAATGTTATTAGGGCTTCGCTTGTATGTTCACGAATCAGGTATGTTTCACGATTTAAAATCAACCAATGTAAAACGTGGAAATTTTTTCAGTTTGTTTACCGACAGCAAAAAGTTTTTCAAATACCTCTGCTGCATCCTTGTTGGTGTTCCCGTTTGGTTTGCAATAGGTATTCTCATTGTTTTCTCCAAAGAGTTTGGCGAAGCACTTGGAATCACCGGTCCGGTTGTGACCGGCAAAACAGTTATGTTTCATTACATTGGTGCTGCCATTGGTAGTTTTCTTATTGGTTACATAAGTCAGAAATTAAAATCAAGACGAAAGGCATTGGTTATTTTTATTGTAGCAATGGGTATTTTATGTAGTTGTTATTTTGCTGCCACAGGCATTTCGCCCAACCAATTTTATTTTCTAATATTTATTTTAGGAATTGCAATGGGTTACTGGTCAATGTTTGTAGCTGTTTCGTCAGAACAATTTGGAACAAACATTCGTTCAACAGTAACCACCACTGTTCCTAATTTTGTTCGCGGAGCAACCGTGGGTATGACCATTTGGTGGAACTACATGGCAGCGGGTATGGGTATTATTAAATCGGCAATGATAGTTGGCTCAGTAGTTATTCCAATCGCCATTGCTGCTGTTATCATCCTGAAAGAAACGCATGGAAAAGATTTAGATTATGTAGAATTAGATTAAAATCAATGCGAATTGAGAGGTGTATAAAGAGTCTATTAATTGCCACGACCTTTAGGTCGTGGATAAATAAAAATATGGGATTGGCTTCAGCCAAATTTACTTATTGAGGCTAAAGCCAATTATAATTATAACCTTAACCACGACCTAAAGGTCGTGGCAATTAATTCAAACCTTAGTTAGCATTATGAACAAAAAAACAGTAGTAATAGGAGCATCCGACAATCCCGAGCGATATGCACACAAAGCTGCCATTGCTTTGCAAAATCATCATCACGAAATTGTTCTTTTAGGAAAACGTAGCGGAACAGTGAACGGTATTGAAATTCAAAAAAACAAACCCGAAATTTTGGATGTAAATACAGTAACGCTTTACATCAACACAACTCATCAACAGGAATGGTATAATTACATCATTGACTTAAAACCTGAGCGGGTTATTTTTAATCCGGGAACGGAAAACCAAGAATTCGAACAACTACTTCGAAACAATTCTATTGAACCTTTAGAAGCTTGCACGTTGGTAATGCTTTCCATTGGGGACTATTAAAAAAAACTCCCGTTTTGCTTTCGCAAAACAGGAGTTTCAAATTTTAATTAAATCAAAAACCAATTATTTTTTTTCGCTGGAAGGCGCTCTTTCAGCACCATCAGTAGCCGCCATCCGTTTTGTAGCCTTATGTTTTACATCGGTAGGTGTTCTTTTTGTTTCTGCTGGTGCAGGACTCACAGGCTTAACGTCATTAGGTGGCTCTGTTCTGGCTGGAGCTGTTGATGGACTCGTTTGAACGGATTGAACAGGTTTTGCCACTTCAATCGGTTTTCCATTCGCATCTTTTTTAGGTGCTGTTTGAGGTGTCTGTTGCTGTTTTGCATTGTCCTGAAAGACAGTCAATGTATGGAATCCGCTACCAAATGCTGCTACCGAAATTATTCCGGCACAAGCAATCATTAAACTTAATTTTTTCATTTTATATATTTATTTAAAAATTTATATCCCTACTTTTGCAATACTTATGCCAAAGATAAAAATTAAAATTTGAATTACCCTATACTTTTCAAAATAACTTCGCAAGCCAGCCTTATTTCCTCCTCCGTAATGGTTAGTGGTGGCGCAATTCGCATACTCTGTGCATTAAATAAAAACCAATCTACAATCACTCCATTTGCAATACATTTATCAATAATCCTTTTGTTTTCTTCAAAACTCTCGAACTCCAACCCCAGCAACAAACCCTTTCCATTCATCCTTTTTATCCGCTCGTGAATTAACAAACTTCGGAACAATTTTTCTTTTTCTTCTACCTGCTCTATCAGGTTTTCTTCCAACAACACTCTCAACGTTGCCACACTGGCAGCACAACAAACAGGATGCCCTCCAAAGGTAGTAATATGTCCAAGTATCGGGTTATGAGTGAGCGAATTCATTATTTCCGGTGACGACACAAAAGCCCCAATGGGCATTCCACCACCCATACCCTTAGCTATACACAACACATCCGGCACAAAATCATAGTGCTCAAAGGCAAACAATTTTCCTGTTCGCCCAAAACCAGTTTGTATCTCATCTGCCACCAGCAATGCCCCTACCTCATCGCACCGCTTGCGTAACAATTTCAAAAAATCTTTTTCAGGAACTATTGCTCCTGCTTCTCCCTGCACAGGCTCTACTACTACACATGCTGTTCGCTCTGTTATGTAAACCAAATCTTCCTCAACATTAAACCGTATCAACCTTGTATCAGGCAGTAGCGGACGAAATGCATTCTTAAATTCTTCGTTGCCCATAATACTCAAACTCCCCTGAGTACTGCCATGGTAGGCATTTACAAAGGAAATGATTTCTGTACGCCCGGTATATCTTTTCGAAAGCTTCATTGCGCCTTCTATTGCTTCGCTTCCCGAATTAGTAAAATAAATTGAACTTAAATTATTTGGAAGAAGTGTTGAAAGCAGCGTAGCCAGAACCACTTGCGGACTTTGAATATATTCTCCATACACCATCAGGTGCATATACTTATCCACCTGCTCCTTAATAGCAGCCACCACTTTGGGGTGCCCGTGCCCCACATTACTCACCGAAATGCCTGAAATTAAATCCATATATCGCTTGCCAAAAACATCGGTTAGATAAATACCTTTTGCTTCTGCAATCTCCAAACCCATTGGCATTTCGCTGGTTTGAGCAACATGGTTTAAAAATAATTGTCGTTGTGACATCATGTGGCAAAGGTAAATTTTATTAAACATCACAAAACACATATTTAAAAACAGTTGTGGCATTTGGCAATACTCCCTTTAATAAAAAAAAGTTAAAAATTAGTTGCCCACATGGGCAATGGAAGTTTTTGATTTGTGCTTATAAATCCGCAATTGCTTATTGGGTAGGTAGTTGAGGAGACATAAAAAGAATAAAAGTCAAAAACGAGACGAAATGAATTCATCTATCAGCGAAATTAACAAGAAGCTTGGAGAAACTAGTTAACAACGAGACGAAATTAGTTGACAACGGTAAGATATTAATCGACAACGAGACGAAATGAATTCATTTATCAAAGGAATTGACTAACGAAAATATTATTTAATATCCTTCATTTTTGGGCAAACATGTTGAAGAAATTGGTAAGGAGCATTTCAAGCATCATTTTAAACATCTTATTTATTTGTGATTCAAAGGCAAGTTTCTTCTTACAGTTGAAAGAATTATGGAATACCCAACCCATTTCGAAGTTCGAAATTCAGTATTCGCAATTCAAAAATCAATCGTTAACTAAACCACATTTGGAGCAAAGCGGGAGAATAAAAGATTATAAGTACTTTTGCGAAATTAATTTTTTTTAAAAAAGCACATTTCTTTCGGGTAGATGAATCAACTAATCAATCATTTTTTAAAACCTATTTATAGTTTTATACTATACAGTCCGTTTACTCCAATTGGTTTTATAAATTACTATCGCGCGGAGCGATTGAATGCCGTTGCCCGAAAATTTGCTGCATCCCTCAGGTTTTTTAAACCTACTGCAACTGCCCAAAACCAACAAGGTATTGTGCTCATGCAAATGGTGCAAGATTACGAATACACCATAAAACTTGCTGCTGCAAGCAAAGCATTGGCAGATAAAAATAACTTTTGCATAAAACATTACAATGTGTATTGGATGCACCGCATTGGGTGGGGGCACAAGTACAAAGAGTTTTTTGAGCGATTGTTTAAATCGAAATTCGAAAAAATATACAGCAACCTGGATTCAGAAATAGTTTTCAGTTGTGGTGATACGTTTGGTGACCAAAAATTTATTGATCAACAACTCTTGGCAATACTCTCGCAAATTAAAAAGCCTGAAGATATTTTGTCCATTAAAATAGAACAAATACTAGTGGGCGATTTGATATACGATACTTACCTCCGGTACTTTCATCAACCCACTATTGAAACCATGAACAAGGACATGGAAAAGGTGATTGAATTATGTTTACACATGTTTTATAATTTCACCCTCTTTTTAAAGTCAACAAAAATAAATGCGTTGGTTAATACATATTCCAGTTACATAGAGCATGGAATTACTGCTCGCATTTGTCTCCAAAAAAATATTCCTGTTTACACAGTTGGTTCTCATTCTTACATCATTCAAAAACTCGAAAAAGATTTTCCGTATCATCAAATCAATCATACTTTATTTTCCGAAGAAAAAAAAATAAGTCCTGAACAATTGGAACAGGCAAAGCAAAAACTTACTTCTCGATTCGAAGGAAAGATTGACGGAGCAACAAGTTACATGAAGGAGTCATCGTTTTCGGCAAAACCTTTTAACGAAGAATTAAAAAAACTATTTGCAAAACAAAAACGAAACATCATTATTTATGTTCATGATTTTTACGATTCGCCACATGTTAATAAAATGCTTCAATTCCCCGATTTATATCAGTTTTTAAAACAAACACTGGAAGCATTAAAAGATTTGGAAGGCACGGGAGTGTTTATAAAAACACATCCAAACGGAATGCCCGGCTGTAAAGAAAAAACCATTGAACTTGTGAATGGGTTCAACAAAAACAACTTTTACATTGTGGACGAAACTATTTCTAACCTAAACATCATTCAGTTGAAACCAGATTTGATAGCTACTGCCAGAGGGACTGTTTGTTTGGAGATGGCTTACTTTGAACTGCCTACTGTTGCATTGTTTGATAATTTATATACAAAATTTTCTTTCACACATACGTGTTTTGATACACAAAGTTACTTCTCGATTTTGAAAGGAAAAATACAGCCAATAAACAATTACAACAAACAAAATATTTATAGTTTTTATTATCAGGCATTTTTAGAAAAATCGGTTCAGCAAGAAAACAACTTGCTGATGAAGTTGGCTTCGTTCAAGGGAATTAATAACGATGCGTTTCTCACTTTTTTGGTGGATGGTGAATATATGCAGGGCAGACAATTGTTGGTAGATTATTTTTCATCCGCATTATTAAACGATAACAAATGAAAAGGGAATTAGCTCCTGTAGTTTTGTTTGCATACAACCGTCCGCTACACACCCAAAAAGTGTTGGATGCTTTGGTTGCGAATGTGGAGGCAAAAGATAGTCTGCTTTATATTTTTTGTGATGGAGCAAAACAAGCTGCGAGTAACGATGTTATTAATAATATAAATAAAACCAGATTAGTTGCCAACTCAGAAAAAAGATTTAAGCAGGTAATAGTAAAAGAGCAAACCAGCAATAAGGGATTGGCTAATTCAATTATAGATGGAGTTACAGAGGTTGTAAATAAATTCGGAAAAATAATTGTGGTAGAAGATGACATATTGGCATCCCCCTATTTTTTGAAGTATATGAACGATGCGCTCGGAAAATATGAAGATGAAAATAAAGTAGCTTGTATTCATGCGTATGTTTATCCGGTGAAAGGAAAATTGCCAGAAACGTTTTTTATTAAAGGAGCAGATTGTTGGGGATGGGCAACCTGGAAGCGTGGTTGGGATGTTTTTGAAAAGGATGGAAAGAAATTGCGACACCAACTACAAACAAAACAACTCGAAAATGAATTCGATTTTGCCGGAACATATTCTTACACCTCAATGTTGCAACAACAGATAGACGGAACAAACGATTCGTGGGCTATTCGATGGTATGCTTCTGCTTTTCTCAATAATCAGTTGTGTTTGTATCCGGCCGTTTCGCTGGTGCAGAACATTGGCAATGATGGCTCAGGAATCAATAGTGGAGACTCTTCGGTGTTTGATGTTAAAACTTCACACTCTCCGGTCCATTTAAAATCAATACTGGTGGAAGAAGATGAGAATGCTAAAAAACAATTTGCAAATTATTTTACGAAGTTGAAAGGCAAACAAAATCCGGTGCTTAGTAAAATGAAAGGAGTAGTAAAAAGATTATTAAAGTAATGGCTACAAAATTAAATTTCTGTACTCTTTTTAATTCTACATACCTCTCACGAGGGTTAGTAATGTATGATTCTTTGTTGAAAAATTGTGATGACTTTCATTTATATGTTTTTGCTTTTGATGATAAAACAAATGAATATTTAAGGTCGCAAGAATTGAAAAATGTAACTGTTATTTCTTTAAGTGAATTTGAAGACCCTGATTTATTAAGAGTAAAACCAACACGTACTGCTGGAGAATATTGCTGGACAAGCACATCTTCCACCATTTTATATTGTATTAATAATTTTCATCTCGACCATTGCACTTATATTGATGCCGACTTAATTTTTTATTCCAACCCAAAAGTATTATATGATGAAATGGGTAAAAAATCTGTATTGATTACTTCGCATCGATACACTCCAATGTACGACCAGTCCCTTACAAGTGGGAAATATTGTGTACAGTTTGTTACTTTTAAAAATGATGAGGATGGAATGAAGGTATTGAACTGGTGGAGAAATGCGTGCATTGAATGGTGCTTTAATAGGTTTGAGGAGGGCAAGTTTGGAGACCAGAAATATTTGGACGACTGGCAAACCCGTTTTGAAGGAGTGCATGAATTGCAACATTTAGGTGGAGGAGTGGCTCCATGGAATGTGCAACAATATCAAATTAGTAAAACAGGAAATAGTTATTACGGAATTGAAATAACAACTCAAAAAAAATTCGAATTTGTATTTTTTCATTTTCACGGGTTAAAATTTTATGAAAACAATATTATTTCGCTTACCGGTCAAGGTTATGCTATAAATAAAAATTTGCAGGAAGTGCTTTTTAAACCTTATGTAAATTCATTAGAAAAAATTAGAAACGAAATAAATAAAACTGATGTAACTATTAATGCAAATGGAGTATCAGGACCATCACCTTATCTACCACTAAATTTGAAATTGAAGATTCGTTTTTATTTGGCGGGTTTCAAATATTCTTTTAAAAATTTTACGTTTACTTATTTAAAACATCGGATAGCTCACCATTATTTTTATTATCTCCAAGATTTTAAAAATGATTAATTTTGGACAACAATAACAATAATAAATGGCGCACATAATAGACTTAAAAACATTTACTGATATACGTGGAAACTTAACAGTTATTGAAAAGGTAATTCCTTTTGACATTAAAAGAGTGTTTTATATTTATGGAGTGGATGATTCCAAACGCGGGGGGCATAGGCATTGTAAGACCATTCAAGCTGCCATTTGTATTAAGGGAAGTTGTACTATTTATAATAACAACGGAGCAACTGAGGAAGAGTTTGAATTGAACCAGCCTGATAAATGTTTGATTATTGAACCTGATGACTGGCACACCATGTATAATTTTTCGAAAGATGCCATATTAATGGTATTTGCTTCCGAATATTTTGATGCAAACGATTACATCTACGAACCCTATTAATATGATAGAATACGAAAATCTTGGTAAACTAAATAAACCTTTTTTTGAAGAGTATCAAAAGGCATTTAAAGAAACACTCGAAGGCGGTTGGTATATTATGGGAAAAGGAGTACAAACATTCGAAAACGAATTTGCCGATTATTGTGGCGCAAAACACTCAATTGGTGTTGCCAATGGTTTAGATGCTTTAATAATTGCCTTAAGGGCTTTTAATTTTGAAAAAGGAAGTGAAATTATTGTTCCGTCTAATACTTATATTGCAACTATACTTTCCATACTTCATAATGGTTTGATTCCGGTGATGGTGGAGCCGGATAGAACTACTTATAATTTAGATGTAAAAAGAATCGAAGAAAAAATCACTTCAAAAACAAGGGCAATTATACCGGTTCATTTATATGGAAAAATGTGTGAAATGGATACTATCACTTCGATTGCAAAAAAGCATAACATAAAAGTGATTGAAGATTGTGCTCAGTCGCACGGTGCTAAATATAAAGAAGTGAAAGCAGGTAATTGGGGAGATTTGAACGCATTTAGTTTTTATCCAACCAAAAATTTAGGTGCCATTGGCGATGCCGGAGCCATTACCACAAATGACAAAGAACTTGCTTCATCCGTATATGCACTTCATAACTATGGTTCTAAAGTAAAATATTATAATGAGTTGGTTGGTTTTAATTCTCGATTGGATGAAGTTCAGGCAGTTTTTCTCTCTATTAAATTAAAATACTTGGACAATATAAATGAGCATAAAAGGAAATTGGCAACTATTTATTTACAGAACTTAAAATCCGATTATGTTAAGCCAGTTGTACATCCTGATTATTTTGATGTATATCATATCTTCAATGTACGACATCCTAAACGTGATGATTTAAAAGCCTATTTGTTAAAAAATGAAATAAAAACTGATATTCATTATCCTGTGGCACCAGATAAACAATCGGCAATGAAGGGTATTTTGGACAATCAACCTTATCCAATTTCAGAAGAAATTCATCAAACTACTTTGAGTTTACCAATATCTTATTTTCATACTGAGCAAGATATTTCAAGAGTAATTGAAGTGATGAATAAATTTTAGAATGCACAAAATATCAATAATCACTATTAATTTTAATAATAAAGCTGGTCTTGACAAAACTATTAATAGTGCCGCCTCTCAAACATTTACAGATTATGAATATATTGTAATTGATGGTGGTTCTATTGACGGTAGTATTGATGTTATAAATAAATATGCTGATAAAATAACGTTGTGGACATCAGAAAAAGATAAGGGTATCTATGATGCTATGAATAAAGGGATCTCAAAAGCAACCGGTGAGTATTGTTATTTTTTGAATTCGGGAGATTATTTTTATTCTAACAATGTTTTACGAAATGTATTTAAAAATAATCCTTCCGAAGATATTCTATACGGTGATGTTATAATTGAAAAGAATGGTAATATAGAAGGACAAAAAATTCATCCTGATACATTGTCAAATTATTATTTATTAACTCAGGTAATTGCACATCAGGCGCAGTTTATTAAACGAAGCTTATTTCAAAAATTTGGAAACTACAATTTGCAATACAAAATAGTTTCGGATTACGAATTGTTTGTCAGAATGTTATTAAAATATAAAGTAACAGCCAAACATTTTCCTGTTTATATAGCAGTATTTGATTTGTCAGGTTTAAGTAATGATGTTACTCAGTTAAAATTAATAAATGCTGAACGAAACATGGTTCTTGAAATTTATTTTCCAAAAGTATTGGTGAGGATGTATCGGGGATATACAAAATTACTCCATTCGAAAATGTATAAAAATCCTATGATTGCTTCGGTTGTTACTATGTTTCGTAACATTGTTTTTAAATTTATTAAACCAAAATCTTAAATAAAAAAATTAAAATCTATTGAAGAATAAATTGAACAAAGCAATTACTTTCATTACACCAACTCTCGACAGAAAGGGCTCTGAAATTGCTTTGATTAATTTGTTAAAACAAATCAATCCTTCTTTTCAGATAAAACTTATTGCAAAGTATAAAGGAGTTTTATTTGATAGTGTTTTACCATCAATCAAAAAGGAATTTCTTTTCGATGGCAAACCAAAGAGAACTTATTACAATAGAATCAAGGGAAGACTAGAAGTAATATTAAATACTTCATCAGTGTTGTCAAAAGAAAAAGAGAGTGTTTTTTACATCAACACAATTATACTTCCTGATATTCTTGCTTATGCCGAGAAACATAAAATAAAAACCATTGTTCATGTCCATGAGTTAGAACAAATGTATGTTCAGTTGAACGAAAAGAAAATTCAAAGATTAATTTCTTATCCGGAATTGATTATTGCTAATTCTAATTCAAGTGCTAAAGTGATTGAAAATTATGGAAGAAAGGGAAATATAGAAATATGTTATCCTTCTTTGGAAATTGATAAAATAAAACCGAATAAAGAAAATTATATTAAATACAGAAATAAGCTTACTGTTTTACAGGATGAGTTTTTATGGGTGATGAGTGGTTCGTTGGACGAAAACAAAAATCCACTTTTGTTTATTGATATTGCAAATGAAATTATTAAAAGAAAAGCGAATGTAAAGTTTCTTTGGATAGGAGGAACAACGGATAAAAAGTTTGAAAAAGAATGTTTTAATAAATCAAAAAGTAATTCATTAGAGAATAAAATTATCTGGCTTGGAGATGTTGGAGAAGACTATTACAACTATTTAAATTGTGCAGATGGATTTATTCTAACATCCATCAAAGAGTCATTTTCGATGGTGACTGTTGAAGCATTATTACTTGGTTTGCCAATAGTAACACAAAACTGTGGAGGAGTAACTGAAATATTAAGAGCGGATATTGGTAAAATTGTGGAAGAAAAAAACAATTCAGTATTAATGGCAAATGAAATGATAAAATTTATGGAAGGGACTTATAAAGTAGATAAAGCAAAACAAATAGAGAGGGCAAAAGAATTTGATTCGGTAAAGATTGGTAAACAATGGAATAATATTTTAGAAAGATATTTTAGTAAAGCTTAATGAAGTCAATTTGTTTTTTCAGTAGCTATTTTTCAGGGAATCAAATTCCTTATTATGTGAAATTTTATTTAGAGGAACTTTCTAATTACTTTTCTGAAATAGTTTTGTTAACGAATGAAAAACTAATTTTACAATCTGAGTTGGATTATCTTTCTTTTAAAAAAATTCAATTGCGATTATATGAAAACGAAGGGATGGATTTTGGGATGTGGTACAAAGCACTTAATGAATATGACAGAACAGATTATAATAAAATTGGTTTGATAAATGATTCCTGTATTTTATTTAAAAGTCTGAAACCATTTTTTGAATGGGAAAATAAATCAGAATTGGATTATAGTGGAATGGTTGCTACGGGTAAAGTATCTTATCATTTACAATCCTATTTTTTAATAGTAAACAAAAATGCAATTCCTTTTGTTTACGAATTCTTTAAAGAGAATGGAATTAAAAAAACATATAAAGGAATTATTTTGAATTACGAAATAGGGTTGAGTGAATATTTGCTTAAAAACAAAATGAAGATAGGTGGGTACTTTGATTATAAAAACAGAACAGATGTTAATCCGTCTTTTATATTGGCGGATGAGTTAATTGAAAAAGGAAGTCCGCTTATTAAGAAAAAAATCATTTCTCACAATTACTATTTAGGTGATTACCTCACTTGGTTCAGGAATAATTTTAATATTGATTATCGGTATTATGTAGATCTAATAAAAAAAAATAATACGGAAGAAGCGCTAATTGATTTTGATAAAGTAATTAAGGAGCTTAATCCTGATTCTTCACTTTCTTACATCAGCAAATATAATATGGGTTTGGCTACTTATAAAATACTAAGTAAAAGCGCTGCTTTACGTTTTTTATTTCATCGTTTTATATTAATGAGAAGAAAGTTAAGAGTTGATGAATAACAAACGAATTTTATTTCTACTGATTAATTATTTCAATGAAAAGGAAGTGGCTGAATTCGTCTCCACTCAACTAGGTAATCAGTTGAATGAAGAAGTGCAGGTAATTATTATTAATAACTCATACAACGATTTAACTACTTTGAAAGAACTTGAAAACAAATATTCAAATGTAAAAGTTCTTAACCCAGAAAAGAATCTTGGATATTTTGGGGGAGCAAATTATGGTTTGCAAAACTATCTTAAAAATAATGATTTTCCGAATGCAACAATTATATGTAATACCGATATTTCATTTCCTGATTCTGATTTTATTTCCAAATTCCAAACAATTCTGAATGAAAAACAATTTGATATTTTGGGACCTGACATTTATTCAACTTTTTTAAAATATCATCAGAATCCTTACATAGTAAAACGAATTAGTTTGCAAAGAATAAAACTTTATAAATTTATTACTTCCAATACTTTCTTTTATTTGCTTTTTACTTTGCTACATTTTATAAAAACTAAAATCACAAAATCAAATTCCAAACCAAAAATAAATCAAGATATGGAAACATACGCTATTCATGGTTCGTTTATGGTGTTTAATAAAAGTTATTTTACAAAAGGAGGAACAATAAGCACTCCTACGTTCCTCTTTGGAGAAGAATTATTTGTGGCTGAAACAGCAAGAAAGCTGGGATTAAAAACAATTTACGAGCCTTCTTTGATTGTCAATCATTTTCAGAATGCAACTACGGGAACCTTTAAATCGGCAAGTTCTGTAGGATATTTGCATCAATCGTATTCTTATTTATTAGAAACATTTTTTAATGAAAAAATAGTTAAATGAAAAGCCAACCATGCATAACTGTTTTATGTCCTACTTATAATGAGGCAAAATATGTCGAGAATATTCTTACCTTTTTTAGTGAGTCTTTGCCAAAGAATAAAGAGCTTTATATTATTGATGGAGGTTCAACAGATGGAACAATTGCAATTGTAGAGAAGTGGGCTAAAGAAAATAATGCTATTCACCTTTTGAATAATCCACATAAATATGTTCCACAGGCATTGAACCTTGGTTTGAAATCTTCTTTTGGTGAAATAATTGTTCGGTTGGATGCTCATACCATTTATTCAAAAGATTATTTTGAAAAGATAATTGAAACATTTGAAAAAACGGGAGCAGATATTGTAGGTGGTCCGATGAATCCGGTTGGGGAAACTTCAATTCAAAAAGCAATAGCTTATGCAACCTCTGGTTGGTTTGGAATTGGGAATAGTAAATTTCATGATATTAATTTCAGTGGTTATACCGATAGTGTTTATCTTGGGGCTTGGAAAAGGGAAATATTTAATGATGTTGGTTATTTTGATGAACAAATGAAAAGAAATCAGGATGATGAGTTTCATTACAGAGCGAAAAGTAAAGGCAAAACTATTTATTTGAATTCGGAAATTAAATCAACCTACTTCCCCCGTTCATCTTATAAAGCTTTGTTTAGCCAGTATTTTCAATATGGTTTGTACAAACCATTGGTCATAAAAAAAATAAAATCAGAAGTCAAACTTCGGCATCTTGTTCCATTGTTTTTTGTTTTATATCTCTTCAGTTTAGTTGCAGCAATCCAATTTCCTCTTCTGCTTTTGCCATTGTTGCTGTATGTATTGATAGATATATTCAATTCGTTTGCGAATAATCAAATGGTTGTGGTTAAATTTGCCTCGATATTTGTTTATCCAACTTTACATTTGTCTTATGGATTAGGATTTTTGCTGGGATTATTTAAAAGTCCAAATAAATAAAAATGAGTTTATCACGAAATACTCTTCATCAAAAAATTCAATTTTATTCCTGTCTTTGTATTGCCTTCTTTCTTCCTCTTGCCCGATTGGTGCCTATTTTTATTGTAATCATGTTGCTTAATTGGATTGTGGAAGGAGATTACAAAAACAAATTCAGAAGAATTTTAAGAAACAAATTTGCACTATTGTTTATTGCATTTTATTTTATTCATTTACTTGGTTTAATTTACACAACTAATTTAGATGCAGGTTTTTTCGACATACAAGTTAAAGCTTCCTTATTCATTTTCCCGATGGTTATTGCAAGCCGACCATTTAGTTTAAGTGACAAACAAAAAATATTTTATTCATTCATTTCAGGATGCATATTATCAACCATGGTAATGTTAGCAATGGCGACTTATAATTATTTTACTTTAGGTGTTAATGATTTTTTTTATGAATCATTTTCTTCATGGCTCATTCATCCAAGTTATTTTTCAATGTATTTGAATGTAGCTATTGTATGGTTAATTATCAATGTTCAACGAATAAAATTTTCGGAGAAACCTTTTCAACTTATTCTTGCTATCTTTTTAATTTTATTCTTTTCAATAATTATTTTAATGCTTTCCTCTAAGTTGGGAATCCTTACCATGATTTTGCTTTACATTGGTTTTGTTTTATTTAATTTAATCACAAGAAAAAAATACATAATTGGTCTTTCTGGACTTGTCATAATTGGAATTTCAATTTTCTCTGTCATGCATTTAGTTCCTGAAATTGCTGGAAGAGTAAATAGGGCGATTGATGCTATAACTAATCCGAATGTAAATGAAGCAGAAGTGGAAAGTTCTGCTGTTCGACTATTGGTGTGGAGTGCAGCTAACGAATTGGTTTCCGAAAATTTAATTGCCGGTGTGGGCACGGGAGATACGAAAGATGAACTGATGAAAGTGTATCGGGATAGAGGCATGACAGGAGCTTATGCCCACCAGTTAAATGCACATAACGAATATTACCAAGTATTTATTTCATTAGGTATTTTAGGCTTTATTTTACTTCTTGTTAGTTTATATTTTCCATTTATTTTTGCTTTTCGTAACGGGAATACTATTTATCTCTTATTTTTGCTCATTATTATTTTAAACTTTTTAACAGAATCAATGTTTGAAACACAAGCCGGAGTTATGTTTTATGCTTTCTTTAATTCATTGCTCTGTTTTTCTAAAAATAACAAACCTGTAGAAGCAGATTACTTACAAATACCAATCCCAAACAATTACAAAAACAATTAAGATATGATACCATTTTCACCACCACGCATCGACCAACGAATAATTGATGAAGTAACCAAAGTCCTGAAATCAGGCTGGATTACAACCGGACCAAGAACCAAACAGTTTGAAAAAGAATTAACCGCCTACTGCGGCAACAAAACTACTTTGTGTTTGAATAGTGCAACTGCAGGGCTAGAAATTATGCTTCGGTGGTTTGGAGTACAGGAAGGGGATGAAGTGATTCTTCCTGCTTACACCTATTCTGCTACTGCCAATGTTATTATGCATTGCGGAGCCACTCCCGTTTTTGTGGATGTGGATGCAAACGATTTTAATATTTCTGTAGCTGAAATTGAAAAAGCAATTACATCAAAAACAAAAGTAATTATGCCTGTAGATTTTGCAGGTTATCCGTGCAATTACGATGAAATAAATGCGTTAGTAATTAAACACAAAGACAAATTTAATCCTCACTCGGAAGAACAAAAAATGCTTGGGAGAATGTTAGTTTTGTCTGATTCTGCTCATTCATTTGGCGCATGGTACAAAGGGAAACGTTCGGGCTCGTGCACAGATGTTTCTGTTTTTTCTTTTCATGCAGTTAAAAATTTAACAACTGCCGAAGGTGGTTCTGTTGCTTTAAATCTGCCTGCTCCGTTTGATAACGAAGAAGTGTATAAAGCACTTTGTGTTAAAACGCTTCATGGGCAAGACAAAGATGCACTTGCAAAAACACAGAAAGGAAACTGGAGGTACGATATTGTTGAAGCTGGATATAAATGTAATTTAACTGATATTATGGCTGTAATTGGTAGTATTGAATTGGAGCGATACGACAGTGATACATTACCAAGAAGAAAAAAGATTTGTGAAATGTACACTTCAGCATTTACTAACAAAAGCTGGGCTCAATTACCGATTCAAACCAGCAACGAATCAACCAGTGAATCGTGTTATCATTTGTATGCTTTACGAATAAAGGGAATTACCGAAGCACAACGCGATGCAATTATCAAAGAGATTTTTGATTGCGAAGTTTCAGTTAATGTTCATTTTATTCCTGTGCCCATGATGAGCTTTTATAAAAAGCAGGGATATGATATTAAAAATTATCCTGTAACGTTCGATAATTATTCTCGCGAAATTTCATTACCCATCTTCTATAATTTGACGGATGAAATGGTGAAACAGGTTATTGATGCGGTTATTTCTTCAGTAGAAAAAGTGCTTAGCCCCTCTTAATCTTCCCGAAGGAAAAGAAATTGTTTTATGAAAAGATTATTCGACATCCTCTTCTCCTTCATCGGATTAATCATTCTTCTTCCTTTTTTTATCATCATTGCTTTATTAATTGTAATGGATTCTGGTGGAGGAATATTTTACAAACAAGTGAGAGTAGGATTGGACGGAAAAGATTTTACTCTTTTCAAATTTCGTTCGATGAAAACCAATTCGGACAAAGGCAGTTTGCTTACTGTTGGCGGTAACGACAGCCGTATTACATCCATCGGTAGTTTTATCCGCAAGTATAAAATAGATGAGTTGCCACAGTTGCTAAATGTTTTGTTTGGTGATATGAGTTTGGTAGGACCTCGCCCTGAGGTGCGCAAATATGCTGACCTATATGATGACGAACAAAAACAAGTACTGAGTGTAAAACCTGGAATTACTGATTATGCTAGCATTGAATACAGCAACGAAAATGAAATTTTGGGAAAAGCTTTAAACCCTGAGCAAACTTATATTGATGAAATAATGCCCGCCAAATTAAAACTCAATCTAAAATATATTTCCGAAAAAAATTTTGCTGTAGATTTGAAAATAATTTTCGGGACAATTAAAAAAATATTATTCCATTAATTTCAAAAAAATATTCTTTTATTTTTTCATCAACAAATCATTGATTTGTTTCAGATAAGCAATTTCTTTTTTCAAAGATTCTATCTCAGTATTTTTTTCCTCTAACAATTTATCGGATTCGGAAGTTGATTTTGTTTCTTTTTTTTTGATGTCTAAACTTTGAGAATAGTCGGCAAAGAAATCGTGATTGAGTGCGAGACTGAATCTTTTGAGCATGTATAATTGCATTGAGGGGTAAGTGTAGATTCTGCTGATGCTGCCGATGTGAAGTTTGACTTTTGCTGCTAAGTCGGTTACGGAAATTCTTTTTTCGGTTACGACTTTTTTGATAAGGGAGCCTATATGTATGTCCATGGTTGAAGATTTTGGTCAAAAGTAAAGATTTATTGGAAAAGTATGGTTGGGAATTTAAAGAAAGTTTAACGATATTGGTGAATGGTGTCACGGAATGAGTTTTTATTATCGCAAAAATAGTGAATAACATCACTAAATAAGTTTTTGTTATTACTAATTGAGTGAATCGTTTCACGTAATTAGTTTTTATTATTACCCATTGAGTGAATTGTATCACAAAATGAGTTTAACATATCACTTAATAGGTGAAATGTATCGCAGAATGAGAGAAATTGGGAGTAAAGTGATAAAATGGGAAGGGAAAAGAATTTTTACTTTTTCCTTTTCTGAAAAGTAAGATTCATGTCTTCGTTTTTGTTGCCAAACGAATCGGTAAAAGTACCGGCAGGCAAATGAAGTTGAAGTGAGTTGTATTTTTTTCTTCCGTCACCAATTCTAAAATATCTTATTTCGGGAGCGGAAATCATTGTTCCGGGATGGTATTTGTCTTCTTTTACAATAGTGGAATCCCAGCAAGAAAATGTAATAACCGTGTCGAGTGTTATTGATTTTTGAACATCGCCATCGGCAAATACACTTACAAAATAATAATCTAATAAGACATACGATTTGTTTGGTTGTGTATCAAACTTAACATTAATAGGTTCTTTTTTATCAATTTTAACAACCGGATTATTAAAATGAAGTTCGATAATATAATCGTCATGCAGATAGCTGCCTGGTTTGTAAAGCACAGTGTTTTCGTTATAATACACCACTCCTTTGGTGGCATTGGTTACCATAAGTTTTTTGTAGTTAACTTTTTTTTGTGCAGTTACTGTAACTGATGCTGCAAATAAAATGATGAATAAAGCGTATAGTTTTTTCATTGTATGTTTTTAATTTTGGTAAAGATAGGCTATTCCACGAACTTTGAGTCAATTATTATACTATTCCGAACGTCTCTATTAATTTTCTACCTTTATTCGCTTTTTTAAAAAAATAAAATGATGGTGTGCAGCATTATTAGTGTTGCTGCAAGCGAAGAATTGTAAATGAAAAAAATCTTGTTATTGATTTTATTAATGCAGACAAATGCTGTTTATTTGCTGTGTTTTGCGCAGGGAGTACTTTCACCAAACAATAGAGGAATGGAAAGGGTGATGCGGATTGAGCAGAGTTGGGATTGGGGAACTTATGGGCATGGTAGTTTTGATGATGCTGTGAGAGCATTTAATGCTGAAAAAGATGTGGCTACCTACCTTGTTGGAGCATCAACTTTTAGGGTGTTTACACGGTTCAAAAAAAATTATGTGGAAGTAAATACAGGGCAGGTAAATGGTATTTATACCTATACAACCAATACTACTTTAGATGCTTTTACTGATAAGGTTCCTGAACCGAATCGAATTAAAACACCATTTGTAAAACAAGAACCCGCAGTGAAAATACTTCGGTCGGGTAATACCTGGGAATGGGGAACTTTTGACCATGGCAGTTTTGATGAAGCTGTTTCGGTTTTGCATCCTGATGATGTGGTGAGCCTAAAAGGCGTTGTAGATTCAAGAATAAAGTATAGGGTGTTTACCAATACAACCTTAAATTTTATTGAAGTGGATTATGGCTGGCCAGGTGGGGTGTTTTGTTATACTACTTTGAGAATGGAATAATGCAGATGAACGAAAAAAAATACTTTGTTTTCTTTTGGCTTTTATACAGCCTCATTACGTTGGTTGCTGTTTTGAATCATGAGCCGAACAGAGACGAAGCACAAGTTTGGTTAATAGTTAGAGATTTAAATCTGTCTGGAATTTTTTCACAAATAAACACCGAAGGACATCCATGTTTGTGGTATTTGATAGTATTACCATTTGCCAAATTGGGTTTGCCTTACTTTACTATGCAACTCCTCCACTGGTTGATTGCAGTTATTGCTGCTGGATTGTTTTTATTCAAAGCACCATTAAATAAAATTTTAAAACTTCTGTTTGTATTCTCTTACCTAATGTTGTATCAATACTCCGTGGTGGCACGCAATTATTGTATCGTTATTTTATTCCTTTTTTTAATAGCCACCTATTATCAAAAAAGATTTACAAAACCTTACCTCTATGCACTTTTACTTGTTGGGTTATACAATAGTCATGTACTTGCTTTTGGCGGAGCATTTGCTTTAAGTTTGGTTTATTTTATTGAAGCAAGAAGAAACAACCAGTTGAACACCTTAAAATTTCCTTTGTTTATAATGCTTGGAGGAGCGGTATCTTTAATCATTCAGTTGTTTCCTTATTCTGGTGCAACAGCAAATGCTTTGATTCATACAAGCTATATTCCCCAACTAAATATTAATACATGGTGGATAACTTTGACAAGCATTCAAAATGCTTTTATACCAGTAGATTCAGAATACGAAGAACTTAAAGTAGCGTTGTTTTTTACAATAATCCTAGTGCTGTTTATAGTATCAGCAATTCGAAAACTTCCTGTTTTTATTTTTCTGTTGTTTACTTACTGTTGGATATTATATGTATTTACTACCATTCATTCGGGCTCGTTAAAACATCAGGGATTGATTTTAATCTTTATTATTTTCACCCTTTGGATTAGTAGTTATTATACAAACAAAGAAAACAATTTAAGTAAGTTAATTGCCAAATTTATTAATCTTGACTATCTCGGAAAATCAGTATTAATAGTGGTTGTTCTTAGTTTGTTTATTGGTTTGATATATGGATTTAGTTCCATTAAAAAAGAATACCGGTATGAGTATTCGGGCTCAAAATCAATTGCAAAATATATTATTCAAAATAATCTTCAGTCAAAAGAAATAGCTTGTTACCGGTCGTGGAGAGCAACAGCAGTTGCACCCTATTTACCCAATACTAAATTTTGGTTTATTGACAGAAAAGAATTTGGCACTTACTTTATTCTGGATTCTGTTTTTAATAAAGATGGGGATACGCTATCGGAATATGACATTATAAAAAGAACAAAAGAGAAGTATAATAATCAAGCTTTGTTATTATTGAACTATCCTTTAACAATTCCCCCTGATAGTACTTTTGAATATCATCTTTTGTATCAAAATGAAAAACTAACATGGGGAACTGATGATGAAAATTTTTTGTTGTATGAAATTAATTTTAATAAAAAGTAAGCGCACCTATTTGATTCAAATTGTTTCTAGCTAACTATATAAAGAAAAAGGATATACTGTTTTTGAGCAGCATATCATTGCTATATTCTCACTTTAATTGGAGTTTTGTATCATGAGCCTTGGAGAGATGAAGCGCAAGTATGGCTTATTGTGCGCGATTTAAATCTGTCTGGTGTTTTTTCGAAATTAAGTGTACAAGGGCATTTGTGTTTGTGGTATTTAATATTATTCCCTTTTGTGAAACTAGGGTTTCCTTACATTAGCATGCAAATAATTCATTGGTTAATTTCAATAGTTACTGCTTCCATATTTTTACTCAAAGCCCCTATAAATAGGATACTCAAAGTAGTTTTTATTTTTTCATATTATATGGTGTTTGAATATGGTGTAATAGCTTCAGATTACATTCTTACAATTTTATTTTTATTTTTAATTGCAACGTATTACAAATCCCGATTCACCAATCCTAAAAGACATGCCTTTTTTATATTTTTACTTTTCAATTCACATATACTAGGATTTGGTGCAGCATTGGCATTAACAATAATTTATTTGTTCGAACTGCAAAGAAATAAATTATTAGACGGAAAAAAAATTGCTATGTTGATATTGGTGTGTGGATTTATTGGCACTATTTTACAATTATTACCACATGCTGGCTATGCTACAGATGCCACAATTCCTCCAACTTATTTTCCAACACTATCTAGTGCTTCTGCCTGGACTGTATTAACAAGTATTCAAAATGCTTTTATTCCTATTTCAAATAACTTTGAGGAAATCAAGATTCCTTTATTTTTCTTTCTTGGGCTTTCCGTTTTCTTCTTATCATTAATTCGGAGAATTTCTGTACTCGTTTTTTTATTTATAGCTTCTTTATGGATTTATTATGTGTTCATTACAAAAGTTTCCGGCTATTGGCGATATGATGGGTTGTTATTGATATTCATACTTTTTTCATTATGGATAAAAGAACATTATTCTGATGGTGAAACTTGGATAAGTAGGAAAATTGGGAGGTACATAAACAGTTCCATACTTGGAACCTTTTTTAATACTTTCCTGATTTTGTGCCTTATCGTAAACTCAATTTTCGGAATGAATAGTTTAAGAAAAGAATATTTATATAGTTATTCAGGAGCTAAAGAGTTGAAAACATTTATTAACCAACATAATTTGCAAAATGAAGAGATTGCCTGTAATCAATGTTGGTCGGTATCATTAGCACCCTATTTGCCGAAAACAAAATTCTGGGCAGTTAATATAAAAAAGTACGAAACCTATATGATCACCGACTCTGTATATCTAAAGTCAGCAGCCATTTCTTCAGAAGAAGTATTGCAAAGGGTAAAGGAAAAATATGGAAAGCAAGGATTGTTATTAACGAGTGAACCATTGCCAATCGAATCCAGCAGTGGTTTAGAAATAAATTTATTGTTTCAGAATGAAAGATTAACCTGGAAAGACAACGGTGAAAATTATTTTCTTTACAAAATAACTTTTATATAATGTTTGTTAACGCATTAAATACATCTTACCCCACCCTTTTTTAAAGTACTGGTCGGCTTCGGTTTCTCTCCTTTCAATGTCTTCTCCGTTTAGTTTAGTAATTACTCTGTATAAATAAACTCCATTTGCTAATCTGTCACCGTACTCATCACGTCCATCCCATGCATATTCTGTAATGTTTCTACCCACATGAATAAATCCTAATTCTTCTTGAAATATTTCTTTCACCACTTTTCCGGTGATGGTCATAATTTGAATTTTAAAATTACTTGGCAATTCTGAGCCGGTCAATGTGAACACAAAACGAGTGGATGTGGTAAAAGGATTTGGATAATTCATTACTTCCGTAATTGTTGCTTTATTAACGATTTCAAAATTTATTTTGTAATCGGTAGCACCCGACATATTACTTGAAACATCTTTTGCCTGAACAATTAATTGATACGTTCCATCTTGCGGAAATACCGGAGTATAATTAATCCTGCAACTATTATTGGGTAAAACAGCAGGTACAAAAGTCATGGTGGAACCAAACCAGATTCGTTTAGCAACCCCCGAAGCGGGAGTTTGCAAAAACACTTTAAAATCGTTGGTATCGTTCAAAGCTAGAAATTGATTTTCATCTTTTAACTTCATCAATATATTAGGTTTTGCAGAAACAATATCAGAATTTAAAATGTGAACGCCATCAAATGTTACATCCAGCAATGGATTTACCCTATCACCAGAAACAGTAAACGGAATACGGATGATATTGTTAAAATGATATTGTTCAAGTTGTGAATAAGGTGGCTTGTTGATTGGATTTGCTTCTACCCAAAGTGCATTATTGCCTCTGAAACGAATAGTATCATACGTATTAACACTTATCGTATCATAAATAACATCGTTAGGCGCAAAATGTCTTTTCTTAATTTTATCAGGGAAGTGATGAGTAACACCGTTAGCATCTACCACCCATGCAGAGACTATTAAAGAATCGTGAGGAAAAGGAATACTGCCAATATTCTGAATTGGCAACCTTACGGTAAAGTTATCACCTTCCTGAACTGTTTCGTTTGAAATTAATTGAACTCCTCCAACAGCAGGATTGATAGCACATTCGGGCACAGGGTCGTAAACAACATGCCAGCGTTGCAATTGAGGAGCTGAGTGTAACGAATCATCTTTCATGTAAGCGATTAACCGTATATTCTGATAGGTACTCACTGGAACTATATTTCCTAAATTCAATACGTCCAGCATATTTGCAGGAATAACAGCAAGAACATTTTCCTGTCCAGTTGCCGTAATACCAATAATGTTTACTACAATACTGTCCCTTGTTGCAGCACCATCTTGTGTTCTCCACTTCCAATGCATCGAGTGCCATGCAGAAGCAGGACCAATAATAGGGGATTTTATATAACCTTGCGTCCAGTTAGTTAAAATTGTATTGCTAGAATTTATAATTGAATAGGTAGAGGCACCTATAATTTCTGTTGGAAGACCAGGCCCTCCTCCTTTTTTGCCAAATAAAATATAAGGGCGATTAGCTGGTACCGTATCTATAGCTGTTGCACCTAAGTATGTATGAAATGCATTTATTAATGGAGAACCTGCTCCCCATTGAGGAATAGTATTCTCACCCGAAAGAGCAAGTACATAATCCCCGGGATGAACAACGCTATCGTTAGCAATAAAATTTGCTATAACTGCCCTTTGAGTTGAGTCATCCTGATAAAAATCAAAAGCTGTTTCATGCCAACCTAGGGGTCCCCATGTAATGTTACCTACTGTACCATATCCGTTACCTAAATCGGTAGTTACTCTCGGAATCCCACTAATAGGGTCAATAATTGCAAAAGTAATTCCAGCAACCCAAGGTTCTCTATAGGTTACATATCCATTTATTTTATACTCTGTTTGCCAGTAAGGATTTAATGTTGTTCCTTCTATAGTTTTTAAATCATTAAAAAATTCAAACTTTCGTTGAGGACGCATGAAATGCACAAACTGATATTCATTTTTTTTGAATTGAAAAAAATGTGCCTGCTCCCAACCTTTTTTATTGTTAATGTGTTGAAATGAACTTTCTCTCCATTTATAGCCACTAGTAGGAGAAATGGAATCGGGACTAACACGCCAATAGTAAACAGTACTGTCTGTAGTTAGAAAATTCTGAGGCTTCCATTTTACAACTCCTCCAACTGAAGTAATAGTAGTTGTTTGAAGAAATGTACTATTAAAAGTATCTGTGGTATCCATTTGAAAAATGTAATTTTTAGAAGCTGCCAAAAGATTAGCTGTATTGGCTTTTAAAGTAACAGTGTCTGTTGGAACAATTGCATATTCGTAAGGATAAACAGGAATAATATCTCCTCCGGTAATAATATAGTCCACTTCCCCAGTCGTATTATTATTTTCGTCCAGCTCATTCACATTGCTATTTCTGTCGAGGGTTACATAAAATTTATTTAGCCCCGCACCACTCGTATTAATTGTATCAACTTTAAACTTGAATTTGACAGTGTCCTTATAATAAGGTCCGCTATTAAAAATTATTTTTGTATCAGTAGTTCCATCCGGAAATGTTCTGATAATATGCGTAGCTGTTGTATCATTAGTGGCTTCTCCAATATTGGTTCTGGCAACAGTTACAATTACATAATCCGGAACAGATACAGCATCAAAATAAACATCGTTTCCAGTTATTTTAAAATCAGGTTTTGTTCCCGGACAAATTTTTACTGCAGGGTCTCCATGCAGTGTCATTTCAAGACAAGTATTTCTTCTTAAAGAATCGTTTGATGCAAGCGAAATTGAGCTAATTGTTTTTTGAATAATTCGTCCAATTCCTTTTCCATAACTTATTTTAGAAAGTTGAGAATAAAACTCGCTTGAATAAATATTAAGATATACAGGCACCCCTAACGAAACAGAACCCAAATAGCCAATCATTCCTTTGTTTGCTGTTAGCACAAACGATTCGCTTGAACTCTCCCATGCGTGAATGTCGCCAGCATAACAAGAGTTAGCCAATAAAAAAGGGAAACGACCAGCAGCAGGACTATATGTATTTATATCATCTAAACTTTGGTCGAAACTCTGACCAGAAGCATGCCCAAAAAATGTCATTAACGACACTCCATTATTTATTAAATCGCGCAATGTGTCTGAGGTATTAATTTGTATGGGGGCATTCGTGTTTTTCCAGAAACTTTTTACATTGCCACCAAAACGAACACTGTCTATTGTTTTTTTATACGAGTTAAGATAATATTTAAACATACCTTGTTCACCGGCATTAGAGCCACCACCAAAATGCAATACTTGTTTTTTCCAGTCTCCATTCTGATTATTTTGATTTTCAAAATCTTTAACCTTATTCAAGTAATCGTCCACTTGAGTGGGTGTCTGTGCAGAAAGTCTTCCTGTTGGAATAGCAGGTATGATGGTATTTGCTAAAAGAGGTGTTAATCCGGCTGTAAGCAAAAGGTCGCTTGCCGGATTCCCAAAAGAAGGAACAAGACAATTTGCATACGTTGTTCCATTCTGACGTGTGTAAGATACTCGATATGACTTTCCAATTAAAAAAAGATTTTGAGGAGGGAATAGCGGATTATGGTAAATCATAAAATCACAAAATCCTCTTATTGATAAAGGACTTTGAACAATACCATAAGCGAATTGATCGTACAGCTCATCAATATCGGCTACAACAACATTTTGTGAACCTCCACTAGAACCACTTCTGTAATTTTTATAACCATTTGCAGCCATTATTGATGGCATTAGTAATTTATGTGTTACAATAATATATGCAGAATCAACTGGAGTTGCGCCAAAATCAGTGAACTGAGCAGAAGGAGTAACAGGAATTAAAGATGTAACATTTGTAATGTCGCCATCAGAAGTGATGTAACATTTTTTCTCAGTTCCATTAAAACTATTAGGAATTAATGCTTCAAAATTGCCACCACTAGGAACAACCGTTATCCGTTTTGAATTCGATAAATCATACAAACGGACTGTTGTGGATGTATTAAAATTAGTAAAAAAATAATGAGATTTTAATTGTCCGTTTGGTGCATTGGGTACATACATTAAAAAATTATTGCTTCCTTCTAAATTCGGGCGGTGAGGGTATTTAATGTTAATATAAGAAATGGCAGTTCTGTTGTCGGTTAAATTAGGATTCATAAATGGTGCCCCTATATTATCACTAATAAATCGAAAATAAGTTGTTCCATTTATTCCTTGACCTAAAAGTGATGGATTAAGATTATAAGTAACCAATTGGGGTTCGTATCCTTTAAAAATAAGACCGCTAAGTGGTGTTGTTATTGAACTATAATTATTATTATTATTCGAATATTCAATTTTGATGTGATGGTCATTTGGATAAAAAGAGGGGTCTCGCGATTCACCAACAACTACCGTTTTTATTATTGCGTTTGGTCCACTAGAATAAACATTTTTTGTACTAACTTGTTTAGGCACCTGAGTTCCCAAAAGAAGAGTCGGGTCGCCCCAACCATCTGTTTCAAACCAACCTTCGGCTCGAGTATAATGCACATCTGTTCCACCAACAAAATCTGTTTCTCCTTGCAAATAACCATTGTGATATTCCTGCACTTCGTCTTTGAAAAAATAATAGGATGAGTCAGGGAAACTATTAAAATTTATATCTGTTTCTGTCAATAATCTGTTATTAGCAAAAGCATTGGGATTCCAAGTGAGAAAATAAACTGCAGTATCATTTATTAAACTGTAATAAGGATTTGGAATAAACTGGGTGTACACATATAATGAAGTATC
The DNA here is from genome assembly GCA_947469885.1 of Bacteroidota bacterium. Classification (GTDB taxonomy): domain Bacteria; phylum Bacteroidota; class Bacteroidia; order 2-12-FULL-35-15; family 2-12-FULL-35-15; genus 2-12-FULL-35-15. The sequence continues at coordinate 40,991 of CANIQT010000017.1, forward strand.
TAGCACACCATCATTTTTTTCTCCATAAAATTCTATGAAATCAGAACTATTAAACACTCCATCATTTTCACCTTCTACATATATATATTGTTGTTTACCTTTATTAAAAATTTGAAGATTCTGAGGGTTAATAGCTCCGGCTCCAAATCCAACTGGTATTCCGGCATTTGCTAAAGTGGCAGAATCAATCCGGTAAATTCCATTTTGTGCAATTTTAATCTTGTAATATTTTTGAGAGTAATCAATCCATCCGTTAGCAAAAGTTTGAGCTTTTGCTTCAACAAACAAAAAAAATAACAAACATATTACAACCAGCCGTTTCATTATTTATGTTTTTTATTTATATCTACTTTTAAAGAAAATACATGCGAATAAAGTGCAACCGATTTATTACCAATATTGGTAAAAGCATAATCAACATACACCGATTTTATTTTAACTCCAACTCCCACATTTGGCTGAAATGTTTGAATAGATTTACCATAAGCATCGGTATATTGCTGATAGTTGCCAATACCAGCTCTTAGGAAAACAATGTTCATATAACCAGCTTCAAGACCAAGGTGGGGGTCAACACAAACGGCTTTGCTTTTTATTAAAACATTCCGTTTTCCATCAAAAGTCAAATCAGCATTCAACTCTGCAAGCAAAGATATTTTTTTTGTGAAATCAAATTTTCTGGAACTTCCTAACAACAATTTTGGTAAGGTAATTTCTACAGAGTTGCTTGGAATATCATTGCCCGTTGCAATAAATGTTTGTTTCATTTGGTCTGATAAATTAAATGTCCAAGCATTAAAAGTGGAAGTTAAATCGCGTGCCATTACAGCAAATTTCCATTTTTTGTGGTCATATTGGAGTCCTGCATCAATACCAAACCCCCATGCTCCAGCAAAATCTCCCACTCTTCTGCGGATAATTTTTGCGCTTCCTCCAAGTCTCAGTCCTGGAATTTTCATTGTTTTTGCATACGAAAGTAGGAAAGCAAAATCAACAGCAGAGAAAGTGGTAATACGGTTATAATCCACTTCCCCGTTTGCATTTATTAAATCTGTTGTATTCGGAATGCCATCTACCCCAAATCGGACAAGACTTACACCAAGAACTGATGACGAATCTAAACGGGTAGCTACTCCGCCATAATCGTATTTCGCAATTCCTGCAAAATACTCGCTGTGCATTAATGCTACCTGAAACTGGTTGCCAATATTGGCTAATCCTGCCGGATTCCAGTATCCCGAAGTCACATCATTAACTGAAGACACATAAGAGTTGGACATGCCCAAAGCACGTGCGCCAACACCTATACTTAAAAATTCATTGCTGTATTTTGGAGCTTGAGCAAATACCTCTGCACCAAAAATTAAACAAACAATGGCTGAACTTAAAATCTTTCTTTTCATAATTATGGTATAAAATTAAACTAAATATTATTAATAAACAAACCTATAACTAACGAAATAAGTTTCATTTTATTGTGCGACAGGCAAAATATTCTTTGTTACATTTGTAAAAAATATGTATTCGTGAGCAAAAACAGTCTAATATATAACAACATTTTCGTTTATCGTTTGCTGATGAATTTGCTTTACAAAGGTAATTACAAAAGGCGTTTCGCGGGTATTTGCAAATTAATTTTTGGCACCAAAGTAACTGAATTGTGTTTTGGGGACATTATCATTGCCGAATATTGCAAAACGAACAAAATTGACTGGAAAGGGATAGATATTAATGAAAAATTTACTTCTCAGGCAATTAAAAAAGGGCATAATGCAGAATTAAATGACATCAATCGGCTCGAAAAATTTCCAAAAGCAGATACTTGTATCATGTGTGGTTCGTTGTATCATTTTAATGGAAGTCTTGAAAATCTATTTTCAAGACTATTGGAATGTGCGCCCCGAATTATTATTTCAGAACCAATAATTAATCTTTCTAATAGTAAAGGAATCATCGGGAAAATTGCAAAACTTTCGGCAACGGTTAAGGGGCAAAAACAAAATTTTAGGTTCACAAAAGAAACTCTGTTGGAAACATTAAGTAATTTAAGCGCGAAATTTAATTTCAAATTCCAAATTATTGAACAGTTTGAAAAAGATTTAATTATTTTAATTACCCGATGAAGGAAATAGATATTTCGATAGTAATCCCTGTTTATAACAGTTCGCAGATAATTGACGAATTATACAATCGTATTTCAATTTCTTTAAGCAACAATTATTCTTACGAAATAATTTTTGTGAACGATTGCAGTAAAGATAATAGTTGGAAAAAAATTAGAAATCTAACTCAGCAATTTAATTTCATTACGGGAATTAATTTAAGAAAAAACTCTGGGCAGGATAATGCACTGCTTGCGGGATTGCGTATTGCAAAAGGAAATTATATAGTTATAATGGATGACGATCTACAACATAATCCAACTGAAATTTTGAGATTGGTTGATGAGTGTAAAAAAGGTTTTGATGTGTGTTACGCTAATTTTATTGAATTAAAACAGAACATTATTAAAAATGCAGGCAGTAATGTAAACGGCAAAATGGCTGAATTATTTATTTCAAAACCGAAAGGAATTTATTTATCTCCTTTCAAGGCGATAAATAAATCAACTGTTTTGGAGATTGCAAAATTTGCAGGCCCCTATCCTTACATTGATGGAATTATTTTAACAATCACTCAAAACTTGACTCAGATAAATATAGAGCACCAAACCAGGTTATCAGGAAAAAGTAATTATACATTTTCAAAATCGCTTTCTGTTTTTATGAAATTGTTTACCGGATTCTCTGTAGTACCTCTCCGCTTAGCAACAATTACAGGCATTGTCGCAACTATTGTTGGTTTTTGTTTAGCTTTAAAATATTTGTACGATTATTTTATCACTAAAATTTATATTGAAGGATGGACCACTACAGTGGTGTTAATTATCTTTTTTGGTGGACTGATTTTAACCACACTTGGGATCATTGGCGAATACATTGGGCGAATGTACCTAACTCTGAACAACAAGCCCCAATACAGTATTTCGGAAATTGTAAGAAGTAATACCAATGCAGAATAAGCTAATTGTTTCGATTACTTTTTTATTTTTTATTCTCTTAACCATATTTAGTTTACAGATTCCCTTTTTCTGGGATGGTACTTTTTTTTCGGAATCGGCTGTTCAGTTTTTTGAAAATGGATATAACAATTGTATTGTTCCAAAACAAGTAGATACAGGCGGATTTCCTTTGTATTCCATATATTTATCAATAGTCTGGAAAATATTTTCTAAATCACTTCTTGTTTCTCATTTAGCCCTGTTGCCATTTTTATTAGGCATTACGTTCGAATATTATAAACTGGCAAAACGATTTTTAAATCAGAAAACAGTTTTATTTGCAATGATATTTTTGCTTGCTGAACCAACATTAATTACTCAAAGTATTTTAATGGGATACGATTTGATAATGATCTACTTCTTTCTTTTATCTCTCAATTTCGTTTTGTCAAAAAAATACAATATGTATTCTCTTGCGCTTACATTGCTTTGTTTAAGCAGTGTTCGTGGTTGTATTTTGGGTGTGTCTTTATTATCAATTGATGTGATAATTAATCATTCTTTATTTAAAAAAATAAAAATTAATTTCTTTTCTTATTTATTTCCTTCATTAATAATCATAATCTGGACCATTTATCATTATCAAAAAACAGGTTGGTTTTTTATTTCACCCGAACGGGAAAACACCCACGAAAGTATGGTTTCAATTGGTATGATGTTTCGACAGTTTCTTTTTATTAGCTGGAAAATTACCGATTTTGGGCGAATCGTTTTGTGGGTGCTTTTAATTTCTGGAATTATATATTTTTACAAAAAGCAAATGGCTACAGAATTAAAAACACTTCTCCGAATTGTTTTTATTCCATTAATAACTCTTTCTATATTCATGATTCCACTATCAAATCCTATAGGGCACAAATATTTTATTGTTGTTTTTCTTTGTTTGAATATTGGGGGTTGCTATTTAATTCAACAAATGCAAAATAAAATTTTACGAAACGGTGCTTTTTCAATTTGCTGTCTCGTTTTGTTTACAGGCAGCTTCTGGCTTTACCCAGAACGTTTAGGAAATGGATGGGATTCTTCATTAAAAGTGCTTCCTTATTTTCACCTCAAAGACGAAATGGATGAATTTATTAAAAATAAAAAAATTGATACCAAACAAATAGGAACTCAATATCCTTTAATTGCCGATAAAAAATACTCTCATCTTTCCGATACTTCTTATTTTTATCCAAACGTATGGATCGGACCAATATCTGATTACCACTATTTTTTATTTACCAATGTTATCAATTCCGATATTTCAAACCAAGTGGAAGAGGTAAAAACGAATTGGAAATTAATTAAAAGTTTGAAATCGGGGGAGGTATATATAAACCTCTATAAACATTAGCACGGCAATATCTTCTCATCAAAGAACTTTGATATAGAATTAACCTATCATAAAACACTCTTATAGTATCTATTAATAGTTTTAACCTGTTTCAAAATGCTTTAAAAGTGACTTATAAGTGGTTTTAATCTAATTTATAATGCTTTTAAAGTATTTCATAATGGGTATAACCTAACTTAAAATGCGTTTAACCTATCTCATAATAGGTTTAACCTAACACAAAATGCTTTTAACCTATCCTATAATAGGTTAAGACTAACCCAAAAATGCTTTAAAACTGACTTAACTCACAAAATAACTAACACTAAAGTGTTTTAAAAGTGATTCTAAAGTGTTTTTAAAGTGATTTTAAAACATTAAAGTCATCATTTTCGTATCTTTTTTTCATCTATCATCATCAAAATAATGGAAGCAAAAAACAATAATCCGATGGTTCGATATCGAATTATTGAACCAATTACCGGGGTGGTAATTCCTATCAAAACAAAAATAAGGAGGGAGAAAATGAGGCAAAATATAAACACTGGTTTGTTTTGAATAATGGTTTTATCATAAAAAACAATTGCCAGAATAAGCAATAAAATCAACCACATATTTTCAATTGCAACCACCAGATGTAAACACGATTTAATAGAGAATAAATTAGGCTGAAACAAAACATTACTTATGGCTAATGGCGAATACATAATAAAATTAACCAAATGAGGTTTCAATCGTTTCATTTGTAAAACAGAATTGGCAGGCAAAACAGAATAAAGAATATGATATGTTGCAGTGTCAATTGAGTTGGTAACAAAAGTAGTGTCCTCCATGTTGTCCAATTTCCAACTCAAAAATTCACTCCTGTTTTTTATTCTATACCTGCTGTCAGATTGAACCAACAAAATATTCTCTCTTTTATTATAATCAACACAAATAAAATTCCTTTCATTTACCAAAAACACCCCCCCTTGAGCTTCACTAATAGCCTTAGCTTGTTTGTCAGCTATGAGTTGCAAAACATTAAAATCCTGATGAATTATTTTTACTGAAAAAGCAATGAGAAAAACAGAGCCGAAAACCAACAAATAATACAGTATTATTTTTTTTGTAGTTGCTTTTGCAATGATAAAATTTGTGAATAATAAAGGAAGTAATACAATCGCAACATATATTTTTACAAATAGAAGCAGTACAAATAACACGCACAAAATAATTACTTCGGATAAATTATATTTCAATTTCAACCCGAAATTACTTTTATAAATCAGTAAGCCAACCAATGCAATTACTAACGATTCTTTTAATGCAGCTGAACTCCAAAATAAAACAGTTGGAATAAAAAAGATAGAAATAATCAGTTGTGTTTTTTTAATTGGGAAATGAAAAATAAATGCTTTGTAAAATGCTGTCAAACCAACAAATGAAAAGAAACAGAAAAAAACAATGTGAACAAATAAATTACCAAATGAGAATAATTGCAGAATGGCATTCATAATAATCATTGTTCGGGAAGTATTAAATAAAACATTTTCAAAGGCGGCATCCCAACTTTGCATCTGATGTGTAGATGCTTTCCCAAAAATATGTTCAATTAATATTTTACTGTCTGAAAAATAAGTATGAAAATCGGAAAGAGAATAATAGTTCGTGTAAACAAGGTAAACAATGGATCCAGCAAAAAGTTTAAGAATAAACAACCCTGCCAGTTTGCTTCTCGAAATACTTTCGATAGCAAAATATTTTATTTTGTAAATCAACAAAATAAAGACGAGTGAATAAAGCAGGGGCAGAATAAATTGCATGGGTTAAAGATATAAATTGCGTTTTTAATCCGGCACATTATTTTTTAGTTTTGTCCTGTTACATAGAAAAAGACTAATTTTGCTGCTATGAACATAAAAAAACATATTCCCAACGCTATAACTTGTGGCAATTTATTGTGTGGCTGCCTCGCAATAGTTTGTGCCTTTCATGATAATTTAGTTGGGAGCGCCTATTTAGTGGGCATTGCATTAATATTGGATTACTTTGATGGTTTTGTTGCCCGCCTTTTAAAAGTAGGTGGTGAGCTTGGAAAACAACTGGATTCATTGGCAGATGTGGTTACTTTTGGAGTTGTACCAGGAATTGTGATGTTTCAATTAATGAATATGTACCAAATTGCCGAAAACTCTTCTTCTGAAATTAGTCCATCCTTACTCTTCTTTCATCAGTATTCTGTATACCTAGCGTTTTTAATTCCCGTTTTCTCCGCTATGCGCTTGGCAATTTTCAACATCGATACTCGTCAAACATCCTCTTTTATAGGTGTCCCGACACCTGCCAATGCAATGTTGATTTGTTCATTACCACTCATAAGTTCATTTCAGCCAAACATTTTAGGCTTTGATGTCAATCATATAATAGGAAACATTTATTTTTTGCTGGCACTAACAATGATTATGTCGTATTTGTTAGTTGCTGAACTACCTTTATTCGCTCTAAAATTCAAAAATTTTAAATGGGCAGATAATAAAATCCGGTTTGTGTTTTTAATAATTTCGGTGATATTGTTAATACTATTTCAGTTCATTGCAATCCCTTTTATTATATTTTTGTACATCGTTTTATCAATTATAAATAACAAAAAAAATAAAAATGAAATATAGAGCAGAAATTAATGTAATGCCTTTGAAAGCATTGCTAGACCCGCAAGGAAAAGCCGTTACCGGAAGTATGAAAAACCTTGGCTTACCCGAAATTGAAAATGTAAGAATAGGTAAACACATTACTCTTGAAATTGAAGCACCCTCCAAAAATGCTGCTACCACTAGGGTAGATGAAGCTTGTAAAAAATTACTGGCAAATCAAATTATGGAATTTTACGAATTTGAATTATTCGAAAATTAATTAAGAGGGTTTAGATTGCCGCACATTCACAGATTAAATCAATTATTTTTTAATCTGTGAATGTGTGGCATTTTGTTTTTTTTATTTTGGAACAGTGGCGTGAACTCCCGCTTTCTTCTTGTCACGCAAAACAAAATTCTGACCAAGGTATACTCTTCGTACTTGTTCATCGTTTGCTAAAACTTCGGCGGTTCCTGCTTTCATGATACTTCCTTCAAAAAGCAAATAAGCTCTATCGGTTATTTGCAATGTTTCCTGAACATTGTGATCAGTAATCAATATTCCAATATTTCTTTGTTTTAACTTCTCCACTATAAATTGAATATCCTCCACTGCAATAGGGTCAACACCTGCAAAGGGTTCATCCAGTAAAATAAATTTAGGATCAGCAGCAAGGCACCGTGCTATTTCTGTTCTCCTTCTTTCACCACCTGATAAACGGTCGCCCATATTTTTTCTTATGTGAATTAAATGGAATTCATTTAATAATCCTTCGAGATTCTTTGCCTGCTCTTGTTTAGTAAGTTTTGTCATTTCTAAAATAGACCGGATATTATCTTCTACACTTAGTTTTCTGAAAACAGAGGCTTCCTGCGCCAAGTAACCAATTCCGAGTTGGGCTCGTTTATACATTGGTTCGTCAGTAATATCCACATCATCAAGATAAATTTTGCCCGAATTAGGTTTTATCATCCCCACTATCATATAAAAAGAAGTTGTTTTTCCGGCACCGTTTGGTCCCAGCAATCCAACTATCTCGCCTTGATGAACCTCAACTGTCACTTCTTTGGCAACTGTCCGGTTTTTATATTTCTTTACTAAATTATCGGTTCTTAAAATCATTTCGTATCGTTATTATGTTTACAAATGTAAAACAGTTTGTTCATACTGTGAAATAAATCTTTTTCAGCAATAATCCGACCAAAAGAAATAAATAAGAATTTTGAACCACGTATTAGGTTTTTCTTACTTTTGTTTTCCTTAAAAAACAGAATTTTATTTATTAAATTTTTATATGAGCGCATCAACAATCAATCCAAATATTGAATTAAAAGTTTCGAAACTTGCTGATAACATTATTGGTTCAGAAATAATAAAGCTAGCGGCCGAAGTAAACGAAAAAATTAAGAAGGGAGAAAAGGTGTATAATCTGACTATCGGAGATTTTAATCCCAAAGTTTTTCCTATTCCTACCGAATTAAAACAGCTTATTATCAAGGCCTATGAAGACGACCAAACTAATTATCCTGTTGCTGATGGTATGCTCGAACTACGCGAAGGTGTTTCTCATTTATTAAAAGAGCGGGGAAACCTAGATTATAAAACAGATGAAATAGTTATAGCAGGTGGTGCACGACCTATTATCTATGCAATTTTTAGAGCATTGGTGGACGAAGGTGATACGGTAGTATTTCCTGTTCCTTCGTGGAACAACAATCATTACACCTATTTGAATAATGCAAAGCAGGTAATTATTGAAACTACAGTTGAAAATGAATTTATGCCAACGGCTGCTGATATTAGGCCTTTCATTAGTTCAGCAAATTTAATTGCATTGTGTTCGCCATTAAATCCAACTGGTACTACATTCAAGAAAAAAGATTTAGAAGAAATTTGCGATTTGGTTTTAGAAGAAAATGTGAAGCGGAATGCTGAAAACAAAAAGCCTGTGTATTTAATGTACGACCAAATTTATTGGGCATTAACCTTTGGCGAAACACAACATTTCAATCCTGTTTCTCTTCGCCCTGAAATGAAAAATTATACGGTGTTTGTGGATGGCATTTCCAAATCTCTTGCTGCTACAGGTGTCCGTGTTGGCTGGAGTATGGGACCCAAAAAAATTATTGAAAAAATTAAAATGCTTTTGACACATGTTGGTGCCTGGGCGCCAAAAGCAGAACAGATGGCTACTGCAGCTTATCTTAAAAATTTATCAGCATACGATAAGTTTCTGGAAGAAATAAAAACAAAAATTGATGCAAGATTAGAGGGCTTTTATGAAGGCATTCAAAGCTTAAAGTCAGAAGGATTTAAAGTAGATGCCATTGCTCCCGAAGCTGCTATTTATTTAACTGTTGAGTTTGCCTTGCATGGACAGACTACTGCTGACGGAAGAATTTTGCACGACACCAAAGAGGTAACAAAATATTTGTTGGATGAAGCAAAAGTAGCATTGGTTCCATTTTATGCTTTCGGTGCATCACATGATTCAAGCTGGTATCGCTTGTCAGTAGGTACTTGTAAGCTGGAAGATGTGGAAGCAGTGATAAGTAATTTAAGAGCCGCATTGAGTAAGTTGAAATAGAAATTAGTTGATTATTAAAATGAAAAACAATTATTGTGTGATAATGGCGGGCGGTATTGGTAGCCGCTTTTGGCCAATGAGCAGAACTGCACATCCAAAGCAGTTTATGGATATTTTAGGCACAGGTCAAACACTTTTGCAACAAACCTATAATCGTTTCCTTCGTCTTTGCCCGAAAGAAAATATTTATTTTGTAACCAACGATTCGTATGTTGACTTAGTGAAAGAACAAATAAAAGGAATTGATGTAAAAAATATTTTGAGCGAACCAGCCAGAAAAAACACTGCTCCTTGTGTGGCTTATGCGTGTTATAAAATAGCTCAACTCAATCCGAATGCAGTTACTGTTATTGCTCCGTCCGACCATTTAATTTCTAAAGAGGATACTTTTGAAAAAGCAATAAAATCTTGTTTCAAAAAAGCAGCAAAACAAAATTGTCTGGTCACTCTTGGCATCCGCCCTAGCCGACCCGATACAGGTTATGGCTACATTCAATTTGTGGAAACAGAAGCAAAAGAAAAAGACAAACGCATTAAAAAAGTAAAAACATTTACCGAAAAACCTGACTTGGAAATGGCGAAGTTCTTTTTGAAAAGTGGTGATTTCCTTTGGAATTCCGGCATCTTTATCTGGAGTGTAAAATCTATTATTTATGCTTTCGAAACACTTGCACCTGAATTGGATGCTATTTTTAAAGAAGGAAACAAATTATACAATACTCCTAAAGAAGCAGAATTTATTACAAAAGCATATAGCAGTTGCAAAAACATTTCGATTGACTATGCTATCATGGAAAAAGCAAAAAATGTTTTTGTTCGTGCTTCTGTAATTGGTTGGAGCGACCTTGGAACTTGGGGTTCGCTTTACGACCACATAAAACATGATAAAGATAACAACGCTGTGGTTGGCAAAAATGTGATGCTTTACGATTCCAAAAATTGTATCGTAAATGTTGCTAAAGATAAATTGGTGATTATGCAAGGGCTGGACGACTATATTGTAGTGGAGTCGGACGGGATTCTACTTATCTGCAAAAAAGAAGACGAACAACAAATCCGCACTTTTGTGAACGATGTGAAAGTGGCAAAAGGAGAAAAGTTTGTTTAGTTTTTATATCCTTACTAATTTATTTCTCCCCAAAAAATGGCTACCGACAGAAGAAAATTTTTGAAACAAGCCACACAGCTTGGTGCGCTTAGTATCTTGCCTTTCTCTGGCTTCGCCAAAAATAATACTCCTGAAATTGATTTCTCTTCCTTTGATTTTACAAAAATCAATACAGACGATGAACAGTTCTGGAAAATGCTCCGCTTACAATTTCCACTCCATACCGAAAAAATTTATTTGAACAATGGTACCATGGGCCCATCTCCTTATCCTGTTATAGAAGCAGTAAATCAGAAAATGCTGCAAGTGGATACCACAGGCGAATACGGGGGTTGGGAAGAAAGTAGAAAAACAATTGCAAAATTTGTGAATGCAACTGAAGATGAAATTTGCCTGACACATAATGTTACCGAAGGAATAAATATTATTGCACAAGGATTGGAGTTGAAAAAGGGAGATGAAATTTTGCTCACCAATCACGAGCACGTGGGTGGTGCTTTGCCTTGGCTACACAGAGCAAAAGTTCAGGACTTGAAAGTGGATTATTTTGTGATTGGAAAAACGGCTGACCAAACCATGGCCAACCTAAAAAGTAAGATTACAAAAAAAACAAAAGTAATTGCGGTGCCTCATATAGTATGCACCATTGGGCAAATACAGCCGATAAAAGAAATTGTGGAACTGGCAAAAAAGCAAAATATTGAACTGTTTGTGGATGGGGCACATGGCATGGGGATGTTGAATTTAGACCTTCACGATTTGGGTTGCGATTATTATGCAACCTGCTGCCACAAATGGTTGTGCGGACCAAAAGGCACGGGCTTTTTGTATGTAAAAAAAGAAGCGTTGGACAAACTGCAAGCCCGATACGTTGGTGCTGGAAGTGATACCGGTTGGAGTGTAATAGAGCCTCCAACACCTGTATTAAAAGGCTATGCCACTACCGCTCATCGGTTTGATTATGGTACACAAAATGCTTCCATTTGGGCGGGAGTAAATGCAGCAATAAAGTTTTTTGATACAATAACCATGGCTGTGGTGGAAGAACGAGTGAAGTATTTGAGCACCTATTTGCAGAACGAATTACTGAAACTAAAAAACGATAATATTGAACTACTCACTAGTACCGAGCCAAAATCGAGAGGTGGGGTTACTGCTTTTAAATTAAAAAACATGGACTTCACCAAACTTCAAACCGAAGCTACCAATGCAGGTTTCAGAGTGAGGGCAGTGGCAGAAAATAATGTAAACTGTATTCGTATCTCCACCCACATTTATAATTCGCCCGAAGAAATAAATAAGTTTGTGAAGTTTGTTGAAGAAATGGCAATGAAATAGTTTATTTGTCATTGGTCATTGGTTTGTTGCGTTGCAGTGACATCCCCAAATCACTTCCAACTATGCCAATAGTTGCTCTTATTGCAAAGGTGATAAAAGTGGTTCCTTTTGTTTATTCTCCTAGAAAACCACAAAATACCCTTTTCCGTGTTTTTGCCTTATCCCGAACTCAACAATCCTCTCTGACACTTGTCTAAGACCATTCCCGAACTCAACAATCCTCTCCGACACTCGTCTAAGACCATTCCCGAATTCAACAATCCTCTCCGACACTCGTCTAAGACCATTCCTGAACTCAACAATCCTCTCCGACACCTGTCTAAGACCATTGTTGTGCTCGGTATAACCCTCCGACACCTGTAGGAAAGCATTGTTGAGTTCGAAAGTGCTGAAAATTAACATTTTACACAATTTAATCCTTCTTCAAATTCATATTCCCCGCAAACACCTTATTTGCATTACAAAATTCTCTGAACTCTTTGCTGCAATTTTCAATCTCCAATTTTTGAGTGTTGGTTCCAAACATGGAACTAGTGTATTCGAATTCTAATACCAAGCGGTGTCCTTTTTTTAGAGGAATGCCTTTGTGCCAGCATTTGGTATCACCAGCAAATATAGCTCCTGCATCGCCACACACTATTTTTACATCTTCAGGTTTATAATAAGGATGCAACTCTTCGTCCGGAATTCGTTCATATCCTCTTTTCAACATTTCGGCAGGTTTGGCATCTGGCAAATGCGAACCTTGAATATAACAGTGAGGACCATTTTCCATGGTTACATCGTTAATATAAAAAAACATTTTCAGCCATTTTACTCTGTCCATATCAAAATGGTAAAGTTGTGCAGCTTCGCTGGATGCTTGCTTCTGAAACGCTGTGCTCCACCACATGGCAGGAAAATCAAATATCGGCTCACATCCTAAATAGTTTCTGGCTATATTTAAAAGCACCGGGTCCATCATCAGTTGCTGAATGTCGGGGTTGTTTGCCAAATCATTCAAATCAAACCGATAAATTTCTGCCAACGGTTTTTCAGGATTATAAGTTATTTTTTCGTTGTAAGATGGAGGAATGCGAGCAGATGTTTTTAAAGCAAAATTGTAAAGTTTATCACAAACTTCTTTGCTTAATTTTTTATCAAAATGAGAATAACCGTTTTTGTTTAATTCAGTATTTACTTTTTCAAAATCAACAAGTGAATAATTACCAATTACTCCTTGCAGGTTACCGGAAATAACAACCGGAGGATTCGTTAATTTTATTTTACTGTTGAATTGCTCACTGTAAGTCCCATTGGTGGCGCAATACAAATTTATAATGGACATGTAGGCTTCGTGGGAGGTTTTTCCTGTTTGTAAAAATGTTTGGTAACCAGCCACAAAAATCTGTTCTTGCTTTTTAAACTTTATTGCTTTCTTAATTTTAGCTGGAATAAATTTGGCTGCAATTGATTTTACATTCATTTTTAAATAAGTATTAAATTGTTTTTACAGATTGAATCAACACACTTTTTGCATTCGGCATATCTTTTTGATTTTCCGAAACAGTAAATTTATGAACCATTTCGCTATTAATGTCAAAATCAATTGTTGAAACTAAATTCGGTTTAAGTTCTTTGGTTTGATGGTGATAATTTATTTTCAATACACTAGCACTATCATTTTTTATACTCAGCAGAATTATTGTTTTATTTTTTGAATTAATACAAACCGAAAACGAATCCATCATTTTAATTCCTCCCAACTTTCTGAATTGATTCAACGATTTTAAATCGGTGTAAAAGCCGGAATAAAAATAAGGCAAATCAGCATCGTTCAAATAATCAATACTATCTTTTGGTTCAAACAAAAGTCGTTTTTTAACAAGCGTTGCCGGAGCACCAGCCATAATGGAATAGGGCTCCACATTTTTTGTTATCACCGCATTTGCAGCTATCACACTGCCTTTGCCTATAATTACGCCCGACATTACTACCACATTAATACCTATCCAACAATCGTCTTCAATCGTAATTTTTTTAGAATGTTGTTTTGATAAGGTAGCATCAGCAACCACCATTTCGTCTTGGTCTTTAATATAAAATTCGGGTTTCAAATTATAATAATGCCTGCCCGAACTCATATACACATTGGGCGCAAACAAACAATATCGCCCTATTTCAATATCGCCAAGCAAAATACATCGGTCTTGTATGGAAGTGCTGGCGCCTAAACTAATGAGGTGAAGAGGACCCATCTCCACATTTCTTCCCACATAATTATTGCCTTCAAAATAAATTTTTCCGTTGAGAGGACATAATAATATAGCACTGGGATGTATAGAAACATTGTTTCCCTTTGATACGTTTAAAGGATATTGATTTTGGTGAATAAGTGTGGCATCGTTTCCAAAAACCACTCGTTTTATTTTATGAAATGCTCTTTTCATTAATGCTGAATGGAATTGTTGTAAAACCTGCATTCTCATGCGGGTCATCGCTCACCGGTAAAATAATTAAAGTTGGGAGATTAATATTACCATCTATCACATCGTACCACGAAGTACCGTCTTTGTTGCCAATGGCAAAGTATAAATCATATTGCCCAGGGCGAATGTTTCGAGCAGGGATGGTCAAGGTAAATGAAATTAGTTGTCCTGAATTTAAACCATCGGGAGTAATAACCGTTTTTACATTGGTAATAATACTATCTAACATCATTCCTTTTAAAGCCATGTAAAAAGTAAGTCCATCGCAGGGTTCGTTCACTTTGCATTCAAATTTAAAACGTAAATCCTCATTATATTTAAACGACCACATTTTGTTTTCACCACCATCGGGCAACAAGCTCAATGCTTTTGTGAATGAAGCCTTTCCGTTTGTTCGGTTCAATCTATCACTTTTTGAAGTGTTTTCGTTAAAGCTATAATCTTTGAGCAATCCGTAATAATTCTGAAGGCAGATATCTATTGCGGCATCGGTATGAACAGTTCCTTTGTTCAAGACAATACCCTTATTACATAATGTGGAAATAGCCTGCAAATTGTGACTTACAAACAAAACCGTTCTACCTTGCCCGCTTACATCTTTCATTTTTCCCAAACATTTTTTCTGAAATTCAGCATCACCAACAGCTAACACCTCATCCACAATCAATATATCAGGCTCCAAATGGGCAGCAATAGAAAAAGCAAGACGAACATACATACCAGAAGAATAACGTTTAACAGGAGTATCGAGAAATTTTTCGACACCAGCAAAATCAATTATTTCCTCAAATTTGTTTTCAATCTCTTTTTTAGTCATTCCCAAAATAGAACCATTTAAAAATATGTTTTCGCGACCACTCAATTCGGGATGGAACCCTGTGCCTACTTCCAGCAAACTTGCTGCACGACCATCAATTGTAATCCTGCCTTTTGTTGGAGTTACAATGCGGCTCAATATTTTAAGAAGTGTAGATTTGCCTGCTCCGTTGCGTCCAATAATTCCCACTCTGTCGCCCTGATTGATTTCAAACGAAACATCGTTCAATGCCCAGAATTCTTCTCTCGATTGTTGATTGTCGATTGTTGATTGTTGATTGAAAATGGATTTAACTTTATTGGCTATTACATCGCGCAAAGCGGTATATCGCTCGGCATTCTGATGTTTCAGAATATACTTTTTACTTAAATGTTCTACCTTTATTATCGAATTGCTCATACTTACACTAAATCACATCGGCAAACGATTTTTCCATTCTGCGGAAATACCAAATACCAACAAATAAAAACAAAATACTGATAGCTATAGACATTAAAAATCCTGGGATATATATTGCAGTATCTCCTCCAAGTATACTCCACCTAAAACCATCAATTACACCCACCATTGGATTAAGAGAATAAATAAATTTTACAGCTTGCGGAAGTGTTGGATGGTTATAAATCATCGAACTGCTAAATGCAATGGGCGAAACATATAAACCAAACTGCACAATAAAAGGAATGAGGTAACGAAAGTCGCGGTACTTTACATTTAGCGCAGCAATAAACAAACCAGTACCCATTGAAGTGATGACCGCTAAGAGCAAGAATACGGGGAGCATTAAAATTTTTATATCGGGAGTATAATGGGTTAATACCATTATTATTATTAGGATGCCAAAGGAAATAAAAAAATCTACCAAACATACAATCACTGTACTTGCTGGGACAATTAATCGAGGGAAATAAACTTTGGTTAGTAAATTTGAATTTGCAATAAGGGAGTTACTGGCTTCGCTGAACGAAGATGAAAAAAATTGCCAAGGCAAAGTGGCAGTACAAACTAAAAGTATTCGCGACACACCTGTTGGAACATCGGAATGAAACAACCACCCAATAAACCACATCACACCAATAGTTAACAATGGTTTGGCAACGCTCCACATAACTCCAATAACCGTTTGTTTGTAACGAACCAAAATATCACGCCAAGCCAAAAAATAAAAAAGCCCCCTGAAATTCCAAAGGTCTCTCCAATAATTACTGTCTTCTGTATCGGGCTCTATTACTATTCTGTGTTTACTCAAAATAAAGTTTAAGTTTTAAAATTTCGCAAAAGTAGTTATTATCTTTTACAGTTTCGTTTTTCATTCCTGCACTTACTTACCTAACAAATCAAGTATATCATTAAACACCGCTTCGTCACTCGGGCGTTTGGCATTAGTATCAACAAAATTACCTTTTTTGTCTATTAGCATATAACGGGGAATAGAATTTATCTGAAAGTATTTTACAATTTCACTGCTCCAATCGCCCGGAACCAAGCCATTATTATAATCACCTAACCCATTTTGTTCAATTGCTTTTTTCCAGATTTCTTCTGTTTTATCAATGGATATATATAGGAACACCAAATTTTTCAATTGTTTAGACGTAAATTTTTTGTGCAGTTCTTTCGAATATGGAAACTGTCCTCTGCATGGTCCACACCAGCTTGCCCAAAAATCTACATACACCACTTTGCCTTTCAAATCATCAAATGTAAAATACTTTCCATCCGTTCCCATAATTTTTACACCAGACGAAGCGTTGTCTGCTGAACTGCTTGCAGCAGATGTCGGTTTTTTTTCTTCTGTCACTTTTGTTTTCATGCGTTGTTCGCATTTTTGTTTCACAAGTTTGGTGTATTCCCCATATTTCTCATTATAGCTCAATAGTTCATAAATATGCTTGGCTGTAAAAGGAGATACATTACCCACATTATCATTCAAGAACGAACCAATAAAATAAACATTTGCTTTGCCTTGTATAGTTTGATTGGTGAATCCCATTTTCTTTTCCATCGAAATGGAATTATCAGTAAACTTATTAAAGTTATTAAGTTTGGATGTATTGTAAATAATATAATAGTATAAAAATTGTCGATACGCATCGCAGTTCAATGCTTCATCATTATTTGCCAGTTCAGGTTTCACCTCTTCCAAAAGCAAAGCAGGAATGGGAGTAACAGTAAGTATGGTTGCACTTTGATTTGCATTGATAATTGGGTATGCCTGTAACTGATAAAAATAATTGTATTTTATAAGATTGGTTATATAAGTGTTAAATTCAGGCGAAAACTTGTCTTTGTCGGTATAACTTTTATAAAACTCCATTTGTTTTTTTCGTTCTTTAAAAATGTTGTTTTCGAAAATATCAATACCCTTGCTCAGCATGTTTTGTTTGATTACGTCTTTATCAAAATCATTTTTAAATGTTTTGTAAAAGGCTTTCAAAAACAGATTATGAACTGTTCCTTTACCTTCCATACTTATTGCTTTGTAAAGTGAGTCATAAGCAATGTTTAACTTCAAATCATCATTTGGTTCGAGCCATAAGTTTACTGATTGTTTGTTGTATGTTAACGTTGCCATTGTTGGTTTATCAATGGTTAATTTAAAATTACAATCATTGTCTTTGAGCACTTGTTTAAAAAACGGCTCGTATTCGGTGATGTGGTATTTATCAACTCGAATGCTGCACGAATCTTCGGTTGCCATCCTGAAATGGCAGGCAATACTTACGTTTTGAGCAATGCCAAAACGCAGCATTAACAATAGTATCAAAAGAAATAAATGTTTCATAGCATGATCAAATTGTGTTGGTTTTAAAGGTTCAAAGATAATTCTATTTATTTAATTAGTGCTATTTAGAATAGAATGAATCTAAACTAAACAGTGATAGTGGCCATTACGCGACATGTTATCAACAAAAAGCCCACTTATCAACATTTTTAAAAATATTTGCCTCCAAAAGGCTTTCGTATCAGTATATTCATTATATTTGCAATGATAATTAAATAAAGTATTAACCAAAAACAAAAAACAACATGAACAAAGCAGAACTAATTGATGCAATTTCAGCAGAGTCAAAATTGACAAAAGCTGATTCAGCAAGAGCACTTGATGCTTTTGTTAATGCAACTTCTAAAGCTCTTAAAAAAGGAGACAGAGTAGCATTAGTAGGATTTGGGTCGTTCTCTGTAGCTAAAAGAGCTGCAAGAAGCGGACGCAATCCACAAACAGGTAAAACCATTAAAATTGCTGCAAAAAAAGTAGCAAAATTTAAGGCTGGTGCCGAATTAAAGAAAACGGTTAACAAATAATCGAACGCTTTAAGAAACAAAAAGTCTCGCAGCAATGCGGGACTTTTTTGTTTACAACTGTTTCTTTTTATTGCCCCGTCACTAACACCCACCTTTGGGGGCAAACAAATCCATCAATAATAATAAAAGAAGTTGTTCGACAAGAGGAACTAAAATTACTAAACCTAATTCAAAAAATAATTGATATTTGTTTTGTTTGTTTGCAAAACAATAACCCTTATAATTCCAACGATTACATAAATAATATTTATTGGAAGAATAATAAGTAGCCATACATAAACTCCAAAGTTTTCGGGATTCATGGTCCATAAAAAACCGAACAGATTAGTTACTGTAATAATAAAAATATATCGTTTAAGGAACTTGTTTTTTTTCTGATTCGTAATTTCAGTTGATTCTCGCATGTTTCAAAATTAGTGATTATTTCGAAAGGAAAATAAATTACAAGTGGTAGTGACAGGGCATTCAACATAAATAATGACTACTTTCGCCAAAAATTATCTTTATTATAATGGAAATAAAAACTGCACAATTTGTAATGAGCAATACGGAAGTTGCCAAATGTCCGAAGCCGGACATGCCCGAATATGCTTTTATTGGCAGAAGTAATGTTGGCAAATCTTCTTTAATTAATATGCTTTGTGTTAGAAATAACATGGCAAAAACTTCGGGCAAACCAGGAAAAACTCAATTGATAAATCATTTTATTATTAATACTAACTGGTATTTGGTGGATTTACCAGGCTATGGATACGCCACGGTTTCCAAGGAAAGAAAAGAAACTTGGGTTAAGTTTTTGCAGGATTATATTTTGGAACGACAAAACCTGATGTGTATGCTTGTGTTGCTGGATTCTCGTATCCCGATGCAAAAAATAGATTTAGAATTTATGAACTGGCTGGGCGAAAATCAGATTGCCTTTGTAATGGTGTTTACCAAAATTGACAAACTGTCGAAAAAACAATTTGCTGACAACATTGCTAAATACAAGAAAGACATGAGTGCGCACTGGGACGAACTCCCAAAATGTTTTTACACCTCAGCCGAAAAAAAAACAGGACGTGATGAGATTTTAGATTTTATTGCACAAAGCAATAAGTTATTTACAAAACCATAAGTTGTGACATTACGCAAAGTTGGCACAGTTTGTGACTAAGGGTGCCGCCTCCAAATTAACTGTGTTCTTTTATTTATTACCTTTGCACCAATGAAAAAAGTATTTACCTTGTTTCTGATTTCCATCTACCTCTTTTCGGCAACCGATATAAAGGAATTGCTGAAAATGAATGTAGTGATGGAACATTATCACGAAACGGTGCAAACAAACGGATATATTTCTTTTGTTCAGTTTCTCGAAATGCACTATATAACGGATGATAATAATACAAAAGACAATAACAGAGATGTTCAACTGCCTTTTAAATCAACCAATACAACTGTTTCTTCCAATTCCTTTCAATTTGTAACCAATCAAATTTCGACTGTAAATTTCAATGCTTCTATTAATAAAGAAAAAGAGTATTTACCAACAGTACCATCATTTTTTTGTTCAAATTACCAAGCCATGGTTTGGCATCCTCCTCAAATTTCCTAAGCACCTTTACCTTTTTTAATTAAAAATCAAATTCTGCAAAATCTTTTCAGAATCTCATTTTATGCCCAAAAATCATAATGGTATATGATAAATGTCATAAATAAGAACCATGAACTTGCAGTACCTTTACATCACTAAAATTATTAATCTTATAAAACCAAAAACAATGAAAAGTAAAATATATTTCGCATCAATTATCATATTAAGTGTTCTATTTGTAAGTTCGTGCAAAAAGTCGAATGATACAACACCTGACGATAACAGTAACAGCAGTTCGTCAACATCATCCATAATAGTGGCAGGCACGTGGCATGTTACTTATTATCACGAAAGCGGAAACGACCACACCAGCAATTTCAGTGGCTACACGTTTGTTTTCAATAGTAACGGAACCATGAGCGCAACTGTTTCGGGAGTAACCACCACCGGAACCTGGAGCAATGATGATAGCCACAATGAGTTTCACATGAATATCGGCACTTCAAGTCCGTTGACAGATTTGAGCAACGGCTGGCTGATAATTTCGAAAACCGCAACAGAGCTGGATTTGAAAGATGACAATACTGCACATAACGAAGAGCTTCATTTCACAAAATTATAGAAACTGAATAATTCGGTATTACGTTAAAAGCAAAAAAGCGGAGCTCACCACTCCGCTTTTTTTTAATTGTTTTGGGATTTGACATTGGGATTTGACAAAGAATCTTATATTTGCACCCCGATTTCAAAAAATGGGAGAAATTTTAAACCATTAAACAATAAAACAATTAAATAAATTAAATAATGAGTGTATTAGAAAGTTTACGTAAACGGTCAGGATTATTAGTTGCCATAGTAGGTTTGGCATTATTAGCGTTTGTGCTTACAGGTTTATTTGAAAGAGGCTCTTCTCTTTTTGGCGATTCGGCACGTGCAGTTGGCGAAATTTATGGCAAAGCAGTGGAGTACCCTGCTTTTGATGTAAAAGTGAAAGAAGCACTTGAAAATCAGAAAAGAAATGGTAACAAAACAACATTGACTGCCGAAGAAACCGACCAAGTGGTTCAGCAAATGTGGAATCAAACCATTAACGAGCAGGTGATGAACAAGGAATACGAAAAACTTGGAATTGCTGTATCTGACGAAGAGTTGTACGATTTAATGGTAGAGCATCCTCATGCTTCTTTGGTTCGTCAGTTGAGCGACCCTCAAACAGGAAAAGTATCAGAAATGTTTGCCGACAAAATGACCGGACAAATAAGCCCTGCTAAAATTAAAGAGTTTACTCAAAAAATGAACGATGATCAGGAACAAAGCTGGACTAAAATGGAAGATTGGATTAAACAAATTCGTGTGGTAGAAAAATACAATAACCTTGTAAAAAAAGGATTGTACATACCTACTGCTTTTGCAAAACGCGATTACATGGCATCCAACACCAATGCTACGGTTAAGTATGTTTTCAAACCTTATAAAATGATTGTTGACACCACCATTAAAGCTACCGATGCGGAAATGGATTCATATTATAAAGAACACCAAAATGAATTTAAACAAGAAGCATCGCGCAAGTTCGAATATGTTGCTTTCGATATTTTGCCAACCACCGAAGATTTCGAATTGGCAAAAGCGGCTGCAGAAAAAACAGCAGAAGAATTTAAAACAAAAAAAACAACAGAAGATTCGGCTTATGTAGTTTCAGAATCAGAAACAAGAAACTATGATATGACTTTTCATACTAAAGGAACTTTATCTCCAATGATTGATTCGAGCATGTTTAAAGCAGAAGTAGGAACTGTGATGGGACCAATTCAAGAAAACGGTTCGTTCAAAATCTACAAACTCGAATCAAGCAAATTTTCGGCTGATTCTGCTAAAGTGCGCCACATATTAATTGCATACAAAGGAGCATCGTCTGCCGGACCAACTGTTGTTCGTAACAAAGAGCAAGCAAAATCGTTGGCGGATAGTTTAGCCAATTTGTTGAGAAAGAAAAAAGGTGACTTTAAAGAATGGGTTGCAAAATACTCTGACGATATGGGTGGTAAAAATGCAAAAGCTGACCCAACAAATCCGAAAAAATTTGTGATGGGTAAAGATGGTGAATATGGTTGGTTGAATTCGAAAAGCGGATTTGTTGAGCCGTTTAAAGATGGTGGATTGGATAATAAAAAAGGAGACATTGTGGTGGTAGAAGCTCAGTTTGGTTTTCACATTATGGAAATTGAAGACACCAAAGGCAAGCAACAAAAAGTTCAGGTTTCGTGTATAGAAAATAAAGTAGGACCAAGCAGCAAAACCATGCAACAGGTATATGTAAAAGCATCCGAATTTGCTGGTAAAAACAATACTGCCGATTTGTTTCAGAAAGCAGTGCTTGATCAAAAACTAAACAAACGTATTGCCGAAAATATTAAAGAGAACGATAAAACCATTGCAGGTATTGAATCTCCTCGTTCGCTTATCAGATGGATTTATGACAATAAAAAAGGAACTGTTTCTGAAGCTCAAGAATTCGGTGATAAATTTGTAGTTGGTGTGATTACGGATACAAAAGAAAAAGGCATTGGCACCATGGAAGATGTGAAAGATGTGTTGGCAACAAAAGCATTGAAAAAGAAAAGAGCAGACCTTATTACTAAAGAATATACTGATGCGATGGCGTCAGCAAAAACAATTGAAGAGGTGGCTACTAAATTAAAGTTACAAGTATCTACTCCATTTCCGAATGTAAATTTTGCTTCCGGAGCAGGGGTGCCTGATTTGGCAACTGATGGAAATTTCTTAGGGACTGTTGCAGGTATTAAAGCACAAACATTGAGCAAACCAATAATTGGAAACGATGGTGTGTTTGTGGTTTATGTTGATTCTAAAACTGAAGCTCCTGTGCAAAAAGATTACAAAGCACAACAAACTTCTCAACTTACTACGTTGACACAACGTGTGGATTACGAAGTGTATGATGCCTTAAAACAAAACGCAAACGTTACAGAGCACTTGGTAAGATTCTATTAGTATTTGAATTTGTATTAAACATTTTTATACCTTTACAGTCATAAATTTTAAAAAACAAAAACTATGAAAAAAATAATGTTAAGTATGGTTGCGGTAGCAATAGCTTTCTCAACCTCTCATGCACAAGACAGTAAACAAACTGCTCCTGCAACACAAAAACCAGCAGCTGCACCTCAAAAAGCAGAGCCACAAAAAGGCGCGCCTGAAAAAGCTGCACCTGAGAAAAAAGCTCCAACCCCTCCTAATGCTGAAAAACGCACCGAGCGGTACATGGCTAAACTAACCGAACAATATGCCTTAACCGAAGAACAAAAACCAAAAGTAAATGCAATTGTTTTGAAACGCGAACAAACACGCGATGAGTTACGCACCAAATTTGCGGACGATAACAAAGCATTTAACGAAGCAAACAGAAAACTAATGACCGATTCTGAAAAAGAAATTAAGGCATTGGTTACTCCTGAACAAATGGAGAACAAGAAAAAATATGACGAAGCACAAAGACAGCGCAACAAAGAAAATGCTGAAAAGAGAGCGAAACAAAATCCTCCGCCTGCACCACCTGCAGCTCCGGAAAAACCAAAGGATGCACCTCCTGCTCCGGCAAAAGAACCAAAAAAATAATAAAAATCCCTCTGACACACTCAGGGGGATTTTTTTTAATAATAGTGTAATTTCAATTAAACATATTACATTTGCCTGTTCAATTATTTTCAGAAAAAAACTTTTCTCTTGAAAACCATACGCCACATACTTGTTTGCTCTCTCCTTGCGGGAGTTTCCCATTTTTCTTTCAGCCAAAGTTGCAGTGCGGTTAGTTTCAAAAAACTTTTTTACGAAAACGATTCCACCATGTTTGCTGATAATACCCTTACTTATCTAAACACCACCACCGATAGTTCTTATTTATTAGGAGGTTCGCAAGTGGTACGAACCGATTTAACCGGAACCATTAACTGGACTGGGGGAGCTAATTATGCTGGTACCGATGCTATTCCTTATTTTTCGCCCGATGGCAGATATTTTGTTTTGCAAGGCAATTTTAAATTTATAAATATAGATGCCAGCCAAAATGTGTTGTGGCAAAAATACCTGGTAGATACCACCTGCTACTGCATGCACCCCAAACACATTACTCAAACCAGCGATGGGGGTTTTATTATAACAGGTTACAAAAGCGTGAACGATACTACATTTTACAGGAATAGAATATTTGTTGTAAAAACAAACTCTACCGGAGATACTCTTTGGACTAAAACCATCGCAAAAACCACTTACGACAATGATGGCTATTATGCCCAAGAAACAACTGATGGCGGTTTTCTGGTTTTGGCAAATGTAACTTACGATGTTAATTCATTGCCTGATTATAAAATTGGAATCATAAAACTAAACAGCGCAGGTCAGGAGCAGTGGTACAAAACATCTTCTCATTCTATTTATTACATGGCTCCCATTGCAGGACTTAAAACTGCAGACAGCACCTGCACCATCGTTTCGAGCACCGATTCGATTACAACAGGAACCTATTTTTTGAAAATAAAAGAAAATGGCAACATTGTTTTCGACACTATATATATGAGTAAAAAATTTAACGGGGGCATTTTGCAGCAAACCAACGGTAATTATTTAATAGGTATGCAGGACAGCCTTTCAACCATTGATGGAAACAATCGCTCTATATTATATAGTATAGTCTATAAAGGCGCAGCCGAAGAAAACATTCCAATTGTTGCCATACAACCTACGTGCGACAATGGATACATACTTGCCGGAAACTCCGCTCAGTTTGCTTACGATTGTGCCATGTGTGGCAGTCATTACAGTTATTTTCATTTCTATTCGTATTTAATAAAAACCGACAGTACGCTTCAAGATGTGCAGCTGCCTTCAGCAATAAATGAATTGACAATGGAGAATGGAGAATTGATAATTTATCCGAATCCAAGTTCCGGTAATTTTATTATTGAGTCAAGAGGTAAGAATCAAGAGTCAAGAATCAGGATTTATAATGTTTTGGGAGAAGTTGTTTTTCAAACAACAAACAACAAACAACAAACGACAATTGATTTAACCGATGAAGCAAAAGGAATTTATTTTGTGCAAATTACTACTACTGACCATAAAATAATCAACAAAAAAATAGTGGTGCAATAGGTTATATTTATTAGTTATTAAATGAAACAAATGCCTTCCGATAAGTCGGGAGGCTTTTTTGTTTTGGTGCTATATACAAAATTTTATTAAAGGTTTTACTATGTTTTAAGATAGTAAACTGCATCCGCATAAAAACTACCCTAAGTTAATCAAATCAAGCCTTTCAAAGGCAAACACCTCATTTTTGCAATTACCGATTTTCGGCAACTCCCAAAAATTGAAACCCTAACGATTCCCTTTTTTTTCTTAACTATTTGTACGGAAAATGTCCGTACACATCTTGTTTTTCGTACAAAGTTCGAACGAAACTTGTTTTATACTCTTATATATTTACACCAGAATGAATGAAGGACAATTTTTAAAAAAAAAGCTTAAGGAAGGACAAAAGAAAAAATCATTTGATGATAAAACTTTCTGGACAAATATTGGTACTAACCATACTTCCGGGTATCAAATGTGTAAACTTCCTTTGCTTAAAGAGCCATACAGGTCAAATGTTGAAAAACAATTTGGAATTAAATTCCCGGATGCTAAACAGGAAATAACCAAGGAATTTGCTGAAAGCAAAAAGGACATAGTGATAAGAAAACAGGAAAACAAAATCAGGGATTTAGAAAACACAGTAATAAGCAAGGATACAGAAATTAAAATATTGGAAGATGAATTACTTCTTTACAAAAGCCTGAAGGAAAATAAATTTAAGGTAAATAAGAATAAACAATAATTACCCTAAAAACGAATAGTTTGATAAATAAAATGCCTGAAACACTAAAAATAAAAGTAAGAAACGGAAATTTGGAAAAACAGCGATTTTTCGAAATTGGCAATCCAAGCTTGGATACACACCATGGTAAATACGATGGTGTACATCCAAGCTTGGATACACAGGTTCGGATTCCCGCAGCAGGAAATCCAAGCTTGGATACACAGGTCCGGATTCCCGAAGTAGGAAATCCAAGCTTAGATACACAGGTTCGGATTCCCGCAGCAGGCAATCCAGACTTGGATGTACACCATCGTATTTACCATGGTGTGTATCCAAGCTTGGAATGGGAATTTCGATTTTTCTCAATTTTTCGAAACAATCATCTTCAAAATCATCAGTTTAAAAACAAAATTAACTAACAAATAAAAACTAAAAAAATGGCAGAATTCAGACCTTCTCAAAATTTTGTAACAAGCGGTGTAAATGGAAATTACACCATCGGACTAATAGCAAGTACATTTCATCTTGGTGCCCTTAGGGCAAATGCCGGGCTCGACCCTGCTGTAGCCGACCTGCGCGACAGATATTCGCCCATCCACCAGGCGCTGGTAGATGCAGGCACTGCCAAAGGGGCAGCTTTGGGTGTGCGGTATGAGGATACTGATAGCAAGGATGCCTTGCTTGCCAGCCTGGTAAGTACTCAACTGCCAGCCTGGAAACAAACAGCAGGCAATGTTAGCGGATATGGACCCACCACCACTGCATTTCAAAACCTGTTTGGTAAAGACTCGCTTTATAATAAAACAAGCAAACAAACCGACAGGCTGCAACATGTAGGCACCTTGCGCGACCGCTGCCTTGCAGTAACAGCACTTGCCGCACTTGGAGCCACCATTGGCACTTTTTACACCACCCTCCAAACAGCTATGAACGCACAAGTAGATGCTAAATCAACCGTAACCACCGACATTGGCGACCATATTGAAGCCCTAGATGATATGTGCAACATGCAGTTTTCGGATTATGGTATGGTGGTTTATCTTTTCCCAACCGATGCACACAGAATAAAAAGTTTTATTGATACAGAAACCCTTCAAAAACACGAAAGAGGCGATTTGATAGCAGGTATCATTCATGGAAATAAAATAAAAACCATTGGCAAAAAGAAATTTATTATCACAAGTAGAATGAAGGTTACCCTTACCGAACCAGGAATAATATGGGTGATAGATTCGGCAAAAAACCCTGTGAAACCAACAGGAGTAACCATTGCTGCTAATACACCTACCATTGTTGACTTTCCGGCATTGGGCGATTTTAATAATAGAGTAATTCAAATTAAAAACCTAAGCCCGATAACCACTGCTACTTGGGTGGTGGAGTTTTTGTAATTAGGAATTACGAATTAGGAATGATGTAAATTATCCATTGTCAATTATTCATTATCCATTAAAACAAAAAACTCCTTGCAGCAATGCAGGGAGTTTTTTATTTTTGAAATAAATTAACAGCACCCCCTATTTTTACCCCCCTACTCCACCATTTTATCAAAAATATTCCATTATTAACAAAAAAAAGGGGGGGTGTTAATAAAATAATTACACTTTATTGTTCTCCCCTCCCCCAAAAAATATACTTTTGTGCCCGATGGTTACCAATAAACGAATCAAAACTAATCTGCGAATTCACCATTTGCACTATTTAGTAAATTCGTTTTTATTCGTTTATTGGTAACCGTAAAATAACAATTAAACAATTAAAAAAATGGCTTTCCACAGATTTAAAGCATTAGAAGCGGTACTAACCAGAGTGCCCGTAGAAGTAAACATGCCAAACAACAAGGTATCGGAGTTTTTTGGCGAAAACGTATTTGGCTACGATGCCATGCGGGAGTATTTGTCGGACGAAGCCTTCAACAGTGTGATGGCAGCTATCGACAGAGGCATTCAGATAGACCGCGAAATGGCTGACCAAGTGGCGGCAAGTATGAAAGCATGGGCAAACTCCAAAGGGGCAACTCATTATACTCACTGGTTTCAACCCTTAACAGGTGCCACTGCCGAAAAGCACGATGCGTTTTTTGAACCCACCGAAAAAGGAAGAGCTATTGAACGTTTTGGGGGCAGTCAGTTGGTGCAGCAAGAGCCCGATGCGTCCAGTTTCCCGAATGGAGGTATTCGTAATACCTTTGAAGCAAGAGGCTACACTGGCTGGGACCCCACTTCTCCGGCATTTGTGATAGGCAAAACATTGTGTATTCCTACCATCTTTGTTTCTTACACAGGCGAAGCATTAGATTACAAAACACCTTTATTAAAGGCGTTGAATGTGTTGGACAAAGCAGCGGTGGATGTGTGCCAGTTTTTTGATAAAAATGTAACCAAAGTAATTGCCACCCTTGGATGGGAGCAAGAATATTTTTTGGTGGATGAAGCCTTGTACAATGCCCGCCCCGATTTGGCAATGACTGGCAGAGCCTTATTTGGTCACGCCCCATCAAAAGGGCAGCAGCTGGACGACCATTATTTTGGCTCCATTCCCGACCGTGCTACTTATTTTATGCGCGATTTTGAAATCGAATCGTTGAAATTAGGTATTCCTATTAAAACCCGTCACAACGAAGTTGCCCCCAACCAATTTGAGTGCGCACCTGTATTTGAAGAGTGTAACCTTGCAGTTGACCATAATCAGCTATTGATGGATGTGATGGAAAAAGTGGCAAGAAGACACAACTTTAGAGTATTGCTTCACGAAAAACCATTTGCAGGAGTAAACGGAAGTGGTAAACACAATAATTGGAGCATGAGCACCAACACAGGCAAAAACTTATTGAGCCCCGGAAATACTCCAAAAGTAAATTTGCAATTTCTTACCTTCTTTATCAATACCTTAAAAGCAGTTCACGATAATGCAGATTTGATGCGTGCTTCCATTGCATCAGCAAATAACGACCACCGTTTGGGAGCCAACGAAGCACCACCGGCAATCATGTCTGTGTTTTTAGGAACTCAACTTTCGAATGTGTTGGATGAACTGGAATCGAAAGTAAAAACAGGCAAAATGAGCCCTGACGAAAAAACAGCATTGAAATTGGGTGTAGGTAAAATTCCTGATATATTATTGGATAATACCGACCGTAACCGTACATCGCCATTTGCATTTACGGGAAACAAATTTGAGTTCCGTGCGGTAGGTTCATCGGCTAACTGTGCCGGACCAATGACCGTGTTGAACGCAATAGTAGCCGACCAATTGGTAAAATTTAAACGCGAAGTGGACGATTTGATGGAAAAAGGAGTGGAAAAAGATGAAGCGATTTTTCAGGTATTGAGAAAATGCATTCTTGATTCAAAAGCCATTCGTTTCGAAGGTAATGGTTATGGCGAAGAATGGGTGCAAGAAGCAGCAAAACGCGGATTGTCCAACATCAAAACAACTCCCGAAGCATTGGCAGCATTTGTATCTACCAAAACGTTAAATATTTTTGTTCGTCACCGCATCATGAACGATCGCGAACAACATGCCCGTTATGATATACACTTAGAAATATACATCAAAAAAATTCAGATAGAATCGCGTGTAATGGCTGATTTAGCATTGAACCACATAATACCAACAGCCATTAAATATCAAAGTACCTTAATTGACAATGTAAAAGGGCTAAAAGAAATAATGAGTCCGGCTGAGTTCAAAAAAAATGCAAGCATTCAAATGGAAATGATTACTGAAATTTCGCAACACATCAATAACATTAAAACCAATGTGGATGCTATGACAGAGGCAAGAAAAAAAGCAAATGCCATTGAAGATGTAAAAAAACAGGCAGTTCAATATTGCGAAAAAGTGAAAGCTTATTTTGAAACGATACGATATAATGTAGATAAACTGGAAATGATAGTGGACGATGAAAGCTGGCCTTTGCCAAAATACAGGGAGTTACTATTTACTAAATAGTTTATTGGTCATTTGTTCAGTAGTAAAAAATCCCGTAACGAAGTTCGTTGTGGGATTTTTTATTTCATACAAGCAGATTACCTCTTTCAATATCATGCCTGGAATAAAGCTCAATTTTGTATACCAATATATATTAGGTTGTTTTGCATAAATCGAAATATTTGAAAAAAAAAAATTGCTCTAATAGAATTATTATTACTTTAGCACCCGTTTAAAAAGTCAAAACCAACATTAAACTATGAATATATTTACAAAATTATCAATCGGATTAGCCGTAACAGTATTGTTTTCAGTAAATGCAAACGCCCAGAAAAACTTTTCGGATGAGGCAAAAAAAGCGTTTGAAAGCGGGGAGTACTTTAATTCAATAGAGCTTTACAAGAAAGCCTATACAAAAGCAAAGAAAAAAGATGAAAAAGCACTCATCATTTTTCAAACAGCCGAGTGTTATCGTAAGATAGGTGACAACAAACAAGCAGAAGCTTGGTACACCAAGGCAATAAAAGCTAACTATTCCGACCCTAAAGCTCAATTATATTTGGCTAATTCAAAAAAAGCTCAAGAAAAATATAACGAAGCCGTTATTGAATATAAGAATTATACGAAAGTAAATCCATCGGACCCAAAAGGAGAGCAAGGAGCAAAATCGTGCGAACTAGCTCAGAAATGGAAAGACAACCCAACTCGTTATAAAGTAGAAAACATGGTGCTTATTAATAGCAAAGACCCAGATTTTGCTTGTTGCTATGCCGATAAAAAATATAATAAGTTATACTTTACCTCTATGCGTCCGGGAACAACAGGAAGTGGAGAAGACCCAACAATAGGCGAAAACTACAGCGATATTTTTGAAACCGCTATGGACAAAAACCTGAAATGGAGCACCCCAACTCCAATTGCTGAGCCGGTAAACACAAAAGATAACGAAGGTAATCCAACGGTAACCAGAAAAGGAGATATGATTTTCTTTTCGAGATGTATGGACGAAAACAAAAAAGTAACACTAAACCAAATATGGAGTGCGCAAAAACAAGGAAATTCGTGGGGTAAACCAGAAAAATTATCTTTTTGTTTAGATAGTTTTAAATATGCCGCACCTTGTATTTCTTCTGACGGAACCACTTTATTTTTCTGCTCTAACATGCCAGGAACAATAGGAGGCAATGATATATTTATGTCGAAATACGAAAAGAAAGATAAAAAATGGAGCACCCCTGTTAACTTAGGTACTAACATCAATACTCCAGGAGAAGAGGTTTGGCCCTTCATTCACGAAGACGGAACATTATATTATTCTTCTGACGGGCAGTTAGGAATGGGAGGATTGGATATTTTTAAAGCTGAGAAAAAAGGGGAAGACAAATGGGCAAATGTTACCAATATGAAATACCCTATCAATTCGGCTGCTGATGATTTTGGAATTATTTTCGAAGGAAAAAAAGAAAGAGGTTATTTGTCATCAAACCGTGAAGGCACTAAAGGCTCGGATGATATTTGGTCGTTTGTATTGCCACCATTGCTTTATACATTGGATGGTGTTGTAAAAGATTGTAAGTTTGGTGAGGTAATTGCTGGCGTTACTATTAAATTAGTGGGGTCGGATGGTACTTCAGTAGAAACTAAAACTGATGCTGCGGGCCACTATCATTTTGCTGAAAACGGTAACGACCGTTTTATTAATTCAAATACTTCTTATACTATTTCTACTGACGTTGGTAAAGATGTGAAAACAACAGAAGCACCTGATGGGTTCTTTAACAGTTCAGAAAAAGCAAAAGAAACTACAGTTGGTGAAGATGTTGGAAAAGCATTTACCCATAACTTCTGTTTGAAACCAATCGAAAGAGAAGTTCGTTTTCCAGATGTATTGTACGATTTAGGTTCATATGAATTATTGCCTGAGTCTAAAGATTCATTGGATTTCTTATTTCAAACACTTACCGATAATCCAACTTTCATTATTGAGTTAAGTTCACACACCGATTATAGAGATACTGATCCAAAAAATCAGATACTATCTGAGAATCGTGCTAAATCATGTATTGATTATTTAGTTTCAAAAGGAATTCCTGCTGAAAGAATGAAACCTAAGGGATACGGTGAGTCACGTCCATTGGTACTTGATACAGCAAAAGTACTTCCAAGTGGTATGGTTATTCCAAAAGGAACTACGCTTACAGAAAAATGGATTGACAAAAATGTTCCTATGAGTAAAAATAAAGAGGATTATGAATTCATCATGCGTAAAAACAGACGTACTGTGTTCAGCGTATTGAGCAAAGATTATGTAAATCCAAATGCGCCAAAAGATGTTCCTAAAAAGAAAGTGGAAGAAGATGATGAATAGGAATCAAGAATAAAATAAAATAATAATAAACATCCCGTCCTGATAGCAATCGGGACGGGATGTTTTCTTTTTACAACTATGAGTACGGATAACAGATATAATTTACGGGGAGTTTCAGCATCAAAAGAAGATGTGCATACTGCCATTGCAAAAATGGACAAAGGACTTTTTCCAAAAGCATTTTGCAAAATTGTTCCTGATTATTTATCAGGAGATAAGAACTATTGTATAGTAATGCACGCTGACGGTGCAGGAACCAAATCATCCTTGGCTTATACCTACTGGAAAGAAACAGGTGATATCTCAGTGTGGAAAGGAATAGCTCAGGATGCGATAGTAATGAACACCGATGATTTGTTGTGTGTGGGGGCAATAGACAACATTTTGCTATCCTCCACAATAGGTAGGAACAAAAAATTAATCCCTGGTGAAGTAATTTCCGCAATTATTAATGGAACCGAAAATTTACTCGAACAAATGCGAAGTTATGGAATTGGGATTTATTCAACTGGAGGAGAAACAGCTGATGTTGGTGATTTGGTGCGGACCATTATAGTAGATTCGACAGTTGTATGCCGGATGAAAAGAAGTGAAGTAATTGACAATGCAAACATTCAGGCCGGTGATGTTATAGTTGGTTTATCTTCAAGTGGGCAATCAACCTATGAAACAGAATACAATGGTGGAATGGGAAGTAATGGATTAACCTCAGCTCGACATGATGTGTTTGAAAAATCATTGGCAAAAAAATATCCTGAAAGTTATGATGGGTTGGTTCCTGAAGAATTAGTTTATTCAGGAAAAATAAAACTAACAGATAAAATAAATATTGAACAACAATCTCAAATCTCAAATCTCAAATCTCAAATCTCTATCATTGCTGGCAAATTAGTTTTATCTCCAACAAGAACGTATGCACCGATTATTAAAAAAATATTGGACAATTATCGTTCGCAGATTCATGGAATGGTGCATTGCAGCGGTGGAGGACAAACAAAAATATTGCATTTTGTAAATGATTTGCATATTATTAAAGATAAGCTATTTCCGATTCCTCCTTTATTTCAATTGATAAAAGAACAAAGTGGTACGGAATGGAAAGAAATGTATCAAGTATTTAATATGGGACACCGTATGGAATTATATGTACCAGAAAATATCGCTGCTGACATTATTACTATTTCCAAATTATTTGATGTGGATGCGCAGATTGTTGGAAGGGTTGAAACAAGTAATAAAAAGCAATTGACCATTAACTCTGAATTTGGAACTTTCCACTACTAAATAATGTTAAAATAG
Organism: Bacteroidota bacterium; assembly: GCA_947469885.1. Classification (GTDB taxonomy): domain Bacteria; phylum Bacteroidota; class Bacteroidia; order 2-12-FULL-35-15; family 2-12-FULL-35-15; genus 2-12-FULL-35-15. The sequence continues at coordinate 74,694 of CANIQT010000017.1, forward strand.
TTTTAGCGTATATAAACTGAGTACTTTTGTTTTACAATTAACACAATTACAAATAAACAAAAAACAATTACAATGAAAAAAACAATGACATTAGTTGCGTGTGCAGTATTTGCACTTAGCACATTGGTTTCTGTGGCTCAAAACGACACAAAAACACCAGCAGCTCCTAAAAAGGAAGAGGCTAAAAAATCAGATGCTTCTAAAGCAGATGCTAAAAAAGCGGAAACGCCAAAAGCAACTGAAACTAAAAAAGCTGATGCTTCTAAAGCTGATGCTAAAAAAGCTGAGCCAAAAGCTGAGAAAAAATAATAACATTTATTATGTTATTAGACAAAAAAGTCCCGCAAAATGCGGGACTTTTTTATTAGCAGACATCATCATTCAAAATGTAATCTCCTTTTTTATTACCTTCGCAGTCCAAAAATTAAAATTTAATAAAATTAAAAAGTGTTAGAAAAATTAGCAGCCATTAAAAGACGTTGGGAAGAAGTTGAACAAAAACTTTCGGACCCGAAAGTTATTGGTGACATGAAAGAATTTAAGAAATTCAACAAGGAATATAAGGACTTGACCCAGGTGGTGAATGCTTACCATGAATATAAAAACGTGGTAGAAAACATTGAATTCAACAAAGGAATTTTAGCCACCGAAAAAGATGACGAGATGAAAGAGATGGCAAAGATGGATTTGGATGAATTGATTCCTAAGAAAGAAAAAATGGAAGACGATATTCGTCAAATGCTAGTACCTAAAGACCCTGAAGATGCTAAGAATTGTGTTTTGGAAATTAGAGCAGGTACAGGAGGTGATGAAGCCAGTATTTTTGCAGGAGATTTGTTTAGAATGTATTCCCGCTTTTGCGATAACAAAGGATTAAAACTGGAAGTGGTAGATTTCAATGATGGCACGGTGGGTGGCTACAAGGAAGTGATTTGTGAAATAACCGGAGAGAATGCTTATGGTATTATGAAATTTGAATCGGGTGTGCATCGTGTGCAGCGTGTGCCAAATACTGAAACTATGGGACGTGTGCATACTTCAGCTGCAACAGTAATCGTTATGCCTGAGGCTGAAGAGGTGGATATAGTAATTAATCCAGCAGATTTGGAAATCCAATTTGCTCGCTCAGGTGGTGCGGGTGGACAAAATGTAAACAAAGTGGAATCAAAAGTAATGATAACACATAAGCCTACCGGTATTGTATGCATAAGTCAGAAAGACAGGAAACAACTTGGGAACAGGGAAATTGCAATGACGATGTTGCGTACAAAATTATATGAAATTGAATTGAACAAAAAACTGGAAGCTGAATCGAAGAAAAGAAAGACAATGGTTTCTACAGGCGACCGCTCAGAAAAAATACGCACTTACAATTATCCTCAAAACAGAATTACCGACCATCGCATAAACATGACCGTTTATAATTTGACTGATTTTATGGATGGGGATATTCAACCAATGGTTGATGCACTTAATTTAGCAGAGAACTCGGAACGATTGAAAGAAGGTGGTATTGCAGTTTAAGATACAATGACAAAACAGGAATTATTTGAAAATATTAAGCGCAAACAAAGTTTTCTTTGTATCGGTTTGGATACTGATATTACTAAGATTCCAGCTCATCTTTTAAAAGAAGAAGACCCTGTTTTTGAATTCAACAAACAGATAATTGATGTAACAAAAGAGTTTTGTGTTGCTTACAAACCGAACATGGCATTCTATGAAACACAAGGGGCGAAAGGATGGATAAGTCTTGAAAAAACAATCAGGTATATTAATGAAAACTGCAAAGATGTTTTTACCATCGCTGATGCAAAGCGCGGAGATATTGGTAATACATCATCGCTGTATGCAAAAGCATTTTTAGAAAACTTGAATTTTGATTCTATTACCGTTGCTCCATATATGGGCGAAGACAGTGTCACTCCTTTTCTTGAATACAAAAATAAATGGGTAATACTTTTAGCCTTGACTTCTAATAAAGGTGCGCACGATTTTCAAACCACCATGATTAATGCTGAAATGGAAGACCAGAATTATTTGTATCAAGAGGTAATTGATAAATCAAGAAATTGGGGAACATCAGAAAACATGATGTACGTAATTGGGGCGACCAGAGCAGAAATGCTGACCGATGTAAGAACCATTATACCTGACCATTTTTTATTAGTTCCTGGAGTTGGGGCGCAAGGAGGAAGTTTGGAAGAAGTAGCAAAGTATGGAATGAACAAAGAATGCGGCTTATTGGTAAATTCTTCTAGAGGAATTATTTATGCGGGAGCACGTGAAGATTTTGCTAATAAAGCAAGAGAAGAAGCAACGAAATTACAATTAGAAATGAAACAATTATTAGAAATATATTTATGAAAAAAGTATTAAATTTTTACATTATTTACCGATTACCTATCATCATTTTATTAATTGGTTTGGGAATTTTATCACATTATTTGAAGGACGAAATCACTGCGTGGTTGTTATACATTACAGCGGGTATTTCGTTGATGTTATATTTTATGATGGGTACCATGCGAGTGGTACAAGATGCCGTACAAGAAGGTGAGATTGAGAAAGCACAAAAATATTTAAGTCAGATTAAATTTCCGCGTTTACTTTTAAAACCGATTCGTTCAGCTTTTTATATGGTTCAAAGTAATTTGTTTATGGCAAGTGATAACTTGGCAGGTGCTGAAAGTAATATTCGTAAAAGCATGAAAACAAAATCAAAGCTAGTGGGTGATATGGAAGGAGCTAACTTAATGCAGTTGGCTTTTATTCAACTTAAAAAGGGTGAAATGAAAGAAGCGAGACTAAATTTAATTGCTGCCGTAAAAGCTGGCATTACCGATAAAGAAAGCCTTTCAGCTTGTTATCTTCAATTAACTTCTATTGAAATTCAACGCAAACAAAACAGAGTTGCAAAAGAATATTTTAAAAAAGCAAAAGCTCTGAAACCAAAAACAGATGAACTAGTAAAACAAATTAAGGAAATGGATAAGCACATTGTCCGTTTGCCTGGATAGTTTTTACTTTTCACTTTCTTTCATTTTCCTCCTTTCAAAGTTATTTTTACTTTTGTAGTAACTTTTATTAGTTACACATGACCGAAGAGTTTTTACATTACATCTGGAAATTCAGATTATTTAATCAACTACAATTAACTACTACTAACAATGAACCAGTTGAAATTGTTAAAGTGGGGGAACACAACTTTGATGCAGGACCAGATTTTTTTAATGCCAAAATAAAAATAGGCACAACAGTATGGGCAGGCAATGTGGAAGTACATATTAATTCAAGCGATTGGAAAAAACACAATCATCAAAATGATAAAGCATACGATAATATCGTTTTGCATGTTGTAAATAATGCAGACAAGCCTCTCTACAGAGTTTCGGGAGAATTAATTCCTACCATAGAAATAAAAGATAAAATTGACAAAAAGCTTTATCAGAATTATTTGAATTTTAAATCAAATAGAGATTGGATTCCATGTGAGAAAACAATTTCAACTGTTCCCCAGCTAATTGTGAACAGTACTATTGATAGATTATTGTTGGAACGATTAGAAAGAAAATCAAAATTAGTAATAGATAGTTTGGCAATGAACAATAATAATTGGGAAGAAACATTTTACCAGTTATTAGCACGCAATTTTGGTTTTAAAACAAATGCAGAGCCTTCTGAATTACTTGCCAAATCGTTGCCATCGGTTGTTCTTGCAAAACACAAAACAAGTTTGCTTCAAATAGAAGCATTGCTATTTGGGCAGGCTGGATTTTTAAATCAAGACTATAACGATAAGTATCTTCTGCAATTACAAAATGAATATTCTTTCCTGCAAAAGAAATTCAAACTCAAATCCATTGACAAACATTTGTGGAAATTTCTAAGGATGCGTCCTCATAATTTTCCAACCATTCGCATTGCTCAATTTGCTAACCTGATTTACAATTCATCTCATTTATTTTCTAAAGTGATTTCGACTGAAAAATATACTGAATTGAATAAGTTAATGGATATTGATGTATCGGAGTACTGGCAATCTCATTTTAATTTTGACAAATCATCAACACAAAGAACGAAACAGCTGGGGGCTGATTCTTTTAATAATATAATCATCAATACCGTTGTTCCGTTTTTGTTTGTGTATGGCAAACAAAAAGATGAAGAAAAGTATGTGGAGAGGGCATTAAAGTTTTTGGAGCAAACAAAAGGGGAAACGAATTCCATTATTACCAAATGGAAAGCATTGGAAATCCCGATTAATACAGCATATTCCACCCAGGCATTGCTGCAGCTTAAGAATGAATACTGCAACCATAAAAAATGTTTGAATTGTTCTATTGGCAATTACCTCATAAAAAATTCGTAATTTTATTGCGATTAAAACAACTTCAAAATGGTAAAAAAAATACAACATTGGTTTGAGACGCAGGCATTCGGTGTTTGTGAATGGTGGGGCAAAAAGCTTGGTATCAATAGTACCCGAATAAGAATGTATTTCATTTATCTTTCCTTTTTCACTGTAGGTTCACCTATTATTATTTATTTCATAATGGCATTTATACTAGAACATAAAAAGTTCTTTAAACCATTTAAAAGTAAACGTAGAAGTGTTTGGGATCTTTAAGTTAAAAGTTTTAAAGTCCAAAGTTTGGCTCTTGCTAATGAATTAGTGAACTAATACACAATATGACCTTGTTCTCCAGCCACCACTTTCATAAAATATACATTTCTCTTGGGCTTGTCATTATTATTATTGTTTCAGGAATTATAGGATTCAGCATAATAGAACATTATAATTTTCTGGATGCTTTTTATATGACCATTATAACAGTTGCTACTGTTGGTTTTCAGGAAGTACACCCGTTGAGCGAAGCGGGAAGATTATTCACCTCATTTTTAATTATCACAAGTTTTGGTACTTTTGCCTACGCCATCGCAAGTATTTCGAAGTATGTAGCAGATGGAGAGATTAATAAATATTTTAAAAACTATAAAGTGCAGGCAGCAATAGATAAATTAGAAGAGCATGTAATTATTTGCGGGTTTGGCAGAAATGGCAAACAAGCCGCACATGTGCTGAAACAACACAATAAACGTTTTGTTGTTATCGAACAAAAGAAAGAAGTGATTTCGGAAATGAATGCCAAACATTCCGATTTGCATGTGGACGGAGATGGCACACACGATGAAGTATTGCTGAAAGCTGGTGTTTTAAAGGCGAAAGCATTAATCACTACTTTGCCTTTTGACGCGGACAATTTATTTATTGTTCTTTCTGCCCGTGCATTAAACCCTAAATTGGTTATTATCAGTCGCGCTTCGGAAGACAATTCGGATAAGAAATTAAAAACTGCAGGTGCTGATAATGTAATTATGCCAGATAAACTAGGTGGCGGGCACATGGCTGAATTGGTTATGAAACCTGATGTGATGGAGTTTATTGATGTTCTTACAGGGCAAGGTGGTGATAATATTCGTTTGGAAGAAATTACTTTTGAGAACTTAAAAGAAGAATATCAGAACAAAACTATACGTGATTTGGAGGTAAGAAATAAATCTGGGGCAAATATTATAGGATACAAAACTGCTAAAGGTGAATACATCATCAATCCAGCTGCTGATACAAAGATTATTCCTGATGCAAAATTATTTGTACTCGGAACTGCTGACCAGATTATTAAACTAAAAGAATTGTTTGCTTAATTATTAAATCTCGTTTTATGAAAACAATTTTAGTTACTGGAAGTAATGGATTATTAGGGCAAAAGCTGGTTTATAATTTAATAAAACGAAAAGATGTACAACTAATTGCTACCTCAATTGGCAAAAACAGATTGATAAAAAAGGAGGGTTACATTTACGAACCGCTTGATATTACAAGCACAGAAGAGGTGGAAGTAATAATTACAAAATACAACCCTGATGTAATTATTAATACGGCTGCCATGACCAATGTGGATGCGTGTGAAACAAAGCATGAAGAATGCGATGCGTTGAATATTAAAGCTGTGAGGAATTTTGTGAGCGTGATAGAATCAAGAGCACATCATATTCATTTCATCCACCTGTCGACCGATTTTATTTTTGATGGTGAAAAAGGAAGCGAGTATGTGGAAACGGATGAACCCAATCCTCAGAGTTATTATGCACGTTCGAAATGGGAAGGAGAAAAAATTATACAAACCAGCCCTATTAAATGGGCTATAGCCAGAACTATTATTGTTTATGGTGTTGTAGATAATATGAGCAGGAGTAATGTGGTGCTGTGGGCAAAAGATGCTTTGACAAAAGGACAAAAAATAAATGTGGTGGACGACCAATTTCGTTCGCCCACACTTGCCGAAGATTTAGCAGAAGGTTGTATCGCTATTGCAGATAAAGGTGCTACAGGCATTTATAATCTTTCTGGAAAAGAAACAATGAGTGTGTTGGCATTGGTTGAGAACGTTGCTACTTTTTGGAAACTGGATAAATCATTGATTACCGCTATTAAATCAAATACCCTGAACCAAGCCGCCAAACGCCCGCCACGTACAGGTTTTATTATTGATAAAGCAACACTAGAATTGGGCTATAATCCTCATACTTTTATGGAAGGGTTGAAGATATTGGATGAGCAGTTGGGGACAAAATAAAATTTGTTAAACACAAAACCAATTACATAAAAAAACCCTTTGCAGATGTATCAGTGAAGGGTTTTTACGTTTTTCTTTTCAGCAGAAAATAAGTTTTAATTCTCTTTCTCTACTTCCAAATATCCTAATTCTAAAGGAGTTTTTCTGCCAAATATTTTTACCATTACTTCCAACTTTTTCTTTTCTTCATTCACTTTTTCGATAGTGCCTGTAAATCCGTTGAATGGTCCGTTTATTACTTTTACTGTTTCACCAACAATAAAAGGAATACTAATTTGTGCATCGCTTTCTGCTAAATCATCTACAGTTCCTAAAATTCTGTTTACTTCTGCTAATCTCATCGGTACCGGTGCGCCACCTTTTGTTTCTCCTAAAAATCCTATAACTCCTGTAACGTTTTTAATAGTGTGGGGAACTTCTCCAACTAAAGCTGCTTCAATTAAAATATAACCACCATAAAAAGGTCGTTCTTTGGTAACTTTTTTGCCGTTTCGTAATTGGTAAATTTTTTCGGTAGGTATCAAAATTTGAGATACATATCCCCCTAATCCCAACCGATTAATCTCCACTTCCATGTGGTGTTTTACCTTTTTTTCCTGACCACTAATTGCACGAACCACGTACCACTTTTTTACCGATTCTACCTTTTTCTGTTCTGCCATTACCTTACTTTTCTCTAATTAAAATAAATGATAAATAGCTTCCATTCCTTTATTAAAGGTAAAATCCATAGCAAAAACAATAATAGCAATAATTATAGATGCAATAGCAACAAGTACCGCGCTGCTTTGAAGCTCGCTCCAAGAAGGCCAACTTACCTTATGAAAAAGTTCGTTAGTTGTTTCGTCAATGTATGTTTTGAATTTGCTCATGTTTCTTTTAAGAATTAGCTGATTTATTAATTAGCTGACAGCTAATTACCAAATTTGTTGTTTTGCACAGGTGGAGAGATTCGAACTCCCATCAAAGGTTTTGGAGACCTCTATTCTACCCTTGAACTACACCTGTTTATTAAGTAGGGAGCGGGCAGTTAGTAGTTAATAGTCGGTAGTTAGTAGTTCGGAGATGACTACGAACTATTAACTACAAACTACAAACTGCACTCCAAACTATTTAATGATTTCAGTTACCTGACCTGCACCTACTGTTCTTCCACCCTCACGGATAGCGAAACGTAAACCCAATGTCATTGCAACCGGTACAATTAATTTTACTGTGATAGTTACGTTATCTCCCGGCATAACCATTTCGCGTCCTGCTGGTAATTCAATTTCTCCTGTTACGTCAGTTGTACGTAAGTAGAATTGAGGACGGTATTTGTTATGAAATGGAGTGTGACGTCCACCTTCTTCTTTTTTCAAAACGTAAATTTCAGCTTTAAATTCTGTATGTGGAGTAATGGTTCCCGGTCTAACAACAACCATACCTCTACGGATATCTTTTTTATCAATACCACGTAACAACAAACCAACGTTATCGCCTGCTTCACCTCTGTCCAATATTTTACGGAACATTTCTACTCCTGTAATAACTGATTTTAATTTTTCTTCTTGCATACCAATGATTTCAATCTCATCACCTGTATTGATAACACCTGTTTCGATTTTACCTGTAGCAACTGTACCACGACCAGTGATCGTAAATACATCTTCTACCGGCATAAGGAAAGGTTTGTCGATTTCGCGTTTAGGAATTGGAATATAAGTATCTACTGCATCCATCAATTCCATAATTTTTGGCATCCATTTAGCATCTTTATTCAAACCACCTAAAGCAGAACCTTGAATGATAGGAGTGTTTGCACCATCAAATTGATAGAACGTTAACAACTCACGGATTTCCATTTCAACAAGTTCTAACAATTCAGGATCGTCCACCATATCCACTTTGTTCATAAACACAACGATTTTAGGCACACCAACCTGACGAGCTAAAAGGATATGTTCACGAGTTTGAGGCATAGGACCATCTGTAGCAGCTACAACTAAAATAGCACCGTCCATTTGAGCAGCACCAGTAACCATGTTCTTCACATAATCCGCGTGACCTGGACAGTCAACGTGAGCATAGTGACGACTAGCTGTAGAATACTCAACGTGAGATGTATTAATAGTAATACCTCTTTCTTTTTCTTCAGGAGCATTGTCGATTGAAGAGAAATCTCTCACTTCTGATAAACCTTTTTCAGCTAATACAACAGTAATTGCTGCGGTTAAGGTAGTTTTACCGTGGTCAACGTGACCGATTGTACCAATGTTTACGTGTGGTTTACTGCGGTCGAATTTTTCTTTTGCCATTGTTATTTATTTATTTAATTGTTGTTTTTATTATTGTTTACTTTATTCTTGTTAATCCTAAACTAAAAGAAGAGCTGTTGATGAGATTTGAACTCACGACCTCTTCCTTACCAAGGAAGTGCTCTACCCCTGAGCTACAACAGCTGATTTTGTTATTGGTCAGTGGTCAGTGGTCATTAGTTTATGTTACTTTTTACTAATGTCTAATGACTCATGACATTCCATTTATTAAGAGCGGAAGACCGGGCTCGAACCGGCCACCCTCAGCTTGGAAGGCTGACGCTCTACCAAATGAGCTACTTCCGCTTAATATTATTTAGGATTTTTGATTTAGGATTACGGGTTTGAACCGTTATCTTCTATTTATTTCCTATTTTGTTTCATTTCGAAATTCTGAATCTTTTTAATCCTAAATCCCAAAGTGGGGAGAG
>CANIQT010000018.1 GCA_947469885.1 Bacteroidota bacterium
AAGGTAAATATTATGTCTACTATCGCAACTTTTTTTAGATTATTAACAGGTGCTCAATTTGCTCCGAAATGGGGTGCTCAATTTGCTCCGAAATCAACTGCTCACTTTAAACCGAAATACTATGCTCAATTTGTCCGAAATCTCCAACCAGTGCATAACTTGTATTGTGAACCGTTTGTTGGGGGTGCTGCAATATTTTTTGCAAAGAAGCCTTCAGGAGTGGAAGTTATTAATGACGTAAACAAGGAGTTGGTAAACTTCTATAAAACAGTTAAAGAGGACTTTGTAGGTCTTGAAAAGGAAATCAGGATTTCATTACACAGCAGGGACCTGCATAGGAAGGCTAAGGTTATATACGACAATCCGGATATGTTTAGTGAGATAAAAAGAGCTTGGGCTGTTTGGGTTTTATCGACACAAAGCTTCGCTTCGATGCTCGATGGTACTTGGGGCTATGATGTGGCAAAAAACACCACCACGAAGAAGATTTCAAACAAACGAGACTCATTTACTGAAGAGTATGCTATCAGGTTGCAGAATGTTCAAATAGAGAGCACAGACGCATTGCGTATCATCCGGGCACGTGATTGTAAGGACGCTTTCTTTTATTGCGACCCGCCCTATTACAACTCCGATTGTGGGCATTATGACGGATATAGTATTGAGGACTTCGAAGCATTACTCAATACTTTGGCGAAGGTTGAAGGGAAGTTCCTATTGAGCTCATACCCTTCTCCCATTCTTAAAAAGCACACCAAAGCGAACGGATGGCATCAGGTAGGCATTGAGCAGGGTGTGAGTGTTGGTAACAACTCCAAGAAGCCACAAAAGCGCAAGGTGGAGATGCTCACAGCTAACTATGCGATTAAACTGTAGTTAAAGGGTGTTTAATCCGAAACTCGGACTTTTCGTTTTGTTTTGTCTGACTTTTGGTTTTGGCGATTATAATACCGGCCGAAGTAATCCGCCACCAAACTGCACCCCTTGGAAGAAGAAATCCTCCTTTGTGGGTTACCATTTTAGGTCGGGAGACAAAAAGAGGAGAGCCAAAGCACCATACCACCGAAATACCAAGAAGGATGTTGTCTGCCCAAAAAAATTAAAACTTTTTGTTCTTAATAGAGTGTGGAAAACAAATAATACTTTCTATTTTTCCAATTTATATTAATAATACTTTTGCCAGTCTAAAATCTAAAATCTAATATCTAACGTCTAATACAATAATGAACGAAGAAGAAAATAGTAATGAAGAAATAGCTGGAGGAGACGAATTGCACAATGTAATTCACGTTTCGGGAATGTATCAAAACTGGTTTCTCGATTACGCATCCTATGTTATCTTGGAGCGGGCTGTCCCTTATGTCGAAGACGGTTTGAAGCCCGTTCAACGCAGAATTTTACATTCCATGCACGATTTGGATGACGGCCGATACAATAAAGTAGCAAACATTATTGGGCACACCATGAAATACCACCCTCACGGAGATATGAGCATTGGCGATGCGTTGGTCGCGTTGGGGCAAAAAGATTTACTCATTGATTGTCAAGGAAACTGGGGAAACATTTTAACAGGAGATAGAGCAGCAGCACCGCGATACATAGAAGCACGTTTATCAAAGTTCGCGTTGGAAGTAGCTTTTAACGACAAAACTACCAAATGGCTCACCAGTTATGATGGCAGAAATAAAGAACCCGAAACATTACCAATTAAATTTCCGCTGTTGTTGGCGCAAGGGGTAGAAGGCATTGCCGTAGGGTTAGCTTGCAAAATGTTACCACATAATTTCAATGAGCTATGCGATGCTTCGGTAGCAGTACTTAGAGGCAAAAAAACAGATATTATGCCCGACTTTGCTACTGCCGGTATGGCTGATTTCAGTAATTACAACGATGGTTTGAGAGGAGGAAGAGTGAGAGTTCGTGCTAAGATTTCTCAGTTAGATAAAAAGACATTAGTGATTAATGAAATTCCATTTGGCACCACCACCGGCTCACTGATAGATACCATTGTGGCCGCAAACGATAAAGGAAAAATAAAAATACGTAAGGTAGAAGACAATACTTCCGAGAATGTAGAGATAGTCATTCATCTCGTTCCGGGCATTTCGCCCGACAAAACAATAGATGCCTTGTATGCATTTACCGATTGCGAACTTTCCATTTCTCCAAATGCTTGCATCATCGAAAATGATAAACCAAGATTTGTTGGGGTAAATGAAATACTGAAACTTTCCACCCATGCAACTCTGGAATTACTGAAGCGTGAATTGGAAATTGAAAAAGGAGAGCTTCAAGAATCCTACATGTTTGCATCCCTCGAAAAGATTTTCATTAAAGATGAAATGTATATCGATTTCAAAAACTATTCAGACAAAACCAGTTTGTTTGGTTATTTGGACGGTAGGTTTACGAAATACAAAAAACAATTTATCCGTGAAATTACCAACGAAGATTACGAAAAACTAACACAGATACCAATGATTCGTATCACCCGTTTCGATTCGTTTAAAGCGGATGAAAAGATGAAAGCATTGGAAGCACGAATCAAAGAAATTGACCATCACTTGGCTAATCTAATTGAATTTGCCATTGAGTATTTCAAGAATTTAAAAAAGAAATATGGTGTTGGAAGAGAGCGCAAAACAGAAATAAAATCGTTTGAAACTATTGTTGCAACAAGTGTGGTTGTTGCCAATGAAAAATTGTATGTAAACCGCGAAGATGGTTTTGCAGGATATGGATTGAAGAAAGATGAATTCATTTCCGAATGTTCCGACATAGATGATATCATTGTTTTCCACAAAGATGGCACCATGCAGGTGTCCAAAGTTACCGATAAGGCATTTGTAGGAAAAGATTTGCTACACATTGCTGTATTCAAAAAGAATGACGAGCGCACGGTGTACAATATGATTTACCGGGATGGTAAAAACGGAAGTGTGTTTATGAAACGTTTTCCGGTAACAGGAGTGACAAGAGATAAATCGTATTCATTAACCAAAGGAACCAAAGATTCGGAAGTGCTTTATTTTACTGCTAATCCAAACGGAGAATCAGAAATAGTGGAAGTGCAGTTGAAAGCTTTGCCGGGTTTACGCAAGGTGCAATGGGAAATTAATTTTGCTGATTTAGCAGTAAAAGGACGTGCCTCTATGGGCAATGTAGTGACCAAATATGCGGTTCGTAAAATCATTTTGAAATCGAAAGGAGTATCCACACTTGGCGCTATTGATATTTATTTTGATGATACCGTTCAACGTTTAAATACGGATAAACGAGGCTCGTTTCTGGGTAGTTTTGGACCTACTGATAAGATTTTATGTATTACTCAATCGGGCACTTACCGCCTCACCAGTATTGATTTGACCAATCATTTTGACGAGGATATGGTCTTGATAGAAAAGTTTAACCCTTCAAAACCGGTGTCAGCAATCTATTTGGACGGAGAATCAAAATCATATTTTGTAAAACGTTTCCTTATCGAGCCAACTGATAAAAAAGTTTTGTTTATTTCCGAATTTGAAGGCTCACGACTGGAGATTGTTACAACAGATGCACTACCAATAGTTGAAATTAAATTCAGTAAAGTAAAAGACAAAGAATTGCCCGACCAGCAAATTAAATTGGTTGACTTTATTGAAGTAAAAGGTATGAAAGCAAAAGGCAATAAACTTTCGTATTCCAAAGTAAAAGAAATAAATCTGTTGCCACCTGAAGAAACACCGATAGAAGAGGAGATTTTGGATGAGTTTGAAGAAAGCGGATTGAGTCCGTTGGAGGCCTTAAAGAAATCTTCGACAAAAGAAAAGAAAAACGAAAAGCCAGTAATTTCAATCGACCAGCAATTAAACCAGGAAATAAAATTGCCTTCGGAAGAAAAAAAGAATAAAAAGAAAAAGGGTGACGATGACGAGAAACAGATAACGTTGGATTTGTAATCATAGTTCTAAATGCAAAAGCAATTCTGTATCCGTTGGTTTTAATTATATTTGCACTGTAAAAATTTATATATCTCAAGATGAAAAAAATTATTTTAGTATCACTAGTTGCTTTTTTAGCAAATGTATCAATCGCTCAGGTTGTTTCAGCCGATTCCACTGCTTTTTATGAAGGCAAAGAAATAACCATGCATGGAAAAGTTACTTCCACCTTTGTTACTAAAGGCGAACACAAAAAGATACTTCTCAATTTTGGTAAACCTCATCCTGACGAATCTTTTACCCTTGTAATTGACGAATCGGATTTACCCAAATTCAAATACGATCCTGCTGAGTTTTTGAGAGACAAAACAATTACAGTAAAAGGTAAAGTAAAAAAATATAAAGACAAGCCGGAGATGTTTGTTACCTCTCCCGACCAGATAACTATAAAATGAAAAAACTAATTGTTTTACTTTTTATTCTCATTTCTACATCCTTTGTAAATGCACAGGTGGTATCTGCCGATTCGGCTCAGTATTTTGGTGATAAAATAGTTTCGGTAAAGGGTAAAGTAATGAGTACTTACGAAACAAGAGGCGAAAAAAAATCGGTGGTGCTTAATTTCGGTAAGCCTTATCCTGACCAAACGTTTCAGGTGATTATATATGAAAAGGATATTTATAAATTTCATACAGAGCCCAAAGAGTTTTTTAAAGACAAAGATTTAATTGTTCGAGGCAAAGTAAATATGGTGAAAGGCAAACCAAGCATAACGGTAATTAAGCCTGAACAAATTGTGTTGCAGTAACTACTTATTTTGGCTTGACTTTTGTTAAAACATATTTATCTTTATTTTAAATTTCATTTCAACGAGATAATAAAAATGAAAAAATATAAAATTACTTCCGCTTTTTTACTTTGTTTTTGTTCCGTATTTGGTCAAATAAATTTTGCCGGAAATCAAAGTAACCAAATGCCACCTCAGCGCTTGAACAATGATAACAATGTGGAATCATCTAACCTGAGCAACAAGTTTGTGAATGTAAACGAAAATATTAATCCCCCCGTTCAGGAACAGCAAATTCAAGTGATACAACAGCAAATTCAAAATTTCCCTCAAACATCTGATGCTAATCAAAATATAGAACCAACGCTCGAAAATGGATTTCATATTCGTTTTCAGGTTGCTTCCTCATTAAAGGAAAGTACAACTAAATCTACGACTACTAGTTATCATAAATCGAAAAAAATAATTTCGAAAAAAAGTTTTACAAGAAGGAACCGGATAAAAAACCGTTTGCATAAAAAAAGAGTATCATATAATACATCTCTTTGTTATAATTTCTAAATTCAGTAATAAGTGAAGCAACCTCTCATCGCCCTTTTATTTTTTTTCTTATTCGCTTTGAATTTTTCAAATGGCTTTGCTCAAAAAAGCACAGGCAAAGAATATGACAATGGTCATGGAGGAAAAATATTTATGCCCATGGGCGATATTTCTTTTGCTGATGAAGTAGTTAATTTCAAAGCAGGAAACCCCAAAGCCACTCCTACCGCCTGCGACCCTCTGCTATCAATAGGTATTCCTGATTATGCAGGCTCTTCCAGCAATTTTCTTTCACTTGGTTGTGGTGGTTCGCTTACCTTGTTATTTACTGATAACGCTATTGTAAATATTGCAGGTCCCGATTTGTTTGTGTTTGAGGTTGGGAAGTATGTGGAAGCTACAAAATTGGAAATTTCGAAAGATGGAGTTAATTGGATAAATGTTGGGAAAATTTCAGGTGGTGTGTCAATGGTTGATTTTGGCGATTCAGTGAAACCTGGAAAAGTGTTTCATTATGTTCGTCTCACCGATTTAAAAGCCGATTGCAAAGGCGATTGGCCTGGAGCAGATATTGATGCTGTTGCAGCAATTGGCTCAGGTAAGCAGTTAACACTTGATAATGGTGCATTATTTAAGGTAGGCGAATTTAATTTAATGCCTAATTCAAAAAAAGGACTTAGTGTTGTGATGGAAGATATAAAAAGCATGAAACCCTCACAGATTGTGATAGAAGGTCATTCGGACAATACAGGTAAGGAGGAAGCGAATTTAATTTTATCTAAAAAGCGTGCACAGTCTGTTGCCGACTATATAAAATCAACAGACAAAAGTTGGTCAATTCCTATTAATATAGAAGGGTATGGCAGTAGTCTGCCGATTTCCTCCAACGAAACCAAACAAGGACAAGAGAAAAACAGAAGAGTGAATATTATTCTTATTCCCTAATTCTTCTCTATTTTTTTTCCTGTCTATTCATAATTTTTCCTGTTTATTTTCTAGTATGATCGAAGGGGAATTGACAAAGGTGTATAAGTTTTTTGGTCATGACATTTACTAACTTTGTGCTATGGAATTAAAAAATATAGAAGAGTTTAAATCATTGCCCGAAATAAGAGAAAAGCTGATGGCGTATGGTTTCGTAAAAACATTTGCCGAAGGCGATGTTATTTTAAACGAACATTCTTATATAAAAGCAATACCTATTGTCACCTCAGGTAGTATTAGAGTGATGCGTCTGGACGAAGATGGCAGAGAACTGCTACTGTATTACATAAAGGCAGGCGAAAGTTGCATTATGTCGTTTTTGGGAGGCATACACGAAGACACCAGCAAAGTGAAAGCGGTGGCCGAAGAAGAAACCGAAATATTGTTTATCCCAATTGATAAGGTAACACTGCTTATAAGGGAATTTCCGGAATGGCTAGATTATATTTTTCGGCTCTATCACAAACGTTTTGAAGAATTGCTGGAAGTGGTAAATGCCATTGCTTTTAAAAAAATGGACGAGCGCCTGCTCGATTTCATAAAAAAGAAATGTGATATAAATCATATTGCAACTTTAACAATTACCCACGAACAAATTGCCAATGAGCTAGGAACCGCTCGTGTGGTGGTTTCCAGGCTACTCAAACAAATGGAAGAAGAAGGATTGGTAAAACTTGGCAGGAACAAAATTACCCTTATGTAACCAAAGTAACATTGTATTGCATTTTATTATCGGACATTTGTACAGTAATTAAAAATTAACTTAATATAAAATACAATGAAAAAGAATTTAAACACATTAGACAGAGTGGTAAGAATAATTGTAGCACTTGTAATTGCTGGATTATTTTTTGCAAACATTATCTCAGGTACGGTAGCAATTATTTTATTGGCAGTTGCTGCAATTTTCATCCTTACCAGCTTTATTAGTTTCTGCCCTATCTATTGGGCTATTGGAATCAGCTCAAAGAAAAAAGAAGATTAAAATGAAGGAAGTAAACAAACCAGAAAATTGTTGCGCATCAACAAAAGAGTTAGGTCAAAACTACTGGGACAACCAATATAAAACCGAAACTACCGGTTGGGATATGGGCGAAGTATCGCCACCTTTAAAAACTTACATCGACCAGTTGAAAGATAAAAATGTGAGAATACTTATTCCCGGTTGTGGTAATACGTATGAAGCGGAATATCTTTTACTAAAAGGATTTACCAATATAACTTTAATAGACATTGCTCCAACTCTGGTGGATAAATTAAAGGAGAAGTTCAAAAACAACAAACACATAAAAATAATGTTAGCTGATTTTTTTGAACATCAGGGCGAATATGACTTGATACTGGAACAAACCTTTTTTTGTGCCATCGACCCAAGTTTAAGAACTGCCTATAGAGATAATATGTATTCGTTATTATCAAAAGGAGGCAAACTGGCAGGTGTGTTGTTTAATAAACAATTTGAAAAAGAAGGTCCGCCATTTGGTGGAAACAAAGAAAGTTATGAAAAAATGTTTCAGGATTATTTTGAATTCATTGCTTTTGAAACCTGCACCAACTCTCACCCGAAAAGAAAAAACGCAGAACTTTTTATTATTTTTAAAAAGAAATAAAAAAAGTTGTGTAACAAAAGTAGCTGTGCACCTCAATTGAACCAATTAATTTTGTAGCCGAATAACAAATAAAACAGTTGATGAATTTTATTATAAAACATAAATGGATGGTGATGGGAATAACCGTTGGTGCAATTGCAGGTTTTCTTTATTATTATCTGGTAGGATGTGAAAGTGGCAATTGTGCGATTACATCCAAACCATTAAACAGCACCTTGTATGGAGCATTGATGGGAGGATTATTATTAAATATATTTAAAAAAGAAAAACCGAAGGAAAATGAAAACTGAAGTAATAAAAGTAGCCAATGTGGAATGCAGTGGTTGCGCCAGAACAATAAAAAATTCGTTGTCAGAAATAAATGGGATAAAAGAGGTAGATGTAAATGTGGAGCAAAAAACAGTAAAAATAATATATGACTCTATTGAAAGAAACATTATTACAGATGTGCTTGATTCGATAGGTTATCCGGAAGTAATTGAAACAAAAGAAAAAAAATAAAAACAAATAAACAAAATGAAAGTAGAAGAACTGGTAAAAGAAAACAAATGCACCGTAATAGATGTGCGAACCCCTGCCGAATTCAGAGGAGGAAATGTGGCAGGCTCCATCAATATTCCTTTGCAGGAATTGGATAGAAAAATGGAAGAAATAAAAAAAATAAAACAACCATTGGTACTTTGTTGTGCTTCGGGTGGCCGCAGTGGAATAGCCACACAGGTACTTACCCAGGCTAACATAGAATGTTATAATGGTGGCTCGTGGCTGGATGTAAATTATTATCAATCTCTAAAAAATAACTAAATATGATAAACGCAATAAAAAATTTATTAGGCATCGGTCCAAAAGTGGACTATGCACAGTTGGTAAAAGAAGGAGCTATAATCCTTGATGTAAGAAGCAAAGGCGAATATGCTGGCGGGAACATCAAAGGCTCAATAAATATCTCAGTTGACCAATTGGGTAATAACCTTGACAAACTGAAAGATAAAAACAAACCTGTTATTACCTGCTGTGCATCAGGCATGCGTAGTGCATCTGCCAAAAGTTTTTTAAAATCAAAAGGTTATGCTCATGTTCACAACGGTGGTGGATGGATGAGTTTACAAAACAAACTAAAATAAATAAATATATGGAACCACATTATTATAACGTAAACGTTAACTGGAACAAAGACCGTAAAGGCATTATGTGTTCTCCCGAGTTGAATAATTCGGCAGAACAAACAAACAATTGCATTGAAGTGGCTACACCACCTCAGTTTGCTAAAGGTATCCCAAACATTTGGTCGCCCGAACATTTATTTACTGCTGCAGTTAATAGTTGTTTTATGACCACTTTTTTATCTATAGCTGAAAATTCAAAACTGGATTTCATAAGTTTTTCGTGTGAAGGTAAAGGTAAACTGGAGCAGGTGGAAGGCAAATTTTTGATGACAGAAGTTCTTCTTGAACCTACTTTGGTAATAGTGAATGAAGCAGATAAAGAAAAAGCAGAACGTATACTTCAGAAATCGGAAGCAGCTTGTTTAATTTCCAATTCTATAAAATCAAAAGTAACCTTATCAACTACAATAACCGTTCAGTAATGGCAACTTTTTCGGAAATAATTAATAGCAACACGCCTACATTGGTTGATTTTTCAGCCGAATGGTGTGGTCCCTGCAAAATGATGAAACCTATTCTGGATGAATTAAAATCGAAAATGGGCAATACTGCAACCATCCTGAAAATAGATGTAGATAAAAACCCTAAAGTTGCAAGTGCTTATAAAATTCAGGGGGTACCTACTCTTATTTTATTTAAAAATGGTGAAATAAAATGGCGGCAATCAGGGGTAATTCAAGCAGAGCAATAAAAATCAATAATTCAATCTTTTTAAATTAATGCTTAAAGATATTTTTTATTCAACTCTAAGCAACAAATGTCCGCGTAGTCATCAATCTAATGTATTCATAACCAACAATGCCTTTGATTTAAAGAGGTTTGACAAAATGAATGAATCGTATGCCTGCTGTGGCTTGAAATACGAAAAGAACCTGGTTATTTCTATGGTGCAATGTATGTCAGTTATGCCTTAATGGTATGTTGGTTTGTTATTACTTGGGCAATTGATTCTTTTATTATTCATTCAGAAACCTCGCAATATTTAACTTTTTTGAGTATTACCATTGTACTTTTTATGCCACTTACATTCCGCATTTCAAGGTTAGTATGAATTAATTTTTTTTATGTAGTATGACAAAAGTAAAGCCATTTGCAATTAGCTAGTTCCAAAAACATTTTAGTCTTTTCTTTCACTTTTCCAATATTATTTTCTTCCTGATAAAAACAAGTTATTTGTTTTTTTTTCTTAATAACTTGTGATTTAATGTAAACTTATATTACAATTTATCTCCTTATTTTTGTGCTCAATCGGTTTGCTTAACAAACATTTGGGTGCTTATTGTAGGCTTAAAAAATAAAGAACAATAATTTGATAGTATGAAGAACAAACCTTCAAAAATATTAATGGTACAGCCAATTAATTTTGGTTTTAATGGCGAAACTGCTGCAACCAATTTGTTCCAAAAAAACGATAGTAAACTAACTCCTGCTGAAATTCAGAAAGCAGCACTCGAAGAGTTCAAGGCTTTTGTGAAATTATTAAAAGCAAACGGAATAGAAACCATGGTGGTAAAAGACACCTCTAATCCTATCACTCCCGATTCAATTTTTCCAAATAACATAGTTTCTTTTCATTTGATAAAGAGTATAACAGTGCCTCTTCCCGGAAAAGAAGATGAACTCAATAATACGATGACCTTTGAAGATTCTAAAGCAATGGTTCTTTATTCCATGATGGCACTTAACAGGCGGATTGAACGAAAAGGTTTTCTCGACAAAATGAAAGATGAATGCAATTTGGTGCTTGATTATTCTGTCAACGAAAAAAATAATTTCTTTCTTGAAGGAACTGGTAGCATAGTGTTTGACTATGAGCAGGAGATAGCCTATGCTGCTGTTTCTCCCCGTACCAAAATTCAATTACTCGAAATGCTTTGCAAACAACTTGGCTATTCTTACATTGCTTTTAATGCTGTTGATAAAAGTGGAATAAAAATTTATCACACCAACGTAATGTTAGCTATAGGCAAAGGTTTTGCGGTGGTATGCGAAAAATCAATAAAAAATAAAGAAGAGTTGTTTACGGTAATGAAATCACTAATTGATACTGACCACGAAATTATTACCATTGACTACAAACAATTAAATGCTTTTGCAGGTAACATTTATCAGTTGTTCAATAATAAAGGTAAAAGCTTGATTGTGATGAGTGAGAAAGCTTTTAAATCACTCAAAAAGGCGCAATTGAATAAATTAAGTAAATTTGGAAAAGTTATTCATACACCACTTTATACCATCGAAAAATATGGTGGTGGTAGCGCACGGTGTATGATTGCTGATATCAGGTATTAATTTCTGAGTTGATTAGTCGGTTAGTCATTCGTACATTTGCATAAACATTTTTAATTCCTAATTAAATATAATGCCTTCATTCGATATTGTAAATAAAGTAGATGCTCAATTGCTCGACAATTCTATTAACGTGGCACGAAGAGAAATCCTAAACCGTTTTGATTTTCATGGTTCCAAAAGTGAAATTACGTTGGATAAAAAAAACATGCTTATTTCTATTCTTACCGAGGACGATATGCGCATGGAATCCATTATCAATGTTATTCGTCAGCGGATGATTAAACAAAATCTGAATCCCTTGTGCCTCGATTTTGGCAAAGAAAAAATTGCTTCGGGCTTTATGGTAAGAAAAGATGTGAAGGTAAAAGAAGGAATTGACAAAGACGTGGCACGTAAAATTATTAAAGACATCAAAGACTCTAAGTTAAAAGTGCAGGCACAAATGATGGACGACCAGGTGCGGGTAACAGGCAAAAAGATTGATGATTTGCAGGAAGTGATTGCGTTGATGCGCAGCGGAAGTTATGATTTGCCACTACAGTTTGTAAATATGAAATAATGTTATTTGTATTTACTGTTAACTACTTTCACCCTCTTTTATATCTGCTAACTCCTTTTCTTCACTACTTGAATTGCTTTCTGTCAACATCAGTGAGGTGGTCATTGCAGAGTGATATCCCAGAAAATACAAAGCAATAAAGGGAATACTCAAAAAACTTTCAATCAGATAAACTCGTTCGGGTGTTTCTACAGGTATTAATACTAAATTAAGTAAATGAGTTTTTGTCCAAACATATATTTCATATGCAAATTCATTTACTATCCATAACGAAATAAAAAGAAAAAATATTCTTTTGAACGTGAGTTTTGTTTTTCTTACACCAGTTAAAGATGTTACTGAAAGAGAAAAAATAATAAGTGGAATATAAATTTTTAACTGGAAAATAGTGCTCGAAATATACCTTGCAGCTGAATAGTTGCTTAAAGAAGTAAAGGAAAAACTATTGAGTGAGTACAAGCCATAATCAATTCCTGTACAAACAAATAATATTATTAAAAGATAAAAAAGGTCCGAAAGATGGATGTTCTGAATACATTTTAAAAAAGAAACTTCCTTGTTGTCTTCTTCATCAGTAATGACTCTGGAAAAGCCAATAGAAAAAACTGCAACAAAAAAAACAAAAACTGTTTTCGATAGGTCTGTTATGCAGTAGGTATTAATGGTACTACTTCTATAAAAAAAATAATTAGCAAGGCTTACATTGTTGCCCTTCGATAATTCATCAAAAGTGGTATAGGTGAGGAGAATCACAACTCCAACAAAACAAACAACTGTTAACGACATAGTTGCACCTAACGTGCGACCCAGATATTTTTTATAGAGTGTAACAATATCTGTAAATTGTGCAATGAGGTAATCCGAAAATTTCATTTCTTCATTTTATTCAACAATAATTTTTCTCATCACTTCATTTTTATTTTCATTTACCAGTTGCAAAAAATAAATTCCTTTTGCAACTCCCGTTAACTCTATTGTTGTTTGCTGTCCTGCAATTGTTGATTGAAAAACAACATGACCAACAACATCTGTTATTTTCAGACTTTTAATTTGAAATTTTAAATTTGAAATCTGAAATTGACCTGTGGAAGGGTTAGGATAAATAAAAACAGCAGCATCGTCTGTCTGCTCATTCACTCCTGCATTAGTAATTACAAGTGGTGACGATTCGGACGAACAACCATTGGAAGTAACTATTACTGTATAAGTTCCATTTGATGTAAAGTTATACGTTTGCCCGGTGGCCCCAGCAACGGCAGTACCGTTCAAATACCATTGGTTATTAGTGGTTGCGCTCGATGTAAGTACATTGAAATTTTGAGTAATTACAGGTACTGGTGGAGAATTAACTGTAACAGCGAGTGTTACCGGAGTTCCATTTCCGCACGAGTTGGTTGCTGCCACACTAACATTCCCGCTTCCATAACCAGCAATCACAGAGATAGTACTACCCGACCCGCCACCAACCCATCCCAAAGGAAATGTCCATGAGTAGCCAATTGCACCGGTTACCGCGGGAATCGAATAGGTGAGTGTATCTCCTGCACAAACAGTGGTAGCTCCTGTAATGTTGCCGGTTACGGATAGTGTAGGGCAGTATTTCAAAATTACTCCACCATCGCCACACACCCAGCCTGCTGTATGATTCGCAAAATGAACGGAACGTAAAATTTGTGTAGTGTTGGATGTCATGGTGGTCCATGAAGTTCCTCCGTCCACTGTTTTTCGAATCAAGCCTCCACTGCCTACCACATAACCTGTGTCGGCCGAAACAAAATATACTCCGTTCAAACTGTTGGGAATAAGCAGTGGCATCGAAGTCCAAGTGGCACCCCCATCAATGGTTTTCAGGAAAGTACCACTATTGCCAACTATGTAACCAGTTAAGACATCGGCAAAAGTAATTCCATTCAAATTTTGAACTACTCCACTGGTAACAGTTGCCCATGTAGTTCCACCATCCACTGTTCGTTTAATACTTCCAAACACACCACAGGCTACTCCTGTGTTTGCATCGGCATACCACACCGAATTCAATGTAAGTCCTGTAAACACCCGCACTTGCCAAGTAGCTCCTGTATCGCAACTCGTTTCTATTTTTCCGGTAGTTCCTACTGCGGTGATACAACCGGGCGTACTAAAATGAAGTGCCATTATACTATCAGGATGACCTGACGAAAGTGTGATTCCTCCTGGGTTTCCTACCGTCATCATCCAGGTAGTATTTTGCGTTAGTGCAAGCCAATTGGCACTATATCCGCTGTGAATACTATATATGTTAACTCCTCCCAGTGTAAGGGGAGAAGTCCAGGTGAGCCCACCATCCAACGTTCTGATTACGCGTTGTGCGCCTGCACATGCCACTGAGGTAGGACTTATAGCATACACCGAATTGAGGCTGGTGGTGCCTGTTGGGGGTGTTTGTGCCATCCATTGGGCGTACAAAACAGAGTTAGTAGTTTTTCCGAAAAAGAAAAAAGAAAAGAGTACGAGCGTTAATATTATTTTTTTCATGGGTAGGTGGTTAGTTTGTATTTTAATTATTCAAGGTTTAAAGTTATAAAAATATCAGATAGTAAACAGAACAATAAAACTGATTTTCTTTTTACTACTTTTGTTGTTCCAAAATAATAAACTCAAATTAATAACTTTAATTTTTATGAAAATGAAAAACCAATCACAAAAAAGCAATCACTTAATAAATTCTATTACTGTTGCAGTGGTAGTAGTTGTTTTATTAATTACCTCAGCAACCAAAGCGGTTGCACAAAAAAAAGAAAAACTACTTGGCGAAAAACAATTTGACATTGAACTTACCGAGCAAGGCAAGAAAAAAACTCCTGAGCCTGCCAAAGACCAGCTTTTGTTCAGAGCCGAAAAAATAAGTTCTGCCTTTATGATGAAAGAATATACATTTACGGCAAGTGCATACACTGCCACTGTCGATTCTACTTCGGGCGCACCTGTGGTTACTTTCGAATCTGATTCGAAAAATACAGATGGAGATAAGTTGAAATGGAGCGGAACACTTACAGGCGAAACGATGGAAGGCACTGCTGTAATTACCGACAAAAAAGGAAAAGCAAAAGCATCCTATACGTTTACCGGAAAGCAAAAAAAATTCAGAGGGAAATAAAAATTATAAAAGCAGGCAAAACAAAGGTGGAATTCTTTTTCTACAATCTAGCTGAATTTGTGGAAACACCTATGCCCGGCTTTGAAGTGTTGGACGAAAAAACGGGTAAAGAACTTGTGGAGGTGAATATGAGGCAGGCTTTTGATTTAAAAAAATTTAAAAACGACCGATGGAATCTTTTTATTGACATTGCATAAATGCAATACCCTTAACTTAATGAAATGGTGTGTTAACTTAAATGGTAAATGTAATTTATTTTCATGTAAATTAGGTGAAATAGAATTGCAGTAGAGTAGGGGGGCGGATTAAAAATAACCTCCAAAGGGGCAAAGGAGCCCCTTTGGAGGAAATGTACTAATGACAAATTATTAATTACTCGTTGGGTATTCAAGTTATTGCCATCGATATCAATCAGCCTTATAAAATAAATTCCATTGTTTAATTGTTCAATATTGGTTTTTGAACGAACAAAAAAACTATTTATATTTATCTGCTTTTTCCATTTCACCTAATTTGAGGTACAATTGGCGCAAGCGTTGTTTGGTTGCCTTATCAGGAGAAACAGCATAACTCTGCTCAAAGTTAACAGTTGCTTTGCGGTAGTATTCGTTCTTTTTTTCTTCGTATTCTTTTGCTTTTTTGGTATCATTAAGTGGAAGTGCGTTAATCTTTTCACCCCATTCGTTGCCGGTATTAAAATAAACAACTCCTAAATTATAGTTTGCTACATCATAATCAGGTTTAATTTCCAATGCTTTTAAGTATTCTTTTTCAGCATTTTCTTTGTCATTTGTTTTGTCGTAAAGGTTGGCAAGTACGCAATGCAACACTTCATTATCAGGGGCAATGGCAATTGCATCATTGAGTTTGGTTTTCAAAGCATCGGTTTTCTTTTGAGCAAGATATATGTTGATTTCCATGTTAATCAAGTCCATGTTGTCTTCAAAAATCAGTTTTCCTTTTTCGATATACGATAATGCTTTGGCTGTATCTTTATCTATCAGGTTAATTTTTGCCATGTTGGAATAAATGGAAACATCCTTAAATTTAATTTCAATCAGTTTATCAGCATATTCTTTTGTTTTTTCTTTGTTACCTGATTGAGAATACACTTTGAAATGTGTCAGCATCAGGTTTTCTTTGGTAATGTTATTACGTTTCAATCCACCATCAAAATCGTAAGGCAAAGCTTGTTCAAGCAAATCCAATCCTCTTATAGCCTTGTCGTATTCTTTGGTGTCTGCCATGTACTTTGATTTGTAATCTAAAGCAGCGCATGTTTGCACCAGCCACATATTGGTTTTGATTTGCTCTTTGTACACATTGTCTTTGTCTAACTTAAGACAAGTAAGAAAACTTTCTACCGCTTTTTCGTGTGCATCCGCATCCAATGCTTTTATTTCCGGTTTTTTCGATTCGTATATTTTCTGGTAAATCTGCCCTCTGTACATCCATAGTTTAGCACTGCCTTTTGTGGTTTCATTTGTGGCAGCAGCATCAGCTGCAATTTTTGCTTTGTCATATTCTTCGTTACGCAAATAATTATTTGCATTCTGCACCTGATTGTTTTGTGCAACTACCAAAACAGTTACACACGATAAAATAATGGTTAAAATTTGTTTCATTGTTTTTTTATTTTTGTTTTTTTCTCACGTTCCCCTCTCCTTTTTCAAGGAGAGGGCTAGGGGTGAGGTTTAATCCATATTTAGTTTTTTCAATTTTACATTGCCAAGTATCTCTTTGTTTTTAGCATCTTTCATTGCTCTTTCCAGTTGACCTTCAATCATTGTTTTATCGCCTACAATAACAGTTGTGAGCTTGTTCAATGCAAAATATTTTTTAATTTGTTGGTTTACTTCGTCTTTACTTATGCTTTTCAAAATCTGGTTTTGTTTGCTCGTATAATCCTTTTCTAAATTAAAACGAACGATGTTAGACAAAAATGATGCCTTATCGAAAGGCGACTCATATTTTAATGCTTCTTCGTTCAACATAGAGCTTTTGGTAAATGCTAATTCATCATCTGAAACGCCTTTATCAGCATAGTTAGAATAGATTTTAGTAATTTCCATAAGCGAAGCAGCAGTAGTTGCCCGTTTTACTGAAGAATTGATTACAAATCGTCCGGTATATTTGTTTCCAACAAAACGAGAAGAAATGCCATAGGTATAACCTTTGTCTTCGCGCAAACTCATATTTAATCGGCTGTTGAACGTTCCACCCAAACAAAAGTTAGCGATTTGATTTTTATAATAATCACCCGTTGCATCAAATTTAAGCGAAATGTTCGACATCATAATAACGGTGGAAGGAGCAAAAGCTTTGTCAGAAATAAAAAACTGTTGTTCGGCTGGTGGAGCAGGCTCTGCAATAGGTTGGATTTTCACCTCTTTTGCCTGCCATTTATTCAAGAAATCTAATTTAGCAGTTATTTCTTTTTCGTCAAGGTCGCCCACTATCACCATGCTGGATACTGATGGAGAATAATAATTAGTATAATAGTCTTTCAAATCCTTTAACTCAATGTTGTCAGCTGTTTTCCAAGTTGGTGCCAATCCCATAAGTGAGCTTCCGTACAAAGCAAAATTCATTTGCTTGTTAGCCACTGCTTGTGCATTGGTTTTTTCGTTTGCAATACTTTCTTTGTATTGTTTTTTAGCAATTTTAAAATCATCAGGTCTGAATCCAGGGTTCAATAATTTTTCATCCAACACTTTTAAAGTAGCATCCAGGTTCTTTTTCAAGCATTGAATAGATACTGTGTTAGCTGATTTTTGAGCCGAGAAAGTGATTGAACTTCCAATTTTTTCCAACTCTGCACTTACTTGTTCGGTAGTCCAGTTTTTAGTTCCTTCATTCATCATACTGGCAGTAAGTTCTGCAACACCCATTTTTTTAAACATTTCGGGTGGCAACACCAGCGAACCACCTTCAATGGTCATTTCAATAGTTACTTCAGGTGTTTCGTTGTTGTTGATACCAATTACACTCAATCCGTTTTTTAATTTGAAAGAATAATAATCAGGCACTTTTGCTATTTTGGGTGCTGTTGGTTCAGGGCGTTTACTTCTGTCAAATTTATCTGCATTAGGAGTATAGCTTAACCCAGTATATTCAGGATTTGGAGGAAATGTTTCGCCAGCATGAGGGTTAATACTTTTTACCGAATCTTTATTGTCCATAATCGGGTAAGTGTTAACAATAGCTGCACCAGAGCCTTTGATGTATTTATTAAACACACGGGAAATATCTTCTTTAGTTACTTTACTGTATCTTTCAATATCGTCCGAAATAGTAGAACTATGTCCTAACAGTCGCTCCCATGCTGCAATTCTCATATTGGCTTCAAACACTGTGGAAACTCCTTGGTAGGCTTGCGATTCCATTTGTGCTTTGGCTCTTTGCAATGCTTCGTCAGTAATTTCGGTTTTTTCAAATTCATCAATAGTTGTTTTTACCAATGCGTCTAAGTCAGTAAAAAGTTTTTCGTAATTAAAATCATCAGGTGGTGCGGCAACAATTTGAATTCCAAATTCCCCTGCTAATTCGCTTGACGAATGGTTGGTGGACGCTTCCACCGCTTTTTCTGTTTTTACAAATTTGCGATAGAAAATAGAATTATTACTTCCACCCATCATAATTGATAATAAATCAAGTGCTGCTTCGTCTCTGTGATATTGAGGCACTGTAGGGTAAACTCTTAAATTTAAAGGCAAATATATTTTATCCTTGTAAGCCGTGTATTTATCTGTTGGCAATACATTCAAAGGCACACGCATCTTTTTTACTTCAGGGCATGGTTTCAAATCTCCGAAATATTTATCTACCAATTTAATAGCATCTGCCGTCACAAAATCTCCTGAAAGGCTCAATATGGCGTTGTTTGGTCCATACCAACGTAAAAAGAAATTGCGCACATCTTCCACACTTGCTCTGTTCAAATCGTCTACATAACCTATCACAGGCCAACTGTAAGGATGTCTGTCGGGATACAAAATTTTATTTATCTCTTCTTCAAACGCAATGGCATACGGTTGGTTTTCTACGTTCTGCGATTTTTCGTTTTTAACAGTTGCCCGTTGTATTTCAAATTTTTTGGTGGTAAGCGAATCCAGCAAAAAGCCCATACGGTCGCTTTCCAGATACAATCCCATCTCCAAATAATTGGAAGGCAATGTTTCGAAATAAGTGGTTTTATCTCTTTCAGTAAAACCATTCATATCTCCACCTGCGGTAGAAACCATTTTGAAATGTTCTTTATCCGCCAAATGTTTGGAGCCTTCAAACATCATGTGTTCGAAAAAGTGAGCAAATCCTGATTTGCCCATTGACTCTCGTGCCGAGCCTACTTTGTAGGTCACCATTACATCCACCACCGGGTCCGAATGGTCTTCGTGGAGGAGTACTATTAAGCCATTGGAGAGTTTATACTTTGAATAAGGAATAACAACTTTTCCTTCGGTTGCTTTCACTTCTTCTACCAATTGAGGTTGTGCAATGGCTGCGCCCAAACAGATGCAGCTTAATACGGTGGTAATAATTTTTTTCATTTAATTAGTTTATTGTGTTTGTAATGGATTTCTTTTTTTAAGAGGTTCAAAAATATGTTTTTTATTAATACTATGGTTTTGTTTTTGAATAATAAGTTTTTTCTACTCCACCTGCACCACCAATCCCTTCAAATATTCCCCTTCGGGATGAAAAATGCTGGGTGCATGGTCAGCCGGTTGACTGAGATGATGAAGTACGCGAACTGTTCGTCCGGCTTCTATAGCTGCTGCCATTACGGTAGAGTTAAAGGTGTTTTTATCTACCACCTGGGAGCAGGAAAAGGTAAACAATAATCCTCCCGGTTTTATTTGTTTTATGGCTTCGTAGTTCAGTCGTTTGTAACCCATAATAGCATTGTGTTTCACATTTTGATGTTTTGCAAATGCAGGAGGGTCGAGCACAATTATATCATAAGTGTTTTCCCTGTTCTTCAAAAATTCAAACGTATCGATGGCAAACGAAGTATGATTTTTTATGTTGTTTAATTCAATGTTTTTATCTGTTAGCTCAATTGCTTTTTTCGAAATGTCGGTAGAGTGAACCTCGGTAGCACCTGCTTTGGCAGCATACACAGAGAAACCTCCTGTATAACAAAACGTATTGAGTACCACTTTATCTTTTGAATAATGACCCAGCAATTCACGATTTTCGCGCTGGTCTAAAAAGAATCCCGTTTTTTGTCCCCCTTCCCAATCCACATAAAATTGATGATTATTTTCCAAAGCAATGTTTTCGATAGTTGCATTTTCGCGTTTCCACAAATAACCATTTGCCACCTCCACCGATGCTTGCTTGGGCATTTTTTCCTCACTTTTGTCGTACACCGCATTTAGTCGAGCTCCATAAATCTCTTGCAGTGCTTTCACAAATTCGTGTTTTATTAAATGCAAACCAATGGAGTGCGATTGAAACACAGCTGTGCCATTATAATAATCAATAATAAATCCCGGCAATCCATCGCCTTCGCCAAAACACAACCGATAACAATTGGTAGCGGTGTTGTTAGTCAGGTTTAATTGTGTTCTAAAATTATAAGCAGCTTGCAGTTTGCTTTTCCAAAACTCAAAATCTGGAACTACTTCTTTGAACGAAAACATTCGCACCGCTATGGAGCCTATTTGGCAATGCCCCATTCCGAGGAACTGGTTTTGTGACGAATACACCTCCACCACATCTCCTTCTTCTACTTCACCTGTCATTTTTTTTATGGCTCCCGAAAACACCCACGGATGAAACCTCAGCAGACTATGCTCTTTTCCGCTGTTCAATATTGCTTTAATGTATTGTTCTTTCATAATTTTTCAAAGATAATTATTTATTAATTGAAGATTTATTGATTTGGAGAAATATAGATTTATTTAAATTAATCAGTTCTCCAACTCTCCATTTCACTTTTTCACCACCAAACACAACCTCCCTTCCCCGTCATGCGTTATCATTTTTGTATCTATCATCACTCTTATAGTATGCAATATTTTATCATCATTTGTACCAGTTATTTTTGCTGCCAGTTCTTTCAACTCCAACGGATGCAATGCCAGCCACTCTTTTATCTGTGTGCTGATGTTTTCAAACTCTTCGGTGTGCAGTATTTTTCTGTTCTCTGCCAAACACACATCACATATATTGCATCTGTAACTCTCCGTTTCACCAAAATAAGCCAACAGCCTCTTACTTCGGCACTCGTGTGTACTCTCCGCATAATCCACCATCCATTCCATCCGCTTTACAGCCCGCGCTTTCAGCACCTCAAAATTTTCTTTTTTCAGGCTCAAATACTTTGCATCCACCCGCTCTTGAGTAAACGTTAGCTGAGGCAAATTGGTTTGAGGGATATACGTTATAATTTTATTTTGATGCAGGTATTCCAGCCTTGTTACAATGCTTTCCACCTTTGTTTTCCCATTCTTTGCCAGTTCATATTCATTTATTTTTGCAAAACTGTCAAAGAAACCCGTGTAACTTCTCAGCAACAGTTTTATAAACGCATCGTACATTTTATTTGCCACCTGAAACCGATACAGCTCCTCTTTATTCAACTCTATCTTCACTCTTGACGATTGATGAAACGAATCGGTAAGTGCAACGTACCCTTCCCGCTCAATAAATTTCATACAATTAAAAACCCGTATAGGCTCCAGTTTGTATCGGTCACAAAAATCTGAAATCTCAAAATCAAACGTAACCCCAAGCCCGGCACCGGTTGCCACCTGATAATAATTTGCCAACGCCTGATACGTTTGTTTTATTTCTTCAATCGAAGGATAACTTGCTTCAATAGCAGCATTCAGTTCCACTTTATCACCTTCATTATACAACAGCACAGCAAAAGCCTTTCGCCCATCCCTGCCTGCTCTTCCTGCCTCCTGAAAATAAGCCTCCACCGAATCCGGCACATCCATATGCACCACAAACCGCACATCCGCCTTATCAATCCCCATCCCAAAAGCATTCGTACACACCATCACCCTCGTTTTGTTACCCGTCCATTCATTTTGTTTCCTGTCCCGCGTTGGCCCATCCAACCCCGCATGATAAAAATCCGCCCCAATACCATTACTCAACAAATAACTCGCAATCTCCTGTGTTTTTCTTCGGTTGCGCACATACACAATCCCCACTCCTTTCACATTCGTAGCTATTTTTAACAACCGTTTCAACTTATCCTCCTCCCGAAGCACCACGTATGCCAGGTTTTTCCGCTCATAACTCTGCTGAAAAACACTCCCGTTTTTAAACAATAACTTCTCCTCAATCTCCTCCACCACTTCCACAGTCGCAGTAGCCGTAAGTGCAAGCACAGTAACGTTGGGCAACAACTCCCTCAACTCAGCAATTTTTAAATAACTCGGCCTAAAATCATAACCCCATTGCGAAATACAATGCGCCTCATCCACCGCTATCAAATTCACCTTCATCCGCTGCAAGCGCACTTTCACAATCTCCGACTCCAACCGCTCCGGACTCATATACAAAAACCTAACATCCCCATACACACAATTATCCAGTGCAATATCAATCTCCCGTTTGTGCATGGCCGAAGTAATAGCCACAGCCTTAATACCCTTAGCCCTCAAGCCCTCAACCTGTTCTTTCATCAACGCAATAAGCGGACTAATAACCACACAAATTCCATCCATATACAACCCCGCCACCTGAAAACAAACCGACTTACCACCACCCGTAGGCAGCAGTGCCAGCGTATCATGCCCTTCCACCACCGAGCGGATAATTTCCTCCTGCAAAGGTCTAAAAGTCTCATACCCCCAGTATTTTTTCAGTATTTCCTTAACAGTATCCATCTTTTTAAACGCATCAAAATTACGAAAGTATAACACCCAAAAATTAAATAATTTCCAATTCCCAATTCTTAATTCCCAATTCCTAATTATTATTTGGGCAGACAACTTTCCGCTTCGTATTTCAGTGCCTTCCCGCTTTAAATTACAAGTCCGTCCACGCACAAGCGTAATTCCCCTCTGTGCGTCAGCCATTCCCCTCTTCGAGAGGGGCTAGGGGTGTGTTTTTTATTCCAAAACCTACACACTTCGGGCTTTCCTCTACAATCGGGTGCAGTTTGCCAACTGCTCTCTTCGTATTTACGTTTAAGTAAACACAAAAAAAAATCCCGCTTTTCTCAAAGCAGGATTTTTTTTCTCCAATTCCCAATTACTTTTTCTTCATCAGCTAATCAGCACATCAGCATATCAGCACATCAGCACATCAGCACATTCTTTTTCCTAATTCCTACACCCCGTAACTCCTTACGTTCAAATTAATCCAGTAAGTTATACTTACACCCAAAAAATTTCCAAAAAAAATCCTGCCTTTCTCAAAGCAGGATTTTTTTATTCCTAATTCCTAATTCCTAATTCCTACACCCCCAGTTAGGCGTATCCCCCCTACGTATTCCCTAACAAGGTTTCAGAATCATCAGTTTATAGCTCACAACCATCATTTTCTTTTTCATTCACCAAATGCACTATTAATTTTTTATTCCCTCCCCTCTCCTTTTTTCAGGGGGAGGGGTCGGGGGTCATAGCCGTCAGGTTAAGGAAATTGGTTTTTATTTAGTGTCCCGTAGGGACGGCATATTATTTTCATTTGCTTGATTAGTTACATTTCGTCCCTACGGGACTTCGCTAATTGCGATTTTTTATTTGTTCAATCGCTTCGTCTTCGAAGACCTTGAATCAAATGGTTGTTTTTTCTTTTTCATTGTGTGACAAAATTAATATTTTGACACAGTTTATTGAACAGACCCTAGGGGTGAGGTCTTAAAAGCAAAATTTGCATAGTAGTTTACAACTTGCCATCAATCTAGCTCAACTTGCCATCAATCTAGGGCAATTTGCCATCAATCTAGGGCAACTTGCCATCAATCTAGGGCAACTTACCATCAATCTAGCCCAACTTGCCATCAATCTAGGGCAACTTGCCATCAATCTAGAGCAACTTGCTATCAATCTAGCCCAAATTGCCATCGATTGCGACCCATTTGAAAACAATTTCGCTTTTTTACAATACCCATTTAGTGCTATTATCTGCTAATTTGTCCTAATATCAATTCCTAATTCCTAATTCATAACACATTATAATTCAGTGATATAATACACATTTACCCCATATTTCGGACAAAGTTGAACGGCATACAGGACAAAGTTGGACGGCATACAGGACATGCAAAAGTGGCTTACAGGACATGCGAAAGTGGCATATCGGACAACCAAAAGTGGTATAAGGCATAGTCGGAAAACTGTATGAACATAAAACCTGCAATTAAATTGATAAGATAAGGAGTTTTAAGTTTAACTATCTTTGCCAAAAATTAAACAATGCAACAAAACATAACAAACCTAATCACCTTCTTCCAACAAAGCTGGAACAACAACACCTTTGTAAAAATGTCCTTAACCAATTACAAAGGAAAAGAACCAAACCTGAAAAAAATTTACCTTAAAAAAGCAATCATAAAAAAACAAGAAGTACTCAGTTTCACTTACCGATACACCACCAACGACATCACCAAAAACTATACATTTCCCGAAACCACAACCATCATCACAGGCTTATTAAACGATGATAATTTTAGGTCCGCCACCCTATTCACCACCGCTTTCGATATCACCCTCGAATACATAAACCCCCAAAACTGGAAACTGAAACAAAACCAACCAACCACCATTACAGTACCATTAGCCCAGCACGACAAACAAAAAAACAGAAAAATAGAAGCCAAAGGTAAACACTATTTGCACCAACTAAAAATTACCGATGCCGATGGAAACGTCCTCAATGCAGCACAAGATAAATACAAACAAATAAACCATTACATCGAAATATTAAGTTCCCTCCTCAACGAACTCCCCCAACGAACCACAACCAACGTGGTGGACATGGGTGCCGGCAAAGGCTACCTTACCTTTGCGTTATATGATTATTTAAACAATGTCATACACAAACCCGCAACAGTAACCGGAGTAGAATCAAGAAAAGAACTAGTAGAATTATGCAACACCATTGCCCAAAATTCAGCATTTAATAATCTGCATTTCCAACAAGGTTCAATTGATAAATACCAAACCAACAACCTCAATGTACTCATCGCCCTCCATGCCTGCGACACCGCCACTGACGATGCAATAGCAAAAGGCATTCTCGGAAATGCCGATTTGATAGTCGTTGCACCCTGCTGCCACAAACAGATACGCAGAGAAATAGAAAAACATAAAGTTAAAAACAACCTTACATTTCTTACCAAGCACGGCATCTTTCTCGAGCACCAGGCCGAAATGGTCACCGATGGCATTCGTGCCCTGGTGCTGGAGTATTATGGCTATTCAACCAAAGTCTTCGAATTTGTGTCAGACGCCCACACCCCAAAAAATGTGTTGATAGTCGGAATAAAAAAACAAAATACAACAGTCCACAAACAAGATATTTTAAGTAAAATAGATGCAGCAAAAAAGTATTTTGGAATCGGAGAGCATCATTTAGAAAAAATGATGGGGCTATTTGTAAATAAAAACCATTAAATTTGGCAACTATTTTTTAACAACAAAATGAAAACTATAAAAGCAATAATACTCCTCTTCGGAATTTCTATATGTGTATTCTCCTGCAGGCAAAGTTCAAAAAGCATCACAGAAGAAGCCTCTGCCGATTCTATTAAAATAAATATGGAGAACGATTCGAGAATAAAACTCGGGTTGGTGGAGGTCAGAATTATCAATCAAATTTGGTCAAAACTAAATTTGAATGTAAGCGTGTTCAGAAACGGAGATTCTATACCTGAAGCAAGAACAGAAGAAGAGTGGGATGCAGCAGGTAAACAAGGAAAAGCTGCTTGGTGCTATTATAGCAACGACCCTTCAAACGGAACTAAATTCGGAAAGCTTTACAACTGGTTTGCAGTAAACGACCCTAGAGGTTTAGCCCCCTTAGGCTGGCACATACCATCAGATGCCGAATGGAAATTACTCATCAAAAATATGGGCGGAGAACGGTATGCAAAAGAAAAACTAAAAAGCACCACCGGTTGGAATATCAACTGCAATGGTACTAACATAAGCGGATTTACTGCACTACCAAGCGGTTACCGCACCGATGCAGGTCCTTTTCATTATGTAGGTGGCAACAGTAGTTATTGGAGCACTACCGTAAGTGGTCCTCGCAGTGCTTGGGATCGCTATCTTTCTTGTGCCATTAGCGATGTTACACGTTATGGCACCGAAATGGAAGATGGGCTTTCCGTGAGATGCGTTAAAGACTAATAGAAGATTTATGAAAACAGTAAGCTTACTTTCCGCATTCATTTTTATATCATTATCCATGCTCGCTCAAAATGGTAACAACACCGAAACGCAGCCCCCACCACCACCCATGTACGATAAAGCAGTTTCTAAAGACTCTGTTTCTGCTGAGCCACCATTAGTTATTGTAGAAGAAATGCCAGAATACCCTGGGGGAATGACTGCAATGACAAAGTTTATTGGCGATAATGTAAACTATCCTAATTACGAAATGAAACACAACATTACAGGAACATGTTACGTTGGGTTTGTGGTCGAAAAAGATGGAAGCGTATCTGATGTAAAAGTAGTGAAAGGGGTTACAAATGGTGTCGGTTGCGATGCAGAAGCAGTGCGGGTGGTAAAGCTGATGCCCCGTTGGAAACCCGGAAAGCAGAGTGGGAGGGAAGTGAGAGTAAGGTTTAATCTTCCTGTAAAATTTAATATTAAAAACCCAAAGTAAAATGAAAAAAAGTGGTGCAGTACTTATTGCTTTTTGTTTTCTATTTAAGATTCATGCACAAACTGCCACTTTCAATATCACCTATTCAGGTTTTACCCCACAGGCACAAACTGCTTTCCAGTATGCAGCCGACACGTGGGGGCACACCATAGTTTCATCAGTACCTATTAAAGTAACCGCACATTTTCAACTCTTGCCTGCAGGCACATTGGGAATTACATTTCCAAATGGAATAAAAAACTTTGCAGGGGCACCTGCAGCCGACAGGTGGTATGCCACATCACTGGCCAATTCCATTGCAGGAACTGAATTAAATGTGGGAGTGCCCGATGTGGAAATGTTTCTGAGTAGCAGCACCAATTGGTATTACGGAACGTCAGGAACTGTCCCAGCAGGGCAATACGATATGGTCACCATCGTCCTTCACGAATTGTGTCACGGGCTTGGATTCCTCAGTCTGGCAAAAGATTCAACAGGTATTGGTTCGTTTGGAATGTTGCGCAATGCAGATTTTTTTAATCTTGTTTCTGCCTTTCCTTGGCCCAATTTGGATACACTTCCTTCTGTGTTCGATGAATTTCTTGTAACCAATATAAATGAGAAATTAGATTCATTTCCAAACCCTTCCACTATTTTATCAATCAAACTGAAAAGCAACAATATCTATTTTAATGGACCAAACGCAATGGCAGCCAATGCAGGAACTAAACCAAGAATATATGCACCTGCCTCCTTTTCGCTTGGTTCTAGCATTACTCATTTGAACGAAGGAACTTATCCTGCAGGAAATC
Source organism: Bacteroidota bacterium (assembly GCA_947469885.1). Lineage (GTDB taxonomy): Bacteria > Bacteroidota > Bacteroidia > 2-12-FULL-35-15 > 2-12-FULL-35-15 > 2-12-FULL-35-15. The sequence goes on from CANIQT010000018.1 coordinate 27,591, forward strand.
CGAACGAACTAATGACACCCAGCGGAAATCCTGCTTACGCCCTTCATAATCCCGGACCTATTTGTATTGGAATACTCAAAGACATCGGTTGGGTAATTAATCCAACTTTGGGGGTGGATGAAATGAATATAAGAAATAATGAATTTGATTTTTATCCAAATCCCACCACTTCACAAATTCAAATTAGCAATTATGAATTAAAGATAAAGGAGGTGAAAATAGCAAATACTCTTGGGGAACTTGTATTTCAATCAACCATCATCAATCGTCCAATAACAATAAACGTTGATGTAAGTTCACTTCCTAAAGGACTCTATTTTATTTCTGTTCTGTCGAACGAAATTCAAACCACACAAAAATTTATTAAGGAATAAACGTAAACGGTTTTAGTGAAATGCTAAATCCAGGAGCACAAACACTGCAAATACCACACTTGCAATTCCGTTGGTGGTAGCAAAAGCCAGATTCACTCTGCTCAAATCAGAAGGTTTTACAATCGAATGTTGGTAAACAAGCAAGCCGATAAACAGTCCGGCACCAATCCAGTACAATACGTTAAAATGCGCATACCATCCAGCATATAAAATAAATGATGCGGAAATAAGATGAAGTAAATTAGAAAACACCAACCCACCTTTTTTGCCTAACCACACAGGAATTGATTTTAAGTTTTTTGATTTATCAAATTCCTCATCTTGTAAAGCATAAATTATATCGAAACCCGAAACCCAAAACAAAACTGCAAACGAAAAAAATAATGGTAACCAGTCAAAGGTACCTGTTACAGCTAGGTAAGCACCAATAGGAGCAAGTGATAAACCGATTCCTAAAATTAAATGACACAAGGCAGTGAATCGTTTTGTAAGGCTGTAACCAAGTATAACTGCTAATGCAACCGGTGATAAATAAAAACAAAGCTTATTAATGAAATAAGTGGTTGCAACAAACAACAAACAATTAAAAATTACAAATACAAGAGCGTTATTGGGCTTAATAATTCCTGCGGGTATTTCGCGAACAACAGTTCTTGCATTTTGTTCGTCATATTTTCTGTCAATAAAGCGATTAAAAGCCATAGCGGCACTTCTGGCAAAAACCATACATAAAATAACGAATGCAAATAATTTAATATCAAATGTAGCGTTCGTGAAAGTTATCGCAAGAAAATAGCCGATAATTGCAAACGGCAATGCAAAAATAGTATGGCTAAATTTTATAAGTGATAAATAATTTGTAATTGTTTTAGAATTTGCAGGCATTATTAAAGTCAGTTTTAATGACGAGAAAAATTCGAAAACATGATGATTAAAATCGGAACTGAACTTAAAATAATTCCAATTAGTCCGGGAGTTAGACTTTTACTGCTAAGTTGATAACGGCTATAAATGAAAATATAAGCGGTGGAACAAAGCATTCCAAAAAAACCTGCGAGAATTGCAAAAAATATTCCGGCAGGCAAAAAACATAAAAGTGTAGCCATGCTTCCTAGAATAATGGAAATAATTCCTAGTACTTTTAATGTTTTATCCAAAATATTTTAATTATAAAATAACAAGTTTATTAATTGCAATCTTTTTATCGTTCTTCATCAGGTTGCAGAAATAAACTCCCGAAGAAAGCAATTTGTTTATCTGAACAACAGAATTGGTAACAGAAATTGATTTTACTAGCTCCCCCACTGTATTATAAATTTTCAATTCCATTTTATCCTTCGCACTATAATTAGTAATACTAATATTTATAGTATTTCCGTCTTCAGCAGGATTCGGATAAATTAATAAAGAGTTCGAGTTATCATCCGACAAATCATTTATACCTATTCCGCAACCTGTTAGAGCAGTAAATGCGTTAGCCTTACCATAACCATAACGGGCATTCGGTACTGTTCCTGTAAATGAATCAATTGTTGTACAATTATCAATTGCCATTCTTACTTGTATAGCTGTGGCTGTGGGGTTTTTTTGTAAATACAAGGCAGCAATTCCAGCTACTGAAGGAGACGAAGCAGAGGTGCCACCATCACGAACATGAAGACTGTCTATAGTTAAGGCATCGGGATAGCAGCAAGTAACGGATGAAATGTAAGATAATGGTAGAGCAGCCATAGTCATATCCCCGGGAGCAACAACATCTGGTTTCACGCGTCCATCTCTTGTTGGTCCAAGGCTGGAACTTGGGTCAATTCGCCCTGGTACTTTTGAAAAATCAGTATAAGGTATACCGCCATAGGATAGGTAACCTCTACGATTAGTATAATTACCAACAGTTATTACATTATCTAAACATTGGAAACTCGTGCAAATTGTTTTGTGATCGTCAGGCAATTTATAATAAATGCTATCAGGCATTGTTGCAACAGAAGGCAGACCTGAACTCACCATATCATAACTCCATAAATCAAATTTACCGGACCCAGTAGTTATCATTCTCCAATTGTAGGTTGTAGAATCAGGCACAATTAACCACTCCATTTTATATGTGCCAGCGTATGGTTGACTGGCAATGGACTGCATAACACCTATTCGGTTACCATTATTATATAAAGTATCATTGCGCAATACACCTAAAGGAAACATGGTTGAAAAATGAATCCTTCCTCTGTAAGAGTGGGTAGGAGTAATTTGGTCAGCACCAATCGAAAAATTAACATTGGTCATATCAGCCACACTTCCGTATAATTGCATATTAATTGCAGAATATCCGGAGGCAAGAGAAAATAAAGTGAAGTTGGTATCTGTGGTAACATTATAGCCAAGGTGAATAAGACTACCTCCATCATTTCCTGCAGCAGCCACCAATGCACGACCCGGTTGTGCATTCATAAGGTTATTAATCATTTGTGCTTCCAAATCTTTTCCATCGTGAGAACCATAAGAAGAGTTTACCCCACCTATTTGTCCACCAATACTGATATTGATAACACATGGTTTACCCATAGCCAATGCTTTAGCATAAATATAACTTACTCCGTCAACAAAAGAAAATGGTGAAGCACCGCACCAACTCATAGCAACCATTATTATATCTGCTTTCGGAGCCACCCCTTTATAAGAATTAGAAGCCAATCCATTTCCAACACCAATGCCTGCGGTATGTGTACCGTGTGCTGGGTAACCTGAACAATTGGTCACATCAGAAGAAGCTGAGGCCAATCCATTGTCGATATCGGTATTGGTAAATTCGGCCCCATAGCTAAATCCTGCCGGATGAGGTCCAGAAAGATTATGATCCCACAAATACTTAACCCGACTATGACCTAAACTATCCTGAAAGTCAGGATGAGTGAAATCAATTCCTGTATCAATAAAACCAACCACTACTCCAGCACCATTATAAGCTTGGGTCAGGGGCGCCTGTCCATTATGCACCGGAACTACATTGTTGTTTTTTAGCATAGTATCATTCAACGGCTTTGCGCTTCTCGAAATGGTTTCCAATCGCTCAATTGCTTTATTGTTAATTATCTTATCAATGCCATCAATTGACAAACTTACTTTAGAGATATCACCAGCAGAATATTGAAACTTGCCACCCGCTGATTCAACAAGCTGTTTTATTTCCTCTACATTACCTTGGATAAGTATTTCCATGACCTGATTTTTAACCAAATCTTTTTTGTGAAAGGTTTTATAAAGTTCAAAATTGGCTGCATTTTGTGCCGAGACAGTTGCTGAAATGGAAAAGAAAATGATAAGAAAGAGTAGTGCTTTTTTCATATTTGAATATTTTTTATTTCAATCTTTGTCAAAGATAAGAGATATTATTATCATGGCATTATAAAATTATTGCGAAATTTACCCGCAAACATTTACTGAATAATGAATCGAATAACAATAGATAATTTCGACCTTCCAATTGCCAATCATTTTGCGAAAAACGTGCCAGTTTTCAGCGGTCGTAATGCCTTGTTTATTAATAACAAGTATTATACCTATGAAGAATTATGGAAGATAGTTTTATTTATCTACAAAAAAATTCCTTCAGATAAAGTATTTGAAAGAATTGGAATTTATTGCAATGATGATGTTGAAACTTATGCAAGCAGTATTGCAATTGGTCTGTACGGAGCAGCTTATGTTCCTTTAAACAATAAATTTCCTGTTCTTCGAAATAAAAATATTGCTGAACAATGTAAGTTGAAATTAATACTATCATCTGTTGAAAATAGAGATTTGAAAGAGATTGGTGGGGAAGCGGATATAGTAATTACTTCTGGAAATGAAAATAAGGAAGGGAATGAACATTCTGATTTTCAAAAGGTAAATCAACCTAATTCATATATTCTTTTTACTTCAGGCACCACAGGTGAACCAAAGGGGGTTCCATTAACTCATTCGAACATTAATCATTTTTTTGATTTTCAACTAAACAATTACAATTTTAACTCCGAAGATAGATTTTTGCAGGTATATGAATTAACGTTTGACGTTTCCATTTTTTCCTTTTTGATGCCTTTGCTGGTTGGTGGTTGTTGTTATGCCGTTCCTGATAAGGGTGTAAAATTCACAACCATAATTCAAATGTTGAAGCAGCATAAAATAACAGTGGTGAGTATGGTGCCAACAATTCTCAATTATATTCAAATTTATTTGCCTGAAATTTATTTGCCCGATTTACGTTACAGCATTTTTTCTGGCGATGCCTTGTATCATCAGTTGGCAGTAAAATGGGCAAGGGCAATGCCAAACGGAGTGATAGAAAATTTTTACGGACCCACCGAAACGACTATTGTTTGTTTGCATTATCCTTTCAATGAAATCCAATCAGCTGAAGAGTCGGTAAATGGCATTGTTCCGCTTGGTAAACCATTTGATGGTGTTGATTATATTATCATAGATGATGAAAATAATAATTCAGTTAAAGGAGAACTTTGCTTTGCAGGAGCTCAAATAATTTCTAACTATCTCAACAACAAAAACGAACATAAATTTATAGAGAAGGACAATAAAAGGTGGTACAAAACAGGGGATATAGTTTTGCTAAACAGCAACGGAAACCTTTGTTTCCTTGGTCGTACCGATAATCAGGTAAAAATTAATGGTTTCAGAATCGAATTGAGTGAAATCGAATTTGAATTGGAATCGATTTTAAATAAAAAAGCAATTGTTCTAAATCAAAAGAAGGAGAATAAAATAAATTCGTTGATTGCATTTGTTGAAACGACTGAAATAAATGAAGTACTTACAAAAGAAAAACTTTCTGTGCTTCTCCCCAATTATATGATTCCTACAGAAATAGTAGCCGTGGAAAAATTTCCTTTAAATATTAATGGAAAGGTGGATAAAAATCAACTTCTATTTTTAAATAATAAACAACCATGTTAGAAAAACTACAAAATGTGTTTCGAAAAGTGTTCGAAGATGGAAGTCTTATTATTTCTTCTTCTACTTCAGCATCGGAAATAAAAATGTGGGATTCCCTCACCCATCTTCAACTAATAGCAGAAATTGAATCTGAATTCAAAATTATATTTACGTTTGAGGAAGTAATGATGTTTAACTCCGTTGCTGATATTTTAAGCACCATCGAAAAAAAAGCAGGAAGCAAATAATTTAATGTATGACTTTGATTTCCCCACTATTTTTTCTTTTTCTTTTTCTTGTTATATTCTTTAATTATTTTTCTCCCGCTTCTTTTCGTTCCATTCTTTTAGTTCTTGTTAGTTTTATTTTCATTGGATTTTATAATGGAGAGTCATTAATCACATTAATTGTTCTTTCATTCCTTAATTTTTATTCCGCAAAACAAATTGCAAACAATCGCTTTCTTTATATTTTTACCCTTGTATCTAACATAGCTGTAATCTTGCTTTTTAATTTTTTCAGTACCACTTCCAATACATCTGATTTTTTGGTTTTCAATCTTCATGTTAATTTTTATAACCTTTTTATTGCTTTAGGTTTATCTTACTATTCTTTGCAGAACATATCTTATATAACCGAAGTTCGTTTTAATCGGTTGCAACCGGAAACAAACATATTTCACTTTTTTCTATATAGCAGTTTTTTTCCGAAAGCTATCAGCGGACCGGTAATGCTGCCGAATGAATTTTTTCCTCAAATAGAAAAAGTAGCTGTCTCACCGTCCGATTTAATAATTGGTTTTAACAGAATTCTGCTTGGGCTTTTTAAAAAAATGGTGGTAGCCGACCGACTTGTTGCAGCTGTTAGTTCCATTTTCGATTTCAATTCTGATTATGCTGGTATGACTACCATTGTAGGGGCTTATTTATTTACCATTCAAATGTATTTCGATTTTTCCGGATACACCGATATAGCTTTGGGAGCTGCAAAGATGCTTGGATACGATTTGAAAGAAAATTTTGATACCCCCTTTCGCGCCACTTCTATCTCCGAATTCTGGAGGCGTTGGCACATTTCCCTTATTTCTTTTTTTACCAAATATATTTATTACCCTCTGGTTTTTAAATTGCGTCAATACAAAAAAACGGCTGCATTAATTGGCATTGCTCTTACTTTTATTGTTTCTGGATTATGGCATCGAATAGGGCTTACCTTTTTTTGCTGGGCAATGTGTCATGTTATGTATCTCAGTTTCGAATTGCTTACCAAAAGATTCAGAATAAAATTATCCCAACAAGTCAATAAAACAGTTTATAAACTATTGAGTGTATTTATTGTTTTTAACCTTGTTTGTTTTAGTAATATTTTTTTTCGAGCACATTCGGTAACTCATTCTTTACATTTAATTAAAAACAGTTTTACAGGGTTTGTACCGGTTGATTGGCTTTCGGGTTTCATTGCTCCACTTGCAGTAGGTGGGCATCAAATAGACGAGTTTAATTTTTTTATCAGTATATTAATTGCAGTTGTGGTTTTGTTATTCGAAAAGAGAATAAACTCTTTTTCAAAAACTCCTGTTTTTAGCATAACTTACAGTGTAGTAGTTTTAGTATTAATAATGTTATTTGGAGTATTTAATAGTGGTACCAGGTTTATATATATGCAGTTTTGATTTAATGCTATTTGAGACGTTCGGAACCGATTTGTCTAAAAAGACAATGCCATTCCGAACAGTCGGAACCGATTTGTCTAAAAAGACAATGCTATTCCAAACAGTCGGAACCGATTTGTCTAAAAAGACAATGCTATTCCGAACAATCGGAACCGATTTGTCTAAAAAGACAATGCTATTATGGCGTCAAATGGTAAGCTAAATTGTAATTAACGTAATAAAAATCAACAAATTAACCAAAAATATCAGCATAAATTACAGGATTTGCTTCTTAGGAATACCTCATTGTAATTTCAAAAATGACCAAAATATTATTTAAAATACTATTTTCAATAACCATCATCTGGGTTTTGCTTATCGGATGTAGCAGGTTATACGATTTTGCCCTGAAACAAAACTGCAACCTAAAAGCTGCGTATGTTCAGAAAGCAAAGATTAATGCATCTATTTTAATTCATGGTCCATGCGAGCCGTTGTGGTTCATTTCTCCAACTATTCTTGATAAACAAACGGGATTGAAATCATACAATCTGGCATTAAGTCATTCAGACTTTGCTGATAATTATTTGCATCTTTATTTTTATCTTAAAAATAATACGCCACCCAACTATCTTTTATTATTTGTCACTCCCGAATCAATGGACGAAAACTACAATACCTTTAATACCTATCGTTTTGCTGAATTTGTTGGCGATGATGTTGTGGACACCGTTTTATCAGAGTGTGATTCTTCTTACTATTTCTGGACAAAAATTCCTTTTATGAAATACGGATACTACAGCAATAAAATAAATTTTGATGCTTTGCAAGGACTTAAACATTATTTCACTCACCGCACCATTCCGCACTTTGCTGATGGTTACGAACCTCCTTTACAAATTAAATGGGACAATCACCTAGAAGAATTTATTCAGCTTTATCCCAAAGGATATAATTTTAAATGGAGCAAACTGCGCGAAAAGTACCTTCGTAAAACAATTGCATTGGCCCAGCAAAAGGGCACTAAGGTACTTTTGTTTGAATCGCCAGTGCTAAAAGAAGCTATTCAATACCAGCCCAACAGAAACGAAATTATTAAAAAAATAAAAGCACTTGCTGCGGAATATTCTATCACCTATAAGCAATTCGATAATTTAAAGATAGCCGAATCGCGTGAAAATTTTATGTCGGCTTTGAGCCTTAATTTGAATGGTTCTCGTATTTTTGCAGAAGAATTTGGAATGTATATAAAAAATGATGTCTTAAGTAAATGAAAAAATTAACCCTTGTTTTCTTTATTTTTGCTTCATTGGCTAGTATTTCTCAAACAGACTCCATTCCTTATTCACACGATTTTGAGTTCAAAGAAGGCATTTATTTTACTTTTTATCAGTTCAAACATAATCATCCAATTCCTGTTTCTTCTATTATTTCTGATTATCCCAAAAGTCAGCTCGACTTTTTAACTGAAGTCACCAGTCATAAAATCATTGAATTTAAAGATGATTTTGGCATCATTCAAAAGGCGGAAACTTCTTTATTATGGGGCTATTGCAGGAACCGTTCTGTCTATATTAATTTCAACAACGATTTTAATAAAGTAAATGTAATGGGCACTCTATTTTATTTTACTGCTAGTGTTACCTGCACCATTGGCGTGCCCGACCCAATGGGAGGCACCACCACTTACGATGAACTCCGACAATTTGTTTATGACACACCAAGTAATAAAGTGTTTGATTTTAATGTAAAGAATATGGAAATTATTTTGAAGAATGATGATGAACTTTACACCAAATTTATGGGTATGAAAAAACACGACAAGCCAGATGCTATTTTTATTTTACTTCGCAAATACAACGAAAAACACCCTTTCTATATTTTTAAATGAAATTTTGATTATCAACCTGAGCTTGTCGAAGGGTTAAATTATAAACTATAAATCTTGAATCTGGATTCTTAAATCTTGATTCTGAAAAATTATTTCTTAATATCTGTCCCTTTTGTATATTCTTTTTCTGTTATCGGCACACCATCTTTAAAATAATAGACCGCTCCAAAAGCCGTTTCTTTCTTTTCATAAAGCACCCCTTTGTTGCCTATTACCACAATTCTTCGGGTAACATTCATGTTGCTCTCTTTGGTTTTTTCTTCCGTCATCCCCACCGGATATTTTTTTGCCAAATCATTTTTAAAAGCCTGATCGTTTAGTATCATGGTTTCAATATCCGCCATCCGTGTTTTAGGATAATTTTCATCCTTCACTTTTAATGCCTCTCTAAAATTAATACGAGCCAAGTCATAATTCTGTTCCGAAATAGCAGAATCTCCTCTGTTAATATACCCATTGTACTTATCGTTAATCGCCTTAGCCACGGCTTCTTTCTCAAGTCTTATTTTTTCAGTCGAATCTGCTACTGCTTTGTCTCTTGCTTCCTGTGCCATTCTTGCGGCATCTGCTATTGCTTTTTCTTTTGCCAAACGGTCGCGCTCAGCAGCGGCAGCATCCAGTCTTTCTTTTTCCAACTGTTGTTTTTCTGCCAACGCAGCATCAACCTTTTCTTTCTCAAGTCGTGCTTTTTCTTTTGCTTCTGCCAATTCTGCTTCTTTTGCCAGCCTCACTTTTTCGGCAGCATCCGCTTTTTCTTTTGCAAGTCGGTCGCGCTCAGCTGCGGCAACATCCAATCTTTCTTTTTCCAATCGTTGTTTTTCAGCCAAGGCAGCATCCGCTTTTTCTTTCTCCAGTCTTGCTCTTGTAGCAGCATCAGCTAGTTCGGCTTCTTTTGCCAATCTCACTTTTTCGGCAGCATCCGCTTTTTCTTTTGCCAGCCTATCTCTTTCGGCAGCGGCCGCATCCAGTTTTTCTTTTTCCAATCGTTGTTTTTCTGCTAATGCAGCATCTGCCTTTTCTTTCTCCAGTCTTGCTTTGGTAGCAGCATCAGCCATTTCAGCTTCTTTTGCCAATCTCGCTTTTTCGGCAGCAATAGCAGCATCTGCTTTTTCTTTAGCTATTCTTTCCTTATCAGCAGCATCAGCGTTGGCTTTTAATTTTGCTAATCGTTCTTTTTCGGCTGCATCAGCAGCTGCTTTTTCTTTTGCCAATCGTTCGGCATCTGCTGCCATAGCTACTATACGGTCTATGTCAGCAATTTTAGTGGTAGGATATGGCTCATTGGGCTTAAACTTTAGTGCGTCACTATAATTTGTTTTTGCGGCTTCATAATCTTTTAAGTTCAACGCTTTATCCGCTTTCGCAATGGCATTATTGTATTTGGTTTCTACCGGAATATTATTCGTTCTGAAATCATCCGCCATTTTCTGCATCTTCAAAAACTCCGCATTCATATCTGCATTAGCTTCATCATCAGCTGCCACAACACCTTTATCAGAATTATACACGTAACTCATCAATGGTCGTTCAAAGGTTTCGTTTATTTTTGAAGTAAGGTCAGCATCTTCGGGTAGTTTAAAAATCTCAATTTCAGGGTTCGAAGTACCCTTAAATTTTTTTGCATCTTCTTCCGAAAAACCCATGGTCGAGTACATCACTTTTGGTTTCATATAGCCCGCCTTTTCTACATATATACTGTATTCCTCATTGGCTTTGAGGCTAAACGAAAACCCGCCACCCGAACTGGTAGTTGTTTCCTTTTTTGCTCCTGTTTCGTCAGTCACCAAGCTCACCAAAGCACCTCCCACGCCCTTTCCGTTTTCTTTTACAACTCCTTCAATTTTTAAGCTGAACTGCGCAAACACCCTGCTACTGCTAACGACTAACAGCATCAACACACAAAAACCAAACAATTTATTTTTAATCATATCTAAACAAGCCAAAAGTTTGTTTTAAAAACGCCCTTCAAGCAATTTTTGTACCTATTATTATAAAAGCCGACAAAAGTAATAAAAATAATTTCAGATTTGGGATTTCAAATTCCTGATATCAAAATACAAAGATTAAAGGGGGCAGCATGGAAACACTCGTGTGGGTGGGGGAAAAATTAAATTCTTTCCTTTATCCTGCTTCTACTAATTAAAGAAATTTTTTCAGCCACTTTCTTGCTTCTTTCACTTTGGTAAACATCCTTGTCTCCCGTTCTGGCTTTTCATTATGCATATAAAAATTGGTGATAAGTTTCATCGCTGTTGAGTCAACAATGAATGCTTCTGCGCTTGTATAAGGACAAGAATCTTTTTTTGCCCAAAAATCACGATTCTCTTTAGGTGGTAAAGCAAATTCATCGAATTTCGATAGCATTGGCACTTTTTTATAATTAACCATTTTGCCAATTACTTCTACTAATGCTTTTGATCTTTCAACGGTTTCTTCAACCTCATTTGTTATTCTAAGATACAATATGCCATCGTCACCATACGAAATAATATAGGGAGCTACCGTTTCAGTAGATAACACTTTTACAGTGTCAGGTATCATATAACTTTCACTCATCTTATTTTTCTAGTCTTTATTGGTTGTTAAAGCATCAAGGCTAATTGCAGTAATATTGCGACCACTATCCCCTTTAGGCGCTAAGCTGAAGCTATGCTAATAAAGCAGTGCTTGGATTTTACTTAACTTATAAGCTGAGCTTATTTCTATTTTCCTTTTTAGTGTAAATAAAACTTACCTCATTATATTCAAACTAAACCCCAGCACAAAAATACAATACTTCAATTTTGTTCGGACAGTGGAAACATTAGTAATGCAAATCTAAAAATAATTTTTATTTTACTGCTATCCATTTTGTACGAACTTTCTTTTTAATAATAAATCGCTTTCACTCGTTCACGTAGGTTATACGCAGAACTCATCACTTCGCCATAAGCACCTGCAGTACGCAAAGCAATAATATCACCACGGAATGTTTCAGGTAATTGTACTGCTTTTCCAAAACAATCGGCACTTTCGCAAATAGGACCTACCACATCATATTTGAGGGTTTCGGATTTCGGATTGTAGATTTCGGACTGTGAAAGATTTTCGATTTTGTGATATGCCTGATATAAAGCGGGTCGCAATAGTTCTGTCATTCCGGCATCTAATATAGCGAAGTTGGTATTCACTCCTATTTTAATGTACAGAACTTTTGAGATTAAAGTTCCGCATTGAGCTACAATGGCTCTGCCCAATTCGAAGTGTACTTTCTGATGAGGGCGCACTTCTAAAAAATCATTAAACAATTTAAAGTAGGAAACAAAATCAGGAAATCGATTTTTGTCAGGTTCGTGATAATCAACTCCCAAACCACCGCCAACATTAATGTTTTCAATTCTTATTTTATGATGTTCGAAAATTGTTTGAATTTCGTTTACCCGCAAACATAAATTACGGAATGTACTTAAATCAGTTATTTGCGAACCAATATGAAAATGCAATCCGATAAGTTGCAGGTTTTTTAATGTTTTAAGTGCTTTAATAACAGCATCTAATTCCCATAAATTAATTCCAAATTTATTTTCTTCTAGCCCTGTAGTGATGTATTTATGTGTGTTTGCGTTTACATTTGGATTTATGCGCAATGCTATGTTTGCGGTTTTGTGTTTTGCAAGAGCCAATTGATTAATTACTTCGAGTTCCTGCAAACTTTCACAATTGAAACAAAATATATCTTTTTCAAGTGCATAATTTATTTCATCATCAGCTTTGCCAACACCTGCAAATACAATATCTTCGGCATTAAAATTACACTCAATTGCTTTTTTTACTTCATTGCCGCTTACACAATCGGCACCAATTCCATACGACTTAATAATATTTAATAGTTTATTATTCGCATTTGCTTTTAACGCATAATGCACAATAAAATTATATTTAGCACTTTCGGTTTTTACTAATTGCAGTGTTTGTTTCAGCACTTCCAAATCGTAATAATAAAAAGGTGTTGGAATAGTTTTAAATTTATTTATTGTTTCTTTGCTGAACATATTATTTTAAAATAACCCTTTATTTAATGCCATAAGCGCATCTTTTTTTAATTTAGTATCTACCAATACTGACACATTATTCTCGCTTCCTCCATAGGAAATCATACGAATAGGAATGTTTTTTAATGCTTCGAAAATACGCATTGCATAGCCCTGTTTTTCAGCTGAAAAGCTACCAACAATACATACTATTGTTAAATCAATATCTATTTCAACAGTGCAAAATTCTTTTAATTCTTTTATTATTGCATCAATGTTTTTGGTATTATCTATCGTTAATGAAACCGCCACTTCCGAAGTAGTAATCATATCTATCGGGGTTTTATAACGTTCAAATATTTCGAATACAGCGCGTAAAAAACCATACGCTAAAAGCATTCTTCCCGATTTAATATTTATTGCCGTTATCCCGTCTTTGGCTGCCACAGCTTTAATACTGTCTCCAGTAGATTTTGAACTTATAAGAGTTCCCTTCGCATTTGGCTGCATGGTATTAAGCAGGCGTACCGAAATATTGCTCATCCTTGCGGGATGTATACAGGTAGGATGTAATATTTTTGCCCCGAAATACGCCAGCTCGGCTGCTTCATCAAACGATAACTCTGCTATAGGATGCGTATTATCTACTATTCGGGGATCGTTATTATGCATTCCGTCAATGTCAGTCCATATTTCTATTTCCTCCGCTTTTATTGCAGCACCAATAATAGTAGCAGTATAATCACTGCCACCGCGTTTTAAATTATCAATTTCGCCAAACGCATCTCTGCAAATATATCCTTGTGTGATAAATAATTTACTGTCGGAATGCTTAGTCAATTCAGCAGTTATGTTGGTTTCAATATATTTCATATCCGGCTCTTCATTTTCATCAATACGCATAAAATTAAGTGAAGGCAGTAATACCGAATCAATATTTATTTCTTCGAGATAGTAATGAAACAAAGCAGTGGAGATTAGTTCGCCCTGTGCAAGAATAGCCCGCTCTTCATTTATTGTAAACAAATCCAAAGTAAACAAGCGCATATAATCAAAGTGTGATGTAAGCAACTCGTCACCCCTGTTTATGGCTTTTGTAGTTTTATACAATTGATTTATTACCGCTTTGTATTTTATTTCTAACTGAGCAAGCAGTAGCGTTGCTTTGTCGTTCTGTTTGGCATACAATGCTGCAGCTATTTCTGCCAAATCATTGGTAGTACCGCTCATTGCCGACAATACCACTATTTTAGGTTGGTTGTTATTTATTAATGGAACAAGTGCCTTCATTCGTTCGGCAGTACCAACCGATGTTCCACCAAACTTTAAAACCTTCATTTTTGTTTAATTATGTTTATTTTCAATGAAAAAATAAAATCATTTATTATTGATAGTGTGCAAAGATAGCTAAATGAATTTTGTGTTTTTTGAAACTCTGATTAAGGGTAAGTATAAAAGTAAAAGTTTTTGAAAATTAATCCTACGTTTAGTGCAACAAAAGTACTTATAGTTGCGACCAAGAATTCTAAAAAAGTAAAGGGGAATATTTCTACCGATTGTAAGTTAATAAACTAAATTTTTGTGCCACAACCATAATTCCCTGCTGGGCGCGGGTTGCTGACTCCTACCTTTTTAGTGCCTTGCATCCCACTTATTCTTTTAGCTGGAAGCTACATCATCATACACACAAGTGATGACACTCGAGCGGGAGGGGGGAGTTAAGTTATTTTGTTGTTGTATTCAGCATCATATTTTACAAAAATGTTAATCCAGATTGCTCTGGAATTTCTGAAAACAACTGGAAAAATAATTAATATAACTGAAATTATGCTGATTATATTAGGTGCAATTTCCCAGCCGGCAAAGGAATATACAATCAGATGAACAATAACTGCTACCAAAGTTGTTGTTGCATGACTTACCATCATTGCTCCCCAATAAAAGCCCGATTCTCTTACAAAATCTTCCCCGCAAACTGGGCATTTGTCTGGCATTTTGTCAAACATTTTTAGATTATAAGGGTTGCTGGTAAGAAATAAATTTGCCCGATGACAACGTGGACATTTTAATTTTATGATACTGTAGAGTTTAGTTTCCTGAAATTTTGTCATTCGATAATTTATTTGCTTTATCTATATCTTAAAAACAAAAGTACTTCTTATAACAAAGCTCTTGCAATAATTCGCGCGAGCGGACTAGTAAAATTTTAACATTAAATTTTGTATGTCTCCGTTTAAGTAACAGAGCGTATTTGTTTTTTTAACATGCAAAACCAATTCCTTTGATAATTAGATGTAAAGGGAGTTGTTAATTGTTTGCCAACGATTTTTTGAAAACCTCCAATGCTCTTTTTCGTGCAAAATCATGTTCAACAATTGGAGTCAAATAATCTGGAGTATAATTTTTAATCCATTTTTTTATATAAAGCCTATCGGGATCAAATCTTTTTGTCTGTTCAGTTGGATTAAAAATTCGGAAATAAGGTGCGGCATCGCAACCACAACCTGCTGCCCATTGCCAGTTGCCGTTGTTCGATGAAAGTTCATAGTCTAAAAGTTTTTGGGCAAAATAGGCTTCGCCCCATCGCCAGTCAATCAACAAATGTTTTGTTAGAAAACTTGCAACAATCATTCGAACACGGTTGTGCATAAACCCCGTTTCGTTCAACTCCCTCATACCTGCATCTACAATGGGATAACCTGTTTCACCTTTGCACCATTTTATAAATTCAGTTTCATTATTTCTCCATTCTATATTTTCGTATTTCTTTTTAAAACATCTATTTACCACCTGAGGGAATTTATAAAGTATCATCATAAAAAAATCTCTCCAAATTAATTCATTCAACCATTGTTCGTTTATTTCAAGAGCCAATGCAGTGAGTTCTCTGACACTTACTGTTCCAAAACGAAGGTGAATGCTCAGTTTGCTTGTTCCATTTACAGCCGGAAGATTACGGGTAAGATGGTAATTGCTAATTATTTTTTTATTGATTTCTGAAGGAGGAATTTCACATACGGATTTCACAAATCCTAAATCGAAGAGTGAAAGAAAATGAAAAGGCTTTGTTTTAAATAAATTAGCGAGTAATTTATTTGATGGAAAAGATATAACCGGTTGGGTAGTTAATTTTTGTTTCCAGATTTTTGAATAAGGAGTGAATATAGTGTATGGTGTTCCATCTGATTTCATCACTTCATCCTTTTCAAAAATTACTTGGTCTTTAAACGAATGAAAAGAAATATTTTTTGTTCGAAACCATTCTTTTATCTTTAAATCTCTTTCAATAGCATAAGGTTCGTAATCGTGATTGGTAAAAACCTCTTTTATCAAAAACGATTCGCAAATGGTTTTAAAAGCATTCAAAGGTTCATCATGTATTATTAATAACGATGAATTTTGATTTTGTAATTCAACGGTTAGGTTGTTTAATGACTGTTGAATGAAAGAAACCCGCTTGTCTTTTTTATCAGGCAGCTCATCTAAAATATTTTTATCGAAAATAAATACAGGCAAAACAGCATTCGAATTTTTCAATGCTTCATAAAGCCCATGATTGTCGTGCAAACGCAAATCTCTGCGAAACCAAAAAACGGTAACTGTTTCTAAATCGTTCATAACAATTTATTTTATGGTTTATATTTTCCAAATCGCTTTTCCAGAGCAATTGTTCTGTAGTCAAAAATTTGTTGCAATTGTTTTTTTATTAATAAAGAATTAGCAAGAGCACCCAATATACCCATCGGTGGTTGATAGGTTACAATATCTGTCATCAATACACCGTCTTCTATTGGTTCAATTTTGTGTTCATGGTGCCACATGGAGTATGGACCAATTCTTTGTTCATCAATAAAATATTCGTTGTCTTTTACTTGCGTTATTTCTGTCACCCAATTTAGTTTTATCCCAAGCAAAGGGCTAACCTTGTAAGTAATAATCATACCCGGATACATTTTTTCGGAACCCGAATTGCTAGTAACAATAAAGCCCATGTGCTCAGGTGTTATTTCTTTTAAATTAGAAGGTGATGAAATAAAGTTCCAAATTTGGGTGCTGGTAACAGGTAATTTTTGTGTTTTTATTAATTGATAAAAAGCCATAATTGTTTCTTTAATTTTTAAAGTAAAATGCCCCTTACGCAATAAGCTAAAGCACTGAATAGTGCCACAGGGCTTAGTGTTTATTTATTGTTTTGTAAGTTACGCTTACCTGTTTTCGCTTTTATGTTGGTAAGCTAATCTTACCTAATTAACCACACACTAAGCTCTCTTCATTTACCTGCCCGTCAGCTTAGCGAGTAGGGGGTTTAGCAGTTGATTTATATTGCAACTTCCATTTATTATATTCTATTTCTTTCTCTTCCTTCGACAATTTTTGATAATTATCGGAAAATTCCTTATAAGCTTTTCCCGCTGCTTCTTCACCTTCTGCTGTGAAGGGAAAAGAACCCAGAAAAATATATTTATAATCCTTTTGAAACTGCACTTTCCAGGTTGGTCTTTTTCCGTATGCGAGATGAAATACAACACCCTGAAAATTCGATTGAATTTTTATGCCCTTTTCATGGCACTTATGATAAAATTCAAGATAATTTACATTGGATGGGACTTTCATATTTTGTAACTAGTTAACATTTTCCTCCACTTCCTCCACCTCAAACGCCTGATGTAACAATGCTTTTAGCAATTGTTCTGTTGCTTGCTGGTTAGCTATTATATGTTCTCTTAATTTCTTGGTTTTGCTTAATTGTTTTACTGTTTCAAGAAAAACAGGATTATTCCGAAAGGTATTTTATAAACCAGTTGGGTGCTTTTTCCGGATCAAAAACTTGTACATCCACCCCATCCGTAATTTCAGCAATGAGCACACTTGCTTTGCCCGAATTGTCGAAAATATATGCGCGATTGGTTAGTTTAACAGCTTGTTTTAAATTTGAAAGACTTTTAAAGTATCTATTTCGAATAACTTCAGGTTGTACATTATGTCCTAGCTGTGCTACACGAACATTTACCCTGCTTATATTTATATCAGGGTCTTCGGTAGCAATGTAATATAAATATACTCGGTACCCTTTTTCTTTTGCTTTTTTTATAAAATCAAGCTTTGTAGGGTGGCTCATTACTGTTTCGTAGGAGAAAGAGATATTTTCTGACAATAAACTTTGTCTGATAAATTCAGCTATATCAGCAGCAAGGTAAGAGTCAATAGAAACTGATGGATGAATAATAAGTATATTGTTTGCGACAGTAAAATTTTGCCAATAGTTGATGTTATTGTGCTTTAATGGTGATAGTGTACTTTTACTAAAGAATGAATGAACTTGCTTGGTAGTAAGCGATAATCCGTAATCAGAAAAGTTTATTTTATTATTTCCATTTATATACTTTTCTATGTCATCTGCATTTAGATATATTCCAAAAGGTATCTGGTTTTTTAAATTATTTATAATGGTTGTTTTACCTGAACCATTAGGACCCGCAAAAATCCTCATTCTTTTAACGGTCATTTTATTTTAGTTTGAAGTGTTCAGGTACTTGGTGTGTGGGTTTCTCAATGACTTTAATAAATTTCTTTTCGCCTTTTGAATTAATTTCATAAATAATATTATTCTCTTCAACCAAAACCGGCACATTGGTTTTTTGTGCATTTTCATTAGCCTTGAATGTAGCAAGCAATGCTGCTCCTGCAATTGCTCCTAATGCACTTCCCTGATCTTTATTTTTTGAAAGTAAAGCACCCAGAGCTGCACCAATGAGCCCACCAACAATTAGGGATTTTAATATGTCTTCGTCTTTTTCCATTGTGCAAAATTAAGTATTTTTTTGATTATTGTGTTTCCTCCACTTCCTCCACCTCAAACGCCTGATGAAGCAATGCTTTTAGCAATTGTTCTGTTGCTTGCTGGTTTGCCAGTATATGTTCTTTTAATTGTTTGGTTTTGCTTAATTGTTTTTCTATTT
The DNA here is from genome assembly GCA_947469885.1 of Bacteroidota bacterium. Classification (GTDB taxonomy): domain Bacteria; phylum Bacteroidota; class Bacteroidia; order 2-12-FULL-35-15; family 2-12-FULL-35-15; genus 2-12-FULL-35-15. The sequence continues at coordinate 46,406 of CANIQT010000018.1, forward strand.
CTGATACTATGCCCCCGTAAACACTAAGCTAAAGCACTGTATAATGCCACAGGGTTTCGTTTTTTTTATTGTTTTGTAAGCTAGGCTTACCTGTTTTTGCTTTTATATTGGTAGCTAAGATTACCTTGTTATCCGCACACTAACAGCTCTTCATTTGCCTGCCCGTCAGCTTAGCCGTAAGGGGTGTCATCAGATTTAATTTCTATTTTAGCTAACCCTTATTTATTTTAACTTTGCACAAAAAAGATGAACCGAACGGAATTCCTATCAGAAATTAGAGAAACCATATTAACGGATGAAAGCAAAACTAGTTTGAGTGTTGAATCCTTTCAAAGCAATACCTTACGCCCTATACTGAAAGTGCAAAACGACATTATTATTGCGCTAACAAACCAGCATTTGAAGGCATATTTGTTGCACATTGCCACAATAGATAAATTGGCTTTTATCCAAAATTACATTCAAAAAAATCGAGCGTTAAAACAACAAATAGTTGGTGTATGCATTGGTTTGTTTTCGGAGGATGAAATGGAATTCTATTTGCAAAACCAATCGGAAATCAGCAAGAGAATTACACAGTTGGTGGTGAAAAGGATTAGTGATTATTGGGTAAAAGACAAGTAGGGTAAACGAGGACTAGAGTGGCTGGGCTTAGTGTTTTTTTATTGTTTTGTAAGCTACGCTTACCTGTTTTCGCTTTTATGTTGGAAAGCTTAGCTTAGCTTACCTTATTAACCAAACACTAAACTTTCTTTATTTGCCTGTCCGTTAGCTTAGCGCGTAAGGGATTTACTGGGTTATTTCATTTTATTACATCCTATATATTTCATTACCCCATCATTCCATTAACAAACACATCCACATATTCTTTCATTTTGCTGATGATGCGTTCCGCTATTTCACGGGCTTTTAATACGCTTGGTCTGTCGCCAAGGCATTTTATTACATCATCATTCAATGGGTCTTGTCCGCTGAATATATATGTTTCAATTAATGCTTTAAATTGTTCTTTGTCCAGATGTTCTTCATCACATAGTTTGGCTAATGCCAATACTTTCTGGTCTTTCCAGTATTGTTCAAATTCATCAGGTATGTTGTTAGCGTCTGCAATGTGTGGCAAGTTTTCATCAATGAATTTTTCAATTAACTCGCGTTTACTTCTCAATTGAATATCTCCGCCAAGCAAATCCATTATTGCTTTTTTCTGTTGCTCTGCTTCTGATTTTTTGGCGTTTTTAAGTTTTGCTAATAGCTGAAGTATGTAGGCAACATTAATCGTATCACGGTGTATTAGTTCCAATTCAAAATCAACATCATCCAATATGGATGTTTTTTCTTTTGCTGTGTCTCGTTTTACTTTTTCGTACAAATCAAGGTACTTACTTTTGTATTCCTCAAAGGTTTGTTCATCTATTCCCAAATCATCCCAACTGAAATCAGAGAAAGATTCCAAAACATTTTTTGCTCTCAGCAATGCCCTGAATGCCTGAATAAATGCCAGTTCATCTTCTTCACTTTTCAAATCATTCACACTGTCCACTGTTGGTGCAATTTTTAAGAGGTTTTGCAATGCCTCATTAAATTTTTTTGCAATGGCTTCGTAAGGTGGAATAATAATATCCTCTATTGGATTTTTGTTCGAGAACATAGTAACCGCCTCATCAGTTGCTTTTTTAAGATTGCGGAAACACATAATGTTACCCTGCGATTTTTTTTCTCCCAATATTCTGTTCGTTCTCGAATAGGCTTGTATCAAGCCGTGATGTCTTAAATTTTTATCTACGTATAATGTATTTACCTTTTTAGCATCAAAGCCTGTAAGCATCATTGCAACCACCAGCACAATATCCAAACGGTCTTTTTCATCATTAAAATCTTTTTTCTCCCTTTCCTTTAATCGTTTGCTGATGTCTTTAAAATAATTTTCGAATTGCTGGCTATCAGTAGTTGAAAAGGCTGTGCCATACATTTTATTATAATCGCCAATGTATTGTTCTAGTTTATCTCGTGTATGGCTGCTCTTATAGGCAACTGCCATTTCTGCTGCTAATCCTACTTCATCGTCACCCGGCAGATAATCCTGAGCATCTTCATCTTCTTCGTTAGCTCCGAAAGTAAAGATGGTGGCAATACGCAAATTGTGTTCTCCTGATTCTTTCTTCTTTTTAAAAATATCGTAATACTGAATTAAATTATCAATGCTGTTAACAGCAAACAATGATGAAAATTCTTTGTTAAATGTTTTTTGATGGTGGTGGTTAATAATGTAATCAGCAATTTTCTCCAATCGTGCAGGAGAATTAATTACTTCTGCTTTATCAATATCTTCCACCTCAATATCAATAAATGTATTTCCTTTTTGTTTGTACCTGCCTATGTATTCAATTCCGAACCTCAATACATTTTCATCACTTATGGCATCTGTTATTACATATTTATGAAGACATTCGCCAAACAAATCTTTGGTGGTGCGTTTGCCATATTCATTCTTACTTGCATTTTCGGCAAATATGGGTGTGCCTGTGAAACCAAACAATTGACTTTTTAGAAAATATTTTACTATCCTATCGTGTGTTTCGCCAAACTGGGTGCGATGACATTCGTCAAAAATGAAAACAATCTTTTTGTTTTTCAAGCCCGACAATTTACTTTCATAATTTGCTTTGCTTATGGCGTTGTTTAGTTTCTGAATGGTGGTAAGCACCAGTTTGGTATCATCTGTTAATTGCCTTACTAATGATGTGGTGTTATTAGTAACATCCACGCTGTCTTTTTTAAAACTATTAAACTCCAGCATGGTTTGATAATCCAAATCTTTACGGTCCACCACAAACACTACCTTGTGAACTCCCGGCAAATCCATAATTATTTGGCTTGCCTTAAAGGAGGTTAATGTTTTTCCTGAACCTGTGGTATGCCATATATAGCCACTATCATTACCCGATGAAACTTGTTTAATGATTGCTTCCGCTGCAAAATATTGGTAGGGGCGAAATATCATCATATTTTTAAATGTTTCGTTCATCACCACATAATGCGAAATCATTTTACCTAAATGATTAGGATTTAAAAATTCGTTTGCAAATGCTGTCAGGTTAGTAATGTTCCTGTTGTGTTCATCCGCCCAGTAAAACGTTTGTTTTACTGATTGCAACGAATTGTTGGCAAGATATTTTGTATTGACACCATTACTGATAATGAACATCTGCACATATTGAAACAAACCATTATTGCTCCAGAATGAGTGCAGTTGATAACGATTGATTTGATTAAATGCCTCCTTTATTTCAATTCCTGTTCGTTTCAATTCTATCTGAACCAACGGCAAACCGTTAACCAAAATGGTAACATCATACCTGTTCAGAAACGAACCTTGTTGTTGTACCTGATTGGTTATCTGGAATAAATTTTTATTCCAATCCTCATTATCAAAAAAACGAATCCAGATTGTTTTTTTATTTTCCCTTTGAATCGGAAACCTATCCCGCAACGTTTTTGCCTTTTCAAACACATTGCCTTTGGCAAGGTGATTTATTATTGCCTCAAATTCTTTAGGGGTGAAGGTGGTATTATTAAATCTTTCTAATTGCGATTTTAGGTTGCTCAACAGGGCATCACCGTCCTGAATCTTTACCGATTCATATCCCAATCCAATCAATTGTTTGATTAAATTTTGTTCTAATATGGCTTCTGATAATTTCATATTTTATTTTGGGCTGTGTTATTTTGGGCGGAGGTAAACCCCGCCCGTACGCATTTATGAATAAAATTTATCGTCTTTCCAATTTTTTGGATTATTGATTATATATTCCGAAATTTTCAAATATGATTTTTCATCACGAATAATATTTTCGTGATAATTGCGTTGCCATAATTTACCCAAACGTTTATTTTGTTGATTACAAATATCAATACATTCATTTGTTACCAATGATTTGTATGCGCCAATGATATTGCCGACCGTTGCATTTGTAGGGGCGACCCTTGCGGTCGCCCTATCAATATCCCCCACGTCATTTTGTAGGGGCAACCCTTGCGGTTGCCCATTTTGGTTGTTTGTATTATTTAGGGCAGGGGTAAACCCAGCCCCTACCGGTTCCCCATTGTTTATTTGCGGTTGTTCGTTTTCATTTAGGGTAGGGGTAAACCCTACCCCTACGGTGGTTGTGTTGGTGGTATTGGGGGCGGGGGTAAACCCCGCCCCTACATTATGCAATACAATAATTCCGTGCATATGGTTTGGCATTATTTGAAATACATCCAATTCGAAATTCGGAAATCGTTCGGGTAATTTTGCCCATTCATTATATGCAATTGTTCCAATTTCATTTAAATTTATTTGGGCGGAGGCAAGCCCCGCCCCTACGATTTCTCCAAACCGACATTGCATATCCTGGCAACAAATGGTTATGAAATACGCACCTGCCTGCGAATAATCATACCCTTTCAATCGGATGGATTTGCGATGGTGAATATTTGGATTGTAATTATTCATTTATTTAATTTTTATTCCGTTGGGTGGGTAAAGGGCGGGGGTAAACCCCGCCCCTACACAAACATTTGTTGCAACAACCCTTTTTTAAATCCCTGTATTCCCGTTATTTCTTTTTTTATGGTTTCTATCTTTTTATCTATTGATGTTAAATATTTCGCGATTTTTGTTTGGGCACCCCTTGCGGGTGCCCCGCCCTATCTATTAATTAATATTTTGTTGTACGGGCGACCCTTGCGGTCGCCCTATTTGAATTTTCATTTTATTTTTGGGCATCCGCATTATCATTTTGGGCATCCACAAGGGATGCCCCTACATTATGCCCATTATTATTTTGGGCGGGGGTAAACCCCGCCCCTACACAAACATTTGTTGCAACAATCCTTTTTTAAATCCCTGGGTTGCCGTTATTTCTTTTTTTATTGTTTCTATCTTTTTATCTATTGATGTTAAATATTTCGCGATTTTTTTTTGTTCGGGTAGGGAAGGGATAATTAGATTGATATTAAAAAAATCATTTAACCCAATATTTAATAACCCGTGATTCCTTGCACCTTCTTGTGCTACCTTTTCAATTTCTGAATTTTGATAACCATTCTCAAAATATTGTTCCATAAAACTCAATGAGACATTATTATTAAATCTGAAACAAATATATAAGGTAGAAACAACACCTTTGTCATAATTAATTAATCTCTTTATAGCACCCATTGGATATCCCTTTGAATAACTTTTGTTGTATGCGAATTCATCTTTTTCCAATAAATAATAATTTGTAACATCTTTTGCTGACACAGATTTATTGAAATATTCTAATTGATTTACTAATCCATTTTGTGCAGATATTGTAAGAACATTTAAATTATTCTCTTTGTTTTTTCGTGAAACTCTTACCGCAACCTCCCCCAACCTTTTCTCCTCCCATTCCTCATACTCCTTCCCCTTCTCATCTTTAAACCTCAATTTACCAGAAAACAATTGTTGCATCACACCTTTTTTGTAGTGTTCCAGCAATTCTTTTTTGCGGGTTAGTTGCTGTATCTTTTCATCTACTGATGATAAAAAGGATGCGATTTTTTTTTGTTCAGGGAGGGTAGGGAATGGAAAAATTAATTTTCTTAATTCGACCATTGTCAATGCTCGTTGAGTAGAGCCAATAGAAGTTTTTTCTATGTCTAATTTTTTGACTTCAAGTATTATTTCAAGGAATGCAGGAGATTCTGAAATTTTCCTAAACCAAATAAGATTTCCATCTTTAAAATAAAATTTATCATCATTCTTAATTCGTAAAACATTTCCTAATGTTCCTACAGCAGTCATTAAAATATCATCCTTTTGAGGCACACCATACTTTTCTCTAAATTCATTATAAGCTTTCTCACTTATGTATAGAATATCATTTGGAACAATGTTTTTCTTTAATTCTGAAATTTCTTTACCTCTAAAAAAAGGAATACCAATATTTACATAGTCCGAAAGATAAACACGTTTGCTTGATGTTAATTCGGAAATCTTACCAATATTTTTTCTTGCCCATTCCCCCTCAAACCCCTTAAACCTCAATTCAGGAACTAATTTACTTCGACTCCGCTCAGCACGAGTTGTTTTTGTTTTATATAAAACTTTCGCTTCTTCCATAAACTAAAACGGTGTATCTATTCCTAATTGTTTGCAATAATCGGCAATCACAGCATCTGTTATTTTTATTTCCTTTTCCAATTTTTTTAATTCGCTGGAAACTGATGATAAATCAATTGTTTCTTCTTCTTCAAATGTATCTACATATCGAGGTATGTTCAGGTTATAATCGTTTTCGGCTATTTCGCTCAACAATGCCTCGTGGCTGTATTTGTCAGTCTTGGTGCGGTTTTTATAGGTATCAATTATTCTATCAATATCCTCTGAACGCAATACATTTTGTGTTTTCACTTTTTCAAAATGTTGGCTTGCATCTATAAACAATACGCTTCGACTCCGCTCAGCGTGAACGCTTCCAGTCCGCTCAGCGTCCTTTTTTCTATCTTTCTTCAATACCAAAATGCAGGTAGGAATACCCGTACCATAAAATATATTGGATGGCAAACCAATTACAGCATCCAGATAATTCTTTTCTTTTATAAGGTATTCGCGTATATGTCCTTCGGCACCACCACGAAACAGCACACCATGAGGCAACACACATGCCATGGTACCGTTATCGTCTAGCTGATGTATCATGTGCTGCACAAAAGCAAAGTCGGCTGTGCCTTTGGGTGCTAACCGTCCGTAAGGCGCATAGCGGTCGTCACTCATAAACAGAGGGCTTGCGCTCCACTCGGCACTGAAAGGAGGATTGGCTACTATGGCTTCGAACCGCATATCAAAATGCTGTGGTCGTTCCAGCGTATCTTCATTCTTGATGTCAAACTTTTTATAATGCACATCGTGCATAATCATATTCATCCGGCAAAGGTTATACGTAGTAGGGTTGCTTTCCTGTCCGTAAAAAGCAGAAACTTCTTTCACTTCCTTTGCGACCCGCAATAATAAAGAGCCAGAGCCGCAGGTAGGGTCGTACACGCTTTTTAGTTTTGTTTTGCCCACAGTTACCAATCGTGCCAATACCATACTTACCTGCTGTGGTGTATAAAACTCACCTGCTTTTTTGCCTGCACCGCTTGCAAACTTCCCAATCAAATATTCGTACGCATCGCCAAGCACATCGCTGGTAGTATTCTGCAAATCAAAATCAACTTCCTTTAAGTGCGATAGCACTTTTACTATCAATTCGTTTTTATCGTTTTCGGTTTTGCCCAACTTATAGCTTGTCAAATCAAGGTCATCAAAAAGGTGTCCGAAATCTTCTTCGCTTTCGCTGCCCATAGTACTTTGCTGAATACTGTTGAGCACTGCCGTAAGGTCGGTTAATATAAATTTGCTTTTACCTTCTGCATTTCCACGCCTCGCCAGCTCACCAAACAGTTCACTGGGCTTTAAGAAATACCCAAGTTTGTTAAGTGCCTGTGCTTTTATTTCTGCCAGGTATATTTTACTTTCCTTATGTGTTTCTATTTCATCATACGTTAGTTTATCCGGCTTCAATATATCATTGGCATAGGTATTCATCTTTTCACTGAGGTATTTATAAAAGATAAATCCAAGTATATAATCCCTGAAATCGTCCGGGTTAATCTTGCCACGCAGGGTGTCGGCTATTTTCCAAAGTTGTTGTTCAAGTAGTTGTTTTTTATCGTCAGCCATAAAGTAATTAGCATTATTTTATTTTCCCCAAATGTATAAATATAAATCTCAATAAAAAGAAAAGCCCGGATTTTTATTAGACGGTTTTAGTTTGGGCTTATATATAATAGGAGTTGTTGGTGAGAAACACCAACAACGGCATTAAAAAGAAAACTCCGGATTTTTATTAGACGGTTTTAGTTTGGGCTTAAGAGTTGTTGGTGAAAACACCAACAACGGCAGAATGTACCAATTTTTATTTTCCACTCAATAATTATTAAAAATGCACCATTTTGGGTGCATAATTTTTTTTAATTTGTATTTATATTCCTGCCCTTGTATTTAAGTTGAAAGGGTGTTCAAAAACACCAAAAAAGGCAAAAATATATCACTCTGTTTCAATCTCTGTTTCGTATTCCTATGTCATAACTATCATCATTATTGTATTCAATATAATATTGTCCAGCATATTTTCCTTCCATTTTTTTACGTTGCATTTTTTCGTTTTGGTCTTTTACAAAATCTTCTCTTATTTTTTCGGGTGAGGTGTATAATATATATAGTACCGTATTTAAAGATACTTTTCGGAAGGTTGCATAATGTTCTAAAGTGCAAACTTCGATTTTAAAATAAGCCTTGATTTCATTAATAATGTCGTAGGCAATGGATTTTTTTACTTGTTCCAGTTGCTCCACCATTTCTTTTTTGAGGATAAGAGATACAGTCATGATTATATTTATTTGAATCCTAAGGCTTGCGCAAAAGGAGCGGGTTTCAAAAAAAATAACTATAAAGGCTTTCAGCACTTGTCAAATCGTTAAGCAAATATATGATTTTCTTTTATTAGTTTATATTTTCCGTTTTTTACCAATTTTTACCAATTTTTACCATTTACCCTTTTCGACTCTTGACAATAAAAAATCTCTTCCTACTCTTGTACCATAATTTTTGAAACAATAACTATTTATAAACTTAACACCCAAAAACAAAATGGAAGAACAAGTAAAAGAAATTTTGAAAAAGAACGGTTACCAAGTATCCGACAAAGCTAACTTATCAGACATGATAAAAATTATTAATCAATGGCAAAGTATTATTGGAATGCTGGACGATGCAAAAATTTTTATTCCGAGCAAAAGAAAAACGCTGGACTTTTAATTTTTTAAAAAAATTTGACAAACAATGAACTATTATTCAATTACATTAAGAGAGAATATAACAATACTATCAGGGTATTTGTTTGTTTCATTTGTTTGTTCGATTGTTTTCTCAGAAAGTAAAACAATACACTCAGAGAACATGTTGAAACTCTCAGAGAACAAGTGGAAACTCTCAGAGAACATACTTACATTCTCAGAGAACATACTTACATTATCAGACAATAGTGTGATACTATCAGAGAATAAAATGAAACTGTCAGAGAATATAACTACACCGTTAGAGAATGACACTACACCCTCAGAGAATACAATGAAACCCTCAGAGAATAGTTTAATTTTAAGCAAGGGTAGGTGTATTGTTTTCAGGAGGCATTTATTTAAAACCCGTGGTGCTATGGTGAGGTAAAGCAGGAACAGAGATTGGTTAATTGGTCATCAGGCATTTGTCGTTGGTCAAAACTCAGAGAAAAATAATTAGGAATTAGGAATTAGGATTTAGGAATTGGGATTTAGGAATTGTTCGTCCAATAGCTAACAACTAACAACTAACAACTAACAACTAACAACTAAAATTTAACAATTAACAATTAAACAATTTAATCTAAAAAAAACATGAGTAGAGTAATCATAAAAATAATAACAGTGGTACTTAAACTGTCGAGAATGCCAGTTTCGAAAGTAATTACTGTAGTGGAATCTATCGTTACAAAAATGACAGGTAACACAAATTTTATAACACCTAATCCTCCTTTGGCAACAATAACTACCCAAAAGGATGAATTGAGTGTTGCCGCTGCTGAGGCCGAAAATGGCAACAGAGTTCAAAAAGCGGCAGTGAAGGTAAAACTTCGCACCTTGTTGCTGTCGATGGAAACATTGAGAGCCTATGTGCAAACAACCGCTAACAACGACTCCGACACAGCCGAAGAAGTTGCGTTGAGTTCAGGAATGGATATTAAAAAAATGAATCCGAGGGGTAAACGTGTTTTCTCGGTTATCAACACTTCCATACCGGGACAAGTTAAAACGTATTGTGCTTTAGTGGACAAGGCAACAGCTTACGATTTTGAATTCACTGCCACACCGGATGATGAAAATTCGTATGTGTCGGCAGGCGTAAAATCGAGTGCAACACGAGTGGTAAGCGATTTGACAAACGGAACTGAATATTTTTTCCGTTGGTGTTCTATTTCAAAAGACGGTCGTAGTGCTTGGAGCGACCCTATTAGCACCTATGTGCTTTAGGTAATTGTTGAATGTCGAATGTCGAATGTTGAATGTTGAAGTGTTTGCATACGTGCTGCATACTTTGTTATTCTTTATTCGATGTTCGGTGTTCGACATTTTTTAACCTACCAACCTCTAGTATCTAACATCTAACATCAAAAAAAAATGAAAGCACTATTATTAAAACTAACTGCAACTCAATTTCTGTTAAACTCTTTATTTAGTATAAACGGTTTTATAAAAAAACAGATAAGCTTATTTTTCAATCATCAAAAAAAAGAAAACATGAAAAAAATAACATTGAACTTAACTAAGAAAACAGACACGGAAAAAATACTGCTGGCTAAAAGTGTTAATTACAGCATGAGTCGCAATAAACATTTTGTAGCACCTGTAACACTCCTGAAAAACCTGGAAGAGGTAACCCGGGACCTTGAAAATGCAATTAACGAACAGGAATTGAAAAATGCGGAGCGTGTGCCGCTGTATTTGCTTCGAAACCGACTAAGACATTACCTGGATTATGCTGCCACGTATGTAAAATTGAAAGTATTCGAAAACTACTTGCATCGTCACCTAATTATTGAAAATTCGGGCTTTGAAACAATGGAAGAACAAACAACCAAACTGATTACTGTTAAAAAAGGAAAATTACCGAATTCAGTTATGGTGAGCAGGAAAGCGAAAAAAAATTGTTTATACGTGTTCGAAATTTCACGCAATGGAAAAGATTGGGAACAACAACAGTCAGTTTCTGCTTCTTATCTTTTTAAAAATCTTGAAAAGGGAAATTATTTTTTTCGGGTAGTTACACGTACAAAAAACAAACAAGGAGCATTTACAGAAGTGATGATGTTTAGGGTAGAGTAGGGGGATGTACTTGGCCCCATTTCGTAACTATAAGTTACTCGTTAAACAAATCGAAAATCATTTCCACTACTCTGCCGTTGTCAGAAAAATTGACTTCGGAAGTAAGTTGCCGCATCAAAAAAATGCCTCTTCCGTTGGGTTCGTAAATGCGAGATGGGTGAGTAGGGTCTGGCACAGCAGCAGGGTCGAAGCCTTTACCTTCGTCTTTAACCGTGAAACACAAAAAACGTTCTTCTTTAACTTCCAACGAAACACGTATTTTTTTGGTAGGGTCAAATTTGTTTCCATGTTTAATGGCGTTGGATACTGCTTCGTTGAGCACCACCCAAATGTCGTTGCAAAGGGCATCAGAAATAAAAAACTCTTCTTTTAAATTAGAGATGAGTTGGTCCATAGCGTTCACACTTTTTAGTTTCGATTCCAAAACTAATTTTTGTGTTTTTGGTTCAATATCTATGAATGTAGGATACATGTGTTTTAAAATTTTCAGCTAAATTATACTATCTATTATATAAAAACAAATTTATAGGCATAAATATTTTAATTAGTAGTTTTGCGCCATGTTAGCTGACGATACTTATTTAACCATTTTGTCTCCCAGCGAGGGGATATATAAAGATAAAGGCAGTAAGTTTATGGCCTATGCTTTTCCGGTTTCGAGCGAAGATGAAATAAAAAAGCAATTGTCAGATTTAAGAAAAGAACATCACAGTGCACGTCATCATTGTTATGCTTATAGGCTGGGTGCCGATAAATTAATTTACAGAACCAATGATGACGGAGAACCATCGGGCACAGCAGGCAAACCGATATTTGGACAAATTCAAAGCAAGGAATTAACAGATATATTGATGGTCGTAGTGCGGTATTTTGGAGGAACATTGCTTGGTGTTAGTGGGTTGATAACTGCATACAAACAAGCCGCAGCCGATGCCATAGCCAATGCAACTATTGTGGAAAAAATAGTGAAACAACAATTTGAAATTAAATTTGATTACCTGCAAATGAATGACGTGATGAAAATAATAAAAGATGAAGTTTTGGAAATACAATCACAAAATTTTGAACTCGATTGTTCGCTGGTGTTTGCTGTCCGAAAAAATAAATCACTAAAAGTGCAGGAGTTGTTTAATAAAATGAGTAACGTTGGGATTGAAAAGTATTGAGTATTAAGTATTGGGTTTTAATATAAGCGTGAACTTAAATAAAAAGGCAAAAACTAGGGAGTATTGCCCAATATTGGCAAAAACCTACCCAAAACTGTAGGGAGTATTGGTCAATTTTAAAACATAATTTGTAAAATTTAATTCAATAGTGCTAAATCCAAAATCCAAAATCTAAAAATCCAAAATCGAAAAAAATGAAACTATTAAAAGAAATGTGCGCCATTCATGCCCCATCGGGCAACGAAGCACCAATGACAAAATTCTTATTGAACTACATTGATAAGAACAAAAAAAAATGGAAACATAAACCTAAAGTTTATTCGGGCGATGGATTTCAGGATTGCATTGTGTTGGTGTTTGGCAAACCCCGCACTACAGTTTTTGCACATATTGATAGTATTGGCTTTACGGTGCGATATGGCAAGGAATTGGTAAAAATTGGAGGACCCAGAACCGTGGATGGTTTTGAATTGGTGGGCAATGATGAGAAAGGGAAAATTGACTGTACATTAGCAGTTGACAAAGAAGGTATGATTAGTTATAAATACAAACGCGAACTCACCAGAGGTACCGAACTTACGTTTAAACCCAACTGGAGAGAAACAAAAGAATATGTGCAGTGTTGTTATATGGACAACCGGCTTGGAGTATGGAGCGCATTGAAAGTGGCAGAAACATTAAAAGATGGAGTGTTGGTGTTTTCGTGTTGGGAAGAGCATGGAGGAGGAAGTGTGTCGTATTTGCAAAAATTTATTTATGATAAGTACAAAGTAAAGCAAGCAATAATTTCGGACATTACCTGGGTAACGCCCGGTGTGCCTCATGGTAAGGGAGTGGTTATTTCGTTGCGCGATAGTTTGGTGCCCCGCAAAAGTTATGTGGACAAAATAATTGCAATTGCAAAAAAATCGAAAGTGCCGTTTCAGTTGGAAGTGGAAGGCAGCGGAGGAAGTGATGCCAAAGAACTGCAAATGGCAGAAGCCCCGTGGGACTGGTGTTTTATTGGTGCGCCCGAAGACCATGTGCATACACCCAACGAAAAAGTGTTTAAATCGGATATTGATGCAATGATTAAATTGTATAAAGTGTTGATGGAGAAATTATAAGGCAGCCCTTTGATTAAAAGTCAGAAAGTTGTACTTACATTTGCAAAAAATTAAACAAATAACTTTATAAATAAATACTAAAAACAAAAGAATGAAAAGACATGCAACAGCCAACTGGCAAGGAAGTGGTAAAGAAGGAAAAGGAACACTTACAACTCAAAGCACAGCAATAAACACTACACAATACTCTTATCACAGTCGTTTCGAAGAAGGACCAGGAACCAATCCGGAAGAATTGATTGCTGCTGCACATGAGGGATGTTTTAGTATGAAATTAAGTTTTGTGTTGGGTGCAGCAGGTTTTACCCCCGAAAACATTGATACTAAATGTGAAATAACATTGGATAGCGGAGCCATTACTTTATCGCATTTAACTGTAACTGCTAAAGTGCCAACCATTACCCCCGAAAAATTTCAGGAGGCAGTTACGGAAGCAAAAGCAAATTGTCCTGTTTCAAAATTGCTCAACTGCACTATTACTGCCGAAGCACAATTGGCTTAGGCACTATCAGTAACGTATGTATCCATCCATTTATTATGCCCTAAAAGATTTATTTGGCTGGGATTTGCCATTCTTTAAAATGGTTCAGAGCTTCGGATTTTTTGTAGCTATGGCATTTTTGGCTGGTGCTTATTTTTGGACAAAAGAGCTGAAACGAAAGGAATTACAAGGGTTACTTACCACCACCACCCGCAAGGTATTGGTAGGGCAAAGAGCAACCACAGCCGAACTAATAACATCAGGTATTATAGGTTTTTTATTTGGGTACAAATTATTTTACATTGTATTTAATTTTTCTGCATTTACCGAAAACACACAAGGGTATTTACTTTCTACAAAAGGAAATTTTGTTGGTGGGCTTGTGTTAGCAGCACTATCGGTGTATTTAAAATATCGTGAAAAAGAGAAAACAAAATTAGCAGAGCCCAAATGGGTGGATGTAACGGTTCATCCGTATGAGGAAGTGGGTAACATGACACTGATAGCTGCTTTCACCGGATTGCTTGGTGCAAAGATATTTCATAACCTTGAAAATTGGGGAGATTTTATAAAAGACCCAATGGATGCGTTGCTTTCGTTTAGCGGATTAACCATGTATGGCGGGCTTATTTGTGCTTCAATAGCTTGTATTTATTACGGATATAAAAAGAAAATAACGGTTACCCATTTAATTGATGCAGCAGCACCATCGTTAATGTTGGCTTATGGTGTTGGTCGTATTGGTTGCCAAGTAGCAGGCGATGGCGATTGGGGAATTGATAACATTGCGCCAAAGCCGGGTTGGTTAAGTTGGGCTCCCGATTGGATGTGGAGTTATGATTATGCACACAATGTAAATTCGGTGGGCGATCCCATTGCCAATTGTTATGGCGATAAATTTTGTTATCATCTTGTGCCCAATGTGTTTCCTACTCCTTTTTACGAAACAGTAATGTGTTTGTTTTTATTTGTTGTTATCTGGAAAATCAGAAAACGAATCACTACTCCCGGGGTTTTGTTTTGTACTTATCTTATTTTGAACGGCATTGAGCGGTTTACGATTGAACATATACGAGTAAACACCTTGTATCAAATAGGTAGTTTTGGATTTACCCAAGCACAATTAATTTCCACTTTATTATTCTTCACTGGTATTGCCGGAATATTTTATTTCAGAAAAAAAGCGTTAGTTCATTAGTTGTCACCCTGAGCCTGTCGAAGGGCATTGGTTCATTAATAGTACCGAGAGCTAAGCAATCTGAAATTTTAAATTTAAAATCTGAAATTTATCTCTCTTCCATATTTGGTTCAATAAAAACATGCGTATTAATATAAAATAAGTCGGTTGCTATTTTAAAATCTTCGGGGTGCATTCCTTGTAAGTTAATAGTTTGCTGCCCATCGGTAGATGGAACAATCTCCATATATTTATTTTTTTCGGAAGTAACTTTAACTGGCATTGAAAAATGGGTGTGTGCCATTTTTTTATCCTCTTCTCCAGTATCCGGATTTTTAAAACTGAAATAATAATTTGCTTTTAAATCCAAAAAATCTTGCCACAAAATAATTTCGAGAGTAGGAATAGATTTGCTTCTTAAATAGACATCAAATACCGGTTTTAAATTTTTACCCGATTGTTCAATAAAATAATTTTCGATGATAGCAGAAGTGATGCATTGGTATTTGTAATTTGTTTGAATGTCTTTGATAATTTTGAAAAACTTTTTATCATCATCCATAATGCTTCTGATGGTGTGCAGTAATAAAGCACCTTTGGGGTACATATCCTGTGGACCCGCATTGTTAACATTATATTTTCCAATCAATGGCTCATCGTTCGAAACTTCTTTTTTTTCTGAATTAATAAATTCTAAGTAAGCAGTGTGCCCATACAAATATTCAACATAAAGTGCTTCGGAGTAACAACCAAAACCTTCGTGCACCCACATGTCGGCAATATCGTTGGTGGTAATGCTGTTTCCCCACCATTCGTGTGATGTTTCGTGTATAATGATGTAATCAAATTTATATCCTGTGCCCGATCGGTCGTAACCCATAAACCCATTTTTATATTTATTGCCATACGCAATACAACCTTGATGTTCCATTCCAAAATACGGAGCTTCCACCAGTTTGTAACCATCTTTCACAAATGGATATTCGCCATAATAATAATAGTAAGCATCCAATGTTGATTTTACTTGTGTAAATTGTTTTTCTGCTTTTTCGAAATTAGAAGGAAGTACATAATAATCCAGAGTGAGTGAATCTTTAAAATTCTTATTTTTATATACATCACCAAAGTGCTTGTATTTAGCTATGTTCACCGTTACATCATAATTATTAATTGGATACGAAACGTACCATTCGAATTTTGTGTAGCCATTCTCCAATTGAGTTTTACGTTTTAATCTTCCGTTCGAAACTTCGTCCAGTCCATCAGGAACAGCCACTCTTATAAGCATTTCGTTGGGCTCATCACTCTGGTGGTCTTTGCACGGATACCACAAACTTGCACCTGTTTCCTGACAAGCAACACCCACAAAAGGATTATTATCTTTGTCTTTACTCCACACAAATCCACCATCCCATGGCGGATTTTTTGCTACTTGAGGATTTCCGGAATAAACTATTTTAATAGACTGTGCTGTTCCTTTTCGAATGCTATCGGGAAAGGTTACGAATACTGCATTGTAAAGACGAGAAAAAATTAGTTCTTTGTCGCGATAGATTATTTTTTCAATATTCATATTCGAAAACAAATCAACTTGTAGCGTTCGGAAACTTTGAGTGGTTAAAAATTTAATGGTGTTGCTTCCGCTGATATATTTGTTTGCAATATCAATCTTAATATCTAAGTCATACATCAACACATCGTAACAGGAGCGTGCAGGGGAGAGGGTGCCTCTCAACGAATCGGCTTTCGTAAATTTTTTATTGCCCGTAAAATCAAACTGTGCGTAAGTAATAGAAGCATTTGTAATAAACAAAATAATTATAAAATATTTTTTCATTTACTTACAGTTAAAAATTCGTTTACTCACTGCAGTGCCATCGCCTAGTTTTTCTGCCCTTTTGTAGTCGGCACAGGCGTAATCAATTTTGTTTTGTAATAAAAATAGATCACCACGTTCCACTAATGCCTTTGTATCGTTCGGATTAATTTCTAATATTTTATTGTAATCTCCAATGGCATTATCATAATTTTTGGTAGTAAATAAAAGGACAGCCCGTTTGTGTAACAAATCTATATTGTCGGGAGTAATTTTAATAGCTCGGGTAAAATCTGACAATGCACAAACCAAATTTCCCTTTTGTGTTTCAGCAATAGCCCTTTGATTAAAAGCATCGCTGCCATTGGGATGTATTTCTATTGCAGAACCATAATCTTTCAGTGCCGCTTGATAGTCGCCTAAAAAATCGAACGCATTGCCCCGCAAAATGTACGCCTCGAAATAATCTTTTTTGTATTTAATTGCATTGGTGCAATCTTCAATAATTTTATCGTATTGTTTTAAATCAAATTCTGCCAATGCCTTTGTATAATAGGCAAGAGCATTTTCGGGTTCCAGTTCAATAACTTTACTACAGTCGGCAGCTGCGCCAGCATCGTTTCCCATTTCATCTTTTATTTCGGCACGTTTCAAAAGTGCGGTTGCATCTTTGGGTTCTAACTTTAAACCACTATCGTAATCTGCTACTGCAAGTTTATTATTATTTAATTGTTTATACATCACTGCTCTGTTAAAGTAAGCAGAAGAGTAATCTGGATTTATGGAAATTAATTTGGTGAGCACACCAATTGATAAACTGTCGGAACCCAGCGCACTCCAAGCATAGGCTTTATTGATATACGCCATGCTGTATTTTTTATTTAGCGCAATTGCTTTGTCGTAATCAACAATTGCTTTGTCATATTTTTTTTGCAAACTGTATAAATATCCTCTGTTGTTGTAAGTATCTGCTCTGTTGGGTGCTATTTCAATTGCTTTGTTAAAATCGTTCATCGCGTCTTCGTACTTCTGCATGTTGCTAAAAGTAGAGCCTCTGTTAATTAATGCTTCTACTTTTTGAGGATTGAAATAATTGGCTCTTGTGTAATCGGCAATTGCTTCCATGGTGTTTCCCATTCCTGAATAGGCAACACCTCTGCCATAATAGGCATCTGCATTTTTGGGTGATTGTTTTATTATTTTATCAAAAATAAGTATTGCTTCCGAATATTTTTTTTGAGCCAATAAATTATTTCCTTCTTTTAGTTGTTCATCCATGCTCACTTGAGCATTTAACGAAGTGATACAAATAATAAATAAGAATGTAAAAAAAACTTTATTCACGTATATAATAATTTTAGAAGCATCAAATGTAAAAACAAAAACGCCCCAATACGTTAAGTATTGAGGCGTTCTATAAAATTTATTTAGGATTTATTTTGCTTTTACAATTTTTCTTGTTTCAACAACAATTACTCGTAATAGATACAGGAATTGTAACTGCGTTAGCATTTATAACAAATAAAGAAAAGGCAGAGGTAAAAAGAATGGTGTAAAGTTTTTTCATATTTTTTGGTTTTAAGGTTTAATTATGGGTACAAAAGTACTACTTTTTGTTTGAATTTTACATAAATCTTACACTTGCACGTTTAGCATTTCTATGCCCAAAGAAAATTCCACGATAAGCAAGCATTATTTCAAAACCTCCAACCGAATGCGATGCCGGGGTAAGTCCTGAAATATTAACATCGTAAGCTATAGAAGCCGAAATATCACCGTAATCGAAACGAGCTGTCACAAAAAATGCATCACGCAAACGGTAATAAGCTCCAAGGTGTAATGCGTTATCGGTGGCGTGGTTGGTGTAATGCGACCGGTCGGAAAGCACAAACTTGAAACTCAAACCACCGTCAACAAGTAATGAACTTCCTTGCTGAGCAAACAATAGTGCGGGTTCTAAGGTAGTATTACTGGTTTCACTTAATTTGTAATTCACAATCCACTGAAATCCAATTTTTGGATAAAGTTTATCACGACCACCAACGAGAGAAACATTAGGGGCTGTGAAATGATGGAAAGAAAAGCCCATCGCACTGCGAAATAAATGGTCGGTATTGAAATTCCATACAATACCGGTCGACATATCCACAAATCCAATAGCGCCTCCTCCAGGCTCATTACTTGGTAAAGCAGGGTTATAATTGGTTCCATCCCACTGACTATCCCATTTTAAAACCCCGAAAGTGGCAGATTTTGTTCCGTATCCTATTTCGTAACCTAAAGTTATATTATGTTTTTGTCGTCCACCAATAAATTTTGTAAATGAAACTAATATATTATAAGTATTAGTTTTTAAACGAACAGTTCCTTGGTTATCGTTGTTAAAGTTAATTCCAGCAGCAAAAAAATCCTGTTTTTTCATCTTCTTTTTAAATATAGGAGCATCCAAAGAAATAGTAAATGTTTTGTAAGGATTAGTAACTGTAAACCATTGCATACGGTAAAGCGTAAAAGCTCTAATATCACCATTAAAAACACCAGTGTTTCCAGGGTTCAGAGTAGTCGGTGAGCTGTAGAACTGAGAAAAATGCTGGTCCTGAGAAAAGGATAAAATGGATGTAAATACAGCTAATAAAAGTAATGTTATTTTTTTCATAATCTAAATTTTCTTTATAATTGTTGTTTAATATTTAATTTTATTATCTGACTAATAGCAGACTTCCATTTTCTTTTTGTGTTTGACCATTACAGAAAGTAACTGTCAATTCATAAACAAACGTATTTTCATTCATTAATAACCCGTGTAATCTACCATCCCAACCACTAGATTTTTGTTCATGGCTATCCCATTCGGACGTTTCAAAAACTTTTTCACCAACTCTGTCAAACACTTTTAGATTCATGTATTGCACTCCTCTACCATGAACAACCAACTCGTCATTTATGTTGTCTGAATTAGGCGAAAAACCAGTTGGCATAAAATAAGTATAAATAGCAGTTATGGTAACCATTGTCGTATCGTCATCCGTACATCCGTTCACATCAGTATAATGTACCCAATATTGTTCGCTCACAAGAGGGGTAACGGTTGCTGTTTGACAGGTGGAACATTCGATTGAACCTAACCAAGTACCCCACTGATAGGATGTTCCGGCAGGCATGGCTGTAAGATCAGTAGTTTCGCAGGTATTTACACTCGTGTTTCCTGTAATAAATACAGGAATTGGATTTACTACTGAAATATAGTTAGGCATGATAAGAGTATCGGCCCCGGTGGTGTTGGTTACAATTAAAATAACCGTGAATTGACCAATGGTGGAGTAACAAACACTACCAGGGTTTTGGGCGGTAGATGAAGATGGTACTCCTCCCGGAAACTGCCATAACCAGGTGGTGGGGTTGTTGGTACTTGCATCTGTAAATGTGGTACACCCACTCGTGCATATTATTAGTGGAGTAGCAGTAAAGGCTGCTACAGGAGGAATACAAACTTGAACTGTTACTAAAGCAATAGCTGTATCAGAACAAGTACCTGTTGTACCTGTTACGGTAAAGGTAGATGTTAAGGTAGGGGAGGCGGTTGCTGTATTAGAACCTGTGCTTGTGGCTCCTGCACTCCAAGTATAAGATGTAGCACCTCCGGCAACAAGATTAAATGAGGTGCCTGAGCAAATTGTACCAGAGTTAATAGTTACGTTTGGACTGGCATTTATAACTATAGTAGTGGTAGCTGAAACTGCGGGACAACTCGTAGTTGCTGCAATGCTATTTGTAACGGTATAGGTACCCGCTGTACTTGTTCCCAAGTTGACTACCCCAGTTGTATTATTGATAGTCAATCCCGCTGGTGTAGCTGTAAATGTGCCTGCAGTACCAGTTATTGTGGGGTTGGCATTAGATGCGCTTTGACAAAAAGGTGTTCCGGGATAACTAAATGTAGCAGTTTGTGAGGAAACAATCACAATCTGTGATGTATCAACTGAATTCGGACAACCAACGTTAGTTATCGTATTGGTAACTGTATAAGTTCCTGGTGTACTCAAATTCAGAGTAACCGCTCCTGTAGAAGCCACCATAACCAAACCGGCAGGTGTTGAAGTGAATGTTCCGGCAATTCCTCCGTTTGTAAAAGTTGGAGAAGGATTCAATCCGGTGGTACAATAAGGATTTCCGATATAACTGAAATCAGCATTTGGAGTTCCATTTATGGTTATTGTTGCAGGTGCAGTAGCTAAAGGGCAACCGCCTGATGCAGCAATAGTGTTAGTAACTGTATAGGTTCCGGGAGCAGAAGCCGATAAATCAACCTGTCCGGTAGTTGTACT
Organism: Bacteroidota bacterium; assembly: GCA_947469885.1. GTDB lineage: Bacteria > Bacteroidota > Bacteroidia > 2-12-FULL-35-15 > 2-12-FULL-35-15 > 2-12-FULL-35-15. Next base: position 67,445 of record CANIQT010000018.1, read on the forward strand.
TACAAAAGTTAAACCCGCTGGTGTAGCAGTAAAAGTTCCGGCACTTCCTCCTCCGCTAAATGTTGGCGAAGGGTCAGCAGCATTTTGGCAATAAGTGGTAGGGTTATAACTAAATGAAGCTACAGGAGCAAGAGTAATTTGAATATTAGGAATTGTTAAACTGGTAGCACACGGACCAGGTGTTGTATAGGTAATAGAGTATGTACCCAAAGTTGAAGTAGCCAAATCAATTTCCCCAGATGTTGTATTTAAAAAATTTAGTCCAGCAGGTGATGAAGTAAATGTTCCGCCCAAAGTCCCTGAAATGGTAGGAACAGGATTTGTTCCGCTTTGGCAAAATGTGCTTCCAGCATAAGCAAATGTAGAATCCTGAGCAGCATTAATGGTGATAGTAGAATTGAAGGTTGCACTTGGACAACCACCAGCCCCAATAATATCATTGGTTACAGTATAAGTTCCTGGTGTGCTTGCTGATAAATCTACTTGCCCTGTTCCTGCACTAATAAAAACAAGTCCAACTGGTGTAGCAGAAAAATTACCTGCAAAACCACCTCCACTATACGTTGGTAATGGGTCAGCAGCATTAGCACAGTAGATGGAAGGAATATAACTGAAAGTAGCAATTGCATTTCCGGTTATCTCAACTTGAGCAGTCATAGTGCTTGCACAAGGACCAGGAGTAGTATAAGTGATAAAATATATTCCTACAGCACTTGCTGACACATCTATCTGACCGGTAGTTGCATTCAAAAATACTAAACCAGCTGGCGAAGAAGTAAATGTTCCGCCTGCTACTCCGGTAATAGTTGCAGAAGGGTCTGCACCTGCTTGACAATACGAAGAAGAAGAATAGAAAAATGTTGAATCCTGAGGAGCATTAATTGTTATATTAACTCCGTTATTACTTCCGGTAACTGGAGGATTAGAACTAATAACTTGAATAAGATAATTTGTGCCTTGAGGAGTATTGCAGGGAATAGTACAGGTTATTACCCCTGCGTTTGCGCTACTGCTTAATGTTCCAATATTGGTTGGAAGTGCAAAACTTCCGCTCGCATCCGAAAGTTGAGCTTTGTAAATATTTCCTGCTACAAATGTTCCAGTGCTAGTAAAAGGAACATTAATGGTGCTACAAGCACAAATACTAATTGGGTTAATAACTCCTGTTGTGATGGTGTTGGAAGCTGCAGGAACTGACAATGTTACATCATCAACTGCAAAAGAAGGGTCTGCACCAGCGCCATTGTCATCATTAAGCCAATGAAAAGCAATTTTTACGGTTGGGTTATTATCACAAGTATTAGGCAACAAAAAGGAATAAGCTGCCCACTTACCTTGCGCCCCACACATACCACTTGGGTTGGGGCTTGCCAGAAAATTCCAAGTAGCGCCATTGTTATCCGAATATTCCACAAAACCATAATCAACTCCCAATTCACCCCCCATCATATAATTAAAATCAATGGTTATACCCACTTTTCCTGAACAATCAATAGTGGGAGATTCTGCTCTTTTATCGGTTTCCGTAGAAGGTCCTGTACCCAAAAGTGTACAAAATCCTCCTGAATCGTAAGCGGCACCACAATCGCCCCAAGTACAAAAAGCACTTGCACTTGGAGATTGCTGAATGCTGCCAATGTGCAAAGAGGCATTTGATGGTGAGGCTACCCCGCATCCAGAGGCGGCTCCACAGGAAGTACCACCAACACCTGCAGCGTTTCCATTTTCTGCACAACTAACAAACCATTCGTTAGGTGTTACAGCAACACCGCAAGCAATAGGAACTCCTAGGTTTGTCATCGACCATGGACCATTAACGCCATTATAAGAGCCTGCGTTACATAAAGTAGTACAGCCGTTATTAAAATTTTCTGTCCAAAAAATTTGTGAGTGTGCGCTTAGTGAAAAAAGAAGCGAAAATAAAGTAATTAATACTCTGTTTTTAATCTTCATAGTAGAAAAAATTGTTATTGTTTTATTCATGGTAATTTTAAAATAATAATTGTATCAAAGTTAATAATTTTTCAAGTGTTTTGGACTGCAAAATTAACTGCCAAAAGTAATAACATTTTTAATACTAAGGCAAACTATTCTAAAATAAAAAGGTGAAATTTTAACACTTGGTAGTTATCACAATTTTTAATTTAAGTTTTTCATCCATTAGTATAGATACACAAAATAGAAATATAGTTGCATGGAGTAAAAATGATTTTTAAAACATAGTTATTAACAATGTCTCAATTTTTGTTGATGAAATTTATTTAAAAATGTTCTTTAATCTGTAAATTATTTACATTTTTGCAATTGTAATTTTAAACCCAATCTGAAAATTAACTTAATGATGAAAACATTACTTTTAAAAGCCTTAATTTTCTTGATGTTTTTTCTTTTTATTACTAAATCAGGTATCAGTCAACAAAAGCCGGAAGTTAAACAATCAACTACCACTCAGGCTGGTTTCGAACGAACCGAACGAAAAGGTAATGAAGGTACCAAATGGGCTTGGGGAACAATGGGGCATGGAAGTTACGACCAAACCATAGAACTTTTTAAATCAGATGAGTTTTTTAAACCCGAAAAGGATGTACTCATGTATAAACAAGGACCACTTAAATACAGAGTGTTTACACATGCCAACATTAACTATATAGAAGTAGATTATGGTTTTGGTTATTACACATATATAACTAAGTCATAAATTTTCTGTACATCATTTTTTTAACATTACAAAATTTTCATTTTTCCTTACAGTTGCCGCAATTATGCTAAAAAACAAAAAAGTAATAGTTGTGTTACCTGCTTATAATGCAGCGCAAACCCTTGAAAAAACCTACAAGGAAATTCCATTTGATATTGTTGATGAAGTGGTTCTTGTTGATGATGTGAGTAAGGACGATACTGTTCAGGTGGCGAGCCGTATAGGTATCAAACATATTATCAGGCATCAGAATAACAGAGGGTACGGTGGTAATCAGAAATCATGTTATGATAAAGCATTGGATTTAGGTGGCGACATAGTTATCATGCTTCATCCGGATTATCAATATACACCGCTACTTATCACGTCTATGGCAAATATTATTGCCAATGATTTGTATCCAGTTGTTTTTGGTTCACGTATTTTGGGCAAGGGGGCATTAAAAGGTGGAATGCCAATGTATAAGTATATTTTCAACCGATGCTTAACTCTTTCTCAGAATATTTTAATTAATCAGAAGCTTTCCGAATACCATACTGGTTATCGCGCGTTTTCACGCGAAGTGTTGGAAACAGTAAATTATGAAGCTAATAACGATGACTTTGTTTTTGACAACGAAATGATTTCTCAGATATTTATGGCAGGTTTCGAAATAGCTGAAATTACTTGCCCAACCAAATACTTTCCTGATGCGTCTTCAATTAACTTTAGCCGAAGCATGAAATACGGTTTAGGTGTTTTAAATGTTTCGTTCAAACATTTCTTTTATAAAATGGGACTTAATAAAAGTAAGATTTACGAAAAAAAGAAGTAATTAGTTATTTCGGCATTCGCTGTAAAAACACAAATCCGTTTTTTCGGTAAATCTCTTTCAACTCTTCATATCTCTTTTCAATTTCATCTGAATCTATATTTTTGCATACAAAATAGGTTGGTTTGTCGATTGGCCCACGGAGCAACCAATCCATATCAAAACTGTTTTTATTTAAAGGTTCTTTTTTATTTGAATAAAACAAATTTGCATAGCTTTTATATCCAATTGTTTCTGCATAACAGTCTTTGTCTTCTAGATACTGATAAAATTCGATTGCTGCCCGTTGCGAATACTGCTCTATTTTAGGAACAATTATAATTGATGTCATACTTATAGTGAAAGTACTAATTATTAAAAGTCCTCTAATTCCATTAATTAATTTTTTTCTCCTAATCAGTAACAACATGATAACCGTTCCAACTATTAATACAACCCCGATTAAACCTTCAAAGCCATTCCAATGGACATTTGTTTTTAAATTTTCAATCGCAAACGAATCATTAATAAAATTTAAAGCAATAATTTCCTGCTTATATTTATTGATTAGAGGTAAAGAAAAAATAAGAAGACCAATGATTCCTGAGACAATCAATATTAAAATTGAAGTTATTTTTTTCCATTGTAAATCTGCATTCATTATTTTGTAAATGGCATAAGACCCAAGATAACTTAATGGAAAGTAACATAATGATGAATAGTGTATTATTTTTGTTTTTACAATGCTAAACAAAATAAGAACGACAAAGAATAAAATCATCATCCATAATTTAAAATGCTTTTGAAAAGGTGTGTCCGAACTGTTTTTTTTAAAACTTCGCAAAGCGAAAATTGAAACAGGGAAACAACCAATTAGCAGAACTAGCCAATGATAATAAAATGGACCTCCATGACCAGCATCTTCAGTATTAAACAGTCTGACTTGGTATAAAAAAAATTCTTTTATTATTGCAGCATTTCCTGTAACAACAAGCATTAGAAACCACAGTCCACCAACAGACGCAATTGCAATTGTATAAAGAACAATTTGTTTCTTTGTTATTATTGGCTGAAATCTTTTTAACATCCAATATACTCCTGTGCATAAACCAAAAATCAATAAGGCTACCGGACCTTTTGTTAAAACTCCTAGCCCTATAAAAAGCGCTGAAAATATTAATAATCGTATAGATTTGTTATTTGTGAATAAGATAAAATAATAAATACCACAAAAAATAAAAAGGTTGAACCAAGGGTCAATAATTCCTGATTTGAAATAAAAGTGAGGAAGCATAGAGCCAGCATAGGCGAATGCCCAAATAAATCCGAAACGTTTATCCACTGTTTTTTTTCCGATATTAAACAAAACTAACATCGTAACAATTCCGCAAATTGCATTGGGTAGGCGTGCAGCAAATTCATTAATTCCAAATACCGACATTGATAGCGCCTGCATCCAGATAAACACTGGAGGCTTTTCCCAAAAGGGCTGGAAATTGATTTTTACCGAAAAATAATCATGCGTCACCAGCATTTCTCTTGCGCATTCTGCAAAATTTATTTCATCCCAGTCGAACAGGTGAACGCTCCCTAGGAATGGAACAAACAATATAAGTCCTGCAATTGCAATCAATGTATTGGTTTTTAATCCAACTAAATTCATTCGTCTAATATTGATTAAATAATGGATTGGTGAGTCCAGTCATTACTTATTTTTCTTATAAAGTAATAGACAAGTAATGTTATTGTTACACCAATAACAGATCCTGCGTACACATCTTCAAAAAAATGCTGAGACAAGTAAATACGCGAGTAGCCAACAAGCAAAGCAATTGCAAAAAAAGTAAATTTTAATATTCTGCTCCGCACAATTAACGAAAGAGCGAAGTACAACGAAAAGGCACATGTACTGTGGCCGGATGGAAAACTATTGTACAAATAATTATCTACTCCGGGAACAAGGTAGAGATCGTGGATTCCTTCAAAAAATTTTTTTGGACGAACAATATCTGCAAACAAAGTATGTTTGAGTACCTGTGTTATGAGTGCTGATATAATATTGGAAATACCAACAAAAAGCGCATCCTTGAAGTTTATTACTGTAAGTAATAATGAAATTATGAGTGCAGTTATCCCATCACCCAAAAAGGTGAAATAATTAAAGAATAAATCAAAAAACGAATTGTGAAACGAATTAAACTCCAGATGCTTTTCTGCCTTGGTGTTCATTGTTATTAATACAATTCCCAATAAAATGAATATCAGATATGGAAACAGAAATGGGAAATTGGTTTTTAAAAAGACTTTCACAAAAAATAGCTTTCGCCTGATTTAATGGCAGAGGTGAAAATTAACTATTAAAATTAATTTAATAAGAACCTATAACGTGCAATAGTTTTTCCATTTGAGTATCCCAAAGTTTTTTGGAAGTATCTAAATCTAAATCTTCGTCAGCAAAATCAGTAATGATTAAAGATACATCATTAGTTGTTTTATCCACTTGAATACGAAATTCAAAATAGGTACCATCTGGCTTGTCGAGCCACTGAAGGCGGACAAATTCGTTTTCTTTGAAACCTATTAGCTTTGCTTTCTGTTCGCTTCCATCCCAAACAAATGTAAACACCCCTTCATTTAAACTTACGGCATCTGCAAACCATTCGACTAAGCCAGAAGGTGAAGTTAAAAATTCATAAAGTATAGCAACCGAAGTATTCATTAAATACTCAAGTGTAAACTTTCCTTTCGGTTCCTTTTTGGGAATAGCAACTTTCTTATTGTTTTCAGGCTTTGCCACTGTTAAAGAAGTCATCGGATTAACAAATGTCTTAAGTATCCGTGGTTTCTTAGGCTGTGCCCGCATTTTTTTTGTTGCACGTAGTAACTGCTCTACCAATTCATCATGAATAATTTCTGGTTCGTCCTCTTCTCCCTCCTTTTTTTTACGTTTCCGTCCTCCTTTTCTTCTTTTATATTTTTTCTTTGGTTCCTCTAACGAATCATCGAAAAAAGGGGAATCAATAATATCATCTATTTTTTCTGATTCTTTCTTTAACTTTTTTGATTTCACCAATCCAGAGGAAGATTCTTTGTTAGGAATTTTTTTTACAATTCCAGAAGTCGTGGGTTTTAAGCTGCTTTTTTTAATTATTTCTTTCCCTGCTTTTTTAACTGGTCCAATTGTTTTTTTAGAAACAGTTTTTATAGCTTTGGTAATAACTTTTTTTGCTGTTGGTTTATCAACCTTTTTAACACTACTTTTTGCAATGATTTTTTTCTTCACTATCTGTTTTGCTGGTTTTTTAGTTACTGTTTTAGTCGAAGGTTTCATTTTGTCAGTTTTCTTCTCCTTCGCCTTTTTACCAGCGGATTTTAATTTAGAAGGCTTAATAACTTTTATTAGCTTCTTGTTTTTTTTTGTTTTTTTACTCATTTCTAATGCTTATTAAAACAATAATGGCGCAATATATATAAAAATATTTATTACTCGAACGTTGAACAGATAAAAATTATTAAAATCCTCTTTTAATAATGAAAATATAAACTGTATATTTGCGCCCTTAAAATTAAAAAACCTGGCATGGTTTGCTTTCTAGCCTTTGTCAGTGCAGTTTTGAGTGCTTTTAGAGTAGTTAGAAACTGAATAATAATAATAATGGCGAGGTAGCTCAGATGGTTAGAGCGCAGGATTCATAACCCTGAGGTCAGGGGTTCGACTCCCCTTTTCGCTACACTGGAAACCCTTGAGAAATCAAGGGTTTTGTTTTTTTATAGGCTTTTGTCTTAACAAAATTTGCTCTGGAGTGCGGAATGGAGTGCGGAATAGAGTGCGGATTATGCTCAAAAGTTTATTTTTTTGAGTATCTATATCAAGTACTATATTACTTCGGGAAATTAAATTTTTTACGTGTTTTAATAATTTGTTATCAAAAAGTACGACTCTGGAGTGCGGAGTGGAGTGCGGAAATTGTTCCAAAAAAATATTTCATGGGAATCTTTGTCAATTGCTGAAATTCTGCTTTTGGGCTATAACCAATTCTCATTATACATTACAGCAAACATTAAACAGTTTTATTATGGCGTTTTGATGTCTTAACTTGTTGGTGTGCTAAAGATGTTTTTGATGTCAACTTACGTTGTTTTAAGAAGTCGCTAATAGCTTTTTCTTCTTCTAATGTTAACGAACCTTGTCCACCGATAAAGTCCACTTCTAATTCTGTCTTTTTAGTTTTCATATTATTGATTTTGGAAATGTTTATTGATTATTTGAAGTGCTGTCAGTTGCAAAACTGTCTCTAGTAACGGTTGAAGGATTTATGCAGCTGTGCGTTCTTCCCACGAAGAACAAAAGTTTGAGTTAGGCAACGGCTTTCTTTTTTGTAGTTATTATTCCCGTATGCTTTACTGCAACTTGTTTGTGAGATTGTTTCGCTTTATATGCGCGAATGTATTCGCTAATGGCAATTTCTTCCTCTTTGGTTAAAAGTCTGCTATTAACTACGAAGTCAACTCCGTCTGGTTCTTTTATGTGTCCCATATTATTTAGCTCATCGGAGCGGTCGCATTGCCGCTAACAATATTTATAATGGAATTTGTGAGTTTATCAATTATGAAATCAAGTCTGTTTTTTTCTTTTTTTCATTGTAAAGGTAATAAAAATTATAGTTCGTTCCCGCGAATCTTTCGGTTATGAGGGGTGCGGACTATGTTCCAAAAATTTTAATTTCTTGAGCACCTTTGTCAATAGCTGAAATTATACTTGGGTCAAGGTAATGACTCGTAAGGACTTTGTATGTTGAGTGCGAAGTCAGCAAACCTGTCTTTTCGCCCATTACATCGTGAACCCACGAGATATATGTTTTCCTTAAATTTTTCATACTAACATCTTTCTCAATATTCATAGCATCTTTGTAAAATGTAAAACCTTTGGATAACGCATCCATTATGGTTTTAGTTGCCTCTGTTCTTTCTGGGTAAAAAATATATTCTTCTGAATTTGCTTTTTCTGAATACCCTAATTCCTCCAGAAGCCCAAGCAAATCAGCATTTATAGGGATATACTTAAATACATCAGCAATTTTTTTTCCTCTCTCAACCTTTCTATTATGGATTCTAAAACATTTCGCACCTTTAATTGTAACAAAAATATCACTCCATTTTAGTTCTACAATTTCTTCTCGTCTTCCTCCAGTAAAAAGAATCAACTTAAAACCATCTTTTAAATAAGATTTATACATGTTTTTTCTTTCTCCTTTTCCACCAAGTTTTTTAATCGGATTAACACTGTCAACTCCTTTCAGAATTAATTCAAATTCTTCCTTTGTTAAAGAGAGAATACTGTTCGGGGCAAATCTCATTGAAACATAAGATTGAAATGGATTTTTCATTTTTACTTCCTCATCAATTATTAAGTATTCAAAAAATGCTTTTAAGGCTATCATACATTTATTAAAAGTTCTGGGTTGATAATGAATTTGTGCCCAGGAATAGAAATCTGACACATCAAATTTATCAACATGAATTACTCTTAACTTATTAATATCTTTTTTCCTTTTCACCACCTCTGCAAACAAAGTACAAAAGCGAACACATTCATCTTGATGCCCTTTGCTAACAATTTTCTTTTTTTGTGCTAAAGGATGATTACCCCCAAGATATTGATTATACTTCAAGATAGCATCAGCCAGAGAAAAATCATTACCTTCTGTAGTTGGTTTAGTAATTATATAGCTATTTGACATCAACTCCTTTCTGAAATCAATAGCTTGCCTAACAGCCTCTTCGTAGTCCCGTGTATTTAAAATCTTAGCTTTAACTTTATATGTTGAATTTGGAACATGAACACGTACTCTATATTGATGTATATCGTAATGATTGCATTTTGGATTATCAATTTTACATTTATTACAATATATTCTTAATCCTTTATGCGGATTTCTGGGCATTTTTAATTTGCTCATGATTTCAATTTTTTTATTAATTTATTATCGGATTCGTTTAATGGTTTTACAATTGTAGTTGGTGATTTCCACGATTCTCCTTTTAATTCCTCTATTACCAATTGACAGACTTTTATATCTTTTGCAACCAATTGATATTTTTCTTCCCAATTGCTAGGATACTTTTTCATTAGACCTTTTACAAATTGTTTATCAATCGCAACATCTACTTCGAATTTACATGCAATATTTTTTTTACATCTTTTGTGGATTTGAATTCCGTTTTTTTCTAACCACCTCAATGCAGTAGCAACAGTTCCTACTTTTAAAATTGTTGCTAAATCATTAGGAGTAATCTCATCCAAATGACCAGACGAATACATAGAACTTATGTCTTCGTTAGATTCTGTATATTTTAATCGCTCTCTCATTATTTAGGTATTTATTGTTTTTCTCATTTATATTTTTTATTTAAAAGTCGTTCCATTATCATTAAATCTATAGGTTGCAAAAAGGAAAAAAAAGAGACATTTGATTATCCTAAATCCAAGTCCTTTAATATCTTTTCCTCAAGATGACAGGACATAACAAATCCTCCCCATTGTATTCGAGTGATTGTTATGGAAGAGTAACCCTTATAAATCAGGACATACTTCTCCCAATATGCCTTATCAGGGCACTTTTCTTTTTGTTTTTGGGATTCGCCACATGCTTGGCCAAGCATGGGAAGGAAAACCTGTTTACGAAAGTTTAGACTCTAAATATTAATTTTATTAGATAGAGTCCGAAACATAAAAACAGTATTCCAGAGATTATTCTCAACATCATATATTTTTTTCTTCAAAAGCATAATACTAAAGTATCAACAATTCCTATTATTTGCAAATTTATTATTCCTACGTTAAAAAATATCAATAAAATAAATAGCTTTGGCTTTAGTAGTTTTTTTAGAAATTCTAATTTTGTTTTGTTTTTATTGTTTCTGGGTTATTCTTATGCAACTACTCTAAAATTAGAAATTCAGAGTTTCAAGAAAACATAAAATTGAAACTATACCCGTAAAGGATTAAATGGAACAAAATGCAATATTTATACCCGTTTGGTGTTTGAATTAAATTATTTACTACATTTGTACCCGAAAAGGTATAAGGATATTATGAACAACATTTCTTCATTTGTAAAGTATCATCGAAAAAAAATGGGATTAACCCAGAAAGAATTAGCTGCCAAAGCTGGGGTAGGAATTCGCTTTATTCGTGAAATTGAACAAGGAAAAGAAACACTTCAATTGGATAAAGTAAATCAAGTGTTAGATTTATTTGGATTTAGTTTAACTGCCACAAAACAACAGGTTGATGCGTATGATATTTATTGGAACTATTTTAATAAAGCGATAAAAATAACCCTTACCAATAAAGTAGTTAAATATGGTATCATTATTAAAGACATAATTGATAAAAAGGAAAACAAGATAAGTGCTTGGATATTTGTTCCAAACAATAATGCAATAAAGTACCAACAGAAACAAGATGAAAAATTAACTGAAATTATTTTGAATAGTGATATTCAGAAAATCGAAGAACAGTAAAAATGAAAAAAGGACTGGTTTATAAAAAAGATACACTTGCAGGTACTTTATTGGAAGATGAAAATGGCTATTCCTTTCAATACAATGAGGCTTATTTGCAGAGCCCAATTTATGGTGCTGTAAGCAGAACCCTGCCTTTAAGAGAAGAAGTATTCATTGATAAAAACATGTTACCATTTTTTGATGGATTAATCCCAGAAGGTTGGTTGCTTGAAATTGCAATCGAGAACTGGAAGCTTGATAGAAGAGACAGAATGAATTTATTGCTTACTCTTTGCGAAGATTGTATCGGAGATATTAGCATAATAAAACAGAAATAAAATGAATTGTTTGCTTTGTTATAAACCCCTTTTTAACTCCGAAACAGACTATCACACAAAATGTGTGGTTAAAATATTTGGAAAGAAAGTAATGCCATTAATTGATTTTGATGAGAAAAAACTAAGTACTTATGCCAAAGAAATTTTAGGGGCACATAATGGCATCCCTGGAGTTCAACCCAAACTTAGTATCTGGTTAGAAGAAAATAAGGAAAATATTCGGTTTAAAATTTTGGATGGCAGAAGCAATTACATAATCAAACCGCCAAGTGAAGTATATAAGGCATTGCCTGAAAACGAAGACTTGTGTATGCATTTGGCAAGGGAGTTTGGAATTAGAACGGCTGTACATGGTTTAGTAAGGATGCCAAGCGGAGCGTTAGCGTATATTACAAAAAGGTTTGAGCGTATCGGCAAAACTAAATTTGCTTGTGAAGACTTGTGTCAACTCACCGAAACGCTTACTGAGCACAAATACAGAGGGAGTTACGAGAAAACGGGCAAAACTATTAAAGAGTATTCCACCCAATCAGGATTAGATGCACTGCACTTTTTCGAGTTAGTTATATTTAGCTTTATTTCTGGCAATGCAGATATGCATTTGAAAAATTTCTCGATGCTGGAAAGTGAAGATGGAGACTTCTCTTTAAGCCCAGCTTATGATTTAGTAAGCACATTCCTGGTAATTAAAAACGAACCTGAACAAATGAGTTTAACTCTAAATGGCAAAAAAAATAGAATTACTAAAAATGATTTCGTTGCCTTAGGAAATAGCCTATCACTATCTGAAAAACAACAGCAAACTGTATTTCACAATTTTTTCAGTAAAACAGAAAATGCATACTGGTGGATTAAAAATAGTTTTTTACCCACTGAGCATAAAGAAAAATTAAAACAAACTTTAACATCAAGAATAAATTTATTGGGATTATAAAAGGCAATGAATTCATGGGAGATAGGCAAAAATTAGTAACATTTAAAAACATTAAAAAATGAAAGCATTAGTTTTTAATAATAATATTGAAGCAGCGACTTTGGAAAGAACCAAAGACGGATTCATTTTTACCTATCTTGATGATTACTTTAAAGATTCTGCAAGACCTGCGGTTAGCTTAAGTTTTCCAAAGAATCAAAAACAATATCACTCAAAATATTTGTTTCCATTCTTCTCAGGCTTATTAGCAGAAGGTTATAATAAAGAAGTCCAATGTAGAACATTAAAAATTGATGAAAACGATGAGTTTACTCGGCTTGTCAAAACTGCAAGAACGGAAACAATCGGAGCAATTACAGTTAGGGAAATTCTATAACTTTATTCGCTCTTAAAATTAAAACGATTTTGACATAAATAAAAAAAATGTCTTGATATTAGAATATTTGCATCGTAACATAAACTATGTTATAATGCAAAAAAATAGTTATGATGAATAAACTATCAAAGTAAGAATAGGCAATTTTAAAAAAATGCTTAGGATTGAATAAAAAAGTGTATTTTTGTCGGGTGTAACCAACATTAATATCTAAAAACGAATACAATGACGTCTATAACCAACAATAATCAGAAAGCGAAAAGCGATATTGCTATTGTCGAGACTATAGGAGCATTCATCAAACATCACCGTTTGGAACAAAACAAATCGCAAGAGCAATTAGCAAAGGATGCTGGAATTAATCGCTCTACAGTGGTAGATTTTGAAAAGGGAAAAACAAGTAAAGTGATAACCCTTATTCAACTTCTTAGGGCACTTAATCTTCTCCATATCATAGAGCAGTTTGAAATAAAGCAAGAAATTAGCCCTATTCAACTTGCTGAGATGGAACAAGCAAGACGTAAGAGAGCCTCAAAGAAAAAAAGAACTAAGAATAAACCAAAATCTACCTGGTAATGAATTCAGCTTTTGTAAATATTTGGAATCAACGTATAGGTGCTGTTGCCTGGAACCCTGACACAGGCTTGGCTACATTCCAATTTGATTCGGATTTCTTGAAAAGCAATTTAGACCTTGCTCCGATAAAGATGCCTATTGAAGGAGCAGCTAAAAGAATTTACTCCTTTCCAGAGCTTAGAAATAATAATACATTTAAAGGGCTTCCTGGATTATTAGCAGATATTCTTCCAGATAAATACGGTAACGCTTTAATCAATACTTGGCTGGCACATCAAGGCAGGGCATCGGATAGTTTGAATCCTGTTGAGATGCTTTGTTTTATTGGTAAAAGAGGAATGGGAGCATTGGAGTTTGAGCCGACTGAACCCAAGTCTGAAAAATCGGCAACTAAAATTGAAATAAGCAATTTGATTGATATAGCAGAAGGAATACTCTCTGGAAGAATGGACTTTACTACCACGCTTACTAAAAATGAAGAAAAAGGGTTATATGACATTTTGAAAATTGGTTCCTCGGCTGGAGGAGCCAGGGCAAAAGCTGTTATCGCTTTTAATACAAAAACAAAAGAGGTACGAAGCGGACAAGCTGAGGCTCCCAAAGGGTTTACACATTGGATAATAAAATTTGATGGAGTAACTGACAAACAGTTCGGTTCGTCAAAAGGATACGGGCGTGTAGAGATGGCTTATCATCTAATGGCTGTGGATGCAGGTATTGAAATGACCGAATGCAGGTTGCTGGAAGAAAATGAAAGAGCACATTTTATGACCAGAAGATTTGACAGAGAGCCAGGAAAAGGAAAGCTGCACGTACAAAGTTTTTGTGCTATGCAGCATTACGATTTTAATGAGGTAAACCTTTACAGCTACGAACAACTTTTTGAAACTATGCGTATGCTTGGTTTGCCATATCCTCAGGCAGAGCAAATGTTCAGAAGGATGGTATTTAATGTTATGGGGCGTAATTGCGATGACCACACCAAGAATTTTGCTTTTATAATGGATAAAACTTGTAAGTGGAAATTATCTCCTGCATTTGATGTTTGCCATGCGTACCGACCAGATAGTGAATGGGTGAGCCAACACGCATTAAGCATTAATGGTAAAAGAAAAAATATTACCAAAACCGATTTATTGGAAGTGGCTAAACAAATGAATGTGAAAAAAGCCGAACAAATTGTTAAACAAATTGGAGGTGTGATAAGCCATTGGGACAAATACGCAACAAAAGTAAATGTTGAAAAAAAGTTGCAACAAGCAATAAAAAAGACACTGATAGTACATTAAGATGATTGATGCAATGAAAACAGAAAGACATAAATTGCTTTCACAAATTATTCAAATTAATTGGAAATGGTCTATTAATAACCTTTACCAAAAATATTTTTAAAATTTGCGATGGTTATTAAAAAACGGTAGTACATTTGCACAATCAAAATCGTTTATTCAAAAACAGTTTGTTAAATAAATCGGTTCTTAAAACAAAAACAATACACCTCTCAGGCTTGCGTCTTGCAGCACACTTGGGGGGTCTTTTCTTTTTAGAGGTTACTTATTAAGTATAATAAACGACACAGATACAATGAACGACATCCACTTTATACAAAATGAATAACATTAAAAAATCAAATACCGAAGTACAGCTTTTAACAAATGTTGCAAAACTTATTGAAGAAAGTAAAAACAAGTCGCTTATACAGTAAACTCAACTCTTTCTATTTTATATTGGAAAATAGGTGAAAGAATAAACTCAGAAATTACAGGAAATAAACGTGCTGAGTACGGAAGTAAAATTGTCGCAGCAGTGTCGCGACAATTGGTAGAGGATTACGGAAATAGTTTCACAGAAAAAAATTTACGAAGGATGATACAATTTGCTGAAGTTTTTCCTGATGAAAAGATTGTCGTATCACTGATACGACAATTGGTAGAAAAATACGGAAAAGGATGGGTGAAAAAACATTTCGTCATTGTCTCCGCAGTGGGGAGACAATTGAGATGGACTCATTTAAAAACAATATTGTACTTAAAAGGTGATTTGCAAAGAGAGTTTTATTTTGATTTTCTCCAAATCTTCATCATTCCCAAAGCTTCCAATCAGTAGTAATAAGTTAGCTTACACCTTTAAAACAGCATATGTAAAATATTTTCCATTATAAGTGAATTAGGATGGAAAATCCGCAAATATTTTCCAGTATAAAGCTAAAATTGTAAAATGTTTTCCATTATAAACTAAACGTGAATAAAATATATTATAAAAATGAAATATTTAAAAACTTGTATTGGTTATTAAAAACGGTTGTACATTTGCAAAAAAAAATCGCTTATTTCAAATGGTAGTTTGTTAAACATGTCTTTTCATAAAACAAAGACAATATACCTCCTAGGCTTACGCCTTGCGCAGCATACTTAGGGGGTCTTTTCTTTTTTTAAGGTTACTTATGAAGCATAATCAACCATACCAATACAGATGAAGGAAAATAATTCACAAATAATAATTTATCAAACCGAAAACGGACAAACAAAATTAGATGTTCGGTTAGAAAATGAAACTGTTTGGCTTACTCAAAAGCTGATGGCGGAGCTGTTTCAAACGACTGTTTCAAACATTAATATACATCTCAAAAACATTTTTGAAGAAGGAGAGTTGGATTCAAAAGCAACTATTAAGGATTTCTTAATAGTTCGATTTGAAGGCAACAGGGAAGTGAATAGAAATATTGAGTATTATAATCTTGATGCTATCATATCCTGGAGATTTCGGACAAATTGAGCATAGTATTTCGGTTTAAAGTGAGCAGTTGATTTCGGAGCAAATTGAGCACCTGTTAATAATCTAAAAAAAGTTGCGATAGTAGACATAATATTTACCTTGTTGGAATATAAATCCACAACAAAAG
>CANIQT010000019.1 GCA_947469885.1 Bacteroidota bacterium
CCAAACGGACTTTTTGACTATTCCAAACGGCTTGCAAACGGACTTTAAATGGAAGCCGAACGGACTTTGATTCGCCCTTGATGGTGTTCCATTTTCTTTTAAAGTTAGCAGAAGGGCTGCCTTTGTTGGTGTTATCACCAACAAACTAACAACGGTTCGTTATCTTCTCACCACCGTTCGTTATCTTCTCACAACGGTTCGTTATCTTCTTACAACAGTTCGTAATCTTCTTACAACGAACACGAATCATATTACAATTAAGGTAAAAAACGGAGTAACACAATTACGGGATTCTGTTTTTATACTTTTTAAAAGAAATTTTTTCAAAACCCGTGCAGATTTGGTCCGGCAAAGCAGGAAAAAGGATTTCGTGTAGCTCTTATCAAAGGGTTATCGAAAGGGTCT
This sequence comes from Bacteroidota bacterium, assembly GCA_947469885.1. Lineage (GTDB taxonomy): Bacteria > Bacteroidota > Bacteroidia > 2-12-FULL-35-15 > 2-12-FULL-35-15 > 2-12-FULL-35-15. The sequence goes on from CANIQT010000019.1 coordinate 406, forward strand.
TATTCCAACCCTGTGTCTATTAATGGTAGAATTGATGCTTGGCAATTGATAGTAGATTAATAGATTTAAAATTTGCAATACTTCAAAATTCCTTTTTTATCTGTAAATCTGTGGCGGGACAACTCCTTCAAACAAAATGCGCCACACTTTCGTGTAGCGCATCTCATAAATTTTAATCACAAACTACTAACTAAAGGGCATTTCAAAAAATTAGTTTTTTTTAGGCAGGCAAGTTTTTAATTAACGGAGTTTACCTTAGTAAATGAGTAAGTTAAAAATGAAGCCTAACGACAAAAAAGCAATTTTTAGGAATGCTCGAATTACCAAATTTCTGCTCTTTCGTTTTTAGGACGATACATTTTATCTCCTTCTTTCACACCAAAAGCATCATAAAATTCCTGCATGTTGCTTGGAGCACCATTTGCACGGAAATTACCTGGCGAATGCGGATTGGTTTGAAGCATGTTTTTCAAAAATTTATCACGCATATTTCCTCTCCATCCTTGTCCCCAAGCCATAAAGAAACGTTGTTCTGCTGTGAATCCATCAATTTTTTCAGGTGCAGGTTTTCCTTCCAACGATTTTTTGAAAGCGTAATATGAAATTGTTAAACCTCCCAAATCAGCAATGTTTTCGCCTAATGTAAGTTCACCGTTCACGTGCATATCTTCAATCGCCACATAATCGTTAAACTGTTTAACAAGCATATTTGTTTTTGCTTTAAAGTTGGTACTATCTGTGGGTGTCCACCAGTTTTTTAAGTTACCATCAGCATCAAACTGGCATCCCTGGTCGTCAAAACCATGTGTTAATTCGTGACCAATAATGGCTCCCATACAACCATAATTAACTGCATCATCAGCATCAGGATTAAAAAATACAGGCTGCATAATTCCCGCAGGGAAAACTATTTCGTTCATTGCCGGATTGTAATACGCATTGATGGTTGGAGGTGTCATTCCCCATTCTCCGCGGTCAATTGGCTTGCCCAATTTATTGGTCATGTAATTAAATTCATAAACATTCGAACGCATTAAATTTTGAATGTACGAATCGCGCTTGATATCCACCGAAGAATAATCTCTCCATTTATCAGGATAACCAAGCTTTTTCATTACTTTATCCAATTTCAGCATGGCTGCTTTTTTGGTTTCTGCACTCATCCAATCGCGACTGTTGATACGCACTCTGTATGCGGCAATCAGGTTTTCCACCATTTCACCCACACGTTTTTTGCTGTCTTCGGTAAAATATTTTTCTACAAACACCTTTCCTAATGCTTCACCCAGCGCACGGTCAGTAGCTTCTAACGAGCGTTTCCAACGAGGTTTTAAAGCAGGAATACCATTCAATATAGTTCCGTTAAAGCTGAAGTTTTCGTTAACAAAATCATCACTCAAACGACTTGCAAATCCATCAATAATGTTCCAGCGTAAATACGTTTTCCAGTCGTTAATAGCAACTGCTTTTATCGAACGGTTTACTTCTTTAAAGAAATCCAACTGACCAACCACTGCATCATTAATGCCTTTAATTCCAATCCCTTCAAGGTATGCAGTCCAGTTAACGTTCGGAGTCATTTCTCCAAGTTCTTTTAGTGTTCTTTTGTTATAACTCTTTTGAGGATCACGCAATTCTACTTTTGTCATCGAAGCTTTGGCAAGATTCGTTTCTATATCATACACCACTTTTGCTTCTTTTTTTGCTACTTCAGGTTTATCACCTAACAATTGCAACATTTTTTCAATATGCTCGATATACGATTTCTGAATTCCAAGCGTACGATCGTCTGTGTTGGTATAATAATCTCTGTCAGGTAAACCTAATCCTCCCTGATACAATTGGGTAATGTAAACAGTACTTGCTTTTGGGTCTTGGTCCACATATCCGCCAAACAATGGTCCGATACCAATGGTGTGCAAATGTGCAATCGCTTTTATTAAATCATCCGTTGATTTGATTTTGTCAATTGCCTCAAATTCGCCTTTCAAAGGAGTAATTCCATCGGCATTCAGTTTTACCGAATCCATTGCCATTGCATAGAAATCACCGATTTTTTGTTCGTTGCTTCCGGCTGCCGCACTTTTGTTTTTCACTGCATCCTCCAAGATAGTTCTTAGCTTCTCCTTGTTCGTTTTTTCCAACTCGTTGAAACTGCCCCACCGACTTTCCGTTTCAGGGATAGGATTATTTTTCAGCCATTTGCCATTAACGAAATTATAAAAATCGTCCTGTGGTTTAATAGTGCTGTCAATGTTTGCTACGATAATGCCGGAATTCGATTTGCCTGCTTCCTTTTTAGCATCACCACCGCACGAAGCAAGAGCAAACAAAGTTGCTGTTGCTGTTAGTGTTAGTAAGTTTTTTTTCATGTTTATTTTTTTATTTGGGTGCGAATTTACTTTAATTATGAATACCACAAAAAGATTTTGTTAAATGGTGGTTTTTGGTGATGAACGGAATATAAATCAGTTTAGTTGGGGTTCCTTGAATAAAAATTAGTTACTAACAACGTTCGCTAAAACAATATTTTTCTACCTTTGCCTTGAATAAAAAATCTAAACCATGAACATACATAAAGTAATTTCGATAGCCGGTGTAAGCGGACTTCACAAAGTAATTGCCCAGACTAAAAATCAGGGTTGGATTGTAGAATCGCTGGCTGATAAAAAAAGATCAATAGCTCACGGTACTCAAAAAATGACCGAGTTGGAAAATGTTTCGATTTACTCCACAGGCGATGATGTGCCTCTTAAAGAGGTTCTACAGAAAATTTTCGATAAAGAAAATGGTGGCGAATGTATGAGTCATAAACAGCCGGATGCTGAATTGAAAGCTTATTTCAAAGAAGCTTTTCCTGAATTTGATGAAACTAGAGTTCACATTTCTGACATCAAAAAAGTATTGAATTGGTACAATCTTTTAAAAGTAAGTGGTTTGCTGGATGAAAAAGAAGCTGAGATAAGTGAGGAAGAAAAATTAAGAATAAGAAATGCAAATGAATTGGAGAATTCGAAAAAGGCAAATCAAAAAAGTGGTAACACAAGTAATATCAAAACATCTCAGTCGAAAGTGAAAGCGGCTGGTGTAAGAAAAACGGGCGTTGCATAATCAACTTCAATAACTATTTAATATACCCCTGACAGTTTTTAATATTTTGTCAGGGGTATTTTATTACTACTAATTAATTATTAAACACAATAATTTATGGAAACAATAAAATTAAAAGCACCTGCTCGAAGGTTTTTACCTGAAAATTTCAAAATAGATTCGTGGGCATCACTTGAAAAATATTTCATTGATTTAAAACAAAGAAAAATTACTTCAGTAGATGATTTAAAAAACTGGATGCTCGACAGGAGCGAGTTGGAAGCTGTGTTGAGCGAAGACATGGGGTGGCGGTATATTAAAATGACCTGCGATACTACTAATCAAGCACTAACCGATTCGTTTACCTTTTTTGTGGAGAAGATAGAGCCTAACATTGCACCTTATAATAATGATTTTAACCAGTTGCTTATTTCATCTCCTTTTTTAGCTCTGCTCGACCAACAGAAATACCACATCTATATAAGAGGGGTAAAAAAGGCATTGGAGATTTACCGCGAAGAAAATATTCCATTACTTACAACACTTTCCACTGAGTCGCAAAAGTACGGAGCCATCACCGGGGCAATGACCATTGAATGGAAAGGAGAAAATATTACCATGCAGAAAGCCGCAAGCTATCTCAAAGATGTGGACAGAGAAGTGCGGGAACAGGTTTTTTATCTGATACAAAAAAGAAGAGAACAAGACAAAGATAAATTGAACGAGTTGTTTTCCGAACTGGTCCAACTAAGGCACAAAGTAGCTCTTAATGCGGGTTTCAAAAACTATCGTGATTATAAGTTTGCTGAACTTGGACGGTTTGATTATACGGTGAACGACTGTTTTCTGTTTCATGAATCAATTGCAAAGGAAATACTTCCGCTTGCCGAAGCATCGTCATTGGAACGAAAAAAACAATTACAACTCGACACTTTAAAACCTTGGGATATGGATGTTGATGTGGAAGGCAGACCGGCTCTTCATCCCTTCGATACAAGCGAAGAATTAATTAATAAATCTATCGAATGTTTTAATAAAATTCGTCCTGCTTATGCTAATGTGCTGGAAATAATGAAAGCAATGGGTCATTTGGATTTGGATTCTCGCATTGGTAAAGCTCCCGGAGGTTACAATTATCCGCTTTATGAAATTGGGGTGCCGTTTATTTTTATGAACTCAGTTGGTGCTCATCGTGATTTAGTGACTATGGTTCACGAAGGCGGACATGCCATTCATTCGTTTGTTACCAAAGATTTGGAAATTACCGACTTCAAATCCTTTCCTTCCGAAGTTGCAGAACTTGCTTCTATGTCAATGGAATTGATTTCGATGGAACACTGGGAGGTGTTTTTCAAAAATGCTGACGATTTAAAACGTGCTAAAAAAGAACAATTGGAAGATGCCCTCAAAACTCTGTTGTGGATTGCAGCAGTTGATAAATTTCAGCATTGGATTTACGAAAACCCTAACCATACTGTGGATGAAAGAATGAAGGGTTGGGAGAATACCATTAATCAGTTCAATAGCAAAGTGGTGGACTGGACTGGGCTCGAAGATGTAAAAGCAGGAAGCTGGCTGAAACAGTTGCATATTTTTGAAGTTCCTTTTTATTATATTGAATACGGAATGGCTCAATTGGGAGCTATTGCGGTATGGCGTAATTACAAACGAAATCCAGAAAAAGCATTAGACAATTACGAAGCTGCTTTAAGATTGGGCTATACCAAATCTATTCCTGAAATATATAAAACTGCTGGCATCGAATTTAATTTTTCGCAAAGTTATGTCAGAGAGTTGGCGGAGTTTGTGAAGAATGAACTTGATAAAATTTAAGTTGGAAGAAGGATTGGAACGCAGATTTAATATGATTGGTCAGGATAAAAAATGATTTATGATTTGAATTATGATTATTGCTTTCGCAATTATGTTTTTATAGCCCTACCTAATGACCAATAAACCAATGACCAATGAACTAACAATAAAAGAAGCCCAGCAAAAAGTGGACGAATGGATTAAAACCATTGGTGTCCGCTATTTTAATGAACTCACCAACATGGCACTACTTACCGAAGAAGTAGGGGAGGTGGCCCGCATTATTGCCCGCGAATATGGCGAACAATCGAAAAAGAAAACAGATGCTGACAAACAATTGGCAGACGAACTGGCGGATGTGTTGTTTGTGGTCATCTGCCTTGCCAACCAAACTGGTGTTGATTTAAGCAGTGCATTTGAAAATAATATGGAGAAGAAAACTATGCGCGATGCAGAGCGACACAAAGAGAATGAAAAGTTGAAATAAAATAATGTAGTTCCCACAATGCTCAAATTTCCTAACGCCAAAATAAATATCGGTCTCAACATTGTTGAAAAATTGGAGGATGGCTATCATTCCATTCAATCTATTTTTTATCCGGTTGGTTTGTGTGATGCCTTGGAAGTGATTGAAAACAAAGAGCCACAAGCCGAGCGTTTCACGATGACTTTTTCGGGAATAGAAATACCCGGAGAAGCAAATGATAATTTGTGTTATTATGCTTATCATTTGGTGGCTCAAGATTATCCATTGCCGAATGTAAAAGTTCATTTGCATAAACACATACCGATAGGAGCAGGGCTGGGCGGAGGCTCGGCAGATGCGGCTTTTTTTATTCGATTGCTGGACGAAAAATTTGAACTTGGAATATCATGGGGCGAAATGCACAACTATGCCCGTCAATTGGGCAGCGATTGTTCTTTTTTTATTTCTAACAAACCTGCCTATGCCGAAGGCAGAGGAGATAGATACGAATCGATGAATCTGGATTTAAGCAACTATTATATAGCAATTATATATCCTCACATTCATATCAACACAGGAAAGGCTTACAGTGGTGTTACTCCTGAACAACCTCTTCGTTCACTCGAAAATGATATTCTTAATTTACCCATCGAACAATGGAGAGAGTTTATTAAAAACGATTTTGAAAAAAGTGTTTTTAAACAATATCCTGAAATAAAAAACATAAAAGAAAAATTATATTCACTCGGTGCAGTGTATGCAGCCATGAGTGGCAGTGGTTCTTCGGTATTCGGATTATTTTCAAAACAAACATTTTTGATAAATGAATTTAAAGAATGTTTTGTTTGGGAAGGAAAGATTTAAATAATGGATTATGGAAGCACCAATCCGAAATCGAAAATCCGAAATCCGAAATCATTTTACTTCTACTTAAATATTTCCTCCCTTGTTTTAGGTCTCTCAGCTGCTCTCCAGCTAAAATCTCTTAATTTTAATTCTTGAATATCTATTTGTCCAAGTGGATAAATGGTAGCATCGGGTTTGGTAATAAAAGTAATGTGGTCAATTTTATTGTCTTTAAAATGAATATTCAAATCGCTGCAATCTGCACGGTTCACAGCCTTTATCACTTCTTTATCTTTTACAAAATAAATAGTTTGTCCGTTACCTTCCACATGCACTAGCGATAGATTGTTGTCAGTAAAATATCCTTTCATCTTTTTCCCTCTTATTTGATTAAACCGCAAACTGTCTTCTTTTGAAACAATAAAACTATTCCCTTTCATATCCATAGATTTCAGGCTCTTTTCACCTATGATTAAATTAATACTGTCCGCTGTTAGCTGGTTTTCATCCGACCATAATGTAGGTAAACCAAACAACCTCATCGTAGAATCAGTTAAATTATAAAACATCGAATCGCATTTTCCCTGCAAATCTCTTTTAAAAAATTTTACTTTATGATAAGCGAAAAGAGTTTGTTGTCTGTTGTTTGTTGTCTGTTGCTTGTTGTCTGTTATGGTTTCTTGATTTTTAATTCTTGATGCCTGATTCTTTTTACTTTCAACTTCTTCTTTTTCTCCAATTGCCTTCAATGTATCAGCATGGACAAACAAAGTGTCTTTTTCATATTTTTGAGTAAGTAGAGCATGTCCAGTAACAATTGAAGTGTTTGTAAATTCATAATGCAATGCTAAATCACCTTTAATGTCCATTTTTTTAGCAGTGTCTATTACATTTACATTTTTCACAGCTCGGCCAATTCCCTTTTTCCGGTCATAATATAAACTGTCACCAAACATTTTTTGTTCCTTGGTAAGTATATATGAATTTTTACTAAACCTGGATAAATCTTTTTTGGTATCATACCAACCATCTTCGCAATAAATTAAATTTTCCTTGCTCTTTATCGTTGTGGGACCAAGGAAATAGGTTATTTTACTGGTAGTATTGTATCGCATGGTATCGCTGTTTATCACAAATTCAGGATTGGTGAGTTCCACATTTTTCTTAAAATTCAAATCATTTGTTTTCGAAAAAAAATATCCTTGGTCGCTTGTCAGTATATTGTCCTTGTTAGTGATACGTGCCGGAGTGGTATAAAAACCAACACTTTTACCCATATCGTAGTTCAGCATTTCTGTGGCAAGGTGCATATCTCCTTTGTCGACTATCACATTTTGTGAAATAACCGCCTGCTTGGTATTACCGTCATATTTAAGTAAATCGCCATACATGTGAATACTGTCGTTTTGATTGACATGTATATGACCGAATGCATCCAACGAATTGTTTTCATAAAAGTATGCACTGTCGCAAAACATGTATGTGTTCTCTTGCTTAAATTCCACATCACCAATCAATCGTTTGGCTCCATTGCCCAATCGTTTATCAAATTTTAACGAGCCGGCATGAACTATTTCAACTTTCTTTTGAGAGTGGGAGAGGAGGGGGTGGAGTAATAAAAAACAAAAAACTAAAAACAAAGCAGGAATTAAACTTTGGTAACTCCTCTTTTTATTTTCTATTTTTTTCATTTTATTGGTATAAAAGGTTTGCCATTTGGCAATTATTATACCAATTCTTTTTTACGAATTAACGTTTGAGTACGGTCGGGACCAACAGATACAATGGAAATAGGTACACCCACTTCATGCTCAATAAATGCAATATAATCATTCAACGCTTCTGGCATTTCTTCAGCCGTATGTAACCCTGTAAGGTCTTTGTTCCATCCTTTCAAATCAACATACACAGGCGAAAGTAATTCTGGCGAATAATCGTAAGGCAAATAATCAATTTGTTTTCCTGTATAATTATAATGAGTACATACTCTTATGGTTTCAAATCCGCTTAAAATATCAGCCTTCATCATCATCAACTCAGTAACTCCATTAATCATCACTGCATATTTAAGTGCTGGTAAGTCCAACCATCCTGTGCGTCTTGGCCGGCCTGTGGTTGAGCCAAACTCATTTCCTGTTTTACGAATTTGTTCTCCTGTTTCATCTTCCAACTCCGTAGGAAAAGGTCCGCTACCCACACGGGTACAATATGCTTTAAAAATACCAATCACATTTCCTATCTTATTCGGTGCAATGCCTAATCCGGTACAAGCTCCAGCACAAATCGTGTTTGACGATGTTACAAAAGGATAAGAACCAAAATCAATATCTAAAAGCGAACCTTGCGCTCCTTCTGCCAATATTGCCTTACCACTTTTCATTGCATCATTGATGTAATGTTCGCTTTCCACCCGCTCTAAACTTTTTAGTACTTCAATGCCTTCGAACCACGCTGGCTCCAACTCTGAAAGGTTATATTCGTAATTATGAAATGCTAATAGTTGTTTGTGTTTTTCAACTAAGGCAAGATATTTTTCCTTGAACTTCGGACTATCGATATCGCCCACCCGCAAGCCATTTCTACCTGTTTTGTCCATATAAGTAGGACCAATGCCTTTTAAGGTAGAGCCAATTTTTTCTTTTCCTTTCGATGTTTCCGATGCTGCATCTAGCAAACGATGAGTGGGCAAAATCAAATGTGCCCTCTTTGAAATAATGAGTTTTGATTTTACATCTACACCCAATTTAAGTAAGGCATCTATTTCTTTTTTAAAAACCACAGGATCTATCACCACTCCGTTTCCTATTATATTCACTGCTTTTGGATGAAATATACCAGAAGGAATGGTGTGTAACACATGTTTTATTCCGTTAAACTCTAAGGTGTGTCCTGCATTTGGTCCGCCCTGAAACCGACCAATGATGTCGTATTTTGGTGTTAATACATCTACAATTTTTCCTTTTCCTTCGTCTCCCCATTGAAGACCTAACAATACATCTACTTTCATTTACTACAAATTACGTTTTTCGATACACTCAGCATAACTGATGAATATCGAATACTACTATTATTTTAAAGGTGATTAAAATTTATACGGATTGTTTATTTAGCAATGCCACTGCATCTTCTTCGCTAGCACATACATTAAAAATGCTATCCAATTTGGTGATGTGCAACAACTCCTGGTTTTTATCATTTACACAGCAAATGGCCACATCGCCTCCTGCTTTGCGCGATTTGGTAAGTATGTTAATTAATACACTTAGTCCGCTACTGTTTATGTATCTTAATTCTTTCAAATTAAGCAAAATATTAACAGTTCCTTTTTCAATGGTTTCAATCACATCATCCACCATTATTTTGGGTTGTTCGCGGTCAATCAGTTCTCCGAAAAGGTGAAATACTTTTATATCACCACTTTCCTTTGTTTTGTATTGAAAAATCATATAAGTTGGGTTTTGAGTTTAGATATTGGTTAATTAGGTATTAGGTTGTTGTTTTTTCTGTGCTCGCAAATTCCATTTTTCGAAAGGCTTTTGCACTTGGCATAAATGTTCAAAGAATGATGTTCTACTTCAAAACCAAGCATATCAGCAGCTGTTTGTTGTATCTGCTGAATTCGCGGGTCACAAAATTCAAACACTTTATCACAATCTTGGCAAATCAAATGGTCGTGCTGTTTAAATTCGTACGACCTCTCAAACTGCGCCAAGTTTTTTCCAAATTGATGCTTGGTAACTAATTTACAATCCAGCAACAATTCAATGGTGTTGTAAAGTGTAGCTCTACTCACCCGATACTTTTTGTTTTTCATCTGCACGTAAAGCGATTCAACATTAAAATGTCCCGTATGCGAATATATTTCGTTAAGTATAGCAAATCGTTCAGGCGTTTTTCGCTGGCTGTTTTCAGCCAAATAAACCGAAAACAATTGTTTTACTTTTTCTTTTATATCCACTGCTGGCATGTTTTGTTATGCTATGCTAATGTTGTTTCTAAATTGGTTATTTAGTTCAAATTAAAACTTCGATCACAATCTTTGAAGCAAAGATAGTTTAATTTTTATTTGTGGTTTATTTTAAATCATTTTTTCTTATTCAACTATTATTTTAAACAAGCTTTTTAAATATTAATTCGTGATACACTAACTTTTTTATACATTTGCTTTACACCTATATTAACTATTAAAATAACCAACTATGAAAAATTTATTTGACCAACCAACAAAACAAGAAATACTGAAACGAATTGATAGTTTGAAACCAAACGCTCCCGCAAAGTGGGGCAAAATGAACGTAAATCAAAGTATGCGACACATGAACATGGCACTTGACATACCAACGGGTGTGCTCGACCCAACAGTGGTAAATGCGCCACCAATGCCAAAATGGCTAATGAAGTTTTTTCTTCTCAATACCAAAGCACCCAAAGAGCGGGCAGAAACATTTCTCGAAATCAATACGGTTAAAAACAATATTAATCCTACCGATTTCGAAACAGAAAAAAATAACCTAAAAAAGAAAGTAAACGAATTTACTTTAGCTGATAAACTGATTCCTGAAAACAAAATAGGAGGTAAGTTCAGCAAAAAAGATTGGGGCAAACTCAACTTTAACCACATGGACCACCATTTGCGCCAGTTTGGGGTTTAGCTTTTGTTCCTCCGAACTCGCTCTTGTGCCAGTTTGGATGTTTCGTAATTCCTTCATTCATACTCGTTATTGCGGCTACTACTTTTCCCCTTTATTTATAAGGTAATCTACCAAATCGGCACCTTTCTGAGTTAAGTTAAAAATAATTAATACGGTAAATATTATTAGGCATAGTGTTGTATTCAAAAAACATAACCCAACTGCTATTGCTGCACAAAACACAGGAACCAAAAGCCTGATATTGGAATGACGTATGCTTTTTGCAGTTAATTGTAAATCATCGTGATGATTAAAATGCTGAATATATATTTTCATTTTATACAAAGTAATTCCGATAAAAATAATATTTAATCCGTAAATAACAATTGCAAGTTCAGTATAGTTATATCTACCAAGCAAATGAGTGGTAAATGGAATAAGACCAATAAAAAATAAAAACAAGGCATTATAATTGGTCAGTTTGGGATTAAATGTTTTCGCATTTGCTATTACATACGAATGTGCTCTCCAATAAGTAAAAAGCAATGAAAAACTTAAAATGTAACTCATACATAAGGGAGATAGTTCCGTTAGTGCATGCCATAATTGATTATTGCTAATGGTTTCGTGAAATTCCGGAACTCTGATTTCAATAATTAACAAGGTCATTACAATAGAAAATATTCCATCTGCCAATCCATCTAGTCGTGATGCTTTCATAATTAATTTAAAAATTCTGATTTTTTTTTCTGTTGGCAAACTTAAGTAAACTTATTCAACTAATTCGCCTTGCAGTCTCAAGTTTTCAACTCAGCAAATCGTGGCAACACGCTAACCGTTCATTTAACAAGTCTTCATTACTTATTTTCTTAGCCCGCTTTCATTTACGCCAGTTTGGAGCTAAAGCTGTGTTCCTCCGTACTCGCTCTGTTGCGAGTTTGGAGGTTTCGTTCCTCCTCTCATAAAAAAAACTCCCGTACTTTCAGTAATACGGGAATCTTCTTTTTTTATTTCAAATAATTTAGATTCTTTTTTCATCTTATATTTTTTATTTTCATTAAAGCAAATGTAAACATTTCCATTTTTGTTGTAACAAAATATACCTGATAATTGTTACGACAGGCACACTACTCAACTTTAACCACATGGACCACCATTTAAGCCAGTTCGGGGCGTAGTGTTTGTTTCTCCAAATTCGTTTGTTACTTTACTCAGTTGTGAATGGCTTTCAAATTGTATCTTTGACTTATTGATAAACATCATATATTTATTTCAGTGAGAGGTGAAAGAAGTTGTGAATGGCTTTCAAATTGTATCTTTGACTTATTGATAAACATCCAATTGCTCTAAATCCATCATAATTTTTAAGTTGTGAATGGCTTTCAAATTGTATCTTTGACTTATTGATAAACATCTGTCACTTATCGCAACATTAAAACATTCAAGTTGTGAATGGCTTTCAAATTGTATCTTTGACTTATTGATAAACATCATATATAGCCAAAAGCCAACAGCAGTAATGTGTTAAGGTATGTTTGTCAATAAAAAAATGAGATGTTTGTAATATAAAAAATCCCGCAAATGCGGGATTTTTTATTTCTAAAACAATTCTAATTGCTGGGGTATTTTTGGCATTTGCTGAATTTTTGTTCCATAAAAAAGTTCCATATCTCCAAATTGTTTGTCTGTTCGCTCTGTTTTCATAAGTTTTAAACGTGGTAAAGTTTCCATTTTCTGATAAAAGGGTTTCATCAGAAATAAATTTATTTTCTTTTAAAATCTCAATTAAATTTTCTCTTCTTAATTTATATCGTTGCAAATTTCTTCTCGCACTTCTTTTTAACGTTCTATCAGCATTGCTTGTTATAGACTTTCCTTTCTCAAAATTAGTTTGTTCATCAGTGGTTAAAGGATTAACCCGAACACCTAATTTTACTATTGAAGATTTTTCTTCATTATTTTCCGCCTCTTTAACGTACGCCCATCCAATGGATGTAGTTCCTAAATCAAGCCCTAAAATATTTTTCATTGTTGTATTTATTTAAATATTACTTTTGCGTTACAATTTGAAGTCATTCACAATAAGGATTTATTCCGTTGTGTAAACATTTGGTAAGCCCCTCCGCCATAAAGTGGGGGGCTTTTTTTTATTCCCAAAAGAATCGCCTTTTCTTTTTCCCCTCCAAAAGTAATAATTTTTAAATACCAATTAATAATCCTTCTCAAATAATCAAACCTAAAAAAATTTTGTTACTATAAATTTAATTTATATATTTGCAATTGCGTTAGTTCTTTTAAAAATAAAAACGTTTTTTTATCCTCTAACATTCATTTGTTTTTTAATCACAACGAAAGCGAATGATGTGATAACGAACGGATGTAAGTAAATAACGAAAGTGAATGATGTGATAACGAACTGATGTAAGAAGACAACGAAAGCGAATGATGTGATAACGAACGGATGTAAGTAAATAACGAAAGCGAATGATGTGATAACGAACGGATGTAAGAAGATAACGAAAGCGAATGATGTGATAACGAACGGATGTAAGAAGATAACAAAAGCGAATGATGTGATAACGATCGGATGTAAGAAGATAACGAAAGTGAACGATGTGATAACGAAAGTAAATGATTTGATAACGAACAGGAATAAGAAGATAACGAAAGTAAATGATGTGATAATCAACATCTACTATCTAAAATTCAATATCTAACTTTTTAACAATAAATCAATTAACAATTAACAATTAAACCAGAACCTTTCGGTGTGAAGGCAACCGTGCAGAACAAATGAGTACAACGTATATTAAAATTATCACTGTGGCATTAAAGCTGAGATGTAAACCAGTTGCTGTGGTGCTGTCAATGGTAGATTCGGTGTTGAAAAAAATGGAAAACAACCCTAATTTTACCAATCCAGAGCCACCTCTTTCGGTTATAAACCAGGAAAGGGAAGATTTGAAAAACACTTTGGCTATTGCCACTGATGGCACAAAAGCACAGAAGGCAGCAGTGAAAGTAAAGTTGCGTCAACTAAAATTATCGATGACCACGCTAAAAAGCTATGTGCAAACTACTGCCAATGCAGATGCCGAAAACGGAGAGCGCATTGCATTAAGTTCAGGGATGTCTCTAAAAGGGTTTACTCCTCGCCCCAAAAGAACATTTTCGGTTACAAATACTCCCCAGTCGGGCACAGTAAAAGCGATTTGCCCAAGAACTAAAAAGGATATTATGTTCCAGTTTCAATACTCCCGAACTCCTGAAATTGAATCCTCTTTTGTTTCTACAGACCCTTTGATGGCTGCCACGCATATTATTTCGGGGCTAATAAAGGGACAAACGTATTTTTTTCGCTGGGCTACTATTACAACTAAAGGCAAAGGCAAATGGAGTGATACTATTAAAACGGTAGTTATATAAGAAGGTAATTAACCTCCCACCTTGCAAAAGAGCAAGGCGGGAGGAAGGAAGTTCGGAGAGTGTTACAAATTTAATTACCACACCAACAAGTGATCAATTATCCCTCACTAACCACTCCCATAGCGCAGAATTTTTCAATCCGCTGGTCCACTCGTTTTTTAGGGGTAAGTTTTTCTAAGGTAGTTAACTGTTTTAGTATTTCAGCTTTCACTGTTTTAAACATTTCTTCTTGGTTGGTATGGGCACCGCCTACAGGCTCTTTAATAATGCCATCAATCAGTTTATTGCCCAGCATATCGTCAGGGGTTAGTTTCAACGCTTCAGCAGCCCGCTCTTTGTTGTTCCAGTTTCTCCACAAAATAGAGGAGCACGACTCAGGCGAAATCACCGAATACCAGGTGTTTTCTAGCATCAGCACTCTGTCACCAATACCAATACCCAATGCACCACCCGAAGCTCCTTCGCCAATAATAATACATATTACAGGCACTTTCAACTGCGACATTTCCATTAAATTACGGGCTATTGCTTCTCCTTGTCCTCTTTCTTCGGCTTCTATACCCGGAAAAGCACCGGGAGTATCTATAAAAGTAACAATGGGTTTATTAAATTTTTCTGCCAGTTTCATCAGTCGCAATGCTTTGCGGTAGCCTTCGGGGTTAGGCATTCCAAAGTTTCTTATTTGGCGCATTTTAGTGTTAATGCCTTTTTGCTGACCAATAAACATCACCGTTTTTCCATCCACACTTCCGAAACCTCCCACCATGGCCTTGTCATCTTTCACTGTCCGGTCACCGTGCAATTCCATAAACGTATTATCAGTCACCGAATTAATATACGCCAATGTATAAGGCCTGTCTGGGTGCCGAGATACTTGTACCCGTTGCCATGGAGTAAGTTTTGAATAGATGTCGGTACGGGTTTGTATTATTTTATCATCAATATCGGCAATAGTTTTCGAAACATCCACACCGCTTTTTTCGGCCACTTGTTTTATCTTTTCTAACTGCTCGAAAAGTTCTTCTATAGGTTTTTCAAAATCTAAGTAGTTCATATTTTAATATTTTTTAGTGCGCTAAAGTAGTAAAAAACTACGAATTCAACTTTTCATTCATTTTGTTAATAAAATATTTGTTCCACTTTAATTAAATACTTTAATTTTGAAATCAGAAAAAATGGGGAATCATACTACAAGTTTAAAAGCAGGACTCAAATCGCCTGACTTTAAGTGTAAAAACCAGGACGGAAAAATTGTTTCTTTGAAAGATTTTAAAGGTAAAAAATTGGTTATTTATTTTTATCCAAACGATGATACACCAACTTGCACCACCGAAGCATGTAATCTGAGAGATAATTATTCTTCATTTATAAAAAAAGGATATGCCGTAATTGGGGTAAGTGCTAATGACGAAAAGAGTCACCTCAAATTTATTAAAAAATATGAGTTACCTTTTCCGCTTTTGGCAGATACCGATATGAAAGTAATAAAGGCGTTTGATGTATGGGGGCAAAAGTTTTTTATGGGCAGATGGTTTGATGCAATAATAAGAACCACATTTATAATTGATGAAAAGGGAATAATCGAACGAATTATTACAGATGTAAAATCAAAAAAACACAGCGAACAAATACTAACAACTAATAACTAACAACTAAAATGGCTAAAGAATCAAAAGAATCAAAAGCTGCAACAGCAAAAGAATCAGTGAACAAAGAAAAGATGAAATCGCTTCAGCTTGTTCTTGACAAACTCGACAAAACGTATGGCAAAGGTGCCATCATGCGCATGGGCGACCAAGCGGTAGAAGAAGTAGAAGTAATTCCTACAGGCTCGTTAGGCCTCGATATTGCCCTTGGTATTGGCGGGTTGCCAAAAGGAAGAGTAATTGAAATTTATGGTCCTGAATCGTCAGGTAAAACAACATTAACGCTTCATGCCATTGCTGCTGTTCAACGTGCCGGTGGCATTGCCGCTTTCATTGATGCAGAGCATGCATTCGACAAAACGTATGCAGAAAAATTAGGCATTGACACCGAAAACCTGTTAATCTCTCAACCCGATAATGGCGAACAAGCTTTGGAGATAACCGAAAACTTAATTCGTTCAGGAGCCATTGATATTATTGTAATCGACTCGGTAGCGGCATTGGTTCCTCGTAGCGAAATTGAAGGCGAAATGGGTGATTCCAAAATGGGATTACATGCTCGTTTGATGTCACAGGCGTTGCGTAAACTTACAGGTACTATCAACAAAACAGGTTGCTGCTGTATTTTCATCAATCAGTTAAGAGAAAAAATAGGTGTGATGTTTGGTAATCCAGAAACAACCACCGGTGGAAATGCCTTGAAATTCTATGCTTCCATTCGTTTAGATATTCGTAGAATCGGGCAAATTAAAGAAGGAGATGCTGTGGTAGGTAACCGCACAAGAGTAAAAGTGGTGAAAAATAAAGTTGCTCCTCCTTTTCGCATGGCGGAATTCGACATCATGTATGGAGAAGGAATATCGAAAGTAGGCGAAATTGTTGACTTAGGTGTAGAGCATAACATTATAAAAAAATCAGGTTCATGGTTTAGTTATGGCGATACCAAAATAGGGCAGGGGCGCGATGCAGTAAAAACACTGTTAAACGACAATCCTGATTTGATGGAAGAAATAGAAGGAAAAATCAGAGAAGCACTCAGCAGTGGAGTACCTGTTATTGCAGGAGAAGAATAGATTCTGAAGTCCAAAGTTTAAAAGTTTAAATTAAAAAGTCCAAAGTTACATCCCTAACTTTGGACTTTTTAATTTCATCTAATGACCAATGCCCAATGACCAATGAAAAATGCCTAATGAACCAATGACTAATGACTATTTTTTCCTAAAAGCCATAAACACCGAACCACCAATAAATGCAAATAACAACAAGCAAGAAGCAAGCGAAATTTTTTCAGCAGTATAATAACGGGTCGGTTCAAATTTGAATTCAATAACATGTTTCCCTGCCGGAACACGCATAGCTCTAAGCACCCAATCAGCACTAAAATGCGGTGCTGGCTGTCCATCCACATAAGCATTCCAACCATCTTTATAATAGATTTCCGAAAACACCGCTAGTTGTTCGGAGGTAGTATTCGATTCATAAGTCAAGTCGTTCGCTTTATAATCAGTAAGTTTAATGGTGGCTGTAGCATCTGGTTTCGGAGCAAAACCATCCACTGCAGCTTTGTTTCGTTCATCAACAACAATGGTAGTCCCCGGATTTATTTTTCCGACAATGTCCAATTCTTCATCTGCATTTTTTGCCATTTTGATTTCGTTTACAAACCACGCATTGCCCAATGCATAACGGTTCGTAATAGGTGGAGCTTCCTTATTATAAATCAAATAACGCATATTGAGCATATTTAAAACACCTTGTCTTGCAAACGTTGCACGAATAGCCGAATCCGTTGGAGTGGCTCTTAAAGTAGAGTAAATAGCCTGCATACTGTTTAAAATATGTGCATCTATTAATTCCTGATAACGTCTAAGTTTAGCAGCATGATATCCTCCTATTGATTTATGAAAATACGAAGTACTCGCATCGTTAAAAGGTCCTTCTTTACCAAGGTCAATGTTCAACACACGGTAATCAGGGTCTTTGTCTTCAAGTATCGCCAAATCGGCTGCACTGGCAGTATAGGGGTTCAATGCTTCTTTTTTTGCAGTAAAATTTTTATCATTCAAATAGGTTTTATCCACCAATGCCAAATCGAAAAGAATAAGTAAACCAAGTGCTGGTATTAAAATATTTTTGTTGATAATAGATTTAGCGTACAGCCACAAAGCAACAGCAGCAACAGTTATAAAAAAGAAACTACGTATGGCTTCTCCTTTAAAAATAATTTCACGAACGTTTTGCAAAGCATCAGTAGCCTCATTGAACTGCGTAATTTGACTGTTTTCTGAAGATGTAAAAAAATCAGTCAATGCTCCCGGCATCAGGTAATATAATAACGACAAGCCTCCCGTAAGTCCAAACGAAATAAAGAACGCACTTTGAACTGAAATTT
Organism: Bacteroidota bacterium; assembly: GCA_947469885.1. Taxonomy (GTDB): domain Bacteria; phylum Bacteroidota; class Bacteroidia; order 2-12-FULL-35-15; family 2-12-FULL-35-15; genus 2-12-FULL-35-15. The sequence goes on from CANIQT010000019.1 coordinate 18,715, forward strand.
CTTTTTTAATAAACGCTAATTTTATTTTCTGTTTAAATAAATCTTTCGATTTAATAATCCTGTCAAGCGTTAGTATGGCCAGCACAGGTATCGCTATTTCGGCCAACACCAATATCATGGATACTGCTCGGAATTTATTATAACCCGGAAAATGGTTAAAGAAAAATTCGGTAAGCCCCATAAAGTTTTTGCCCCACGATAACATAATAGAAATAATAGTAATGACCAACAATGCCCATTTCATTCTTCCTTCCACCAAAAACAAACCAAGCACAAACAGAAAAACAATGATGGCTCCTGAATAAGGCGAAGTAGTAAAAGGTTGGTCGCCCCAATATTGTGGTTGTTGCGCAAGGTTTTTGGCTAGTTCAGGGTTCATGGCTTGCAATTCTTTCATCACTTTTTTGTTCTCAGCCACACCAATGCTTGACGAACGACCTTTAAAACCAGGTATCATCAAGGTCATTGTTTCCGACTTACCCATGCTCCATTGAGTAGCATAATCAATATCCAATCCCGATGTTTGATTCGATTTTTCTTTGCCCGATGCTGCCGTTAGTTCAGAAGGACCACGGATAGTGGTTTTGGCATATTCGTATGTATTCCAAAGGTTGGTAATGTTACAACCTACCGCAAGCATTCCTACTATAATAAAGATTGCAAGACTTTTTGCAATGTCCATATATTGCTTTTGTTTCACGCGCTCCACCCATTCAAAAATAACATATACCATTAAAAATAAAACAAGGTAATAGGCAATTTGTGGGTGATTACACAATAGCTCTAATGCCATAAACAACCCCGTTACAGCACCTCCTACCAAATATCGTCCTCTGCAAATAAGTATGACTCCTGCAAACACAGGTGCCATATATCCAATTGCCAAAGCCTGCGTATTATGTCCAGCGTCTATAATGATGAAAAAGAAAGCCGAAAAGCCATAACCAATCGCACCAACAATACTCACCCATTTATCTACTTTGAGCACTAGTAATAAGATAAAAAACCCAAGCAGATAGGTAAACACCATATTAGCAGGGGTAGGAAACCACAACATAAAAACATTACGCAATGGAGTAATTAGATTGGATGGATAACGAATAGCAATCTGATATGCAGGCATACCACCAAACATAGAGTTGGTCCACAATGGCTCCGTATTATATTTATCTCTGAAGTCATTAATTTCCTTTGCCATACCTTTGTTCTGAACCATATCGCTCTGAACAATTACTTTTCCTTTGGTCAAAGGAGTAAAGTAAGCAAACGTTAATGCAATGAATATTACTATTCCGGCAACAATAGGTAAAGCAGTTTTTAAATTGATATTTTTCATATTCAGATATTTATTTTAGGCGACAAATATAATGTATTAAGTAAAATGTATCTTTATAAAGTTTTTGAGTTATGAATAGGTGGCTCAAAAAATAATTGAAAATAATCTGTATCTTTTTTTAATTTTTGAGTTATGATAATAAAAGCAATAAATAATTAATGGCAGAAAACAAGAAATATCATCTTTCCGAAAAAGGAATTGCTTACGAGCAGGAGAGGATAGAGGCTGCCAAAAAGAATCCTGCATTGTTTTCTGAACTGTACGACAAATATTTTGAACCTGTTTTTAGATATATGTTTCAGCGGTTGGATGATAAAGAACAAGCTTTTGATAGCACACAACAGGTTTTTTTAATAGCAATGAATAACTTACCAAAATACGAAAACCGGGGATTACCTTTTTCGTCATGGCTTTTCCGAATTGCAAAAAACGAACTAAGTGAACTGTTTAAAAAAGAAAAAGCAAAGCGAACTGTAAATATTGATTCAGTAAAAATATACGACATCATTGAAGAAATACAAGAAACCAAAATTGATAAATACCATGATAAGATTGTTTCGATTATTGGTGAAGAACTAAACGAAGATGATTTGCAACTGATAGAAATGCGGTTTTTCGAAAACCGTTCGTTCCGCGAAATGGCAGATATACTTGATATCACAGAGAACAATGCAAAAGTGAAAACGTATAGGGTGCTGGATAAATTAAGACAAGTAATAAAACCAATTTAGTAATTCAACATTCAAATAATAGTACAACATGAAAATAAAAATACAAAAAAATGAAACGAAAAATTAATATCAATCGCCCGGAAATAAGTACGGACGAAATTACCAAACAAAAAGATTTTGATAACGTGTTAAAACATCACACAGGCGCAACCAAACCTTTTTTTAAGAAACCAATATTCTTATCTTCTGTTTTGGTTACTGTAGCGGCAATTGTTACAACAGTTGTGCTTCTTACAAAAAGCCCTTCAAATAATCATCCTCCCGAACTTGCGGAGGTGCAACAACCGTCAATAATAAACGAACAATCCTCTATCATTAACCACCCCTGTATCAATCCTCCTTTAAAAGAAATAAATATTCCATTCACTTCATTTAAAGTAACAGCTGAGAAAGGTGGAACACTCGATTTTAAAACAGGAAGTAAATTAATTATTCCGAAGAATGCTTTTGCTGATGCTCAAGGTAAACCATTGACAGGTGAAATAGAATTGCGCTATCGCGAGTTTCACGATGCTGCCGATTTTTTTGTTTCAGGAATACCAATGACCTATGATAGTGCTGGAAACAAGTACCAGTTTGAATCGGCTGGTATGATGGAAATGCAGGGATATAAAGATGGAGAAAAAGTAACCATTGCCAAAGGCAAATCTATTGCTATTGAAATGGCATCACCACAAAAAGGAACAGAATACAATTTATATAAGTTGGATACTGCCCATAACAACTGGTCGTGTTTAGGAAAAGATAAAGTTACTAAAGAGCAAAAACAGAATGGGAGCGGAGTAGCAGGTTTTGGCAATGAGCAACCTCTTGTCACCACTGAGCAAAGACAGGAATTACAAAAAATAGAAACTAAAAAAGAAGTGGTAGTAAAAGAAAAGGAAACCCGCATTGCTGCTTTGCCAAAACCTGCTCCTGAACCAAGAAAACCGGTATTGGCAAAAAATGATAAACGTACTTTTGATATTGCAGTTGAAGATAAAGAGTTTCCCGAACTGGATATATATAAAGGCGTGTTGTTCGAAATAGGACAGGAGAACAAAGATTTTAATCCAGCTTATTACGATATTACCTGGGACGATGCCAGTTTGAAAGATGGACCCAAGAAAGGAATTAACTATGCACTTACTTTAAAAAAAGGTTTGAAGACTTACGGATTCATTGTATATCCGGTGTTTGAAGGAAAGGACTACGAATCCGCACAAAAAACATATCAAGATAAATTTAGTAAATACACCGCCACTCTTGATAAACGCAAGGCAGACGAAAAAAGAATTGAAGAGGAATATCAGGCAAGGATAATTGCTTTTAATAAACAACAGGAAGACCTAATGCAGGAATGGAAGAAACAACAGGCTGAACGATTTAAGCAAATGGAAGTGCAGGATAAAGTTTCAAGGTTGTTTTCAATAGCTAGTTTTGGAATTTATAACAGTGATTGCCCAAAGAGCTATCCACAGGGAGTTTTGTGTACAGCTACTTTAATTGATAAAAAAAATGTACCCTTGGATTGTTACAACATTTACCTTGTGGACAAGGCAAGAACTGCTTTATTTACCTATTACAAAAACCCGGTTGAAAAATTTACGTTCAATCCAAAATCTACCAACATGCTTTGGACAGTGGTAAACGGTGAGTTGTACTGGCTGAAACCCGAAGAGTTTAAAGACATTAAAGAAAATGGAAAAGTAATGAACTTGGTGCTCGATAAGGTGGAAGAAAAATTTACTACTGTAGAAGATTTGAAAGCATTCTTTCATTTTTAAACAATAACATAATAAAAAAAGAAGTAATTTGGTCGCATAGGTGCTGATAAAATAGCTATGATAAAAAAATGTAATGAATTAATGGTTCCATTTTATATTGCTGTAACCATTGTTTTTATTAGCATTTCCACAACCTCTCTTTTTTCTCAAACCGATTCAATTCCCAAACACAACACCATAAAGGTTGTAAAACAGAAAGATTCGGTATATGTAAAAGCTCAAACAAATTTTTTTGTCTATTACGATAACCCAGGAAGTAAACTATCTTACCGCGACTATGTGATGCTCCTGCAAAGCTATTCATCTTCTCGAAACACCGAGCGGCTTAAAATTAATGACGCTAAACCAAAAACAAATTCTGACATTCCATTTGATTATGCCTCTTATTTTCAAAACAATCATTTTACAAAAGATATTAAATTACAAAAAGGTGAAACCGAAATGGTGAAATTACTGGTCTATGTTACCAAAAATGGGGAAGTCAAATTTATTGATACAGATAGTGTTGGTAATGCAAAAGATGTAGATTATCTGTATAGCAAGGATAGAAGACAATTTAAACAAGATGCAACACATGTAAAAACACAAAATGCCTTTAAGGAATTAATTACCCAAAAGTGGGAACCAGCAATAATTCGTTCATTAAAAACACATCCTTCGAAAAGAAAAAACAAATACAAAATTTCGAAAGGATATTCTGAAGGTATATTAACCATAATCTACTCGTCCGAGCCCATCGAAAAACAGAAGTAATTTATTTTTAAATCTGTTTTTAACTTAAAGATACACCCTGATTGTATTGTAATTGGTAGAGAAAAGAGTAATGTTTGCCGAAAAAGTATAACGTTTTTTTGAAAAAAGTAGCCCACCAGGGCCTTAGTGTAACTAAGTTTAAAGCTAAACTTATTAACAAAACGCCCATTTATCAACAATTCTGAAAGATTTTGTTCGAAATATTTGGTTGAAATATAAATTTTATTCTACTTTCGTGGTGATAATTAAACACAGTATTAATCTTAAACAAATTCATCATGAACAAAGCAGAACTAATTGATGCAATTGCAGCGGAATCAAAATTAACAAAAGCAGACTCTACCAGAGCTCTTGAAGCATTTGTTAATGCGACAACAAAAGCACTTAAAAAAGGTGACAGAGTTGCGTTGGTAGGTTTCGGTTCTTTCTCTATCTCTAAAAGAGCAGCGAGAAACGGACGCAACCCGCAAACAGGTAAAGCTATTAAAATTGCAGCTAAAAAAGTTGCAAAGTTTAAAGCTGGCGCTGATTTAGCAAAAACAGTTAACAAATAATATTTGTTAATTGTAACCAAACTCCGCCTCTGATTTAGTTCAGAGGCGGAGTTTTTGTTTTATCTCTCCTCATAAATTTCTATTTGTTTAAAAACAGCTCACCACTTTTCTTATTGCAATAACTTAACTCTTTTAATCTTCCTTTATATCCGTCATCAATATATTAATTATCAACAAGTTAATTCAATACCACACCCTTTTTACCCCTATATAAATCGACTAATAATCGCTCCCTAAACAACTAAGAATCGCTCCCCAAACAACTAAGAATCGCTCCCCAAACAACTAAGAATCGCTCCCCAAACAACTATAATTCGCTCCTTAAACAACTATAAACCGCTCCCTAAACAACTATAAATCGCTTCCCAAACAACTATAAATCGCTCCCTAAACAACCAGGAATCACTTCCCAACCAACTAAGATTCCCTCCCAAACTAACTAAAAATCACTCCCTCACCCCATCAAGTGAATCCTAAAAAACAAAAAAAGTCCCCCGAAAATCGAGGGACCTTTTTATTTCATTACAAACTAATCTGTGTAATCTGTGGTGTAAATCTCTTCGTGTTTTATTCAATCACCAATTTCCCATTTCCAATCTCTCTATTCTCATTCATCAATTTAAAGAAATACATTCCATCACGTAAATCTTTGCGTTCCACTTTTAGGTTATAGGTATGAATATTTGAAATAACCAATACTTCCTTTCCTACCACATCATACACATGCAACTCAGTACCTTTAAATGGAACTGTTGAAGCAATAGTTACAACAGTATATTCATTGAAAGGATTTGGAGCAAAAGTTACATTTTGAGATGTAAGTGCATTATCAATTCCTGTACATACATCTACCTGCTGATTTTCAGAAGCATTATTAGAACATATTCCATCACTATAAGTGTATTGAACAGGGAATATTCCGGCACCGGAAACCGAAGGGTCAAACATATTAGCAGAAACACCAGTACCGCTGTAAGTACCACCTGCGGGACTTCCACCTGTTAATGCAAAAGCACCTACACTTTGACAAACAATAGGGAATGAAGACAAAGTAACAACAGGCAAAGCATTTGAGTTAACCGTCAGTGATTGCGAAGCAGAAGTTCCGCAACCGTTATTAGCCACTAACGTTATCACACCATCTGTCGTATCAGCCGTTGCCGAGATGTTATCTGTAGTTGATGTTCCTGTCCAAGTAGTTGGCAATGTCCATGTATAATCGTTTGTATTGGCATCAGGAGATACAGAATATATATTTACAGAACCATCACACACTGTTGTGCTTCCTGTTATTACAGACGGTTGGGCAGGAGGAGTATTCAAAACAACATCCAATGTTTGAGCAGCACTGCTACCACATGCATTATTTGCAGTAATAGAAATAGTTCCACCCAATGTTCCTAACGTAGGCGTAATGTTATCTGTTGTTGATGTTCCTATCCAGGTAGCAGGTAACGTCCATGTATAATCTGTTGCACCACTCACAGAAGCAACCGAATACGTTTGAGCACTTCCTGAACAAATTGTATCATTGCCCAAAATAGCAACTGGCATCACCGGCAATGGATTAATAGTTACTGCATAAGTCTGAGTAACACTGCTTCCGCAAGCATTATCAGCAGTAACACTAATTGTTCCACCAGTGTTTCCTGTTGTAGCGGTAATATTTTCGGTTAAAGAATTACCGCTCCAAGTAGCAGGCAATGTCCAAGTATAAGACGTTGCACCAGCTACAGGTGAAACAGAATACGATTGCGAAGTACCTTCACAAACACTCGAACCACCTGTTAAACCTGCCGGCTGTGTTGGCAAGGAATTCATACTCACATTAATTAAAGACGAAGTACTGCTTCCGCAAGCGTTATCAGCCGTTACTGAAATAGCTCCACCTGTTGTAGTTGAAGTCGCAGAAATACTGCTAGTGGTTGATGTTCCTGACCATCCTCCTGGTAATGACCATGTGTAAGATGTTGCACCAGCAACAGAAGTAACAGAGAAGGTATTAGCAGAATTATCACACACCACCAAACTACCACTAATCGTTGCAGGTTGAGCAGGTGTAGAAGTAACGGTTACCACCAGTGATTGTGCTGTACTGTTCCCGCAAGCATTTCCGGCACTCACATAAACACTTCCAGAAGTAACATCAGCAACAGCCGTAATACTTGTAGTAGTCGAAGTTCCTATCCAGCCTACTGGCAATGTCCATGTATATAAAGTAGCGCCTGCCACGGAGCCAATGTTATAAGTATTGGTACTTCCGTCACAAATGGTGGTATTTCCGATAATAGAAGCAGGAGCTGCAGGAACAGTATTCACCGTAACAGTCAATGTTTGAGCTGCACTGCTGCCGCACGAATTATTGGCAGTAACACTAACAGTTCCACTTGTTGCATTTGTAATCAACGAAATATTATCCAATGTTGATGTTCCTGACCATCCACTAGGAGCTGACCATGTATAAGATGTAGCACCAACCACAGGCGCAATACTGTAGTTTTGAGCAGTGCCCGAACACACAGATGTATTTCCTGAAATTATACCCGGTTGAGCCAACACATTACTCATACTAATAGCAAGCGTTTGAGCAGTTGAAATTCCACAACCATTATCAGCAGTAACAGTAATACTTCCCGCTACTCCTCCTGCTGTTGCAGTGATGGTGGTTGATGTAGATGTTCCGCTCCAACCTGACGGTAACAGCCATGTATAAGACAAAGCACCACTTACCGCTGAAATATAATAAGTATTTACATCCCCTGAGCAAACCGTTGTAGTTCCGCTGATAGCTGTAGGTTGCAACGGTGCAGAATTTACAGTTACATTTAAAATTTGTGCTGTACTTGTTCCGCAGGAGTTGGTGGCATTCACCATAACAGTGCCGCTCGAAGCATTAGCAGTTGCTGATATACTTGTTCCTGTTGAAGACCCCGTCCATCCATTTGGCAACGTCCAGTTATACGAAGTAGCACCCGAAACCGAACCAATACTATAGGTGTTGGTACTTCCCGAACAAATGGTGGTACTTCCTACAATGGTTGTAGGTTGCGCAGGAGCAGAACTTACAGTTACAGCCAATGTTTGTACTGTACTGCTTCCGCAGGAATTATTTGCACTCACGGTTACGTTTCCTGAGTTACTTCCCGTCACCGGATTAATACTGATGGAAGAAGAAGAGCCCGACCAGCCACTTGGTGTAGTCCAAGTATATGACGTAGCACCACTTACTGCGGTTATAGAATATATTTCCGATGCTCCAGAACAAACCGTTGTATTACCTGTAATGGAAACTGGTTGAGCAGGTGCTGCATTTATGGTTACTGCTAAAGTTTGTGATGAACTGCTACCGCAAGCATTGTTTGCTGTAACTGTAATGTTTCCACCTAATAAGCCTGCAACCGTTGAAATACTTGTTGTGGTTGATGTTCCTGTCCATCCGCTTGGCAAGATCCAAGTGTAAGAAGTAGCACCACTCACTGCACCAATAGTATAAGTATTGCTGCTTCCACTACAAACACTAGTGTTTCCGCTTATCGAAACAGGAATAACAGGAATAGAATTTACACTCATTGTAGTGTTCGATGATGTTGCAGTAGCCGTGGTAGTACAGTTTGCATTTGATGTTAACACTGCATACACCACATCTCCATTTGCTAATGCTGAATTAGAATAAGTGTTAATGCCAGTTCCAACAGGGTTGCTGTTTAAGTACCATTGATAAGTTGGACCACCGTCACCATTCGTTGGAGTGGCTGTAAAAGTTACAGGAGTTCCCGAACAAATGGATCCAGAAGGCGAAGTCACCAAAGCTATAGCAGGTGTTACATTTGCAGTTACCGTCATGGTAACAGAATTAGATGTTGCAGGACTACCCGCAACACATGGCAAATTCGAAGTCATCACACAAGTTACAATTTCATTATTATTAAATCCTGATGAAGTAAAAGTAGGGCTGTTTGTTCCAACCGGGTTACCATTTATTCTCCATTGATAGGCTGGTGTTGTTCCTCCATAAGTGGGAGTGGCAGTAAATGTTACCGAATTACCTGCACATATTGTATTAGATGGAGATGCACTGATAGCAACTGATGCAGTAGTGCCACTAGTAGTAATATTTATATGAACCGTATCCGACAATATGCAACTTCCATTAATGGATTGAACTGTAAAAGTAGTGCTGGTAGCAGGTGTGGCAACAGGATTCGAAATATTAGTTGCTGACAATCCTGCACTTGGCGACCAGTTATAATTTTGTCCTCCACTCGAAGTGATATTAACAGGCACACCATAACAAACCGAAGTGGAATGAGGCGAAGCTACCACATGTCCATTCCTGATGGTAAAGTAAGCATCACTTAAATCATAAGTAGCATTTATGGCTGTTGACCTTACCCTCAGCAATACCGTATTCGAGTTAATCGTATTCGGCACAATCCAATCGTAACTATGGGTTGCAGTTACATAACTTGTAATAATAGGTATCCAGGTAGTTCCGCTATTTAACGAATAATGTATATCGTATGTTCCAATAGTAGGATTGTCGGTCCACGTAATGGTTTTGGTATGACAACCTTCCAGTGTATCCGCAATTCCGTTTGGTGAAGTCATAGTAATTAAAGGCGGAGAAGTGCTAATAATAAAAGCAACATCACTGGTATCTGCCTTGCATGAATTAATATTATCCTTCACCCATATTCTGCAATTGTTGGACGGGAAATTAGGAACAGTCCATGGATAGGTATTAATGGAAGTGTTGTAACCCAATACAATATTTGTAAATGTACTGCCTCCGTTGGTAGAATAATATAAGTCGTATAAATTGGAGATACCATCAGACGACCAGGTAATATTAAACACCGAGCCCACCTGCATAATACCACCAAAATTTGGTTGAATCAATGTTACAGGTTTGGTAATTGTAAATGTATTGTCACTTTGATCACCATAGGTAGTTGCATAATAAGGTGTAACCCTTACCCTTACCTGGTTGGATGGTATGTTTGGCATATTCCAGTTGTAGGTTGCAGGGTTAGCCGTTGTCGACCAGTAGCCAATAATAGATACCCATGTTGCACCATTATTTATAGTATAATCAATGGAGTACTCTGTCCATGCCGGTGAGCGGTCGAAGGTGATAGAAGTAACGGTACAACCTCCCCAGATAGTAACACCGTTATCACCATTTGGAGTAATAATGGTAACCGCAGGTTTGATAGTAAAGACAGAATTGCTCACATCATTCACTGCAAGATTGCTAGAATTGCTTGCCTTTACAAGGCAGGTAGTTGAACTTACATTAGGTACTACCCAGTTTCTTGTTCCATTGTTGGCATAGGTTCCTATTAATGTCCATGTCACTCCATTATCAAGTGAATAATCTAACCGAACTGTTGAAAAGAAAGTAGCAGCATTCCATGTAATAGCATAATTAGTTCCGGAATATAATGTTTCTCCTCCGTTAGGTGTAATTAATATTGGTGTGGCAGGAGTTATGGTAAACACTGCATTACTCAAATCGTATTTACAGTTGTTTAAATAATCAATCACCTTAATTAAACAGGTGGTTGATGGAAGATTTGGTACTGTCCAGTTGTAGTTGTTTCCGGTTATGTTCGATGCAATGGTTGTATAACTTGCTCCGTTATCGGTTGAATATTGCAATGTATATTGTCCTGATGCACTTGGTAAATTGGTCCATGTGATGGCGTGTACACTGTTGCCTACCCAGCTTTCTGAACCGTTTGGACTGGTTACTGTTATATCATTGCTTGGATTGATCGTAAATACTGCATCACTCACATCGTTCAGTGCTGCTGCATTGTAATAGTCTTCTACTTTTAATTTTGCCTGTGTGCTTGTTAATCCGTTTGGTACCTGCCAACTGTACGATTGTGAGTTCAGACCGTTTGTGCTTAGTGCATTGTAAATCATTACCCAGGTTGCTCCGTTATCCAATGAATAATAAAGGTTAAAGTATTGAATACAGGTTGATTTGGTCCATGTGATATTATAGTACGAACATCCATACCAGGTTTCTCCGCCATTGGCACTTACTATCGTGATTGGCATAATGCTGAACACTGCATTGCTTACATCATTTATAGCTGTATTGGCTGAATTGCTTGCTCTTACCAAACATTGGTTACTAACAGTATTGGGTACTACCCAGTTTCTCGAACCGCTGTTGGCATAGGTTCCTATCAAAACCCATATTGTTCCGTTATCTATGGAGTATTCTAATTTTACTGTGGAATAAAAAGTGGCAGGGTTCCATGTAATGGTGTAATTACATTGAGACTGTAAACTCTCTCCACCGTTAGGTGTTATTAATATTGGCTGTGCTGCAGTAATAGTGAATACTGCATTGCTTACATCATATTTACAGTTGTTGATATAATCAATCACTTTGATTAAACAAGTTGTTGATGGAAGATTTGGCACTGTCCAGTTGTAAGTGTTTCCGGTGATGTTCGATGCAATGGTTGTGTAACTTGCTCCGTTATCGGTCGAATATTGTAAGGTATATTGTCCCGATGCACTTGGTAAATTGGTCCATGTAATAGCGTGTACACTGTTGCCTACCCAGCTTTCCGAACCGTTAGGACTGGTTACTGTTATATCATTGCTTGGATTGATGGTAAACACAGCATCACTCACATCATTCAGTGCGGTTGCATTATAATAGTCTTCTACTTTTAATTTTGCCTGAGTACTTGTTAATCCGTTTGGTACCTGCCAGCTGTACGATTGTGAATTCAGCCCGTTTGTGCTTAGTGCATTGTATATCATTACCCAGGTTACTCCGTTATCTATTGAATAATAAAGGTTGAAGTATTGAATACAGGTTGATTTGGTCCATGTTATATTGTAGTACGAACAACCATACCAAGTTTCTCCTCCATTAGCGCTTACTATTGTTACAGGCATAATGCTGAATACTGCATTGCTTACATCATTGATGGCAAGGTTAGCGGAGTTACTTGCCCTGATTAAACATTGAGCACTTACTGTGTTGGGTACTACCCAGTTTCTTGAACCACTGTTTGCATACGTTCCAATCAACACCCATGTTACCCCGTTATCTATTGAATAATCTAAACGGACTGTTGAATAAAAGGTGGCAGCATTCCAGGTAATGGTGTAATTACATTGAGACTGCAAACTCTCTCCTCCATTTGGAGTTAATAGTATTGGCTGTGCAGCAGTGATGGTAAATACCGCATTGCTCACATCGTATTTACAGTTGTTTATATAGTCAATCACTTTAATTAAACATGTTGTTGATGGAAGATTTGGTACGGTCCAGTTGTAGGTGTTTCCGGTTATGTTAGAAGCAATGGTTGTATAACTTGCACCATTATCGGTTGAATATTGCAATGTATATTGTCCTGATGCACTTGGTAAATTAGTCCACGTAATAGCATGTACACTGTTGCCTACACAGCTTTCTGAACCGTTTGGACTGGTTACTGTTATATCATTACTTGGATTGATGGTAAACACTGCATCACTTACATCGTTCAGTGCTGCTGCATTATAATAGTCTTCTACTTTTAATTTTGCCTGAGTACTTGTTAATCCGTTTGGTACCTGCCAGCTGTACGATTGTGAGTTCAGACCGTTTGTGCTTAGTGCATTGTAAATCATTACCCAGGTTGCTCCGTTATCCAATGAATAATAAAGGTTAAAGTATTGAATACAGGTTGATTTGGTCCATGTTATATTATAGTACGAACAGCCATACCATGTTTCTCCTCCATTAGCACTTACTATCGTGATTGGCATAATGCTGAATACCGCATTGCTTACATCATTTATAGCTGTATTGGCTGAATTGCTTGCTCTTACCAGACATTGATTACTAACAGTGTTTGGCACTACCCAGTTTCTCGAACCGCTGTTGGCATAGGTTCCTATCAATACCCATGTTGTTCCGTTATCTATCGAGTATTCTAATTTAACGGTGGAATAAAAAGTGGCAGGGTTCCAGGTGATGGTATAATTACATTGAGACTGTAAACTTTCACCACCATTAGGTGTTATTAATATTGGCTGTGCAGCAGTAATAGTGAATACTGCATTGCTTACATCATATTTACAGTTGTTGATATAATCAATCACCTTGATTAAACAAGTTGTTGATGGAAGATTTGGCACTGTCCAGTTGTATGTGTTTCCTGTTATATTAGAAGCAATGGTAGTATAGCTTGCTCCGTTGTCGGTTGAATATTGCAATGTGTATTGTCCTGATGCACTTGGTAAATTAGTCCATGTGATGGCATGTACACTGTTGCCTACCCAGCTTTCTGAACCATTCGGACTGGTTACCGTTATATCATTGCTTGGATTGATGGTAAATACTGCATCGCTTACATCATTCAGTGCTGCTGCATTATAATAGTCTTCTACTTTTAATTTTGCCTGAGTACTTGTTAATCCGTTTGGTACCTGCCAGCTGTACGATTGTGAGTTCAGCCCGTTTGTACTAAGTGCATTGTAAATCATTACCCATGTTGCACCGTTATCTATTGAATAATAAAGATTAAAATACTGAATACAGGTTGATTTGGTCCATGTTATATTGTAGTATGAACAGCCATACCATGTTTCTCCTCCATTAGCGCTTACTATTGTTAATGGCATGATGCTGAATACTGCATTGCTTACATCATTGATGGCAAGGTTAGCGGAATTACTTGCCCTGATTAAACATTGAGCACTTACCGTGTTGGGCACTACCCAGTTTCTTGAACCGCTGTTGGCATACGTTCCTATCAAAATCCATGTAACTCCATTATCAATTGAATAATCTAAACGAACTGTTGAATAAAATGTGGCAGCATTCCATGTAATGGTATAATTACATTGAGACTGTAAACTCTCTCCACCGTTAGGTGTTAACAGTATTGGCTGTGCAGCAGTGATGGTAAATACTGCATTGCTTACATCATATTTACAGTTGTTGATATAATCAATCACTTTAATTAAACAAGTTGTTGATGGAAGATTAGGTACTGTCCAGTTGTAAGTGTTTCCTGTTATATTAGAAGCAATGGTAGTATAACTTGCTCCATTATCTGTTGAATATTGCAATGTATATTGTCCCGATGCACTTGGTAAATTGGTCCACGTAATGGCATGTACACTGTTGCCCACCCAACTTTCTGAACCGTTAGGACTGGTTACTGTTATATCATTACTTGGATTGATAGTAAATACTGCATCGCTTACATCGTTCAGTGCAGCAGCATTGTAATAGTCTTCCACTTTTAGTTTTGCCTGTGTGCTGGTCAATCCGTTTGGTACCTGCCAGCTGTACGATTGTGAATTCAGCCCGTTTGTGCTTAGTGCATTGTATATCATCACCCATGTCGCTCCGTTATCTATTGAATAGTATAAATTAAAATATTGAATACAGGTTGATTTGGTCCAGGTAATATTATAGTACGAACAGCCATACCATGTTTCTCCTCCATTGGCACTTACTATGGTGATTGGCATGATGCTGAACACTGCATTGCTTACATCATTTATAGCTGTATTGGCTGAATTACTTGCTCTTACCAAACATTGATTACTAACCATGTTTGGCACTACCCAGTTTCTCGAACCGCTGTTTGCATACGTTCCAATCAATACCCATGTTGTTCCATTATCTATGGAGTATTCTAATTTTACTGTAGAATAAAATGTGGCAGGGTTCCATGTGATGGTGTAATTACACTGAGACTGTAAACTCTCTCCACCATTAGGCGTAAGTAATATGGGCTGAGCCGGAGAAATAGTAAATACAGCATTGCTAATATCCTGCATACAATTCTGAACATAATCCATCACCCTTACCAGGCAGGTTGTGGATGGAAGATTAACCACTGTCCAGGCATACGTTCCCGAAACTGTTGAATAGTTGGTAACTATATTTACCCAGGTAGTCCCGTTATCAGTAGAATAAGCAATATTATAGGTATTGGATGTTCCCTGAGCATTCCATGTAATATTATGAACCGTATTGCCCTGCCAGGTTTCGCCACCATTTGGAGAGGTAAGCACTATCGGCACATTAATAGTAAAAAACGCATTACTCTGGTCAACGGTGGAAGCATTCAACGCATCCTTTACACGCATTAAAACAGTTGATGACTGAACATTGGGAACAGTCCAAACGAAAGTACCATTAGTTGAAAGATAATTACTGCTCACTGACGACCAGATAGTACCTCCATCCAGCGAATAATCTATATTCCAATAATTGGACGGACTTCCCGTTTGGCTCCATGTAACTGTATATTGCTGACAGGAATATAATACCTCGCCACCATTAGGGGCAATAATTGTAATTGTTTGTGCATTTACCAAAGAAGTAAAAAGCAGGGCAGTAATAAGTAATAATTTTTTCATTGATTGTATATTTATTTGTTTTTAAAAGGGTAACAAAAGTAGTTAAAGAATCCATACTTCATGTTGCCAATTACAAGAATTTTACACAGGTATTATTTCCTGAAAAGGACTCATTAAACCAAATCAATAATGCCTTTTAAAAGCAAAAGTGGCTGATTTAGCAACTCATCCCTATGGTTTCTCATCTCATCCCTATGGTTTCTCAACTCATCCCTATGGTTTCTCATCTCATCCCGATGATTTCTCATCTCATCCCGATGGTTTCTCATCTCATTCCTATGGTTTCTCATCTCATCCCGATGACTTTGCATCTTGTTCCTGATGATATTGCTTCTCATTCCGATGGTTTCACATCTCATCCCAATGATTTCTCATCTCATTCCGATGGTTTCACATCTCATCCCGATGATTTCTCAAATCGTCCCGATGATATTGCATCTCATCCCGATGAGGTGTGAAAGTAAGGGGATATGCTCAAAACGAGGGTGGTTTTGTTGTAAACCAATAGTTTAGGTGTTAAATAAAGTCGAAAAATGAAGCAAATTTGTGTAAAAAAGGTAGAAAAAGCTATGTTTTCGATTGGAAGAGAAGCCAAGTTTATGATACATTTTTTTGTAATATTGCCGTCACAAATATGACCTGTTTTAATTTTTAGGTATGAAAAAAAAGTTTAAAAGTTTTCTGTTGTTGATGAAAAGGTTTAGTTTTTTTATTCCTTTTTCATGGTATTTTGTATTGTTTGCATCAGCCGGCTGGGTAGGCATAGTATGGCTTGGTAAAACGGAAAGTATTCCCGATTCGGCTTTTGCCGATATTTCGGCATTGCTGTTTAAACTGGTAGTTTATTTTGTGGTTATGTTGTTAGGATTGGCGTTTGTGTCCACATGTGTGTCACTACTTTATTTTTTATGGAAAAAAAAGAAAACCGGAATTGATTTCAGAATCACCACTCCTTCATCTGACGAAACTAAAACAAAACAACCGATAGATATTCACTTGCATCCAGTGCTTAAACCGTTTTTAGGGTTTATAAAAATGAGAATAAAGTACGACAAAACTCATTTTTCGGAAAAGTTTTATTTAATAAAACCTTCTGTCAATAAATTTTTCAGTACCACTTTAGATGGCAGGTACAACTGGCTTTTGCCCGAAATAAAAGAATACCGGGTGGATAAAGTAATTATTTATTTCGAAGATTTTTTTCAGTTTTTTTCGTTTGCAGTTACCATTAATACAAGTAGCAATTTTCACACACAGCCTGTTACAGAACCCGAAAAAATGATGAATGTTTTTCCTCGTAAAACAGAAGAAACTAGTACACGAATCGAAGAAATTAAAAAAGTGGAGGGGGAGCATATCAATTATAAAAACTTTGAAAGCAATGACGATGTGCGTAGAATTGTTTGGAAAATATATGCCAAAAATAAAGAGCTGGTGGTGCGTATTCCTGAAGTGTTAGACCCTTATGCTTCTCATATTTATTTGTATGCTTCTTATTTTTCTGCTTTTCCATTTGCGGGAAATGACGTCATTGAAATTCCTTTTCTTAATTATTATAAAACATTATGTTGGAGTGTTTACAAACAATTGCAGGGCAAAGGGCTCGAAGTTCGTTTTGTGCCGGACCAAACAATTCCATCTACAACCATTACTAATGAGCAGGAGCAGGTGAAATATGGTATCTCTGTAAGTCAATGGCACAGGGACAAAGAACTAAAGGAGTATGTAAAACCAAAAGATGCTTCGGTGGTTATTGTTTCTTCCTTATCAGATATCGAGCAGGTAAAACAATTGATCGAGCAACACGGAAATGATATATCGTTTGTGTTTGTGCCGTTAACCGATGGCTTGAACAAACAACACATTGGCGACTGGCTGCAATGGCTTTTTGTTCAGCAAGAAAAAGATGCCATTGCAAAATTCAAAACCAGTTGGAGTTTGTCGTTGATACGTTTGAAAGTTGCCAAAAACGAAAAGCAGCTAAAACAATTGTTGGAGCAGTACGATAAATCTACTGTGTTGCAAAAAATAGGGTAATTTTAGTTTTAAATTATTTTCGATGTGAAATTTGAAATTAATTATAGAATCGCAATTTCCGATTACTAGAAATGTTGCACCAATCTGAAATTTGAAACATTATTCTTCTTCTCCGGCTTTTGCTTTGTCGTAATCGGGGTGATAAAGCTGTTGTTCTAATTCCAGTATATCATCGTGAGATAATTCTGATTTCAGAAAAACTTTTTGGTAAGCTCCTGCCGTCATACTGTCCCAGTGGATAACACCTGTTCTTCGTTGATAGGTTTGAAACACACTTAAATAAATTAATAAAACAAAAAAGGTAAGTGTAGAAATTAGTAATGCTTTTGATTTTGAAAATACTGTTTTTAAAAATGAAGCCATTGGCAATGCAAACACTGCATAAAAATCTATCATTGGTCGGCTGCCGAAACTACCACCATACCACCATGTCCACCAACTATAACAAACATACACCTGAAACAAAACAAAAACCAAAACAGAAAAAGAAAAATTACTTTTTGATTTGAATAAAAAATAAATTCCAATCAAAGCAAAAACCATGATGGGCGAATAGATTAACCAACCATTGCGAAAGCTAAACATACCAAGCAATACATGAGGGTGGTTAAAATAAAAATGTTCTTCCAAGTAGCTATAAAAAAACCATTCTCCGGTTAACTGTTTCCAGTAAACTAACTGAGGAACAAAAACAAGGAAGGCAGCAATTGCAGCAATAACAATGTATTTAAAATTATTTTTTAATAAATTTATTTTTAGGAGGAGTGTTTCTTTCGAATGAATAGAAAATAAAACAGGGAAAACGATGAGGATTATATTAACTGGGCGAATCAACACTATTAGTCCAAATAACAAACCGATATAAATTGACTTTTTAAAAGTTGGAAATAAATGCCATTTGATACAATGGTAAACAAAAATAGCAACCACTGCAAACGAATATGCGTGCGACATGGCTGGCTCAGTAGTGGTGTAATAATAAAGGTTGGTTCCTAACAAAACACAAATTAAGGTGATGCCGGTAATGGTTTCGGTAAAATAGAGGAGCATGGTTTTTCGTAAATAAAGTAATCCGATAAATAAATAAACCAAGCTGGAGAGGGCGATAAAAAATTCGTATGGAGTGGAAAATCCGTCAGCCTTGAAATCCAACAAATGTGCAGTTGCATGAGCAATAAAAAAGAAAGGAGAATACATCACTGCCATTCCCATCGTAAACTTTATTACACGGCTTCCGTTGGGTGCTGTTTGGTACCAGTATTGGTGATTTTCTTCGTAACTGTGGTCATTCCCCCGCCTTGTAAATTCGAGCGAAACATCGTGATGAATAAAAGTGGCTGGCAAATAACAGTAATAAGAAGTTACATCCCACATAATTATTTTTTGCCTTGTTTCTGCTTGTCCCCATCGTTTTAAACTAACAAAAGTCCAAAGCATGATTGCAAACAAAAACCACAATGATATTTTTGAAAAAGTAAGATTTTTAAAAATGTTTTTCATTCAATTATTTTAAGCATCAAGCCATTCGTAAATTCGTATCCATTCGTTATCCGTACCTTTTATTCAATACTTTTCAAATTCAGCTTTCTTAATTTAGGAGCTATCTTTGCGGTAGCAGCCACAATTAAAATAGTCATTATTCCACCAAACACTACCGAAGGTTTAAGCCCCATGGCACGCGCTGCCACACCCGACTCAAAACTTCCTATTTCGTTGGATGAACCAATAAATATGCTATTTACAGCAGATACTCTTCCTCTCATTTCGTTTGGAGTGGAGAGTTGTAAAATGGTATGACGTATCACTACACTTACATTATCGAACGCTCCGGTTAAAAATAAAAAGAAAAGAGATAAATAATAATTGGTGGAGATGCCAAATAAAATGGTGGCAACACCAAATGCTCCAATGGCAAGAAATAAATTTCTTCCGGCATTATGAGTTGGAGGCTTGTAGGCAATAATAATTGCCATTAGCACAGCTCCCAGCGCAGGAGCAGCGCGCAAAAAACCTAACTCTACAGAGCCTACATGAAGTATTTTATCGGCATAGGCTGGCAACATGGCCACAGCACCACCAAACAAAACGGCAAACAAATCGAGAGACAAAGCTCCAAGTATGATTTGATTTTTAAAAACAAATTTTATTCCTGCTGATAAACTTTCTTTTAAAGTTTCTTGTTTCACCTTTTTCGGCAAAGGTTTTGAAGCAATGAACAATAAAGAGAAAAAAGAAATCACAATCAAAATTAAGTTCACTTCGTAAGCAACCGAAAAACTGATAGCAATAATAAAACCTGCCATGGCAGGACCAATAATAGAGGCAATGTGCCAAGCGGTGCTGTTCCATGTTGCGGAATTTACATATAATTCTCTGGGTACAATTTGCGACATGAACGAAGCAAACGATGCAGAAAAAAATCCTCTAATAATACCAATACATCCAATCACCATAAAAATGGGTGTAGTTCCATAAAGTTGAATTACGTTAGATGTTATTAATGAAAAATAAAGCAATGCTGAGGTAGAAAAAACAAGGAAAACAATAGAGATTAATAATATTTTTTTTCGACTCACCGTATCAGCCACATGCCCCGAAAACAAAGAAACAATAATAAACGGAATCGCTTCTGCCAATCCTATCATCCCTAGCGATAATTCGTCTTTGGTAATGCTGTATATCTGCCAACCCACAATAACACTCTGCATTTGAATGGCGGTGGTTAAAAAAAAACGGGTGGACATAAAAAACCGGAATTCTTTAATCCGCAAAGCGGCATAAGGGTCGTGTTTTACTTTCGAAGAAATATGGTCCATAATTTGCTTGACAAATTTATACTTAAATATTTTATATCAATCATTATTATCAATTATAAAAAAATATATACTTTTACCGTAAATAAATATAATAAAAACATGAAAAAAATACTTTTTATTTCCATCTCATTATTAATCGGTAACCAAATGGTTGCCCAAAAAATTTCTACGGATAATGTTCCATTGGATGTTTCTTCTTCTTTTAAAAACAAGTATTCATCAGCCGCTAAGCCAACTTGGCAAATGGATTATGATAACTACCAAGTGGATTTTACTTTTCTAAAAACTCAGATGACCGCTTTGTTTGATCAAGAAGGTAAGTGGTTGGAAACTGATGCATTTATTACAGCTTCTGATTTACCAAAAGAAGTGAAAGATTCGTTAGCGAAACAATTTGGTGTTATTCTTAATACCTATAAAATAGAAGAAGCAGCAAAAATTGAAACTCCTGACAAAGAGATGTACTATCAAATGGTTATTTCACAAAACTTAACTACATACGATGTGGTGTTAGCGGAAAGTGGGCACATTATATCTAAAGATAAAAGAGTGGAAGAAAATGATGGTAAGATAAAATTCAAAAGGGATAAGGAAAAGAAAGACAAGAAATAAATGAAGTAATAGAAACAAAAAAGGGAACTAATTAGTTCCCTTTTTTATTGTCCTCTTTTATTAGTCTTCTTTTTTACTTCGTTTCGTTTTTGTTTCTTTGGTAGGTTTAACTACTATTATTGTTATTTTTTGATTTTCTTTATCAAAGCCAACTTCAATCAAATCACCCTCAGCCAAACGAGATTTTATATCCGCATTACTTTTAGCTTTGATAATTTCTTCTGATAACGGATCTTCGAGATACACCTGAATAGCTCTTTTTAATGGACGAGCACCATATTGCACATCATATCCTTTGTCAGACACAAAATCTTTAGCTTCTTCGCTTATTTTGATTAAATAACCTAATTCATTGATACGACCATATAAACTGTTCAACTCAATATCAATAATTTTATGAATATCTTCACGTGATAATTGATTAAACACAATCACATCATCAATACGATTTAAAAATTCAGGAGCAAAATTTTTCTTTAACGCATTTTCAATAATACCTTTTGAATTTTCATCTTCACCTTCTTTTTTTGCGGTTGTAGTAAAACCAACTCCCTGACCAAACTGTTGTAACTGACGAGCACCAACGTTAGATGTCATAATAATTATACTATTTTTAAAATCAATCTTACGTCCCAAACTGTCGGTCATCATTCCGTCATCCAAGGCTTGCAATAATAAATTAAACACGTCAGGGTGAGCTTTTTCAATTTCATCCAACAACACAACAGAATACGGACGTCTGCGAACTTTTTCAGTTAACTGACCACCTTCTTCATATCCAACATATCCCGGAGGAGCACCAATCAAACGAGACACAGCAAATTTTTCCATATACTCACTCATGTCAATTCTGATTAATGCATCATCATTATCAAATAAGTATTTCGACAGTATTTTTGCCAACTGAGTTTTTCCAACCCCTGTAGGACCCATAAAGATAAACGAACCAATCGGTTTATTAGGGTCTTTCAATCCTGCACGATTACGTTGAATACATTTAACAACTTTCTTCACTGCTTCGTCTTGGCCAATTACTTTGCCTTGCAACACTTCCGACATTTTTACTAATTTATCTCCTTCGTTCTGAGCTACACGTTGCACTGGAACACCAGTCATCATTGCAATTACTTCTGCAACATTATCTTCAGTTACTGTCTCTCTTTGATTTTTACTGTCTTCTTCCCATTTCTTTTTAGCTGTTTCAAGTTGTTCAAGCAAAGTTCGTTCAGTATCTCTCAATCTTGCAGCTTCCTCATATTTTTGAGAACGTACCACTTTATTTTTTTCTTCCTTAATATCTTCTAACTTCTTTTCAATATCCTCAATATCTTTTGGAACATTAATATTTGTGATATGAACACGAGAACCTGATTCATCCAATGCATCAATAGCTTTGTCAGGTAAATGGCGGTCGGTGATGTAACGTGCAGATAAAGCAACACACGCTTTAATTGCTTCATCAGTATATGTTACATTATGATGGTCTTCGTATTTTGATTTTATATTATTTAAAATCTGAATAGTTTCTTCAGGAGTAGATGGCTCAACAATTACTTTCTGGAATCTTCTTTCCAATGCACCATCTTTTTCAATATACTGACGATACTCATCTAAAGTAGTTGCACCAATACATTGTATTTCTCCACGTGCCAAAGCTGGTTTAAACATATTGGAAGCATCTAACGAGCCCGATGCACCACCAGCACCTATAATAGTATGAATTTCATCAATAAATAAAATAACATCTGGAGATTTTTCTAATTCATTCATTACCGCTTTCATTCTTTCTTCAAACTGTCCGCGATATTTAGTACCAGCCACCAATGAAGCTAAATCCAAAGTAACAACGCGCTTACCAAATAATACCCGAGAAACTTTACGCTGAACAATCCGCAAAGCTAAACCTTCTGCAATGGCAGATTTACCCACTCCTGGTTCACCAATAAGGATAGGATTGTTTTTCTTTCTTCTCGATAAAATTTGGGAAACACGCTCAATTTCTTTTTCTCTTCCAACAATTGGGTCAAGTTTTCCATCTTCAGCTGCTTTAGTTAAATCTCTTCCAAAATTATCCAACACTGGGGTTTTCGATTTGCTATCAACAGGCTTTTTGGCACTGCTGCTACTAGCAGTAAAATTATCATCATCTCCATCATCGTCCGATGGAGTACCAGGAAATTCTGCTTTAGGATCAGTTTTGGTATGTTCCAGTTCTTTTTTAACTGTTTCATAATCCACATTTAATTTTTGTAACGATTTTGTTGCAACATTATCGGCATCTTTAATTAGTGATAACAATAAATGTTCAGTACCTATTACCTGGCTTTTAAATAATTTAGCTTCCAAATAAGTTATCTTCAAAGCCCTTTCAGCTTGTTTCATTAAAGGAATATTGGCCAAGTTCGTTACCTTATGGTTACCTGTTCCAATTGTCTGTTCAATAATTTTTCGGAGTTCTGCCAAGTCCACATTCAATGCTTTTAGCAATTGAATGGCAGTTCCTTCTCCTTCTCGGATGATACCCAGTAAAAGGTGCTCCGTTCCTATGTAATCGTGTCCCAAACGTAGAGCTTCCTCACGGCTGAAAGTGATAACATCTTTTACTCTTGGTGAAAATTTAGCTTCCATATTTTGTTTTTTTATAATAATTGTTTCAAGTAGTCAGCAAAATTAACTATTTGCCGAACAATAACAAAAGTAATCGTTGATTTTGTTACAAATTAAAGCATTTTTTCTTTTTATCAACATAAATCATGTTAATATGTTAATAATTTAAACATTTTATAAGTTCTAATTGGACACAAATAAGTACTTTCACACTCCTAAAATTTAATGGCACTTATCAACAACTATGCTAACAAATTTTTATGACAAAAATTCATTAATAATTATTGATAAAAACAAAATAAATTAACAGAAAAAGAAATTATGGCAGACGGAGAAAAAATTATTCAGATTAACATTGAAGAAGAAATGAAATCAGCTTACATCGATTATTCGATGTCAGTTATTGTATCACGGGCATTGCCTGATGTGCGCGATGGTTTGAAACCAGTGCACCGCAGAGTATTATATGGTATGCTCGATTTAGGAGTATTGTCAAATCGTCCGTATAAAAAGTCAGCTCGTATTGTGGGGGAAGTGCTTGGAAAGTACCACCCGCATGGCGATACTTCAGTTTATGATGCAATGGTGCGTATGGCACAGGAATGGAGTTTGCGTTATCCGTTAGTAGATGGGCAAGGAAATTTCGGTTCGGTGGATGGTGATAGCCCTGCTGCAATGCGATACACAGAAGCCCGTTTAAAAAAGATAGCGGAAGAAATGTTGAACGACATTGAAAAAGACACTGTTGATTTTCGTCCGAATTTCGATGACAGTTTAACAGAGCCAACCGTTCTTCCTTCTCGTATTCCAAATTTATTGATTAATGGGGCTTCTGGTATTGCAGTGGGTATGGCTACCAATATGCCGCCTCATAATTTAACGGAGATAGTTAATGCCACAATAGCATACATTGATAATAGGGATATTGATATTGCAGGAATTATGCAGTTAGTAAAAGCTCCCGATTTCCCTACTGGCGGTATCATTTATGGCTACGAAGGTGTGAAAGATGCTTTTGAAACGGGACGTGGAAGAATAGTCATGCGCGCCAAAACAACTATGGAAACTACCGACTCCGGTAAAGAGCGCATTATTGTTAATGAAATTCCTTATCAAATTAATAAAGCGGAGATGATTCGAAAGACTGCTGATTTGATTAATGATAAAAAAATAGAAGGCATTTCTGACATTCGTGACGAATCGGATAGAGACGGAATGCGTATTGTGTACGAAATAAAACGCGATGCGATTACCAATGTAGTTTTAAATAACCTGTTTAAATATACCGAACTTCAAACTTCTTTTTCTGTTAACAATATTGCTCTGGTTGGCGGACGACCAATGATGCTGAATATAAAAGATATGATTCATCATTTTGTTGAATTCCGCCATGAAGTTGTTATTCGCAGAACAAAGTATGAACTTTCTCAAGCTGAAAAACGTGCGCATATATTAGAGGGATATTTAATTGCTCTCGACCACTTGGATGAAGTAATCAAATTGATTCGCGCTGCTGATACTCCTGCTATTGCTCAGGAAGGGTTGATGACTTCTTTTGGCTTGAGCGAAATTCAGGCAAAAGCAATTCTTGAAATGCGTTTAAGAGTTCTCACCGGATTAGAAAGAGATAAAATAAAAGAAGAGTATGATACATTAATGGAACTCATAAAACATTTGAAAGAAGTGCTGGCTGATGAGTTTTTAAGAATGGCTATCATTAAAGATGAATTGATTGAAATCCGTGATAAATATGGTGATGAGCGTAAAACCGAAGTAGTTTATGCTTCTGGAGATTTCAGAATGGAAGACATGATTGCTGACGAAGATGTAGTGATTACTATTTCTCACATGGGTTATATCAAACGTACACCGTTAACTGAATACCGCACACAGGCAAGAGGTGGCAAGGGTTCAAAAGGAAGTACTACCCGTGATGAAGATTTTATAGAACATTTATTTATTGCATCTACTCATAATTATTTATTGTTATTTACCGAGCAGGGACGTTGTTTCTGGATGCGTGCTTTCGAAGTACCTGAAGGCACACGTACTTCAAAAGGAAGAGCGATTCAAAACTTGATTAATATTCCGAGCGATGACAAAGTGAAAGCATATATTAATGTAAAAGATTTGAAGGATGAAGAATATTTGAATAACAACTTCATTATAATGTGTACCAAAAATGGTATCATCAAAAAAACAACATTGAAGGCATATTCCAATCCTCGAGCAAATGGAATTAATGCAATTACTGTTCGTGAAAAAGATACATTGTTAGAAGTATTATTGACTAATGGAACCAATGAAATTATGTTGGCATCGAAAGCCGGTAAACTGGTTCGTTTCAATGAATCCAACGTCCGTCCAATGGGAAGAAATGCTGCCGGAGTGAGAGGACAAAATGTTAGTGATAAAGGAAACGAAGTAATAGGAATGATTGCAATGCCTGATAAATTGAGTAACGTAATGGTGGTTTCTGAAAAAGGATATGGTAAACGTTCGGATTTGGAAGAATATCGTGTTACGAAGCGTGGGGGTAAAGGGGTGAAAACGATTAATGTTACTGAAAAAACCGGAAGCTTGATTGCTATTAAAGCCGTTACAGATAAAGATGATTTGATGATTATTAATAAATCAGGAATTATTATTCGTTTGGCTGTTGTTGATTTAAGAGTTATTGGTCGTGCTACACAAGGTGTACGATTAATCAATTTAAAAGCAACTGACGAAATAGCAGCAGTAACAAAAGTGGATAAAGAAGAAGAAGTGGTAGGTGAAGTAGCTGAGGGAGAAGTTACTTCTGAAACACCTGATGCCGATGCAGGAACAGATAACACCACTCCTCCTGACGCTGATGCAACTGATGATGGCAAAGAAATTGATAAGCCAACTGACGAACAATAAAAACTATAGTTTATGAAGAAAATAGCAATCGTTTTATTTACAGCATTAATAAGTGTTTCAGCACAATCACAAAATTCGAAATATGTTAATGCTGTAAATTATTATGCAGATTACAATTCAAGTAATGAGCTTGAATCGCTCGACAAAGCAAAAGAAAACATTGACCTGGCTACCAACCATGAGGATACAAAAGAGAAAGCGAAAACTCAAACCCTAAAAGGACAGATTTATCTTGCCATTTTTCAACGTAATTTACGTGCAGAAACTGAAAAGCAAACTACCCTTACAGACCCCAAAAAGGGAGAAGCAATGGGGTATATAGGTACTTCCGCTGCCGATTTGAGTACAGCTATGGATGCTTTTACGAAAGCATCCACCTTGGATAAAAAAAGTGACTATACTTCCGAAATAAAAAAAGGATTGACTGACATCTCTATTTATTTTACTAATAAAGCAGTGTATGATTATTCAACAAAAAATTATGCTGTCGCACTTCCTTCCTTTCAAAAGGCTTATGAAATAAACGGACCAAAAGATACCATTACTTTAAATAATATTGCACTGTGTGCCGAGCGTGCAGGAAATTACGGAGTTGCAAAAGATTATTATTTAAAAATGATTGAAACAAAACAGGGTAGAGGTGCTACTTATTCTTCTTTGGTAAATATTTATTTTATGATGAAAGATACCACTTCAGGCATGGAGTTGCTAAAAAAAGGAATTACTGAATATCCAACCAATGTTGATTTACTGATTACTGAAACAAATTTTTTTCTTGTTAAAGGACAAAGCATTGACGCATTAAAAAATTTGAATGTAGTGATACAAGCAAATCCCAACAATTTTACGTTGTATCTTGCTAGAGGAAATACATATGATAAACTTGCAAATCCTACTGATGCATCAGGAAAGTTTATTGCACAACCATCCGATTTTGAAGACAAAATAAAATTAGCCGAAGCAGATTACAAAAAAGCAATTGAAATAAAATCAGATTTTTTTGATGCTCTTTATTGTCTTGGTGTTTTATATAATAATTATGGAGTGAGCATTAATAAATTGGCCGATAAAATTAAAGATCCTGCAAAATATAAAGTAGAAGATGGCAGAAGCAAAGAACAGTTTAGCAAAGCAATGCTGGTGCTTGAAAAAGCATTGGAAGTAAAACCCACCGACAGAAACTCAATGCTTGCGTTAAAACAAATTTATGCCCGTCTGGAAATGAACGACAAGCTAAATGCAATGAATGAGAAGTTGAAAAAGTAGTCTGATCAGGCTTCTTTTTTATTTATCTGGTTGATGAGTTTTACGAATAATTTCTGTAATCAATACCGGAAAAAAATTACTCAACCGATAAGTTATTGTTCCAAGTAAGGAATGAACCTTCGAATGTTTTTTGTTCTTTATTTGTTTCAAAATTTTCAGTGCTGTCCGCTGTCTTGAACTGGTAAAAATCTTTGGTCTTTTTGGCACATCCACCCATTCTCCTTCGGGAGATAATGTTTTCTTTTCATCTTCATTCTCTGTAAATCCAACATAAGTAATACCAGCGAAAACATTTTTATTTTTCATTTCCACATATAGACTTTGAGCCAATGCCTTGAGCGACATTTTCGAAAGCGAATAAGTGGAATATCCCGGAAGACCATGAAAACCGGCAATACTGGAAACATACAAAACCGAACCTTTTGTTTTTTGAAGTTCGGGCAAAGCAGCAATAGAAGGAAAAAGAGAACCGTAAATGTTGGTATCTATTATTTGTTTTGCTATGTCTTTGTTCATTTTTTCTATTTCACAAAAGCCTGATAATCCGGCATTATTAATTAAAATATCTATTTTTCCAAAATGGGAAATTACTTTTTGAACTAAAATAATATTGTCTTCAAAATCTGCAACGTTTCCATTATGAATTAAAACATTATTGACATATTGCCAAAATTCTACTTTTACTTTTTCAAGTCTTTCTTGATTACGACCTGTAATCACTACCTTACCTCCAAAAATCAAAACTTGCCTCGCCAACTCTTTTCCTATTCCCATAGAAGAGCCGGTAATGATCACCACCTTATTTTTATAGTAGTTGCCTGTTGTCATAAATATCCATTTTTTGTAAACCAATCTATACTTACTTTTATTCCTTGAACTATTGGAGTCTGCGGCATTTTTAATTCTCTTACTGCTTTTTCTGAAGAATAAAACTGGTTGATTCCTGAAAATTTCGACATTCCAAAACTTAGCACTGGTTTTTTTTTCAGAATTCGTGAAGTGGTTGAGCTTATTGCACCAACAAATAAAATGAATACAAACGGGATTTTTTTCATCCTAAATGGTTGATTGAGCACTCCTGATATTTTGCTGAAAAAGGTTTTGTATTTCAAGTTTTCGTTTCCCGCAATGTAACATTCACCTGTTTTGCCCATTGTTAAAGCATTAACAACTGCACAAGCAACATCTGTTGTGCATACAAAATTTTTCCCTCCTTTTGCAAAACCTGGCAACTTGCCTTTACAAAAACTAATCAGCATTTGACCCGATGAAGGACCAGAATCATAAGCCCCAATCATAAATGTTGGATTGATTATTACCACCGGAAACCCTTTTTTTTTGTATTGTTCCAACAAAAATTTTTGAGCAACATATTTGCTATCGAGGTAATCCATTTTAAGTTTCCAACCGTTGTACTTTTTAGTTTCATCTCCAGGAAAATCTAAACTACCATGATTGAACGAACTTGCTGAGCCAATGTGAACCATCCATTTTATATTTAATTCTTCTGCAATCTCCTTCACTTTTTTTGTCCCTTCTATGTTCACATTTTTCACCATTTCATCTCTTCTTGGATAAACGGTGGTGAGTGCTGCAGCATTTATAACATAACTGCATCCCGTCATTTCGCGGAGTAAGGTTATTTTGTTTAATACATCTCCAAAAACAATAGTTATCGGCAATTCTTTTATTGTATCCACATTTGAATCAGGAAAGCAATATGCTTTTACTTCATATCCCTGTTTTATTAATTCACGGCAAATGCTGCTTCCAAGCATTCCATTTGCACCTGTTACAAAAACTTTTTCCATAATAGATTTTTAAAATTACTTTTCTTATTTGATAAACCTTCAGAATTATTTTTAACCCTGAAGGTTTTTACTTCTTTTTATTCATCTTTATATTTTCCAAAACGAACCGCAAAACCGATAAATGGAAAACCAATGTAATTGCCTCTTTCAATAAGAGCAGGAGTGTTTGCAAATCCGAAATCGAATGTGGTGCGCTGTGTCATAAATCTGCCTGCATACGAATAAAATCCTTCGTAATGACTGCTAACTCCCGAAAAGTGTTCTTCTCTGCCCATTGGATTGCCCTTCACACTCACCATCCAATTTTCAGTTACAAGTGCAAACTTTTTTCCTACTCTCACCATTCCATTCAACGTATAAACTGGTTGAGCCATCCAATTCGCTTTACCGTCAACCCCCGTAAAGCCATATCCTGCTCCAAAAGTAATGTTGTGATCGTAATTTCCAACCGTTACCAAACCAAACCCAAGTCCTAAGCCAAAGTTATGATCGTTGATAGGAAAAAAACTGTTGCCCACCATCACACCTCCTGCCACATGAAGATTGTTCACCACTTTAAATCCTAATTTGGTATCCAGGTAAACTCCGAAAGGTCCCACCAAACCACCGCCAATAGTGGCATAATCAGTTATTCCATATTGAACCGCATTACCCAATCCTAAAATATTCTGATAATATCCTTCACCTTTTTTCAGCTGATAAGCCGATGGTGCAAACAAGTAACGAGTTGAGTTTGGATTTTTAAACCAAATGCTTCCTTGCTTCGAAACCGTTGCATCTTCAAACTCACTTATCTTTTTAATTTTTGAGGCAGGCAAATTAATTACTCCCAAATCTTTTGTTTCTACAATGGTGTATCTTTCGTTTTGATTCAAAATTTTTCCGGAAATAATACTTCCATCATTCAGTGTAATCACCATTACTTGGTTACCGTTTTCCAATTCCAGGGTTTGAATTTTTGTACGTTGAATTTTTTTCTCTCCAATGTTATTGTCCAACAACACCACTTCTTTTTCGTTTTGACTAATCAGTTTCCCTTTCAATCTCGTTCCATCTATCAGGTTAATAATATAGTGTGCTGCCGTGTCAATGACTTTGCTTTCGGATTCAGAATAGTATTCTACATTTCCATTTGGTTTATTATTATTGGCTTTTGCCTGATTATAATAAAGTGTGGGCGTATTAAATTTATCCACCATTCCATTTTTGTAAATAATTTGATTGATTTCCGATTTGTTAATCATGTAAACCGGACCAGAAAGATTGTCCTGTTTTTTGTACTTCACCACTTCAGTTGATACTTCAACAATTTTTGAAAGTATCATTTCGTGGTTCAATTTTACAATAGTGTCTTGTGCATTGGTGCTGAAATTCATCATTAATGCTATCGCAATTAAAGTGATGATAAAGTTTTGTTTTTTCATTTTGTTTTTTGTTTTTGTTTAGTTGTTTGAATTTGAAATTTGAAATCTGAAATTTGTTATTAATTATATTTTTGATTGTAAAGTTTTACTGCTGCTTTGTTTGCATCTCCTCTTTTCTTTTTCGATACGCCCGAAGCAATTGGGCAGGCAATGGCAGCTGCTATGGAAACTGCTCCAAGTGCTATATATTCTCCTTCGTTCGAATCACCACCTGTGGCAATACATGCAAGTCCTGCAATGCCAAGCGGAATGGCAGCAAACCCCAAAAATTGCAACCCATGATAATGTTTCGAATCTGCTACTTTTTCTATCAATTCTTTATCTCTTGTATCTAGCATTATGCTATACATCTCACGTTCGTTAATTAAACTATTTTGAAAACGAAAACGGTAAGCATTGCCAAATAGTTCCATTTTAGCTGAGTATGCTGGTGCAGGGTGGCGCACGTTCAAATCAAAAGCCCCTGGTTTTTGTTTTTCATCAAAATACTCCTCGGTTGTTTTTTCAAACGTTTGTTTCATCCCTGAAGAAAAAGAAATCTGAACGATGTCTGCTTTTTTTTCAACGTACATAGGTCCGTCCTGAAAATCGAACCTGTGATAATTTATTTCGTCCGGTTTTATTTCATTTATTTTTGCAATTATCAAATTGCCATTTGTTTTGTAAATCGTATCCTGACCATAGCCAATCACACTCATTACATTTAATAATAGTAGCCCTATTATTTTTCCGATGTTGTTTTGTTTTTTCATTTTGTTTTTGTTTTAGTTAATTTGAAATCTGAAATTTGAAATCTGAAATCACATCGATTGCCAATCCAAAATATTCATCATAAATTCATAAACATTAATTTTTCCTAATAGTGTTATTGCAAAAGCAATAGTTGCTGAAATAATACAATACTTAACAAGGATGTTTGTTTTAGTAATAATGCTGATGTGTGTGCTAGTTTCCATTTTGTTTTGTTTTAGTTAATTTGAAATCTGTAATTATTTACGCAACAAAAGTACATGGAGTAGGGCAGGGCAAGAAACGGATTTCTGCGTACCAGTTTTTAAATTTATGCGATAAACACAAAAATCACGGTGATGAATATACATAAGTGGCAAAAATTTGCAATTATTGCAAATCGTTTTATTACTTTTGGCAACTATTGCAAATTTTTGTTCCACCCATTAGTAAAAAATACTAAACAATTATGGCAAAAAAAGAAAAAGAAAAAGCCCAAACATTATTAATGCAACGTATAAAAGACTCGTTGCCCAAAAACATTTCCTTTGTTGACGAACTCGCAGATGTCTTAAAACTGAGCAACGACAGTGCTTACCGAAGAATACGTGGCGAAACCGATTTGTCAATTGAAGAAATTTCAACCATCTGCAAACACTTCAAATTTTCATTCGATGCTTATGTCGGCAATTCCGATAGCAGTTATGTCACCTTCAAACATCATCAACTCAGCAGCCATGTCAATACCTTTAAAGAATACTTAACAGGAATGAAAAACGACATCAATCAAGTCATGAAATTCCCTGAAGGCAGCCGGCAGATTATTTATGCTGCTGAAGATATCCCTGTATTTCAAAATTTTGCCCACCCTTACCTTTCTGCCTTCAAAATATTTTATTGGAACCGCTCCATCCTCAACTCCCCCGGCTTCGAAGACCGCAAGTTCGAAGCCGCACACATCGACAAAGAGCTGTTCGAAATTGCAAAAGACATCTATCATTGCTATTCAAAAATAGATTCCATCGAAGTTTGGAGTGACGACACCGCCAACTCCACCCTCAAACAAATCGAATTTTACTGGGATGCGGGTGCTTTTAAAAGTAAAGAAGATGCCCTACTTGTTTGCGAAGAACTAACCACCATGTTTGCCCGTATTCAAAAACAAGCGGAGATAAATATAAAGCTCGATGTGGACGGAAAACCAGCAACCAACACCAAAAATTATGAACTCTATCATTCCGATGTAATGATTGGCAACAACTGCGTAATGACCACCATGGGACCACACAAAGGCGCCTACATATCCTACCACACCTTTAATGTAATGCTCACCACCAACACCAACTTTTGCAACGAAACCGACTTGTGGCTCAAAAACCTCATCAAAAAATCAAACCTCATCTCTGGCGTAGCCGAAAAACAACGTTACCGCTATTTTAAACACATCAACGACATGCTCAAAAAGTTAATTGATAAAATTGAAAAGGGGTAATTTTAAAAAAGTCGAAAGTCGAAAAGCCCAAAGTCCAAAGTTACACAGCTAACTTTGGACTTTATAGTGTTTTTTTTCGATAAATAAACTATTTTTGTCGTCTAATGACCAAAATTAGCTACGAATATTCTTTGGAGGTTTTCCAAGCTTCAATCTTATATCCCATTTCTTTAATCTTATATCCCATTTATTTAAACTTATATCCCATTTATTTAATCTTATATCCGTTTGTTTGAATCTTATATCCCTTTGTTTTAATCTTATATCCTGTTGCTCTAATCTTATATCCCGTTGTTTTAATCTTATATCCCATTACTCGAATCTTATATCTCATTATATGAATCTTATATCCCCTTGATTGAGTATCATATCGTTTTGTTTTAATCTTATATCCCAACAACCAAATTTCTCCAATTCAACAATTGTAATTACCTTGCACGCTCAAATTAGTCGAATGCTACACAAATTATTTTCTCTTTTAATTATCACTTCCTTTTTATTACCCAATAAAATAGCGGCACAAGACTGGATTAAAAAAATGCAGGACACCACCACTAATTTTAATGACGTCAAAAAATCGTTCAACAAATATTGGGCAAAACAAGAACGCAAAGAAAAACTAAAATCCTTCTTTACCATCCGTAAACAAACCGAAGAAGAAAACGAAGGAATGATACTCTACAAACGTTGGGAAAATTTTGTTGGTCCTCGTGTGTTCCCTTCGGGAGATAGAAGAGTAATGGAAGCCGGAAATGCAGAAATACGCAAACTCATCAACAGTCATGAATATCGTGCAAGCCGTCAAATAGGCGGCAACTGGTCCCCCGTTGGCTCCTTTGTCATCCCCGACAGTGGAGGAGGAGCAGGGCGGCTGCAATGCGTCCGCTTCGACCCATCCAATTACAATAATATATATGCAGGTGCTTGTGCAGGCGGTTTATGGAAATCAAATACCCTCGGCAACACTTGGACCACCAACACCGATGCCTTGCCTTCGTTAGGCATAAACGATGTAGTAGTGGACCCAACCGACCCTAACATTATTTACATAGCCACCGGAGATGGCGACCACAGCGATACCTACAGCGTAGGCGTGCTCAAATCAATTGACGGAGGCAACACCTGGAACATTACCGGACTCAGCTCTTCCACCATTCAAGGGCGGTTGGTGTATAAATTACTCATGGACCCATACAACCACAACACCCTATATGCAGGAGCAAGCAACGGTATTTTCAAGTCCATAGATGCAGGCGTTACATGGATTCGGATAAATTCCGCTGGAACAATTCGAGACATCGAATTTCGTCCAGGTAGCAACACCTGTATTTATGCCGTATCAGGCACCACTTTTTTAAAATCCCTCAATGCAGGCAACACCTGGACCACCATCACCTCCGGTTTGCCAGCTTCCACTTCCATCAACCGTATGTCAATAGCCGTTAGTCCGGCCGCTCCGGCTTTTGTCTATGTAATGAGTTCGAATGCTTCCACCAGCGGTTTTTACGGCTTGTATTTTTCTAATAATTCAGCCAATTCCTTTGTGCAGCAATCAAACACACCCGAATTGTTAGGTTGGGATGTAAATGGTGGTGGCAATTCCGGGCAAGGCTGGTACACACTTCCCATTGAAGTTAATCCAATCCATCCTTACGAAGTTGTGGTAGGCGGAGTCAACGTTTGGCGTTCCATTGATGGAGGTGTTCATTGGTCCATCATTGGCCATTGGACTGGCGCAAGCGGAGTGCCCTATGTCCATGCCGATATTCATGATATAACTTACCGTCCCGATGGAAGTGCTATCTATGTGGGTACCGATGGCGGTATTTTTGTAACCTATGACGATGGCGTAACATGGGCTGATAAAAGCGCAGGCTTAATGATTGGGCAGTTGTATCGCATTGGCAATTCAAACACCCATTTCGATAAAGTGATACAAGGCTGGCAAGACAATGGTACCAACCTGTACGATGCAGGTGGTTGGGACCACGTGGTGGGAGGCGATGGCATGGAATGTTTTATTGATTGGAACACTTCCCGATATCAGTATGCCGAATATCAGTATGGAGCCATATACAGGTCGAGCAATTATGGAGATAATTTTCAATACATCAAAAATCAAATAAACGAAGCAGGCGAATGGGTAACCCCTTGGTGCGAAGACCCTCAGGTATCTACCACCATTTATGCAGGATACAAAAACGTTTGGAAAAGCACCGACCAGGGCGACCATTGGGCAGCCATTTCCACTTTCAATTCAGGCGGACTCACCTCACTTGCCGTTGCACCTTCCAACCCGCTTTATATTTATGCTTCCAACGGTACCCTTGTGTATCGAACCAATGACGGGGGCACAACCTGGAATCAAGCTGGCATTAATGGAAATGCAAATTCAATAACTTACTTAACCGTTTGCACCACCAATCCGCTTATTGTTTGGGCAACTGTATCAGGATATACCGCTACGCAAAAAGTATTTAAGTCCATAAATGGAGGAGTAAGCTGGACTAACATCACCCATAATCTACCCAACATACCTGCCAACTGTGTCATCAATCAAACTGGAACTGCAGACGGGGTGTATGTGGGTACCGATGTCGGAGTTTATTATATTGATAACACCATGACTTCATGGATGCCTTTTTCCAATGGCTTACCAAATGTAGTTGTTGACGAATTAGAAATTCATTACCCAAGTAATCTATTGCGGGCAGGTACTTTTGGCAGAGGTTTGTGGGAAACACCCATTCGCGACCCATTGAGTAATCTTCCTTTTGCCAATTTCAGGGGAGATACCCTGAGTGGCTGTCCGGGCTTCAATGTGCAGTTTTACGATAGTACACTCAACACTCCCATCGCTTGGCAGTGGCGGTTTCCGGGTGGTGTGCCCGATACTTCATCGCTTCAAAATC
The DNA here is from genome assembly GCA_947469885.1 of Bacteroidota bacterium. Classification (GTDB taxonomy): domain Bacteria; phylum Bacteroidota; class Bacteroidia; order 2-12-FULL-35-15; family 2-12-FULL-35-15; genus 2-12-FULL-35-15. The sequence goes on from CANIQT010000019.1 coordinate 54,863, forward strand.
CTGTGGTTACTTATTCCAACACCGGAACGTATAACAATGTAACCTTAGTAGTTACCAATGCCAATGGCACCGATTCGGTTACCAAATATTCGTATGTTGCAGTGAGTCCAAACATCAAACCTCTTATTTATGCCAATCCAGACGATACGATTTGTTCCAATGCCACTTGTCAGTTGGTGGCAAGTCCGGCACAAAATTATGTTTGGTATCCCGGCAATCTAACTTCCGTCAACATCACAGTTAACAACACCGGAACGTTTTCAGTAAAAACTACCGACATATTTAACTGTGCCAATCAGTCAGATACAATACATATCTACAGTATTCCTGCACCTGCCATTCCAACCATTACCGTATCGCACGACACCTTGTTTTCAAGTTCGCCCACAGGCAATCAATGGGTAATGAACGGGGCTATTTTGCCAGGAGAAACCAATTTTTATTATGTGGTTTTAAATGGAGGTAATTTGTTCAGGGTAATAGTAACAGATGCTACCACAGGATGCTCTGCCCAATCTTCTATTTTTGTTGGCATAGATGAAGTAAACACCAACGGTATTTTGTTTGATATCTATCCTAATCCAGCTACTTTAGTTGTTAATCTATCGCTGCAACAAGCTGATAAAGATGAACTAATGATTAACATAACCGATGTTTTAGGAAAAGTAATTTACACCAAAAAACATCCTTCTTTTTCCGGTAGAATGGAAACATCTATTGATATAAGCACTTTGCCCAAAGGAATATACCTGCTTTCCATAAAAAACTCAAAAGGAATTGCAGGCAAGAAATTGGTGGTATATTAATTTATTAGTTAATTTTGCCTTACAATTTTATTATTCACTCTAAATCTTAAATAACATGAAAAAATTATTACTATTTATTTTGTTGACTGTATTATCAATTGGTGCAGCTACAGCACAAGTTTCGTTGCCAAACGGAGGTTTCGAAAACTGGACATCTTCGGTTACTTACAATCCCGACAATTACATGGTCACTTCAAATCAGCAGGCGATACTGCAAGCAGGCGCTGCTCCTAATTGTTTGCGAGTAGCTGACCCTTATCATGGTAATTATGCTATTCAAATTACAACAGTGCTTGGAACGGCAGACACCACCATGGGTTATTTTTTGGATGGCAATCCGAACGGACCACCACAAAACTGGACAGGTGGTATTCCATATACCGAAATGCCTACCGGTATTCAAGGGTATTACAAATCGGCTATCACGGCAGGCGATATTGCACATTTGTTCGTGAATTTTAAATTAGGTGGAGTTAGTATTGGTTTTTATGTGTTCGATTTCACAGGTAATAATTCTAACTACACTCCTTTTAATTTTACTTTTATGCCTGCGCTTACTCAAACCCCTGATTCTATTATTTTTGGAGCTGCTTCTTCCGATTTTTTAACCAATACTCAAATTCCGGGAAGTATGTTACAGTTAGACAGCATTTCGTTCACAGGTGCAGCCACTCAACCTGCATTGTTGAATGGCGATTTTGAAAACTGGACAGCCGACACTTTAAAATCGTTGGATAATTGGTATGCGATAGGAGGTGGAGGCAACAGCCTTGGTAGTGTTACTCAAACTACAGATGCTTACAGCGGAAACTATGCGCTTGAGCTAACAACTTACGCTGGTGATAACAATGGCAACCCAAGAGCGCAACCCGGAACAGAAGGCACTGGTTATTATGTTTGCCCTAACGGTCCCGGAATGTGCAACTTGGTTGGTGGTTATCCTTATATCAACATGGTAGACACACTTGCTTTCTATTATAAATATGCTCCTGCAAACCCAACCGACACCGCACAAGTGAGCATGGTGTTTAAATTTAACGGAACTCAAACATGGTGGACTGGTGGGTGGATGCTGCCTTCGGCAAACTACCAGTATTTCGAAGTGCCGATTAATTTGTTTTCGCCTGCCGATTCGGTTATTGTTATGTTTCAATCCTCCCAATGGCAAGATTCAACCCTTGTTTCTGTGGGCGATGTGCTGATAGTGGATGATGCGTATTTCAAATCGCAACCGCTTACTACAAGTATAAATCAATGGAAATGGAATAGTGGCGAACTAGTTATTGCACCCAACCCTTCATCTGATTTATTTTATATTTCAAATTACAAATCATCAATTGTTAGCTGTAAAGTAATGGATGTAGTAGGAAACGTTGTTCTTCAATCAACCATCAACAGTAATCAATCAACAATTGACATCAGGAGTTTTGCGAAAGGAATTTATTTTGTGGAGGTGCTTACTTCCGATGCTCAATTAGTAAGGAAGAAAATGGTGAAGGAATAAGTTAATTTCAAGTTAAAAGGTCCAAAGTCCAAAGTTACATTGCTAACTTTGGACTTTTTAACATTGGACTTATTTCTTCCTCCCCAACATTTTATTCACCATAAACTTTCCAAGATAAGACCACTGAATAAAGCTAATCCCCTTGTTGAGTTTGATAAAAGTAAACACTGATTTATTACTCTTGGCGGGCAATGTAAAAAACAATTGATTCCACCGAGTATCAATTTGTTTTAATAACGCAGCATGCGGGAAATAATTATTTTTCAAATTCAATGCAATTAGTTTATCCAACCAAACCCTTGTTTTTGTCACCTTATCGGTGATGTCTTCTTTTATTTTATAATTCAGCGAAATATGCAGCAACAATTCTTCTTCTGTGGGATCAATGCCAAACGTTTCTAAAATCCATTGATAAATTGCTTTTTTGCGGTCCAATCCTGCTTCGGGATTCATTACTGTGTAGTTGTGAGTCGCTATGCGATACATATACAAAATGTCGTGTATGTTGGCAAAATTGGTGTAAGGCAACAACCGATACCACAAATCGTAATCTTCCATTTGCTTGTACAACTCCCGATAATAAATATTATTGTCTTTCATCACCGCTGTGCGGATAATTGCGGGAGCATGAGCTATGCACGGCCCAAACAACAGATTGGCTTTTATATCGTCATTGTTTTGTGGGAATTGCCATTTGGAATTATCAGCCCCAAACCGTTGCAAACCCGAACTAAACACCCCCACATCGGCATGACTTTCCATAAAATTGACCAATATTTCAAATCTATTCAACACCGAAATATCATCAGCATCCATCCGAATGATGTATTTTGTATCAATCATACGCACCCCCACATTGAGCGCGCCTGTTAGACCTAAGTTCTTTTCGTTTTTAAAATACTGTATGCGTGGGTCGGTGTAGCTTTTTATTACTTCTTCCGAATTATCTTGTGAACAATCGTTAATTATCAGAAAAATAAAATCAGTATAGGTTTGATTAAGGATGCTGTCTATCGCTTCGCGGAGGTATTGCTCCACGTTATACACCGTCATTAGCACGGTTACAAGGGGTTTTGTTGGATAAGCAGCCATTCTTTATTTAACTCTATCCCAATCCGGTGTCAGATAAATAGACCCACCCGATTTTAATAATTTACGTTTTACATGCACTGCCCCTTCCATTATATTAAATTCGGCACAAACAGGCAAATGGTCGTGTGTTTCCTGACTATCTGTGCTCGCTATCCAGAAACCAAGTTTATACGTTTCGGGATAAAAGTTCAGGTTTTTAAATTTTACAGAAAACACCGTTTCGCCTTCCATGTGCTCTATATGATAATCCGAATCAATGTTTTCGATGTTTGCCAATTTTATTTCATCGAACCGCCAAATGTGAATGGCAATACATATGTTTTTCATCGGTCGAACTGCTTTTACAGTCAGCCTCAATTCCATTTCTTCGCCAATAATAAAATTATTACTCAGTTCTCCGTTATTATAAATTTCGAGTTTGGTAAACCGCAGTATTCCTGTGCCTTTTCGGTCTGTATTTTCTGATAAATTATACACAGGACCTGAAGTATCAATGGAAGTGCTCAAATATTTTTTCACCGCTTCCTGTATGCTGCCATCGTGGGTAATGTGTCCGTTTTGCAAGAGTATGCCTCGTGTGCAAAGGTGGCTCATGGCTTGCATGTTGTGCGAAACAAACAAAATGGTGCGCCCGTTTTTACTCACTTCGCTCATTTTGCCCATACATTTATTCTGAAACGAAACATCGCCAACGGCTAATACTTCATCCACCACCAAAATCTCGGGCTCCAAATGGGCTGCCACTGCAAATGCCAACCGAACGTACATACCCGAAGAATACCGTTTAACAGGAGTATCAATAAATTTCTCTACTCCCGAAAAATCAACTATTTCGTCAAACTTGCTGCGGATTTCGTTTTTCCTCATCCCCAAAATAGCTCCATTCAAAAAAATATTTTCCCTTCCGGTGAGTTCAGGATGAAACCCTGTGCCTACTTCCAGCAAACTTGCAATTCTGCCTTTTACTTTAAACTGCCCTTTGGTAGGAGTAGTCACCCTCGACAATATTTTGAGGATGGTGGATTTGCCCGCTCCGTTTTTACCAATAATGCCCAACACATCGCCTTCGAAAACATCAAAACTAATATCCGTGAGTGCCTGATGGTGAGATGAAGTAGGTTTTCCCACATCGGCAAGGTTAATTTTTAGGTTCGGATTTTCCCTGCCTCTCATTTTAGCCCACCACGCATTCATATCCCTGGAAATAGTGCCTGTGCCCACTTCTCCCAGCCGGTATTCTTTACTTATATGTTCAACCTTTATTACGGTTTTCATTTTTTTTAGTTCAATGTTCGCTAACTTTATGTGTTTGTTGGTGAAAACACCAACAAAGGCAAAATTCCAGATTTCAAATTTCAAATTTCAGGTTGGTTAACCTTTATGCGTTTGTTGGTGAAAACACCAACAAAGGCTAAAAATGCCATTCTTGAGCTTCAGGTGACCATTCTTTTGCCAAAGGTGACCTATAGTTTGGCAAAGGTGACCTATAGTTTGCCAAACATGTCCTATTGTTTGCCAAACATGTCCTATTGTTTGCCAAACATGTCCTATTGTTTGCCAAACATGCCCTATTGTTTGCCAAACATGCCCTATTGTTTGCCAAACATGTCCTATTGTTTGCCAAACATGTCCTATTGTTTGGCAAAGGTGACCATACTTTTGCCAAAGGTAACCTATAGTTTGGCAAACTTGCCTCAATTTGCCGTTGTTGGTGTTTTCACCAACAACCAATGACTAATGACCAATGACCAATGACTAATTAAACCGTATCCATAAACGACTTCTCCACTTTATTAAAAAGAAACACTCCCGAGAGCAAAACCACCACCATAAACACAAAACTATACGCCAGATAATGCCAGCTACAACCCCCAACCCCCGTAAAACCATAACGAAACGTTTCAATCACCGAAGTTAGCGGATTGGCAAGAATAATGGTTCTTTTTAATCCTTCCAGAGATGATAATGGATAAATAACAGGTGTGGCAAACATCAGCAATTGCACCCCAAAAGTAATCAGGAAACGTAAATCACGGTATTTGGTGGTTAGGCTAGAAATGATGATACCCGTTCCCAAACCAATTCCTCCCATAATAATTATTAAAACAGGCAATAAAATTAGATGGTTATTCGGGGCAATGCTGGGGTCTTTTGCAAAATGATAATAAATGAGCACCACCACAAACACTAAAAGTTGAATGCCAAACGTAATCAGGTTACTTATTATTATAGAAAGAGGAACAGTAAGTCTCGGAAAATAAACTTTCCCGAAAATCTGAGCATTAGATATAAAAGTATTAGAGGTTTTGTTCAGCGATTCCGAAAAATAATTCCACATCGTAATGCTCGACATGTAGAAAAGAAACTTAGGTAGGGGAGTGGCAATATTGGCAATGGTTCCAAATATTACCGAATAAATGATGGCAGTTAAAATGGGCTGGATAATGTACCACAGCGGACCAAGAATGGTTTGTTTGTAAGCCGAAACAAAATCTCTTTTCACAAAAAGCATTACCAAATCGCGGTAATGCCAAAGGTCACGCAAATGTAAATCGAACCAGTTGGCTTTTGGTTTTACAATGAGTGTCCACTCTTCGTTCGTATCCTCCATCTCCTCGCCAAACGATTAAGTATTTACCTTTTTATCTTTATCTTTTTTAGTAGAGCCGTTTGAGCCGTAGCCATAAGCACCTTGTCCGTAGCCGTAAGAACGACCGTATCCGTAAGAACTTCCGTAACCGTAACCATAACCATATCCATAACCGTAACCATAGTTATAATAGTAGCGCGAACGGCTGCGTTTTACTCCGTTCAATATCAATCCGAAATTAGCCAACTTGTTGTTGTCTTTTATTTCCTGAGCAATGGTCAATACATGTTTTTTAGCAAACTTAGCATTAAGCACAAACAACGAAATATCAGCACACTTCATAATAACCAACGCATCAGTAATCAATCCCACCGGAGCAGTATCCACAATGGCATAATCAAAATGCTCGCGAGAGTAATCAAACATTTCGTTCAAATGTTTACTCATAATAATCTCAGAAGCATTAGGTGGAGTAGGACCCGAAAGAATAACAGATAGGTTTTCGATTTCAGTTTGCAAAATGGCTTCTGATGTATGTGTTTTACCAATTAAAATGGTACTTACTCCCACATCGCTCGACATGTTTAATGCCCGCTGTACTTTTGGTTTATGCAAATCGAGCTCCACTAACAACACTCTTTTTCCGGCCTTAGCAAGTATGGTAGCCAAATTTACCGAACAAAATGTTTTTCCCTCGCCCGGATTGTAACTCGTAACCAGCACCACTTTCGATTTGCTTTCGCTAGCCATGTATTCAAGGTTGGTTCGGATAGCTCGGAAACTTTCAGTAATAGCCGCCTTGGGGTCTTTGTTCACAATAATATAATTCTCGTTTGCTTCCTGCGATAACATCACCTCGCCTAATATCGGCAACGTAGTAAGTCGTTTTAGTTCCATAATGTTTTCGATAGTTGAGAACAACACCGAGCGCACAAACACATAGAAAAAACTTAGCAACATTCCAAAAATCAAAAAGTAATAAAATATTTTACGCTTGTTTGGTCTCACAATGCCTATCGAATGTGCCGATTCAATAATTTCGGTTTGAGGCAAAATACCTGCACGGGCAATAATGGTGCTCGCTCTTTGTTCCAACAAAAACTCGTACATTTTTTCGTTCACATCCACCTTGCGCTGAATGTTCAACATTTCCACTTCTGTTTTAGGGATTCCTTCTATTATGCCCGTGTAATCCTGAATTTGTTTGTCAACATCATCAATTTTTAATCTCAATCCATTTTTCGAATTTTTGATATATGTCAAAATGTTTTTCTTCAACAAACCTACAGATTGGTCCAACTCGGATATGTTGTTGTTACCTTCGGTAGAGTTAAACAATCTCGAATTCCTATCCATTTGAAGCGAATACAATTCGCCTAAAGCGGTTTTTAGATAATCGTCAGATGGGTCGATGTAAAACGAGGGAGGTAATAATTTTTCATACTTTGATTCTGCAAGCGAAATAATGTATTTCTCTAACGATTCTAACGATTGCACCCAAAGTTCCAATCTTCTTTTTTCAGAATCGCGCTGAATCAACTGGTCGAAATATGAGCCCGATTGTTTGGTTAAATCAAACACTTGTCGGTTCGATTTAAAGTTCTCTAAGTCAAACTCAATAGAGTCTAACTTTTCTACCACCACTCTCAATTGTTTGTCAATATTGGTTAACGTGTTTTCGTTAATCACATATTGCGCTTCGGCAGTATAGTCCAGATAAACTTTGGATAACGTATCCAAAAAGGTGGTAGCTCTCGGTTCAATTTGGTCTTCCACAGCAAGTTCCAAAATGGTAGTGTTTTCAATCGTTTCAACCGACAACGAACTTTTTAGTGCAGCAATAAGGTGAGCCCTGTTGTGAACTTTTATTAAATAATTATTTTCCTTTAGCTTGCCAATGGTTTTATCATTGATGTTCTTGCTTTTCTTTACATTCAATATAAAATCAACCGCAATAATTTCGGTATCGAACGGATAGTTATTACTTATTTCCTTCTCTTCTTTTTTATAACTTATCTGAAAATGATTTTTGTCCAAAATCCTAAACTTCATGTCTTGCTCATAAAGCATGGCATTGGTGAGGGTAATGTTTACATCAAAAGGAGTTGACATGTATGCTTCAGTGGTTTTTAAACGACCAACCAAAAAATAACCCACATCCATGTCCAGTTTCGATACGGCTTTTCCAATCAAATCGTTTGACGAAAGCACTCTAATCTGATTGTAAGAATCTTGGTAATCTTGGGTAAATCCTAATCCTTTGTACAACTGTTTTTGATAGTCGTACGTGTTGTCCGATTTTAATAAAATCTGGGTTTTGGAAGCATAAATATCGGGCAGTTTGTAGGTATAAAAGTAGGCAATAACCATCGAAACCAAAACAAAAAACAGGATAATGTACCAATTTTTCGAAAACACTTTCATGAACGCCCTAAAATCGTCCAACTCTATTACACTCGTTTTTTTCTTGTCTGCCATATTTTTTAAAAAGGTTGCAAATATAAGGAAATATCAATAGTAATCTGATAATATAAAAACGATTTACTAAAGAGCAGTTGCTTCACTTTTTATGAGTATTGGAATAGAATTTATGACCGGATAAGAGGTGCCCGATTCGTTGGAAATTAGCTTTTTTCGGTCGGCACTTACTACTAAATCGCCACCATATTTGGGGCATTTGAGCAACGAAACCATATTCAAATTATCGATTGGATTAGCGTGGTTGAGTTTTAAAAAATTGCTTGCATCAGTTGTTACAGTAGTTCTAGTGTCTTTTTTTTCAGCCCTAAAGTACAAACTATCCGAATAATTTTTCATCATCGGAATAATGTGGGTGATGGCAGATAAAACCAAAGATGCAGAACTCAGCACTTTGTTTTTGGGCGAAACGTATTTCAAATCCTCTTTCAATACCCCAATTCCCAAAAAGCTGTGATTATCGTAAGAAAAGTTGGTCAAAAATTTATTAAATATTTCCTCGTATTCATTTATAGTATAATATCTCACACACCAACTGTTGTAATCGTCTTTTTCCTTTTCGCTTTCTTTTACTACACTTTGTCGGTTTCTCAATCCGTTTTTGTTCGGAAATTCGAGGTAAGTAAAACCTTCTTTTTTAAGTATCGAGTTTATCCGTTCGAGGCAATTGATTAATCTATTATAATGGGTATGCTGAATAACACTGAACGACCACACCAAATCAAACACATTGTCTTTAAAAGGAATGTTTTCCAAATCACCCACCACTGTATATGCTTTTTTATTCAACTCCTTGGTTACTTTCAATGCTGTTTCGCAAAACTCTAATCGAATATCTACTCCAATAGGAATATATCCTTTGTTGGCACCCGCCACCAACCATCGTCCCCATCCGCAACCAATATCCAACATTAGTTTATCGCCCGAGACTTTAGCAACTGGCAATTCAAAAATAGGGTATTCGTTTAGTTTACCAATACGGTCGATATAATGAACACCGTTAGTAGCTGCTATCTGGTTTTGAACCGTCCAGGGCACTTTCGATTTATAGTTTTCCGGCTCAGACCTAAAACGTAACTTTTCGTAAATCTTACTTCGGTTAAATTCTTCTATTGATTTTTCTTCGCTCATATAGTTAGTTAGAAAAAAAGCTGCTCTTAAATTTAAGAACAGCTTTTATCATGCAAAAGTATATTTTATTTTTTAACTGTTTAACATCACCGGCATCACCAACATCAAAATATCTTCTGCCGGGTTCTTTTTTTCGGTTGGCATCAATATTCCTGCACGGTTTGGTGCGCTCATTTCCAAGTTCACATTATCACATTCTAAATTAGCTAGCATTTCGGCCAAAAATTTAGAATTAAATCCAATTTCCATGTCTTCTCCATTGTATTCGCAAGTTAACCGCTCGCTTGCCTCGTTTGCAAAATCTAAATCCTCGGCCGAAACACTTAATTCACTTCCTGTAATTTTTATTCTTATTTGATGAGTTGTTTTATTTGAGAAAATAGACACCCTGCGGATAGAATTAAGAAAAGAAACTCTATCAATGGTTAATTTGTTTGGATTTTCTTTAGGTATTACTGCTTCATAATTTGGATACTTACCATCTATCAACCGACAAACCAAACGAGTGTTATCGAACGTAAAAAATGCGTTGATGTTGTTGTATTCAATGGTTACGTTTCCTGTAATTCCATTCAAGGTGTTTTTCAATAAGGTTAATGGCTTTTTAGGAATGATAAAAGAAGAAGCCGATTGTGCCGAAACATCGGTACGTGTATATCTAACTAATTTATGTGCATCTGTTGCCACAAACAGTACGTTTTCGGGAGATAACTGACAAAACACCCCAGACATTACCGGACGAAGTTCATCGTTTCCGCTGGCAAATATGGTTTTGTTGATAGCAGTAGCAAGTACTGACGCATCCATCTCCAAAGTAGAAGCCGATTCAACGACCGGAAATTTAGGAAACTCCTGCCCATCGTGCCCTGTAAGTTTGTATTTACCATAATCAGAAATAATTTCTATCCCAAATTTTTTGATATCAATGCTGAACGTTAGCGGTTGGTCAGCAAATGTTTTCAACGTTTCTAACAATAATTTTGCTGGTACAGCTATGCTCCCTGAATCTTTCGACTCTATGCTCAAGGTAGTAACCATAGTGGTTTCTAAATCGGAAGCAGATATTTTTAATTCGTTTTTATCAACATCAAATAAAAAATTATCGAGGATGGGTAACGTATTGTTGGTGCTTAACACACCGCTTACTGCTTGTAATTGTCGTAATAATGAGGTGCTCGAAACAATAAATTTCATATCTTATTTTGTTGTTTTTAGATTGGTTTTATTAAAAATTTCGCAACAAATGTACTTCATTTCATTAAAATAAAAACTTTCGCAATTTTAAGTTTACAACAACTTTTTAACAAATAAACTCAATATTTACAGGCTTTTGGGCAAAATAGTTAATAACTGAATTTAGTATTTAAAAACTAAAAAAGTGTAGCAGTGTGATGGGAACGCTGATTAATTAGGATGTTGATAAAAAATTGTTTTTGATTGGCTTCGGCATTTAGGAAAAAAAAGATGCCACAGATTTACAGATTAATAATGTGAGTTTATGGTTATGATTTCAGATTATCCAAATAGGAGCCTTTTGAATGCTCCGTAGATTTGTTTTTAGGGATTGACAAGGATTGCCACTCAGAACTTTTAATGTGTTTGGCAAGATACACTATTTGACCTATATGATAAGCATAATGAGCCGTTTGGCGGTTGAGTGCCTGCACAACTGTTAACGCTTCGCCACGTATAGTAATTGTTTTCAGCAAATCATTTTCGGTGAGCAAGTTCAGTGTATTCATAAATACTGCCCAGCCGTTGTCCCATTCCTTCATCAGTTGTTCACGGGTTTTATAGTTGTCAACGAATTCTGCATCTCGGTTGCGTGTTGGTTTTTCGCCATCGGTGGTCAAAAAATCTGTCCAGCGAGAAATCATGTTTCCGCTTACATGTTGGATGAGTTGGGCTATACTGTTTGCTTCAGTATCCGGTGCAAAATGAAAGTCGGAATCGTTTTTTAGTTGCGCAAACGATTTTTCGGCAAGCAACCGGTAATTAGTAAATACTCCAATGGTATTTTCCAAAAAATGTTTTTCGAGCATAATGGGTTGTTTTTTATTTTTGCTCAAAGGTAATTGTTTTGCTTAATAAAATTTGGAATCAATTACAAAATGCTTATTTTATGATAGTTACATTAACTTCGTCATTTCCCTAAGTCATTATTATACCCCCCGGGTTACCTGTGAACTCCCCCAGACTTTAGTTTTATGTAAATAAAAAAACGCTTTGAGCCATTTGCCCAAAGCGTTTTGTAAATAAATAAAATAATCAAATTTTACAAAAGAGTAGAATTCAACAGTTTTCCACCATAAACCAATTTCTGTAAATACGGCTCGTACACTACATCATTAATCAACTTAATATGTCCCATGTGGTGGCAATCGGTGCCCAGAAAAGAAATCATGTTTTTGTCAATCATTTGTTCGGCAATTTTTTTGGTTGCCATGGAATAATATCCTGTCAAAGAATTAATGTTCATTTGCAACAAAACACCTTTATCTACAAAAGCTTCGTACTTTTCGAATTCGGTATGCCAGAAATTGTAACGTTCCGGATGGGCTAAAATAGGTTTGTATCCCATGGTTTGCATTTTAAAAACTACATGAAATAAATTATCGGGAGGGTTCATGTAAGAAATTTCGAACAGCAGGTAATTATTACCGAAAGTCAATAATTTTTCTTCGTTTAGTTTTCGTTCAAAATCAAAATCCAAATAATATTCGGATGCTGCACCAATTTCGATAGGAATGCCGGCTTCTTTCAAAGCAAAGTTGACAGAAGACAAGCCGCCTAAGATGTTTTCGGGAGTGTTTCTGTAATAATCGCTCATGATATGAGGAGTGGTAATTACTTTTTTGTAACCGAGGTTGTGCATACCGGTAATCATTTCCACACTATCTTCAATGGTTTTGGCACCATCGTCAATTCCGGGAACAAAATGCGAATGCATATCAACGCCTACCATTGATAAATCCACAGGTGTTTTCAGTCGTTTGTTTTTTTTGAATCTATCGAATATGCCCAAAATAAAAATTGATTAATGAGTGTAACTAATGAACCACTGCAACGTTTGCTTTAATCCTTCTTCTATTTTTATTTCAGGATTATAATTCAAATTATTTTTTGCTTTTGTAATGTCTGCTAATGAATCGCGCACATCACCAGGTCTTTCTGCTTTATACAAAGGTTGAAAACTGGTACCAATTAATTTTTGCAACGTACTTACTAATTGATTTAAAGATACTCTTTCGCCAACGGCAATGTTATAAATATCGCCTTGTGTATTTACGTTTTCTGCAAACATGGCTTTCATATTGGCTTGTACTGCATTTGCAACAAAAGTAAAATCACGTGTTTGTTCTCCGTCACCATTAATTGCAGGGGATTGATTGTTTAACAAAGCATTGATGAATAATGGAATTGCAGCTGCATACTCTCCTTTTGGATTTTGTCGTGGACCAAAAATATTAAAATATCTAAGCCCAATTATTTCCATGTTGTAGGTTTTTGCAAATATTTCTCCGTACAATTCGTTAGTCATTTTAGAAACTGCATAAGGCGAAAGTTGCCGTCCTATCTGGTGTTCTACCTTTGGTAATATTTTACTGTCGCCATATACTGACGAAGAGCTTGCATATACCACTCGTTTTACCTTGGCATCTCTGGCGGCTATAAGCATGTTTAAAAAGCCGGTAGCATTTACATTATGCGTTGCAATCGGGTTTTGTATGGAGCGAGGCACTGAGCCCAAGGCCGCTTGGTGAAAAACATAATCAACTCCTTCGCATGCTTTGTGGCAATCGATGATGTTGCAAATATCGCCATTGATAAACGTAAAGTTGGATAAAGATAAATAGGGTTTTATATTTTCTTCAAACCCAGTTGACAAATTATCTAATACAATTACTTTTTTTGCATTGTGATTAATAAGATATTCAACAAGGTTGGAACCTATAAAACCTGCACCGCCAGTAACTAAAAAGGTAAGCCCTTCCAACTTATCTTTTAACATATTGCTGGTCGTAATATTTTTTATAATCTCCCGAAGTAACGTTGTTCAACCATTCATCATTAGCAAGGAACCACTCCACCGTTTTTTCCAATCCTTCTTCAAACTGTAATGATGGAGTCCAACCAAGTTCTTTTTGCAGTTTGGAAGAATCAATGGCATAGCGCAAATCGTGCCCTGCACGGTCTTTTACAAAGGTGATGAGTTTTGCAGATTCGCCTTCTGCTCTGTTCAATTTCTTATCCATAATTTTACAAAGCAAACGAATCAAATCAATGTTGGTCCATTCGTTATGTCCACCAATGTTGTATGTTGTACCTGCTTTGGCATTATGAAAAATAACATCAATGGCTCTTGCATGGTCTTCTACAAACAGCCAGTCGCGAATGTTTTCGCCTTTTCCATATACAGGAATGGATTTATTGTTTTTGATATTATAGATAGAAAGAGGAATTAATTTTTCTGGAAAATGATAAGAGCCATAGTTGTTAGAACAATTAGAAATAACTGTATCTAATCCAAATGTATCATGATATGCTCTTACAAAATGGTCGGAACTGGCTTTGGAAGCAGAGTAGGGGCTGTGCGGGTCGTAACCTGTTGATTCAGTAAACATGCCTGTTTCGCCCAATGTACCATATACTTCGTCAGTAGAAACATGATAAAAACGAAAGGGTGGAACTTCTTTATGGTTACTCTGATGCTGAAACCAAAAGGCTTTGGAAGCATTCAGTAAATTAACAGTGCCAATAACATTTGTCATTACAAATTCAAGGGGATTGGAAATGCTTCTATCCACATGGCTTTCGGCAGCCAAATGAATAACTCCGATGAACTGATGTTGAGAAAATAATTCATTAATAAAAGAAGCATCCACAATATCCCCTTTAATAAAAGCGTAATTGGGTTTGCTCTCAATGTCTTTTAGATTAGCTAGATTTCCGGCATAGGTGAGTTTATCAAGATTGATAATTTGATAATCAGGATATTTATTTACAAATAACCTTACCACATGCGAACCAATGAAACCAGCACCTCCGGTGATTAATATTTTTTTCATCTTTTTTTTTGTCTTGATTCTTGTCCTAAGTTCTTGATTCTTGTCTCTTGGTTCTTGATTCCAATTACAGACTCCAATATGTAAGTTCTTTAATTTTATTTCTATAGATGCCTTTCACATCCACTAAAATTCCACCATTGGAAAGAATAGATTTAAAATAGGTTTCGTTTAGATTGACATATTCTTTATGATTAACACAAACTGCAACCGCATCATATCCTTTACCAATTTCTTTTGCAAGTTCAAAACCATATTCATGTTTCAATTCATCCGAATCAGCATAAGCGTCTACCACATCCACATGAACACCGTACGACTTAAATTCTTTAATAATATCCGACACCTTAGAATTTCGAATGTCACTTACATTCTCTTTAAATGTTGCACCCATCACCAAAACTCTTGATTCGGAAATATTTTTTTTGGCTGCAATAATATTTTTTACTGTTTCGTTAGCTACATACGAACCCATGGAGTCGTTCACTGTTCTGCCCGAATTAATAACTTGTGCATGATAACCCAATTCCTCCGCTTTGTGGGTTAAGTAATATGGGTCAACACCAATGCAGTGTCCACCCACAAGTCCGGGCGAAAATTTTAGGAAATTCCATTTTGTACCCGCTGCTTCCAACACATCAAACGTATTAATTCCCATTTTGCTAAATATCATGGATAGCTCATTCATCAACGAAATGTTGACATCGCGTTGGGTGTTCTCAATTATTTTGGCAGCCTCCGCTACTTTTATTGATGGAGCTTTATGCACACCTGGCTCAATAATAATTTTATAGGTTTCTGCAATAACCTCCAACGATTCGTGATCACAACCTGAAACCACTTTTAATATTTTAGTAATGGTATGCTCTTTATCTCCTGGATTGATACGCTCAGGAGAATAGCCCACTTTGAAATCAGTTTTAAATTTCAAACCTGATATTTCTTCAAGTACAGGAATACAATCCTCTTCTGTACAGCCAGGATATACGGTGGATTCATAAACTACATAATCCCCCTTTTTCAATGCCAGCGCAACGGATCGGGAAGCACCAATCAATGGTTTTAAGTCAGGGCGATTGGCTTCATCTATTGGGGTGGGAACGGCAACAATAAAAAAGTTAGCAGTTCTCAACACATCAATTGAAGCAGTGAATTCAATATCACATCCTTCAAAGTCCTTTGCTTCCAATTCCTGCGAAGGGTCAATGTTATTTTGCATCATCTTCACTCTTTCCTGATTGATGTCGAACCCAACAACTTTTACTTTTCTAGCAAATGCTAAAGCAATAGGCAAACCAACATATCCAAGACCGATAACGGCAATTTTTGCTTCTTTGTTTTTAATTTTATCTATCATGATTTTCTATCTTCTTTTCGTAATGAATAAATTCGTTCAATAATTTCAACTACCTTCAATCCTTCCATTGCATTGGTAGTAATAGTGGTTCTGCCTTTTAATGTGTCAATCACATTCGAAATAATCTGAGGATGATTGTTTGCTGAGCCTTTGTAATTCCCGTAATCATTGGCTTCGTTGGTAGGAGGCAACTCTGGCATGGTGTAATCTTTTATATGGCAATATTCCACTTTATCCATGTACTGACCACCCACTTTAGCGGTTCCCTTACTTCCTATAATAGTCAGACTGCTTTCAAAATTTCTATCCCACACAGCGGTAGAGTAGCTTATACTGCCCATTCCACCATTAATAAAATTAAAAGAAACCAACCCGCTATCTTCAAAATCGGTTAAATCTTTGTGGGTAAAATCAGCAAACCTTGCTTGAATGTCTTTGATATCGCCAAAAAGCCAATACATAATATCAATAAAATGAGAGAACTGTGTAAACAAAGTACCACCATCCATTTCGTGACCACCTTTCCAACTGTGCTTTTCTCCTTCGTTCTTAGGGTGGCAATAGTAACGTTCATCTCTGTTCCAAAAACAATTAAGCTCCACCATAAATATTTCACCTATTATTTTTTCTTCTACAATTTTTTTTAACCAAATAGATGGAGGAGACAAGCGATTTTGCATTACACAAAATACTTTTTTGTTTTTTTGGAGTGCTTTAAAAATAACAGATTCGCAATCGGATTTGTTAAGTGCCATTGGCTTTTCGCAAACAATGTGTTTATCTGCTGCAAGAACTTTCAAGGAATGTTCTGCATGTAATCCATTGGGAGTACAAATGCAAACAACATCTAGTTCAGGGTGGCCCTCAAGAAGTTCTTCAACTGTCAGGTAATGTTTTTCTTTAACGTGAGCCAAATCTAAATATTCCAAAGGATGATGGTCACAAATAGCTACCAACTCCGCTTCCTTGTTCCTACGAATCATTTCCGCATGACGTTTTCCAATATGTCCTTGCCCTATAACGGCAAATTTAATTTTAGTCATTTACAATTTGGTAACCCAATCGTTTTCTAATTTGTACTTCATTTTACTTTCAGGACAACTGGCTATTCCATCATTGTCAAAATCCAACCGATGGCCATATTCGCTCACCCAACCTATTTGTTTGGCAGGGTTTCCAACCCACAATGCATAAGGCTGAATGTTTTTGGTGACTACTGCCCCTGCACCAATAAAAGCATACTCACCGATATTATGTCCGCAGACAACTGTTGCATTTGCACCAATAGTAGCTCCTTTGCCAACATGTGTTTTTTTATATTCGTTTTTTCTGTTAATCGCACTTCTCGGATGATTTACATTTGTAAAAACCATTGAAGGTCCTAGGAACACATCATCATCGCATGTTACTCCGGTATATATAGAAACATTGTTCTGTACTTTCACATTTCGTCCTAACACCACCTGTGGCGAAACTACCACATTTTGTCCGATGTTACAGCTCTCACCAATTAGGCAATCATTCATAATATGAGTAAAATGCCAAATCTTAGTTCCTTTGCCAATTTTGCAACCACTATCAATAACAGCTGTTTCGTGCGAATAGTATTCCTTTTCCATTCTTAAAACTGACGATGTTCTGTTTTATTCAATTCGTCTTTCGATAACGATTTAAAATATTCATACGTAATTTTTAAACCTTCCTCACGATTCACTTTTGGTTCCCATCCTAAAATTGCTCTTGCCTTGGTAATGTCCGGTTTACGTTGTTTCGGGTCATCCTGCGGCAATGGCAATGAAATTAATTTTTGTGATGTTCCTGTCAGTTTAATTATTTCTTCACCAAATTCTTTAATTGTTATTTCGCTTGGATTACCAATGTTCATAGGCTGTGTGTAATCACTCATCAACAAACGATAAATACCTTCTACCAAATCATCTACATAACAAAACGAACGGGTTTGAGAACCATCACCAAACATCGTTAAATCTTCTCCCCTCAACGCTTGCCCTATAAATGCTGGCAATACACGACCATCATTCAATCTCATTCTTGGTCCGTAAGTATTAAATATACGAATGATACGGGTTTCCAATCCATGAAAAGTATGATATGCCATTGTCATTGCTTCCATAAAACGTTTTGCCTCATCATACACTCCACGAGGACCAACAGGATTTACATTGCCCCAATACTCCTCTGTTTGCGGATGAACCAACGGGTCGCCATAAACTTCCGATGTGGAGGCAACCAGTATCCTTGCATTTTTTGCTTTTGCTAAACCAAGTAAATTGTGTGTCCCCAACGAACTTACTTTTAAAGTTTGAATAGGAATTTTTAAATAATCAATAGGGGAGGCAGGTGATGCAAAATGTAAAATATAATCCAACTCACCGGGAACAAAAACAAATTTTGAAACATCGTGATGATAAAACTCAAAATGTTGGAGCTTCATAAGGTGTTCAATGTTTTTCAAATCTCCTGTTATCATATTATCCATACCTATTACATGGAAACCTTCTTTCAGAAATCTATCGCAAAGGTGAGAACCTAAAAATCCTGCTGCTCCAGTTATTAAAACTCTTTTCATGTTATTTTACTGTTTCTCTTCCAATTGAAGAATAAAAATATCCTAACTCTTTCATTTGGTCGAGTCCATACAAATTACGTCCGTCAAAAATGGTTTTCGTTTTTAATAATGAAGTTACTTTATCAAAATCAGGCGTACGGAACAAACTCCATTCGGTAGCAATTAATAAAGCATCTGCCCCTTTCAAAGCATCATATTCATCAGTAGCATAGTTTATTTTATCTCCGATTAAATTCTTTACATTGTCCATTGCTTCGGGGTCGTAAGCCGATATGGATGCTCCCAACTTTACTAGTTCATCAATGATATACAAAGCAGGCGCTTCACGAATATCATCTGTATCTGGTTTAAAAGCCAATCCCCACAACGCTATTTTTTTTCCTTTTAAATCTCCTTTATAAAAGTCTTTTATTTTTGGAACAATAATGGTTTTTTGTTTTTCGTTTATATCCATTACCGATTCCAATATCTTAAATTCATATCCCACCTCTGAAGCTGATTTGGCTAATGCCTGCACATCTTTTGGGAAACAACTTCCTCCATATCCAATCCCTGGAAATAAAAACCGTTTTCCAATTCTTTCATCACTACCAATACCGATTCGCACTGCATCCACATCTGCGCCCAGCTTTTCGCAAAGGTTAGCAATCTCATTCATAAAAGTAATTTTGGTTGCCAGAAAAGAATTAGCTGCATACTTCGTCAATTCTGCCGAACGTTCATCCATGTATATTACCGGGTTTCCCTGACGAACAAAAGGTTTGTACAATTCGTCCATTATCTTTTTTGCTCTTTCCGATTGTGTGCCAATCACCACTCTGTCGGGTTTCATAAAATCATCTACAGCAAATCCTTCCCGCAAAAATTCAGGATTGGAAACAATATCGAAATCTATGTTTGTATTTTTCTTTACTGCAGCTTTTACCTTTTCTGCTGTGCCAACAGGTACGGTACTTTTATCAATAATTACTTTGTATTCTTTTATTATTTTTCCTAAATCATCAGCCACACCAAGAATGTAACTCAAGTCGGCAGAGCCATCTTCACCAGGAGGAGTTGGCAAAGCAAGAAAAATAACTTTTGCATTTTCTACTGCTTCAGCAAGATTGGTGGTAAAAGTAAGTCTTCCTTGTTTAATATTTCTTTCGAATAATAAATCTAAATGAGGCTCAAAAATAGGAATAATTCCATCCTGCATTTTCTTTACTTTTGCTTCATTAATATCCACACAAATAACATTATTGCCTGTTTCGGCAAGACATGTACCTGTTACTAATCCAACGTATCCTGTTCCTACTACTGCTATGTTCATTTATTCAATTTGAAAATTTATTGATTTTAAAATTTGATAATGACGAAAAGTATTGATTATTTATTTACAAATTCCAATACTGAATCGGTAATGTACTTCAACGTTTCTTCGTCTAGTTCGGTGTGCATGGGTAACGAAACCACAGATGCACATAATGCTTCGGTAACCGGAAAGTCACCTGCCTTGTAACGTTCGTCCATGTAAGCCTTTTGCAGGTGCAATGGAATAGGGTAATAAATCATGGCCGGAATCTCTTTGGTTGTTAAAAATTCTCTTAGCGCATTTCTGTCCACACCGTTTAGTTGCAAGGTGTATTGATGAAACACATGGTTGGAGTAGGAAGCTCGTGCCGGAGTTTTTAATTTTGGATTGTTTGCAAATGCCTTGTCGTAATAATTGGCTGCATTTATTCTTGCACCGCAATAGTTGTCTAATTGACGCAATTTAATTCTTAAAATAGCTGCCTGAATACTATCTAATCGAGAATTAACTCCAATTAAATCATGTATGTATAATGCTGTTTGTCCATGATTGGCAATGATTCTTATTTTTGCTGCCAGCTCATCATCGTTGGTAAATATGGCTCCACCATCTCCATAACAGCCTAAGTTTTTGGAAGGGAAAAAGCTGGTGCACCCCACAGTTCCTATGGTTCCTGCTTTTTGTTTTTTACCATCTGCATTTATATAATCTGCTCCAATTGCCTGTGCGGTATCTTCTATAACATATAAATTATGTTTTTTAGCCAACGCCATTATAGCTTCCATATTGGCACATTGACCAAACAAATGAACTGGTACAATGGCTTTTGTTTTTGGTGTTATTGCTTTTTCTATTGCTTTTACATCTATGTCGAACGTATCAGGAATAACATCAACCAATACTGGTTTTAATCCTAACAAACCTATTACTTCGGCCGTTGCTACATAAGTGAAATTGGCAGTAATTACTTCGTCTCCCGGTTTTAAATCCAACGCCATCATTGCTATTTGCAAAGCATCTGTTCCGTTGGCACAAGGTATAACATGTTTAACTCCAAGGTAGGTTTCCAATTCTTTTTGGAATTCTTTTACTTCCGGACCGTTTATAAAGGCAGTGTTGTTCAACACATTTTGAATGGAAGCATCCACCTCTGTTTTTATTTTTTCGTATTGACTTTTTAAGTCAACCATCTGAATTTTCTTCATTACTTTTTCCATCCTTATTTGGTTAAAAAAATTATAGGGGTGCGAAGGTAATAAAATTATGAATTGGTTTGTTAGGATAACAAACCGCTGCGGTAATTACATGCTAATTTTCCTTTAAAGATTTCTATTTCTAGAAATTAAAATCCCTTGGTTCATCACTCAGCTCTCTCCCTTTTAAAATAAACTCTGCCCTCTGATTCGCTAATTGTATCCACGAACTTCTATCATTTAATTCTTCATCGCCTTGCATAATGTTAAGCTCTCGTTTCATATTAAAATCTTGCACCGCTTCCTCTAGTGCATTTGCACGTTGTTCACATTTGTATGTTTTTGCACAGTTAATTATTGCCTGATGCCATGGTAATCCACCTTCCATAATGGGGGGCACTTCTGCATTTCCGAGAATGTGTAAAGCATCGTCCACCGCATCTTTATCGTATGTTTCGTCTTTTAGCTCTTCTATTAAAGTCCAGTTATGATGCAGGGTACAAAAATAATCATCTTCAAAAAGTTCCATAAATTCGGTATAGGTTTGTTCATTACCAAATATTGATTCCCGTCTTTTTACATACGGCTCCTGCGGAGGATGAATACCGGGTGGCTGAGTTCGTTTCCAGGCAAAATATTTTTGAATATACACTTCTTCTTTTGCCCCTCTAATTTCGGGGAGGAACAATAAGTCACCGGTATTCATTTTTTCATCATAAAAACGGTACCATTCGGGCATGCTCGACTCGCCTTCTTCTTCATCCTCTTCGATCATTGCATCATATTTTTGCCACGAAAACAAAAAACGAATGCCTTCATCATTGTAATTTCCGCTCAACAAAAATTCTTTCATCACCGCAGTTTCTTCTGCAGTAATGGGCTCTATAAATGGACAATCAAAAGGATTATTTTCCCACGATTCGAAATCAACAGAGGTTCTTATTCCGGGAATGGTAATTTGTTCGGCACGCCAAAGCAATTGCATATTGAATAATTTTTTTTGCAAAATAAGTTCAATAATATCGAGCATTTCTCTGGCTTTTTGATAATCAAGAAATCCGTTTTCTGCATCCAAAAACCACTTTGGTTTATCAATCAACGATAGTTTATGTTGAACGTAGTGAAATATAAATCCTCGGGTGTAAAAAGGAACATACTTATCAAAAAACGTTTTGTATTTTGGATTGGTAAGCAAATCGTTCTCAAAAAAGTCACGCAGTTTTTCTTTATACTTAAGCCTTTCAATCAATTCATTGGGCATGTTCGAAAAGTGATAAGGCATTTTTTCAAGCTCTTCTTTTGTGTTTTTAGTATTGCGCAATCGCTCGTCCAATGTTTTTTTTGCAGGTAGTTCAAAGGGTTCGCTAAACATAGCAAGCAATTGGCTTTTGTCCGAACGCTTATCTTTGCACTCTTGTGCTTTTTCTTCCTCCCCTCTGTCCATGTATATGGTGTACAAGCTATCATAAATTTCTCCAATCAGTTCTTTGGTGGGCTCACAGGTCAATGCCAAGTTATAACACCCAATAGCTTCGTTATCCATACCATATTTATTATGATAAATCTCTCCCATAAATGTATAGATAACAGCCGAAACAAAATGATCGTTTCCTTTCAAAAAATCCTCCCTTTGGTGGTTTGCTTCTGCTGCCAGATGAAGGTAATTCATTGCATTTTCAGCATCATCTTGCGTGAGATAGTAATAAGTAGCTAAGGAGGTATATGCCAACGGATATTCCATGGGCCAAAGTTTTATTATTTTTTTAAGATAAGGAAAGGCTTCTTCGTATCTCCGCTGACTATTGAGCACACCGCACAAATGTTCCAGCGACTCATACGAGTCTTCCTTTTTTTCGTACAACGGAATACTCTTTTTAAAATAATTAATCGCTTCCTCAAATTGGTTCATTTGCTCATACATTTGTCCGGTAAAAATGTAGTACTTTCTTTTGTAATACGACTCTATTTCTCCTTCAGGACTTTTGAGTTTCAGCACCATTTTGCAGGTAGCAAAGCCTTCATCACTTTGTTTGTTATTAAATTGTGCTTGTGCCAAACGTTTAATAAAACTAAAATTATCAGGTGCATGTTTTACTGCCTTTTTTGCATTCGAAACAGCATTAACATAGTCCTTACCAATACTGTACATATTGCTCGTAAGTGCATAAATCATGGCTTTTGTAAAATCATCTTCCGCTTCTTTAAGCAACTTATTGTATAATTTATTTGCCTTTTTATTGTCCTTTTCATCTTCAAACAAATCCGCCATTCGTTCATAATATAATTCTTCCCAATCGTTTATATCGTCAAATGCAACTGCCGGCAGTGCTAATAATTTTTCGAAAATTTCCAGTGCCTTTTTATAATCTTCCATTTCCAAATAAGCACATCCAAGGTCAAACACCCGTTCATGGTCTTCCGGAGCCGATTCCATTGATTTAACTAACGGCTCTATTGATTCTGCTGTTCTGTCTTGCCAAGCATACCACAACGAAAGGCAACCATAATTTTCCGATTGTTCTACTTTATCCGTGCAACATTCAATAGCAAGATTAATGTACTCAAATGCTTTGGGCAAGTTTTTGCCTTCACCAGTAATGTACACATGAAACAACCTTCTGTAATAGGAGCTTTTTCTTTTCGGGTCTTTTTCAATTGCCTCTTGTATTTTTGCTATCTGCACTTCTACGCTGTCGTTCCCAAATATTGACAACTTAAATGGCTTATCATTTGCTCCCATTATTTTTTGTTTTAAAGTTTCCGTAAAATTAATTCAAAAAAAATTAATCTTGTTGTTTTAATGGAAAAAATATTTTGTTTCCTGTCTTTTTTGTTCAGTCCCGAATAGGGCAGGGGAGACTTTTGTGAGTAAAAAAAAATCCTGATTAATTTGTTTTCCTAAAACCAATTCCTTATTTTTGCAATAGAATTAACACATACAGCATAAATTATAAACTAAAACCCCATTGCCATTGATAAATTTCTACTACTGATTTAATTTTTTTTGTTACCAAAATTATTAGTTAGTACCCGCAATCACAAGGTGTGAATTGTGTTAGAAATTTAAAACCTTTATCAATGGACCCGTCAGAAAGTGCTGCCAATAAAGCAGAACAAACAGGTGGTGAAAAATATATTCCAAGAACATATGACACCAATCAATTAGAAAAAATTCCTTTTCCAACCAGCGATGGTGATGAGTTTGTAGTCGTTGCTGAAATAAATTATTTCGAAGCAGATGGTAATTATACCCACATTCACCGCCTTGATAAATCAAAAGTTTTTGTAGTAAAAAGACTGGGTGAGGTAATAAAAATGGTACGTTCAAAAACATTTTATCGTATTCATGATAAATATTATGTTAACGGAAATCAATGTCATAAATATTTCAGACAGGATTTTCTATTGTTAATGGAAAATGGCGAACAGTTAAAAGTGGCTGAAAAAAGAGCTACCGGATTTCTTGCTTTTTTCATTAAAAATGCAAGAAGACTTTTCAAATAACCTCGTTTTTCAAAATCACCTTCCACAGTTATGTATGAATTTACCGCAGTTATGCTTAAATAACCGCTGTTATACAATAATTTAATTCCGCGCTTTTTATCTCCCGAACTTTGTATCAGGAAATCCAATGAGAAGATTTTCAAGTATTCACAAAATCATGTAGTCATGAAAAATTTAATTGCCAGGGTGCTTATAGCACTCCACTTCGCAGAGATGAAAGTAGTAGAATTACTACCCTTTGCCAGAAGTATTCACGACAACGCAGGTGCCGATCCGGATGTAACCATCCCTTTGCCACTTGCTGCTACATTAGCGAGTCAGACAGTAGTTTTGTCTGATACCGTTACACTGCGCGAGACTAACAAGTCGAGAGCGCTTACACGTGAGGAAGGATTACAGGCAAATGCTCTAGTCCTTACTCTTATTGAAATTGCTAAAACTGTGGAAACACAGGCTAACGCAATTTCGCCCGGTGACACCGCAAGAGCTGAACTTGCCTATTTTCGCATTGGGTTCTCTGCCAAAAGACCTCCTTCATTACCTGGTCGTTCGTTCGAAATTTATAAGGTAGGAGTTGGTCTTGCTTATGTTCGTGTTAAAAGAAATACCGATGTGTATTTACATCACTGGAGGTATTCGCCTGACGGCATTAACTGGACACGTTTGCCTGACACCAAAGTGGTGAGTATTGTAGTTGTTGA
>CANIQT010000020.1 GCA_947469885.1 Bacteroidota bacterium
CCTTAAACATCACCGTTGACCCTCAGATAACACCAACCTTTGCAGCTATTCCAAACGTTTGTCAAGGGAGTGTCGCACCAGTATTGCCATTAGCATCAACTAATCTTCCAGCAATAAACGGAACCTGGGCGCCTGCTGTAAGCACTGCTGTAGCTGGGACTATAGTTTATACATTTACACCAACAGCAGGGCAATGTGCCACCACCACTACCTTAAACATCACCGTTGATCCTCAGATAACTCCAACCTTTGCAGCTATTCCAAACGTTTGTCAAGGGAGTGTCGCACCAGTGTTGCCATTAACATCTACAAATTTACCTGCAATAAACGGAACGTGGGCACCTGCTGTAAGCACTGCTGTAGCTGGTACTACAGTCTATACATTTACACCAACAGCAGGGCAATGTGCTACCACCACTACCTTAAACATCACCGTTGACCCTCAGATAACACCAACCTTTGCAGCTATTCCAAACGTTTGTCAGGGAAGTGTAGCGCCAGTGTTGCCATTAGCCTCTACTAATCTTCCGGCAATAAACGGAACATGGGCACCAGTTGTAAGCACTGCTGTAGCTGGTACTACAGTTTATACATATACACCAACAGCAGGGCAATGCGCAACTACTGCTACCTTAAACATCACCGTTGACCCACAGATAACACCAACCTTTGCGGCCATTCCAAACGTTTGTCAGGGAAGTGTAGCGCCAGTGTTGCCATTAGCCTCTACTAATCTTCCAGCAATAAACGGAACCTGGGCACCTGCTGTAAGTACGGCTGTGGCTGGTACTACAGTTTATACATTTACACCAACAGCAGGGCAATGTGCTACCACCACCACATTAAACATCACCGTTGAACCTCTGATAACACCAACCTTTGCAGCTATTCCAAACGTTTGTCAAGGAAGTGTTGCACCAGTGTTGCCATTAGCATCTACAAATTTACCTGCAATAAGCGGAACTTGGGCACCTGCTGTAAGTACCGCTGTAGCTGGTACTACAGTTTATACATTTACACCAACAGCAGGGCAATGTGCTACCACCACCACATTAAACATCACAGTTGATCCTCTGGTAACCCCTACTTTTACAGCAATTGGACAGTTGTGTCAGAATTCTGTGGCTCCTATTCTACCTTTAAATTCTAATGACTTGCCTGTAATAGCCGGAACATGGAATGCACCTGTTAGTTCCACCATACTTGGAAATACAATTTATACCTTTACTCCAACAGCCGGGCAATGTGCAACCAATACTACTATGAGCATTAATGTCACCAATCAAATACTACCTACTTTTACTGCTATTCCCAATATTTGTCAGGGAAGTGCAGCACAACTTTTGCCTGCAAGTTCAACTAATCTTCCTGCAATTAATGGAACCTGGGCTCCGGCTGTTATTAATACTGCTGCTGCCGGTACTGTAGTTTATACCTTTACTCCAACTGCAGGACAGTGCGCTATTAATTCAACAGTGAATATTACAGTTGACGCATTGGTTACACCTACATTTACAGCTGTTCCAAATGTTTGTCAGAATTCAGTAGCGCCTGTTTTACCATTATCATCCACCAATCTTCCTGCAATAAACGGAACATGGAATCCGGTTGTAATTACTGCCGTAGCAGCAACCACAGTATATACCTTTACTCCAACAGCGGGGCAATGTGCTAACACAACCACCTTAAACATTACTGTTGATCCTGAGATAACACCAACCTTTGCAGCCATTCCAAACGTTTGTCAGGGAAGTGTTGCACCAGTGTTGCCATTAGCATCTACAAATTTACCTGCAATAAGCGGAACCTGGGCACCTGCTGTTAGTACCGCAACAGCGGGAACTACTACCTATACATTTACACCAACTGTAGGAACATGCGCCAGTACCACCAATTTAAACATCACCGTTGACCAGTTGGTAACACCAACATTTACTGCGATTGGACAGTTATGTCAGAATTCTGTGGCTCCTTTTTTACCTTTAAATTCAAATGATTTACCTGCAATCAACGGGACGTGGAATGCTGCTATTAGCACTACTGTGCTTGGAAATACAGTTTATACTTTTACCCCTACTGCGGGACAGTGTGCAACAACTACTACAATGAATGTTAATATTACTAACCAAATTACTCCCACCTTTAATGCTATTGCAAATATTTGTTTGGGAGGTGTAGCACCTGTTTTACCTGCAAGTTCAACGAACTTACCTGTAATAACAGGAAGCTGGTTGCCAGCAGCTATAAGTACTGCCGCTATCGGAACTACTGTTTATACTTTTACTCCTAATGCAGGACAATGTGCCATTCCAAGTACCTTGAATGTAACTATTGATGCGCAGGTAACACCAACCTTTACTCAAATAGGTCCTCTTTGTCAGAACTCTGTAGCACCTGTATTACCAACAAGTTCGAACGACCTGCCTGCTATTATAGGTACATGGAATGCCGCAATAAGTACCACTACACTCGGAAATACAGTTTATACATTTACACCAACAGCAGGACAGTGTGCCTCCACAACAACAATGATTGTTAACATCTCCACCCAGATACTACCAACATTTACAGCCATTCCCAATATTTGTCAGGGAAGTATTGCTCCAGCTTTACCATTAGCATCTACCAATCTTTCTGCTATAAACGGAACATGGAATGCAGCCATAAACACAGCAATTGCCGGAACAACTGTTTATACTTTTACTCCAACAGCAGGGCAATGCGCAATTCCTGTAACATTGAATGTTACAGTTGACGCTTTGGTAACACCTACGTTTGCTGCTATTGGTCCTTTATGTCAGAACTCAGCTCCTCCTGTAATGCCTTTATTTTCAACCAACTTGCCTGCTATTACTGGCACATGGTCACCAGCTATAAGTACCACAACATCAGGTACAACCGTTTATACATTTACACCTACTGCAGGGCAATGTGCAACCACCGCCACTATGAATATAACAGTAAACCCTACACCTGTTTCAACTATAAATTATTCTCAACTTTCTTATTGTATTTCAAATACCAATATGCAAAATGTAGTACAGACAGGAACTGCAGGTGGCACTTATTCTTCAAACCCAGCAGGATTAAATATTAATACTTCAACAGGAACAATAATTCCAAATCAAAGTACAGCTGGAGTTTATACGGTTACTTATACTATTCCTGCTTCAGGAAGCTGTCCACCATTGCTTACTGCAACAAATGTAAACATTGCACCACTTCCAGTTATTAGTTTTACAGCATCTCCGCAGGCAGGTTGTGTACCATTGTGTGTTACCTTTACTGATTCATCACCTGTAAATTCAGGGCTTGCAACATGGAGCTGGAATTTTGGCGATGGTACTCCAAATGATATCACTCAAAATCCGCCTTTTCATTGTTACAACACAACTGGAATTTATTCTGTTTCATTAACAGGAACTTCGGCAGCAGGCTGCTCTGCGACTATAAATTCAGCTAACCTAATTACTGTTATGCCAATTCCGGTGGCTAATTTTAGCGCACCATTAACGACAAGTATTGAAACACCAACTGTTCATTTTACTGATTTGTCTTCTGCTGCCACTTCCTGGTTCTGGGATTTTGGAGACTTTTCAAATCCAACTACTGATACCAGTCATTCACAACGACCTTCTCATACCTACTCTGCAGAGGGTACATATTGTGTTACACTTGCGGTAAGCAATGGTGGGGTTTGTTTTGATACTACTCAGATTTGTTTTGATATAGCTGGAATTTACACTTTTTATATTCCTAATGCGTTTACTCCAAATGATGATGGAACAAATGATTTTTTCTTTGGTGAAGGAACAAATATTCTTGACTTTGAAATGTACATATACGACCGTTGGGGAATGCAGGTGTTTTATTCGAATGATATAAAGAAAGCATGGAATGGCGGAATAAATAGAAGTACGGAAGTCGCCCAAGAGGATGTGTATGTTTATAAAGTAAATATTAAAGACAATCTGAAACAGGACCATGTATATATTGGTAATGTTACCCTTGTAAAATAAGTTTATTCCTAAAAAATCCCGTCACACATTTTGGGTGACGGGATTTTTTATAACTTTATTTATTTAAATGTTTATTCTTGAACAATTATTTTTTTGTTCATCACACTTTTTCCTTTTTCTATAATCTGAATAAAATAAATTCCTTTACTCATCTCTCCTTTTTCTATAGTACATTGTTTACCTGAAATGTGTAACGTTTTTATTTCATTGCCCAGCACATCAACTATTTTTATTGTTGTGTTATTTTGTTCTTTTACAAACCTGATGGTAGTTTGAGATGTAAACGGATTGGGTGAAATTGTTAGTCCTTCTGTTGTTAAATCAGCAATACCAACTCCAATAAAATTAACACATGCAGATGTATCTGTACATCCGTTAACGGTAATTATTACAGCAAAATTTCCATTTGCAAAAGGAGTAAATAGTTGATTGGTTTCTCCCGGAATAAAAGAATTTCCGTTATTACAATCTAACCATTGATAAGTACCAATAGCAGAGTTGGCTATAATGGTTGCATTGCCTGTGGTAGTAGAAACATCAACATTGTTCATTATTATTGGTAAAGTAGTTACGTTACCAACTCCGAATTGATTGTTACCTCTTACAGTAATATCGCCTGATACAGCTGCTCCACCATAAGTAACGGTTATACTGTTTGTATTACTGGTGCCAATTGCACCGTTTGGCAATGTCCATACATAAGTGGTTGCATGTACAATGGGAGTGGTAGTGTAAGTTACAGTTTGTCCCCTGCAAACAGATGATGTACCTGTAATTGTTCCAGGACAACCTGGCACATGATTAACGAGGACTCTGTAAAGTAATATTGCTATACCATCCATTCCGGAGGGCCAAGAGTTAACGAGTCCACAAACAACAGCTCCCATGCACGGATCGTAAACCATTCTACTTTTGTATCCCCATGTGGAACCTCCATGTGCATAGGTGTTGTGGCCGAACCATGTTTGGTTCTCCAATCCTAAACCATAGGTATATGCTCCGCCTGTTGGAACAAATGTTGTGAGTTCGGCAAAGGAAGCAGGACTTAAAAGTTGCCCGTTCATAATTGCGTGATACCATTTTATCATATCACCTGAGTTAGAAAACAACGAACCAGCAGAGCCTCCAGCCGTATTTAATCCGACTCGGGAAGTATCATTGTAATCAATAGTATTATACCATCGGTGTGCGATTGTCCCAAATTCAGGCTCTTCCACATCATAAAAAGTACTGTCTAAATTCAAAGGCGTGAGAATGCTATCACGAATAATTTGTGAAATGTGCATACCTGTTGCACTTTCGGCAACCATACCTGCCAATATATAATTAACATTAGAATAACTCCAACTCACACCTGGAGCAAACAGTGGTGTTCCAACCCAAGTCAACACCTCGGTTGGAGTAAAAACACGTGTAGGATTTGCCATAATGGTATCCATCCAAGGTGAAAGAAATATAGGGTCCTGCACACCGCTAGTATGATTGAGTAATTGGCGGATGGTTATATTTGGATTAATGTTGGGATAGGAGGGAAGCCAGTCTGACAAAGAATCATCAAGGCTGAGAATGTGATTTTCTTCAAGTATTAGCATGGCAGCCGACACAAATAATTTTGTATTGCTTGCAATGCCAAATTCCATGTCACTGGTAATAGGTTGCCCTGTGTACGACACCCCTGCTGTGCCTTGCCATATTCCCTGTCCCGGTAAATACACCGCAGCCGACATTCCTTTTATATTGGTTATGGCAGCAACATAAGTGTTCAATGTATCTTGCAACATAGAACCTAACTGAGGATTGAATGATTGAGATTTGCAATAGTTAGTTGTTGATTGTTGAATTATGATCGAAGCAAGCAGTAGTAGTTTTTTCATTCGAGTTACATTTATTTGTTTACCTAAATAGACGCAAAGAATTTTCAAAAGGTTGCATTAGAAATATTATATCCCCTTATTCGGTTTCGACTCTTACTAGAGAATTAAGAATTAAAAGCAAAAAAATCCCCCTGCAATTTTGCAGCGGGATTTTTTTGCTTTTGAAATTTGGAATTCCTTATTCCGCAGTTTTTATTTCCTTCAACTTCGCTTTCAGTTTTGCAATTTCATTTTTCGAATCCTGAATTTTCTTTTCGTATTCTTGTTTAATAAGGTTAGGTCCTTTCGATTTTGCAAAAAATTCAATATTATTTTCTAATTGCATTACCTCATCTTTCAGTTTATTCATTTTATTAGTAATGTCGCGCTCGCTGCCGCCATTTGGTTTTGCAGAGGAAGAAGTTTTTTCGGTACTGTAAGTTGCACCAGCTCTGAAATCAGGGCGAACCTGCAAGGCATCAAAATGAATTTTGATAGCATTGCGGAATTTATCCCAAATGGTTTCTTTCTGTTTCAAAGGAACCATACCCAGTTCGCTCCATTCGCGCTGAAAAGCTTTCAACTGGTCAAGACTTCCTTCAGCATCTTCTTTGTTCACCACAAAATTTTCTACCCTCGAAATCAAATCCATTTTTTTGTTCAAGTTCTGTTCCTGCTCTGCATCTTTACTTGCAAAATTTTCTTTTTTACGATTAAAAAACACATCACAGGCAGCTTTGAAACGCAACCATAATTTCTGATTTTTTTCGTTTGAACCTACCTGACCATATTTTTTCCATTCGTTCTGAAGCCTTATCAACTCATCAGTTGTAGCTTTCCAGTCTGAGTTTTCCTGCAACCCTTCTGCCTGAATGCAAATTTCAGTTTTTGCCTGCAAATTGACAGCAAATTCAGATTTTTTCTTTTTGTAAAATTCATCTTTTATTTTGAAAAAATTATCAGTACCCGTTCTGAATCGTTTCCAAACCGCATCATTATTTGCTTTCGAAGCCGGACCAATTTTTTTCCATTCGTTTTGCAGTTCCATCATGTTCTTCTGTACATCCTGCCATTGCTGGTGTTGCTCATAGTTGCTTTCGGCAAATGCTTCCACCTGCTCACACAATTTTACTTTTGCTTCATAATTTACTGCGTGTTTTTTCTGAAGTTCTTCCAGGTATTGTTTTTTATTTTCAAATACTTTGTCGAGTGCAGTTCTGAACCGTGTCCACAATTCGTTTCCTAATTCTTTAGAAACAAAACCAGTTTCCTTCCATTTGTTTTGCAACGCTATGGCTTCGTTCATGGCTTTGTTCAATTTTGTTTCCAAAATCAAACCTTCAGCAAGCTCGCACAAATGCAGTTTCATTTCCAGATTTTTTTTCTGGTCCAATGCCTGCAACTCACGATTTATTTTTATGAAATCATAAAACCGATCCACATACAATTTAAAGTTCATCCACAATTCCTGAACATTTCCTTGAGGCACAGCACCTGTATTTCTCCATCTAGCCTGCAATTCATGAAACTCATTGAATGCCTTGCCCATATTATTTTCGTTCTGAATCAGATTTTTCATCAACGAAAGAATTTCTTTTTTCGTTTTTAAGTTCTCTTCACGAATTTTTTCCTGACCAAGAATAAAATCAGCTTTCAGTTTACTGTATTTCGAATATGCTTTGCGAAACCGCTCTTCCATCCCATCCGGAAAATGTTCAAACTCTTCCGCATTTTTTCCTTCTTCCAAATGCAATGAAAGCGCAGTTGCTTTTTCTTGAGCCACAATAGCGTTAAACGCTTCTCGTGCCTGTGCCACTTTATTTCGGATGGAATTTAAATCTGTTTCAGCACACAATTCTTCCATGCGCTTTGTCAATTCTTCCTTCGTATATCCGCTGAAATTTTCTAAGGGTTCAGGTTCCAACTCTTCAATTTGTTCTTCGGTAATCTGAACAGGAGCATCGGTTTCGGAAGTCATTTCCATTATGGGTCTTGCAGTTTCAAGTGAAACTGGTTCTGATCCGGCAGGGTCTTCTATTGGCAATTCAATAGTTGGTATGGCTTCAATAATATCTTCTTCAATTACAGATACCTGTTCTTCAACAGGAGCGTTTTCAGTTGACTGTAATTGTTCGGTTATTTCCGGAATAGTGTCGTTAACAGTTCTGTTTTCAACTCCCGTTTCCGTTTCATTTGTCATTTGCTTTTCGCTTACCTTTGTGTTTTCAGGCAACTCAGACGATTGGTTTGTGTTTTTCATTCTTGTTTTTAATTAATTAATGCTCCCTTTTGTTAGAAAAAATTCAGGCTGTGAAAATTGAAAGGTGCATTGCTTTTACTTTTTCAGGGCGCAAAGATAGAATAATTTAGAATTAAAGAGAAATGATGGCAATTGATTGTTTTTCGTGCCACAATTTAATTTTATTTACAAAAGCCGCCACTTCTTTGGGTTGCCATTGTGGAAGGTAGTTTCCGTCATTGGTTTGGCAGTACAATGTCATTTGAAACACAGCCCGCAACGTACTGAAATAAGGCAAGAGTCGAAGTTCGGTAGCAGACAGTTTTCGTTCGGTTTCGTATCCTTCAATAAAACTTTTTATAATTTGCAGTGTTTTATTTTTGTGGTCGTACCATATAAATACGCCAATATCATAAGCAAGAAAACCTTTTCCCAAAAAGTCAAAATCGAAAATAGTTATTTTATTCTCATTAGTAAAATGAATATTTTCTGCCTGCAAATCTCCATGACAAATGCCGTAAGCCAATTCGCTTACATCAGCATTAACAAATGTTTCGATAAAATCTTTTTTCAGTTTTAGTAAATAATCAAATTGCTCAGGATAATTTTTCAGAATTGGTTTCAAGGTGGTTAGCATAGATGCAAACTGAGTGGCGATATCGTAATTGAGACCAATAGTTGCACGCTTATATTCAAGCGAATAATTATGAAATTTTGCGGTTTCTTTACCAAGTAAAAAAGATTGCTCTTGCGATAATTTCCTTACTGGTTGTCCTTCGGCAAAAGAAAACAAGACCGCTGTTCTTTCCCCTTCAGGTGCTTCTATAGCTAATGCCAGAGCACCATCATTACATCCTATCGGTTCCGAAACACCAATGTCTGTATGGTGTTTCATCATTGCAAGCATTATCAATTCTGAATTAATACTTCTGCGGTTTCTACGATTATTGTTATAAACGCGGAAAATATATTTCTTATTATCTGGTTCAGTAATTAAATAGGTATCATTAAATCCACGTTTAAGAAAAGTAATGGTAGAATTTTTATCTACATCACAATTTTTAATTACCAAATGAAGTAACGACATTGTATCTAACGAAGAATAAGAAACAGGAAATGTTTTCAAAATATTGTTTAAAATCAATTAATATTTACTTGTTTCGTAATCGTACAACTTGCCGTTGTAATAAAACCCGATTGTGTTTGTTCCATATCTAAAAACAGGTAGATCCCAGATAAGATTCATATCTGTTACCTGTTCGTTCATAAAGTCAGAAGCCAATTTTCCTTTGTAAAAATATTTTGGTTTCCTGTTGCTATCCATAAACAAGACAGAATTAGGACCTAACATCACTTTAGGATTGGGGATAAATTTATCTGCCTCATAAATTTTTCCTCCATAAATTATTTTTAAATCGGTATCATTAAAATATTCAATCACATTTCCTTTCGAATTCTGCGCTTTTGGCACCCATGATTCTAAAGGCATAATTGTTCCATTATAATACAACGTAAAATTATCATCGTTATCTACGTAACTCACCATGTTAGCTGCCACCGAATAACTTTTCGGAATATGGTCGCTGATTGTTTTCACTTTGTTATTGTAAAACACATTGAATGTGTTGTTAAATCCATCAATGTAAGCAACAATATTTTTTCCGCATTTGTAATCAGTAATGTTGGATGAGCCTGTTTCGTAAATCTGTCCGCCATAATACACCTTAAAAGTATTGCTCAAATCGCTATAGGCAAAAATATTGTTTCCTGTTTTTCCACTGTTAATCACATTGTCAGAAACCGAAGTTTCGATGGTAGAAGTTTGGCCGTTTTCATGAGCCATTATATACACGCTTGGAT
The DNA here is from genome assembly GCA_947469885.1 of Bacteroidota bacterium. Lineage (GTDB taxonomy): Bacteria > Bacteroidota > Bacteroidia > 2-12-FULL-35-15 > 2-12-FULL-35-15 > 2-12-FULL-35-15. Next base: position 9,972 of record CANIQT010000020.1, read on the forward strand.
TGTCCACCCAGATCACAATATATTCTTCAGCTTGAAAAGCATATACTGCCCGTGCAAGTTGTTTTTTTTCTCCGTGCTCAAATATCATTAAGCGTTGTGCCATTTTATACACAAGTGCATACGGTGTAGCATACATGGCATTGGGTAAATTTTCTTCTATCGTTTGAGTTTCACCATTGTAATACACTTTGAGATAACCCCGGTAATCCATATAGGCAATGTAATCAATTCCGGCTCGAATGCTGTCAACATGTGCACTTTCCAATTGGATGGTATTTCCTTTATCAAACACATAAAAATGCCCGTTGTAATCATAATAATATCCCATGCCTTCCTGAGCATAGGAGAATGAAATCATAAAATGAAAGAGAAAAGCAACCAAGATTTTTTTATACATAACAATTATTTATGCTAAGTTATATCAAAGAATGCAAAGGTATTGTAAATAGTTATAGTAACCGCAGCAAATAAGGAGCAAAACAGCAAGAACGTGAAAATTAAATATTTCTGGTACTACTAATTAATTAGTAAAAAATGATTTCTATTGAATTCACTTGAAAAAGTAGATAAGAGAATTAATGGGAGATTGATATGTACTTCTTAGAATTAGGAATTGCGAATGTTAGAGAATTAATTTATCCCTCTGAATACCGGCAATAGGTTATGTGTTTTTTCATAATATGGAGATTGTTTGTAAACCCATAATAACTGTGCATCTGCAATTCCATTTAAAGATTTATCATTTCTTTTTGCTTCCTCCAATTCTGTTTTTAATTCAGGTTTTTCTTTTAATAATTTAGCTGCAATGTCTTCAAACACATAATCAGAGAACCATTCTTTTTGTTGTAACACACCATCAAAATAATTCCAATTAAAATACGAATCCTGTGCTTGTGGCTCCAAAGCTTCTGAGACAAAACGATTCATAGGTGTGTTCATCTTAATCATCACATCTCCTTTCCGAAATTGTACATTCTGTTTCTCCGCTCTTATTTTTGTATTATAATGCAGGTAGTGACTTTCGTAAGGTGATTTCACTGTTTCATACTTTTCAATGTACATTGATTCCACTTCTATGCTCGTATCTTTATTGAATAATGTAAGTGGCACATTATTTAATTTCAAATTATCAATTGCCCTTGTCCAAGCCTTCTGAATAATATAATAGGAGGGAAGTTTGATTTCAACTAGCGGAGTATAATCTTTAAAGTCTTTTATCTTTTTTGTATAAGGCTTATTTCGGTCGTAATAAAGTCTTGGAAGTCCTGACACTTCGCTTGGTTTATGGCTTGCTTCATATCCTTTGAAATTGATTTCAGAATATTTTGCTGTATCTAATTTCCAATCAGTTTCAAATATCTTCATTTGTGAAGTTTCTTTTTGGGCAATATTTTTTAATTCAATAATTTGTTTTGCATCTGTTGCTACTTTATTAATTGTGGAAAGTAAAAACCAGTAGGTTGCCCACACCCTGTCGTTATATGGTTTCAGCATGTGGGTTTCAGTAATAATTCCCATGCAATCGAACAAAGCACAATAACCAGTTGAGAAACGAGATGTTTCCAGAAACGCTGAAATACCTGTTTCCGGTGTTTCTCCAATAGTTTCAACATAAGGAGTCATTTCCATTTTTTTTGTAATCATAAATTCCTGAATGGATGGAAACAAAATATTATCCTGATAATTTTCGAGTTTGGAATTCATTTTATTTTTTTCTGACAATACGTATGTCATGGTATATTGGTAATCTGCTCCATCACTTACGTGGGTATCAATAAAGAAATGTGGTTGCCATGTTTGAAATATCTTTACAAATGCCTCTGCATTTTTACTGTCCATTTTCATAAAGTCACGGTTCAAATCCAGGTTTTTTGCATTGCCTCTGAAACCGTATTCATCAGGTCCGTTCTGGTTTGCTCGAGAACAACAACCTCTATTTAAGGCTCCATCCACATTATATATGGGAATGATACAAATAACGACTTTTTGTAAAATGTCAGCATATAGTTCAGGATGAGAAAGAATATCTTTTGTCAATTGAAGCGAAGCATCTATTCCATCCGGCTCTCCGGGGTGGATACCATTATTAATTAATACAACAGGCAGTTGATTTTTATCAGCATCTGTTTTCGTAAAACACTTTTTGCCCGAAATAATAAACAAATGTATTGGGAATCCTCCATCACTCATCCCCATTATTTTTAATTCAGCGATATCAGAAGATTTATCTAATTGTTCGTATTGTGCAATCACCTGCTGATAAGTTGGTGTGGTTGTAAATACTTTGTTTTGTTGTTGAGACCAAACATTAATAACAAGAAAGTAAAGAAATATAGAAATTGTGAATTGTTTTTTCATTTAATGATATCTATAATTATGCTTTTCTATGTGTCTATGTTCCTAAGTGCTAAAAAGAGATTTCTCAAAGTTAATTCTTTTTTAAAACAAACAAATACCCATATACTATACATTATTATAGTAGTCAAAATGTCACAAATTCCCATTTGGTATTACCTTTGTCATCTTGTAAAACCAAAATAGGAACTATGAATACATATATGATAAATATTACTCTGTCTTCTTTGATTGATGAAAATTTTGTTTCGTTAATTCCAAAGCAAAGAGCACACATTAATAAATTGATGAACAAAGATATTGTTCTTCAATACTCGCTTGCCATCGACCGCTCACGGCTTTGGGTAATACTGAAAGCAAAGAGCGAAAATAATGCAATGGATATTATTTCCGAATTTCCGCTAATTCATTACATGCAGCCCGAAATTACTGAACTCGCTTTTCACAACAGTTTAGCCAATGAGTTACCAAGATTAATTATGAACTAAAAAAATAATAAAATGAAATCTATTTTTCACAAAGCCTCCGAGCGCGGACATGCCGACCATGGCTGGTTAAACGCACATCATTCATTCAGTTTTGCAAGTTGGCAGGACCCCACTAAAGTTCATTTCGGTTTGTTACGTGTTTTGAATGATGATATAATTGCACCAGGAATGGGCTTCGGAATGCACCCTCACGACAACATGGAAATTGTTACGATTCCTCTTTCAGGAAGCTTGGAACATAAAGATAGTATGGGAAACATTGGGGTAATCAAGCCGAATGAAATTCAAGCAATGAGTGCAGGCTCTGGTTTAATGCACTCTGAACACAATCATTCCAAAACAGAACCTATCAACCTGTTGCAAATATGGGTGTTTCCAAAGGTAAGAAACATTGAACCCCGTTACGACCAAAGAGTATTTTCTGCTGAGGAAAAAGAAGGAAAGTTCAAAACCATTGTTGCGCCTGCAAAAGTAGACGACATTATGTGGATAAATCAGGATGCTTATTTTTCTCTTGGTAAATTCAAATCAGGAGCTTCTGTTGATTATACCATTCAAAACAAAGGAAATGGTGCATATATATTTATGATAGAAGGAACTGCAACCATTGAAGGAAACATATTAGGCAAACGTGATGCAGTTGGTATATGGGAAACAGAAAAAATTTCAATGAATATTACTACTGATACAGAGATTTTAGTGATTGATGTACCTATGAATTAATAAATAAAAAAGGGATAATCCCGCTCATGCGGGATTATCCCTTTTTTATTTTAATTAATACTGATAGCTTATTCACTTACATTTTCAAATTTCACAATATCAGCAGCAAAGCTCATAAAGAATTTATGTGCTGATGTAAATACAAAACGATTATCCCCAACTTTCTCGATAATGTTTCTGCGGTTTAGTGTATTTATAAAGTTCCTGCGGTTTTCGGCATCCTTCAATTGTTTGGTTGAAAGAATCAAATCAATGTAAGATGAATTGGTAAAATAATTTTCAATTTCTTCCACCTCAAACTCACTATACTGGATGCGCTCCAGGAAGTTTTTTCCATCCCGATCTAGCTCATAGCTTAGTAATGCAATAAAGATGCAAATATCGCGGGATAGCATTTCATTGGATTCATCAGAAACCATGTAAATATAATCTTGCGAAAATTTCAAGTCGTAATTAAACGATGCTTTAAAGAACTGTGTATAAAATTCTTCATTTTCGTTTAGTACTTCAAAGGTGCGTTCGGTCGGTAAAATAAATTTACCTGCCATTAAATCTTCTACTATCTGGCGGTGGTGATTAGGAAATTCCATGTTGATTTATTTTTATTTTAGGTACTGTTAATGTTAAATCGTTTATTTTTATTTTCTCGTATTCCGGTTTGGCAGTATATTCCAACTGAAGGTCTGCATCAAAAGCAAGACTTGTTAAAGCAAAGAACTTTTCAATCTCCACTTTTTTATAATCTTCTTTCAAAGTATTGTTGCACCACTTAAAGAAATTATCTACAGGCAAATTTTCTTTTAATTTTTGAGTATAATGCTCCTTATCAAATATCCATTTCTCTGCTTCGTTCTCTTCCTCTTCAAAATATATAACCTCATCATTTTTAAATTGTTCAAACAACTCAGCAGCATTGAAGAATGTACTTGGTGAATACACTGTAATTTCTTTTCGTTTAAGAATTCTCGGTGATTTTTGTTTGTATGGATTTTTTAAATAAGTAATCCATCCGGTTAAAATAATTGATTCTGTTCTGATACGTTCAATCAATGGCAACAACTCATTTGTCAATATTTTCGACTGGTGCAGTAAATTATCATTCACCTGTATCAATTGAAAATAAAGCTTTTCAAAGTTTACCCTTGTATTTTCATCATCAAAATTTAAACGGTATTTATTGGAGAATTCCGAAACATCATACAGCTTATTAGCTATAGAGGCACTATGATTAATGTCCAGAATTTTATTCAACGGAATAATGTATTCGTCAATCCAGCGAGAGGCACGGATAATTTTTTCCCTGTAATCTACCTTTTTTACATTTGCTTTTAATTCACGGGTTTCATTTAATAAACTGATGGTGTTTTTTTCCACCATTTCATAAAACGAACGAATCTCATTACTCAATTCATTGATTCGTTGATTCAAAATTACTTTATCACCGTGAATATGTTCCCTTATTTTTCTGAACAGTTCAGCAATCGAAACGTGGTATTTTTCAATCGTTTCAGGCAACATAGGTTTGAATTCACTTAAAATGAATTCAATTAAGTCATAATAAACAGTACGTATTTCAAAGTTCTCTTTTACGTTGCTCAGTATTTTATATTCGAGCAATTGAATCTTAATATCAAATCCATGTTTTTCTGTAATCTGATTTAATACTTCAAATGTTATAACACCTTCTTGCGATTGTGTGTCGTACAAATCTGTGATAATATCAAAATACTCCAGTAGAAACCGAAGTATAGTTCTTGGTTCTGCTTTCATTTATTTAATTTTTTTAGTAATAGGTTTTTCTACCACTCCGCTACGTTCAACAATCACCGCATTATGCTTTTCGTTGATGTTAACTTTTGTTTTCGAAGGATAAATAAAATAGTATTTGTTGAATCCTTCCACAGCATCGGGTGCTGCAAAAATTGGAATGAAAAAATGTTCTTTGCAAAACTTCACAATCTCCGGGCGGTTTTGTTTATCAATAGTTGCAACTTCATCTATAAACAATGCAATTTTATTTTGTTCATCAGTTACTGCCAATCTGTTGATGATAGACATAATCATTACTAAACGGATCATTCGGTCTGTACCATCCGATTCTACCTGGTTAGCCAAATCAACACGTTTGTCAGCTCCATGTATTTGAAGCAACAATTCAATATTAAACAATTCATTAAACTCAACTTTTCTACCACTATCTAAATAAGCATTCAATACTTTTAAGTTTTCGGATTGGTCAAATTCAAAACTCATTTGACCATTGAACTCCTGGATTGAACTTATTTTTTTCAACTCACCCAACAATCTTTCATTATCCAACAATTCAATTTTCATTGATTCAATATTGGAGATTCTTGTCTGAGAAAGCTTCTCATTGAACTTTGTATATACAAACTGTTTGAATTCTTCGTAACGTTTAATTAAAGTGTATGCTGGGTTTGCAAATTGTGTTGAAATGCTTTGCAACAAACCATCAATACTTCTTTCTTTATCAGAAAGGCAGGCAATTTCTTCTTCTATAAATTTTATAAATTGTTCTTCATCTGCACTGTTGTTTCTCAAACGATACTTCAAATTATCAAAACTCGCATCTTTTTTTGCTTTCAGTTCAACCCTATCTTTTTGATGAATCGAAATTTTTGAATAAATATAATCAAGGTTATCATTTGTTTCATATTCTGCTGGTTCTACTTCAATGGTTTCTGTTTCCAACTTTCGTTCTTGCAACTCTTTCACTCGGCTTTCCATGTTACGTTTTTCTTCCTGCAATTTCTCCAACACAATTTCTTTTTCAGAAATTTCCTTAACTAACGCACTCAATTTATCTTCAATTTCCTTCTTTTCTAGATTCAGTTTTTTAATTTCCAGTTCCACAGTGTGTATCACTTTTTCGAGATGTGGTCTACCATCAATACGCTTAACCTTATCTTTAATAATATCAATTTCGTGAAGAATGTTTTTTAGTTTCGAATCTGTTTTTTCTTTGTCAACAACAGTTTTCAAAAGGTCTTCTGTTTGTTTCTTTTCAAGTTCCAGCGTTTTCAATTCTTCTTTCAATTCTTTGATTGATTTGAATTCTTTCAAAGTAATTCCTTTAGTAATATCAATTTCACCATCAAAAATGTTTAATAGTTTATCAGAGATTTTCTTGATTGATTTTTTGATTTGTTTACTTGGCAAACTCAACACTTGCTCACTCAATACGGAATTCAACAATTGTTTCACATCATCTTTATCCGAAATTTTATGAATCAACAAATTAGTGTAATTCGCAATCTGATTTTGATGTGCTGCTATTTGTTCATTTATTTTATCCAAACGCAACTCCAATTGTTTGCTCGATAATTTCTGACTTTCAATAGTCGTAATTCGTGTTTCAATTTCTTTACGCTCTTTATTCAAATTGGCTAACGATTCTTTTAAGAAATCAATGGATTCAAACTTTAATATTTCTTCCAGTTCAGTCTGTCTTTCAAAAAGAGTATTTGCGATATTTCTAATGTCCGAATTCTTTTCACCTATGCGTGAAGCATACTTTAACTCTTTCGGTTTTAATATTTCATTTATTTCATTTTGAATAGTTGAAATATTTTTGGCTTTATCCAATGCAGTAATTTCCAATTCAGGAATAGCAGTAGTATAAGAATGATTAAAAGCATACAATAATTCGCTCACAATTTTTGTTTTCGAATTATATAATTTCACCTGCTCTCTAAATTCTAAAAAGTCTTCGCGAACCGATTTAATGTTTTTTATTTCGTCATTAATACGAAGCAAATCAACAATATCTTTTTTGTTTTTTTGCGAAAAGTTCAATCCCTCGTTCTCCCTGTTATCAGCAATAATTAAAGAATCTTTCAACGTTTTATTGGTAATTAATTTGGAGTTGATCAAGTAACGATATACTTTCGAAAAATTATTACTCAACCCATCTGCTTTCACAGTATCTTCCAACCATACCACTGCATTGTTTTTTACTCCGCGATGATATACATGATTAAAAACATCTGTTTTAGTTGCAAACTTGGTATGTGTAATCCCTTTCTTTACCAGCTTTTCAAGCACTTCTGTAAAATCAAGTAACCGTTGGTGCGTACCCTCTGTTTCAAAAAAATATTCTTCATCGTATTCACTTTCTATTTTATAATACTCCAATTCACCGTCTGTATTACGTTTTACAAGGATACAGTAATACCCCAATTTGTTTATTTCAAAAACTAAAAAACTTTTGTTGTGAGTAGGGAAGTAGTGATGGATAGTTTCCTTATCCCCTCTACGTTGTCCACTGAACGACATCTTTTGTCCATCCACCACAAACAAAAAGTTAAGGGCATAAATCAATGTGCTTTTACCGATATTATTTGGTCCTACCAATTGAATCGAATCGCAATTGTCCAGTTTAAGCTCCGCTTTTCCAAATACTTTGGAATTAATTAATGATATTCGTGTTAGCATCTTTTATAGGTATAAAATTATTTTGATGCTCAAATATAGATAGAAGCTATGGGGTTTTATTAGATAGTTTTGAGTGTTAATAATAAATGATTGAAATCGTGTGAATTGAGAAAAAAATTGTTGAAAAATAATGTCAATTGTCAATTGAAAATTACCTCACTAATTCTTTCTTCAAAACTGTCACTGTCATGCACCCATCAGCATCCAGTGCATCCAGGGTAACTTCCTTCAATTGATTTATTAATTCAGGAGTATAGGGAGTTTTTACTTTAATATAATTATCGGTAAAACCGTGCATAAAACCTTCTTTATGATCTGCTTCAAACAGCACAGTGCGGGTTTCGCCTAAATGCTCTTCATAAAAACTACGCAATTTTTTTGCAGAAAGTATCCGCAACATTTTATTTCTTTTTTTGCGAACAGCAACAGGAACAACATTTTTCAGAAGTTTAGCATCAGTATTATCACGTTCCGAATAAGTGAATACATGTAAATAAGAAATGTTTAATTCATTCAAAAAATTATAAGTTTCCAAAAAGTCTTCATCCGTTTCGCCCGGAAAGCCAACTATTACATCCACCCCGATGCAACAATGAGGCATCAATGATTTAATAGTAACCACTCTTTCAGAATACAATTCCCTCAAATACCTTCTGCGCATTGCTTTCAAAATTTTATTACTGCCCGATTGCAACGGAATATGAAAATGAGGCACAAACCTTTTTGATTTCGAAACAAATTCTATTGTTTCATCTTTCAATAAATTAGGCTCTATAGAGGATATTCGGAATCGTTCAATGCCTTCCACTTTATCAAGTTCTTTTACTAAATCGAAGAAAGAAGATTCAGGATTTAGGATTTTGGAATTTGGATTGTCTTCCGTTTCTTGAAAATCTTCTCTTGACTCTTGGTTCTTACCTCTTGATTCTCCCTTAAAATCCCCCAAATTCACTCCCGTCAACACTATTTCTTTTACATCTTCTTTGGCTATTTTATTTGCATTTACAATAACATTTGCGATACTATCGCTTCGGCTGTTACCTCTTGCAAGTGGTATGGTGCAGAACGAACAATTATAATCACATCCATCTTGAACCTTAAGGAACACGCGGGTTCTGTCGCCAAACGAATAAGCATCAACAAAAAAATTGGCTTCTTCTATTTCACAACTATATACTTCCGCTTTCGATTTCTTGGTTAAATCGTTCAGATAATTAAGTAGTTTGAATTTCTCCGAAGCACCCAGCACCAAATCAACTCCTTCTATGTTAGCAATCTCTTCGGGTTTTAGTTGAGCATAACAACCTACTACAATTATATATGCATCGGGTGAAATACTCAAAGCCGATTTTACAATCTGCTTACATTCCTTGTCAGCATTGGCAGTTACCGAACAAGTGTTGATTACATAAATATCAGACAGCAATTTAAAATCAACTTTCTGATACCCTTGCTCTTCAAACAAACGCGCAATGGTGCTCGTTTCGGAAAAGTTAAGTTTACAACCTAATGTATGAAATGCTACTTTTTTCATTTTGGGACTGCGAAAGTACAAAAAAAAATCGCAGTGGTTTCTACACTGGTTTTTACAACTTAGCTTTATTTCTACCACATAGAATCGTATGCATATTGGGTCAAATAGAAAAATAAACAACTATTCATTTTTTAATGAGATTCAGAACTAAGCGAAGAATCTCTATCTGACTATGCGCTAAAAGGGGCTGTAACATAGTTTACAAGGATATAATAGGATAAAAAACGATAAACAACTCGAATGTTTGCCCCAATGACCTGTCGGACGGATGAAATAGCATATTTTTAATAAAACAAAAGCCCGAAGTCATTATCTACTTCGGGCTTTTTGTTTTTATAATTTAAGTTATCTCAGGTCGAGCCTCAAGTTTTGTCAAGTCGAGCCTCAAGTTGTGTCAAGTCGAGTCTCAAGTTGTGTCAAGTCAAGCCTCAAGTTCTGTCAAGTCGAGCCTCAAGTTGTGTCAAGTCGAGTCTCAAGTTGTGTCAAGTCGAGCCTCAAGTTGTGTCAAGTCGAGCCTCAAGTTGTGTCAAGTCGAGCCTGACATTACTTCACCATAGGAGCCTAACAAGGAAGAAACAAAAGGATGATTTTTGAAATTTAAAGGCTAAAAGCCACTTAATTGGCTTTGGTTTTCTATTTTTGTTACCTAAAACACGGAAAAGTCAACAAAAAACTAATTGGTAACACTGCCAAATACTCTCTTTAATATATCAGTAACTCTGGCAACAGGGTCTTTGCGAATTTTCAATTCTTCATCTTCAATCAATTTGAATAAACCAATCATTGCTTTGTCGGTAACATAGGCTTCCAAATCAGGATTCATTTGCTGAACCAATGGAACTCTGTTGTAAGCCGTAATAATTGGATTCCAATATCTGGTTATTTGCACTTTGGTTAGGGCATCTTGTACCACCGGTCTGAACTTTTCTTTTAACTGAACCGATGTTTTATCTTTCAGAAACTGGGTAGCTGCATTGTCGGTACCTTTAAGTATTGCAAAACCATCGCTGATGGTCATTCCTTTTATAGCATCAATAAAAACAGGAGCTGCACCTTTTGCTGCTTCTTCGGCTGCGCGATTCAGGTTCATTTCAAAAGCATCCACTTTTGTTCCCAATCCAAAATTTACTGCCCATTCTTTAACCTTTTGTGCTTCGGAAGGGAAAGGAATAAAGATAGCCGGATTTTTATAAAAACCATCCAACTTGGAAGCTAGTCCACTCGAATTGTTGGTACCCACTGTTAATGCTTCGCGCAAACCATTAATTACTTCTTCATTGGTTAATGGAGTAGTGGTTTGCCCGGTTGTTTTCATTGCATCGGCTGCTGCTTTTACTGCGGCATCAGCTGTTTGCTGCAATTGCTGTGTAGTGCAACTATTAAATGCAAAAGCAATTACTGATAAAATGGGTATCATACTCTTTCTCATAAGCTATCTGTTTTTTATTTAAATCTATTTATTATAATTCAACTTCTATTTTTTATTTGGTCAAACTGCCAAACACTTTCTTTAGTATATCGGTAACTCTGGCAACAGGGTCTTTGCGGATTTTTAATTCTTCATCAGCAATTAATTTAAACAATCCCTGCATGGCTCTTTCGGTTACATAAGCAGTTAAATCGGGATTTTGTTTTTCTATAAAAGGAATTTTATTGTAAGAAGTAATAATAGGATTCCAATATTTGGTGAGTTCCACTCTATCTATTGCTGCCTGCACAATGGGGGTAAATTTTTCTTTTAACTGAGCAGTTGTTTTGTCTTTCAGATATTGTGTTGCTGCATTATCTGCTCCTTTCAATATTGCAAAACCATCGCCAATGCTCATTCCTTTAATTGCATTTATAAAAACAGGAGCAGCATCTTTGGCTGCTTCTTCGGCAGCACGGTTCAGGGTCATCACAAATTTATCAGTCTGTTCCTGCATACCCATTGCATCTGCTTTTTCTTTTACTTTTTGTGCTTCGGGTGGAAAGGGAATAAATATAGCAGGGTTTTTATAATACCCATCCAGCTTGGATGCAAGTCCGCTTGAATTGTTAGTACCTACCGACAGTGCATCTCTCAACCCACTTATTACTTCTTCGTTACTCAATTGAGTAGAGCCTCCCGTTGAAGAAGTTGTTTTAAGCACATCGCTTGATGCTTTTTCCGCATCTTTTATAAGGTTACCCAGCTGGCCGAAACTGATGTTCATTGCAAGAGTGGCAATAGCTATTGTTGTGATAATTTTTTTCATTTCTTATTTAAGTTTAGAATTTATCATTCGACAAGCTAAGGATGAAAGTAATTACTTAGAATGTGTTCTACTTAATTTCAAAGTTTAATAATTTTTCGTTTTCAATGTATGCTTCCAATCGGTCGCCAATGGCAACAGCGCCAACCCCTTCGGGAGTTCCGGTAAAAATTAAATCACCGGTTTTGAGGGTAAAGAATTTTGAAATATATGAAATCACAGTATCAAACGAAAAAAGTAGATCGTTGGTATTGCCTTGCTGCACTATGTTTCCGTTTAAGGTTAAATGAAAAGCAATGTTATTCATTTCTTTTAATTTGTTTTTGTTTATAAACTGTCCGATAGGAGCGGAGCCATCAAATGCTTTTGCTTTTTCCCAGGGCAATCCTTTTTCTTTACATTTTGCTTGTATATCGCGAGCGGTAAAATCAATTCCTATGCCAATCTCATCGCAATACTTATGAGCAAATTCAACAGCAATATTTTTTCCTGGTTTATTTATTTTCAAAACCAGTTCCACTTCGTGATGAATTTCTTTCGAAAAATCGGGATAATAAAACGGCTGATTATCTTTGATTAATGCCGTGTCGGGTTTCAGAAAAAAAACAGGCTCTGTGGGAACTGCTGCATTCATTTCTTTGGCATGCTCAGCATAATTGCGACCTATACAAATTATCTTCATGTGTATTTAATTTCAACGAATAACGAATTTATGTTTTCTGATACCAATGACTAATGACCAAAGAATTATTTCATTCTGTCTTTAATTTCTTTCAACACTTTTTTGGTGTAAAGCGGAAAGTCGCCTTTCATCATCCAGTCGAAATAAGATGGCTCGTCCCGAAGTACCTGTTCCACCGGCTTTCCGGTATGTTTGCCAAAACTAAAAACCTCTATGCCTTTATCGTTAAACCCAATTCTCCCTGCCAAATCTGCATTGTTGTTTATGTTTGTAAAATCGTGAATTGCCTGCATGTCATTTTTTACAGGGAAACTTTTATTTCCTTTTTTGTCTTCAAATTCTTTTCCGTCATAACGTTCAAGTTGAGAAAGAAAAACTTCGAAAGTAGCTTCTATATCGGCTTCGGCACTGTGTGCATTCCTGATTTCTTTTCCACAATAAAATTTATACGCTGCGCTTAATGTGCGTTGTTCCATTTTATGAAAAATATTTTGAACATCTATCAGCTTTCTGTTTTTGAATTCAAACGGCACATCTGCCCGCATAAATTCTTCGACCAAAATAGGAACATCAAACTTGTTGGAATTGTATCCACCCAAATCGCAATCGTCTAAAAATGTTGCTAAACTTTTTGCAATCGCTTTAAAGGTCGGCTCGTTTGCCACATCTTTATCATAAATTCCGTGTATCTCCGAAGCCTGTTTCGGAATGGGTATGGTAGGATTGATGCGTTTGGTTTTTATTTCTTTGGTGCCATCAACATGTATTTTAAGAATTGAAATTTCTACTATTCTGTCGGACGCCACATTTACCCCTGTTGTTTCCAAATCGAAAAAAGCAATGGGGCGAGTTAAGTTAAGTTGAATCATTTTTTGAGCGTATATTTTTTAATTACATCTTCTTCGTCCTCTTTCTTTTCGGACACAATAAAATATTTGCCATATTTTTTATACCCTGCAGAAGTAATGGTGATGTAATATTTTCCTGGAGTGAGAATAGAAATAAACTTTCCGGTACTGTGATTGGGAATATAAGTAGTAGGCACAGCAGTGGTAGAATCAATGCCTTTACTCACTATTTCCACTGTGGCATCAAAGGTTTTGGCACTGTCGGAGGTGCGAAGAAAATTTTGAAGCACCAAAGCACTATCGTTATGAAACGTAATTTTATATATATCCAAATCCCCATTTCCTCCTTCGGGGCGAAGAGCGGAAATGTAAGCCACCTGATTATTTTTTGTAAACGAAATGCTGCGCTCTTCACCCACCGAATTTACAGGATAGCCAAGGTTTACGGGCTCGCTCCAGGTGTTTTCTTCCGGATCCCAGGTGGTTTGAAACAAATCAAAATCGCCCATGCCATCATGTCCCTGCGAAGAAAAATAAAGTGTTCGTCCATCTGGTGCTATTTCCGGAAAATCTTCTTTGTACGGTGTATTGATGGTTTTGCCAAGGTTTTGCGCCTTTGCCCATTGTCCGTTTGGTAATTTGCGAGCCATATAAATATCCGTTTCGCCCAATCCTCCTTCGCGTTTGCTTGCAAAAAATATAGTATTGCCATAAGGCGAAACGCTACCCGAGGTTTCGAAATCGGAATTAACATTCGGACTCAGTTTCACCATTTTTTTAAACATTTTGTCTTTTTCTTTTGCTTCATAAATATTTCCCAAACTGTCAATCCGGTCAACATAAACAATCATGGAAGTACCATCTGGCGAAAGGCTAACTGCCTGCTCATCGTATCTCGTATTTATTGGTCCGCCAAGGTTTACAGGCTTTTGCCATTTACCATCCAGTTTTTTCGAAATCCAGATATCTGACGAAAAATAACCATCCACTTCCACCTTACCACCCAAATTATCTTTTCTACGCGAAGTAAAAACCAACACATTTTCGTTTTCTGAAACAAAAGGATAGTAGTCAGGAAATTCAGAATTAATATCTTTTCCAAGGTTTTCGAAATCCACCTTTTTAGGATGTTTCATAAATTCTCTTGCATTTTCGCAACTCTCAATCTGGTGCATACCTTTCTCTTTATCCTTGCCCATCACGTTTTTCACATACTCATTGTAGGCAGCAATGGCTTCATCAAATTTTCCGGCATACTGATACGCTAACCCCAAATTATATAAAATGTTTTTATCTATTTTGTTTAATTCAGAAGCTTTTTTGAGATGAGGAATAGCAAGTGTTTTGTTGATATTAGTATTCAAATAACACATGCCCAATTTATAACTATAATCCGCATTGTTGGGGTCTTGCTTCAGCAGGTTTTTATACACCGGCATTGCCCACAAAAAATTATTGTGCCCGAAATGTTCCTTTGCCTCCGCAGGGTCAATGTATTTATCCTTGCCACCTCCTGGCTGGCTGCTTAACTGAGCATGCAGGGCAATCACCTGCATAAAAACAAACAAAATGAGTAACGATAATTTCTTCATATAAACAGATTCAACTAGTTTATTTTTAAAAATAAGTTCACCAAAGTACAAATTATTATTATTGAACTGATGTTTTAGTTATTTTTATGAAGAGTGGCTAATGGAAACGGAAGGATGAATTACCCTAAATTTTACTTCCTTTCCTTCAATTCATACCAGCTTTTATTCAATAAAAGGAGGCGATTTTCGTAAAGTTACCCCCTTGTTTCCAATACTTACTACTTTTTATTCAAAACTTGCTTCCTTTTATTCAATAAAAGGAGGTGGTTTTATGAAAACTACTACCGACTTTCACAAAACTACTTTGGTGGTTTTGGGTGTTTTGCCACTAAAACCACTATCTTTACTGCATGAAAAAACAACTACTCCTTATTATATGTATATTTCTGCTTAGTAAACTATCAGGGCAAATACTTTGTATTCAATGTTATCAGCAAAACGATTCGGTGTATGCCGGGGGAGTTAATTTGATACAGAATGGGGGATTTGAGAATACGAATTGTGTTCTAGGCAATGTTCATTCATTTTGCCCAAATTCAACCAATTATGACTGCAATATTGCCAATTGGCTATGCACTGGAGGTGGAAGTTTTACATATGCACAAATTTTCGATAATACTGTTTCATTGATTCCTGAAGGTTTAAAAGCGGCTTATTTTGGTAATTTTTATTGCAAAGCTTGTTCACAAATAGCTAATGATACTTCTTGTGTCAATAACGTTCTGTGTTCGATTGATGGGATACCTGCTGGGTTTCCAACCAATGATTCTTTACATGGAGGAAGTTTAGGAATTAGTTTAGAACAAACTATTTCTGGTATAATAAGTGGTGCTACCTATATTTTGGAGTTTTGGGCTGGGGGCGAAGGTGCACAAAGTAGAAAAGGGTTATTTGCAGTAGATGTTGGTTTTGGAAATACATTTTTAAGAAACAAACCCACCTTTAATGTTACTGGCGTTGGCACAAGGTATTTAATTGCATTTCAAACTACATCCTCTATTCAAACAATTAAGTTTACCAATTGGGGACATATTTTTCAAACCTGTACTGAATTAGTTTTGGACGATATAAAATTATATCAATGGAATGGACCTACATCGCCTTGCAATTTTAATTTAGGAATAAACGAATTAACAGAAAATACCATCACTCTTTACCCAAATCCTGCAACTGATAAATTAACGATAGAAAATAGTTCACTTGTCATTGGTCATTTGTCATTAGTGAAGATAGTAAATGTGTTGGGAGAAGTTGTTTTTCAATCCGAAATCCATCATCCGAAATCCGAAATTGACATAAAGAATTATGAGCAGGGAGTTTATTTTGTGGAGATAAAAAGTGGGGAAGAGGTGATGAGGAAACGTTTTGTGAAACAATAATTCCATTTAACCACAAAGTTCACAAAGTTTTTACACTAAGTTCTCAGAGAAAATAATATACTGTTTTGTGAACTCTGTGTATTTTTTCTCCGTGATCTTTGTGGTTAATTTCTTCTCCAACTTGAAAATTTATTTCTAAAAACCTCATTTAACTAAAAATTAGTAGATTTGCCGTCCCAAATAAAAAAACGAACTAAAAAATGGCAGACAACAAAATAATGGACTTATTAGGCGACAATGCCGATAGTCTTTTAAACCACGAATGTAAAACCATCACCAAAGAACAAATTCACCTTCCGGGAAAAGATTTTGTATCCCGTATTTTCACCGATACCAATCGTAATAATCAGGTATTAAGAAGTCTGAATCAATTATACAATCATGGTAATTTAAAAGGAAAAGGATACATGTCCATTCTGCCTGTCGACCAGGGAGTGGAGCATAGTGCAGGCGCATCGTTTGCCCCCAACCCCATGTATTTTGATTCTGAAAATATTGTAAAATTGGCTATTGCCGGAGGGTGTAATGCAGTGGCATCCACTTATGGGGTCTTGGCATCTGTGTCCAGAAAATATGCACACAAAATACCTTTTATAGTAAAAATAAATCACAACGAATTTCTTACTTATCCCGATAAATTTGACCAGATAATGTTCGGAACAGTAGAAAACGCCTGGAACATGGGAGCAGTAGCTGTTGGGGCAACTATTTATTTTGGTTCTCCTGAATCGTCAAGACAAATTGTGGAGGTTGCAAAAGCATTCGACAGAGCGCATGAATTAGGAATGGCAACTGTACTTTGGTGCTATACCAGAAATAACGCGTTCAAAAAGGATGGAGTAGATTACAACACAGCCACCGATTTATCTTCACAGGCAAATCATTTGGGAGTAACCATTCAGGCAGATATTATCAAACAAAAACTTTCTGATAAAAACGGAGGTTATACCAATATTAAATTTGGAAAAACACATCCGTTGGTTTATTCTCAATTAACTACCGACCACCCTATTGATTTATGCCGTTACCAAGTTGCTAATTGTTACATGGGTCGTTTTGGATTAATCAATTCAGGAGGAGAATCCAAGGGAGCTGGAGATTTGGCAGAAGCAGTAGCAACAGCAGTAATAAACAAACGTGCCGGTGGACAAGGATTAATTTCAGGACGTAAAGCATTTCAAAAACCTTTTAAAGAAGGAGTAGGATTATTAAATACTATTCAGGAAGTTTATCTGGATAAAACTATAACGATTGCATAAATTAGTTGTTAGTTGTTAGTTGTTGGTTATTAGAAACCACAACAACTAACAACTAACAACTAACAACTAACAACTAACAACTAACAACAAAATAAAATGAGTTGGTTCAAAAGAATTAAAGAAGGCATCACAACATCCACCAAGGAGAAAAAGGAAACTCCCGAAGGATTGTGGTATAAATGTCCTTCATGCAAAAAAATAACGCATACAAACGAACATATACTTAATAATTATGTTTGTCCACATTGCGAATACCATGATAAAATTGGTTCAGCACAATATTTCGAAATCATTTTTGATAATAATGAATTCACTGAATTGAATCCTAATCTTTTTTCAGCAGACCCATTAAATTTTGTGGATACAAAAAAATACACCGACCGATTGGTGGATACGGTTAAAAAAACACAATTGAATGATGCCCTGAGAAGTGCTTATGGTAAGGTGGATGGTGAAGATTTGGTGGTAGCTTGTATGGATTTTACTTTTATTGGTGGTTCTATGGGCTCTGTGGTAGGAGAAAAAATTGCAAGAGCGATAGATTACTGTTTGGAAAATAAAGTTCCGTTAATGATTATTTCCAAATCAGGTGGTGCACGGATGATGGAGGCTGCCTTTTCGTTAATGCAAATGGCAAAAACATCTGCTAAACTTTCGTTAATGGACGAAGCCAAGATACCTTATATATCTTTCCTAACTGACCCAACCACCGGAGGAGTTACAGCATCCTACGCCATGCTTGGCGATTTGAACATTGCCGAACCGGGAGCTTTAATAGGCTTTGCAGGACCAAGAGTAGTAAAAGAAACAATCGGAAAGGATTTACCGAAGGGATTCCAAACTTCCGAATTTGTATTGGAACATGGCTTTTTGGATAAAATAATCAACAGAAAAGACTTAAAATCAACGTTAAGTCAATTGCTTAAAATGTTTCGTAATTAGCACTACGAAATACGAATAAAAGCGAATTACGAAACAATATATAGAAAAAGCAGGGCTCAATTCGTAATTCGTAAAGTTTTGTAATTCTTAGTAGCCTTAAAAAAAATACTTGCAGATTGGAAAATATCTTTATCTTTGCACTCCGAAAAAATAAAAACAAATAAATAACAAGATGTATTTAACAACAGAAGTAAAAAAAGAAATTTTTAAAAAACACGGTAAAAAAGAAACCAATACAGGTTCTTCAGAAGGGCAGATTGCTCTTTTCTCTCACCGTATCAGTCATTTGACAGGACATTTGCAAACCAACAAAAAAGATTTTGGTACTCAAAAAGCACTAATCAATTTGGTTTCTAAACGCAGAAGACTATTAGATTATTTAAAAAGAAACGACATTGGAAGATATCGTGCGATAGTAAAAACACTTGATTTAAGAAAATAATCTTAATGATATAATAGATATTTCTAAAGGCATTCCGAGCCATCGGGATGCTTTTTGTATTTATATAGATTAACAATAAAGAGGTAAATAAAACAATAAATTAAAAACAAAAAAGATGTCACAAATAGGAATTACACACACATTTAAATTAGCGGATGGCCGCGAAATTTCATTAGAAACAGGTAAATTAGCTAAACAAGCTGATGGTTCGGTAGTAGTAAAGATGGGAGATACCATGTTGCTTGCAACAGTTGTATCAAACAAAGATGCAAAAGAAGGAACTGACTTTTTACCATTATCAGTAGATTACCAGGAAAAATTTGCTTCTGCAGGACGCTTCCCCGGAGGATTCTTTAAAAGAGAAGCTCGTTTATCAGATTACGAAATATTAATTAGCCGTTTGGTTGACCGTGCATTACGTCCATTATTTCCGGACGATTACCATTCAGATACACAAGTATTGATTTCATTAATTTCAGGAGATAAAAACAATATGCCTGATGCATTAGCTTGCCTTGCAATATCAGCAGCTATAACTATTTCAGATATTCCTTTCAACGGACCGGTATCGGAAGTAAGGGTAAGTAAGTTGGACGGAAAATTAATTATTAACCCTACTGTTGCTGAAATGGAAAAATCATCATTAGATATGATTGTTGCTGCAAATGCAAAAGACATCATGATGGTGGAAGGAGAGATGAAAGAAGTTTCTGAAGCAGAGATGTTAGAGGCAATTAAATTTGCTCATGAAGCAATTCGTTTACAAATTAATGCAATCAATGATTTCAAAGCTAAAGTAGAAGCAGTGAAAGGTGCAGTGGTGAAACGTGAATACAACCACGAGACCAACGACCCGATTTTAAAAGAAAGAGTGTTTAAAGCTACTTACGATAAAGCGTATGCAGTTGCGGCAACTCAAAATCCAAATAAAAAAGAACGCGGTGCTGCTTTCAAAGCGGTAGTTACTGAATTTATTGAATCTATTCCTTCAGAAGAAAAAGGAGAAGGATTTGAAGGGTTGGCGAAAAAATATTATCACGAAGTGGAATACGAAGCAGTTCGTAAATTTGTGTTGGATACTAAATTACGTTTGGATGGACGTGAAACAAATCAAATCCGCCCGATATGGAGCGAAATTGGTTATTTGCCATCTGCCCATGGTTCTGCTATCTTTACAAGAGGCGAAACACAATCATTGACTTCTGTCACTCTTGGAACTAAATTAGATTTACAATCAATTGACAGAGCTTTATACCAGGGACAAAATAACTTTATGTTGCATTATAACTTCCCTGCATTTTCTACAGGTGAAGTAAAACCAAACAGAGGACCGGGAAGAAGAGAGATTGGACATGGTAATTTGGCTGAGCGCGCTTTAAGACAAGTGCTTTCTACTGATAATCCTTATACTGTACGTGTGGTTTCTGATGTGTTGGAATCTAATGGTTCTTCTTCAATGGCAACAGTTTGTGCAGGTACATTGGCTTTAATGGATGCAGGTGTGAAAATCAACAAACCCGTTTCAGGTATTGCAATGGGAATGATTACGGATGATAAAGGTAACTACGCTATCTTGTCTGACATCTTAGGAGATGAAGATCATTTGGGCGATATGGACTTTAAAGTAACCGGAACAAAAGACGGTATTACTTCTTGCCAAATGGATTTGAAAGTAGATGGTTTGCCTTACGAAGTAATGGCAGAAGCATTGGAACAAGCTAAACAAGGGCGTTTGCACATACTTGGTGAAATGGCGAAAACCATTACCGAAACTCGTCCTGATTACAAACCGCATGCTCCGCGAATGGTTAAAATAACTATTCCTAAAGAATTTATTGGTGCTGTTATCGGGCCTGGTGGAAAAATTATCCAGGAAATGCAACGTGAAACAGGTGCTATTATTGTGATAGAGGAAAAAGACGGTATGGGCCATATTGATATTGTTGCAGTTGACAAAGAAAAAATTGATGCAGTATTAGCGAAAATAAAAGGCATTGTTGCAACTCCGGAAGTTGGAGAAGAATATGAAGGGAAAGTAAAATCAATTATGGCTTTTGGTGCCTTTGTTGAGTTTATGCCAGGCAAAGATGGTTTATTGCATATTTCTGAAGTACAACACGGAAGATTAGAAAGTATGGATGGTGTATTGAAAGAGGGAGAGAAAATAAAAGTGAAGTTAATTGGTGTTGACCCTAAAACAGGCAAATTCAAATTGTCACGCAAGGTTTTATTACCAAAGCCGGAAGGAGCTAACGCTTAATCAGGATTTGTTTAACATAAAAAACTCCTTACAATTTATTTTGTAAGGAGTTTTTTTATGGGTTAGAGGTTATTTTTAAACAATAAAAAGGTGGATTTTGTAAGAATTCATACAAGAGTAAACAGAATCAATACAGGAGTGTAAAGAATTCATACAGGAGTGTACAGAATCAATACAGGTGTGTACAGAACCAATACAGGAGTATCTAGAATCAATACAATAGTGTTAAAAACCACCAAAACTGTTAAAAACAAAAAATCCCGCTTCGATTACTCGAAGCAGGATTCCTTTGTTTAAACCAAAAAAGAAGCCCGCGCACTCCTACACGGGCTCCAACACTTCATGAAAACAACTAAATCACTTTCGAAATTTAGTGACACAAATGTATAAATAATATTAATATCATATTGATAATTTAGACTTATTTATTAAAATCCTCGACCAATGGTAATTTTTGTAGATTATTTTGTTTAATACTGATTTCAAATAAGAAATACCATAATTAGAAATTTGGTTTCAGCATATATTTCGAATAGAATTCAGTAATAATAGCTATTGCTTCGTCAGAGGTATCCACTATTTTAAATAGGTTTAAATCTACTTCGCTGATGTTGTGCTCCTCTTCCAGCATCATGTCTTTTACCCATTTCATCAAGCCTTCCCAGTATTTTTTTCCAACCAGTACTATTGGGAAATGGGCTACTTTATTGGTTTGTATCAATGTTATAGCTTCAAACAATTCGTCCAATGTTCCGAAACCGCCCGGCATGGCTATAAATCCCTGAGAATATTTCAGGAAAATAGTTTTGCGAACAAAGAAATAATCGAAGTTGATATTTTTATCGTTATCAATAAACGAATTGGAATTTTGTTCAAACGGTAGAGTAATATTTAATCCAACCGATTTTCCACCTCCTGCTTTTGCCCCTTTGTTAGCGGCTTCCATAATACCTGGTCCGCCTCCGGTAATCACTCCATAACCTTCGCGAGTTAGTTTGAAAGAAATTTCTTCTGCAAGTTTGTAATACTTGTTATTTAATTTAGTTCTTGCCGAACCAAACACGGAAACGCAAGGACCTATGCGGCTCATCTTTTCGAAGCCTTCCACAAACTCACTCATTATTTTAAATATCTGCCACGAGTCGGATGCCTTGATGTCGTTCCAGTCTTTGGCCTCAAATACTTTTCTGATTTTATCTTCTTCTTCTTGATTTGTCATATACTTCGAATTACGAATTTTAACGAACAACGAATATTTAATTCTACGGATTTATTTAATAAAGGTTACAATTAGATGAATGAACAAGTTAACCAATGAACTAATTAGCCAATTCTTGTTTCAAAAACTTTGCGGTATAAGAAATTTTATTTTTAATAATTTCTTCAGGTGTACCTTCGCAAAGTATCGTTCCTCCTCCATTTCCGCCTTCAAGTCCCAAATCAATAATATGGTCAGCTACTTTTATGATATCCATGTTGTGCTCAATTACTAAAACGGTATTGCCACTCTCCACTAGTTTATTCAATACTTCCAACAGGATACGAATATCTTCGAAATGCAAACCTGTGGTGGGTTCATCTAAAATATAAAAGGTATTGCCCGTGTCTTTTTTTGATAATTCAGTTGCAAGTTTCACCCGCTGTGCTTCTCCTCCTGATAAAGTAGTACTTTGTTGACCAAGAGTAATGTATCCTAAACCAACTTCGTGCAAGGCTTTTATTTTTTGTACAATGGAAGGAATGTTTGCAAAAAACTCAACAGCAACATCAATTGTCATATTCAAAACATCAGAAATTGATTTTCCTTTGTATCTAATTTCAAGAGTTTCTTTGTTATATCTTTTGCCGTTGCATGTTTCGCAATTAACATACACATCAGGCAGGAAATTCATTTCAATGGTTCTCAAACCTGCACCCAGACATGTATTACAACGCCCGCCCGGAACATTGAAAGAAAATCTACCAGGTTTGTATTCTCTTATTTTTGCTTCCGGAATGATAGAAAATAAATTTCTTATTTCTCCAAACACATTAGTGTAGGTAGCAGGATTGCTTCTCGGAGTGCGGCCTATAGGCGATTGGTCTATTTCAATTACTTTGTCAATCAAGGATAATCCTTTAACAGAAGTATAAGGCATTGGTTTTTTTTCGGAACGATAAAAGTGTTTGTTTAATATCGGATACAGTGTTTCGTTTATCAAAGTGGACTTACCACTACCCGAAACACCTGTTACACAAATAAATTTTCCTAAAGGAAATTTAACGGTTACATCTTTCAGGTTATTCCCTGAAGCACCATTAATTACAAGTGTTCCCGCATTCCCTTTTCTTCTTGTTGGTGGAACAGGAATTCCTTTTATTCCATTTATATAATCAGAAGTGAGGGTATGAAATTTTAAAATTTGTTTAGGAGTACCTTCTGCTATTATCTTTCCACCGTGCACTCCTGCAGCAGGTCCAATATCAATTACATGGTCGGCAGCCAAAATCATTTCTTTGTCATGTTCCACCACTATCACTGAATTGCCAATATCTCTGAGGTGTTTAAGGGCATTGATTAATCTTACATTATCCCGTTGATGCAAACCAATGCTAGGCTCGTCTAAAATATAAAGCACTCCAACTAATTGAGAACCTATTTGAGTAGCTAATCTAATTCGTTGTGCTTCCCCGCCCGAAAGGCTTTTGGAAGGACGATTGAGGTTCAAATAATTTAATCCTACATCCAACAAAAAATTTATTCGTGTTCTTATTTCTTTTAATACTTCTTTGGCAATCATGTTTTGTTTCGCATCCATGCGGGTTTCCACACCTTCAAACCATTCAAACAATTCTGAAATGCCCATGTTGGCTAATTCAGAAATGTTTTTTTTATCAATCATAAAAAACAACGATTCCTTTTTTAGCCTTTTACCTTCACATTTTGGACAAATAATTTTGTTCATAAAACCCTGCACCCATTTCTCCATTGTTGGCGAGCTGTTCTCATCATTTTGTTTGATGATGTGATTGGCTATTCCATCAAATGCTATACTGTAGCTGGATGCAGAGCTATCAGAAAATTGTCTTACTTTAAACACTTCGTCAGAGCCAAACAAAATGACATTCATTGCTTCTTCCGATATTTCTTCAATTGGAGTGTCTAAAGAAAATCCGAATTTATGTCCAATTGCTTCCAACTGCTTGAATATCCATGTTGATTTGGCATCTCCCAAAGGGGCAATTCCGCCTTTGTTAATGGTTGTTTTTTTGTTTGGAATTATTTTATCAATATCAATTTCTGAAACTTGCCCAAGTCCGTTGCAACGAGGACAAGCACCATAAGGAGAATTAAAGGAGAATAAATTGGGTTGTGGTTCGTCATACGAAATACCAGTGCTTGGACACATTAAATGGCGGCTGAAATAACTTACTTTTCCATATTCATCATCAAATGTTTCAGATGTAAAAGGCTGCACCATAACAATTCCTTTGCCAAGTTTCATTGCCAATTGCAACGATTCGTTAATGCGTTGTCTTACATCATCATTAATTTCCAACCTATCAACTACAATTTCAATATCGTGCACTTTGTATCTATCCAGTTGAAAATGTTTGCTCAATTCCATTACATCTCCATCCACCCGAACTCTAGTATAGCCCCATTTGCGTATCTGTTCAAATAGTTCTCTATAATGTCCCTTTCTACCTTTTACTATCGGTGCAAGCAAAATTACTTTTTGATTGGTATATCTTTCCAACATCAAATTAATAATCTGGTCGTCAGAATAACGAACCATTTTTTCTCCGGTATTATAAGAGTAAGCATCTGATGCTCTTGCAAAAAGTAATCTCAAAAAATCATATATCTCGGTAATAGTACCTACTGTAGAGCGGGGGTTTTTGTTGGTTGTTTTTTGCTCGATAGAAATTACAGGACTCAATCCTGTTATTTTATCCACATCAGGTCGATCCATATTGCCCAAAAACTGACGGGCATAAGCCGAAAAACTTTCGATGTATCTCCGTTGTCCTTCAGCATAAATGGTGTCGAACGCCAATGATGATTTTCCGCTTCCGCTCAAACCGGTAATAACAACAAGTTTATTGCGGGGAATAATCACATCAATGTTTTTCAGATTGTGTACACTAGCGCCACTTACTTCTAGAAAATCTATTTCACTAATTGTTTCAGTACTCAATTGCTAAATTGTTTTATTGTTAAATTGTTTCCAATCTCTTCAGTCTTGATTCTTGACTCTTGTTTCCTGAAAAAGGGGGCGCAAAGATACTTAACTATAAGGAGTGAAACAAGAAACTAGCTTCTCAAGGAGTAAAATAATGTTTTTAGAGGATAAACAAGCTAAACAAGCCTCTTTAGAAAAAAACAAACTTCTTTACAAATAAAGAAGCTTGTTTGAATTAGGCAGTTTCGGAAAAAAGAAAGAGAAATCATTATTTTACTGCGAATTATCGTTCGGTTTGCGGAAACGAACCCAATGTTTGCGTGCCCAGATCATGTACCCTAAGCCAAAACTGATTTTTACTTCATCTAAAGGTTGAGCGGCAATATCACTAAAATGTTTGCCAGTTTGGTATTTTACATTTACAAACACATTGAAAAAACGATTGGCGTAATACGCCATGCCTGCTTGCACTGCGAACACAGGGTTGAAACTCCAGGGATAAGACGAAACAGGCTTAGTGGTATCACTGAAATAAGTAGAACTCGAATTTAACTGACTAACGGCATAACCAGGAAGAATTCCAAAATAGGGGTCGAGATGGTTGTTGGTTTTGAAATGGTAAGATGCACCTAAATATGCCATGTGATTTTGTGCAAAACGTTTATCACCTCCATAAGAGCCCAAAAAATAATAGAATCCGCTGGTGATGGAAACATTCTGACGGCAATAAATATCCAAATCACCAACCCAATACATGTTGGTTCCGCCTGTGTTCAATGGTTTTCCGAGGGCAATGTTTCCTTGCAACCGCCAAAGTCCATAATCAACATACCTGTTCGATTTTTTGGTAGTATCAGTTTTTGTTTGAGCAGTTGCTGAAAACGAAACAATGATAATTGTAAGTGCTGTAAGTATTTTTTTCATGTCGTTTTATTTAGCAAGATCGAATAAAGTAATATTTAAACTTAAAGTGATTAGTAAATGCCCCGCCAACACAAGGTCGTCTTCGCTTGGCTCCACATTCAAATGGTTTCCTTCATCGCGATAATGCGATCGAGAAGTAACCTCATTTCCATCCTTGTCAACTATTTCGGCATGCACATCCTTACCAATATGCTCCATGTATTGAGCCGACAACGAAAAATTTATTCGATTGGTAACATGATAATTGGTGCCAATACCTAATTGCACCGCAGTGGTTTAACGCTCGGTCGATTCACTGGTTGTAATTTTTGTTCCGGGACTATAACTCAGGTTAGACGAAATTTTGGAATAATCAAAACAATTGCCTCCTATAATATAAGGTGTCAGTTTTCCTTTTACCGTTTCTGTTTTAAAAGGATAAATCATTACCGACCAGCCAATGTGCATAGTTTCACGATTTCCTAAGCCTGCAATATCAGTTTTGATGTAATCAGAATACCATTCGGTATTGATCCGTTTGCCAGGACGAATCCGAAACATGCCTCCATAACCCAATCCAGGAAAGCCGTAATTATCAAAAATACTCGTAGTGCTTCGCATTCCGAGTTGAAACTCTCCTACTTCTTTAGCACGATTTTTTCTGCGCTCTTCTCTTCGGCTTTGCGAAAACGAAAGTGCTGGAAGTAATAAAAGGAGAATAATTAGATTTTTCATAAGGTAAAATTAGTGTTTAGTAAGAATAGGAAAAATTTCGATTGCTATCGATTTTTTTACTGTTTTCATTATTTCAGATTAATTGGAATGTTATCATAAATTAATTTAAACCATTAATAACTGCGCAAGCATATATGCCAGCAGTTTCAGTACGCAAACGACTTGTTCCTAAGCCAATTTCTTTAAAATCGTTTATCAGAGCAAGTTTTACTTCATCTTGAGTAAAATCACCTTCGGGACCAATAAGAAGTAATACATTTTCGGCAGATGAATAAAAAGTTTTTAGATGGGGTAGGGAAGGGGTTTGACAATGAGCAATCAGTTTTGTACCTATGAAATCTTTTGTACTTTCAATAAAAATTTTAAAATTTTCTACTTCATTTATTTTTGGCAGATAGGCTTTTAAACTTTGTTTGATAGCCGAAACAGCAACTTTGGTTAATCGTTCGGTTTTAACTATTGTTCGCTCGCTATTATGGCAATTGAGTAACGATATTTCGTCAATTCCCATTTCAGTTGCTTTTTCAACAAACCATTCGAGGCGGTCCATATTTTTTGTTGGAGCTATAGCAATGTGCAAATACCAATTACTTTTGCCAAATTCCTTTTTTTTATCAACTACCGAAATAGTGCAACGTTTTGGATTGGCATCCATAATTTTTGCTTCATAAAAACCGCCTTTGCCATCTATCAGTTGTATGCGAGAACCAACAGAAAGACGAAGCACTCGGACACAGTGTTTGCTTTCTTCTTCGTTTAAGGTATAAGTATCAGATGTTATATCGGGAGTATAAAAAAGGGACATTATATTTTGAACTTAGGAATTAATTTGAATGTCGAATTATGAATAAAAAAACTCCGAAGTGTGACAATTACTTCGGAGTTCAAAATTCGATGTTCGATATTCATTATTATTTTTTCATGCAAAAATGCAGACGGAATTATGCATTAACAGCAGCTTTTGGAGCAGCCGCCATTATTTCTTCGTTTGCTGCACTGGCATACTGTTCAAAGTTTTTAATAAAGGAAGCAGCCAGCTTATTTGCAGTTGTATCATAACTGTCTTTGTCTTTCCAAGTATTTCTTGGGTTCAGAATTTCTGCCGGTACTTCAGGACATTCAGTTGGCATTTGCAATCCAAAAACAGGCAAGGTATCATATTTTACTTTGTCTAATTTTCCTGTCAATGCTGCGGTAATAATAGCGCGGGTATAAGAAAGTTTCATTCTTTTTCCTACTCCGAAAGCTCCACCGCTCCAACCTGTATTTACCAACCACACGTTTACTTTATTTTCTTTTAATTTTTTGCCAAGCAACTCAGCATATTTAGTTGGATGCAAGGGTAAAAATACTTTTCCGAAACAAGCGGAGAATGTCAAGGTAGGCTCTGTAATTCCCATTTCGGTGCCCGCCACTTTTGCGGTATAACCTGAAATAAAGTGATACATGGCTTGACCATCTGTTAATTTTGAAATAGGAGGCAACACTCCATAAGCATCGCAGGTAAGAAAGAAAATATTTTTTGGAATATTACCAACCGAAGGCTCCACTGAGTTTTTAATAAAATTAATCGGGTAACTTACTCTTGTGTTTTCAGTTTTCGAAATGTTAGCAAAGTCAACGGTGCAAGTGTTTTCGAAATACTCCACGTTTTCTAATAACGCTCCGAATTTAACGGCAGCATAAATTTCCGGTTCTTTTTCTTTGGTCAAATCCACACATTTTGCATAGCATCCCCCTTCAAAATTAAACACCCCTTTTTCGCTCCATCCATGCTCATCATCTCCTATCAATCCACGGTTTTCATCTGCCGAAAGTGTTGTTTTTCCTGTTCCTGATAATCCGAAGAAAATAGCAGTATCGCCATCTTTTCCAATGTTAGCTGAGCAGTGCATTGGCAACACCCCTTTTTCGTGAGGCAAAATATAATTTAACAATGAAAAAATTCCTTTTTTAATTTCTCCGGTATAACCAGAACCTCCAATTAAAATAACTTTGCGCGACATATTTAAGATTGTAAAGTTATGTTGGCGGGTACCATCAATGGCTGGGTCGGCCCTAAAACCAGGGGCACAAATGATGGTCCATTCAGGTTCAAAATCCATTATTTCATCAGCCGTAGGTCGAAGAAATAAATTGTTTGCAAATAAATTAGACCAAGGATATTCAGTAACTACTCTAATATTAAGGCGGTATTTTGGGTCTGCACAGGCATACGAATCGCGAACATATACTTCTTTGCCTGATAAATAGGCAGTAACTCTATTATATAGTGCATCGAACCGATAGCTTTCAAATTTAAAATTCACATCGCTCCACCAAATGGAGTCTTTCGTTTTTTCGTCCAAAACAATAAATTTATCTTTTGGTGAGCGTCCGGTAAATTCGCCAGTATCAACAGCCAAGGCTCCTGTATCGGTAAGCATACCTTCGCCATTAATTATTGTTTCTTCCACAAGTTCAGCCACATTCAAATTCCAGTAAGCTGCAGCAACATTGCCCAAACCTAAGTCTGAAATGTTTGCATTTTTTGCTTTAATTCCGAATTGATTCATATTGTTTGTTTTTGATAATTACTATTTAAAATTTGAGGCCTCAAAAATAAGAAAATTTGGTTGGTTACTAAGTTTTATTTCATTGATTACAACGTTTTAAACATTTAGTACCGCTTTTCAGTTTCCTTTTAATCGACTGATAATAGTACGTTTAATACGTTTATTTTGAATTAAACTAAATTGAAAAATGTTAATAAATAATCAAATACTACAATACGGTTTTTTGTGAAATAAAAAGAAGAAAAATCAGTCTTTTGAAGATTTTATGGCTGAAAAGGCAAGTAATAACCATCCGGCAATAAAAAACAATCCGCCAATTGGTGTTATTGGTCCTAACCAGCGGACATTTGGCATTCCAATTAACCCTGCTGTAGAAAGTAAGTACAAAGAGCCTGAAAAAAGTACGATGCCAATCATAAAAAAAAATCCGGCTTTGGGCAAAAGCTTGTTTTTAATTTTATCCGAAAATAAAGCCACTGCCATCAAGGCGATACTGTGAAACACTTGGTATCGGGCGGCAGTTTCAAATGTTTGGAGATTGGTTTCTGTGATTAACCCTGTGTCTAATTTCGATTTCAGATAATGAGCAGCCATTGCACCCAGGCAAACTGCTATTGCTCCCGAAAATCCACTGAATACTAAAAATCGTTTTTGCATCGAACAAAGATATATATATTTCTAATTCCTAATTCCTAATTCCTCATTCAAAGTTCCAAACCCTCCAAGCTTCTTCTGCCTGTTGGTGAAGCATTGACAAACCATTAACGATGGAAGCTCCTTTTTGTTTTCCCCTTTTCAAAAATTCAGTTTCGGTAGGATTATAAACCAAATCATATAATAAATGAGAAGAAGAAACAAATTGATAAGGAATATCGGGTGCGTCATTTATATTCGGATACATTCCTAAAGGAGTGGTGTTTACAATTAGTTTAAAAGCATTCACAATTGTTTCGTTTATTTCATCGTACGAAAATGTATTGTTTTTTTCGTTTTTGTTTCTCGAAACAAAAAAACAATCTATGCCGATTTCTTTTAACACAAACGCAACCGCTTTGGAAGCACCTCCTGTGCCTAGTATCAGGGCACGTTGGTGATGGCTTTCTAAAAAAGGTTTTATAGATTGACGAAATCCAAACACATCTGTATTGTAACCTTTCGTTTTTCTTTCCTTTATTTTTATACAGTTTACAGCACCTATTTTTTTTGCTGTTTCATCCATTTCATCTAAAAAAGGAATGACACTTTGCTTATATGGCAGCGTGACACTTAATCCAATCAACTTAGGGTTTTCATTAATTAGTTGAGGCAACTGATGAATCTCTATGAGTGGAAAAAGTAAAAATGCAGAATTTATTATTTTTTCTTTTTCAAATTTCTCATCAAAATATTTTTTTGAAAACGAATGAGTGAGCGGATAACCAATCAACCCGAATAATTTTTTGTTTTCCAATTTATTTTTTGGCTTTTTGTTTTTTTGCTCTTTCTGCTTTTTCTTTTTCCAGTTTAATATTGTAACGAATGTCGCGCCAATACTCAGCTCCATAACTCACCAAAATTTCGCTTCCTGCTTTTATATTTTTTTCGGCTAATATCCATCCCCTGCTTTTCCATACTTCGTAACAGCAGTTATTGTTAATACCTTTTACTTTGGTGAGTCCTTTAGCATCGTTTGCATATCGTGCTAATGCTTCAGGTGTTTGATAAGCGTCAATAAATTTATTTTTAGTGACCTCGAAAATATAGCCAAACTTATCAGCCGCAGCCCGCCTGTTGCATTCGGCACCGGTAATTATTTCACCTAGATATTCTATAATGCGCTCGCCTTTCTTTATATCCTTGTTGGTAAAAAGCCCTTTGCCAGCACCAGGTATTTGTGATTTTTTTACTTCAAAGTCGTCATTCATACATTTAATTTTAGTTCATTATTTTTTTCATCACTTCCTCCACACTGTTTGCAGTGGGAAAATAGGAAAGTATTTTTTGCAACACTTCATCCACCACCGAATCGGGGCAGGAGGCACCACTAGTAAGGATAATGTCAATTGGATTTTTATTTGGCAGATAATCAGCAGTTACACTATGTTCCTGATTTCGGAAATTAAAATGATTGATTTTTTTTTCTGAAATAATTTCGGATGCGGATGAAATAAAATAAGTGGGGAGTTGATGCTCGCAAAGTTCCACAATGTGAGATGTGTTGGAACTGTTATATCCTCCTACCACAATTGCAAGGTCAGCGGGCTGTTTGAGCAAACCATAAGTAGCTTCCTGATTTTCGTTGGTAGCGTAACACAAAGTATCTCGTGTATCTGCAAAATGATTTTTCAATTCCACTTCCCCATATTTTTTAAGCATTATGTTTTTAAAGTAATCTGCTATTTCCTGCGTTTCGGTTGCCAACATAGTGGTTTGATTAATCACTCCAACTCTTATTAAATGTTTTGAAGTATCAAAAAAATCACAATACTTTCCTTCAAATGTTTTTTCGAATTCTTGTTTGGATACATTTCCTAAAATAAACTCACCCAACACCCGCGATTCGTTTATATCTTTTACGATAATGGCAGGTGCATTTTTTTCGCTTCGCGAAAATGTTGCACGCGTTTCTTCATGATTATATTTTCCATGAATAATAATACTGTAATTTTCTTCTCCTAGTTTTTCCGATTTTTTCCACACTCGTTCCACAAACGGACAAGTGGTGTCGTATTTTCTTACTTCAATTCCTATTTTATGAAGTTCTTCTTCAATTTTCAATGTAGTGCCAAAAGCAGGTATTATCACAATATCTTGTTTGGTAAGTTCCGAAAAAGGGATAATCTGATTGCCGCTGGTATCCATCAAAAAGCGAACGCCTCGGTTAACTAAATCATTATTTACATCGGGGTTGTGTATCATTTGGCTCAGCAAAAAAATCCGTTTGTCAGTATTTTCTTCAATGGCTTTGTACGATATTTCAATGGCATTTTCTACTCCATAACAAAAACCAAAATGGCGGGAAATAAAAAAACGAACGGCACCAAAATCGAGCAGGGTAGGACTGAAATCTGTTTTACGAGGGTCGTTCAGTTTGCGCAGTTGTTTTATTTTCGAAATCACCGGGCTTTTGTAAAACTCCGGTATATTAAAACTTTTCATTGATTTTCATTGATTTTTTGAAAGGCTCGCAAAAGTACAAATTTTAGTGAAACACAGGGCTGTTAGTTTCAGCAAGGAGGCAAGCCAACCATTATAACAACCTGATGGCTTCTTCGGGAGTTAATACTGGTATTTCACTATTTTTATAATCTTTACCATTTCGTGTTACAATGGCTGTAATTTTTTTATTCGAAATAGCGGTATAATATTGAATGGCATCCTCGAAATCTTTGAACTCAGAATTCAATGCTTTTGTAATAATTTGTTTGGTAACATCTGTTGTTTCCAAAAGCGATTCAAGTTCTTTCAGCAGTGCTATCATTTCTTTATGAGAGGTATTTTTTTTTACAACATAATAGATATGACTGTACGACAACGCTGAAATAAATAATCTTACTTTTCGCTTTTCTGCACTGTTTAAGAGTTGTGCACCTGCTTTTGAAAAAGGTTTCCGGTCTGCCAACACATCAATAAGTACATTGGTGTCAATAAAAAAATATTTCATTTGCTGAATTTTTTATTTATTTCTTCCGAAAGATTTTTTTTGTAATTATAGTTTTTAGGAAGTTTTACCGAGCCCACCAGTTTCGAAATTTTTGGTGATAATTCTTCATTATCCGGCTCTTTGCCAGATAGTGTTCTCAAATAATTCTCAATTAAATCAGACAGGCTTCTGCCTTTTGCTTGTGCATACGTTTTTGCAGTTTTTATTACTTCCTGCTCTATTGATAAGGTTAATTTAGTAGTCATTATACGTGTATTTTGTTCTGCAAAGATACGTGTAATGTTTTAAATAAAAAAAACTCCCCACATTGCTGCAAAGAGTTTTTTGGTTACCAATAACCAATCAAAACGAATTTACTAATTAGTAAGATACGTTTCGTAAATTAGTTTTAATTTGTTTATTGGTTACCTTCATTCGTTATCTGTACTCCTAATTCTTCACCATCTTCCTATACACCACTCCGGTTGCTGAGCTTGCCGAAGTAACCTCCACAAAATAAACCCCTTTTGCATAACCGCTCATATCTATTGTTACACTTTTTTCATTCCTAATTCCTAATTCATAATTCCTAATTTCCCTTCCCGCCACATCTGTAACTTTTATTGTTGTGTTTTTTTGCTCTTCATTAAAAGTAATAGTGGTTTGGGAAGTGAAGGGGTTCGGGGAAATAGTTATTTCTTCATTATCATTTAATTCGGTTAATCCTACTGAGCAGGTTGGAACCATAGCCGACATTTCCGCCAAAGTATATAATCGGACATCGTCCAAAACTAATTCTGTATTGTGAGTACCAAGTCCCCCAAAATGACCCCAATTAGTAAATTTAATAGTATGTGAAGTGGATGTGGCAATAAATTGAATGATGTATCTTCTACCTATTCCAGTAAGATGTGGTGTATCTGTACATTGCAAAAAAACATTTCCAAATCCTACATCTACCGCAAATACTCCTCTAGAGCCAAAGTTAGCTTCTCCACCCGCCCAAAATTCCAATACATAAACATTGCCAGTTACCAACCCATTAATAGTTTGTTCTAAACTAATACCCAAGTTTCCTCCCCAAGCTAGGTTGCTATATGGGTAGCCCGCTGGAAAACCAGATACAGTGCACCCAACATCATAAATGCAAGAAGTATCTGCAAAAATCGAATCGCAAATATGTGCAAAAGAATTTCCAAAATAAACTGCTTTAATTCCTTGTGGAACAATTGTACGTGAAGTATCAAATACATTTGCATAAGTACCGGTTCCTCCTCCTGTACAAGTCCAATTTACTATATCACAATAATAATGTGATGAATTTGGACAAAAGGAATGAGGATACGAAATAGAATCACAGTCATTATTTTCAAAGCTTCCGTTTGATACTAGATTATTTATTCCAGAACTAATCGAATCATTTTGAATAAAGCATTGCACACATATTATTTGTGCTTGTGAAAATTTGATAAACAAAAAAGTGAAAAGAAAGAATAAAAATTTTTTCATAGTTAGTTTTTATTTAATTGTTTGTAAATATATTTAATTTATTAAAGGCAACTAAAAAAAACAATCCCGCTTCCTTTCAAAAGCAGGATTGTTTTTTTTTAAAATTTAGAAATTATTTTAAACTGCACCATAAACAGTAATGGTAGCTTCATCGCTATAAAAACCTACTGTTTTGTTGTTCATTACATAAATCATTTTGTATTTCCAAACTGCACTGCTACCAACTGCTGGCAGAGCAGATGAATCTAAATAAGGAGAGCTGATGGCACGCTCCAGTTTTACATATCCTGTTCCCCTGTCCACCCAAATTTCTACAGCATCAAATCCGCCTTTCACCCATTTGATTACAGGATGTCCGCTGTCCATAAAAATTTTGAATGTTGGTTTGCCTCTCGAAGGGTCGAACGGAGTGGAAACAGCTACAATTTGAAGTGTTTCGCCTTTGCCAGTGGTATAAGCGGTTGAACTTTTTGCTTTAGCGGCATTGGTTCTGAAACGAGTTTCGATGTCGGCTGCCACCAAGGTGGGAGCAGTTTCTGATGGAAATACCGAGAAAGCATCCAATACCTGAGTGCCGTTTCCGTTACGAGCCAGATTTTTGTACTTTGTTGTTCCTTGTGCATACGATTGTGAATCGTTTTGCAGTTTTACACAAAAGGTCATGTACTTGGCATCATTTTGTGCTGCCGTTATTTCATCTTCGGAAAATCCCAAGCCTCCCAGTATTACCTCTTCGCTTCCAAATTTGGTGAGCTGTGATGCAAATCCTGCATCATCTTTTACCACAAAATCGTCTGATAAGTGTGTTAAAGTTAAAATAAAGATTTTTTTCATTGTTTTTTGGTTTTTTAGGTTTGTAAATTATTTATTTATTGGTAAAGTGTTTAAATTGTGATAGTTATATAAATTTGGTTAGTTCCCCCAATCATTCTAACAGATGTTAAAACCATTTTAACATATCCCCCGAACATTCTAACAGATGTAATAATCATTCTAACATATCCCCGGAACAATCTAACAGATGTAAAAATCATTCTAACATATCCCCGAACCATTTTAACATGTCCCCCAGACATTCTAACAGATGTTAAAACCATTTTAACAACCCCCTTAAACATTTTAACAGTTGTAAAAATGATTCCAGGGAATATGTAATGGAAAGGAAATTCAGAAAAAAGAAGTTTTGGTTTTGGTTTTATGGAAGCGTAAGTTATAAAACTAAAAATCCGATTACGAACTTTTTCGTAACCGGATTTATTTTTCCATTGAAAGAATACTATAATATATAGTGTAAAAAGTAAATTAGATAATAACGTTAAAAAGTGTGTGTAAAACTGAGAAACCTCTGAAACGCTCGTCAATTCAGCATTTGCGGGGGGGGGTAAAATAAAAGACCATTTTTTGCACTTCGTGCAGCAGAGGCAGTGTTTTGGGGCAATAATGGCATTTTAAAAACCATGTGTTGAGTGTTTTTTTATTTTCGGTGTAAAATAACTAAATATAAATTTAATAAACAAATTTATTTTATGGGAAATATATGAAAGGTTGCCCGAAGAGATACACTGTCAAACTAAACCCGATTGTAGCGGAAATCCTTTTTTGTGTGTTGGCACTTTTGGGGGAGAAAAAAGATTGGAGCGTAAAGCGGGAAGGCAGCGGAGTACAAAGCTGGTAGCGTTCTTTCCAAATAATTTTTAAATTCTACGAATAACGAATTTTGCCGAATAACGAATCCCAATTGCTTATTGCCTAATGACCAATGACCAATGAACTAATGCCTAATGACCAATGCCTAATGACCAATGACTAATGAACTACTGCACCACATTAATATTACCAATGCGTTTC
Source organism: Bacteroidota bacterium (assembly GCA_947469885.1). Lineage (GTDB taxonomy): Bacteria > Bacteroidota > Bacteroidia > 2-12-FULL-35-15 > 2-12-FULL-35-15 > 2-12-FULL-35-15. The sequence goes on from CANIQT010000020.1 coordinate 46,503, forward strand.
ACTGTTTTTTTGTCGTTAAATTTACAATGAATGACATATACATACACGCCAATTTCCACGTACTCTCCATTTATAGTGGCATCCCAGCCAATGTTTTTATCATTGCTTTCAAAAATCAACTCTCCCCAGCGGTTAAAAATTTGCATTTGCAGTTCATTAATATTAGTGCCGTAAGCATAAAAAACATCGTTCAAGTCGTTACCAGTGGGAGTAATGGTGTTGGGAATATACAGTTCGTCTTCGCCCGGAAACACCGTAATTGTAAAGTAATCTACACTTACGCAACCGTTGGTGTCTGTTCCGGTGAGTGTGTAAGTGGTAGTGGTAAGTGGCTGGGCAATGGGGTTGGCACAGGCAGTACACGAAATTTCGTTGCTGTTTCCGCCCGACCAGATGTACGAACTGCCACCATAAGCGTTCAACTGAACAGTGGCACCACCGGAAATAGTAGTGTCGGAGTTGGTGGTGTAAATGTTGGGCAAAGGATTTACAAACACAATAGCTGTGTCGTTTGAGCTTCCGCACGAAGTGGAGCCGGTTACATAAAAAGCAGTGGTAACACTTGGAGCTACTGTTATTGTAGCATTGGTACTTGTGGTGCCCCCGGTCCACACGTAGGTATCAGCCCCACTGGCAGTGAGTGTGGTACTTTGTCCGATGCAAATGGTTTGATTTCCGGCAACGGTGGGCACAGGAAAAGCTGCTACCTGAACGGTTACACTGGCAGTATCGGTACACAAGCCGGAACCAACCGTTAACGAATAAGTGGTGGTGGTTGCTGGCGATACCGTGATGGCAGCAGTAGTAGCAGCACTTCCTCCGCTCCACTGATAAGGTGGACCGCCAGAGCCGGTAATGGTTACAGGTTGTCCTCCGCAAATAAAAGTACCTGACGATACAATGCTTGCCGAAGGCTGAGGTGCAGCAGTAGCAGTAAAGGTAGAAGCACCACCTGCGCAACCGTTGGCTGTGGGAGTTACGGTGTAAGTCACCACTCCGCCAACAGCAATGTTGTCGTTAATTGTATTTCCTGTTCCGCTGGTGCCGTTGCTTCCTGTCCACACAAAGGTGGAAGTACTGACGCACGAGGTAAGCGGTATGGCAACCGGAGTTCCGGCACAAACGGTAATGTTGGTTGCCTGCACATCTGGTGCCGGGTGTATGGTAATGTTTTTGGGAGTTAAACCTGCAACCACGTTTCCGCATACATCAACAATGCTTGGAGCAGGAACGCTGAGTGTCTGGTTCACCCCGCAATAAGTAGGACAACCCGGAATGGTGAGCAAAATGGTATCGGTGCCCGTACTGTTGCATCCGCCAATGGCAGTTCCATAAGTAATACTTCCTCCAAGAGCCCACGGATGCGTAAGCGTGTAAGGCGGAACACCAAAATTAGTGACCGCCCGGAGTTTGATGTTGCAACTATCGGAGCAGACGGGAGAAGGAAAAACCGACCATTGCGCTTGAGTGGTTTCTACGGTTCGCCCTATAAAAAAGCAATGGAATTTCCACGGACTCAGAGGGCTGTAGTACACCATATTCAAATTACAACCCGGACCAAGAAACGATTGCCGCTGAAAATGATGAGATAAATAAAACGACTGGGTGTTGCACGATGGCGGGAAACAGCAGCCCACCCATGAAGCCAAATTAAAACTGTCGAGATACGCATAACCGGAAGAATCGGCACCCACACCACCTGCAACAAACATGGGAGTGTTTCCGCAAGGCGAATGCAGATACATGGCACCCCACACCATCAAAATTCCATTTACCAAATCAGCATAATAACTGTCCCATGTCATGAGGTGAGTAATGGTAACATTGGCGGGAATGGTAATGAGCATACTGTCGGACGACCAGTTGGGTGCCTGACAACTCGGTAACCAGCCGGTAGGGTAGGAGTAAGGACCAAACTGGGGAGGATACCACGAATACGGACCAAACACTTGCGGGTCGATGGTAACGGGATAGGCTCTGTCGGCATCGTTTAGCCAGGAGTTCGGAACTTTTAGCTGCAAAATAGTTTTATTGTTTTCTGAAACAATGTGATATTTTCCGGCAATGAATTTCATTTTTTTATCATAAAACACAGGCGTTTTCAACTGAGATTCCACTTTGCCTTCCGCATTCATCACCACATATTCGTCAATGTCTTCATCCTTTACTCTCGGCACTCCGTCCATAGCAAAAGGAACCGCTTTCGGATTTTTTTGAATGGAATAACCTTCTGGCAAATTTATTTCTTCCGAAAAAATAAGTTCATTACCAGTTGATGAAATTGGTTGATGAATGATGTAATCTGTTTGAATCATATTTTCGAAAAGCAGAATTTTTTTGTCAACTGAAGGAAAAACATTGCGGGCATACATTCCGTTTTCACCAACGGTGTAATCAGTCATGTTTATTTCCTGCCCGTTTATTTTGCAATGATTGTTAAATGAAAATGTTTTTTTGTACAAGGTCAGTTCGGTGCTTCCGTCAGGATGAAGATAAGTGGGAAATTCCTGTCGGGTGGCTTCCCATCCGTTTGTGCCTTGGGTTAAAGTAGGTGCTAAAGGTTGAAGCTCTTTGTTTTTGTCGTAATAATTAATATTCTCCAAACTATTCTCCACCACTATCTGTCCATCGTCAGAAGTGTAGCTGCGCGATTTCAATGTTCGTTTGCTGATATCTTCTTTGCAATGTTTTTTATCAAGCGGAAATTTATCAGGAAAATAATCTTCATTTATTTTTGTGGATGATGAAGGATGAGCAGACGAATAAATGCCGGTGAGTTTTGGAACAAATTTTCCGGCTTTCAGTTTTGTTTCTTTGTATTGAGAAAATAAAAAAGATGAATTCAGGAAAAAGAAAATAACAAATACAAGAGGAGAAAAAATCTTTTTTAGAAATGAAAACGGAACGATTGTAAGGAACTTCATGTTTGATTTAAACTATTTCTATTTCGATAAACAACTTTTAGTTATTCCCCTCTCATTGCTGAGAGGGGAACGACTTGATTAATAAATTTTTTATCTGACTAACGTAATAAACCCAGCCTGCGAAGCATCGTCTTTTCCTTTCTGATTATAATCTGCCACATAATAATAAACACCATCAGGGCATTTACGACCATTGTTGGTACCATCCCATTTAAAGAACGGGTCGGTAGATTCAAAAATCTTTAATCCCCAACGGTCGTATATTCTGATTTTGAATTTTTCAAAATCTCCCGACATAATAGGAGTAAAGAAATCGTTACCTAAACTTCCGTCAGGGGAAAATACATTTGGAAGCACTAAGTAAATATCATAAGGGCAAGGCTCCGGACCAACTTCATATTGCACCACTCTTGCACATGCTCTGCCCGGTCGGGTAATGGAAACAGAGTAAATACCGGTATCGTTTACAATGATGCTTGGAGTGGTTTCTCCCGTACTCCATATATAACCTGTACCAGAACTGTCAGCAGAAATGGTAATAGGTGCAGGACCTAACGGACAAATGGTTCTTATAATAGTATCAACAGAAGGTGTTTCCACATATACTTCTATTGTGTCCTTCGTCTTACATTGCCCCGGACCTGTTACTGTTAATACATAATTTGTGGTGACAGGTGGACTGACCGTAGCCGTTTGAGTGGTACTGACCGAATTTGTTCCGTTCATCCAACTGTATGTGTATCCCTGACCCGAGTTGGTACCCAGCGTGATTGACTGACCACCACAAATGCTCGTATCGTTGGTTGCGTTAACAATAGGATAAGGTTTTACCTGTATGGTGCGCGAACTGGTGGCAGTACCACAGGTATTGGTTGCAAGAATGGTTAACACAAACGAACCAACAAATTGTCCCCAAACATCTGTTTCGGTATTGGTTTGGTTAAACAAAACTCCATTGCTGTTGCTACTTGTCCATTGCCCTAAAGTTACAACACCTTGCGCTGGAATTGAATAATGAACAGTATCTCCCAAACACATAATTGGTGGACCACCAATAGACACATTGGGCGGACCAAGCACCACTATGGTGTGCAAAGGACTCCATGGCCCAACACAACCATTGTTGGTTTCTTGAACCGAAAAGGTATAAGTACCTGGACCAAAATTAAAAGCATAACCAGTGTTATTGGTGTTTGCACCCTGAAGAGATTGAAAAGGATTACCACCATTAAATCCGCTTATTGACCATAAAAAAGTAGAATGATCGGCCGGATTAAAAATAGGATAAGGGATATAAGGATAAATAGATTCCCCAAAACAAAAAGTGTCTTTAGGAATAAAATTAGTGTAATCAACAATTGTAATTGCAGGTCCAACTGCGTGAGTAGCACCAATGGTTACCCTTATTAAACTTCCAAGTGCATCATCCGGCTCAGTGGTGCTGGTAGCAATGGCTCGCATGTAATTCATACCAAGCGGAATTCCGTAAATAGGCAAACTGTCTTTGCAAGGCACGTGAATAGGCATAATGGTATCGTGAAAAGCAGTAACTTGTCCAAGAACTCCGTTAGGTCCAATCTGAGCAAATGTCATACTGCTCATCAGTTGAGTTTTAAAAATGTTATCTGGGTTATACAATGCAACCGAATCAAAAGTATTGATGCCAACGGGTATGTTTGTGTTTGCACCAAGCGGAGCTACTGCACAATCAGTAACACAGAAATTCAAATCGGTATTATTATTCGTTTCAATATCGCATTGAGTTATACAGAATGGGCCCCACGGAACACCAATAGCAACAGGATTACTGGAGACGACTCGAATATAATAATTACATCCGGGAACAACAGTAGGCACAATACCCGAAACAGTACCGGGTGTATAGGGAGGAAGATTAGGCGAATAGGTATTCGAATTAAACATACTGTTGATGACAGTGGGCACTGTCGGGAAAGTTCCGTTTGAATCAGACAGCTGGGCAGTATATGTATTAAACTGATAAACTCCGATAGACCAAAAAGGAATATCTATAGCACTGCCTATACAGACGGCATTTGTGTCCATAGTGACGACAGGTTGCAAAGTTGTAATCGTATTGGGGCATACAATAACACTGAAACACGCACTGGCAATTCCTACAAAAGCCGGGAGGGGGGTTGTTCGATTTATCCTTATTTTATAACATGTACCAGCTACCACAGAATTGGGAAGCTGTATAGAAATAACGCCACTTGTTTGAGGATAATAAATATTGAAAATCCAGTTATTCGCTGTTGGAAAATTACCTAATGAATTTGACAACTGAATAGTGTAACTGCCATCGCAAAGGGTGTCGGAGAGATGCCAGTAGATGTAAAGAAAATTACCTTGACAAACAGGGTTAGGTACAACACTGTCAACGGTCATGGTTACAGCATTGCCACTAAGACTGGCATCAGTAGCCACAATATCAATATCATCAATCGAAAAAGATTCGTTGGATGGAGGAGTACCACTTCCGTTTACCCATCTGAAACCAAAACGAACATCGTTTTTATTACTAAATACAGGGTCGGTAATATCTTCGTATTGCCATTTGTATTTGTTTTTGTATTGAGTTTGCCCTGTTTGCACCCATGCACCGCCATTAATGCTGTAATAAACTTCTCCATAAGCATTCGAAGAGCCTTCGCATAAATAGAAAAAAATGAGGTGAACACTGTCCATACCCAATGTACAAAGTCCGTTGGAGAGGTAAGCAAAATTATCAGACACATTTGTAGCATCATAATTCGAATTGGTTATTCCTGAAAACGAATCGTAGATATGTAGGTATTTACTGTGAGGAGCAAATGTAATATTACCACTGTAGGTACTGTCCTGGCTCATGGTGTTACCATACGTAGGAAATCCAGAGTAGTTGTTGGTTACTATCCATTTGTTGTTTCCTGCTGCTGCACCCGGACCACCTGCATTAAGGGTAAGTGCAATATTAGCATTTTCAAAATCTTCTGTAAGCAACTGAAACGATTGTGCACTGAGTGCAAAAACATTTGTAATACAGATAACGAGTAATAGTAGTAGTTTTTTCAATCTTCTGTTTTTTTTAGATTAGATAACTCTCGAATTCGCAGATAAATGTAGGGATATTTTTTTGATTATATCAAATATCCTCCAAAAAATTTCACACATACTTTTCAGATGGTTTTTCAATAAATCATCCTGATGACCAATTCACATTACTGCATATTGTTTATTAATGAATCATTTCGGGCGATTTTAAAAAAACATTTCTTTTACTTGATATTTTTTTAAAGTAACAATGAGTTAGAAAAATAGTTTGGAATCCTGAAAAACCATCAACAACTTTTTTCAATAATTGATTATTTTTTAATGGAAATAAAATTAAAAACTAAGAGATAGAATTTTATGAAAATTCGACTTTTTAATTTCCCCTTCTTCAAAATAATCACAAATAGTTATTAAAAATCATTTGTTAATAACGTGTGAATTTCTTTCTCAACCTCCTGTTTTTAATATTCGCTAAAAGTATTGATTTTATTGGTTAAATAGTACGTATGAAATCCTCTGTATTACCGATTGATTTAAAAGTTATTAAAATCAGTTATTAACAGAATCATGTTTGCAATTACAAAACATGGAGGTGAAAAATCAATTTCAAATTAGAATAGATTTGCCCAAACAAAAATATTGAACGATTGAAAAAACGTTTTGGACATACTGAATTAAACTTTCAAAAAATGAAAAATTACTTATCCGTTTTCTTTTTTTTCTTTATAACTATTGGAGGAGTTTATTCGCAAGCGGGAGAAGATGAAAAACCAAAACAACTTCCTTCTGTGGCACTGGGAGTTGGAATATTAACATTTGATGGTGACATCGGAATTGGAATTAAACCAAGCAAATACAGTAAAATAAGAGGTGGGTTTAATTTAACAGTGGAAGAAAGAATAGGTAAATATATAGGTGTATCTATTTCGGGTATGTATGGAAAATTGTCTGACAACGAAAGTACTGAATCGCGTAATCTGAATTTCGAATCAAAAGTAATTCAGGCTGACTTATGCTTGTTGGCTCATTTTGACAATGATTTAATTTTTGACCGCAAAAGTATTTTCGCTCCTTATTTAATGGCAGGAGTAGGTTTTTTAAAATTTGACCCTTATGGCGATTTGAAAGATGCTGATGGAAAGACATATTATTATTGGAGAGATGGTTCTATAAAAGACATTGACGAATCGGCTCCTGATTATTTTAATGCAGTGGAATTGAAAAGAGATTACAAGTACGAAACTCAGCTAAAAGACAGTGTTAATAATTACAATCGTAGTTCAATTGATTTTCCTTTAGGTGTTGGATTCAAATTTAAACTGGCATATAATATAGATGTAAATCTGGGAGCTACTTATTATTTAACCATGACCGATTGGATTGACAATTATAAATCGGGCAAAAACGATAAATATCTGTTTACGCATTTTTCGCTTCAATATAATTTCGGAAAAATGGAAGACGACAGCCGGCCAGAATACAGAAAAGTTGATTTTTCTTCTCTTGATAATTTGGATACCGATGGCGACCATGTGAAAGATAAAGATGATAAATGTCCGGGAACGCCTGCAGGTGTAAAAGTAGATGGATTAGGTTGTCCGTTAGATGTTGATGGCGATGGTGTTCCTGACTATTTGGATAAGGAAGCAAATACAATAGCAGGTGCAAAAGTGGACGAAACAGGTGCTACACTTTCTGATTCTACACTTGCGTTGCGTCAGGCTCAGTTCGATTCGTTAGCAACAGAAAGAAGTAAACTATTATTCGAAAATCCAACATTGGCTTATTTATATGAAGTGGAAGCAAAAGCAAAAGAAGCCGGTAAAAACAATGCAAAACCAACTTTACAAATACCTGACAAATTAAAACCCGCAGATAAGAATCACGATGGTATAATCACAGTGGATGAAATTACGGGAGCCATAGACAGTTTCTTTGATGGGGATTCCAACTTTACAGTCGAAAAAATTAACGATTTGATTGACTTTTTCTTTGAGCAATAAATTCTAAACAACAACTAAATATCAAACAACAATTAAACAACAAAACAATAAATTAAGTAAAACCAAAACCAAAACACTATGATAAAATATGTAGTATTATTATTCAACACTGTAGCATTGTTGATTTATCAGTTTTTTTTCGCAGATGGAATTACCATTACGCAAAAAGCTCCAGAAAGTGCCAAACCAGGAACTACCTTTACTGTGGAATTAACCATTAAGAAAGGTGATGCCGATGGTTTTGCAAAACTTCAACAGGAACTTCCCGATGGTTTTGAAGCCACAGAAGGCTCCACAAGTGGTGCTAATTTTTCGTTTACTAATAATTCGGTGAAATTTATCTGGATGGCATTGCCCAATGATAAAGAATTTAAAGTATCCTATAAAGTAAAGGTGGATGCATCCATTATTAATGGAGATAAATTTATTGCTGGTAAATTTGCATACGTTGTAAATAATGTAAAACAACAGGTAGAAATTTCTCCGGTTACAATAAACGTTAGCACAACTGCTGCAGCTGTTGCAAGTAATCCTCCTCCTGCAACAACTACCACTGCTCCTCCACCTGTTGTAGATAATACAATGGATGTTTCGGGTAAATACTTGGATGATAAAGATGCTCCTATAACCAACTTAAAAGTATTTTTAAGAAATGCTAAAGGCGAAATTATTGGTATGACTACTACTGATAGTACAGGTTTTTTTATTTTCACAAAATTAGGTCGCGACCAAGATATGCTGGTGGGGCTAGAAGAAACAGATACGCATTTAGTGGGTATTCGTTCAAAAGCAAATTATAAAGACTCGAAAGGTACCGTTATTCAAACCAAAGATCTTACCGGAAATGCACCTGTTGCTAGCAATCCTCCTACAACTACAACCACGGAGCCACCTGCATCAACAACAGCTACTGAGCCTGCTGCTGTAACTAGCGCTGCTCCTCCTGTAGTAGTTCCTCCGGTTGTGACTCCGCCAACAACTGAGCCTCCAGTAGCTTATCAGCCACCGCCAACAACTACGGAAGCACCAGCTACAACTACTGCTCCGCCAACAACAACTGAAGCTCCGGCAACTACAACTCAACCTGTAGCTACTAATACAGCTCCACCAACAACTACTACAGCACCTCCTGCAACTAATTCTGGTCCTGAATCGGCTACTGTTACTTGTACCAGAACAGCACCCGAAAGTGTTTCAGAAACATCTTTTTATGTTGACATTACGATTAACAAAGGAAACATAAACGGATTTGCTAAATATATCGAAACAATACCTGCGGGACTTGTAGCTTCTGCAAAAGAATCTGCTGGTGGTTCGTTCTCGTTTGTGGATGGAAAAATAAAATACGTGTGGGTTTCGTTACCTACTGCAACTTCATTCAAAATATCTTATAAAGTTACTGTTGTGGGAGGTACCAGCGGAACGTTACCAATTGATGGTTCGTTCTCCTACATCGAAAATGACGAAACAAAGCGATTTGCGTTGCCGGTTAGCAATGTAAATATTATGGGTACAGGCTCAGCTGCGGTAACCAATGCTACTGCACCACCAACTACTACAGAGTCACCTGCTGTTACTAAAACAACAGAACCAGTTACAACAACCGAGGCACCTGTCACTAAATCAACAGAGCCGGTTACTACAACAGAAGCTCCTGCTGTAACAAAAACCACTGAACCGGTAACTACAACTGAAGCTCCAGCAGTGACAAAAACTACTGAACCAACAGCCACTGCAAGTGCTACTAAAACAACAGAACCAGTGCAACAAGATATGTCAGCATCCAGCATACCTTCGCCTCAGGGCAATGTAGCATACAGTGTTCAGATAGCAGCATTGCACAATGCAAGAGCACCTGAACAATTAGCTGCCATGTATAACATCAATCAAAAAGTAAATACAGAGATGCAAGATGGTTATACTAAATATGTGGTGGGCTCGCACAAAGTATATAAAGAAGCACACGATGCTCGCGACCAGATAAAAATTAAAGGTGTGTCGGATGCGTGGGTAACGGCTTATAACAAAGGAAAACGCATTACTGTGCAGGAAGCATTAATGATTACAAGTCAGAAATGGTATAAGTAAACCGGATTTAATAGTACTTTTAAGCCCAATTTAACATTCAGCGCATCGAAATGTTAGATTGGGTTTTTTATTTTACATTTGCGAATGTTTTTGAAAATAAAATATACTTTCTTTTTTCTTCTCATCTGTGGTGTTGCCCTGTCGCAAGTAACGATTGGCAATCCTGCTGATACCGTTACTGCGCATCCACCAGCCAATCCTCCAGCTGCATCCTCTTCTCCTGCTTATGTAAAAACAGATGATAAACCCGAACGTAAGTTCTTTTTCCGCCCTGTACTTGGCTTTGGTGCTGGTATGCTCTCGTTTTATGGCGATATGTACGACAAACATTTTACTTCTCCCACAGTAAGTAAAATTGCTCTTGAGGGTTATATTGGTCATGCTATTACTGATTATCTGGACGTAAATATTTTTGTATTGTACGGAAAATTATCTGCCAACGAGCGGTTTGCAGCCAACAACAGAAATCTTAATTTCGAATCACAAATTACTTCAGGAGGATTAAATATACAATACAATTTCTCCAACTTCCTCAAAAAAGAGCGCATTGCAAGCCCCTTTATTTCGGTTGGTTTCGAAGCATTTCAGTTTGCATCAAAAACCGATTTACTCGACAAAGATGGAAACACCTATTTTTATTGGAAAGATGGAAGCATACGCAACCTGGACCAAACCGATGTAAATGCTCCCAATGCAGTAATCATTCAGCGCGATTATAAATACGAAACAGATATTCAAAAACTAAATGCCGATGGGTTTGGAAACTATGCCACCACTGCCTTTGCTGTTCCTGTGGGTGCAGGTTTTATTTTTAATATTAACGATAACATTAAATTTAAAATGGGTGCCACCATGCACTTTACTTCTACCGATTATATTGACGGCATAACCGACAAAAGTATTGGTAACAGAGCCGGAAACAGCAAAAAAGACAATTTTATGATGACTTCTTTTGCCCTTAGTTACACATTTGGCAAAGTAAAAGATGCCGATTATAAACTCATGCGCTCCCTCGAAAAATCGGATGAAGACGGTGACAGGGTGGCTGACTTTAAAGACGAATGTCCGGGCACACCACTTGGAGTTCCGGTAAGCAGCACTGGTTGCCCGCTCGATGGCGACATTGACAACGTGCCTAATTACAAAGATGATGAATTGGCTTCGCCCAAAGATGCCATTGTGGATTTAAGAGGAGTTGCTCTCAGCGATTCGCTTTTAGCCCGACAGTACTTGATGTATTCCGATTCTACCGGAGCTTACAACCTTCGCATTGTGCACGACCATAACGAACAAACCGCTTATGACGAATTTTATAAAAAAGAATACATGGTTGATTTAGGAACGTATCGCCAAGGCATTTCTGTTCCATTAATGAATACCTTATTGAGCATTCCCGATGTGGCAATTAATGACATGGGGCAAAGCACCACCATGTACACTGCCGGAGATTTTCATTTGTTGCCCGATGCCGAAAAACGCAAACAGGAAATGATGGCAATTGGTTTCCCAAAAGCGAGAGTAGTGCTCAAACAACACGGCCGGTTTTACAATCCGTATCCTAAGAAAAGAAAACGCAAAAATGTGGATGGAACCATCACCGAAGTGGCAGCTGACGATACCAATGCAATGGCAGATAACACCGAAGACAACAGTGCAACACTCGTAAAATTGCAAAGCAGAGTGCCTAAACCGGTGAAGAAAAAGGCAATGTTCCGAAGCTACAAAGAAGGCGAAAAGCTTACCGAAAAAGACTATTACCCTTACACCGACATCAAAACTCCCGGCATTGTGTTCCGTATTCAAATTGGGGCGTTCAAAGAAAGATTGCCAAAAGCAGTGCTCAACGATATTACCAATGTGGTGGAAATTAAAATGGAAGACGGCTTGTATCGCTACACCAGCGGTATGTATAAAGGATACGAGGAAGCAAACAATTATAAAAACGAATTGATGAGCAAAGGCTACGAAGGCACGTATGTAACCGCTTACAAAGACGGGGTGCGCATTACCCTCAAAGAAGCAGGCGTAACTCCAATTCTGGAAGACGAGCTAAAACCTGTGATAATAGAAGAAGACACCACCATTGCCAAAGCAAATAAAAACGAAGTGTTTATAAAAGTACAACTAGGCAAATTTAAAACCGCACCTCCGGCTGATGTACTGGCTATTTATGCAAAAATAAAAAATGTGAAACCACAAAAAGATGCCGATGGCAACACACGATACGTTGCCGGAGAATTCACCGATTACAAAACCGCCAAAGATTTTAAAGAAGAAATTAAAAAAACATATAACATCAAAGATGCCTTTCTGGTGGCGTACAACAAGGACCAACTCATAGAAGTGAAAGACGCCATTAAAATTTTGACAAAATAAATTTCAAAACTTATTTATCATTTTCACTCCCACACAATCGGGGCAACGAAAACGAACACACACCAACGTACCGTTTTCGAACTTAAAAATTTCCTGAATCCCAAACACACACGTTTCGAAAATCACAAAACCAAATTTATCTTCCAGTTGTTTCGGAAACGAATTAAAAAAAGTTTTATAAAAAAGCTCCGTACTCACCCCAATCTGCAAATTTTTAAACAAATGCACATTCGGGTCATACACCTTGCCCTTTATAATATACGAGTGCGGAGTAGCCTCCGTGCTGTGAAAAAAATAAAACGTCAAATTACTCGTATCGCTCGTCAGTTGCGCCTGCACCACATTCACTTCATCGCCCGTCCCAATGCGGTTTTTCATAGCATATCCGCTCAACTCCGACTTTTTAAACTGGCTCGTATCACCAAAAATACCAAAAGGCGAAAACAAATTATCCGAACAAATTTCAATTCGCAACGTATCGTCACTCCATTTTTTAAGAGCCGAAAACTCATAAGCCGGTTTTAGCGACACCCCATAAGCCCCTATTTTAAATATATTCGAAGCAGCCGTTTGTCCTCTTCCCGAAACCGAAACAAGCACCAATAACATCACCCAAAAAAATTGCATAGCACTAACTTTTCTTTTTTTGGTAAAGATACAAATTTCAGATTTCCGATTTCAGATTCCAAATTTCAAATACCAAATTCGAAATTTGAAAATTAAAATTATTTGGAAAGAACGCTTACAGCCATGCACTCCACCTCCTTCCCGCTTTACGCTCCAAGTCCGTCCGCCCACCAACATAGTTCGTCACAGTGTGTCAGCCATTCCCCTCTCGAGAGGGGGTAGGGGGTGTGTCATCCATCATCATCCGCCACACTGCGGGCTTTCCACTACAATCGGGTTTAGATTGACAGCGTATCTCTTCGGGCAACCGTTTATATATTTCCATAAAATAAATTTGTTTATTTAAAATATATTTTTCACTTTTGTCGAACCAAAACGGATATTTATCGGGCATAACAGACAACCAAAATGCACTCAGAAAATTACATATTTAAAGCAATGCCTCTGAAACGCCCTGTTTGTAAACACACACACACACACACACACACACACACACACACGTAAATCATAAACATCTTTTTTCTTACACATATATAATAGTATCCCGTACCCCAAAAATTGGATACGGGATTTGTTCTTCTATAGGTGGAATTTTTTCTTTCATAGGCAGAATAGTTAGCGTATTACTTTCTAAACTTTTTTTCACTTTCATTTGCAAGCCGTTGAGTTCAATACATCATTTATTGAGTTCCATACACCAGCCATTGAGCTCCATACGCCACATATTGTGCTCCATACGTGACATATTTAGCTCCATACGTGACATATTGAGCTCCTTACGTGACATATTTAGCTCCATACGTGACATATTTAGCTCCTTACGTGACGTATTGAGCTCCTTACGTGACGTAAGGAGCTCAATAAATCGGTTGAAAAGCCACTTGTATTTTATAAAATATTGAATTTCAGTAAATTAAATAAATATAAACAATCAAAATCATATCAAAATGGTAAAAATTATCAAAAAAATCGATCAGGCAAAGAAAGCTTCTGCCGCACAAAAGTTAATGTTATCAGAATTGCAATTTCCAAAGCAGTTCATGATTCTTACGCTCATCACTCACGATATTGTGAAACAAAACAACAGCGAATTTGCCGACCAGCTCGACCGCTTTTCGGGCGCGCTAAACGGGGCAACCGGACCCACTGCTTTGGCAACAAAGTACGGCTACACCACAGACGAATTGTTGAAAATAAAAAACGATGCCGCTTATTTTAGGTTTTGGTTTACAAAACAAGGTGCAGGCGAAACCTACAAATTGGCATGGACCGCCAAAGGAAAAGAAATAAGGAAAGGAGATGGCACTTCGGCATCGGCATTTCCTGAAGGGGCTGACGTTTCGGGGGCTCCCACAGCGGTGCTTCCGGGGGTGGATGCCCGTTTCAGAGAAATGGCAAAGAAAGCAAAAAGCCAGACCAGTATTTATAACCCGAATGATGGAGTAAACATGGCTATTGAAACAGATTCGAGTGTGTTTGTTCCTGCAAATGGCAAACCCGATTTAAAAATTAATTTATCTGACGGAGGACATCCGGTTATCGAATATATCAAAAGTAAATACTAAGGTGTAAACATATATGTTGACCGGGGTGACAATGCGGGCTTTGTATTCCTCGTTACCTGCAACGACCCTGCCTGCACAGATTTAACCCCACTTCCACCAGTTGGCAAAAGTGCTTTATGGACTTACAAGGCACTTTATTTATATGGAGGTAGAGAAGTTGGAACAGTCAGTAAGGATACTTCGATTTCCGTTTCAGGGATACATTAAATAAACCAATCCCGCTTTTGAAAAGAAGCGGGATTGTTTTTTTTAGTTGCCTTTAAAATTTAAATATATTTACAAACAAATTTAAAAACAGAGAGAAAATGAAAAAAATATACATAATACTATTGATTAATATATTATCAATTAATGCAATTGTAAAATGCCAAACATTGGACGTTGCAGTTGAAAGTGGTCCCAAATCAGCGGAGGATAGAATTTGGGACAGTCATGATGTTACAGCTCAGGATGGCAAACAAATATACTTTTTTCATCAAGGTTTCGCTCTTTCGCAAATAGAATGTGTTAACAGCGAATCATTAGAAACAGTTTATAAAGAGTCTGTAAATATTCCTTGTCAGTTTTTAAATGTAGGGAGTACAACTTACACAGGCAACTGTCATTTGTTCTGTAATAATAACAAACTACTTTATGTAGGAGAAAATTTTGATAAAAAGAAAACTCAACAAGTGTTTAGTCAATTGTTTGCCTCCAATTCAGGAAGTACTTTAAGTGAGCCAAAAATGTTATTGGAACAGGAGATCGTAGAAAATAAACCGCTGGAAATACTATTTCTCCAGTCAGCAGATGGGGACGGGAAACAGATTTTAATATTAACACATAATAATAACGACAACATTTTTAATTATAAGGTAATTGATTTTAATAATGAAATAGTATCGACAGGAAACTTTACTGTTGAACTTAAAGCAGGTGCGGAAATTGGCAATATAAGCTTTAATTCAGATGGTTCTATCTATTTTTATATACCTGCAATGCACAAATTTTATATACAAAACATTAAAAAAAACAGTCAAAAAAGTTTTGATATCGAATTTAGTTCCTGCAAAATTAACCAAATGACTTTTAAAGTAACTACTGATAAAGTTATATTTGCGGGGTTGTGTGGGGCTGATAATGATAAACAAAATATTTGTATTTCGGTTTTAGATATTAATACAGGTGTTATTAACTCAAATCCTCTTAAAGCAATCGCGAGTTCATTGGCTATTAAAAAAGATTATTTCCAGATTTCCAATTTCAAAATGAAGGAGAATGGTGGATTTTATATAATTGTTGAGGAGAGGGGGCAATTTGAAGTTGGACAGCGTTCTCAGGTAGCAACTGTAGTCGGAAATATTATTGTGTTTAATTATGATGAAAACTATAACTTTAAATGGGAAAAAAAGGTTGAAAGATTAATTTATTATAATTATCCTGAATTAGATCGAATCAGACATTACGCCAGTTTAGTGAATAATAAATTAATACTTATATATAACTTAAAAGGCGAAGATGGAAAAGGAAGGATAATAAATTTAACAGCTGGAATATTTAATGAGTCAGGAGATTATACTTCAAAAAAAGTTATAGAATATGAGAAAGGTGGACCTTTGGGTTTTAGAACGGATTGTGTGATAAAAACAGCAGGAAAAAGTTTTATTTCGTTTCAGAGGGAAAAGAAGGATTATATTTTCACTAAATTATCTTTTAGATAGATTTTCCTCAGTCTCCGTAAGCCCGCAGTTGTACTGTTTGTTTATTTAATCCTGTAAGTTTTACTAACAACTAAAGACAAAAAAAACTCCTTGCAATAATGCAAGGAGTTTTTTTATTTAAAGAAAAAGAAAAAGGGAGTATCTTTGTAAAAAAAATAAAAACAATGCCAAAGATTTTTGAATATTTAGGAATCATACTCTATTTTTATTCTAACGAACACGAGCCCATTCATGTTCATGGCAAATACAATGAATTTGAAAGTAAAGCAGAGTTTTATATAGCAAACGGTGAAATAATTGAAATAAAAATAAAATCAGTAAAAGGAAGTAAACCGTTAACTGGAGCTAAATTAAACGATTTTGAAAATTTTCTTGAAAAGTATGCAAAACAGATAGTTCAAAAATGGGTAGATTATTTTGTGCTTCATAAGGATGTAAAATTTCAAAAAATAAATAAAAAAATAAAATGAGAATAGTAAGAGATTACAATAGCGAGTATAAAGTTACTCCAATTAAGATTAATAAAGCCGAATATTTGGGTAATTTTAAAATCAAAATAATTTTCAGTAACGAGGCAGAAAAAACAGTAAACTTTAAAACATTTCTTTGTAATTCATTGCATCCGGCAATCAAAAAGTACACGGATGAAAATAAATTTAACAGTTTCAGCATTGTAGATGGAAATTTGAATTGGAACGACTATGATATGATTTTTCCGATAGAAGACTTACTAAAAGGGAAAATATAAATGTAACCCCATAAGCCCGCAGTTGTACTGCGTGTTTATTTAATACTTTAAGTTTTACTTACAACAAAAAAAACTCCCTGCAATAATGCAAGGAGTTTTTTTTATAAATATAATTTAAGGTAGTTTGAAAGTGGAGTGTCCGGGAGGAGATTCGAACTCCCACGATTTCTCGCCAGCCCCTCAAGCTGGTGCGTCTGCCAGTTTCGCCACCCGGACAATTTTAATCGTACAACTCAAATTTAATATCCCCTTTTTCGTAACCAATTGTTTTCAGATTTTCAACCGTTTCCATAATCATTGCTTTCCATCCGCAGATGTAGAATTGAGCGGCTGGTTTGTGAGCAAACATATCTTTATAAATTTGGTGAACATATCCTTTTGCACCTTTCCAGTCAGGCGAAGTTTCGCGCGAACAAACGGGAATAAATTTAAAATCCGAAAGTTCGTTTTGCAAATCCTCCATTTCTTTACGATATAAAATATCACTTTCGTATCGGCAACCAAAAATCAACGTCAGACTTTTATGAGGAATATTATAATTTTTAATATCCAACAACATGGAGCGGAAAGGAGCAATACCAGTACCTGTACAGATGTAACACATTTCCTTTTCAAATGCAGCCGGACGGGCTTTGCCAAACTTGCCAATGAAACCCGAAGCAGGAACTATACTTCCTACTTTAAAATTCTCGAACATATAAGGAGTACCCAATCCTTCAGGATTTAACACAATAACTAATTCGAAAGTGTTGTCGGTTTTGCTTGGAGGCGAAGCTATGGAATAAGCCCTGGTGGTTTGTTTGGACACAATGGGTAAGTCCAACATTGTGAATTGGCCAGGAATAAAATCGCAACATTCCATGGATGGGACACGAAACACATACCGTTTTACTTTCGGTGCTTCGTCAATAATATCAATTATCTCGGCAGAGTTAAAAGTTAATTTCATAAAATATTTTTTTAAGTTATTTTAAATTTTTGCGTGGCTAAAGTAGTAAAAATTTTAATTGGGCAATGTTTTGAAAAAAATACGGATTATAACGTATGTTTTTTATCAGGAAGTAAATTTTCGAGGGTCCAGTCTAATCGTTTGCTGAATTCGTGTTTGCGCTCCCTGCAATTTTTTAACGGACAAATGGGGCAAGAAGTAGAAAGGCAAGGGTCGGCATGAATAAAAAATTCTACTTCCCCTTCCAGTTTTTTTTTAATCAAATTTTCAACTGCTGTTACCTCTGCATGTGATTCTTCCAAATTATCGTACCAGGGCAAAGTTATATGTGCATCAATATGAAGATGCGAGCCGTATTTCAACACCCGCAAATTGTGCATGTCTATCCATTTATCTTTTCTGAATTCATTTAATATTTTCACTACCTGGTCCAGTTTTTCATAATCCGCTTCATCCAATAAATTATTTACTGATTCTTTCAACAGCTTGAAACCGGTATAAAATATAAATGTTCCAAACAAGATAGCAATCACATTATCGAACCAATAAATTTTTGTAAAATAAATAACAACTAATCCAATAACTAATCCAATGCTTGAAACTGTATCTGAAATCAGGTGTTTGCCATCAGCCACCATTAAACTCGAGTTGCGCGATTTTCCTTGTTTGATTAAATATTTCCCCATCAAATAATTGCAGCCTCCGGCAAACAAGGACATATATAAACCAATGTCAATAGAATGAATTTCGGAAGGATGAAAAAATCCAATCACCGATTTTACTATTATCGCACCACCTGCCAATACTATCAGTCCCCCTTCTAACCCAACAGAAAGATATTCCACTTTTCCATGACCATAAGGATGATTTTCATCTTTTGGTAAAGTGGAAAAATAAATACTGAACAATGCAAACCCACCAGCCACCACATTAATAATACTTTCGAAAGCATCCGTTAAAATGGCATTAGAATGAGTAATGATATAAGCAGCAAATTTAATTACCATTAACACGATGCTAAAAATCAGCATCGTTCGCATGGTTCGTATTTTAAAGGAATTATTTTCTGAAATCATTTTGTAAACTTATGAATAATGCTTTTATGAAAATGATGTTGATTGAAAAAAATTAACTTTGTTCAAAATTTGAAAGAGATGAAAACCATTTTTAAAGATTTAAAAGTAATCGAATTAGCCAATGTTTTAGCGGGTCCTGCGGTGGGAATGTTTTTTGCTGAGTTAGGAGCCAACGTTATTAAGATTGAAAATAAATTAACAAACGGTGATGTAACTCGGAGTTGGAAATTAGCATCTGAAGATAAAAACTCAAAAACATCTGCTTATTATTCGTCAGTAAATTGGAATAAAAAAAGTTTGTTTGTTGATTTGATAAATGAAAAAGAAAAGAAAAAAGTACTTGCCTTAATTAAGAATGCAGATATAATTATTTCAAATTATAAAAAAGGAGATGCCGAAAAGCTGGGCATGGATTACACCTCAATCAAAAAAATAAATCCAAAAATTATTTACGGTCACATAAGTGGATTTGGAGACAATAGTAGTCGAACAGCATTCGATATTGTTCTGCAAGCCGAAACAGGATTTATGTTTATGAACGGAACACCTGAAAGTGGCCCCATCAAACTGCCAGTGGCTATTATTGATTTAATGGCAGCACATCAATTAAAAGAAGGAATATTAGTTGCATTAATAAAAAGAATGAAAACAGGAAAAGGTTCCAAGGTGTCCGTTTCTTTGTTCGATTCAGCTATTGCATCACTTGCAAATCAAGCAAGTAACTGGCTGATGGCAAACCATAATCCGCAACCTATAGGTTCGCTTCATCCTAATATTGCACCGTATGGAGAATTATTTATTACAAAAGACAACAAACAAATTGTGCTAGCGATTGGAAGTGATAAACAATTTCGAGGATTGTGTGAGTTTTTAAACAAAAAAGAATTAACCACAAATCCTTTGTTTATATCAAATGCACAAAGGGTTAAAAACAGAAAAGAGCTTTATTTAGTTCTGAAAAATTCATTTACTGATTTCGATTCAAAAAAAATAATGAAGCATTTTATTTCTAATAATATTCCTGCAGGTATTATAAAATCAGTCAAAGAAGTATTTGAAACCAACGATTTAAGTTCTAATATTTTATCATCAAACGAAAACAAAAGAAAGAACGAAAGGGTAAATTCAGTTGTTTTTAAAATCGGGAAATGACATCATCTTAATAAAAGACTCAAAAATTGACTGAGCAAAGTATTGTTTATTAGATTATTTTATTTATTTTTGCTCCATAAACGGCTAAAAGTCGGAAATTATGCAAAAAAAATTACTTCTAATTTTAGTTTTATTTATTTCACTACCTGTTTTTGTATCTGCTCAATATGGAAATAAGATACGCCATCGTGGTGATAATAGCTTCGTAAATAAGAGATACAGAAACCAACGTTTTATTACTGCTGCCTTTGGCGCGTCTAATTTTTTAGGGGAATTAGGAGGGGCAAATCAGATAGGTACTTTTTTTGTAAAGGATTTAGAAATATCAACCACCCGTCCTTCGGCAGCGTTGGGGTACAGATACAAATTTAATCAACGTATTGCATTAAGCGGAGGCTTGCATTACTTGGCAATAAAAGGAAATGACAATCTTACTACTGAGCCTTTCCGTCAAAACAGAAATCTGAATTTCAAAACAAACATTTGGGAACTTTCTATTCAGGGAGAATTGTATTTTACAAAAGAACAACAAGGGCATTTGTATCGGATTAAAAATGCAAAGGGACGTAAATCTTACAAAATTCAAGTGTATGCTTTTGGTGGTGTAGGTGTTTTTTATTTCAACCCCAAAGCTCTTTACAGAAATAAGTGGGTAGCCCTTCAACCATTAGGCACCGAAGGTCAAGGCTTAGAAGGTGGTCCTAAAAAATACACGCGTTTTAGCATTTGCATTCCTTATGGGATAGGTATTTCCGAAGGCATTGGAAAAAATTGGACCGTTGGCGTTGAATTTGGAATAAGAAAAACTTTTACTGATTATATTGACGATGTTAGTGGTGAATATTTTGATAATGCCGCAATAGCGCAGGAAAATGGAGCCACTGCCGCAGCTTTAGCCGATCCTTCAATTAATCATTATCCTGCTTCTTTGGGTGGAGATGCTACAGGTTACAGACAATCGGCAGCAGGAGAACAAAGAGGCGATCCAACTCATAAAGATGCTTACATGTTTACCAACATTACAGTTACTTACAAATTAAAAGCAAAACGTTCTGTTCGTTCTAAATTCTAATTCCGTTATTTTTTTTGAATTCAACCACGATAAGTATTACTGAGCCTCAAACCCTTCAAGAGTTTGAGGCTTATTATTTATTACGCTATGAGATATTGCGAAAACCCTGGAATCAGTCCCAAGGCAGTGAAAAAGATGACATGGAGAATGAGTGTTTTCATGCGATGTTATGTGACGAAAATAAAGTGGTAAAAGGTGTTGGAAGAATTCAATTTAATACATCAGAAGAAGCACAATTAAGATACATGGCTATAGCAGATGATTCCCAAAAGAAAGGTTTTGGGAAAAAGCTTGTTGAGTATCTTGAAAATAAGGCAAAAGAAAAAGGTGCCAAAACAATCATTTTGCAATCGAGAAGTGAGGCGGTTGATTTTTATAACAAGTGTGGATATATGAAAATAAAAGAAACATTTTTGTTGTTTAACGAAATCCAACATTATTTAATGTCGAAAGAGTTGACAAATAATAATTAATCTTCTGTTTCTTTTGCAAACGATCTCTCTGTGATGTTTGCATTCTCTTTATAATAATAAATCCCCCCCCAATTGTATTCTACTTTCCTGTAAATTATATCAATTCCATCAATGGTTACAGTAACTACTGTCAATTTTCTTCTATCTTCCTGAATTACCTTTCGTGCCACAGTTCTGTTAATTTGTTTATAAGCAGTAACAACCTCTACACCTTGAGGTAGTGGTCCCTCTTCAACGTGAGTATAAACGGGCTGAACAACGGTAATTGGTATCGGATTACTTTTTTCTACAACTGGAGGAGGAGTAGGTGGTGGTGGTTCAGGTCTTGGGTTTGGAGTAGGTGGTTTTGGAGCTGCCACAGGATGCTCTTCATCCTTTTTAGCCATTGCCAATGCTGTTTGAGTATAATCTTTATCATAATCAAAATCTAGTATTTCCATACTGTATTTGAATTTCCCGACCGGTTGCGAGTAAGTAATAATTTCATCTTTTGGCTGAGGGTGCAATTCTACAGTAATCTTACACATTCTAAAATCATCAGCTTCTCTTCCACTTGGTATGTGTGTATCAAGGATTAAACTTTTCGTAATGTACCCCATTTTTGTGCAGGTAACAATATAGTCCGAATTCAGCTCCAACTCCACTCCATATTTTCCTCCATTTGGGTCAATTACTTTGTAGTGTTGACCGTTTCTCGTAATAGTAATTAACGCACTTTTCATATCCCCTTTTTCTATATCTAATTTAAACTTAACACTAAGGGTAGGCTGCTTCTGTGCTGATAAAATATTTAAAGAGAAAAAAAATAAAGACACTACCAATACTATATTCGTGGTAAAATCGGCATTGAGTATATCTAAATTAACCCTATTCTTCATAATATATTTTTCAAAAATATAAAAAAAAAGTGTGAAAATAACTATCCTTGCGATTAAACTTAAAATTGTAACTTTGAAATCTAAAATATTTTATGAGTATTGATTTGCAATTTTTGACTAAAGAAGTATGCCAGATAGCAAAAGAAGTAGGCGTATTTATCAAAAACGAAAGAACAAATTTTTCGCTTTCATCTATCGAAATAAAAGGCAAAAATGATTTCGTGTCGTATGTGGATAAAACCGCAGAGCAAAAAATAATAAAGTCACTTTCCGGTTTACTACCAGAATCAGGGTTTATTGCTGAAGAAGGAAGTTCTTCAAAAAGGGGAAGTATTTACAATTGGATTATTGACCCTTTGGATGGCACTACAAATTTCATTCACAACATTCCCTGTTTTGCAATCAGTATTGCATTGATGCGAAATGATAAAATAGTTCTCGGGGTTGTTAATGAAATAAATTTTGAAGAGTGTTTTTATGCTTATGAAAATAGTAAAGCATTTCTGAATGGAAATGAAATAAGTGTTTCTAATACATCTTCTCTTTCCGATTCGTTATTGGCAACTGGATTTCCTTATTATGACTATAATCGTATGAATGAATATATTGAATTGTTTAAATATTTTATGCAACACACACATGGTTTAAGAAGATTGGGCTCTGCTGCCACTGACTTGGCGTATGTGGCTTGCGGTAGGTTCGAAGGATTTTACGAATATTCACTTCAGCCTTGGGATGTTGCTGCGGGTGCATTTATTGTACAGTGTGCAGGTGGAAAAGTAACTGATTTTAACGGAAGAGAGAATTATATTTTCGGAAAAGAAATAGTAGCTGGAAATACTGCATGCTTTGATGAATTTTTAAATGCCGTAAAAAAACATTTTATCTAAATATGGAAAAAAATGGAAAGCCAAAATCGGCATGGGAATACGTGAAAGTTTATTTCCCTGATGTTTGGCAATATGTAGTAATTATATTAATTATGATTGCCGCTGCGTTTTTTATTTTGTAACTAGTACTTTTTATATTTTTTCGAATAAGTAGAATCTCTTGTAAACAGAACTAAAGCAAAAAACTCTTTACCTTAAAGTAAAGAGTTTTTTGCTTAAAGGCAAATATGGAAAATTTATGCTTTTACCGGTTTTGGTTTGCCTGTTAATATTTCAGCATCCACCAATATTCTTCCACAGTGCTCACACACAATAATTTTTTTATGCGTTTTAATATCCAAATGACGTTGAGGTGGAATACGATTGAAACAACCACCACAAGCATCACGCTCAACAGTTACAACACCCATTCCATTCATCACATTGGCACGAATACGCTTGTAAGCATTCAATAAGCGCTCATCAATTATAACCTCTGCAGACCTTGATTTTTTATTTAATGAAATTTCTTCCTTTTCAGTTTCTTCAACTATTTCAGCAAGTTCTTTTTTCTTCAATTTCAAATCTTTTCTTCTGTCCACCAATTCTTGTTCAGATACTTCAGATATTTCTTTTTTAGAAACAATGTTAGCTTTAAATTCTTTAATTCTTTTTTCAGCCAATTGAATTTCCAAATTCTGAAATTCTATTTCTTTAGTTAACGAATCATATTCACGATTATTCCTTACTTTTCCTTGTTGAGTCTGGTATTTTTTAATCAACGCCTGAGAATCTTTAATTACATTTTTCTTTTCAGTAATTGATTCTTCAAATGCAGCTAGTTCAGCAGCAAATTTTTCAATACGGGTTTCCAAACCTGCAACCATATCCTCAAGATCTCTTACCTCAAGTGGTAATTCACCTCGCACTGTTTTTATTTTATCAATTTTCGAATCAATAAGTTGTAACTCGTACAAGGCTTTCAAGCGTTCTTCTACCGATACTTCTTCCGTTTTTGTTTTTAACATTTTATAAATAATTTATTGGATTTGTATTAATTTTTGATAAATGGATTGCAAAAGTAGTAAAATTTTCGTTCAGGAGGTCATAAAATAATTCCATTGTATACTGTTCGCTTTCAAAATGCCCGATATCAGCTATAATTATGCGGTTTTCAGCATCAAAAAACTGATGGTATTTAAAATCAGCAGTTACAAAAATATCTGCCCCTGACTTAATAGCGTCATTGAGTAAAAAACTACCCGAACCACCACAAACAGCAACAGTTTTAATTTTTTTATTTTTTAAGGCTGTATAACGAATACCTTTAGCTTTCATTGTTTCTTTCAGTAAATTCAAAAAGCCTATTTCATCTTGTTCTTCCTTCAATTCACCAACTAAACCAGCCCCAACTCGGTCAGCCGTGTTCGAAAGATTATATAAATCATAAGCCACCTCCTCATAAGGGTGAGTGTTAAACAGTGCTTTCAGAACTTTAGATTCTATGTATGATGGATAAATGGTTTCTATTCTTGTTTCTTTTTCAATATTCAACTTTCCGTGCTCTCCCACATATGGGGTGGCTCCTTCGCCTGCTCTGAAAGTTCCAAATCCTTCATTATTAAAGCTACATTCATCATAATTTCCGATACTACCTGCACCAGCAGCAAATAAAGCATTTCTTAATTCATCAGCTTTATCTGTTGGACAAAAAGTAATTAACTTCTTCAAAATGTTTTTTTGAGGTACAAGAACTTTACAATTGATTAACCCAAGTTTTTCTGTAATTTTAGCATTCACGCCATTGTACACATTGTCCAGATTGGTATGGGCTGCATAAATAGCAATGTTGTTTTGAATAGCTTTTATTATTACCCGTTCTACATAATTTTTCCCATTTATCTTTTTTAATCCTGAAAACACAATGGGGTGATGTGCAATTACAAGATTACAACCTTTTGATATGGCTTCATCTATTACAGATTCGGTACTGTCAAGACAAATTAATGCACCTGAAATTTCCATTTCACGGTTGCCGGTAATCAATCCCGCATTATCATAACTTTCTTGATATGATAGAGGTGCAAATGTTTCCAGACAATCGGTAATTTTATATAGTTTCATGAAAAATAAATTTTAATTCGCACAAATATAATTCTAATTCCCAATTCTTAATTCCTAATTCTTCTCTCAACTCCGAACTTATTAGTATTTTTATCCCGATGAAGTTTATAAAAATTCTCCTTTTTCCAATAGCTCTTTTATATGGTTGCCTTAATTGGTTGCGAAATAAACTTTATGACTCACATTTGCTTTTTTCTAAACAATTCGATATTCCATTGATTATTGTTGGAAACCTTTCCGTTGGTGGTACAGGCAAATCTCCTCACATAGAATATTTAATTCGTCTTTTGAAATCCAATTTAAATGTTGCGACACTCAGCCGTGGCTATGGAAGGGAAACTGACGAATTTGTTTTGGCAAATTCAAATTCCTCTGCTGAAGAGATAGGTGACGAACCTAGGCAGTTTAAAAACAAGTTTCCTGATGTTGAAGTGGCTGTGGACAAAAGTCGTGTAAATGGAATATCTAAATTACTTAAAGATTTTCCTCAATTGAATCTAATTTTGTTGGATGACGCATTTCAACACCGTGCAGTTAAGGCAGGATTATCTATCCTTTTGACAGATTATAGCAATTTGTATCGTGATGATTATTTATTGCCAACCGGCACTCTTCGAGAATTCAAATCAGGTGCAAAACGGGCAAATATAATTATTGTAACAAAATGCCTTAATACTATTACTAGTAAAGAACGAGAGCTAGTATTATATAAAATAAACTGCTTGCCACATCAGAAAGTTTATTTTTCTTTTATCACTTATGGTGAAATTATCCCAGGCAGGTTATTAGAAAATGGCAACATTAAAGATTCACAAGAATATGCTCTTAATAAAAAGAATTCTGTTTTGTTACTTACAGGTATTGCCAATCCAAAGTCAATAGAAGACTATTTGATGGATAAAGTTCACCATGTTGTCAATGCACGATTTGCCGACCACCATCAATTCACAAAAAAAGATATGGTAGTTATTTTAAATTTATTTAATACTATTGCATCCGAAAACAAATTTTTGGTAACAACTGAAAAAGATTGGATGCGATTACAAAATTCAGTTTATATTAACTTATTAAATCAGATTCCAATATTTTATTTGCCAATAGAAGTAGATTTTTCAGACACAGACAAACAAACATTTAATAACCAAATTATACAATATGTTAGAGGAAATTAAAAACACAGTAAGTTACATTCAAACTAAAATATCTTGTATTCCTGAAGTTGGAATTATACTTGGAACTGGTCTTGGAGGACTAGTGAAAGAAATAAATATTAAACACGTGATTACTTATGGTGAAATACCGAACTTCCCTGTGTCAACCGTAGAAGGTCATTCAGGTAAATTGATATTTGGTGAGTTAGGGGGAAAAAACGTAGTAGCAATGCAGGGACGATTTCATTTTTATGAAGGTTACTCTATGAAACAAGTTACCTTTCCTGTTCGTGTGATGAAACTTTTGGGCGTCCAAACGCTCATTGTTTCCAATGCTTCGGGAGGCGTAAATGCTGATTTCGAAATTGGTGATTTGATGATAATCAACGACCACATTAATTTTTTTCCAGAACATCCGCTTAATGGAAAAAACATAGTGGAACTAGGTCCCAGATTTCCTGACATGAGTCAGGCCTATGATAAAACATTAATTGCAAATGCAAAAAAGGTTGCAGCTGCAAATAATATTAAAGTACAGGAAGGTATTTACCTAGGATTATCTGGGCCTACGTTCGAAACTCCTGCTGAATATAGAATGATAAAAATATTAGGTGCAGACGCAGTAGGAATGAGCACTGTTCCCGAAATAATCGTTGCTCGTCACATGGGGCTTCCTTGTTTTGCGATTTCTATTATTACTGATTTGGGAGTAGATGGAAAAATAGTGGAAGTTACTCACGAAGAAGTTCAGGAAGTAGCTGCACAAGCAGAGAAAAAAATGACGTTGATAATTAAGGAAATGATGAAGGAGTTGTAATTATTGTTAAACATTTAAGTAGCTAAAAAATCCAACCATTCAAAAACTAAATAATTCGTACTTTCGCATTCTTTAAAAATCATGTACCAAATAAATGAATATTTACGATAAGTACGAAGCTGTAATAGGTCTCGAAGTTCACGCACAATTATCCACTAACACCAAAGCATATTCCACTGATTCTGCTGAATTTGGTGTATTGCCAAATACCAATGTAAGCCCAATATCTTTGGGCCATCCGGGTACATTACCCAAAACCAATAAGAAGGTAATTGAGTATGCGGTTCGTTTAGGTTTGGCTTGCAAGAGCACTATTCGCGAGGTAAACGAATATGCCCGTAAAAATTATTTCTATGCGGATTTGCCTAAGGGGTATCAAGTAACCCAGGATAAAACCCCTATTTGTACCGGTGGCTCTATCACAATTAAACTTAATAATGGTTCCGAAAAACAAATCAATATTACACGAATTCACATGGAGGAAGATGCAGGGAAGAGTATTCACGACATCGACCCTTTTGACTCATTGATTGATTTGAATCGTGCTGGAGTTCCATTATTAGAAATAGTTAGTGAGCCTGAAATTAAAAATGGAGATGAAGCGTATCAGTACTTAACTGAGGTTAGAAAGTTGGTTCGTTACCTTGATATATGCGATGGAAATATGGAGGAAGGAAGTTTGCGTTGCGATGCCAATATTTCAGTGATGCTGAAAGGTTCCAAAACATTTGGGCAACGTAACGAAGTAAAAAACATGAATTCCATTCGTAATGTGCAACGTGCAATAGAATATGAAATAAAACGCCAGATAGAAGCAATCGAAAACGGTGAAGTGATTCAACAGGATACAAGAAGTTTTGATGCTGTTGCTGGAACAACATTTATTTTGCGAAGCAAGGAGATGGCAAATGATTACCGTTATTTTCCTGAACCTGATTTGCAACCTGTTGTTGTTTCACATGAATACATTGCTAGTGTGAAGTCTGTGTTACCTCCATTGCCAAATGATTTATTTAAAAAATATATTTCGCTTGGGTTATCTTCTTATGATGCAGGCGTATTAACGGATTCAAAAGAAATTGCTTTGTTCTTTGAAGAAATTATTTCTCATACAAAAAATGCAAAGTTAGCTTCCAATTGGTTGACGGTACAGGTAAAATCTTTTTTAAATGACAATGCATTGCATATTTCTGATTTTGAAATTACACCTGTACGTATTGCCGAACTGGTTGATTTTATTGATACCGGAAAAGTGAGCCATACTATTGCTACACAAAAAATATTTCCAAAAATGTTGGAAGATTCCACCAAATCGGCAACTCAGATAGCTGAGGAAAATAACTGGATACAGGAAAGTGATAGCGGTGCATTGATGGAATATGTGAAACAGGCGGTTGCAAAATATCCTGATAAAGTTATTGAATATAAAAATGGGAAGGTTTCATTATTGGGTCTATTTATGGGTGAAGTGATGAAATTATCGAAAGGAAAAGCGGATCCCAAAATGACTACAGAATTAGTGAAACAGGAATTAGAAAAATAAAGAAACAAATTACAAATAGATAGTACTAATATGAAATTAAAAAACATCATCCTTTTTTTACCATTTATTGTTATGGTTGCTTGTTCAAGTTCCACTTCTGAAGCTGCGGGTTTCGAAATAAAAGGAACATTAAAATACCCACATAACGAAAATATCGTTTTGGAGCAAATGTCAACTGCGGGAATCAAAAGATTGGATTCAGTGAAACTGGATGAAAAAGGGGAATTCAAATTAACTACTATCATTAAAGAAATTGGGTTTTATCGTTTACGTATTTCCGAAAAGAACTTTGCTACTTTTATTTTTAATCCTGACGAAAAAGTTTCAATAACCGGTGATGCAGGAAATTTGGGGAATACTTATACTGTTTCTGGTTCTCCCGATTCAAAATTGTTTTGGGATGTTAATCAGGCTTCAATGAAAAACTATGGGCAACGTGATTCACTTCAAAAAGCATTTCAGTTTTTTATGTCAACTGTAAAAGATTCTATGCGTATTGATTCCATGAGCAATACGCTACAAAAACCTTACGAAGCGTTGATTGCAAAACATAACAAATATCTTGTTGACTTTGTAGAGAAAAATGCTTCTTCCTTTTCTTCATTGGCTGCAATTCAGCAATTGCAGGGAGATGAGTTTTTGCCTAGTTACATTAAATTAGATAATGGCTTGTTTGCAAAGTATCCAAAATCACCATATGTTACTTCGTTTCATGAGCAGGTGGCTGATAAGAAAAAAATAGCCATTGGAACCGAAGCACCTGAAATTACGATGAATACGCCAGAAGGAAAACCGTTATCACTATCTTCGTTAAGAGGAAAAGTGGTGCTTGTTGATTTTTGGGCATCGTGGTGTGGACCATGCAGAAAGGAAAATCCAAATGTGGTTGCTGCGTATAATAAATATCAATCTAAAGGGTTTGATGTGTTTAGTGTTTCGTTAGATAAAGAAGCGGCCAACTGGAAAGTGGCAATCGCAAAAGATAATCTGACATGGACCAATCATGTTTGTGATTTTCAGTTCTGGCAATCACCAGTAGTTAAACTGTATAATTTTCAAGCCATACCAACCAATGTGCTGATTGACAAAAATGGAATCATTTTAGGTAAAAGTTTGCGAGGAGAAGATTTGGAAAAAAAGTTAGCTGAGATTTTTAAATAATAATATTACTTTTGCGCACCGAAAAATTAATTCAAAATTCTTAATTCATAATACTTAGTTTAATAAATGGGATATTTATTCACATCCGAATCAGTGTCAGAAGGGCACCCGGACAAAGTAGCAGATCAGATTTCTGATGCACTTATTGATAACTTTTTAGCATTCGACCCACAATCGAAAGTAGCATGCGAAACATTGGTAACTACCGGACAAGTAATATTGGCAGGTGAAGTTAAGTCGAGTGCATATCTTGATGTGCAAACTATTGCTCGCGATGTGATTAAAAAAATTGGTTATACCAAAAGTGAATACATGTTTGAAGCAAACTCGTGTGGTGTGCTTTCGGCTATTCACGAACAATCTCAGGATATTAATCAGGGAGTAGAGAGAAAGAAAAAAGAAGAGCAGGGAGCAGGCGATCAGGGAATGATGTTTGGTTATGCAAGTAACGAAACAGATGATTTCATGCCTTTAGCTCTTGACCTTGCTCATAAAATATTAATTGAATTAGCAGCATTGCGCAGAGAGGATAAACAAATAAAATATTTGCGCCCTGATGCAAAATCGCAGGTAACATTGGAATATGATGATAACAATGTGCCGGTGCGCATTGATGCTATTGTTGTTTCCACCCAACACGATGACTTTGATTCGGAAGCAAAAATGTTAGCTAAGATTAAATCAGATATTATTTCGATTTTAATTCCAAGAGTAAAAGCCAAATACAAAAAGTTTGCGCATTTATTTAACGATAAAATAAAATATCATATCAATCCAACAGGGAAGTTTGTGATTGGCGGACCTCATGGAGATACAGGATTGACAGGTAGAAAAATTATTGTGGATACTTATGGAGGAAAAGGTGCTCACGGTGGTGGTGCGTTTTCAGGTAAAGACCCTTCTAAGGTAGACCGTTCAGCAGCTTATGCAACAAGACATATTGCAAAAAATTTAGTAGCTGCGGGTTTATGTTCTGAAGTTTTGGTACAGGTGTCTTATGCTATTGGTGTTGCAAAGCCTACCAGCATTTGTGTAAATACTTATGGCACAGCAAAAGTGAAAATGAATGATGGAGAAATTGGTAAAATTGTGGAAAGTATTTTTGATATGCGTCCATACTTTATCGAACAACGTTTTAAGTTGCGTACTCCAATTTATAGCGAAACCGCTGCTTATGGCCATATGGGACGCAAAAACGAAATCGTTACCAAAACTTTTACTTCTCCTGATGGTAAAAAGAAAGTGATGAAAGTAGAATTGTTTACCTGGGAAAAACTGGATTATGTATCGAAAGTAAAAACTGCTTTTAAGATTAAATAAAGATTATTAACCACAGAGTTCACAAAAGGTTTATGTTTTCACTTCGTGAACTTTGTCTAAAATCTTTGTGAATTCTGTGGTTAAATAAATCTCTAATAATAAACCCCGCTGAATATATTGGCGGGGTTTTTTAATGTGAATATTTTTAATAATCTGATTTATTAATATAATTTAGCAGTCCAAATTTTAACCATTTATAATATTATTGGATATTTCGGTGTAATTGAGCACCCCATTTCGGAGTAAATTGAGCAGTGGAAGTTAACATCTAAATTAGATACGATAATTGTTTGCAAAATTAGTTTAATTATTATTTGTTTCTGTATTTATTTTAACAATTGTTTTTTTTTTTC
>CANIQT010000021.1 GCA_947469885.1 Bacteroidota bacterium
AAAAAAACAATTGTTAAAATAAATACAGAAACAAATAATAATTAAACTAATTTTGCAAACAATTATCGTATCTAATTTAGATGTTAACTTCCACTGCTCAATTTACTCCGAAATGGGGTGCTCAATTACACCGAAATATCCACGTTCCACCAATATGCTTCCATCATCTCCTTGAGTAATAGCAAACATACATTCAGAATGTCTTAAATCGCCCGCTGGATAAGCTGTTCGCGGATAACTACCTGCATCAAATATTTCACTCCATTGCTGAGTACCGGAAGAATTGTATGCAGAAATGTATGTATCATTGTCCCAAACAAAATATTCATTATTACTTATGAAAGCTGCATCAATTGGACATCCAAACATACTACCAGCTTCGGTGGAGGTAGGCGCAGCATAATTAGTAGAAGCAGATTTAACAGTGGTAACAGCTGCAAACCCTCCGTCACTTGTTGGAGTAACCATTATTCTGGTATCTAAAGCATAAATTGGATTTGAACTTGTAGCTACCGTTGAAGTAAAAGATGTTGAACCGTCACTTGGGTTTATTGCATATATAGTACCTAACGCGCCATTGTCATAACCGCAACTGCTGTATGTCATAGTGCAAGTTGGACAATCCTGAATAAAGGGAACTAAAATTACATCAGCCCCCGGCAGATACTCCAAATCCCAAATATCACCAGAAAATGTAAGAGGATTTGTACCCCAAGTCACGTTATTTAAACTAGCATCTAAAAGCCACAATTCATCTGCATAATTAGAAACTGCTGCATATTTTCCGCTCGCTACCTGGCAGATACCCCTTCCCCATCCTTGATTACTTGAAAGTACCCTTTTAGTAATAAGAACACCATTGGTGTCAACTCTTAATGCAAATGGTTGATATATACCTACACTAAAACTATAGGTATTAGTGCAAATATAAAGGTCGTGAGGCGAATCGGTACTTTGGATAATATGAGAACCATCTGCTCCACCAATTTCACTTACTGCATCAATACCAGAATTGGTGCTGAAATCAGCATCTCCATATAGATTTTCCCAAATAACATCACCCGTTGCAGCCCTTATTTTTGCAACATATGTGTGCCCATTATCATAACGAAATGTATCAAGTGACCCTGCAGTACCTGAATAGGAATAAACAAGGTCTTGAGCAATGCCATAAAAATTATCATTTGGATGGGCACTTGTTGGATTATAATTTAGATAAGTACTAACCGAAGCAGAACCATTAAGTCGCTTCACCAATGACATAATTCCTCTATGTTCACCTACCACATAATAAAACACTTTATTTGTACTTTGTATAACTTCATCAATTTCGCCAACTGTAAGTGCTAATTGGTCGGGAGAACTGGTTAATGGATTTGAATTTGTCCATGTTGATATTGAAGGAACGTTTCCACTAACATCTCTTAATTCTATTGTCCCGACATACATTTCTCTGTTGTAAAGGTTAGTTAAACCATGGGCATCCCTTGTATCACAGCTTCCGTTATAACTTGATCCACTATAATTAGTCCGATAAGGAGCTGCAAAATAAGAGCCACTACCTTCGTTAAAAATTGCGGCTGCTGTAGCGATTTGTGAAGTTAGAACAGAATAGCCCCCATATCCTGCACAAACATATCCCGTTTGAACTCCCAAGGTATTGGTCCTTTTTTTTACACTGTATAGCCAGTCTTCTCCACTGTATTGTTCAGTCGAAGAGTTAAATGCAGCACCATTAATATCATTCCACTGCCAATGCTTTTGCCATTCAACTAGGGGTGCCGTCTGTCCCCAACCATTTACTGTTAACATTCCTATCAGCAGCATTGCCAATAGCACTTTTTTTGTTGTAAAAGCGAACTCGATCATTCTGCTTTCAACTGTTGGAATAATTTTTTTCATGTTTAATTTGATTTAGGTTAGGTTTTAAAAAATTAAGATTTGTTGATTTAGTGAAATAGTGAATTATTGATATTGGAACGCAGATGACGCAGATTGAGCGGATTTGAAAGGATAAAAAAAATCCTTTCTGAAATATGTATTAAGAAAGGATTTTTTTTTATTGAGTTATTTATAAATTATTTAGACTGGTATCATAATGAAATCGAGATGGAATGTTCCTCTGTAAACGGGATGGAAGAGGATGGTTTGTGTTACGTATCCGGTTGCGATGGCTACTGCGTAAAAGTCTTTGTTTTGACAGATGAATTCGGCTAATCCGTAGGCATCCATGTAAATGAGTTTGGTGACTTCGCCTGTTACTGTGTCGCGGATTTCGATGTGTGCACGGTTGATTCCTGTTCCGTCTGCTTTTTTGATGGAGGCATCGACAATGTTGTGTCGAACGCCAACGGTTGTTTGGTGTGCTGTGGCAAGGAATGCCATTACGTCATCGTGGTTGGTTTCGCCAAATACGTCTATAACGAGTGCGTCCATTTGTTGGTAAGCGAAATCGGTATCGGCAATGTATTGGTTGATTTCGCGGTCGCCTGCGTATTCGGATTGGATTGCACCTGTAGGTGCTGGTAGTGTTTCGACCATTTTGGTGATGAGTATGTCTAATGCGGTGAAGTAGGCTGTGTTGACCCCATAGGTGTCGAGTGCTGTGGAGTTGGCGAAAAGAATGGTGCGGACGTTGTCCATTATTACGGGGATGTCTTCTGATGATTTACGGTCGTAATATGTTTTGGGTTTGTTAAGCGTGGCAGCGATTTCGAGGTCTTGATGTGCTGGTTCCTGAAAATAGACTGCACAGGCGCGTGCTTTGTTGCCGAGTTTGGCGGTTGCTTTGTCGCGTGCTGCGTTTTTGGCAGGTAGGATACCTGAGTTGTCGGCAATTTTTTTTGCTATTGCTTTGTCGAGCAGGACACGGATGGCGATGATTTCGTTGTTTTTTTTTTTTACATTATCGTTTGAATAGAATAATGTGTGGATTGGTTCGGCTTTAACGAAGTCTCTTCGTTGGTCGAACATTCCGATTTTTTCGTTTTGGATGTTTGATAGTTCCATGGTTTAAGATTTAGAGATTTGTTGATTTAGTGAATTGCTGAATTAATTTTTGTGTTTTGTTAGACGAATGGTTGTTTTTTATCGTTTAGTATTAAAAATTAGCTACTAATGGGCTTTTTAAGTTTTTGATGTTTGAATCTTATATCCGATTGTTTGAGTTTTATATTGTGTTGTTTGAATCTTATATCTGATTGTTTAAGTTTTATATTGTGTTGTTTGAATCTTATATCTGATTGTTTGATTGTTATATTGTGTTGTTTGAATCTTATATCTGATTGTTTGATTGTTATATTGTATTGTTTGAATGTTATATGGTGTTGTTTGAGTTTAATGTGTTGTTGTTTGAACCTTATATTGTGTTGTTTGAATTTGATAGTGCTTTGTTTTGGGTATGGAAATAAAAAAAACCGTTTCGGGCGAAATGCTCAAAACGGTTTTTAAATAAAATGAAAAATATGTTAAGGTTCTCCCCCCCCTACAATGATGCGGGTTTCGGAGGCTTTGTGTGCCTTTGCTGGTGTGCCTTTCGGGCGGAGGATATTTTGGTTTGTAAAAGTCATTTATGTTTTATTAGTGATAATCTAAATTAAATGATGGCGTAAATGTAATATTTTTTTCAATTCAAAATTAAATTTTGTTAAAAAAGTGTAAATATTTTTGGAGCAAGTAACTTTGTACAAAATTAACCTGCCTATTCGTTTGGTTTCCCTCCCAACTTCGCATGATATATTTCATTCATCTTATTTTAGTAGTTCGTTAAAACAATAGTTTTACATTTGTTGCGTAATAATTAATTAACCTAAATCTAACATTTATGATGATGAAAACAAAACACATTTTTTTAATTCTGGTATTTTGTACTATATCCTTTTTCACTGCCTCTGCTCAGCAGTGGGGTGATTACACCTTGTATAGTGGAATGAACAGCACCACCACCACTTTGCTGGATACCCTGAGTGCAACGTATCACACCTGGAATCATGGAACCAAACAAACCGGGTATTCTACTTATTTGTTGCCGGGAGGAACATTGGTACGTACAGTAAAAGCAACTGGTGTTTCGTTTACGGGTGGTCCGATTTGCGGAGAGATTCAAAAAGTGGATTATGCAGGAAATGTAACTTGGGACTATGTTTATTCCACCACTAATTATTGTACGCATCATGATTTGTTGCCTATGCCAAATGGCAATGTGATGGTTATTGCTTATGAGCGCAAAACTGCTGCCGAAGTTACTGCTGCTGGTTGCACTTCGTTTGCTGCAGAAAGTTGGCCCGAAAAAATTGTAGAGATAATGCCTACAGGAGCTACCACAGGAACTGTGGTTTGGGAATGGCATGCCTGGGACCACCTAATGCAAAGCACTTCTGCTTCATTGGCTAATTATCAAAGTTCAATTGTTAATCATCCTGAATTAATTAACGTGAACCTGATGACGCAAAAAGACTGGATGCACATGAATGGGCTGGATTATAATCCTATTTTGGACCAGGTTACTTTTACCTGTCACAATCTTTCGGAACAATTTATTATTGACCATAGCACTACTACTGCCGAAGCCGCTGGACACACTGGTGGTAATTCAGGAAAAGGTGGTGATTTGCTTTACCGTTGGGGAAAGCCAGGCAATTACGGAGCAGCAGGTACACAGATTTTAAATGTATGTCACGATGCGCATTGGATTCCAGAAGGTGTGCCTAATGCTGGCAACTTGGTAGCTTTTAATAACAATGGTGTACCTGCTTCCATGACTTCTTCTTATGTAGATTCTTATACTCCTCCTGTAAATGGTTATAATTATAATCTTACGTTGGGCTCGGCTTACACTCCTGGTACTTATTCTTCGCGCATTACTACCACCGGACATACCAGCAACATGGGCAATTCGCAACAATTACCAAATGGTAATAAATTAATTTGTGTGGCACTTACGGGTTTGATATATGAAGTGAATCCTGCGAATACTACCATTTGGTCGTACACGGCATCAGGCTCCATTCCACAGGCTTTCCGTTACGATGCGTGTTATTTGAATAATCCTGCTCCAGCTATTCCGACTGTTACTGAAAATGCAGGAACTTTATCGTCAACAAGTGCAACCACTTACCAATGGTACATGAACGGGCAACTGATTGCCGGTGCTACTTCGCAAACATACACTCCAACAAGTGATGGAATTTATTTAGTGAGAATAACAGATGCAAACGGATGTGTGTATGAATATTCAACAGGATATCATTTTACAATGTCTTCTATAGGTATAACTGAAAATGCGCTTTCAAATAACATTAGCATTTACCCAAATCCATCAACAGGAATAGTTAGTTTTGATAACAGTTATTTATCAGGAAAAAATTATGATGTGAGTGTTTATGATATTGTTGGAAAATTAATTGTGAAAGAAAAAAACACTAATAAAATAAATTTATTGCAACAAATGAATGGTGTTTATTTTATTACCATTGCTGTTGAAAAAGGTGAAACTGTAACTAAAAAAGTATCTTTGCTTAAATAATTAAATCAGCTAATAACGAATTTTAACTAATAACGAATCAATACTCAACTAATAAATAAATGTACTAACACCTCACCCCCTGCCCCTCTCCAAAGGAGAGGGGAGAGAGGACTAAAAAAATAATTATGAAAAAACTACTTACTCTTATTTTAATCTGTTCTATTAGCAACATTGCTTTTGCTAAAAAAATAAAATTTGCTGTGAACATGAGCGGCTATGTTAAAGACCCAACGGGGATTCACGTTGCCGGAGATTTTCAGGTGCTGGCTGGTTTTCCGTTAGACTGGGATTCGGGTGCAACCCTTATGATTCAGGATGCGGCTGACACTAATATTTATAGTGTGGTGGTGGATATTCCTGCCTTCAGAGCTTATGAGTTCCGTTACTTTAATGGCGATCAGGGCTACAATGCAGAGTTTGTGCCTGTGGTGTCGCGCGTGCTTTTTAATTTTGATGATAACCGCTGGATATATTTAGATTCATTAGCTAACGATACCACCTTTGTTGGAGTAATTCCATACGAAGGTACTGCTCCTGCTGGCAAGCGTTTGCTTCGCCATAGGGTGGATATGCAGTTGGAAACCGTAAATTCAACTGGGGCACATGTTGCAGGTGATTATCAATCGTGGACGGCTAATGCCACTCAACTTTATAGTTTTGATGGAATGGTTTACGAATACATTGCTTATGTAGATACCAATACTGTAAATTATTCGTACCGATATTTGAATGGCAACACCGTTGGTGATTTAGAAAACATAACAGGCACCTGTGCTGATGGATTAGGCAACAGAACGGTGTCCGTTACTCACGATACCATGTTGGATGTAGTATGTTATTCTTGGTGCATGGATTGTGTTTCGGTTGGCATTGGAACATTGGGAATTACGAATGATGAATTAGGAATTTATCCTAACCCGACTACTGATTATTCAATACTCCAATTTACTAACGCTGCTCTGCATAGCGTAAATATTATGGATGCAGCCGGTCGAACGGTGAGGACTTATAAAAATGTTTCTTCTTCTTTAAAAATAGAAAAAGGAAATTTATCTCCAGGTATTTATTCTGTTAATATAATGGATACAAAAAATAATTTTACTACCAGCAAATTAATTATTGAGTAACAATCTTCACGAACCTTCACCCCCTCCTTTTTTCAAGGAGGGGGCTGGGGGGTGGTCCTGCCAATGAAATACTTCCTAACCTTTTTTCTATTTCTACTCCTTCTTGATTTCTCCTTTTCACAAACCACTTTTTTCAACACTGATACCATTCAGAAAATAGAAATCAGTTTTTCGCAACCTGATTGGGATTATCAAATGGATACTGCAAAATACGGTGCTGGGGGATATATTATGGCTCAATTGGTAAAAGTAAATGGTGTGTTGTACGATAGTGCTGGTGTGCGATACAAAGGAAATAGTTCTTACGATTCTACTTACCTCAAAAATCCGATTCACATTTCATTGTCTGAATTTAAAAGCCAGAATTACCAGGGAGTAAAAAACATAAAACTAAGTAACCAATACGCTGACCCTTCTATTATCAGAGAAGTATTGAGTTATGATATTCTGAAAAATTACATGGATTGTCCACGTGCCAATTTTGCTCAACTTTATATCAATGGAAACTATATTGGCATTTACACCAATGACGAAAGTATTGATAATACCTACCTTTCCGACAGGTTTTATTCCAACAACAATGTTTTATTCAAATGCAATCCTGTAGTTAATCCAAGTGTAACCACCAAGTGCAACCTGCGCTATCAGATAGGTTTGGATAGTACCGCTTATTTTAATTACTACGATTTGAAATCGTATTACGGATGGAACGAACTGGTGGCACTTTGCGATACCGTTACCAATTCTCCTGCAAATATTGGCTCTGCAATGGATATGGACCGTTGGCTCTGGATGCTTTCGTTTGATAATATTCTTGTCAATCTCGACAGTTACGAAGGTGCTTTTTGTCAGAATTATTATTTATACAAAGACAATACCCTCCGCTTCAACCCGATAGTATGGGATTTAAACATGTCGTTTGGTGGTTTCCCATTTTTGGGAAGTGGTGCTGCTTCGTTGGCAGGTTTAACAGTAACCAACATGCAGCAGTTGAGCCCTACTTTTCATTCGGCTGATGTGTATTGGCCAGTGATAAAAGATGTGATGAGCAATCCGATGTATAAACGAATGTACATAGCTCATGCACGAACCATTACTAATGAAATGTTTGCTTCCAATTTTTATCAGACACGGGCAACTCAGTTACAAACAGTTGTTGATACTGCTGTTGCATCAGATGCAAATAATTTCTTTACTTATTCCCAATTTCAAACTGGTATGACTACCAATAATCTGGTGGGCAGTTACACTGTTCCCGGCATAGGTAATTTAATGAGTTCACGTGTAACGTATCTTCAATCCACAACCGATTTTATGGCTGTGCCTCCTGTTATTACAACAATCACTTCGAACCCTGCTGCACCATTGGTTACTACTTCTTTTACAATTACTGCCCATGTGAGCAATACAAACACAGTAATGATTGGTTATCGTTTTCTCAAAACAGATAAATTTATACGAGATACGATGTATGATGACGGACTGCACAATGATGGCATTGCAGGTGATAGTATTTATGGTGCAGACATCACCATGAGTTCTGCTCGGATGCAATATTACATTTATGCTGAAAATGCAACAGCAGGAATTTTTTCTCCTGAGCGGGCAGAGCATGAGTTTTATGAGCTCCTTGCCAATACCACCACTCCCACTGCCGGACAATTAGTAATCAACGAATTTTTAGCATTCAATTTTTCAGGACATGTAAACGAATACGGTACCTCTGCCGATTGGATTGAATTGTATAATAACACCACCACACCATTCAGTTTGTTTGGTTTGTATTTGTCCGACATTTACAGCAACCCAACCAAATGGGCTTTTCCCGAAACAGCTGTTATCCCTGCTAATGGTTATTTAACCGTGTGGGCAGACCAACACATATCTACTGCTAATGTGGTACACACTAATTTTAATTTATCAGTAACAGGCGAGCAATTGATGCTGAGCGATAGCACTGGCAATGTATTGGACAGTATTTCGTTTGGATTGCAAACAGCAGATATTTCTATTGGCAGATGCCCTAATGGTGTTGGTCCGTTCACTGCATTGCCCACACCAACGTATGAAGCCAATAATTGTAATGTTGGGGTAAACGAATTAGGAATGAGGAATGAGGAATTAGGAATTTTTCCAAATCCTGCTAATACCTTTATTAACGTGATTATTTCTTCTAAAGAAAAAGAAAACACAATTAAGATATATAGTGTTTTAGGGGAAGTCGTTTTTCAATCAACAATTAGCAATCAGCAATCAACAATTAAAATTAATATTTCCTCACTCACCGCAGGGGTATATTATATATGTGTTAACGGGAAGGATTACAAACGAGTGGAAGTGATAAAATAAAAAATCAGGTTGGTTTAAAGAAGGCAAAAAGGGGTTCAAACTCAAAAACCGCACCCTAAACCGACAACCACAAAGAACAATCCCTCTGAAACTATTGGTTTCAGAGGGATTTTTGTTTTAAAGAGTGGTACCCACTGGAATCGAACCAGTGACACAAGGATTTTCAGTCCTTTGCTCTACCAACTGAGCTAGGGTACCCTTTCTCATTTTCGGGGTGCAAATGTATGAAAATTATTAAAACCAAGAAATATTATATTTGGTCAACATTCAATTCCATTTTTTTCGGTTTGTTTTTAATTCGAAAAGTGCTGTTTACTATTTGTCTGTCTTATAATAATCCCAAACCAGTTTCCCTTTTGCATTGCCAATCACTTCAACCAATTCCGCCTCCTTTGCTTCTTTAATTTTTTTTACTGATTTGAAATGCGATAATAATTTATTGGCTGTGGTGTCGCTTATTCCTTTTATTTCTGTCAGTTCGGTTTTTAAGGTTCCTTTATCTCGTTTGTTCCGGTGATGTGTAATACCAAATCGATGCGCTTCATCCCTTATTTGCTGAATTATCTTTAATGTTTCACTACGTTTATCTAAATAAATAGGAATAGAATCTCCTGGAAAATAAATTTCTTCTAGCCGCTTTGCAATACCAATTATTGCCACCTTACCTCTTAACCCTAATTTATCTAAACTTTCCAAAGCCGAACTCAATTGCCCTTTCCCTCCATCAATTACAATTAGTTGCGGCATGGATTGTTTTTCTTCCAACACACGTTTGTATCTTCTAAAAATAATTTCTTCCATCGAAGCAAAATCATCAGGGCCTTCCACTGTTTTAATATTAAAATGGCGATAATCTTTTTTACTAGGTTTAGCATCTTTAAACACCGTCATTGCTGCCACAGGATATGCCCCCTGAAAATTAGAATTATCAAAACACTCAATATGTCTGGGTTCTTCTTTCAAATGCAAATCCTTTTTCATTTGCTCAAGAATACGCTTTGTATGGCGTTCCGGGTCAACCAAATTTTCTTGTTTTATTTTTTCTCTTCTATAATATTCCACATTGCGTTGTGATAGTTCAAGCAATTGTTTTTTATCTCCCCGTTGCGGAATCACAAATTCCACATTCGGAAATTCAGTTTCTATTTTAAATGGAACA
The DNA here is from genome assembly GCA_947469885.1 of Bacteroidota bacterium. GTDB lineage: Bacteria > Bacteroidota > Bacteroidia > 2-12-FULL-35-15 > 2-12-FULL-35-15 > 2-12-FULL-35-15. Next base: position 10,160 of record CANIQT010000021.1, read on the forward strand.
ATAATTTCTTTCGAATCGCTGCTGAATCGTTCTCGCAATTCGGCTATTGATAATGTGAGTAACTCTTCATCGCTTTCGTCCAGTTTCTTTTTCAATTCGATGGTATGTCCCTGAATGATGGAACCATTGACTACTTTAAGAAAATTGACATACCCACTTTTTTCATCCGTTAAAATAGAAAACACATCCACATTAGTAATAGCAGGGCTCACTACCGTTGATTTACTTTGATAACTATCAAGTAAATCTATTTTCTCTTTTATCAGTTGTGCTTTTTCAAACTCCATATTTTCCACACTTTCGTGCAACAGTCCTTTTAAATGTTTGGCAACCGTATTTATATTTCCTTTGGTTATTTCTTTTATGTTGGCTATCGTTTCGTTGTATTCATCTTCAGTTTCTTTGCCCACACATGGTGCTTTGCAATTACCTATATGATATTCCAAACACACTTTAAATTTATGCGCTTGAATATTTGATTCAGTTAAATTAAAATTACAATTCCGCAATTTGAACAACTGCCTGATTAAATCCAAAACCGTGTGCATTAATTTGCCGGAAGCATAAGGACCAAAATACGATGAGCCATCTTTAATAATAATTCTGGTAGAAAAAACTCTTGGGAAACGTTCGTTTTTAATACAAATCCAGGGGTAGGTTTTATCATCTTTCAATAAAACATTGTAGCGGGGTTGATACTTTTTTATCAGGTTATTCTCTAATAACAGCGCATCCAATTCTGTGTCAACAATGATATATTTAATATCGGCAATCTTGCGAACCAATATTTGTGTCTTACCGTTTTCCTGTTGTTCTTTATTGAAATAAGACGAAACTCGTTTCTTTAAATTCTTTGCCTTACCTACATAAATAATTTTTTCATCATTATCGAAATACTGGTAAACACCTGGATTGTCTGGCAATGCACGAATGATGTTATTTAAATGTTCCGATTTTTCCATTGGCAAGTTCAACAAAGATAAAACAAAAACGTCCCGCATATTTTTGCGAGACGTTCTTTAAATAGCTTGAATAAGTTTTATTTATTTATTGTAATTTTTTTTGTGCTGATGCTACTATCATTTTTAAAATTGATAAAATAACTGCCATTTGCCACATTCGACAAATCAAGGGTTTGTTTACCGTTAGCGTTTATTTCTTTTGTGACCACCACATTTCCTATAATATCATTTACAGAAACAATTGTTTTTCCTGTTGTTTTTCCTAAATCTAAATTGAATAACCCGTTTGAAGAAGGATTAGGAGAAACAGAAATTGCGTCAGTTGCATTCTCTTTTATTCCAACTGCCAAAGCTCTGCTTCCTATAAATCTTACGTTGTCAATACTAAATGTTCCAGTTCCTCCTTCCGAATTCCATCCGTAAAAACGGAAAGTAACCGGAGCAGAAAGAAGAGAAAAGTTCATTCCGCCAAGAATAATTTGGTTTCTGTTTTGAATAGTGGTAATATCTTTTTTTAGAAAAAACTCATTTCCCGGCTGAACAAAAACATTGGTATTCATTTGGGTAAGAAAAACATAATTTGCAGATAAATTAGAAACAAACCCGTCAACACTAGAACGAACGGCATACGTGCGAACTCCCGTTGCTGATCGTTCGAAAGCAAATTTTATAGAATCTATATTTAAAGTATATCCCGCAGCAGGACCAATGGTTACTTCATAATATTCAGTATCTGCCACAGCTCCCGTCATTCCCGAATACAGTGTATCTGCCATACCACCCACAGAGCCGGTTGACCAGCCTGTAAAATTAAAACGAGCCAATGTGCCTGTTGCCGGATTAGCTGGTGTGCCCGTTGCCGAAAAACTCCCGAACGTAACTCCCGTTATCACGGGCACTGCACTAGGGTCGGTTGTTCCTGTGGTGTCGGTAACACCAGCAAAATCGTAAAGAGCCATAAAAGGTTGTGCTATTGCTCCAAGTGAAAGAATAGTTAAAGAAACTAATAATGTAATTTTTTTCATGTTTTTATTTTTTAAAATTAATGATTGCAAAAATAGGAATATAAGTTTAACTAATTATTTATTTATTATTAAAGTTAGTCATTGTCAATTGTAATCCAATAGTAGCAAATGATTGTGCCATTTCTTTTGCCAGCTCCACCCGAGGCAACAATGCTTTTTGTTCGTCCGCATTCCATTTTCCGAGCACATAATCCACCTGCCTGCCCACAGCAAATTCGCTCCCCACTCCAAATCTTAATCGGGCATATTCGGTTGTATTTAATATTTCCTGAATATTTCTCAACCCATTATGCCCCCCATCGCTTCCCTTTCCTTTCATTCTAACTGTCCCGAAGGGCAAGGCGATATCATCGGTAACCACCAACAAATTTTCTTTTTTTATACTTTCGGCCTGCAACCAATAGTTCACTGCCTTTCCACTCAGGTTCATAAAAGTGGTGGGCTTGATTAAAATAATAACCTTACCCTTCCATTTATATTCTGCAACCGTAGCCAGTCTGCCGTTAATAAATTTTATTCCATGCTCTTTGGCAATAGCATCAACAATTGTAAAACCAATATTGTGACGAGTATTTTCATATTCTTCACCAATGTTTCCTAATCCAACAATTAAAAATTTGCTCATTTGGCTTCAAAAAGTTTTTCCAAAAATAATAAAACTTACCATGTTATTGACATAAAAAAAGTTGGCAGAACAAAATGTTCTGCCAACTTTAAAATAATACTTAATTAAACTTACATCCCTGAAAGGGAAAAGGAGTTAATTATTTTTTAGCTGCTGGTGCTTTTGCAGCTGCTGCTGCAGGTGCTGCTGCTTTTGCTGCTGCAGGTGCTGCTGCAGTAGTTGCTGCTGCCTTAGGCTCTTCTACAGACGCACGTGTTACCTGAACAGCCACCACCGTTACATTGGGCGCATTCAAAAAAGTAAGTCCTTCTACTTTAATATCTGCAACTCTAACAAAATGACCTATTTCCATTGTATCAATAGGAACAATAACCGCATCAGGCATGTGTTGTACCAACCCTTTTGCTCTCAATGTTTTTAATTTCTTAGATAATTTTCCACCGTTTCTAACCCCAGGAGATGTACCCGATGTTTTTATTGGCAATTCCATAACAACTGGTTTTCCTTCCACGATTTCTAAAAAATCAACATGCACCAAATGGTCTTTTAAGGCATGAAATTGTGTTTCCTGAACAATTGCATGGTATTTATTTCCTGCAATGTCCAAATCTACAGTGTGCACATGTGGCGTGTAGATTAAGTTTTTAAAATCGGCTGAAAGAACTGAAAAGTGAACTTGTTCTTTACCACCATAAAGTACACATGGTACCCGCTTTGCATTTCTCAATGCAGTTGCATCTGTTTTCCCTACGCTCGCTCGTGGCGAACCGCTAATAGATACTGATTTCATTTTATTTTTGTTTTATTTGTTGTTGATTGATGCACCTTACAATCAACTATTAATTTTAATTTATTGGTGCAATGTCTTTGTTTATGATACAATAAAATTGGATGCTATTGATTCGTAATTGTGCACACTGTGCAACACTTTAGCAAACAAATTGGCAACCGTTAATACTTTTATTTTACTACTTTCCTGTTTCAATGGAATGGTGTCGGTTACCACCAGTTCTGTAATTCCCGATTTTTCTATATTTTCATATGCTTTACCTGATAGTACAGCATGAGTACAAACTGCTCTCACACTTCTTGCTCCTCTGTCCAGCATCATGTCAGCTGCTTTGGTTAATGTTCCTCCGGTGTCTATCAAGTCATCCACCAAAATAATATCTCTTCCTTCCACTTCTCCGATCACGGTCATACTGTCCACCACATTGGCTTTGGTACGTTGTTTATAGCAAATTACAATTTCTGATTTCAAATATTTGGCATACGCATTTGCTCTTTTTGTTCCGCCCATATCGGGTGCTGCCATGGTTAAGTTAGGCAAATTCAACCCTTGTATGTAAGGCAGAAAAATAGATGAAGCATATAAATGGTCGACCGGAAAATCAAAGAACCCTTGTATTTGGTCAGCGTGCAAATCCATAGTAATAATACGGGTTGCGCCTGCGGCAGATAAAAGATTAGCCACCATTTTTGCGCCAATTGCTACTCTTGGCTGGTCTTTTCTATCTTGTCGGGCAAAGCCAAAATAAGGCAACACCGCTATAATTTGATGTGCCGAAGCCCTTTTAGCTGCGTCTATCATCAGCAATAATTCAAACAAATTATCAGTTGGCGGAATGGTGCTTTGAATAATAAACACATCGCTACCTCTCACAGTTTCTTCATAACTAGTCTGAAACTCCCCGTCACTAAACCGAAGCAACGAAACTTTGCCCAAATCCTGACCATACACTTTTGCAATGTTTTCTGCCAAATGACGGGTGGAAGAGCCTGAAAATATTTTAACTTTATTCTCCATTTTTTTTAAAAGGGATGCAAATGTAATTAAAAATGCGGTATAGCAAAAGATTTTTTTGCCAATCCAAATGATTTGAATAGTTTTGCACCCCAATTTAGTTTATTGGTTCATTCGTCATTGGTTCATTAGTGACCGAATAACTTGACAGAAACTAAAAAAAATGCCCAGTTGGCGGAATTGGTAGACGCGCTGGTCTCAAACACCAGTGAGAAATCGTGCCGGTTCGACTCCGGCACTGGGTACAAAAAAAGGCAACTGATGATAAATCGGTTGCCTTTTTTTATTTTTTGAATGCCGGTGAATTTGAAAGTAGCATAAACCTGCTATGAATGGTTAAAATATCAATTCTTGTTGAGGTAACTATTCTATAAATAATACGGTAATTGCCAAGCAACAATTCTCGTATAGTTTTATCGTTTAACTCGGGGACTATTTTACCTGACAATTGATTTGTTTCAAGTGTTGCAATGCGTTCGAAGAATCTCGTCACCTGAATACCGGCATATTTTTCAGAATCCCGGGCAATAAATTTTGCAATATTTTCAATATCACTTAAAGCCTGGTCTGTAAAATTTACTTCAACCATTTTTTAAGTTTCTTCTTTGCACTTTCTGTTGAATGTACTTTATTTCCTATTGATTGCTCCAATCCTGATTCAATTTTTTGAAGTAAGAGTATCCGGTCAATTAATTCATCCACTGAAAATGTTTCAGGCAAATCTTTTATAGACTTTAATAGTTTTGTTTTGGTGAGCATGTTATTTTATTTTATTTTACAAAGATATGTTTTTTTGCTACACAAATGGAAGTAAGGAAGATGCCTAGCATGAATAGCAGGACAAGTAAAGGAACACAGAATTTTTAATTAGTTGAAAACAGGAACTATTCTCCACACACACAAATTCTTCAAAAAAAAATCCCGCTCTTCTATTTGAAGAGCGGGATTTTTTGTTTGTGCGTCAGCAATTCCCCTCTCGAGAGGGGTTAGGGGTGTGTTTTATTATTTTACATCGTCATTTCTAACCTTACGCTATCGTTACTTATTTTCAAAGTTCCCGATTCTAATTCTTCTATTTTCCATAATGTGTAATGATTCTGGTCATGAATTATTTTCAATGTTTCATCATTATTTATCAATTCCCAGCTCTGGCTAAAATTAAAATTATTTGAAGAAGGGTAATAAGAAAGCTGCCCAACAGTATATGTTACTGCTGTTCCGCCACTGCAAGTACCATCAATATAAAACCCACATTTGAAATTATCTGCCAACGGGGAATAAGAAAAGTTCACTAATTTAGTATATGATTTCATTGCCCAACTATGCTTCGTCAACCTTTTAACCGGACTTCTAAAATGCGGTACCCAATTATCATCCGGGTATTTTTTTTTACACCCATCAAACAAAAAAGCAACAAGAATAAAAAGCAAAATAATTTTTTTCATTTATTTATTTAATTCCTTATAAAATTTTTAAACAACAAACTTGCAAGGGTTAACTTCAACATTATTTAAAATCATAAAACAAAGATAGTTTTAAAATAGATAACCTGAGAAGAAGACAGATAAAATCATTTTTGGGATTTTAGCATTGTATTAACAATCTAAAACAAAAATGAAATGAATAAAATTAAAACTATTTTCTCTGTTGATTTTGTAGAGAAGGGAACTCCAATGGTAAAACTTCCTGAAATGGAATTTGTAAAAACTAAAACAGGTTTTGAAGTGGTGATGACACATGATGATGATGTAAAATTAATTACTGCTCCGGCTTTGCCTGCCGGCAAATTAATTATTGAACAAACGCCTGTGTTGCCTGTAAATTCAACGGTTGTAAGTCAGTTGGTGAAAAACGATATAAACATTGGGACTAATAAAAATCCGAATGTGGTGCTAAAGGCTGATATAATGTACATACAAGGGGATGATAATTATTGTACTGTTTTTTTACAAAACGCAAAACCGCAGTTAACCAAACTAACGTTGAACAATTTGCTTCAGGAGCTTGGTACTGCTACGTTTTGCAGGGTTCACAAATCGTATATAGTTAGTCGTGTTTATATTAAAGAGTTAGTAATGGGAGTAAGACGAAAACAGCTGATAATGACTAAAGGAGATAAAATACCAGTTGGCGATGCGTATAAAAATGATTTCGAGGGCTGGTATTAACTTTTTATTTGGCGGTTGGCGTAAAATTTTTGGCGGTTGGCGTACAATAATTTTTATTTTCATTTCTAAAATATATTTTCGCATCGCGATCTTTAAAAATATAGTTTAGTACAATTTGGACAGAGGTAACACAATTTCCGAAAGAGTGTTAACTATTTCCGGCAGAGTGTTAACTATTTCCGGCAGAGTGATAACTATTTCCGGCAAAGTGATAACTATTTCTGGCAGAGTGTTAACTATTTCCGGCAGAGTGTTAACAATTCCCGGCAAAGTGATAACTATTTCCGGCAGAGTGATAACTATTTCCGAAATTCTTATCCCGATTATAAATAACTATTGAATATCAACAAGTTGTAAATTAAAGTAACCCTAAATAAAAACAATTAATTAATTAAAAAACAAAAAAACATGGAAAAAATAACAGTTTTAGAAGGCTTGGAAGGCAAATCGGCCGACCAAAAAGTAACTTATGGTGGCGAAATATCGAGAGGTATGACCGGTAATTCCTACTACACCGACCAAGGAACCAAAGTAACCGACCTAGACACTGCAACAGGCGAATTGCAAACGGCTTTGAGCGGGGGTGATAGTGAAGTGATTGGTTTGAAAGAAGAAAATTTTGACAACAAAGTAAGTCTTGTTGTTAACTATGTTCAAGGAAAAGTAATTGGTATTAACGTAGCTTTAGCCAGAGTGATGGTGGAAAGTGCAAACCTTAAATGGAAGAAAAAAGGGAGTATTCACATTCACGATTTGGAGGTAACCAAAACAGAGGTGGACCTTACGGTACAGATTCGCAGAAAAGCACTCCGCATAGTGGATGGTAAAAAGGTTAATCCTGCTTATGTATGGCAAAAATGCACCACAGAGCCAACTGTGGAGGATAACTGGAAACCTTGTAAAGTTTCAACCGTGGCTACTGTTAACGACAACGTGGAGAAAGGCAAGGAAACTTGGTACAGGGTGGCTACTGTGCTTGGTCAGGACCAAAGCGAGTATTCGGATTATACTTCTATTACTTGGTAAAAAATTAAATTGCGTTAAAGCAAAAAATCCCGCTCTGAATTTCAGAGCGGGATTTTTTTTGTTCAACAACCAATGGCTGATGACCAATGACTAATATTTACTGCACCACCACTTTCCGCATCATCACCCCATCATTTGTTTTCACCTCCACAAAATAAATTCCTTTTCCTTCTGCGCTTAAATCAATTTCGGATTTCGCGGATGCTGAGCCTGTCGAAGCATGGATTTCGGATTGATAAACACATTCACCCAAAACATTTACTACTCGTAAACTTGAAACTTGAAACTTTGAACTTGAAACTGTAAATACTCCTGATGTCGGGTTTGGATAAATTGTCAATTCTCCATTATCCATTGTCAATTGATTTACTCCAGTTGTAATCACCGCCACCTGATGCACCACACTATCCGCACATGGACCATTGTAAACATACAACGCAACATTAAAAATTCCGTTGGTGTTATATGTATGTACAGGACTTTGGGCAGTATCAGTAGTTCCATCACCAAAATCCCACAACCATGAAGTGCCACCAACAGTGGTATTGGTAAAGGTTACGGTGTTTCCCAATTGAGTATCAGTAAAGGTTGGATTCATACCACCGCTTACATTTACAACAACAGGTACCATAGCACTGGTGCAAGGAATAGTAGTTAATTCCCAATCGTAAAAGAAATAATAACGAGCCGGGTCTTGCACATCGTTACCTGTTATGGTCACCATTCCTGCAGGGTCGGTATAAGGATAGTTAGCTCCCGCAGAGTTTCTGTAAAGATTAGGGCTTGCCGCAGCACCACATTCTAACCGGAAATTATTACCAACAGTAAGATTAAAATTAAGTGTAATCCGGTTGGTTCCTGTCGGAATATTTATGATTGCACTTTGCAATACTGCTCCTGTGGCATCTTCTAGGTTAATGGTTCTGTTACCAGATGTGGTGGTATATACCAGCACTGAAACCAAGGTACAGGGTTGATTAACATTAAAAACCAGGTAATGGTCGAATGTATTATTTCCACCTGCCCCCATGGTGTTATCAAACGGAGTGCTATACACATTAGGCGAAGGCACACTGGTTTGAACATAATAGGTAGCCGAAGTATTTAATGCAGGAGTGGTGTAGGTAGCGCCTGTAGTTAATGCAGCGCCTCCCATTGGGGTGCTGTACCAACTCAACGAAGTACCCGTTGCGTTAAGTGTAGCTGTGCTTCCGCAATTTATATTTACTGGCGAGTTTGCCGTTGGCGATGCCAATGGAACAATAGAAATAAAATTAGTTTGTGTAACCGAATCGGCACCGCACAAACCGTTAGTAACAAGTTTAACAGAAAAATTGCCGGGAGTTAAATAAGTATGAGTTGGATTCATAACATTGCTGGTTGTGCCATCACCAAAGTACCACGTGTAGTTTCCCCCATTAGTAGTATTATTGCTGAAACTAACTGCTGCTGGCAAATAACAATAGCTGGTATGAGCAGCCGAAAAAGCAGCCACAGGAACCGCAGGAGCATAAGCCGCACCAACACCCACAGCAAACCACGCATTGGTAACGGCAATCACTTCGGGCGAACAACCACCGTACAAATCAGTAGCAGCTTGTATGGCATCAATCCTTGCTTCTGCATAATCCGTATTCGGATTCATATATACAGCACCTAATCTATACCATATTTGCTGAGCCTCGGCCATACCAATTCCAGTAACATTATAAACATCGCTGTTGTCATTAGTTCCGCTTTCGCCCATTGCAACTATATAATAACAATGGCTAAATACAGTAGAGTTTTGATGCACCTCCTGATTAACTGCATCCCAGTATTGTCCCAAATAAGTATCAGGGTTTTGTGTGTTATGAGGATTCTGGTCATCACGAAATATAGCACCACCAATCTGGTCGCCTATCAAAAAGTCGACTACGGCCGAATTATAAGCATGCTGACGAATAGAGATTCCCATACAATCGCTATAGCCCTCATTTAATGCACCGCCTTCGGGCACATTGCCAAGGTTGGAAGTAAACTGTGTAAAGCCATGGGTAATTTCATGTCCGGTTACATCAATTGCTGTAAGCGGTGTGTAGGTGGTTCCATCACCATCACCATAACTCATTACACTTCCATCCCAAAAAGCATTAACAAGATTTACATCCACATGCACATAGGAGATTAAAGCATAACCAGCAGCATCAATACTATTTCTGCCAAACAAAGAATCATAGAAGTCGTACGTTTTTTCTGCTCCCCAATGCGCATCAGTTGCATATTGGTCAAGATTTGCATTAACGTTGTTCCAAGTGGTGGTAGCGTTAGTAAACGCAACCGTTCCACCCGGGTTAGCATTCGTTTGATTGTTATACGTTTTAATTCCAAGCCCTCTTCCTGTTTCTTGCAAACGGTACGAGCCCGCATTACTGTCTGTAATAATTGGGCGATTGCCACTATACGCTGTTACAGCAGTTGCAGGAACATTTATATCTTTTATTCTGTTTTGTTCAAAAATAATTTCTCCTGTTTGAGCATCCACATACACAAAATTACGTTTCAAAGGCTTATCAGCATAAATATCAAATTTGTAACAAAGACGATAATTAGTTGCAGTATAATTTCCTTTCACAGGCGCATACACCAATTCTCCTTTCGGAAACCACGTTGCATCTATATTGTCTAGTTGTTCTTTCAATTGTGCTTCGCTTGTTGGATTTTGCCATTTGTACAATTCAGCATTTGTAAAAGTTAACGCATCCTGCAAAGCAGTTTCTTTTGTCAACCCTGCTGATGAAGCAACTCCCGGTAGTTGATTAAAAACAAAACCATTTACCGATACCACTTTATTATTTTTTGTGTGAACAATGTACATCGTCCCTTCAACCGGAAAACCATTGTTTGTTTCCTGATAACGATAATGAATCATTCCCAGCTTATCTTTTTCGGTAGAAAGCAATTTTAATCCAATGCTCGATTCGATGTGTAAAGCCGAATGAAACCAATTTTCGAAATCCGAAAAGGCAATTTCTCTTCCCTCACGAAACTGAACATAATTGGGCACTTCCGAGCTTTTAGTTATTCTGACAAGTTCAGCACCTGCAATTTTTCGGTCTGCTTCATTTCCTGTCAATGTAGTTTGTGCCGATGATTTTGCAATAATGAAGAAGGTAATAATTGCCAAAAGGAGTGTAGCATTTTGTGTAATTTTTTTTGTCATTGGGATTGATTTAGAAGATGAAGATTAGAAATACGTAACAAAGGAATGAAAAGAAAACTGTACTACCAAAATAATTGAGATAAAAAGCCTCACCCCTTAATCCCCTCTCCTTGAAAAAAGGAGAGGGGGTAGTGCTCAAAAAACGCGGCACTTCAAGTAATGGCTCCCCTCCCCTTTTTCAAGGGGAGGGGTCGGGGGTGAGGTCTAACCTTTAAACATCCGTTTGTTCATTACTTTATACAGACACCCCAAAAATCAAACTTTATCTTGTATAGTTTTACAGCCAAGATATTAACCTATTTAATTAACGCTTTAAACAATCGTTCTTATTATGGTGAAAGAGAAAAAGATTTTCGTACTCGATACCAGTGTTATTATTTACGACCACACCGCAGTAAAAAGTTTTAAGGAACACGATGTGGTTATCCCCATCACAGTGCTCGAAGAGTTGGACAACTTCAAAAAAGGAAACGACACCAAGAACTTTGCTGCAAGAGAATTCACAAGATACATTGACAAAATTTCTGCTGACCATACATTAACCGATTGGATACACATAAACGGAAAAGGTCACGGAAATCTGATGATTGAAATGCACCAGAGCTCGAAAATTGATGCTGAAAAAGTTTTTGGTGAGCGCAAAGGCGACCATCGCATTTTAAATACTGCTATGTATGTTGCCGAAAAATATCCGAAGCAAAAAGTAATATTAGTTACAAAGGATATTAATCTTCGCATCAAAGCAAAGTCGCTGGACCTTACTGCAGAAGATTATAAGACCGGAAAAATTCAAGACGTAACAGAACAGCTTTATACCGGAAGAAGTGAAATTCAAAAAGTTTCTACCGAAATAATAAATGAGATTTATGAAAAAGGATTTTGTGAGCCTTCGGTTTTATTAAAAAAGAATAGACCGAAATCAAATCATTTTTATGTTCTAAAAAACGGAACCAAATCGGTACTGGCATCTTATAGTCCTTCCAAAAACACATTGGACAGAGTTAAAAAAGTAACAGCCTTTGGAGTTAATCCAAGAAACGCTGAGCAAGCTTTTGCCTTGGATGCCATCATGAATCCTAATATTAAGTTGGTTTCTATACAAGGAGTGGCAGGTACCGGAAAAACTCTTTTATCTCTTGCAGGTGCTTTGGAGCAAAGAAGAACGTTTCATCAAATTTATCTCGCCCGCCCAATTGTTCCGTTGAGCAATAAAGACATTGGATATTTGCCCGGAGATATTAAATCGAAACTGAATCCTTACATGGAGCCATTGTGGGATAATTTGAAATACATCAAAAATCAGTTCAACGAAAAAGATAAAGAGTACAAACAGATAAACGAAATGGTGGAGCACGAAAAGTTGGTAGTGTGCCCGTTAGCATATATAAGAGGCAGAAGTTTGTCGGATGTGTTTTTTATTGTGGATGAAGCGCAGAACTTAACTCCTCACGAAGTAAAAACAATTATTAGCCGAGCAGGAGAAAACACCAAGATGATTTTTACAGGAGATATTTATCAAATAGATACTCCTTATCTCGATTCTCAAAGTAATGGTTTGTCGTATTTGATTGATAAGTTAAAAGACCAGTCATTGTATGCACATATCACCTTAGAAAAAGGAGAGCGGTCGGAGTTGGCAAATTTGGCTAATGAGTTTTTGTAGAGAAGAAAATTTATTTCTTTTTGATTAAATTTGCAGAACAAATATTAAAATAAAATGCGGACAATTAATAAAAGTGATGTTGCACATAGTTTACTGCTCGAGTGTATGAGTGAGATTAACAATGTAAAAGACAAACTGCAAAATTTCACTAAAAAATATTCCTCTTCTTTTAATGATTTTGAAAAAAAGATAAAAAAAAGTAAGAAAGAGAATTTTTCGGAATGGGATGATTATATGGAGTGGAAGTCTTACGAAAATGTGTTATCTGATTTATCAAAAAAGATAAAAGACATTAAAGGTGGAAATTTTAAAGTTACTTGAGCAATATGCTTCAATAACCGAATTTGAAGTAGAGAACTATAAAAGCTGGGAAACTGGTTTTTATGTACGTTTAAAAATCACCTTTAAAAACAAATCCATTCTTTATGTAAAAGAATATTTCTCTGAAACAGAACGAAACTATTCTTATCACTGGCAAACAAAAGATGAAGCACTTATCATTCGATGGGATAATTCACCTCACTATCCTACCCATTCTACTTTTCCACATCATAAACATATTGGTAATAAAATAAGCGAAAGTTATGAAATTACATTAAAAGACGTTTTAATGTATATAGATAATGACATTTAAAATCACCCCTGTCAGGGTTTAAAACCCTGACAGGGGTATAAGTAAGTATAGTTGTAAAGTATTATTTTACTTCTTAGTTAACTGAGTAATTGCTCTTGCCCCATCCAAATTATCAGGGTTCAATTTCATTGATTTGCGGTAATATTCCAAAGCTTGATTTTTTTGCCCCATCATCAAGCAGGTTTGCCCTAACCCATGATAAACACTCCACGAATCAGGGTAAGAAGTTTCGTTTAACTTAAACACTTTATAAGCCATATCCATTTTTTTTGCTCTCAACAATTGAAATCCAATATCATTAAAATGTTCGTTTGCAAAAGCCGATTGTGCCGGAGCAATACCACTCAATTCACTTTGAACTGCTTTTACTTTTTCTGCAAAATAATCGAAAGGAATAATTCCCGCCAGCAAATCGGACTGATAGCTTTTAATACAGTTTCCTAAATAAGCACACTCATCATAAGGAGAGCATTTGCAGGAAGAATAGGAATTATACATTCTGTCGCCATCAATTAAAAACACCGAATCTTTTTGTTGCATCACCAGTTCATCAAAGTTGCAAAAAGCAGCCAATGCCAGTTGGGAATAATTTTGAGAAGCATTTCTGAATCCTCCCCACGATGTTTGCCAAACCTGCTGTATTAGTTGCATTCCGCCTTCGCAAGGATTGATAGTTTTAATAACACCTGCCACATTGCCCGCTCCTGCATGATACGAATGAAGTACTAATAACCGGAACCACAAATCAGTTTCGTTGTAAGCAATGTGTGCGCTATCGCAAATCCTTTTGGTGTAAGGAATACAAATTGTTCTTAACAATCGTGCTGCTCCCATTGCCGATTTTTCTACATTAGTACGCTCATCAATTTTTCCGTTCACAATCAAACCTTGTTTTTTTGCTACTGCTTTCATCAACTGAAAAGGACCATTTGCACCAACTCCTGATTTGGTATTCATCTTACCCGGACTCTCAATCAAAAGAATTGCTTGTGCATACCAAGGGTCAACTCCATTTTGTTTGAACACATCAATAGAGCGATTGATAATTGGCATTGCTTTTTTATAATCATAAAAATTCTTTTTGCCAACAGTAAATAAAATATCAGAATTTTCGGCAACCGAATTGGTAGTTCTTAATTCTTGTTTATAAACTGAACGTTCCACTTCGGTCATTTTGTTCCAGTCGCTAACAGCTATTTTGTCAAGTATTTGTCGAGTACCACCCACATTTACCATGGCGGAATCTCCTGAAAGCAACATTATTTTTTGCCAAAAATGAGGTTGAGGTAATGTATGCCAGCCCTCATTGTAAAGCTGAGCATCGTTCATAAATTTCATCTTGGTTACATCATTATAACCTACAACGTATCGTTCCACAACAGGAATACTACACACATCTGTTTGTGCTTTTGCAAAAGGAAGGATACTATAAAACACCAGTATTAATAGTGTTTTGCTAAAAAAAGTATATGTTTTATTTTTCAATTTCGTTGAGTTTAAATTTGATTTTATAAAATTACTTCTTTAAATTGATACCACAAATGTAGTGATTACAAACTTTTAAACAAAGGTTTTCAACAATTATAATCTGTTGTAAGCAATAATCTAGCCGAAGTTGCACTTTGTTGATATGATTTTTTTGTCCAATACCATTTACAGTTTCAGAAAAACCATTTGCCATTTATCATTTTGCATTTGCCAAGTTTCAGCTTGCATTTGCAGATTTACAATTTGCATTTGCAGATTTACGATTTGCATTTGCAGATTTACAATTTGCATTTGCAGATTTGGAATTTGCATTTGCAGATTTGGAAAAAACAAACGCTTTTTCTGGTAAGGCAAGTACTTAATCATTATGATTATCAGGTGTTTATATTTTAACTGGTACTTTTCGAGGAAGGGGAGCTGGTATTTAACAGATAATTATTTAACTTTATTACTTCCCTTTATATTTCCTATTTTTGCACTCCAAATTTAAAAATTGTGAATGCTTTTTTCAAAAAAATAATTTTTCTTTTACTTTTTATTTGTTCATCTATATTTGTTTACTCTCAACCTCGAGGCGATGAATCTCGACCTGCAATCGGAAAAATAAAGGGAACTATTGTTGATTTCAAAAGCAAAATTCCGGTTGAGTTTTCTACCATTGCGCTGTACAGAAAAAAAGATTCTTCGCTCGTTACCGGCACTGTGGCTAATAACAAAGGAACATTCGAACTTGCGTCACTTGAGTTTGGGCGTTATTATATGAAGATAAATTTTATCGGTTACAAACAGTTAATAATAGACACACTAATGATTAGGTTCAAACAACCTGAAGTTAATTTGGGAACATTATCACTTCATTCTTCTTCTGAACAACTGAACGAAGTGGAAGTGGCTACCGAAAAAAGTAGTATGACATTAGGGATAGACCGCAAAATATTTAATGTCGAAAAAAGCATTGTTACTGATGGTGGTTCGGCAACAGATGTGCTCAAAAATATTCCAAGTGTTTCGGTTGATATTGATGGAAATGTAAGTTTACGCGGAAGTCAGAATGTTACTGTTCTGGTAGATGGCAGACCAAGTAGCATTACAGGAACAAACAAAGCCCAGATTCTTCAGCAGATACCAGCATCAAGTATCGAAAGTATTGAACTGATTACAAACCCATCTGCTAAATACGACCCTGATGGAATGAGTGGTATCATTAATATTGTATTGAAAAAAAATAAACTGGTGGGACTGAACGGCAGTGTAAGTGTAAGTGTGGGAACATTTGATAAATACAGTGGAGCAGCTAACATTAGTTACAGGAATTCAAAACTCAATGTGTTTGCAAATTATGGTTATCGCGATAATTCTAGAACAGGCAGTGGATGGAGCAATAGGCAAAACATATTGCCCGATACTACTTTCTTTTTGAATTCTGAATCTTCTTCCCTCAACAGAAATATTACGAACAATGCAAAAGCAGGAATTGATTTTTTTCTTGATACTAAAAACACTTTAGGGTTTTCGCTCATGTTAAGCAACGGGTTGGAAAAAGGAAACGCTTCCTCCTTTTATTCAGAGTTAAATGATTCAAGTCGAACCACTGCCTCCTTTTATCGCGATGAACTATCGGGTGACACCCCAAAAAACATTGATTATAATGTGAATTACCGAAGAACATTTACAAAACCAAAACAAGAACTTACATTCGATGCTACTTATTCTAACGCTTCAGGAAATTCTCTTTCTGATTATCTGGAAAGAGATTACACAGGAAAATATGAAATAAAAAATAATTATCCTTACCGCCAAAGCACCAGTAATAAATACACAAGTGGAGTTACTAATATTCAGATGGACTATACTCAGCCATTGAAAAAACAAATGAAACTGGAAGCGGGAGCAAAAACCTTAATTCGAAAAACAGATACTAAATTTGTTTCTCAAACGTACGATTACACTTCTGAAGATTTTTTATACGATACTCATTTAAATAATGACTTTCTGTACAACGAAAATATTTATGCGGCTTATGCAACTTTTTCAGGAGTAATAAAAGGGTTCGGTTATCAATTAGGATTGCGTGCAGAGCAAGCAAACACCGAATCGCACTTGATAACTACTGGTGAGAAATTTCAAATGAACTATTCCAACTTTTTTCCTTCCATGCACTTCACCCAAAAAATGAAACATGATCAAGAAATTCAATTGTCCTACAGTAGAAGAATAAACCGTCCTAATCCACATACTTTAAATCCATTCAGAGAAAACAGTGACCCTTACAATGTACGTTACGGAAACCCTTATCTGGAGCCCGAATATATTTTTGCGCACGAACTGAACTATTTGAAATACTTTAAAAAAGCTACACTGAGTGCAACAGTTTATTACCGGAAAACAAATGGAATTATTCAACGTATTAAAACAATTGGTGATTCAACATCTTCCTACATCACCTTTGTCAATCTTAACTCTTCAAAATCTTATGGAGTGGAGGCAATTATCAAAAATGACATCACCAAATGGTGGAACACCATGTTAAGCTTAAATGGTTTTAAAACGGTAATTGATGGCAGCAATGTCGATGGCGATTTGCAAAACGATAATTACAGTTTTATGATTAAATTATTGTCGAATATGAGAGTCTGGAAAAATATGGACATACAATTCACACTTAATTATAACGGACCGCAGGTGACACCACAAGGCACCACCAAGGCTGTTTTTGCAATGGATATAGGATTTAAAAAAGATATTTTTAGAAACGCCTCACTTAGTTTAAATTTAACCGATATAACCAATTCGCGAAAAATGGCATGGGAAGCAAGTGGTGATAATTTTTACCAATCTATGGAGCGTAGGCGAGAATCAAGAGTAGCCACACTCACTTTTACTTATCGTTTTGGCTCAGCTGCCGATAAACAAAAATCAAGACAACGAAAATCAGATTCCAACGACATGGATAATGGTGGCGGAGATATGGGAATGTAGTTTATAGTTTAGAAATATCCACTCTGAAGAAAAGGAGAAAAGCTTTAAAATATGTGTTTTTCGGCATGGTAAGAAGACCTTACTAAAGGTCCACTCTCTACAAAACGAAAACCTTTTTCCAATCCCACCTGTTTGTAAACAGCAAAAACTTCAGGACGAATAAACTCAACAACAGGCAAATGTTTTGGGGTGGGTTGTAAATATTGTCCCATAGTTAGTACATCGCAACCTGCTTTTCTTAAATCGTCCATGGTTTCATAAATCTCTTGTTCCGTTTCGCCCAAACCCAACATGATACCCGATTTGGTTTTCATTCCTCCATCGTGCAAACGTTTTATTACTTCAAGGCTTCTGTCGTACTTTGCCTGTATGCGTACTTGTTTGGTCAGTCGTCTTACTGTTTCGAGGTTGTGCGAAACAATGTCTGGTTGTGCGTCAATAATGCGTTGAAGGTTTTCCCATTTCCCAGCAAAATCGGGAATCAATGTTTCGAATTTAGTTTGAGGGCTTGCTTTGCGAATGGCATTAATAGTTTCTACCCAAATGATGGAACCACCATCTTTTAAATCATCACGGTCAACCGAAGTAATGACACAATGTTTTACATTCATTAATCTTACTGATTCTGCAACACGCTGTGGTTCCTGCAAATCAACTGCAAGAGGACGACCAGTAGCTACATTGCAAAACCCGCACGAACGGGTGCAGATGTTGCCAAGTATCATAAAGGTGGCTGTACCTGCTCCCCAACATTCGCCCATGTTAGGGCAGTTTCCGCTTTCGCAAATGGTGTGTAATTTATGAGCGGAAACAATTTGGCGAACCTGAGCATATTCTTTTCCAGTAGGTAATTTAACCCTCAACCAATCCGGTTTACGAACCAGTTTTTTTTCTTCGTTTATGATAACACCTTTTACTGACATTACTATTTATTCATTGTTTGTTGATTAAAGCACCAAAGATTACATAGATTCGTTATTTGAGGAAATTCGTTATTCGTTGAAAGAAGTTTAAAACCATTTTTTACCCCAAATAATTTTGAGATATAATTCAACAAACACTTGTGGGTTCTTATTAAAAGCCATCATTGGTATCACCTGAGGATAAAAATCTCCAATCACTCCTGTTTCTATTGCTTTTATTCCGTTGTAGCGATTAGCATATTCGAAACTCAATGCGAATTTGGCGTATCCTCCGGGATAAATTTTTGTGTTTTCGATTCCGTAAAAGAAATCCGCTTTTCCATAAATATTGCTGAGACTGTCTTTGTCTGGGTCGTAACGCTCAGTGGAAGTAGTTTCTGATTGATTGTTTTTAACTAATACATAGATTGGTTTAGCAAAATTAATGGTAGCTCCTATATAATAGGAGCTTCTTATCTCCACACTTTTTTTATCGCTTTTTTGGTACAGCACATTTTGATAGCCAACTCCGGGACGAAACAAAAGGAAAGAATTCAGTTTGCCATAAACAAAACTTTTTCCGCTTTGAACAGCATTTACGATTTTCACTTCTTTGGGATGTTTTAGATTTTGTACTTCAATTTCAAACATTCTATTTCTAAAAGCAGTTACATGGTATCCTCTGCGGTAGGCAATTCCAAGTCCACCAGCTGAGTGAACAAACAAACCAATGCTTGCTTCGTTTCGGTAAAGCATATTAAGATCTTCCCCGTTTTTTAAGCGAGTTTCATTGTCTTGTCCTTTTTGTGCCACGGCAACAAAAGAAAAAACAAATAATAAAAGAAAAGAATAAATAGCTTTACACATTGCATTATCTTTGCAATCGCAAAAGTATTAATAATACATCATTAAAAGACAAAGATAGTATGAAAACTTCAAAAATAATCTACCTTGGTAATCTTCGAACAGAGGCAGTGCATCTGAAATCGGGCGAAAAAATAATTACTGATGCTCCGCCCGATAACAACGGAAAAGGGGAAGCGTTTTCACCAACGGATTTGTTAGCTACTTCGTTGGGTTGTTGTATGCTCACAGTAATGGGCATTGTAGCCGAACGTCATAAAATAAATATTGATGGGACTAGTGTTGAAATTACAAAAATAATGGAATCGAACCCTAGACGAGTGGGAGAAATAATAGTGGAACTTACGTTTCCAAAAAATGATTATTCGGAAAGTGATAAAGAGTTGATGAAAAGAACTGCGCTTGCCTGTCCGGTTGCAAAAAGTTTAAGTGCTGAACTGAAACAGACTGTAGTTTTTAATTTTTGAATAAGAAAAAGAAAGGGGAAAAGAAACGAATTAAATAGCCCGTTGAGTTTTGTCGGAAACAGATATTCCAATATCTATCTTATCAGCTTTACCATAAGCAGCACAACGTTCGTGGCTTTTGCAAGAAGTAAAAGCAGAACTAATAAAAACAACAGATACTATAATTACAAAAATCTTTTTCATCGGGCTCATTTAAAATTAATGTTCTTTTGAATTGGTTTGCAAAATTAAGATAATTCTGCCGTTGCACAAATGTATGAATAAATATTTAATCAGCACCAATAAAATAACCTCTTATTTAATTGTATTTGGGTTCAACAAAAAATAATAGTACCCTATGGAAACAAAAAATGTGGCAATACATCCGAGTTGGAATGAGGTTTTAAAGGATGAATTTACGAAACCTTATTTTCAGAAACTCAGAGAATTTTTGGTTGAAGAAAAGAAACAATTTAAGGTGTATCCTCCCGGAAAACATATCTTTTCAGCCTTTAATCATACCCCTTGGGATAAACTGAAAGTAGTGATAATAGGACAAGACCCCTATCACGGACCGGGACAAGCTAACGGGTTGTGCTTTTCGGTGAGCGATGCGGTTCAAAAACCACCTTCATTGAAAAATATTTTTAAAGAAATAGAAGCAGACTTAGGAATTCCTATACCACATGGCGGGGATTTGGCTCCTTGGGCAGAACAAGGCATCTTATTATTGAATGCCACTTTAACAGTTCGTGCCAATCATCCTGGTTCTCACCAAAAAAAAGGCTGGGAAGAGTTTACAGATGAGGTAATCAAAAAAATATCGGACCAGAAAAAGGGAATTGTTTTTATTTTATGGGGAAAATATGCTCAAACCAAAGAGGTGTTAATTAATACAAATAAACATTTTATTTTAAAAGCGGCTCATCCATCGCCACTGGCAGGAGGAAAATTTTTTGGGTGCAAACATTTTTCAGTTACCAATAAACTCCTGGAACATAACTTAATTCTTCCTATTGACTGGAGGATTGAAAAATAAAGTGAAGTAATTATTTTTTGTTGGTAGTAGCTGGTTTCGGATTGATGATATCCGACAATTTTTGTGAGATAGTTGCTGCTATAGGTGCGAAACACAAAGCAACTATTTTTTTAGGATTGTTTTCTTTTGAAGAAAATTTGGTGGAAAGAAGTCCAGCATTTAATGTTTTGCCAGATTTGTCAATAATGCTGTAATGCACGCCCACTTCTCTTTTATAACTGTCTGTGCTGATGTCGTAAGAATCGGGAACAGAAGTGATATCTAATTCGTTTACAAAAATAAAATATTCTGATTTGTATTTTGAATTCAAATAATTTAACACTTCTTTATCTGTAATTTTGGTATTCATAAATTTTTTATCGGTACTCATTTCAACGTGTATTTCTCCATTTTTTATCCCTGAGTCTTTTTTATTAACCGCTGATGCATCCGTAGGTTTATCAACCAAATCGGAAGATAGGTTGGTGGATTTATAAGTGTACATTAGGTCTTTCCAAGTTTTGGCGGAATCAGTATAAAAGGATAAAACAGTGCCAGTGCTTTGCAATTTTAATTTCAACTGATTGTCGAGTTGATGCCGAAAGTTTTCCCTGATTTGAACAAAATTCCATTTGGTTTGTTCATTCACTTTCATATCAATTTCGCTTAAATATAATTTCGGTTCAAAAGGCACAATCATTATTTTACCTGTAATATCAGACGAAACGGAGGTGTTGGTATTAATAGTTCCATCTTGTGCGGATAATTTATCAGAGCCAAGAAATAAGAAACAAGAAACTAGAAAAGATAAATACGAAATAGAAAAATATGTGTTTGACTTTTGCATTAAAAAATTATTTAAACAATCTTACAATGTCATTTCCATTTGCAAACAAAAGTAATCCTAATAAAAGGAACATGCCAGCATACTGAGCGTATTCCATAAATTTTTCGTTCGGTTTTCTTTTTGTTATTACTTCATATAGAAGAAACATTACATGCCCTCCATCCAAAGCAGGGATAGGAAGTATATTCATAATGGCAAGTACAATACTCAAAAATGCAGTGAACGACCAAAAGCTCTGCCAGTCCCATGTTGGGCTATATGCTTTACCGATAGAAACAAATCCACCTATTTCGCTTGCTGCGCCTTTAACAGTGAAGATAACTTTAAATTGTTTTATATAATTATCAAACGTTTCGCCTGCTTTGTGAATGCCTGCAGGGAACGATTCAAAAAAACTATAATGAACCGTTTCCAATGTAAAGTATTTACTTAAATCAAGATTGACACCTATACCAATCATTCCTGTTTCTGATACCTGCAAATGAGTTTTAACCGTATCCTTAACTCTTACAACAGAAAAATTAATTTTTTTGCCTTTATTTTTTTGAAGTTCTTTGGTTACATCCATTCGGTAAGGAGTAGCCACATCATTCACAGAAACAACTCTATCTCCTACCTTTATTCCTGCTTCAGCAGCAGGTTTTCCGGATGTTACAGAAATTACATCCATCGGAAAACGGGGCTCCACCAGATGAAGTTTGGTGGCAATCATCTCGCTCAAATTCTCTTCAGTAACAGTAATATTCACTGGTTGCCCGTCACGCTCTACCTGAATGCTTTTTGCTTTATTTATCAGCACATCTCCAAAAACCCTTTCGATACTAGTTACAGGAATCTTGTCCACAGAAACAATTTTATCTCCATCTCTCAATCCCATTTTCAATGCAAGCGAATCGCACGAAACACCATAGGTTGCATTTTGTGGTGGAAGTGTTTGACTGCCCCATCCAAACAACACCATTGCATAAATAAGAATACCCAAAATTACATTTACTGTAACTCCTCCACACATAATAATTAACCGTTGCCAAGCTGGTTTTGAGCGAAATTCCCAATCTTGAGGTGGCAATTTCATTTGCTCTTTATCCATCGATTCGTCAATCATTCCTGATATTTTCACGTATCCGCCCAAGGGCAACCAACCTATACCATATTCGGTTTCTCCCTTTTTAAATTTGAACAAAGAAAACCAAGGGTCGAAAAACAAATAGAATTTTTCTACTCTTGTTTTAAATAATTTCGCTGGAATAAAATGCCCCATTTCGTGCAATACGATGAGGATAGAGAGACTTAATATAAATTGTGCTGCTTGTGTTAATACTTCCATGGTTAAAAATAATGAATCGTTACGAATTTAAAAATCTGAGTATAAAATTTATGCTTTAATTATTTTTTGGGCTACTCTTCTTGTTTCTTTATCTGTTTCCACATAGTCAGTATAGCTTGGTTTGGAAATGAATTCAACTGTTTGCAAACATTGTTCCACGATGTCGCTCATTTGTAAAAAACCAACTATGTCAAGCAAAAATGCTTCCACTGCTACTTCGTTTGCTGCATTTAGCACACAAGGGGCATTGCCTCCTTTGTTCATTGCGTGGAATGCGAGTGCAAGGTTACGAAATGTTTTTGTATCCGCCTGTTCAAATGTGAGTTGAGGATAGTTAATAAAATTAAAACGGGGGAAATCTGATTTTATTCTGTCGGGATAACCCAGTGCATATTGTATAGGCAATTTCATATCGGGCAAACCAAGTTGAGCTTTCATGCTGCCATCGATAAACTGAACAATGGAATGAACAATGCTTTGCGGATGCACAATTACATCAATCTGTTCAGCTTTTAATCCAAACAACCATTTGGCTTCTATCACTTCCAACCCTTTATTCATCAATGAAGCAGAGTCGATGGTTATTTTTGCGCCCATGTCCCAGTTGGGATGTTTGAGTGCCTGTTCTTTTTTTACTGTCGAAAGAAATGTTTTATCCTTACCTCTAAACGGACCGCCTGATGCGGTTAAATAAATTTTTTCTATTGGGTTATGAAACTCACCTGCAAGGCATTGAAAAATGGCAGAGTGCTCTGAATCTACAGGATAAAGATTAACCCCTTTTTCTTTTGCAAGTGCTGTAACCAGTTCGCCAGCAACCACCAATGTTTCTTTATTTGCCAATGCAATTTGTTTTCCTGCATTTATGGCGGCAAGTGTTGATTCGAGTCCGGCATAGCCAACAATGGCAGTGAGAACCAAATCAATATTTTCCATTTCCACCACTTCGGCAATTGCTTTTGAGCCTGAATAAACTTTTATATCGTGTGGTTTTAAAGCTTCTTTTACATATTGGTATTTTGTTTCATCAGCAATTACAACAACATTTGGATTAAATTCAATGGCTTGTTTTATCAACAAATCAGCATTTCCATTGCCTGTCAATACTTCAACACAAAACACTTCCTCATTTGCACGCACAACATCTAATGCCTGTGTGCCAATGGAACCAGTGCTTCCGAGTATAGCGATATGTTTTTTATTGTCGTTCATTAATTATTTTTCACCACAGATTACAAAGATTTACAAAGATTCATAATTCCTAATTTTTTTAAAACACCATATAATCCTGCGGGTTGACAGCATTGCCATTATACCACAACTCAAAATGAAGGTGCGGTCCGGTGGTTTGCTCTCCCGAATTGCCAATAATTGCAACAGGTTCGCCAGCTTTTACATAATCGCCCATTTTTTTTAATAACACTGAATTGTGTTTGTAAACCGAAATTAAATTGTTGGAATGCTGAACTGTGATGGTGTATCCAGTTTCCGAACTCCAGGCAGCAAGTATCACCGTGCCATCCAAAGTGGCTTTTATGGGCTCGTTTTCAGGTCCCACAATATCAACTCCAAAATGTTTGTCTTTTGTATTGAAAGAAGCCGAAACAATTCCTTTTAAAGGAGTAAAAAAGAAAAAATTACTGATTCCACTTTTGTTGGTTTCGGTAGCATAAGATAAAGTATATTGGTCTTGCGACTCAATAATTTTACGCAATGCTTTTTCTTTTACCGAAGGATTTATTTTTAAGTTGGGTGGAGTAATTTTTTTGTCGGGGCGGGTTTGCGCGCTATCGTTTTTTATATTTCCGCTCAATACATTATTCAGATTTTGAACAAAAAAATTCTGTTCCGAAATTGTTTGTTCCAGCGAATCACTTTTCATGGCCAGTCGAATCATCTCTCTTCTCACACTGATATCAGCATAACCAGGAATATATTCTCTTAACGAAGTGAAAGCAAGCAGGGAAATAACAAGCATCGTCATTACAATAGTAACAGACCCAATAAGAATAACTACTCCAAGAGGAGTTAACCGTAACGTAAATTTTTCTTCAAACGTATCGTCATTCATCACCGTTAAGCGGTAACGATTGCGAAGCCGGGTGATTATTTTTTTTCTTAGATTTTTTGGTTCTGCCATTAGGGGCGCAAATATCGGAATTATATTAGTTCACTGGTTCATTAGTTTATGGGTTCATTGGTGAAAAGGATTAAAAAGAAGATGTAAAAAAATCTTAAAAAACTGTCAAAATTTCATTGGCACTGAAAATTTTTCAGTTTTTTTAGACTAAAAAAAAGAAATTTTGACAGAAAATTAATTGTTTTTTTGGTTGGAATATTTTTTGAAAAACGGGGTGCATAATTCAAAAATGTTTAACTAATAAATTAAAAAAAAATGACAATTGTAAAATGGAAAAAGCCTACTACAGATGGGCAAAAGTCAGTAAGTCCTGTAACTTTTAATTCTCCCTTTTCAGGATTATTCGAAAATTTATTGGGAGAAGAGTATTTAACCCGAGAGTTTGCTTCGTATGTGCCCGCAGCCAATTTTTCGGAAGGAAAAGAGAAGTATAATTTAGACTTGTCGGCTCCTGGTTTTGAAAAAGAAGATTTCAAAATCGAAGTAAACAAAGGTGTGTTAACTGTTTCGGGCGAACACAAAACCGAAAAAGAAACAGAAGAGAAAAATTTTACTCGCAAAGAGTTTATCTTCGGCTCGTTTCAAAGAAGTTTTGTATTACCCGAAGAAGTGGACGAAAATGCCATTGATGCAAAATACGAGAATGGCATTTTAAGAATTTCGTTAGCCAAAAAAGCAGAACTGCAAAAGGCTTCGATAGAAATTAAAGTTTCATAAAACTTAGTTTCTGCTATTGTTTAACCTAAAAAAATAAAAAAAACGATGAGTTCATTAGTTATCAGTTTGGGGATTTTGTTTACTTCGGTGGTAGCCATTGTGAGTTATGCAAAAAAAACAGAAAAAAATACCAATAAAAGCGAGAAGAGAAGTGAAGAAAATTTTAAGAATACAAAATCAAATGATTTTCTGGATTTCTCAGGAGGCTTGTTAGGTATATAGCAGGTGCTGCAACATTAAAAGGGATTGAAATTTCTCAATCCCTTTTTAAAAAAAACAATTTTATTTATTAATTAATCTAAAACAAAAACAAAAACAAAATGGCTTATCAAGATGTAATTCAAAACCACTTTACTCCGGCAGAACTTGCGGCAATTAGTGTAAAAATGGACGAACTTTGGGCATTGCTCAACCCCAAAGTGGTGAACCTTACCGAACAGGAAAACGAAAGGTATGGTAGTATTAACGAAAAAAACAAAGGCATTGTAAACAAGGCAAATGATTATAACAATAGTCAGCCAGGATTGAGCAGCCCGGATGTGGACTGGGTGGAGTATCAAAAAGATTTTTTCGACCGCAGCGCGCTCGAAAGTATTGAATTGCGATTGCAAGGTTTTGCAAGAGCATGTGATGAAACCAAACGTGCTCATGACTATGATAATTATCAAAACGCTTTAATTGACAAAGATTACACGGATTATAAAGCCAAAACCGGAGGTGGTGTGCTTTACGAAACCAAAGCGGCAGAGTACAAACAGTTTTTTACCTAGATATATAAGGTATAAAAAATGCAGCCGTGCTGAAAAGTATGGCTGTATTTTTTTGCATTATGAGGTAAACATGGTTTAAAACCCCGAGCTACTGGTTTAAAACCTCGAGCTACTGGTTTAAAACCATGAACTACTGGTTTAAAACCCCGAGATACTGGTTTAAAACCCTGAAAGACTGGTTTAAAACCTCGAGCTACTGGTTTAAAACCATGAAAGACTGGTTTAAAACCACGACTGACTGGTTTAAAATATAAAAAAGACAGAATTTCATTAATAAAACAATAATAATAGTATGAAAAGAGGCAAAAAAAATGCGGAAGTGATGACGGTGAATATTGGAAGTATGATAACCGAGAAAATTAAAGAACAAAAAATTTACAAGTCGAATATTGCCCAAAAAATGGGCAGGCAGGAAACTGCAATTTTCCCAATGCTCAAACGCCCCTCTATGCAAACTACGTCCTTTGGGAAATTAGTGAAACAATTGGGCATAATTTTTTTCACGAAATAGCAGAAGCGTTGGACGAAAAAACAAAATATACCTTGACTAATGGCAAACAAAAAGAAAAACAAAAAATGGATGAACTGCAAAAAGAAAACGAAAAACTAAAACTGGAAGTGGAAATTCTGAAAGAATTATTGAAACCAAAAATCAGTTGACGATTTAAAATAATTTTCTCCCCTCCTCTGTCGTTACACCGAGCTTGTCGAACCGCCTTTTCTCTGTGTAACAAAAAACATACTCCCCCTCAAAAAAATATTTCCTTGATTATTTTCAAAACTTATCTATATTTGAAACGCAATAAATAATTTATAATTCTTAATTCCTAATTTTTAATTACTAAGTCTATGGCAAATCTTTGGGTCAAAAAATCAATCACCGCATTGCAGCATGAAGCAACGGAAGAAAAAGGAAGTTTAAAACGTACACTCGGTGCCCGCTCGTTGGTAGCATTGGGTATAGGAGCCATAATCGGTGCCGGATTATTTTCCATTACCGGAGGCGCAGCCGCTAATAATGCAGGTCCGGCAGTAACCATTTCGTTTGTAATAGCAGCAGTAGCTTGTGCTTTTGCAGGTTTGTGTTATGCTGAGTTTGCATCCATGATTCCTGTGGCAGGTAGTGCTTACACGTATTCTTATGCCACCATGGGCGAATTTATTGCATGGATTATAGGATGGGATTTGGTGCTCGAATATGCAGTGGGTGCAGCTACTGTGTCCATCAGTTGGTCAAGATATTTTGTAAAACTATTATCCAATTATGATATTCACCTGCCCGCCTCCATGACCATGTCGCCCTGGGATACCGCTACACTGGCTGATGGCAGTGTGGTTTCGGGAATGGTAAATCTTCCTGCCGTTTTTATTGTGGTATTAATGTCACTTCTATTAATCAAAGGAACCCGCGAATCGGCAGCAGTCAATAATTTTATTGTTGCATTAAAAGTTTCGGTAGTACTTATATTTATTTGTTTAGGCTGGGGATTTATTAATTCCGAAAATTATCATCCCTATATACCCACCAACACTGGCGACTTTGGAAGCTTTGGCTGGAGTGGTATAGTGCGCGCTGCCGGAATTATTTTCTTTGCATACATTGGTTTTGATGCAGTTTCTACTGCTGCGCAGGAAGCAAAAAATCCGAAAAAAGATATGCCGATTGGTATTTTGGTTTCGTTGGCAATATGCACGGTGCTCTATCTTTTATTTGCTCACGTAATGACAGGAGTAACTAGTTACAAAAGTTTTCAGGGTGCTGATGGCATTGCCCCTGTTGCTGTTGCTATCGACCACATGGGTACTGCAGGTGCAGATGGAATCATTGTTCCGGCATATCCTTGGCTAAACAAAGCAATCATCATTGCCATACTTGCAGGTTATTCATCAGTGATTATGGTCATGTTGATGGGACAATCGAGGGTGTTCTTCTCCATGAGTAAAGATGGTTTGTTGCCAAAAGTATTTTCAAATGTTCATCCAAAATTTGGAACACCAAGTCATTCCAATTTATTATTTATGGCATTTGTTAGTTTGTTTGCAGCTTTCGTTCCTGCCCGTGTAGTAGGCGAAATGACAAGTATAGGCACATTACTAGCATTTGTTTTGGTGTGTGTCGGTGTAATGGTATTACGAAAAACACAACCCGATTTGCCGCGTGCTTTCAAAACACCGATGGTTCCTTTAGTTCCCATTTTAGGAATCGTTTCCTGTGTTGCAATGATGGCAGCCCTTCCGGGAGACACATGGCTACGGTTGATTATTTGGCTGGGAATAGGTTTTGCCATTTACTTTGGATACAGCATTAAAAACAGCAAACTGAATAATCCGAAAAAATAAATTTTGATTTATTATTACTAAAAGAAGGACGGAAATTAACCGTCCTTCTTTTTTGAGTAAAATGAATACCCTACCCCTGTCAGTTTTTAGAACCCTGACAGGGGTAATAGTACACAAATAAAAAATTAACATGGAAAAAGAATTAAAACGCGAACTCGGACTTATTGACGCAACCAGCATTGTAGCAGGTTCGATGATTGGCTCCGGAATTTTTATTGTCAGTGCCGATATGTCAAGAACAGTTGGCTCTGCAGGTTATTTACTTTTATTGTGGGTCATCACAGGGGTCATCACAGTAATGGCAGCATTGAGTTATGGCGAATTGGCAGGAATGATGCCCAAAGCAGGAGGACAATTTGTTTATATTCAAAGAGCTTATGGAAATTTAATTTCCTTTCTTTACGGCTGGACCGTTTTTACCGTCATTCAAACCGGAGTGATAGCAGCTGTTGCAGTGGCATTTGCAAATTACACAGCCATCTTTTTTCCTGAACTGCAAAATCAAATGCTCTCCATTGGCGGTAGTTCATTTGTAATTACATGGAAACAAATTCTCGCCATCATCACAATAGTATTACTTACTTATTCAAACACAAGAGGCATCAGAAATGGAAAAATGATACAACTTGTTTTTACTTCAGCCAAACTACTTGCCCTGTTTGCATTGATAGTATTGGGAATTGCAATGGCGTTTAAAACAAACACCCTGATGGAAAATTTTAAAAACGCATGGGATGCAAGTACCACCACAGTTAATAAAGATGGAACAATTAACATTACTCACCTAGCAGGATTTGCATTAATCGGAGCAATGGGCTCCACCATTATCAATTCCCTCTTTTCTGCTGATGCGTGGAACAATGTTACTTTTATAGCAGGAGAAATAAAAGACCCGAAAAAAAATATTCCCCGTAGTTTATTTCTTGGAACATTGCTCGTTACCTTAATATATGTATTAGCAAATGTGGCGTACCTTGCTTTGCTTCCTTTAAAAGGCGACCCTTCTGCACATGATACCTTTGCCCAGGGAATCCAGTTTGCCACCAATGACAGGGTTGGAGCAAGTGCCGCCACCATGATTTTTGGAAATGTAGCACTCTTCATCATGGCAGGTTTAATAATGGTTTCTACTTTTGGCTGCAACAACGGATTGATACTTTCGGGCGCAAGAGTATATTATGCAATGGCAAAAGAAAAGTTATTTTTGAAAAAAGCCGGAACATTAAACAACAACGATGTACCCGCTTTTGCTTTATGGACCCAGTGTGCATGGGCTTCGTTACTTTGTCTTTCGGGCACTTACAAAGACTTAGTAAGTTATTCTACATTTGCTTCCATGATATTTTACATTGTCACTATTATCGGGCTTTTTATTTTAAGAAAAAAAGAACCTAATGCAGAACGACCTTACAAAGCATTTGGTTATCCACTTGTTCCGGCATTATATATTCTTTCGGCAATTGCCATCTGTGCTATACTTATAATATATGATGGAAGAAATACTGGCTTTGCACTCGTTTGGGTGTTTGCAGGAATACCGGTTTATTATCTGACCAAAAAGAAAAATTTAGGAGAGGGTTAAAACAATTGAATATCTGGATTTGTAATAATTTGCAATATGTAAAATGAAACAATTTTTTCGTGATTTTATGTCTTACCATAGGCGTGAACGAAGAGGAGCGCTTATATTATTAGCAATAATTATTATTATCATTTTATACTTAAATTATTCTCACTACTTATTTTCTTCCCAGAAAATTGACTTCTCAAAATACGAGAAACAATTAAATTCTTTTTCTGATTCGGTTAAATTACAAACTGATTCTTTAGAAAAAGAAACACCCAAAAAAGACTACACTTCGTATTCAAAATCAGAAAAATCGAAAACCCTAAAAGGAGAACGATTTAATTTTAATCCGAACAACCTTCCTGAAAGTGAATGGAGACGTATGGGACTTTCTGACAAACAAATTTATGTTATCAAACATTATGAAGAAAAAGGCGGGCAGTTCAGGAGCAAGGCAGATGTAAAAAAGATGTATTGTATTCAGGAGAAATTATATTTGTCAATAGAGCCTTATATTTTAATTCCTGAGAAAAAAGCAGACACCTTATATCATAAGTATGTAAGAAAGGATACTGCAAAATCGGAAACGCCAAAACCAAAAGCAGAAATTGTTTTAGTTGAACTTAACTCCGCTGACTCTTTAACCTTGATTAAAATAAGAGGAATTAAAGGATTTTATTCAAAGAAAATTATTGAACACAGAGAAGAATTGGGAGGATATTCTTCAAAGGAACAATTGATGGAGTTGTGGAAATTTGATAAAGACAAATTTGATGCAGTTGAAAAATACATAACTGTGGATATAACGAAAATAAAAAAAATAAATATTAATACTTGTACTGCAAAAGAACTGAAACACCCCTACCTCAAATGGAACGCTGTTAACGGAATAATAACATACCGCGAAAAGCACGGAAAGTTTAAGAATATTGAGGATATTAAAAAAACAGATTTGGTAGATGACGAAACATACCGTAAAATTGCACCTTATTTAAAAACAGAATAAATGTTACAGGACAAAATAAATAACACTATACGTGATGTAAAAGATTTTCCTAAGCCTGGAATACTCTTTAAAGACATCACCCCAATATTTCACAACCAAACATTGTGTAATGAAATAATTGATGAATTTGCAAAACGTTTTGCAGATAAAAACATTAATGCTGTTATAGGTGTGGAGAGCAGAGGCTTTCTGTTTGGATTTGCTTTGGCAAATAAATTAAACATTCCATTTATTTTGGTACGTAAAGCAGGTAAACTGCCTTTCAAAACTATGTCGTATGAATACGATTTGGAATATGGAAGTGCGAAAATTGAAATGCAAGTGGACGAAATCCAAAAAGACTGGAATGTTCTCATTCACGATGATTTGCTTGCTACAGGAGGAACAGCCGAAGCAGCAGCAAAATTAGTGAAAATGCAGGGAGGTAATGTTGCTGGTTTTGCTTTTGTTATTGAATTAGAATTTTTGCAAGGAAAAGAACGATTGAAAAGATATTCAGAAGATATTGTTTCATTAGTAAAATATTAAATCACACAAATAAAAAACTACAAGCATGAAAAAAATTATTACCCTACTACTATTATCATCCACCTCCATAATCCTTTCCGCTCAGGTATTAACCTCTGCAAGAATTACTGATTGGAGCAAAGCAGGATTGGATACTATAATTCCATACCCAACCAATCAGGTGGACATTACTACTTATGGTGGCGTGGGTGATGGAACTACTTTAAACAACACTGCCATTGCAAGCGCAATTGCAGCATTGGGTGGCAATCCCGGAATAGTTTATTTTCCACAAGGCACATTTAATTTTTCTTCTTCTATTAATTTGCCAAATGGTGTTATTCTGAAAGGTGCTTCCACAGCCGACTCTCATCTTACTTTTGATTTGGGAGGAAACGGAGATTGTATCTTGATGCACGGAACCACAACACAGGCAATAGATTCATTGGCAATTGACGCTACAAAAGATTCTTTCACTTTAACACTAACTCATGGAACAGCAGTAAATGTGGGCGATTACATCCGAATTATTTTTGATGATAATGCGTTGTTATTTTCTTCTTGGGCATATTTCAGTATTGGACAAATTTGTAAAATCACAGCAAAAGCAGGAAATGTAATTACTCTAAATTCTCCTTTGCGCATGGATTTTACAACTGCTCTCCATGCACGAATAGCGAAACTTACTCCAAGAAAAAATGTAGGTATTGAATGTTTAAGTATTCAGCGATTGGATGCTTCGGTAGGACAAACCACTACCATTGATATTAATAATGCAGTTAACTGCTGGCTCAAAAATGTGGAAGTTTCCTTTTGTAATTTCGCTCATGTTGCCATAAGTAACAGCAGCAACATATTAATAGAAGGCAGTTTTTTTCATGAAGCTTTTGCTTATGGGGGCAACGGACAAGGTTATGGAGTGGCAATACAATATGCTTCGGGTGAATGTTTGATTCAAAATAATATTTTCAGAATACAACGTCATGCCATGCTAATTCAAGCTGGAGCAAATGGAAATGTGTGTGCATATAATTATTGCAGAGAACAACAGCGCACAGAATTTCCTAGCAATGCCGCAGGAGATATGGTATTGCACGGAAACCAACCTTTCGCAAACTTGTTTGAAAGTAATAGCGGGAATAATATCACTATTGATTATTCACATGGAGATAATGGACCTTGGAATACTTACTTTAGGAACAGGGCAGCTTTGTATGGTATCATTATGTCCACACCCTACAGTCCCAATCAAAATATAGTTGGTAATGAAATTACAAGTACTTCTTTTGGCACTGGTAATTATATTGTTGGGGGCACTGGGCTTTTCGATTTTGGTAATAATAAAAACGGAGCGATACTACCGTCAGGAACTACACCTCTTAATGACATCAGTTATTTTTTTACCACACCTCCTTCGTATTTACAAGGAGCAACTTTACCAATCATCGGAATTCAGAATACTATTAACACAGGTATTATTCCTGCCGAACAAAGATGGGTGAGTGGTAATTATGTTTCGTGTGCCCCTCCTTTAAATGTAGGTATTACTAATAGTATTAATGAAACAGAATTGAATATTTTCCCTAATCCGACTTATGGAATACTTACGATTTTAAATAATTCGAATGATTACTTAAAAGTTTTTAATTCTTTAGGACAATTGGTTTTTGAAAAACAACTAACCAAAGAAAATTCAATAGTTGATTTATCCCAATTGAATAATGGAGTTTATACTTTATTTCTAAAAAATAAGGAAAACGACTCCGAACATTTAAAAGTGATTAAGCAATAAGAATTAGATTAAAAAGTATATTTTTGTCCCCTCAAAAAAAATAAAATGGATTTTAGCACTACCGAAAATCAGCGAATGATTGCTGATATGATTAAAAAATTTGGAGAAGACCACATTCGTCCGAAAATGATGGAATGGGACGAGGCACAGACTTTTCCTATAGAAGTATTTAAAAGACTTGGAGAACTAGGTTTAATGGGAGTATTGGTACCTCAGGAATATGGAGGTTCAGGCTTTTCTTATACTGAATATGTAACAGCAATAGTTGAATTATCAAAAATTTGCGGTTCTATTGGCTTGTCCATGGCTGCTCACAATTCTTTATGTACGGGGCATATTCTTGCTTTTGGAAATGAAGAGCAAAAGAAAAAATACCTTCCTTTGTTAGCCACAGCCGAATGGATAGGTGCATGGGGATTAACAGAAACAGGAACAGGTTCTGATTCGGGAGGAATGAACACTACTGCAAAAAAGGATGGAGACTATTTTATTATCAATGGCTCTAAAAATTTTATTACTCATGCTATTTCGGGTGATGTGGCTGTTGTGATTGTCCGTACCAGAGAAAAGGGAGATTCTCATGGAATGTCCGCTTTTATTATCGAAAAAGGAACAGAAGGTTTTAAACCCGGGAAAAAAGAAAACAAATTAGGTATGCGTGCTTCAGAAACCGCTGAGTTAATTTTTACGGATTGCCGGGTTCATAAAGACCAAATGTTGGGCAAAGAGGGGGATGGGTTTATTCAAGCAATGAAAGTGTTAGATGGTGGACGTATTTCTATTGCAGCATTATC
This sequence comes from Bacteroidota bacterium, assembly GCA_947469885.1. Lineage (GTDB taxonomy): Bacteria > Bacteroidota > Bacteroidia > 2-12-FULL-35-15 > 2-12-FULL-35-15 > 2-12-FULL-35-15. The sequence goes on from CANIQT010000021.1 coordinate 44,773, forward strand.
AGTTGGTATTGCAAAAGGAGCTTTTGAAGCTTCCGTCAAATATTCGAAAGAACGGGAACAATTTGGCAAACCTATTTCACAATTTCAGGCTATTGCTTTTAAATTAGCAGATATGGCAACTGAAATAGAAGCGTCCGAATTACTTACTCTTTTGGCAGCCGACAGAAAAAACAAGGGGCTAAAAATGACTAAAGAAGGGGCTTTTGCCAAATATTATGCTTCTGAAGTAGCGTGCCGGGTTTCCAACGAAGCGGTTCAGATATTTGGTGGATATGGCTTTACAAAGGATTTCCCGGCAGAAAAATACTATCGTGATTGTAAACTTTGTACAATTGGTGAAGGCACATCCGAAATTCAAAAGTTGGTGATTGCAAGAGAAATAATGAAATAATTTTGGATAAATCTCCTTCATTTACATTATTTTATTACATTTGCACCCCGATAATTAATAATTAAAACAAAACAAAATGTTAGTAGTACAAATAAAAGACGGTGAACCAATTGAGAAAGCTCTTAAAAAGTTCAAAAAGAAATTTGAAAAAACAGGCGTTGTAAAAGAATTACGTAATCGTCAAAAATTTACAAAACCATCTGTCGTATATCGCGAAGGCAAGAAAAAAGCCATCTACGTTAAAAAGACCTATTATACCGAAGAAGCTTAAAACTTTTTTCATAAGTATATTTCCCGAACAAGGAAGTATTTAATTGTTTGCTTAACTTTACGAAGTTATTTAGAGTCAACAATTAAATACTTCTTTTTTTATGGATTTAAGTGTAAGCAAAGAAAGTTTTAATCAATACCTTCAATTTGAAAAGCGATTTTCAAACCATACATTGGTAGCCTATACAAATGATTTAGTGCAATTTTTCTCCTTTCTTGAAAAGACCTACGAAATAAAAACAATTGAAGAAATAAATCATACCATTGTTCGTTCCTGGATTGTAAGTTTGATGGAACAAAACATTACCCCTCGCTCTGTTAACCGAAAAATTACAACCCTTAAAACATTTTATAAATACCTGCTGAGACAACAATTGATTACGGAAAATCCGATGTTAAAAATACAGTCACCTAAAACATCGAAGCGATTACCCGTTTTTGTTGAAAAAGAAAAAATGGATTTATTGCTTGATGTTGTTGATTTTGGTAAAGATGAAGAAGGGCAAAGGAATAAATTAATAATAGAAATATTTTATAACACCGGAATGCGTTTGTCAGAATTAATTAATTTAAAAGTTGCAAATATTGACCTATTTTCCTTTCAGATGAAGGTTTTGGGAAAAAGAAATAAAGAGAGGATAATTCCTTTCGGAAGAGAATTAAAAAATGAAATTCAAAACTACATTAAAACCAAAAAGGATTTACCAAACGAGTATTTGTTTGAAACCCAAAAAGGTAAAAAACTAAACCCACCAACCGTTTATGCAGTAGTTCATAATTATCTTTCTCAAGTAACCACCATCGACAAAAAAAGTCCCCATGTGTTGCGCCACACCTTTGCAACTCATATGCTGAATAATGGTGCCGATTTGAATGCAATAAAAGAATTGCTTGGCCATGCGAATCTTTCGGCAACGCAAGTTTATACACATAATACAGTAGAGAAATTAAAAAATATACATAAACAAGCTCATCCAAAGGCATAAAACAACAACCACCAAGAAATTTGCACTCACAGAAAAGTCAGCACACTGGTTGCCGAAAACGTTTGATGTTTCAAAAGGTAAAAAAAGAAACGGGATATAACTAATTACCCCATACTGTTTGCAACAGCAAAGAAAGTAAGGTCGTTTTTGCCTAATCGAGAAAGCACTTTCATGTGAGATGCAAACGCTTTCCAAAACGATTCGTTGTAAAGATAAGTAACCCCGAACTCTTTAGCAGTTTGTTCCACAATAGGTGCAATTTTAGGGTAATGCACATGGCACACACGCGGAAATAAATGGTGAATAGCCTGATAATTTAAGCCTCCAACATAATAAGTAATTAACCAATTATCTTTCGCGAAGTCGGCAGTGGTTTGCAATTGATGAATAGCCCATTCGTTTTCAATGTTTCCTTTTGCATCAGGCATAGGGAAAACGGTGTCTTCTACTACATGTGCTAATTGAAACACTATCGACAAAATAAGCCCCGCCACAACATGAAGCGAAAGAAACCCAAGAAACACCTGCCCGAACGAAAGGTGGAGAAGCATGATGGGCAATACAAACATGTAGCTGTAATAAACTAATTTCCAGAAAACAATAGTAAACAGCGTTTTTGCTTTAGCAACACCACCTTCTCGGTTATGTCCTTTTTTAATGAATTCGAAATACTGAACAAAATCTTTGGCGGTGGTCCAGTAAAGCGACATGATAGCATAAAAGAAAAACACATACACCACCTGTAATCGCTGCACTTTCCAATACTTTCCTGCCGGTGCAAAACGCATCACCACTTTATCATCTATGTCTCTGTCGTGGCCGTAGATATTAGTGTAAGTATGATGAAGTATATTGTGTTGAGTAATCCAGTTTTTATTGTCGCCACCTACAAAAGTAAGTGCCATCGCAACAATTTTATTAACAAACTGATTGGATGAATAAGCTCCATGATTAGCATCGTGCATCACACTCATTCCAATGCCAGCGAGTCCAAGACCCATAATCAGCGACATTAGCCACATTACAAACAGGCTATAGCCTTGAGTCATTATTAAAAAATAAGGGACAAAATATAAGGAAAGCATTACAATGGTTTTGAAAACCATGGTAAAATTGGCGTGCTGCGAAATTTTATGGTCTATGAAATACTTGTCAACCCGCTCTTTTAATACATTAAAAAATTGTGTTTTGTCTTTATTAGTAAACTTTATTTTTTGTTTCATTTTTAAAAATTATAATCCGCGAAGGTAATCAAAAAAACGATAGCTAAGTGAAGTATTTTACAGGTGCTATTCTGAGGTTATAAATTGACATCCATTCTTTTATAAAACGAAACCATACTGGAAATGAAAAAAACAGAAAAAACAATACCAACATAACTCACATCATTAATAAGAACGAGAAGTATTTCTTTTGTAAAAAAAGTAATAACAAATAAACTACATCCCCAACGTTTCATGTGCCAAACACCGATGTAAGAAATGAAACTGGAAGCAACTATTAATCCAAACAATGCAGGATACCAGTCACCCATTTTTTTTATGGACGGAGAAAACACTGCTGGTAGGCTGAATACAATCCATATAAAACCCAGCACACAAACAACTGACAATAATATCGGGCGTTTTCGAGTTACTACTTCCATATTACGAATTAAGAATATTTACGAATTTACCAATGACCTATGAACTAACTCGCTCTAATCGCTTCAACAGGGTCGAGCTGAGAAGCACCGTAAGCCGGCACGAATCCAGAAACTACTCCAATCAAAATAGAAATAGTAAATCCTAAAATTGTATTCGATTTACTTAATGTAATTTCCATTCCAAACGAATCGCCTGCTGTTACTGTAATTATATAAACGATGAGCAAACCTATAACACCACCAAATAATGATAAAAAAATAGATTCAAAAATAAACTGTAACAAAATAAAATAATTTTTAGCTCCTAGTGATTTTTGTATTCCAATAATATTTGTTCGCTCTTTCACGGATACAAACATTATGTTGGCAATTCCAAAACCACCCACTAGGATGGAAAATCCACCGATAATCCAACCTGCTATTCCAACAATATCAAACAAACTATCGAACTGATTAGAAATTAAACTAGTTTGATTAAGAGCAAAATTATCCTCCACTTTAGGCTGGAGTTTGCGTATAGATCGCATCAAACCAGTAAGTTCATCAATCAATTCATCATTACTCACTCCGGATTTGGCACGTACAAGCAATTGTGGGTCAAGATTATCACTGCGTATATCAATTAAACTACGGGCATACTGAACAGGAACCAACACTTGTGTATCAGGACTTCCGCCCAAAATACTTTCGCCTTCTTTTTTGAAAATACCTATTACCATTACTTTTGCTCCGCTCACTTTTATCATTTGTCCCAAAGGGTTCAGATTCGGGAAAAGAGCTTTTGCCAACACATCCCCAATTACAGCAACAGGTCTTCCCGCAGAAGATTCAATCTCTGTGAAGTAACGCCCTTCCTCTATTTCAAAATTTTTCACTTTGTCGTATTCATAAGAAGCACAGATAATAGTTACATTTTCAATACTATTGCTTTTGTATTTCACAGTGATGTTGGCACTAATTACAAATGCAGCCGATTGAGCTCCATCACATTTTTTATGGATGGCATCCAGCTCTGTAAAATCTGGTACAGGTCGATTCATGTATTTCCACCACGGGTAATCAGGTCCGAATGTCCAGGGCCATTTCTCAACAAACACTACATCATCACCCAAACTTTGCACGCTTTTGCGGAGGTTTTGTTCCAAGGAATCAACCACTGTAAAAACAGTGATAATGGCAAATATACCGATAGTAATACCCAACAGGGAAAGAAAAGTACGAAGTTTGTTTACCACCAGCGCATGAATAGCAAACAAAATACTTTCGCGAAACAGTCCTAAAAAAATCATGTTACTTTTTTGTTTTGAAGAATACAAATGTAGTATTTTTTAAACTAAAAATTACTTTGGAAATTCCTATAAATAAAAAGCTATTGCTCGAAGTCTTATTAACAAAAAAAACATTTATCAACAAAGTAGTTTTGCAGGAATAAGGCTTATAAAAATTCCTACTTTTGTGAAGCAAATTTTAAATAATAAATGAACGAATTAAAAAAGATTAAAAATGCCTTGATTTCAGTTTATTACAAGGATAATTTGGAATCCGTGATTCAGCAACTGAATACGTTAGGTGTCAAAATTTATAGTACAGGCGGCACTCAGGATTTTATTGAAATGCTTGGCGTTGCTGTCACTCCAGTCGAATCTTTAACTTCATATCCATCTATATTAGGTGGCCGAGTAAAAACATTGCACCCGAAGGTTTTTGGTGGAATATTGAGCAGACGAGAATTGCAGAGCGATGTGGAGCAGATGGAGGAATACGAAATTCCTGAAATAGATTTGGTCATTGTAGATTTATATCCTTTTGAAGAGACTGTTAAATCAGGTGGTTCGGAAGACGACATCATTGAAAAAATTGATATTGGCGGAATATCTTTGATACGTGCAGCAGCAAAAAACTTTAAGGATGTAGTAATTGTTTCTTCAAAAAAAGAATATAATTTTTTGCTCGAAAAAATCTTAATTGCCCAAAAAGGTGCTTCTGCATTGCAAGACAGAAAAATGCTTGCTGTAAGAGCATTCGATACCTCTTCACATTACGATGTTGCTATTTTCAAACATTTCGATACAGCAGAAAATGTTTTTAAACAAAGTATCCAGCAATCGGCTATTTTACGTTATGGCGAAAACCCGCATCAGAAAGGTGTTTTCTATGGTAATTTGGAAGAAATGTTTACCAAATTAAACGGAAAAGAATTATCGTATAATAATTTATTGGATGTGGATGCTGCGGTTAGTTTAATTGCAGAATTTAAAGAAACTACTTTTGCAATTCTCAAACACAACAACGCCTGTGGGATTGCTTCTCGTCCAAAATTAGTGGATGCCTGGAAAGATGCACTGGCAGGCGACCCTACTAGTGCATTTGGTGGAGTATTAATCACCAACAAAAAAGTAGATGTTGAAAGTACGGAAGAAATAAATAAATTGTTTTTTGAAGTAATAATTGCTCCTTCCTATGATGATAAGGCTTTAGAGATATTAAAAGCAAAACCTAACAGAATTATTTTGATTCAAAAAGAAGTTATTCTTCCTTCAAAATCTTTCAGAACACTTTTGAATGGAGTAATTGAACAGGACAAAGACATGCAAACGGAAACCGTTTCGGATATGCAAACTGTTACCAAAGTATCGCCAACTGCTGACGAACAAAGAGATCTGGAGTTTGCAAATAAAATTGTGAAACATACAAAATCAAATACCATAGTGCTTGCAAAAAACAACCAGTTACTTGCAAGCGGGGTTGGGCAGACTTCCCGTGTAGATGCCTTGGAGCAGGCAATAGCAAAAGCAAACAAATTTGGGTTTAATCTGAAGGGTGCAGTAATGGCATCAGATGCCTTCTTCCCATTTCCGGATTGTGTAGAAATTGCACATACAGCAGGAGTCACTGCTGTTATTCAGCCAGGGGGCTCTATCAAAGACAAAGATTCTGTTGCATATTGTGATGCCAACGGAATGTCAATGACAATGACAGGTACACGTCATTTTAAACATTAATGTTAAGCATAACCAATAGAAACGAATTTAAAAATAAACAAGATAAAAAATAACATCAGGAGTTTAGAATAAGAGTCTCTAATCCGAAATCTAAAATCCAAAATCCAAAATCAATATATGGGATTATTTAGTTTTTTAACACAAGAAATTGCGATTGACCTAGGAACGGCCAACACTCTTATTATTTATAATGATAAAGTAGTGGTTGACGAACCTTCTATTGTTGCTGTTGACCGCATGACAGGAAAGATAATTGCTGTGGGCAAACAGGCACAACAAATGCACGGAAAAACACATGAGAATATTAAAACCATTCGTCCTCTAAAAGACGGAGTAATTGCTGATTTTAGTGCTGCCGAGCATATGATTAGGGGAATGATAAAAATGATAAACCCGGGAAGACGTCTGTTTACGCCCTCTTTGAAAGTCGTAATTTGTATTCCTTCGGGAATTACGGAAGTAGAAAAACGAGCTGTGAGAGATAGCGCAGAGCGTGCGGGTGGCAAGGAAGTTTATCTTATTCATGAACCAATGGCTGCAGCAATTGGTATCGGCATTGATGTGGAAGAGCCAATGGGCAATATGATTATTGATATTGGTGGTGGTACCAGTGAGATTGCGGTAATTGCACTTGGAGGAATTGTATGTGATAAGTCCATTCGTATTGCCGGAGATGAGTTTACTTCCAACATTGAAGAATACATGAGAAGGCAGCATAATATTCTGATTGGGGAGCGTTCTGCTGAACGTGTAAAAATTGAAGTTGGTGCAGCAATGACCGAAATTGACAATCCACCACCTGATTACGCAGTTCACGGAAGAGATTTAATGACAGGGATTCCAAAAGAAATTTACGTTTCTTACACTGAAATTGCTCATGCATTGGATAAATCAATTGCAAAGGTGGAAGAAGCGATTTTGAATGCTTTGGAAATGACCCCGCCAGAACTCTCAGCAGATATTTTTCGCACAGGTATTTATTTGGCTGGTGGTGGCTCTATGCTTCGAGGGCTGGATAAACGGATTTCGTTAAAAACAAAATTACCTGTACACATAGCAGAAGACCCTCTTCGTGCTGTTGCCCGTGGAACAGGTATCGCACTTAAAAATGTTGGAAAATTTCCATTCCTGATGAGATAATACTATTTAATATAAATGCGGAACCTTCTTTTATTTATTCTGAGAAATTATTTTATTTTTCTTTTTTTATTACTCGAAACACTTTGCATATATTTAGTTGTTCAGAATAATTTTTATCAGAGGGCAAGTTTTATTAACTCTTCAAACGCTGTATCAGCAAATATTTTAGCTGCCAGCCACGATGTTAATCAATATTTTTTACTGAAAGATGCAAACGAAAAGCTCTTAAAAGAAAATGCCGAACTGCGTGGGAAAACATTAGCCTCATTTTCTATACTTGTGAATGATGTGCATTCGGTGAATGATACAACTTATCATCAAAAATATACTTTTACAAGTGCGAGTGTTGTTAAGAATTCGACAAACTTGAGAAATAATTTTCTCACTTTAGATAAAGGTTCAACACAAGGAATTAAAAAAGATATGGCTGTTATTACAAGCACAGGGGTGGTAGGATACGTGAAAGATGTTTCAGGTAATTTTTGCACAGTGATGTCGTTACTAAACAGTAAATCCATTTTCAGTTCAAAGATAAAAAAAGATGGTTCCTATGGACCACTAATGTGGGATGTTGATGACAATTACAGTAATGCTACCCTTCATGATATTCCTACTCACGTAAGACTAATTACTGGTGATACAATTGTAACCTCTGCCTTATCCACCACCTTTCCCGAAAATATTATGATAGGTACTGTTGAAAGTTTTGTCAGAAAATCAGGTGAGTTTTTTTATACCGTAAAAGTAAAATTGTCAACGGACTTCAAAAAGATTTCTCATGTTTATATTGTAAATAATATTCTGAAGGATGAACAGGAGGAGCTTGAAAAAAAATCAGAAACAGACAACAAAGAAAACTAACAAATAGTGCTGACTACCATTTTAAAGAATATTCTTCGGTTTATTGTACTTATACTAGTACAGATAATCGTTATAAGAAACATTGAACTAGGCAGGTTTATTAACCCTTTTCTATATGTTCTGTTTATTATTGCCCTGCCTTTTGAAACACCTAAATGGTTATTAATATTAAGTGGCTTTGTTCTTGGAATTACTATTGATATGTTTTATGATACGATGGGATTGCATGCTGCTGCTGGTGTTTTTATGGCTTATATACGCCCAAGTATTTTAAAATTGTTTTCGCCAAGAGAAGGCTACGAATTCGGAACCCAGCCAACAATACAGTATTTAGGTGTTCCCTGGTTTATTTCTTATTCTGGAATATTAATAATACTTCATCATCTTGTTTTGTTTTATCTAGAAGTATTTCGATTCTCTGAATTCTTTTATACTCTTTTAAGAGTTTTTCTAAGTTCAGTATTTACTCTGTTATTTGTGGTACTCACTCAGTATTTGTTTCAAAACAAAAAAGACGCTGAATGAATCAGTTATCAGAACGAAAATATGTAATAATGGGGGTGTTTGTCCTAGTAGGTCTTGCATTCATAGCACGGCTGTTTTATATTCAGGTGATTGACGACAGTTACAAATTAGATGCCCGCAATCAAGCTTTCCGTTATACTACTGAGTTTCCTGTGCGGGGATATATTTATGACCGCAAACACAAACTACTTGTTTATAACGAAGCGGCATATGATTTAATGGTTATTCCCAAAGAAGTGAAAGAATTAGACACCGCTGATTTTTGTAAACTTCTTGATATTACAAATGAAGATTTTTTAAAAAAAATGAAAAAGGCGGTGCAGGCTCCCAATTCTCCGCGTAAGCCTTCTATATTTGAAAAACAATTATCTCCGAAGGATTATGCAGCATTGCAGGAACGTCTGTACCGATTCCACGGATTTTTTGTGCAATCACGAACATTAAGAAAATACCCCATGAGGATAGCTGCGAATATGCTTGGTTATATTGGTGAGGCGGATAAGGACATGACAGAAAAAGATTCGTACTATAATGAAGGCGACTACCTTGGCATTAGTGGGGTTGAAAAGACCTACGAAAAGGTATTGAGAGGAAAAAAGGGATTACATATTTTAATGGTTGATGTAAATAATAGTCCCAAGGGAAGTTATATGAACGGACTGTATGATACTGCTGCTATATCAGGAAAATCGCTTGAATCTACCCTGGATGCTGATTTGCAATTATATGGCGAGCAACTAATGCAAAATAAAATTGGAAGTATTGTTGCTATTGAACCACAAACAGGAGAAATACTTGCTTTGGTAACAAGTCCTTCGTACGACCCTAATTTATTGGTGGGAAGAGCGAGGAACAAAAATTTTTCCACTCTTTATCTGGATACCATTCGTGTTCCATTGTTCAATAGAGCGACTATGGCTTCTTATCCTCCCGGTTCTACTTTCAAATTGGTTGAATCACTGATAGGGCAACACGAAGGGGTGTTAAGTCCTGAAACGAGATACCCTTGCTCTGCTGGCTATGCCCCAATGGGAGGGCATCCCAAATGCGAGGTACACCCTTCCCCTTTAGCTTTATATGATGCAATAGGATATTCCTGTAATTCTTATTTTTCGTATGTATTTAAAAGTATTATTGAAAATAAAAAATACCATGACACTTATAAAGCATTTGAAGCATGGAGAAATACCGCGTTAAGTTTCAATATCGGCAGAAAAACAGGCTCCGATTTGGCAAACGAATTAAGAGGAAATATTCCTTCCATAAAATATTATGACAAGGTTTTTGGTAAAGGCAGCTGGAAAGCATCTACTGTAATATCGCTTGGAATAGGGCAGGCAGAACTTGGAATTACTCCTTTACAAAATGCGAATGTGGTTACAATAATAGCAAACAAAGGATGGTATTACATTCCGCATATTGTTAAAGCAATAGATGATAATCCGAATGATACCACATTGAATCGTTTTAAAGTAAAATGGTTTACCTCCATAACAGATACTGCTATTTATAATAATGTAATTGAAGGAATGAGTCATGTTACGGAAAGCGGGACAGCGCATCTATTAAAAATTGAAGGAGTGGAATACTGTGCTAAAACTGGTACGGCTGAAAATCCTCATGGGAAAGACCATTCCGTGTTCGTAGCTTATGCCCCTAAAAATAATCCTAAAATAGCAATTGCAGTGTTGGTTGAAAATGCAGGTTGGGGCGCATCCTGGGCGGGACCAATTGCCACACTAATGATGGAAAAATACCTGAACGGAAAAGTGGTGAGAAAAGAACTGGAGAAAACAATGATGGATGCAAACCTGATAGATAAAATGCAGGTGAAAGAAGTGAAAAAGAAAAAATAACTCCTTTAAGAATTGGAAAGAAAACAAAGCAATAATATCTTCAGTGATATAGATTGGGTTACGGTGATGCTTTATCTTGTGCTGGTAACCATGGGTTGGCTCAATATTTATTCCGCTGTTTACAACGAAGACCATCATGTGATTACCGACATGACTCAAAAGTATGGCAAACAATTAATTTGGATTGGAACTTCTTTACTTCTAGCATTGATAATTTTAATTATTGATGAAAAATTTTACACCGCCTTTTCTTATTTAATTTATGGTATATTTCTTACTGCCTGCATTGCTGTTCCTTTTCTAGGTAGAGAAGTAAAAGGCAGCCGCTCTTGGTTCAGGTTTGGTGATTTTGGAATTCAGCCAGCAGAGTTTATGAAGTTTGCAGCCAACCTGGCAATTGCAAAATTTCTGAGCAATCAACATATTAAAATCTCTGATTACAGAAACACAATTATTACTCTCCTCATCATTGGTATTCCTTTGTTTGTAATTAAAGTGATGCAGGACGAAACAGGTTTGGCAATTGTTTTTGTTGCATTTATTTTCACTCTTTATCGAGAGGGATTGTCAGTAAATTATTTGCTTCTCGGCTTTCTTGCCATTGTTTTATTTATTTTATCCCTGTTGATCAACAATGTTTATTTATTTATAATCATCAGCTCTTTGTGCCTTTTAACTTTAGTATTTATTAGACGTAATGCTCAAAATTTATTTGTAGTAGCTTTAATTGGTTTGCTTGCCTGCGGTATGGTGAAGGGAACAAGCACCGTTTACGAACACATGGAGGCGCATCAAAAAATAAGAATAGATGTATTGTTAGGAAGAGGAACGGTGGACAAAAAGAAAGAAGGCTATAATGTTAATCAGGCTAAAATAGCAATTGGTTCGGGAGGGTTTACTGGTAAAGGTTATTTAAACGGAACGCAAACCAAATACGATTTTGTTCCTGAACAGGATACCGATTTTATTTTTTGTACAGTGGGCGAAGAGTGGGGATTTTTAGGAAGTTCGTTGGTGATATTATTGGAACTCACGCTAATACTAAAAGTGATTTTTATGGCAGAACGGCAACGCTCTGCATTCAGCCGTATTTACGGATATAGTGTTGCTTCTGTTTTGTTTTTTCACTTAACTATAAATGTAGGAATGACGATAGGGCTTGCACCAGTAATTGGTATTCCTTTGCCTTTCTTTAGTTATGGAGGATCTTCGCTTTGGTCGTTTACCATTTTATTATTTATTTTTATCAAACTCGATTCGCATCGTTTGTCTATTCTGCGCTAGCAAGTTACTTTATTTACCAATTCATTATTTAATATCTTTGCCTAAAATGAAAACCATTTATCTTTATCTACTATCAGTATTAAGCGGGTTGCTGTTGGCATATGCATGGTTTCCTACCGGTCTCGCACCATTGCTTTTTATTGCTTTGGTTCCTTTACTGATGGTGGAACAAGTAATATTTCATCACGAAAACAACTATAAAACACTCACACTTTTCGGTTGTGGTTTTCTTACTTTCTTAATTTGGAATGTAATTACCACTTATTGGATAAAAAATGCTTCGATGGGAGGAGCGGTAATGGCAATCGTTTCCAACACTCTATTAATGACCATTGTGTTTTTATTATTTCATAAAGTAAAAAAACGTGTTGGTGAAAAATGGGGCAGTGTTATTTTTATTTGTTTCTGGATGACCTTTGAATTCATGCACCTTCGGTGGGATTTGTCATGGCCCTGGCTCATACTTGGTAACGGATTTGCAAACGACATCAACCGGATTCAATGGTACGAATACACCGGTGTGTTTGGAGGTAGTTTATGGATACTACTTATCAATTGTTTAATTGTATCTGCTTTTTTAAATACCGAATCGAGTGGTAAGAACAGAAAACGGATTGTTATTTCAGTGATTGCCTTACTTGCCGTTCCTGCAATTATTTCTTTTCTGCTTAAAGTAAAGTATAATGATACAAATTCATTGTCTGATAAAAAAGCTTATAAGAAAGTGGTGGTAGTGCAGCCTAATATAGACCCCTATAATGTAAAATTTATTTACGGTTATCAGGGTCAACTGCAAAAAATGCTGCAACTTGCTGTGGAAAGAGTGGACACCACCACCGATTATTTATTGTTTCCCGAAACAGCACTTACTGAAGGTATCCGAGAAGATGCGCTGTCGCAAAGTTCGAGCCTTGACATGTTAAAACATTTTATAAAACAGTTTCCGAAACTCAAATTGATAATAGGAGCTGATACACGGAAAGCTTATGGTTTCGGAGAAACCCCTTCGCTCACTGCCCGTAAATTTTCGGACACCAATGCGTATTACGAAGAATACAACACTGCCTTGCAATTAGATAGTAACAAACAAATACAGATATATCACAAATCGAAACTGGTGCCCGGTGTGGAAAAAATGCCTTTCCCTTTTCTTTTTAAATACTTTGAAAAGTATGCACTCGAATTAGGCGGAACAGCTGGTAGCCTTGGAGTGCAAGAAGAGAGAACTGTTTTTACTTCTTCTGATAGTTCATCTTCTACTGCTCCCGTAATTTGTTACGAAAGTATTTATGGTGAGTATGTAAGCGAGTATATTACCAATGGTGCCCAATTTATTTCTATCATCACCAACGATGGGTGGTGGGGCGACACTCCAGGGTACAAACAACATTTGCAATATGGTGCATTGCGAGCAATCGAGACAAGGAGATGGGTTGCCCGCTCTGCGAATACAGGTATTTCATGCTTTATTAATCCCTTGGGAGAAATTTTGCAACCAACCGATTGGTGGGTAACTGCCGTTATTACTCAAAAAATACAAATGAAAAGTGAAATTACTTTTTATTCCCGCTTTGGCGATTACATTGCAAGAGCAGCCATGTATATTTCTTTATTACTTATTATTTATTCATGGCTCATACGATTTAGAATAATTAAAAAATAAGTAGTTTTGCATTATCATACTTAATAAAAAAATCATGGAAAAATTTGATGTTACTATTATAGGCTCCGGTCCGGGTGGATATGTGGCGGCCATTCGCTGTGCACAATTGGGAATGAAAACTGCCATCATTGAGCGTTACAATACTCTTGGTGGAACATGTTTAAATGTAGGTTGTATTCCTTCAAAGGCATTGCTTGATTCGTCAGAACATTTTCATAATGCTACACACACTTTTACTGAGCATGGAATTGATGTGAAGGAGGTTAAAGTGAATTTGAAACAAATGATAAAACGCAAAGGCGATGTGGTGAAACAAACCTGCGATGGTATTAATTTTCTGATGAAGAAAAATAAAATTACTGTTTACACTGGTCATGGTTCGTTTGTAAATGCAACCAACATTGAGATTGCAGGAACTGATGGAAAGAAAACTCAAATTGAAAGTTCGAAAACGATAATTGCTACCGGCTCTAAACCATCTTCTTTGCCAGGAATTGTAATTGACAAAAAAAGAATTATTACTTCTACTGAAGCATTGGAATTGACAGAAGTTCCAAAACATATGATTATAATTGGTGGTGGTGTTATTGGTTTGGAATTAGGCTCGGTGTATGCACGATTGGGGTCAAAGATTTCGGTGGTGGAATTTACTGCAGGAATTATAAGTACAATGGATGTAGCACTGGGCAAGGAGTTGCAGAAGAGTTTGAAGAAACTTGGCTTCGAATTTTATTTTAATCATAAAGTAACAGGAGCTACAGCAAAAGGAAAAGAGGTGACTGTGACTGCTGAAAATGATAAAGGCGAAAAGGTTGAATTTAAAGGAGATTACTGTTTGGTTTCTGTTGGCAGAAAACCTTATACTGATAATCTTGGTTTGGACAAAGCAGGTGTAAACCTTGATAACAGAGGGCGAATAGAAACAAACGACCAGTTGCAAACCAACATTGCCAACATTTATGCTATAGGCGATGTGGTAAAGGGAGCAATGTTGGCACACAAAGCAGAGGAAGAAGGAGTTTTTGTTGCTGAAACAATGATGGGACAAAAACCTCATATCAATTATAATTTAATTCCAGGTGTGGTTTATACTTGGCCCGAAGTAGCTGCTGTTGGCTACACAGAGGAGCAACTGAAAGAACAAGGAAAAAAATACCGTGTTGGAAACTTTCCGTTCAAAGCAAGTGGCAGAGCACGTGCATCAATGGATACGGATGGTTTTGTAAAAGTATTGGCTGATGAAACGTCTGATGAAATTCTGGGAGTACACATGATTGGACCTCGCACAGCGGATATGATTGCGGAAGCGGTGGTGGCTATGGAATACCGTGCAAGTGCTGAAGATATTTCGCGCATGAGTCATGCTCATCCTACATTTACAGAAGCTATGAAAGAGGCGTGTTTGGATGCTACCGGCAAAAGAGCATTGCACATTTAACCTACTGCTTCACTAATTTTACACCTTGTGTTTTGGTACTCATGGTTAGTACTATAAAATAAATTCCTGTCGGAAACTTACTTATCGTGATAGTGTGTTTTTGTTTACCTGTTGTGTTTTCCATTTGCTCTTCATAAATTTCTTTTCCCATTGCATCTGCTATTTTTAAAATAGAAGTAGTACCATCTGCCTCATAGAATAAATCAATTGTATTTTTTGCAGGATTGGGTGTTACAACAAAAGTGGCATCTTCATCACCAATACTAACGGGGACTATTGCAGAATATTTATAATCCCCGTTCAAGTCGGTTTGTTTGAGCTGGTAATAATAAATTCCTGTTTCCACAGTTGCATCATTTAGTGAATACGAAAGTGCAGTAATGCTGTTTCCGCCAGGTGCCAGGCTTTGCACAATGCCCATTGCTGAATAAATAATTCCATTCGTAGTTCGTTCCACTGTAAAATAATCATTGTTGGTTTCTGTAGCAGTGCTCCATTTCACATCCACCGTCTTACCATTGTATTTTGCATCAAAATTTGTGAGCTCCACCGGAAGCGGACAATCAGCAATGTTGAAGGTAAAAGTAGCTGTTTGCGCCACTCCGCAGGCATCGGTGACAGTGGCGGTGTAGGTAAATGCACCGTTTGCACTTTGGTTTACGGTGAGTGTAGAGCTGGTACTACCGCCCGGACTCCATGAATAGGTGTAGCCCGGAACCCCATATAATGCTGATGGGTTCAAGGTGGTGTTTACATTGCAATTTCCACTAACGCTGGAAGTGCCACTTCCAGCAACGTTTCCCAACAATTCTAATGTGTGTCCTTGCAAGGTTACTGACCAACTGTTGAGGTGAGAGCACGTGTTGGCGGCATACACACAGCTTCCGCAATTAGCACCACCACAACCCCACTGATTTAGAAAAAGTCTGAAATTAATATTTTGTGCTGCGCACGAAGGTGGAATACAAGTAGCCAAACTTGACATACCACTGGAACCAAAACCAAATGCAGGATTCCATGTGCCAAACACATTGCAACCTACCAAACACCCCCAGATAATTCCGGGTGCACCCACAGGCGATGCTCCTCCGCAACTGGAAGTGATGTAAAGCTGGTCTTTGTTCAGTCGACAGTTTTGACCTGCTCCACAACCGCACGTATTGTCGGTGTTGGTGATGCTTGCCGTAGCCGAACACCCTGTGTAAGTGGCACCTCCTGGCACTGCAACAGTAATTCCGTTGGAACAAAATATAGGCGATGTGCCCGCTCCGGTAGGATTAACAGCCGAATTGTAAGCACCATAAGTCACCAACGGGTCGATGGTGAGGGGATAGCTAATTTGAGGATTATTGAACACATCGCTGTAAACACTCATCATCACTGCATTTCCAGAAACGGAATAATATCCTTTGGCTCCTAAATTTGAATAAATGGCATCATCAATATGTATAACACCATACACATATTGCGAATGTCCAGTTGCGTCATTAATAGTTAAGCTGCCCGAAAAGCCTTTCTGTTCTACATTTCCTGAATAGGTGGAAACATTGTAACCGTGTGGTAAATCGAGAGAATCTACAAACACCAGCCGGCTGCTGCCTGTGCGGGCATGATGCAAAACAAAATTACTTTTAACACTGTGTTCCGAAAACTGTAGTATCAAATCTATATCAGGAAAAATATTTTGAATGAAAATTCCATTATCACCCACAGTGTATTGCTGCCAGTTTGCCTTATAAAAACTGGCATTTCCGGATTGGTCGTATTCCATCAACGAAAAATGATTGAAGCCGAATACATTGTTGCCATCGTACATTGTGGTTTTTTTTTCTACTACATCTAACCCACAGACCAGCGGCTGCTGTGCTGCTTGGTAATGTTGAGCATCTACCTTTTTTAAACGAGGGTCGATTGAGAGCCAATTGTTATCTTTAAAATAATTAATAGGTGCAGAAGATTTTTGTAAATAAAAAACTGAAGGGTTTTCGGAATCTCTGAAATACCTTTCATCAGAGGTTCTCCGCCCTAATTCCTCAAAAACATTTTCGAGTGGGGAGCCATAGGGCATGAATCCAAAATCGGGATTAGACTGATACGAAAGAGGAACAGCAGCTGAGGCAATTGTTTTGTTGTAAGTGGTGGGAGCGATAAGTTGATAAAAATTGCTTTGATCAAAAGTTTTTAAACCGTTTTCTGTTTGATGTGTAGTATCAATTCCGGGCTTGGCAAGTTTGGCTGTGTAAGTGGTATTCCCATTCTGACCCAACCCCCAAAAAGCAAAGCAAGTGAGGTAAACCGACAACCAATGGCGAATAACAGTTTTCATTTTCAAAGAAATTCATATTGCTAACGCAAAGTTATACCTTTTAATTTTAATATGAAATTAATATGCGGTTTATTTTACTTCTGTTTTTTTTAGTTGTTATTGAAAAAACAAACAATGGCTTTATAAAAATATATAATAGGTGTTGACGTGAAGGATTGTAAAAGAGAGGAAGTGATAAAATAAAAATCCCCCTCCGAACAAACGGAACGGGATTTTTTTTGTAAGCAATTATCTCCATTTATTCTTTTACTTTTTTTTCTTCGCTGGTTTCTTTTTCTTGTGAACGGTCTTCTTCTTTTTTTTCTTTTTCTTTTTGTGAACTGGTTTCTTCTTTTTTTTCTTCTTCTTTTTCTTAACAGGTTTTTTTTTCTTTTTTTTCTTTGAAGCTTTTTTCTTTTTAGGATGGTCGTTTTGTGTCAATCCATGAAAGATAGAATTTTGTTGTTGTTCAGCGGTAGTTGAATGAAGAGGAGAATTAAAACCTTGATGGGTTAGAGAGTTGTTTTCGGCATTTCCCAAAAAGCAAAAGGAGATGATTAGAACATATAGTATAAAATATTTTGATTTCATTGCCATCCCCACCCCCAACCCCCTCCTTGAAAGAAGGAGGGGATGACGAAGTCTAAAAGTAAGTTCTTATTGAAGTACTATTTTTTTATTAATTACGTTTTTGTTTTCATCAATAATCTTTAAGAAATAAATTCCTTTTGCAACGCCTGTTAAATCAATTGTTACACTTTTATTATTGACCAATGACCAATGACTAATGACCACTTCTCCCAAAACATTCATTACTTTCAAATCTGAAATCTGAAATTTGAAATTTGAAATTTGAAATATCCCTGAAGTAGGATTCGGATAAATTCCTAATTCCTCATTCCTAATTCCTAATTCCCCTACTCCAACGGTTGTTCCCTGTCCCGGATTACCAACCACTGTTAATGCTATAGGTTGAAGATGGGTGTGTAATGAATCAACTGCAAATAACGAATCGCAATACGTGCTAGTGCAACCAGCACCATTGTCAACAGTTAAGCATAACTGATAAGGACCTGCTCCTAAATAATTGTGAACCGGATGCTGTACTGTGGAAGTAGTCATATCTCCAAAGTCCCATAAATAGGAAAGATTAGAGCCATACGATAAATCTGTAATGGTGTAAGCATTCGGATTTAAACTTGTAGTATCGTGTGCAACATTGAATAAAGCATTGCAAGTAGTTAATGTTCCTGTAACATTTAATGTTTGACATACAGTGCCCGAACAAGCACCATTAGCAGCTGTCAGGCATACATTATAAATTCCTGCAATGGCGTAAGTATGCGATGGTGAAACAAGTGTAGAAACCGCACCATCGCCAAAATCCCAAGCATACGTTAAGCCCCCACCATAAGTAGCATTAAACATAGTATAATTAAACGCATTGGTAGAATCGGGCATTATATTAAAATTGATAGCTTGAGTACCAACAGATAAATACATGGTATCGCTGGTGTAAGTTGGGCAAACTAACGGACCCATTGCAGTTACTGTGTTTTGCATCCAACTACTACCAAATCCTGACACAATAGATACTGTAATTGTATTCGTTCCTTGTCCGCTGGTAATGGTTTCGCCTATTCCAACTGTCCAATTATAAGAAATAGCTTGGGGTACAACATTAGTAGATAACGTATAAGTACTAGCTCCGCAAGGCAATGTTACATCAGGACCAATGTTAACAGTGCCGCCAAAGTTTATGGTTATTGTGCTGGTTGCATTTACAGCAGGGCAACCTCCAAAGGCAGCAATGGTATTGGTAACGGTGTAGGTGCCCGGAACACTCATATTTATACTAACTATTCCTGTTAAAGAGCTTATAACCAATCCCACAGGAGAAGAGGTAAAAGTTCCAGCAACGCCACCTCCAGTAAAGGTTGGTGAAGGGTCGATACTACCTTGACAATATGGAGTACCGATATAACTAAAGGTTCCAATTGGTTGATTTATTATTGTAAGATTAAAAGTACTTGAATTGGGGCAACCACCTGCACCAGGAGTGGTATAGGTTATGATATAGGTTCCAGGAGTACTCATTGCCAAATCTATTTGCCCTGTTGAAGAATTAACAAAAACCAAACCTATAGTTGAACTAAAAACACCACCTGGTACTCCTGTAATGGTTGGAGTTGGATTGGCTCCACTGTTGCAATACACGTTGGTGCTATAACTAAACGAAGCATCGTCCAGAGGATTTACTATAACTGTGGTAACAGCAGTTCCCACACATCCGTTTGCATCAGTAACTGTTAATGTATAAGTAGTGGTAGCGGTAGGGCAAGTAACAGGATTCATGGTGGTTGGAAAATTTAAACCCGCAGAAGGTGTCCATATATACGTATATGGAGGGCTGCCTCCAAACACTGTTCCGGTAATGGTAAAACAAGCACCACTGCAAATGGAAGACGAAGCAGGTAATGTAGGAGTGATGGCTGAAGCAGCTCCTACTCCACCCATAGCAGTTGCAGTTGACATATTACTACTATCAGTAACTGTTAAAGTATAAGTACCCGGACAAAGTGCGGTAATGTTGGAGCCTGTTCCCGTATAAGCCCCAGGACCCGCCCACGAATAACCAAAAGGACCAACACCACCAGTTACATAACCAGTGGCTGTGCCTGTGCAACTATTAAAGCAGAATTCAGGAGTAGTGGTAACGGTTGCCGCAAGTGGAGTGGTCAAACAAATCGTAAAGGTAGTAGTAGCAGGGTATCCCGCTCCGGCATCATATACTCTAATCCAATAAGTAGTACTTGGAGTTAAAGCAGCAAGTGTTGTTGTTTCAATATTTCCGATACCATTTGCATTAACACACGTAATAGAAGTTCCTCCACAAGAAGCTGAATATACCTGAAATACGGGGTCGAAGGTTGCACTACCAGTTACTGTAATTGTATAATTTTGTCCAGCAACAGCAGTAGTGGTAAATGAATACCAAACATCATCATTGGCATTACCTGAGCACCCTGCAAGAGATTGTGTAGCACCTGAAACATTACCTGTTACAAGAGTACAAACTGCTCCGGGAGTTAAAGTAATTGCACCTGCACAATCATCATTAACAGGTTGTGCTTTACCATAAGATATACTTATTATAAAAGCGAGGAAAAGCGTAATTTTTTTCATTTTGTTTTTGGGTTTTAGGTTAAATAGTTAGCATTGGTATGTTTGGTTTCAGAACAATTGCTTTTTATTAGTTATTTATTGATTTATATGTACTTACAACAATATTTTCGTTTTAAGACCCTCATTTTAGGTTCCGGAATCGAGCCATTTAAGTTTAAAACCCTCGTTTCCGCATCCGGAATCCAACCATTTAAGTTTAAAACCCTCGTTTCCGCATCTGGAATCCAACCATTTAAGTTTAAAACCCTCGGTTCCGCATCCGGAATCCAACCATTTAAGTTTAAAACCCTCGTTTCCGCATCCGGAATCGAGCCATTTAAGTTTAAAACCCTCGTTGCGGCATCCCGCAAAATAGGTTTTATAACCTAAAATCCCATCATTTTATTATTGAACAACAACTTTTTTGTTTACAACTCCTGCTTCTGTTCTTATCTCCACAAAATAAATTCCTTTTGCAAAACTGCTTAAATTTATTGTCGATTGATTATTGTTGATTGTTGATTGAAAAACACATTTTCCCAAAACATTTATAACTTTCAAATCAGCAATCTGAAATTTGAAATCTGAAATCTGAAATATTCCAGAAGAAGGATTAGGATAAAGAAGCAGGTCATTATTATTTTCCGATTCGTTAATACTTGCAGCAATAGATTCGGAACTAAGCGACATGTTATCAATTTTTGTAAGGTTAAGCCCTTCGCCAACCAGTTCCAGTTCAGTTGCATTCATGGTAGCAGTAAAAGTGGAATTAAAATACTGCCAACTTCCAGTGTTGTTTACATATGGCGAAGTGATGGAATCTCCACCAATAAACCTAAATCGGATGGCACCTGCACCTCCGTCAAAATTATCATCCACATCCAACCAATACGAAAGTGTGTAATTAGTGCCGGCAACAATAGGAGTAATAAGTGTACATTTTCCGGCTTCGTTGTATGGACCATAAAACATAACATAAGCCGAGCCCGATTGAGCAGTGTGGTTGTCGCGATAAGCAGCAAAGCTCCCTGCATAAATTCTGTCGGGAGATGGTTCGGTAGTAACCCAAGAAGTAGGTCCATTAACAGTCCAACCTGTAGTATAATCAGTAGAAACTGCTGGTCCCTGCTCCCAGTCAGCGTTTGGAATAATGTTCTGACTGTTGATGTTAAAGCAAATAATAAATAAGGTGAAAGAGAGTACTGTTTTTTTCATGATGATTAAAATTTAAAATAATTTACAGCAATGAGTGTGAACAATGTTTTATTAATAAGTTTTTGTGAATGATAAAAAATAAAGACCAAATATAATCTTTCTTTGTATAATAATAGACGCAATTATTGAAACAATAGTTGCATACAAAACAAATAACCGATACTTATTTTTAATTTCCACCTCTCTTTTTTAGAGAGGGATGAAAGGGGAGGCTTATGAATTACTTAGACATATTACTTTGCATACCTTTGGTGTGGGGCTTTTACAAAGGTTTTACCAAGGGATTAATTATTGAGGCTGCATCCATTGTAGCGTTCAGCTTAGGTGTGTGGGGTGGTATTCATTTTTCCGATTTTGTTGCAGGCAAAATAAATGGTTGGTTCAATTGGCAATCGTCTTATTTACCTGTGGTTTCGTTTGGTGTTACTTTTTTAGGAATAATTATTTCTGTTTTTTTTATTGCAAAGCTGATTCAGAAAATGGTTTCAGGAATGGCATTGGGTGGCATCAATAAAATTTGTGGTGCTGTGTTTGGTGCATTAAAATTTGCAATGGTAATGAGTGTCATTATTTTCGTGATGGATGCCATCGAAAAATCATATCCCTTTATTTCGTTTAAAACAAAAGAAGAATCGCTACTTTATAAACCAATTGGAAAAATTGCACCTACCTTAATACCTTCACTCAACAACAGCAAAATTGCAGAATTGATACCTAAGCAAGAAGATGTGGATGTGGATTTAAAAGTAAAGTTGAAAGAAAAAAAAGAAACTCAGAAAAGTAATTAGAAATGCACCGCCAAACCACCAGCAATACCGAAGAATGAAGGATACGTTTTCTTAGGTACCTCTTTATTCATTGGAGTAATGCCTTGCCTGTAAGTTGGCTCAATAAATACAGAAAGCCGTTGTACAATTCTGTATTGAACACCTACCCCTAAACCGGCAGTTAAATAAGCTTTTTTCAAACCATTTATATCTGGACTATAGGCAACTCCTGTATTCAATTCTGTAACTTCTGTTTTCTGAGAAACTAACATGTTAGTAGTAATTCCAAAATCAATAAAACAGCTCCATCTGTTTTTTTCCATTGTAAATCTGGCTTCCAAAGGAATCGATATATAAGTTAGTTTTTGTTTCCCTTCCACATTAAGTTGAGCGCTTGAGTAATCCTCAGGAACTACATGATGAATAACCGAATTTGTAACTGGCATATCAATAACTCCAAATGAGGTTGCAAAGTTGTAATTAGTAATTCTTTCGCCTTCATCTTCCGATTCCTCTTCGGAAGATATAATAACTTTATTAAAATCGAAGTAGTTGGTGGCAGTTGAATAAACCACTCCTGTTAATAGCGACCAATGTTTTGTTAAGCAATAACCAAATCTTAAACCTGCCGAAAAATCAACTTTTTGTGATTCATGTATTGAACCACCCGATGTTGTACTCACATCAAATAATTTGGTCATCAATTTATCGCACGAAAAATATCCTTCCATAAAAAATTTGAAATCTTTTATCGGAATCAATCCGTTCAGCGGATTTTGTGCAGTACCATTGGTTCCTGCGGTATCATTAGCATTCTTTGCAATGAATGCAGTATCAACTGTTAAAGAAATATTTTTTACTTCATCTGTTTTATTCTCGGACGAAGAAGCAGAAGTTGAATTTAATAACTCCGTATTATTTACAATTGGCGAACTGCCCAAGGATGCTTCGGTAGTTGTAGTTGTTATACTGGTATTTTGCGCAGAAGTATTTTCTGTTGATGAGGCATTCAAACTATTATTTTCAGAAGACTTTGCCAACACAGTACTATTTTTTTCTTCTGCTACCGATTTTGTTGTATTGCTTACCACATCAGTAGTAGCAACTGTTGGTTCTGGTAAATTTATGTCAGACGACATCGATCTTTTATGTTCAGAATGTGTTTTGTTTTCGGTATTGTTTTTTTCTTCTGCAATTGTTTTTTCAGATTCAACATTAACAGAAGGCTCTGAAGCCAAATTGTTTTTTTTGATAACAACTTCAGTAGTTGAATTTTTGTTTTCACTGTTAATAACAGCAGAAGTGCTATTACTTTCTTTCACCAAAGCAGGTGCAACATTATTTTGTGACGCAATTGCTGAACCAACATTTGCAACAGAAGTAGAAGGTTTAGGGGTTGAAGAATTGTTATTGGATATACTTGTATTTCTACTTGTGTTTTCAGGTTTAGAAGAAATATTATTATTTGCTACAGTTGCCACTTCACTATTATTACCTTTGTTAGTAGTAGTAGTTGCCAATTGGTTTGACCCGTTTTTATTAGTTGCATTTGCAGAAGAGGTTGGATTAAAAAGATTTTCCGATGTAGCTATTTTTTCAGCCCCTACTGATTTTGTATTCTCTGTTCCCACTTCTGCAGTAGTTAATGGCTGATTGTTTTCAATTGCATTTTCAATTTTACTTACACCATCTTTCTTTTTTAGGTTCTGATTAAGTATTAAAAACACCAATGAAATAACCACAACAGAAATACCAATAGAAAAATTGAACACACGACCATATTTTTTCTGAAGTTTATTGTACTGTTTGTTGTCCAGTTTTTTCTCAACAGAAGCCCACACCATTTGTGATGGCTGCATTTCGGATGGTTCTACAACATCGCGAAACAAGTGATCTATATCTTCGTTCAATTCGTTCATTACCCGTTAGAGGCTAAATCGTATAATTTTGTTTGTTCTACCATTTTCTTTAATATTGCTCTGGCATCAAAAAGATTTGATTTCGAAGTTCCTTCCGAAATACCTAATTGTTCTGCTATTTCCTTATGTTTCATTCCTTCAAACGAATAAAGGTTAAATACTATTTGATATGCCGGAGGCAATTTCTGTATCATGTCCATCAGCACTTTTGCATTCATTGTTTCAAAAATAGTGGCATCTGATGAAATACTATTTTGTATGTTTTCAATATTAACAATAACACCAAATGGATTTGCTTTTTTAAATTTTGCAATTGCCGTATTCACTATTATTTTTCTCACCCAGCCTTCAAAAGAACCTAAATTCTTAAACTGCTCTAAATTTTCGAACACCTTAACAAACCCTTCAATCAATGTATCTTCTGCATCTTCTCTACTTCTCGAATAACGAAAACAAACCGCCATCATTTTCGGAGAAAGTCTATTATACAAGGCGTTTTGACAACGTCTATCGCCTTTGATACACTTTTTTATTAACTCCTCCTCAGACAGTTTTTCTTCATTCATTTCACTCTGAGATTTTAATAGATACATATTTTAATCAAAAGGTTGGGTAACCTGTTCATTAAATTCAATAACAAATGTATGCAAATATTTTTAAACAGGTGCAAATAGGAGATAAAAAGCCATTTAGTTGCGATTAATTTCTTTTAATAATATTCATCACTGTTTTTGCACAAAAAAATCAACTGGAGAAAAACATTGTGGACGAAGGAAAAAAATTGTACTGTGCCGAAATGGCTTCCAGATATGGTTCAGATGTATTGCTCGAAAAATATCCTGAGCAAACCGAAAATATTATAGACTGCTTTTCGTATTCAGAAAACAAAATAACCAAATGTGTGTTTGTTTCGAACGAAGGAAATCCAAAAGTAATTGCAACTGTTTCGTTCGATAGCACATTTGATACACGCACTGCTACCATTGACAAACTTGAGCGTGATTTTACAGCAAACGAAAAAAATCTTTTCACCATAAAAAAATCTGCTATTGAAGAAATTAATTCGGGTATTATATATGTTACTTACAAAAACACTAGCTTGCATTTTATTCCTTTGATATCAGGATTTACAAAAAAAGTATTTGTTATAACAGTTCCCAATAAAAATGGTGTAGTGTATTTTGGCAACGATTATCTTTTTACGTTTGATTCTTATAATATACTCAAATCAAAAAAACTATTACATAAATTTATAACAGCCATAGATTACTCGGGCAATGCAAGTTTTGAAAACAAAGGTGGCATTAGTGCTATGCACAGTCATAGTGCTGTGGATGGAGAAATAATAACCTCAACAGATATTTGTATTATTATGTTGAATGAAAAAGTTGCACGTTGGGTAAGCCACCTTATTGTTGCTGATAACAAGGTTTGTGTTTGGAGTTGTGATACCAATACATTGGCTGTAATGTCAAAAAATGCGTTCGCAAAAATGAGTGAGCGTCCTGAAAAAAGAAAGAACAGAACTAACTTAATTTATAATTAAAATATGCTTGACTTTATTGTGAATACTTATTCCGGAGGAATTTTATGGATACTTCTTTCAATGGTAATTATTTTGAAAATGAAAAGCAAAGCCGAACACAACAGGTCCGATTTTTTTATTCGCTTTCTTAATTTAGTGTGCGTTTGTTTTTTTATGGTGTTGGGTATTACAATAATTTCGGTTAAGCTGTATGGTACATTTCATTAGTTAGTGCGTTTAATTATCAAAGCAAAAAAGTCCCCTGATAAATTTTATCAGGGGACTTTTTGTTTAAGTGCTTTTATCAATTCTTATCTGATAACCACTTTCTTGTTTATTGTTTTACCATTATTGGTGATAGTAATAAAATACAATCCGGCATCCTTATCTGTTAGGTCGAGCTGAATAATATCGTTCGAAATGGCTTTCACTTGTTTGGTCATTACTTTTGCTCCAATTACATTATATATAGTAATGGTCATGTTATCATCTTCCATTTTTCCTAAACCAATATTAATAATACCTTTGGAAGGAATTGGATAAACCGAAATATTTCCTTCTTCAGAAGTAGTATTGGTAAGTCCAGTTACCACAGAAGGGTTCCATTTGTAAATACCATCTAATACATTCGACACGTTGAAACTACCTGCCCAACCTGTATTAATATCTAAAAAGTCAACTGATGTAAAACGAACAGAACCGCTATCTACATTTAAGAAAGAAGCCCCATCGTTCAAACTAATGGAAGAGCCATTGCTTGGAAAAGAAGCAACATCAATCCAAGTAGAAGAAGTTCCCGGAACAAATGCTAACTGTGGTGTTTTAACTAAATACCCAGTAGGAGTAAGCGTCTGCCATGTTGCACCTCCATCGCTTGTTTTTTTCATTCCATAAGGCGAAGCTTGCTCAACGGCAATACCCACATTGGAATCTTTAAACTTAACAGTAAAAGTAGCTGCAATTCCTGTAGTAGCTACTGTCCAGGTTGCTCCCATGTTTGTTGACTTATAGCATCTTCCTAAATTGGTAGTAAACCAAATGGTGTTTCCAACCGCATCGTAATAGTTAACAATTCCTGCTTCCCCTGTTTGGGCGTTCGGAATGCTAGCACCTGCAACTTGTGTCCAAGATGCTCCTCCATTGGATGTGGTGTAAATAAAGAATTCTGTTCCTGTGGTTGGAGTTGGGTCGCCCACACAAACGCCATTATTCGCATCAAAGAAGTGAACAAAATCAGCCCAGCTGTTTGTAAACGTTGCGCCTGTTTGCGGAGCACTCCAGGTGGTACCTCCATCCGTTGTTTTTACAATTGCTCCGCCTGTTCCGGTAACAGGGAACATACATGCGTAAGCAGTCATATAATCAAAAGGGAAAATGTTTGAAACACCATAAGTAGTTGAGTTTGCAAAAGTGATAGCACCCGGATTCCAAGTTGCTCCACCATCATTTGTTTTAGTAAACTCTCTGATATATGCTGTTGGATTTGTTCCATCATACGCTTTCGCCCAAACAGTATTTGCATCTACAATTTTAATCTGGTCAATTCCTCTTGAAGGAGAAGCAAAAGCAGAATTCTGCATAGTCCATACTGTTGGTGCACCACCTACTTTAATATAACGCTCTTTTGTTTTTATGTCGGAACCATTTGCATTAATTGCTTTCAACGAAATTAAATGGTAACCATTGGTAGCAAAAGTAACACCTGTAGGGTTTTGAGATGTAGATGTTGCAGGTGTTCCTCCTTCAAATGTCCATAACCATGAAGTAGGATTGTTTAACGATAAGTCGGTAAAATCAACCGGAGCACCAATTGCAGGAATTAATGTGCCTCCTGAAGCAATACTGAAATTTGCAATTGGAATTAACGGATTTAATGGAACAATACGAATTACGGCTGCACGGTCGGAACTAAAACTATTTCCAGCCGGATTTAAAAGCAAAAGACTAAAGTAAGCATTTGAACTTCCTCCCCAGCCCCAGTTCATGTGAAATTTCCAATTTTGATTATTATATCCATCGCATACCCATTCGTGTCCTGAGCCTGCTGCACCATTATTGTCACCTGCTAACATTACCGGACGACCTGCATCAATTTCATCTTTAATTAATGTTTGCCACTGGGCATCTAATGCAAATGTTGCACGACTTTTTACTTCGCACGATGGCTGATAGTTAAAATTATTAATCAAAGCAGGAGGTACAGCTTGTGTGTATGCTCCTGAACCGGCAGGTGCATAATCCATGTTTACTGAAACACCTGCATGATACATTAAAGTAGCCACTGCCGAATTTTGAGTAGCAGTTCCTGGATAAGCATTAATCATATTTGCCCATTGATAAGTGGTAGCTCCAAAATTGGCTGTCTGAACTCCGTAAGTTGCATGAGTGTAAGTATGAGAGCCAGTTCCTGTGGTAGGGTAGTTCCATTTTTTCATCACCTGACTCATGGCTGTAGCCACACATCCTGTTGGTGTTCCCGAAGGACAAAGGTTATTATACGGTGAGCCTTGGTCCCAAGTGGTAACACATAGTGGGCCGATGATCGCATACGTGTCTTTTTCAAACAACTGCATTCTTATTTTGTTCCACTCCTTTTTTGTTGGGGTATTAGAAATGTGATTAGAAACGATGTCCTGAATTTCGGCTACATACGAATCGAAAAATGCCTTCGCATTTATTGGAAGATTGTTTGCATCAAAACTTCCTTCGTAGGCATAACCTAATATAGGAGTAACAGCATCATCGGCTGCCACCATTACAAAACCTCCTGCATTAAAATTAAAGGTGTAGTAATAAACAGTGTTGCCAGTTTTTCTTTCCATCTGATTGACAACAGTAAAATTGGTGATGGTGTTGGGCGCATAGTGTGTGTAATATTTAATTGCCACATCTCTTGCATCTGTCATTGTAACAGGGTTTGCGAACATTAATGTTCCGTACAATACCACTGCTAATGTAAATAGTAATTTTTTTATCATGATTAGAATTTGTTTTAGTGAGTGACAAAACTGATACTTTTTTTTTAATAAACCAAATAATATGGGCAAATAGTTTTTAAAATGCGACAGAGCGGTTTGTTAGTCATTAGTCATTAGCCATTGGTCATTGGTTTATGTACATAAAAAAAGTCCCGTTATTTTAATAATAACGGGACTTTCAACAAATTGATATTTTTATTTATTCAAATGTAATTTTTTTAGAAAACAATTTTCCCTCGGAAATTACATTGATAAAATAAATTCCATTATTCAAGTTATTACGCTCAATATTATAATATGTGGCTTTAAGATTAGAAACGCTTTTTACTTTTCTTCCGATTACATCATACATTTCTACATTTACTGTATGCCCTGTAAATGATGATAAATCAACAATTGCAGATGTACTTGCAGGATTTGGATAAATACTGAAATCAATAGTTGAGGCCAAATCGTTTACACCGCCACCAATTGAAGGTGTCATAGTGTAATTACAATTTGGCGCTGTTCCACAAGTAAATTGTTCTAAGAATGTGCGGGTAATAGTAATAGTAGAATCATAGTAAGCAGCACTTGTGGTTTCGGGCACATGGTCTTGTCCTAACCAAGTTTCCATACAATTATTAATTCCTAAATTATCTGCTCTTACCGCAACCACCGAACTACCTGCTACTTTTAGTAATGGAAAACCAACTACAGAAATTGTTGCGTATCCGTAAGGCACTGTTCCGTCAGCATCGCCATGAAAACTTAATAAAGGTACATCTCCGGTGTGCATCCAAGTGGTATCACCCAATGCTCCACAGATATTTACAATTGCTTTTACAGTGGATGGATATCCCGGATTACCACTTGCTCCTTCTATTCCACCGTGCATACCCGGTTGTCCAGTGCTTTGTCCTACAGTTACTCCTGTAGTATCAATATAAGTAGGGAACTCTGACCATTGATCTAGATAAGCCAAATGCAATGCTGTGAGTCCTCCTGCCGAAACACCCATCATAAAAACATTGTTGGTATCAATGCCATAGGTATTGCCTCCTATTCGTGCATTCTTACGGAAGAAACGAACTGCGGCTCTTGCATCGTGTGTTGCCCGAACCAGCTCTGCTCCTGCATCAGCAGAGTCAACTATATGTGCTCCAAACGGAAAGTTTGTCATTCCTAATCGGTATTCGATAGAAGCAGTTACATACCCCAAACGTGCTAAATCTTTAGCCAAAGGTACTACATCTGTTCCTGTTTTGCTTCCACCAATAAAACTACCACCATGCACCAAAATTACTAATGCGCGACTGTTGGAAACATCGCCCACGGGCTGATACACATCAAGCAATAAACTCTGTGTGGTACCTGCTGCGGTAACATTGCTTCCGTAAACAATGCCGGAAGTTGGTGTTGGGTTGGTTGGAAAAACATAATCGTGATAACGACTACCTGCACATTGTGCAAACGATTGTGCCGATGATGCAATAATTACTGATGCTACGGCAATAAGTGTGTAAAGTTTTTTCATAGGTTTTGTTTTATAATTTTGGATAAAGGTAAAAAAAAATTGTTCACTCGTTCATTAGTTTATTAGCCATTGGTCATTGGTCATTTGTTTGTGCTTATACTAATGACCAATGACTACATTAGAATACATATTCAATACTTATGCCTGGCACCAAAGCTTTGGTTTTATACGTTCCGCCAAACTCGGTTTCAATATTTGTATCGGTACGTTTCATTCCTTCTATATATAAGAAAGAAGCATCCAGGTGAAATTTTTCGGTGATGCGGATGGATGTTCCAACGGTTATTCCTATTTTATTAGCATCCGGTGTTTCGGGGGTCAGATACCCATCTTTTACAGGGGTTTGGTCAAAGTATCCTCCAAGTCTTACTGTCCATTTATCTGATAATTTATATTGTGCCCCGAGTCTAAAAATAAAAACATTTTTGTACAATCTTGGCGAATGTATATCTTTCAGGTTGTCGGTATTGTCAGCAAAATCAATCACCAGCGAGTCGTACGATTTCCAACTAACATAATTTATATCCAGTGCCAATTTTAATTTTGAAGTAATGGCATATCCTGCACCAAACGAAAGTGTGCTTGGCAAGCGGATACTGGTAGAAAATGTTGTTACAGGAAAAAATTCGGCTACCGATGTAGGCACCGCAAATTCAGCACTTCCATCTTTTACATTTACTTTTACCTGAGAACGATAATCTAAACCAAACGATAATTTATCATTAAGTTTTAAATACACTCCTGCATTAAAGCCTACTCCCGAAGCTTTTCCGTTCAACACTCCTTCTCCATATTTTCCGGTAGAGTCTTGAATGGGTACACCTTTTCGTAAACTAAAATCTCCGGTTGCATAAATAAAGCCTGCTCCAAAGCCTATTTTATCATTCAATTTGAAAGATACTGTTGGCTGAATAAAAAATGTTTTTAAATCTATTTCCCGAATCAGGAATTGTCCTAACCAGTCGTCAGCCCACTGCACCTTGCTTCCAAAGGGATTATAAATTCCCAAGCCTACATTCCATTTGTATGCTTTTTTGAATTTATACACTGTATACAACGTGATGGGTGTGCCTGTGTGATGTTCTATATGTGCAGTGTAGCCAAGTTGCTGATTTAAATAAGTTGTTCTTGGAAAAATAAAACTACCTCCAACAGAAATTCCTCTTAACGAATCTAAAAACGAAACAGCACCGGGATTAAAAAAGATGGAAGCATTGTCCTGACATAAGCCTGTGCCGGTATGCCCCATGCCGGTTTGTTTTTGTCCTTGCAGGTTTACTTGAAATCCTCCTGCAAACATTGCGGAAGAAAAAAAGATACTGATAATATATAGTGAGATTTGTTTTTTCACGAGGCTAAAGTAAAATAAAATACAATAGAAATTCTAAATTTTAAAAAAAACTAACCACAAAGTCCACAGAGAAAAAAAAAGACATAGAGCACACAAAGAAAACGCTCTGCGAACTTTGTGTAAAAACTTTGGGCCATTGTTGGTGTTATCACCAACAATTCAATAGAGGGTGTTGTTGGTGATAACACCAACAAGGGCATTAATTTTTTAGAATTTGAAAAATCTTTGAATATAAGACTGAAATTTTCTATTTACACTATACTAAAGTATATATTTCGATATACTTTAGTATAAATGTGACGAACGAAATTGCCTTATTTTAAGAAGGGAATATGGTAATAAGGTTTAAAAAATTTGGGTTATTGTTGGTGTTATCACCAACAATTCAATAGAGGGTGTTGTTGGTGATAACACCACAACTGTTCGGAAGAAATGATTTCCACACCCAACTCTTTGTAACTAAAGGAGAATGCAGCCAGAACTAGTTAAAGCAACTCCGACTTTTGCTAAATGGATGTAGAACAGATTTTATCATTGTTACCCGAAGGGGTTTTAGAAGA
>CANIQT010000022.1 GCA_947469885.1 Bacteroidota bacterium
AGCCGTTACACTTTTGGATGCAGTCAGTTTTCTTATTCGCTTTCCCTCCGAATAGGTTGCAAGAGTTAAAGCGAAAAGCATTAACCCTTGCCGGTAGTGCGCATCTTCTTACAGTCGGTCAAGGCGCAAGCCACAGGCGTATGGTATTTCTATTTGATAAAGGAATATGGAATTTTAGTTTTTTTATTTTGACAAACAAAAAGAAAAGGATTTTTAAATGAATCAAAAAAATAAAAAACAAAGCAAAGGTAGGGGGCGCGCACAATCCATCCCACATTGAAAGAAACAAAAGACTTCGGCATAATGAGAATCAAATAATATTTTTTATTTTTTTATTGGTTTTTGATTCTCACACTTCGTGACTTATTCCGATTCCTTTTGTTTCTTTCGCATTCGCCCCCTCCTGATTTGCTTTCTTTTTTCTTTTTTTTTGTGGTTTTTTTTCTTTTTTCTTTTAGTTAATGTGTTGGTGGGTTCATTTTTTGACAGGGATAGTGCTATTTATTTGCCATTTGTCCCCTATATGAGTGCTATATGAGTGCACCAAATATAAAAAACAATGCAGGGTAAAGCAGGAAATTCCAGTGAATTTCGGGGTATTTTAGGCGATTTCTGAGGAGTTTTTTTTCAGGTAGGCACAAAAAAAGAGCCCCGTCCAAGATTGGTAGAGCCCTTTTTCGCAGTGGAATATTTTTAGAATACTGTATCTACTCTCATTGCATTGTCTGATGCAAAAAGGTAATAATTTGAACCTACTTGCTGATAAAATTCAATTCCAATACAATTTAACACACTTACATCACTTGTCATTGTCGGACTGCCTGGCAATGTTGTTGTAATTGTTGTTAATGCAGTTGGTGCGCTTAAATCAAGATAACCAGAAAATTGAACATCTGAAAGTTCGCTTAAAGTTGGTTCTAATGGTACATAAGTTCCAGAACCTGTATCAAATTTCCAATCCGATACAACTGTTATTGCATTCAACAATCTGAAATGAGTTGCACCTGCCGGAGCATTAATTAAATTCATTGGATTGAATATTGGGATGGTAAAAGTAGCAGAATCTCTCCCTACTGTGTTCGTAAGTGTGTAAGGTGCATTAAAAATTCCTGCTAAACTTGTATTTACATCAAAGTTCAATCCGTTTAATAATTCAGGATTTAAAGACACCAAAATACTTCTTTGTCCCCTTGGACTGCCAGTATCCTCTTTATTAATTTCCTTCATTATTTTCGTCAAACGACCCGTTAAACGAGAATCTGAAAATTGCCTGATGACTTGTGCCAATCCTACTCTGATTGTTTTTGCACAAGATGCACTCCCTCCAAATTCGCTCATATTTTCGCGCGTTCTGATAAATGCTGCATCATTTTTTATTTGTGAATCGGTAGGACCACCTGCTAACCCTGCGAAATCACCCACAAGACCTTTAATCTTGAAGTGACGAACTCCGCCCATAGTTCCTGAATACTTAACTAAACCTTTTTGCCTTGCCATAATTTTATGATTTTAATTTATTTTTATGTGTTTAAATTTCGTGACAAAATTACTACTATCTTTGCGAAGTTAAACTATCTGTAACCATTGAAACGAGTGCTAAACAACGCTAAATCATCCTCAATAATTGAAACACATTTAAAAATCTCTCAAATCTTGGATGGAGATAGTTTAAAGGTTGTTTCTTTATTCAATAAAATTGAAAAAGAAATTCGGCTTTACGGTCTTGATGCTCCTGAAACAAAAGTTAACAGAAAGTTAAAAGAGGATGAAAAGAAAACACAACTTGCAGGAAGTTTTTTAATTCAATTAGGGATTCAATCTTTAAAATTTATTTTGAAAGTTGCACCGCCTGAAACGAACATTACAATAATTACAGAGGAAGAAAATTTCTTTGATTTTTACGGAAGGCAATTGGCTTATGTGATTTTGCCTGATGGCAAATGTTTGAACGAAATATTAATTACTGAAGGATATGCAAAAGCTTTCAATGAATACGCTTGTGATGAATTGGCGAATTATCAGAAATTAAACTTCGCTGCAATGCAAGCAGGTAAAGGGTTATATGCTTATGCGAAAAAGTTCTAATTTGTTTACCCTATGTTTACCCCGATAGAAAAAATACTTCTGAAAGTATTGATTCTAAAGGAAAGTTTACATATTTCTGTGACCTCGAGAGGATTCGAACCTCCAACCTGCAGAACCGGAATCTGCCATTCTATCCAGTTGAACTACGAAGCCAATTAACGCTCGCAAAGATATATAAATTAGATGTTGAATCTCGGATATTTGATTTATCAAAAAAATATTTTCACCTTTACACAATAAAACGTAAACTTTTTCGTTAGTAGTAGGTACTAATGTTACTAAAATTATGAAAAAATTAATTCTATTTCTCGCTTCGTGTGTTATTTTTCAATTTGTGATTGCACAAAAAGTTCCAATATTTCATTGGGCCGACCATCTTTCATACAGCAGCGGAGTGTCTGTTGCAGAAGGCAATGGCAAAGTTTATTGCGCAACCAAAAGCGGAATATTTACTTATAACAAAGATGATAATTCGATGGACCGTTTATCAAAAATAAACGGTTTGTCTGATGTTGAAGCCACTGTGGTTAGTTTTAATCGCACCAACAATAAAGCGATTATTTGTTACGAAAGTTCGAATATTGATATTATTGACAATACCAATAATATTACCAACATATCAGATATTAAAAGAAAAAACATAGTTGGTGACAAACATGTATATGGAGTTTATATGCTAAATCAATATGCATATTTAGCATGTGGCTTTGGTATTGTGGTTTTGGATATGAACAGAATGGAAGTTGCAGATACCTATTATATAGGACCAAATGGTAATCCAATTGTTGTTCGTGATATTACATCTGACGGCATTAATTTTTATGCAGCTACTAATACTGGCATTTACCATGCAGCAATGAATAGTGCTTCACTTGCCGATTTTCATTCGTGGTCGGTATTGACGGGCACAGGAGTTACTCTTCCTGCTGGAATATATAACACCATAACTGCATTTAGAGGGAAAATATATACTAATCATTCTAAATATCTGATGACTTATGACCCCATTCATCTAAATAACGCAATTATTAATCAGGACGATGTCTTTACTTATGATATAAATACAAATGCGTGGGCTAATTGGGATACAATACCGGGAATTAGAGTGGTAACTTTGAAAGCAGAAAACAATAAACTTTTGTATATAAATTCAGATGCTGTGTATGCTTTTGTACCGGTTCCAACTAAAGATACACTTGTGTTCTATATGGGACTTCCGCCTTCATCTTATTTTGACAAATATGTTTATGGAGTAATTGCAAGCGATGGAGATGTATGGACTGCAAATGATGGAAATGGATTGTATGGCTGGAATCATATGGTAGGAATTGAATCACATTATCCAAACGGTCCGGCAAGTGAAAAGACTTTTGGTATGAGTTGTTCGGGAGGAAATATGTTAGTTGTACCTGGAGGGTACGATGTAAGTTTTCATGGGCTTAACAGAGGAGGGGGAATATATGCCTTCAAAGATAATACGTGGACCAATTGCAAAGGAGCTTACCCAGGAGTAATTAATATAGACACTACACTTGATTGGATTAAAACAATTGTTGACCCTACTGATGAAAATCATGGTTTCGCTTCATCATGGGGGCGAGGAGTAGTTGAACTATATAACAATGTACCGATTAAACATTATGACCATTCTAACAGCCCATTAGGTGCCGCATTAAACTCATATCCACGTACAGACGGTTTAGCATTAGATGCAGGTAATAATTTATGGGTAGGTAATTCAGGTGCTCCCAATTGCCTCGTAAAAAAATCGCATTCAGGGGCTTGGACATCTATTGACTTTACAAGTTTAATTGGTTCCGGTGGGGCTATTGTTGGGCAGATTTTAGTGGATAAAAATGAACAAAAATGGGTTGTGCTTGGTGGAAAAGGATTAATGGTATGTGCAGCGGGAAGCTACACAACCGCAACAAACGCAAACACTAAACTTTTGACTTCAACAGTTGGAAACGGGGCTTTACCTAGTCAGAATATATATTGTATGGCAGAAGATAAAAATGGAGAAATTTGGGTAGGTTCCGACAAAGGAATTTCTGTTTTTTATTCTCCAGAAAATGTTTTTGCACCTGGTGCAAATTTTGATTCGCAACAAATTTTATTGGAGCAAGACGGACATGTTCAAATATTATTACTTACTGAACTCATACAAGCAATAGCAGTAGATGACGCTAATAGAAAATGGATTGCCACCGCAAATTCAGGAGTATTTTTAATGTCGGCCGATGGCACACAACAAATTTATCATTTTGATGAAAGTAACAGCCCTTTGTTTAGCAACGATGTAAGAACAATTGCTATTAATCACAAAACAGGAGAAGTATATTTTGGCACTGCAAAAGGAATTATTGAGTTTAGAGGCACTGCAACAGAAAGTAATGAAGATTGCAGTAGTTTGTATGCTTTTCCTAACCCCGTAAAACCTGAGTATGACGGACCGATAGCGTTGAAAGGAATGATGGAAAATTCGACTATTAAAATTACTGATGTGAGCGGAACTCTTGTTTATGAAACAAAATCTGAAGGAGGGCAGGCACTTTGGTATGGTAAAAACTTTAAAGGACAGCGTGTAAGTACCGGAATTTATATGGCTTTTTGTACCAACGAAGATGGCTCGCAAAAGTGTGTTACAAAAATTTTGTTTATTAATTAATCTAATGTACTTTAATTTGAAGTTCTAAAATTGTTTTAAAAAAATATGCTTCACAAAACAATAGGCATTGTTCTTCATACTCAAATATATTCCGACACTTCTTTAATCGTAAAATTATTTACCAAGCATTTTGGTTTACAATCTTACATCATAAATGGTGTAAGAAACAAAAAATCTAAAACCAAAGCAACCCTTTTTCAGCCACTATCTATAGTGGACATGGAAGTCTCTCATTCAGGTAAAGCTGGTCTTCAACGCTTAAATGAACTCAATAGTCATATTCCTTTTTCATCCATCCAAACTTCAATTACAAAAAGTTCGATTGTTTTATTTTTAAATGAAATACTTTACAAGTCAATTAAAGAAGCTCATACTGACGATGATTTGTTTGAGTTTATTAAAAACTCATTGTTGATTTTAGATTTAAAAACAGAAAGCTGTTCCAATTTTCATATTTATTTTATGATTCATTTGAGCAAATTTTTGGGGTTTTACCCACACGGAAAATTTATTGACAATACTTCTTTCTTTGATTTGCAGGAAGGTTGTTTTGTTAATCAACTGCCCAAACACACCCATTATATAGATACAGAAGAAAGCAAATTATTGTTTTTGTTTATTAATGTAGGATATGAAACAATTCAAACTATAAAACTCGCTAAAGCCAATCGTGCGCAATTATTAAAGTCGTTGCTTGTTTTTTACCGTTTGCACATCACAGGATTTGGAGAAATTAAATCGCTCGAAATTTTAGAGGAAGTGATTGGCTGAATTTTGTCATGTAATAAAAAAGTTCTACTTTTGGAACCATATAAACCTTTAAACCAAAAAAATATGAAAAAACTTTACACAATTATTTGTGCTTCGGCACTAACTTTATTAAGTATTAATTCAAATGCAGCCACACACGTTGTTGGCGTTGGTATTGACCCAGGTACTGGTCAAGCGGCAAATATGTTTGCCCCAGCTGCTACAGTGGCCAATGTAGGTGACGTAATCCAGTTTACTTGGATTTATGCGAATCCTCACAACGTTACTTTTACCTCTGTTCCTGCAGGTGCTTCATCAGTTGGTTCAGGTACTTTATCAACTGCGGGTGCTATGTTTAACTACACTGTTACGGTTGCTGGTGCTTATGCTTTTCAATGTTCGTTGCACACTGGTATGACCGGAACAATTACTGTTGCAACCGGTATTGTTGACCCAACTCAAAGTTTGGTAACTACTGCATATCCTAGTCCTTTTACTTCTAACTTAACTTTTACTTACAATGGTGTTGATAAAATATCTGTATTTAATGTGCTGGGAGAACAAGTAAAATCAATAGAAACAGGAGGAAACTTTGGTACTATTGAAATGAATTTTGATGAAATGTCGTCAGGTATTTATTTCTACCGTACTTACAAAGACGGAGCAATTTTTGAAACAAGAAAAATTGTAAAATCTAAAAAGTAATTAGTTAATACTACTTTTTATTATCGCCCCCGACATTTATTTGTAGGGGGCGATTTTTTTTAATGTAGTTTAACAACGAGCCCAATACCTATATTAGCTCCATTTGCTTTTAATTGGAATTTGTAATTAACAATATTATATATGTTCGAATCGTCTGTCAATGTAAGGTTAGGATAATTATATCCTGCATAACCAATGTTAAAAAACATACCAATATGGTCTCCAAAATAAATTCTTGGCACCAGCGCAATTCCATAATTAAGTCCTCCACCTTCTGCCGTACTGTTAGTTGAATTAAGTGCAAGGTATTTAATATGCGAATAGCCAACAGTTAATTGAATAGGCATATCAAAATGTTTAGTTTTCACAAAATGAAAGGCCAGCGTCAAATCTCCGTCCCAACCATGAACAGAAGGTTTAATACCTGTTATTGAATCCCTTTCAGCCCAATATTTTGAATACCCGAACCTACCTCCTATTCCCAACCAGTTGTTAACTGCATATTCAAGATTTAACGCATAAATTCCTGAAGCAGCACCATCAGTGGTATCTTGTTCTGCATGAAAATGCAAATAATCCCATTCTGTGTGCGACTTAGTGGCATACAACCCAAATGAGGCACTGGCACCAATTATAAATTTACCTTTAATAAAGGCTTTTTCCTGAGCATTTGTTACTGTTACAGCAACAAATAGAACTGCTAATAAAATTATTTTCTTTTTCATGTTTTAAGTTTTAGTTTAAATTTGGTTTTGTTTGTTGCCATAAAAGTATAACTTTTTTCAATATCAAACCAAGCAACTTTGTTTTGTTTTCAATTTTCTTTTGAAATTTTTGTCAATAAATTAAAGTCGCCTCCTTAAATTTTATTTTTAGTTTTACACAATACATTCTATAATACTACAACTGTTTATGAAAATCATTTTTATGGGAACACCCGAATTTGCGGTGGAATCGTTAGACATTTTAATAAAAAACAATTACAACATTGTTGCTGTTGTTACTATGCCCGACAAACCAGCAGGACGAGGACAACAATTACAGCAATCGGCTGTTAAAAAATATGCGATAAAAAAAGGATTAACCATTTTGCAACCAGAAAAATTAAAAGATAAATATTTCTTAAATCAATTAAGAGAATTAAAAGCTGATTTACAAATTGTGGTTGCATTTAGAATGTTGCCCGAAGCGGTTTGGAACATGCCCCCAATGGGCACTATCAATCTTCATGGTTCTTTATTACCTCAATATAGAGGCGCTGCACCAATCAATTGGGCAATAATAAATGGTGAAAAAGAAACAGGTGTTTCTACTTTTTTTTTGCAACAGGAAATTGATACGGGTAAAATTATTTTTCAGGAAAAAATTGCTATTAACGAAACAGATAATGCTGAAACAATCCATGACAGATTAATGCACACAGGCGCACACCTTATATTAAAGACCGTTCGGGCAATCGAAAAAAAAATATATCCACAAATAAGCCAATCGGAATTAATTGGAGAAAATGAAATAATAAAAACTGCACCTAAAATTTTTAAAGAAGATGGTAACATCAACTTTAATAAATCAACAACCGAAATTTACAATTTTGTTCGTGGGTTAAGCCCTTACCCTGGTGCGTACACCACCCTTTGTTCGCCCGACAATAAAACCATTCTATTAAAAATATTCAAAACTCAAAAAGAAATGGTTGAACATATACAGCCAACAGGAAGTATTATTACCGATTCAAAAACATTTATCAAAATAGCTTGTACTGATGGATACCTTTCTATTATTGACTTACAGCTTGCCGGAAAAAAAAGAATGCAGATTTCCGATTTTCTTAGAGGGTTCAACATAGATAATAATTGGAAAACACAGCGTTGAAATTATCTAAAACACTACACCCTATAACTCCCTTTCACAATAGGATACAACCATTTTTACGCCTATCTTTAGGTGTCACACCACGATTCAAAAAACATCTTTTCTGTAACCTAGCTATAGATGGCCTCACGGGACAAGTTATTAACAAAAGGGCTACTTATCAACAATTTTAGAGAATTTTACCTCTGAATAGGCTACTGTATATGATTTATAAATATCTTTGTGCCGATAATTAATTTAATATTAATCAAAAAAACAAAAAACAAATGAACAAATCTGAATTAGTTGACGCAATCGCTTCAGAAGCGAAGTTAACAAAAGCTGATGCTACAAGAGCATTGGAAGCATTCGTAAACGCAACAACAAAATCACTTAAAAAAGGTGATAGAGTTGCGTTAGTAGGTTTTGGTTCTTTCTCTATCTCTAAAAGAGCAGCGAGAACAGGCCGTAATCCTCAAACAGGAAAAGCTATTAAAATTGCTGCTAAAAAAGTTGCAAAATTTAAAGCTGGCGCTGACTTAGCTAAAACTGTTAACAAATAGTAGTTAACACGTTTAAATAAAAAAGTCTCACAGAAATGTGGGACTTTTTTATTTTTATATGGTTCTTCATCAATCTTAAGATACTATATTTGCAAACGAAATTTTAAATAATAACCCTATCAGGCATCATAACCCTGACAGGGGTAACAAACAATAAACAACTAATTACTTTATGTCTAAACAGGAAAAAATAAACAACTTCGACCCGAACGGTTTGGGCGACCAAGAGAACAATATTTATGGATTACCCTTCACTTCTGATGAAGCGGAAGTTGTAATTATCCCCGTTCCGTGGGAAGTTACCGTTTCGTACAGTGCCGGAACAGCATTAGGCCCACAGGCTATTTACAATGCATCTTTTCAGGTGGATTTGTTTGACCCAAAAATTAAAGATGCCTGGAAAATAGGCATTGCCATGGAGCCTGCTTCTAATGACATTGAAAGCAAAAGCGAAAGCCTTCGCAGAAAAGCAGAAACGTATATTGGTTTGCTGGAAGAAGGCGAAACTCCTGAAACCAATGATGAGATGGAGAAAACACTGAAGCTGATTAATGCCGAATGTATAATTATGAACGAAGAAGTAAAAGAAACCTGTCTTTCCTTTATTAATAAAAATAAAATTGTTGCCCTATTGGGTGGCGACCATAGCACACCTCTTGGCCTGATGCAGGCATTGGCCGAAAAAAATAATTCGTTTGCTATTTTACAAATTGATGCTCATGCCGATTTGCGAGATGCTTACGAAGGTTTTGAATTTTCGCATGCTTCCATTATGTTTAATGCTTTAAAAATTCAACAGGTTTCTAAATTAGTTCAAGTGGGTATTCGTGATTATTGCGAAGCAGAATATGATTTGATTCAAAATTCAAACGGACGCATTGTTACTTTTTTCGACAGAGATATAAAACACAAACAACTGGATGGTGCCACCTGGACAAGTATTTGCAACGACATTATTGCTCAACTACCCAATGAAGTTTATTTAAGTTTTGATATTGATGGGTTGGACCCTAAACTTTGCCCAAGCACAGGAACTCCTGTTGCCGGTGGTTTTGAGTTCGAACAAATATTAATGTTGATTGAAAAACTAGTGGATTCGGGGAAACAAATTATTGCTTTTGATATTAATGAAGTGGCTCCGGGTGGTGACGAATGGGATGCAAATGTGGGAGCACGGCTGTTGTACCGGATTGCTAATTTGGCTGCCAAGTCGAACGGGAGGGGGTAGTTCATTAGTCATTAGTCATTAGTTAATTGGTCATTTGTTTACTAATAAGGACTGAAAAAAGTCATTAAACCTTTAGAAGAGGCTTCTAAACCTTTATAAAACGTTTTCGAACCTTAGAAAACAGTTTTTAAACCTTTAGAAAACGTTTTCGAACCTTAGAAAACAGTTTTTAAAGCCTTAATGACGGCTTCTAAGGCTTTAGAAGAGAATCTGCTTTTTCCAATACCCAAATAACTACTCCCCTATAGCAATAACGCTGATTTCGACATTAACCCCAAGTGGAAGTTTGGAAACCTGAACGGTTTCGCGAGCAGGAAACCCTGCTCCAGTGAGGTAAGAGGCATATACTTCGTTTACGGCTGCAAATGAATTCAAATCCGTAAGAAAAATGGTGGTTTTCACTACATGAACAAAAGTAAGTCCTGCTTCGGCAAGTATTCCTTGAATGTTTTTCATCACCTGATTGGTTTCGGTGGCAATGTCGGCAAGCATCAACTCGCCAGTTTCGGGGTGTTTACCAACTTGCCCACTAACGAATAACATATTGCCCACCATCACTGCATGACTGTATGGTCCGATGGGTGCTGGGGCATTTTTTGAGGTAATAATCTTTTTCATGATACTACGAATTATTGGTTACGAATTACGAATGGTTACGAATTTACTAATCTGGACTTATTTGTGGCAAATATAAATACAAATTAATATCATCCAAGAATTTTTATAAAACTAAAATACACTCCTATTTGTAAATTTGTATTTATTCGTAATTCGTAATTCGTAACCAATCACAAATCAACAATCGACAATCAACAATTTTTAATAGTCATACCAATCCTTCCGTCTGCTTAGTTTCAAATCCTTGAGCATAGCTGATTTTACCGAAATATCAACTGAATAAGACTGGCGGAAACCAAACGGCACCCAGTTGAAACGCATTTCCCAGCAATGCAAATCGCGATAAATATTGATGGACGTGAGTGTGAGTTTTTTGGAAGTAAAATCATAACCTGATGTGAGGCTTATTTTCCATTTTTTGGTGACGCTTAAATCGCCACTAAAGGTAGCCGATTGAGAAATGATTTTGGTGTTCCCGGGTTTAGAGTAGTTGAGGTTGTAAAATACACTCAAAGTCCAGGGAATACTAAAATCAACATAATAATCTCGGTGAGAATTGATGTAATCAAGTTCGTCAGAAGGCAGAGGTTTGGGGGCTTTGGTGTCGGTTTTTATTTCTTTGCTGTGCAGGGAAGTGCTAAGTGAAACGGTGGAAGAAGTTAGTCGTCCTAGTTTATTATTTACCCATTCGAACCGCTCTATTCTAACACCAGCCGTATCTATCTGATAAGGGTCGAGCACTGCACTTCCAATCAAATCAACCTTTTTGAACAATTTGGTTCTTCCATTAAAATTTATTTTTGACCAGTTGTAATTGCTCACAGCAGCGTTGTAAGAAAATGAAACACCGAGATTGTCGAAGATATTTATTTTTTTAAATACCGCTCCCGAATCGCTCTGATGTTTGGTTTTAGCTTCGAGTGTATTGTTCAAACTAAAAGAAATTAAGCCCGACTTGCCTGAAGCCGGACTACCATAAATACCATTTTGAAAAACCGAATACTGAACCACATTGTGTGTGTGTGCTTCTTCCACATTTTGATAATAACCATACTGACTTTCACTGAAATCGGGGCGATAAGAAGCAGTGATGGTAGGTGTTGCTACATGCCGAATTTGCTTAAGATGTTTTGTTTTGAAAAAATAATCACCATACAGATGTGTCGCAAAAGCAGTAGCCACACTAAAATCATTTGCCATATATGCACCTTTCACCGTATCCAGAAACACTGAATCTATTGCATTGTACTGTTTGTGTAATTTCTCAAAATAAATGCTGCTGCCCATGTTGATGCTTGGAGTAACCGTAATTATTTTTAACAAATTAAACGAAGTGGAGATGGGAACAGCAAAGTGAATTCCATTTTTCATTTGCTGAACTGTGCGATTGGTAAATAAAGTAGAGTCGTAAGCATTAATATCGTTTCGTGCATTGGCAGAAGCTGAAATACCTATTTTATCATACCACTTTGTGCCTACAGCCTTTTTACTCTTGAAAGGATAGATGCGATTCATGGTCAACGACAATTCAGGCAGACTAAGATTAACAACATTTGTTTGGGTGTTCTGGGAATGACGAAGATTGGCAGAAAAATTAAAAGGAGTACCGGCAAAAGTTTTGGCATAAGCAATATTGGAAGAAAAAGTATTTTGCAGATAAGCACCCGTAACATTGCCGTTGTACTTATTATA
The DNA here is from genome assembly GCA_947469885.1 of Bacteroidota bacterium. Taxonomy (GTDB): domain Bacteria; phylum Bacteroidota; class Bacteroidia; order 2-12-FULL-35-15; family 2-12-FULL-35-15; genus 2-12-FULL-35-15. The sequence continues at coordinate 12,161 of CANIQT010000022.1, forward strand.
TTTGCTGCTTCCCGCATTTACATCAGCCGAAAATCTGCTAGTAGGGTGCGAGCGAGGGTCTTGTGCATGATTCCAACGCACAAAAAAATCGTTGCGGGTGGTGGTGGTGGGCAATACTTTATCGCCATCACTTATTTGCGAAAAACTAATGTTGAATGCACCTGTATAATGATAAATTTTATTGTAGCTGCTCGATGCTTTTGCCCCGTAACTGCCGTTACCATAAACATCGGCACGCAACGCCAAATCTATTTTTTCGCTTCCTCCAAAATAAAAACCTCCATCCCTTAAAAAGAAACCCAAATTATTCGATTCGCCATAAGTAGGTAAAAGTATGCCGCTTCGTCTTCCTTTTTTATTGGGGAAATAACCAAACGGTATAACAAGAGGTGTTGGGATATCAGCAATATAAAGGCAGGCAGGACCAGTAATAATTTTATCGTCAGGTATTACTTTTATTTTTTTTGCGCCAATGTAATAGTGAGGATGGGGTGCATCGCAAGTGGTATATTTGCCATGCGCCACATAATAGATGTTATTGGTATCTTTTTTAATATCACGTCCGTGAATGAACCCATCATTCTGTTGCGTGATAACATCGTTTATTTTTCCTTTTTTGGTTTTAAAATTATAGGTTATTTTTCCAGCTGTAAATTTATCAGCCGCCTGCTCAAACACTGGCAACTGACTGTCTTTTCCAACACTGTCTTTGCAACTGGTGGCATATACTAAATCTTTTCCAAAATCAATTTCAATGTAACCTGCTTGTAGTTTTATGTCTTCGTATGTTACATGAGCATTGTTATAAAGGTATGCTTTTTGATTTACCATGTCAATTCGCATGGAATCTTTGGCATCGTATTTTACTTTGTTATTCAAAAAAGAATCATCGTTTGTGGAAGTTAAAATGGTGTCTTTTTGGGGAGTTACAGGCAACTGTTGGGCAAAGTTTGTTACAGTTATTAACAAACAAAATTGAATAAATATAAATTTAACCCGAACCAAACGCAATTTTTAAAACTAATTTTGTGATTTAAGATACTATTAAATGGCTCAAAACTAACCAAAAAAACAAACACTTTTTTGTTGCTTATGATAGGTTGCGAACAATTAAATGTTGTTAAAATGAATAAAAAGTAATTTCATAAAAATGCTGAAGAAAATATTCTATCTGATTGTTATCTCAATTATTATTTTTATTGCAAGCTCGTTCTCTCCAAATTTCAAGCCAACATTTGCCATCAAAACAGTTGTTATTGATGCAGGACATGGAGGTAAAGACCCTGGATGCCACGGTAGTCTTTACAAAGAAAAGGATATTGCACTTGCAGTAGCCCTGAAATTGGGCAAATACATTGAAGAGAATATGAAGGATGTAAAAGTAATTTACACCCGAAAAACAGACATATTTGTTGAATTGCAAGAGCGGGCAATGATTGCCAACCGAGCCAAAGCCGATTTGTTTATTTGTGTTCATTGCAACTCCGCTTGTGTTCGTGATAAGGTGAAGAAAAAAGATATTTGCAGAGATCAAGTGCACGGTGCCGAAACGTATGTGATGGGAATTAAAAATGAAAAAGGGAAACTAGACGTTGCAAAAAGAGAGAACTCTGCTATTTTGCTGGAGGATGATTATGTGCAAAAATATCAGGGTTTCGACCCTAACTCTGATGAGTCGTATATTATTATGAGTATGTTTAATGATACTTATTTGAATCAGAGTTTGAGTTTTGCCGCTAAGGCACAAAAACAATATGCAGGCAAAGCAGGAAGAGAGGACCACGGAGTGAAACGTGCTAGTTTGTGGGTACTGTGGAGAACCTATATGCCTTCGGTTTTAACTGAAATTGGTTATCTGACCAACAAAAGAGAAGAACTATTTTTAGGCTCCGAAAAAGGTCAAGACTACATTGCTTCGGGATTGTTTAGGGCGTTCAGAGAATATAAAGACGAACTGGAGGGCACTGCAAAAAAGTACAACGATGATATTGAAAACCAGGAACCTTATCATCTCACAAAAGAAGACAGCCTGGAAATGGTATCTACCGCAAAACAAACATTGGTTGAAGATACAATCACAGGAGAGACCGAAACGGCTGTGGTTACAAAAGAAGAAGTGAAAGCGGAAACGGTTGTTGCTAAAAAAGAAGACACATCACCAAAAAGTGTGGTGGAGAAAAAGAAAGAGGAGAAAAAAGAGGAACCAAAGCCACTACCTATAAGCGATAGAAACAAAGACGATATAAAACAAGTAGCTATCAACACAAAAAAAGAAACCAAAGTTGAACCTGTAATCGAGACAAAGAAAGAAGAAAAAAAGGAAGTAGTTTCTGAAAACAGAAAAGAAAATAAGATTATGCAGGTGATTGATAAGCCTGTTGAAAACAATACAGAGCCTAACAAATCGGCTAATACAGAAACACAACCCAAAACACCACCGGTTGCCGAGAAAAGGAAAGATGAACCTAAACCTGCTCCACCAATTGTTGAAAAGAAGAAGGAAGAGGTATTAGTTGTTAAACAAGAAGAACCTAAACCTACACCACCCGTTGTAGAAAAAAAGAAAGAAGAGGTAGTAGCTAAAAAGGAGGTTGGGGATAGATCAAAACCAGAAACTGATAAAACAAATAAAGTAATAGAGCCTAAAAAAGAAACACCTGTGGCTAAAAAAGAACCTGCACCTGATAAAAAACAAACAGAGGTAACAGCTTCGAATGCAGCAATAGTTTACAAAGTTCAGTTTTTATCTTCTCCCAAAAAATATGCGCTTACGTCAGATAAATTTAAAGGCATAGAAAAACCTTGGGAGTATGAGGAAAATGAAACTTATAAATATACTGCAGGTGAATTTGCTACTAAAAAAGAAGCTGTTGCATTACAAAACGAGATGAGAAAAACGGGATATACTGATGCATTTGTAATTTCAACACAAGATGGAAAAAGAATTCCATTTAAGTAAGTCCAATAAATCCTTAAATTTGCCGAGCAAACAACTATAACCAAAGTGAAAATAAAAAAAGAAGTTAAAATAGGATTCGTTACTACCATTGCCATTGCTTGCTTTATTTTTGGTTTTAATTTCCTTAAGGGGAAAAACCTTTTTTCTTCCCAACGCGAATTTTTTGCTGTTTATAACGACATTGATGGATTAGTGGAAGCAAATCCATTATTAATAAATGGGAACAGAGTGGGTATGGTTGGCAAAATAAAATTTTTGCCCAACACCAAAGGACAAGTAATTGTTAGTTTGATGATGCAGGATGAAATTGATATTCCAATGAATTCTGTTGCTAAAGTAGTTAGTTCGGATATTCTAGGCTCGAAAGCAATCACCATTTTGTTAGGCAGTTCGCCACAGATGGCTGTGAAAGGTGATACCCTTATTTCGTCACAAGAAGATAATTTGAAACAAGCGGTAAATAAAACCATTGCTCCTTTGCAACTAAAAGCACAGGCATTGCTTTCTTCTCTCGATTCGTTGATGATTGCTTTTAAACAAGTGTTTAATGAAAATACCCAACGGAATCTTTCTAAAAGTTTTGAAAGTATTAAAGATGCAATTGCTTCTTTAGAGACTACTTCGTTTCGGTTAGATACCATGGTGAGAACTGAAAAAGGGAAAATATCTAGCATTCTTACCAAGATAAATAAAATAGCTACTACTCTTGCCGATAACAGCGATAAGTTAGGAAATGTGATTAACAATTTTTCGAATATCAGCGATTCTATTGCTAAATCAAATCTTACTTCGGCTATCAATAATGCTGATATTACATTGAAACAAACCTCGGCTATATTTACAAAAATAAATAACGGGGAAGGCACAATGGGTATGCTTATTAACAATGACAGTTTATATAAGAAGCTTGATAAAACGGCAGGTGATTTAGATAAGTTAATTATCGAACTGAATGATAATCCAAATCACTTTCTTGCGCCATTTGGTAAAAAGAGTCATAATAAACCGAAAGGCAAATAAATGATTTCATCCATTATTTTCATTATTTTATTTTCTGCCGGTGCTGTTTGGTTTACTATCAATGTTCTTAAAATTAGAAGAAACATATTGATAGGAAAAGAAATTGACCGGAAAGATAATCCTTCACAACGTTGGAAAATAATGACATTGGTGGCTTTAGGACAAAAAAAAATGTTTGCCCGCCCCATACCGGCTATTCTTCATTTGTTTCTTTACAGCGCTTTTGTAATCACCCAAATAGAATTAATTGAAATTGTTTGCGATGGTGCTGTTGGTTCACATCGTATGTTTCGCCCTGCTTTAGGCGGATTTTATACTTTCCTTGTTAGTTTTATAGAAATACTTTCTGTCTTGGCATTTATTGGAACGATTGCTTTTTTGTCAAGAAGAAATTTATTGAAAGTTCCCCGTTTGGTAAAAAGCGAATTAAACGGTTGGCCCAAACTAGATGCAAACTTCATTCTTTTAGGAGAACTTACTTTAATCTGTTTTATTTTTATGATGAATGGTGCTGATGAAGTGCTGTATTCGCAAGGTTTATCTCATGCTGAAAATCTGAATGATGGTTCGTTAGGTTTAGCCATCAGCAGTCATTTAGGTCCAATGTTATTTGGTGGCATGTCGCCCGAATCGTTACATATTGTGGAACGCATCGGTTGGTGGGGACATATAGCTATGGTGTTAGGGTTCTTAAATTATCTTCCATACTCCAAACATTTTCATATTCTGTTGGCATTTCCAAATGTTTATTTTTCCAATCTTTTAGCAAAAGGAAAGTTTACCAATCTTGAAAGTGTGACCAACGAAGTAAAATTAATGTTCGACCCCAATGCAGTGGTGCCTCCGCCATCAGCAGAGCCAATGCGCTTTGGAGCAAAAGATGTAATGGATTTGAGTTGGAAACAATTGTTGGATGCTTATACATGTACTGAATGTGGAAGATGTACTTCTTCTTGTCCGGCAAACATTACAGGCAAACTTCTTTCTCCACGAAAAATAATGATGGACACCAGAGATAGATTAACAGAAGTGGGGAAAAACATGGATGCCAACAAAGGTGAATTTAAAGATGATGGAAAAAGTTTATTGACTGGTTATATTACTCCTGAAGAATTGTGGGCTTGTACTTCGTGCAACGCTTGTGTGCAGGAATGTCCTGTAAACATTGACCCTTTAAGCATCATCATTGATATGAGAAGATATTTGGTAATGGAACAAAGCGCAGCACCAACGGAATTAAACATGATGTTTACCAATATAGAAAACAATGGTGCGCCCTGGCAGTTTGCTCAGGCGGATAGATTGAAGTGGAGTGAGGATTTGTGATTGGTGATTGGTGAATAAGGGAATGGTGAAAGGTGAAAAATATTGGTGATGTTGAATAAAAGAATAATTGAATAAAAAAACACATTAAAGAATTCACCTATTAAAAGTGAATAAGAATGATTTAATAAATAGAACAAAATTATTTGCTTATGCCTGCATTGATTTATGTATGAAATTACCAACTACTTATTTAGGCAATCATGTGAAAGGGCAATTAATAAGAGCTGCAACATCAGTAGCGGCAAATTACAGGGCTGTGAATCATGCACAATCAAAGGCTTCTTTTATAGCGAAAATAAGTATTGTTGTTGAAGAGTGTGATGAATCAGAATTTTGGCTTCAATTGATTATTGATAAAAATTTATTGCCAAAAGAGGAAGTAAATATAGTATTGAAGGAAGGAAATGAATTAACGTCAATATTTGTTTCGTCTAGGCGGACAGCCGTTGCAAATCAAAATAAATAAAGAATAAAAGTAATAAGCTAATAAGTTCACCAATCACCAATCACCAATCACCTATCACAAATCAACAATCATCAATGGATTCACCAATCACCAATCACCAATCACCAATCCGCACAATGGCTGATTACCTTGCAAAGGGTGAAGTTCCTGAAATATTATTTTGGGTGGGCTGTGCCGGTAGTTTTGACGACAGAGCAAAAAAAATCACAAAAGCAATTGTAAAGATTTTGAACTATGCTAACGTAAAATTTGCTGTGCTCGGTACTGAAGAAAGTTGTACCGGTGACCCCGCAAAACGGGCAGGAAACGAATTCCTTTTCCAGATGCAGGCAATGAATAATATTACTGTGCTGAATGGTTACGAAGTAAAAAAAATAGTTACCGGTTGCCCTCATTGTTTTAATACCTTGAAAAACGAATACCCTTCGTTGGGTGGAAATTATGAGGTGATTCATCACACCCAATTGTTGCAGGAATTATTAGACAGCAAACGCATTACCATAGAAGGAGGGAGTTTTAAAGGCAAAAAAATAACCTTTCACGACCCTTGTTACCTAGGCAGAGCCAACGATGTGTACGAAGCTCCCCGACAGGTAATGCTGAACTTGGATGCTGAATTAACCGAAATGAAACGCAGCCGAGCCAATGGTTTGTGTTGCGGTGCTGGTGGTGCACAAATGTTTAAAGAAGCCGAAAAAGGAAATAAAGAAGTAAACATTGAGCGCACTGAAGAAGCCCTTTCCTTAAACCCCGATATAATAGCCGTTGGTTGTCCTTTCTGCAATACCATGATGACCGATGGAGTAAAAAACTTCAATAAAGAACAAACCGTTAAAGTACTGGATGTAGCGGAATTGATTGCTCAGGCAAAGGATTTATAGTTCTTTTAATATCTGAAACAATCTGTTAAAATTTGTTACGGGTATATTGCCACCAAAAACAATATAGGTGAAACTTGTTTCAGGTATATCGCCACCAAAAGCAATATAGGTGAAACTTGTTACGGGTATATTGCCACCAAAAGCAATATAGGTGAAACTTGTTACGGGTATATCGCCACCAAAAGCAATATAGGTGAAACTTGTTACGGGTATATTGCAATTGAATGCAATATGGGTGAAACTTGTTACGGGTATATTGCAATTGAATGCAATATAGGTGAAACGAAATTTAACAATTGCGAATTCTAAAAAAGCATTACTTTTACAGATATTTAATTTATTGAAACAATGACCACCATCAACCAAATGCCCGATAACGCCAAACTTTGGGTGTATCAAAGCAACAGAGCGTTTACAAACGAGGAAGCAAGCGAAATAACCAAAGCTGGTTTGGCTTTTATTGCCGATTGGGCGGCACATGGAGCGAGTTTAAATGCGGGTTTTGAAGTAATTTACAATCGTTTCATAGTATTGGCTGTTGATGAACAACAAGCTCTGGCAAGTGGTTGCAGTATTGATAAGTCGGTAAAGTTTATAAAAGACATTGAACTGCAATTCAATCTTAATTTGTTTGACCGTATGCAGGTGGCTTATAGAAAAGGAAACGAAATTGAGGTTTGTAAATTATCAGCGTTTGAAAAACTAGCTGAACAAGGAATGGTAAATGAAACAACCATTGTGTTTAATAATATGGTGACAACAAAACTTGCTTTTGAAAATGAATGGGAAGTGCCTCTGAAACAAAGCTGGCATAAAATAGTCATTAGCCATTAGTCATTGGTCAGTCACTATTGACTAATGACCAATGACTATTCTTCCGTTTTTTTCCAGCCTGTTGGGTTGGCAATAATTCGTAATATACCTTCCAGTTCTCTTAATTGTGGCGGTGCGCCTTGCCGGTCGGTTACTTTTTTTGTTTTGCCATCAATGGTATAAGTTGTAATCTGAGAAGGAAAGTCGGAAATATATCCTAGGTATTTATCTTCAAGTTCAAAAAACTTTGCTTTATCAAACTCATTTACAAGGGCAATGATTGAATCATTTGGGTATGGTTTGGTGTAAGTGCCTATGCTGTCCACATTTTGAAATCCCTGATAAGTAATAATTTGTGTGGCTCCCGTTATTGTTATTTTGTAAGACGGACAATGACCAAAACAAGGAGTTGCTTCGTAAGTGATGACTACTTTGCTTACATCTGTTTTTGGGGGAGTGGTGGCTACACTTTTAGATGTTTTGTTGCATGAAACAAAAAGAATGAGAACTGAATAAAAGATAAATTTCATAGGATTATTTTTTGTAAAAGTAAACAAAGTATCATAAACAATACCAAAAAAGAAAAGCCCCAATAAAGGGGCTTTACTTTTTATTTTATAACCTCCAAAGGGGACTTAAAGCCCATTCGGAGGTGTATGATTAATGAACTACATTAATTTTCTTAACCACTACTCCATCTTTTGTTTTGCAAGATAAAGTATAAATACCTTTTGCAAATTCAGCTGTACTTATTTTCACTGAATTAGTTAAGTGTCCGGCATTGATATACACTACTTGTCCTAACGTGTTGGTTAATTTAATTTCTGAAACTTCGGTTGTGTTCCATTCTACATTTACTACATCAGTTGCAGGATTCGGAAATACTAGAATAGAATTGTCATCAGCAAGAGAACCAACACCCGACCAGTTTACAAACATATCACCTCCCACTAAGTTAATAGGTCGGAATATTTCCATATTGCTGGACATCGTGGAACCAAACATGGTGGTGGATAATGCTTTTGCAGATGAGCTAAATGAAGTATGCAACGTACCAAGAGAAGAATTAAGTGTAAATGTAACGGTACCAATTTGTCCGAAACCGGAAGCAATTTGTGTTTTGTCGTATCTCACCACGGCTGCATCAATTTTACCTGCGGCAAAATTATCTTTTGTGAGCATCAACTCATTGGTGTTATTGCCCAGCCAATTGTTTGTTAAATCAATGGAAACAGAGCCTGGAACAATAAAAGCAGGGTCGTAATTCAAGGTAAATGAATATCCATATAAATAGGTACAAGGATGAGCTGCTGTTCCTAAATAAATGGGTGCAGTATAAGTTCCGGCATTGCCTGACGATGGCAATTGAATATATAAAGTAGGGTCGGCACTAGTAGCTTCAGGCATACCGCTCACATTGTTGTGGGTGGTGTGGCTCATTCCGTAATTTGCCATAACCACGGCTAAGTCAGTGCTATTGATGGTGCTGTCGCCATTACAATCAGCAATCTTTTTATTTTTCATTGCAGTAAGGTACATAAAGTCTGTCCAGTTTGCCCAGTCGGGTCCGGGTTGAGAAACGAAGTTGTTGGTAGCTCCCATACGTTGCAAACCATGGTCGCCATAGAACATACCAAGCGGGAATATATCGTCTTGGTCAACCCGACCATCTCCATTGCAATCGCCCGGATAGCAATTACATTCTACCACACGTAAGCAATAAAGTATGGTTTGAGTGTCCACTCCATTGGATATAATTAAAGTAACAATAAAAAATCCGGGAGCAGAGAATAAGTGTTTTGGATTGGAAAGAGATGAAGTATTATTTGCACCTGAACCTGGGTCGCCAAAGTTCCAATTGTATGTGGTGATGGTTCCGGTGTAAGAAACATTGAATACGGTAGAATCTTCGTAACAGTTAGCAAAGTTTCCTGAATAAAAAGTGGCACCGATGCAGCTTGCAGGAACCACTACTGTTTGAATACTTGAGTCGGAGGTGATGCCATTACTTGCTACTAACTTAACACTATAATTGCCAGCGGCAGCATATAAGTGGTAAGGATTAGGTAGTGTGGACGTATTGTTTACTCCTGACGAAGGCTCACCGAAATCCCATGTTTGAGATATGGCTCCGGGGCTCACACTTGTAAAATACATGTAGTTGGAACCTCCGCAGGTGGTTGTAAAATCAGCATTGAAACAATTGGTACCGATGGTAATAATTTGTGTGGAATAATCCCATTCAGCTCCAACATTTACAAACAACATTACGGTATAAGTTCCGGGAGTGTTGTAAACGTGAAAAGTGGTGGTGTCGTGGTTGATGTTGGTTTGAGAAGTATTATCTCCAAAATCCCAAGTATAAATGGCATACTGGTCGGCAGCAAAAAACCAAACGGTGTCGCCTGCACAGGCATTGGTGTGTGTAAAAGTAGCATTACAGGCAGTAATTGTTTTGCCCGAAGCAAGGAATAATAACAGCGTGATGGCTGCAACAAGGTTTAGTGTAATTTTTTTCATTTGTGTAATTGTTTTTATTTTTATTTAGTTTTTAATGGTTGTCTATTTTAATAGATGGTAAAAATAAAAAATTGGTTGCATGGAAAAAAAAAAAATATGAGATGTGAGATATGAGATGTGAGAAACCATATCTCATATCTCAAATCTCTTTCACACCAACTCCATCTGCATACGACTTAAACTTCTATACATTCCGTTTTCAAGGTTCATGAGTTCTTCGTGGGTGCCGCTTTCTCTTACAGTTCCTTTGTCTATCACCACAATTTTATCCGCTTTGCGGATGGTTGACAAACGGTGGGCAATAACAAAAGAGGTGCGCCCAACCATGAGTTTATCCAATGCCTCCTGCACCACTCTTTCTGATTCGGAATCGAGGGAAGAGGTAGCTTCGTCTAATATTAAAATGCTGGGATCTTTGAGTACAGCCCTTGCTATGGCTATTCGCTGACGTTGCCCACCCGAAAGTTGTATGCCCCTCTCCCCTACTACTGTTTCAAATTTCTGAGGGAAACTTTCAATAAAGTCTAAGGCATTGGCTTTGCGCGAAGCTTCGGCTATTTCTTCAATGGTAGCATTTGGTTTTCCGTAAGCAATGTTTTCTTTTATGCTTCCGCCAAAGAGCAATACATCTTGTGGAACTATTGCCATGTTGTTTCGTAAATCAGTGAGCGAATACGTTTTTGCGTCTTTGCCATCTATGAGTATGGTGCCTGCTTCTGGGTCATAAAAACGGAGGAGCATTGCTACCAATGTAGATTTACCGGAGCCAGATGGACCCACTATGGCAATGGTTTCGCCTTTGCTGGCTTTTAAGGTTAAATTGTTTAATACTACTAATTCTTTGCGAGAAGGGTATCGGAACACCACATCTTGAAATTCGACTGTTCCGTTTATTCTATTTACCACTGTTTTTTCTTCGTGAATGTCCAGTATTTCGGGATGTTCGTCCAAAATTTCGAATACTCTTTCGGTGGCTCCTACTGCTTTCTGAATTTGAGCATACAACTCGGCAATGCCGCCAATGGAAGCTCCAACAAAAATAGAATAGAGAAGAAATTGCATCAACTGCCCAATAGATAATTCGTTGTTTATGGCAAGTACTACTCCGTACCAAACAACAGCTACAATGGCTCCAAACAAACAAAAGATGATGAAGGAGGCAAATGCACCACGATATTTGCCGCCAAGAATAGCATTTTGAACAATTACTTCGGTGCTTTTTTTATATCTCCTGTTCTCAAAAAACTCGTTGGCAAATGCTTTTACACTGGCAATACCTTGCAGGGTTTCTTCGATGATGGTGTTCGATTCGGCTATTTTTTCCTGAACTAATCGGGAGGTTTTGCGAATGAATCTACCAAAAATAACGGCTGCTATGGCTACCACAGGAACAATGGAAAGCATTAAGATGGTTAAGTGAAAGGAAGTGTAAGCCAGAAATGCAATGCCTCCGATGATGATGACAAACTGACGAAGAAATTCGGCAATGGTGGTGGTGAGCGTGTCTTGTATCTGTACCAAATCGGAGGACATACGGCTGTTTAAATCGCCTACTCGGTTTTGAGCAAAGTACGACATGGGTAGTTTGATTAAATGGGAATACACCGCCTGACGAAGGTTGGCAAGGGTGTTTTCGGTATAGTTTACAAAAAGATAGACCCGAAAAAAAGAAAATACTGATTGTAAAATTAGGACACACATCAAAACCAATCCTATTTCGTTTGCCAGTTGTCGGTTAGGATGTTTGGGGTCGGCAGCATCCACCAAAATGCCTAATAGTTTTGGAAAACCAAGTGCTGTGGCGGATGTTAGGAGTAAAAAAATTAATCCGACATATAGTTTCCAGCGATGGTGCCCGGTATATTGAAATATGCGTAAGGCTTTTTTGAGGGAGTCTTTGTTTAGTTTCGCTTTCGGTAAATCGTCTGTTTCTTTTACTTTTCGTGCCATAATTAAAATTTGCCTGTGAGTCCGATTGCGCCAACGTAAGGTCCTCCATAGCCAAGCCCTACTTCGGCATTTAATCCAACCATGCCCATAAACCAATAGCTGAAACCGAAATGGGCTTGAACGGTGAAAGGAACAAAATGTACATCCAGGTTGGTTGGGTAAGCGGGGTCGTGAGCGGTGTAGGTACTGGTCATGGTGTAGGAATTATAGCCTATTCTCAACCCTGTGTAAAGTCCGAATTCTTTTTTAGCAATGATACGATAATCGCCCCGAACGGCAAGGTGTATTCTGGTCCAGGTATCAGTTTCGTTGGGCAAACTGTTTATGGTGCCTGCTTGGTTGTATTGGTCGCGCTGCCAGTTTACGGTGGTGCGTTGATAGCCAAATGCAATGCCGGCAGTTACTCTTTCGGCTATGCCGTAATCTACAATTACATTGCCAATGGGAGAAGGGTTGATGCTATAGCTTGAGCCGTTTCGGCTGTCGTAAAAATATTCGCTCAAATCGTATCTGAGCGCAAAATTTAGTCTTGCAAAATTATATCCTGCGCCAGCAGTAACAATTATTTTACCTTTTACTCCATCGTCATCGTCTTTTTTTCCTGGTTCAATAAGTTTGAATTTTTCAGCTTGGTATATTGTTTTGGCAATATAATCGAGATTGGTTCGGGCCGTGCCTGAAAGGACTATTGCTGAAAGGAAAAGGACGATAAAGTGTTTGTTGTTGTTTTTCATGGTTGAGGTTTTTGTTTTTGATGGCGCAAATGTAGTGGTAATAAATTAATGAAGGAATGGGGAGGGGAGTTTTATTTTGTTAGAAGGGTTGAGAGGGAAAAGACGAAAAGTGAGAAATCCACTCGCGATGATGAGAAATTCACTTGCGATGATGAGAAATCCGCTTGCGATGATGAGAAATCCGCTTGCGATGATGAGAAATCCGCTTGCGATGATGAGAAATCCGCTTGCGATGATGAGAAATTGACTTGCGATGATGAGAAATCCACTTGCGATGATGAGAAATCCATTTGCGATGACCTCACCCCCGACCCCTCTCCAAAAGGAGAGGGGAGCCGTTTCCTGAAGTACTATGTGTGACCTTGTTGCGAAAGTACTATGGCTGATAAAGGAATTTTGAATTAAAAATAAAATTGCTGTTGCTGAAAAGGATAGCATTTCCGCCAATGAGGATGTTAGTTTTACCGCGATTTTAATTGTAATTTACAAAAGATATTTATGGATGATACTGAAAAAAGAATAGCTGTTACAACTATTAATAATATTGCTCTTTTGGAGAAACTGGCTGACAACCAAGGAAGGGAAAATCTGAATTTTCAGCAGTTACTTGATTTTGCAAGGACAGAAAATTTTAAGGCTAACCTTGGAAATCCAGCTATAAGTTTTAATGAAAATAAAAAAAATAATCATATAAAAAAGGATAAAGCACGGATGTTGTTGGAGGAGTATAAACGAAACAATCCGTGATTTGGTTGGCAGTGATATTAGTAGATGCCCGGATAAAAGTTATTTTAGATGGGCTTATTTTTTTGTTACACAGAGAAATAAGCGGAGGAGACACAGCGTACACAGAGAAAATAAATTATGCAGTAAACATAAAAGTTATAAACAAAATGGGAGTTTGCTGAAACGGATAGCATTTCCGCCAAAGAGGCAACTATTATTGTGCCGTGAAAAGACCTCACCCCTTTATCCCCTCTCCAAATGGAGAGGGGGAAGGATGGGATAAAATAAATACAAATAACTTAATACTAATAATTAAATTCTAAAAAAAATGGCAGGATTAAATTTGAATTCGACAACGCATTTTAACCAATGGATTGGAATAAATGCATTAAACATTAAACCAAGTTCGGCAGCAGCTGTGGCGTTGCGCCCTGCTTTTGCAACACGGGCAGGTTTGCTGACATCGGATTTGGTGTTGGTGGGGGTTGTGGCATTGCGGGCAAATGTTGATTTGGACGGGATAGCGGCAGTGAAAGATTTGGCTAAACTGGCAACGGCTGATGCTTATGGTGTGATAACATCGAATTGTGTAGCATTTGCGATACAATATAGTTTGGTTGATTTGCAGATTCAGATGGAGAATGCAACTGCAAGTATGATTTTTAAAACGAAGGATGAGAATTTTGTGGCAAAGTGTACTTTGTTAGGGACAACGCTGGCGGCAGTGATAACTGCTAACCCGGTGACTGCGCTTGAGTATTTTACTGCTGCACAGTTGACTGCTGCTGCTGCTACTATTCCTACTTTTACAGGGAAGTTAGGTGTTTTTCAGGCGGCACAGGCTGATGTGAGGAGTGCGAAGCGAGAGTTTAGCGGGACGTGGATGCCGAGAATGAAGGCTCATATTGTGTTTATGACAAAAATGTTGCCGGGTGCTATAACCACAGGTTTTCCGGGTTATGTGGGAGCTTTTGAGTTGTTGTTGAAATTGGTGAATGCAGGAAAACGCGACCAAGGATTGAAACCAATTGTGTTGGATGGTGCTACTGGTAACCCGTTTGCGTTGGTTGCAAGTTTTGAGCCGACTAATTATCCTGCGACTGTTAAGCCAAAATTGGGTAAGTCGGATGGTAGTGGTGATTTTAGATTGATGAAAATGAAGGTTGGTTTGTGGAGGATAAAGTTTAGTGTGCCGGGGTTTGTTACACAATATATAATGGTGCAGGTAACTGCACGGAATGTGGTGAGTATAACTGTGAGGATGGTGGCGGTGTGAGGGATTTAGGATTTAGGATTTAGGATTAAAAAAAATCCTGCTTTTAAAAGGCGGGATTTTTTTTGTTGATTAATTTATATCTTTGTGAAAGAAATGGAAACAAGTTTATGTGAGTACAACTTACAGGATGATATTCAACCTAAGCCCCACCGCAGAAATCAAGGCTTCAGCTTAGCCTGTACAGGGGGATATATTCGCAAATGAGTTGGATGCCGGAAGCTATTTTTATGAAATAAAAGCCAATGATAGAAATGTGAAAGTGGATAAATTAATTATTGTAAAATAAAAAAATAATTACCCACCATTGTAAATACCTTGTTCAATGGTGGGTTTTTCTAAATGAAAAAAAAAATATTAAATACATTTTTTATTGTCATGCTGAACTTATTTCAGCATCTCTCTTTAAATGCTCAAACTAATCTTGTACCCAATTGGAGTTTTGAAGTAGATAGCTTATGTCCTGACAATGGTGGTCAAATAAGTTATGCTCCTCCTTGGCGTACTGGAGGGGGGACCCCTGACTACTATAATGCTTGTGATGGAATCGGTCTAACTACAGCAGGTGTGCCTTTAAACTGGGGCGGCTATCAATATGCAAAAACAGGCAATGCTTACGCTGCAATTTTTTGCTATTCTTTAAGTCCTCCTCCTACTGAAATTAAAGAATATTTACAGGTAAAATTAACCGATAGTTTAGTAACAAACAGAAAATATTGTGTGAGTTTTTATTTGAATTTAGCTACTACATTGGCTCAGGCATATCATAATGTAGCTATTACAGAAATGGGAATGTATATATCTAATGATGCCGTATTATCTACCAACCTTTTAACTTTGCCTTTTACTCCTCAAATTATATCACCTTCTGGTGTTTTTTTAGATGATACCTTAAATTGGACAGAAATTTCTGGGGAATATATAGCACAAGGTGGTGAAAAATATATTACAATTGGTAATTTTAATAATCCTACAGATACTTTTAATATGCCAAATAACAATAATAATCCTACCGTTGTATCTTATTATTTTATAGATGATGTAACGTTTAGGGACTGCACAAATGATGGGGTAAGTGAATTAGGAATTGGGAATGAGGAATTAGGAATAATGCCAAACCCGGCAAGTGAAAGCCTAACTTTAGAAATAAAAGAAGCCAGGATTCAAGAGTCAAGAATTAAGATTTATAATGTGGTTGGACAACTGATTTATTATACTACAATTACAACTCACCAAAAAATAATAGATATAAGCACTTACCCAAGTGGTGTTTATTTTGTTGAAGTGAGGTCCTTCGATAAACTCAGGATGACAGATGTTGTGGTAAGAAAGAAGTTTGTGAAGGAATAGCAATCCCTACTGTTTTTTTTCTTTAACATTCGTTCACAAATGCAAACCTGTGCCAAGTGGAAAATAATAGTATTTTTGTAGCCCATTAAAAAAAGACGAATTTTGAATCAAGCACAAACTAAAGAAGTAATTGCCCTTTTATCCTCTCCCAAAAACATTGTGATAGTAACTCACTGGTCGCCCGATGGTGATGCCATGGGTTCTTCGTTGGGGTTGTATAATTATCTTATCCAGAAAAAACATAAAGTAACGGTTATTACTCCTAACGATTACCCTGCTTTTTTGAACTGGCTGCCGGGGAATAATAAAGTGATTGATTTTTCGAAAAATGCCAAAGTGGCTAAACCTAAAGTGGCAAAGGCGGATATTATTTTTTGTTTGGATTTTAATTCGTTGAAACGGATTGAGGATTTGGGTGTGGAAGTGGGAAAAGCAAAAGGGATAAAGTTTATTATTGACCATCATTTGCAGCCCGAAGGTTTTGCAAAATATATGCTTCATACCACTGAGGCTTGCTCAACGAGCGAATTGGTATTCGATTTTATACACATGATGGGGGATGCCAAAAAGATAAATAAGAGCATTGCTAATTGTTTATATACCGGTATGATGACGGATACCGGCTCGTTTCGGTTTCCAAGCACCACCGAGCGGACTCATACAATAGTGGCTGCTTTGATAAAGGCTGGAGCTGATAATTCGGAAATTCATAACCGGATTTATGATGATAATACCGAAGGCAGATTGCGTTTGTTGGGGTATTGTTTGTCTGAAAAACTTACGGTGCTCAAAGAATATAATACTGCTTTTTTTAGTTTGAGGGCAGATGAACTGAAACGGTTTAATTATAAAAAAGGAGATACGGAAGGGATAGTGAATTATGCACTTTCGTTGGAAGGGATTTGTTTTGCTGCTTTTTTTGTAGAGAGAGATGATGCTGTGAAAACTTCGTTTCGTTCGAAAGGCACTTTTGATGTTAATGTTTTTGCTCGTAAAAATTTTAATGGTGGAGGTCATGCACATGCTGCAGGTGGACAAAGCGATTTGTCGCTGGATGAGGCGGTGATAAAGTTTGTGTCGGTGTTGCCGGAGTATAAAAAGGAGTTGAATAAAAAGAAATAATTTGTCAATTTGACAATTAGTCAATTTGAAAATTTGAAAATCAAAGGAGTGGTTTGCAATAATAAAACAATAATATACTTGACTAATTATATTCTTATTGCTTCATTTATTACTATTACAGCTTGCAACAGGGGTAACAATCACGCTAAACCAGTGAATATAGAAAGTCAGGCGTTTAAGGAAAAGCTGATAGATGCTAATAAAATGTATGTGAAGCAGGAGAGTGACGAAATTGATAGGTACGTGGAGCATCACAACTGGAAAATGACAACCACTGGTACAGGATTGCGATACATGATTACAAAAAAAGGAACAGGAGAACAGGCAGCAGATGAAAAAAGGGCAAAGGTGAATTATAAAATAAGTTTGTTGGATGGTACTGTTTGTTATTCGTCCGACTCGACAGGAGCAAAGGAATTTTTGATAGGGAGAGACAATGTGGAGAGCGGCTTACATGAAGGAATAAAATATATGCACGTGGGCGATAAAGCAACGTTGATATTGCCTTCGTATTTGGCACATGGGTTGGTGGGAGATGAGGGCAAAATTCCGCCTCATGCTTCGGTACTTTACGAATTGGAATTGTTGGAATTGAGATAAAAAGCCTCACCCCTTAATCCCCTCTCCAAATGGAGAGGGGGTAGGTGGTGATATGCTCAGAAAAAATAATGAAATATAAACATCTAGTATATCTTTTACTTTTTGCTTTTATTTTCTCTTCTTGCTGGAGAAAATCGAAGTACAAAGGCTATACGCTTACTGATTCGGGGTTGTATTATAAACTTCAAGTTATAGGAGATGGCAAACGAAAACCGCAACCGGGTCAATTTCTTCAACTCATTATTACTTATAAAACGGAAAAAGATTCGGTGTTTTTGGATAGTTATTCGAACAATGAAACGGGTAAAGTAATTCTTCCGTTTCAACATTCATCGTTCGAAGGAAGCTTTGAGGAAGGATTGTTTACGATGAATGATGGGGATAGTGTTTCGTTTATTGTAAGTGCTGATTCGTTGTTCAAAAA
This sequence comes from Bacteroidota bacterium, assembly GCA_947469885.1. GTDB lineage: Bacteria > Bacteroidota > Bacteroidia > 2-12-FULL-35-15 > 2-12-FULL-35-15 > 2-12-FULL-35-15. The sequence continues at coordinate 30,325 of CANIQT010000022.1, forward strand.
GTTTTTCGGGGCACCTCTGCCATTGTTTTTGCCCGAAGGAAGTGTAGTAAAAATGGATGTAAAACTGCATAAAATTTTGACACCGGAACAATATCAGGAAGAGCTGAAAAACTATGAACAGATGGTGGAAGACCGCGACATTGAAGAGCAACGAAAACTACAAACCTATCTGGATACCTGCAAAACAGAATACTATCCGCTGAACAACGGAATGTTTTATTTACCAATAAAACAAGGTGTGGGCGACAATGCAGAGGGAGGTAACGCAATAAAAATACATTACAAGGGATACTTTTTAAATGGAAAAATATTTGAGTCAACTTACGACCGAAAACAGCCGTTGGAATTGATTGTGGGCACACAAGGACAAATAATAAGTGGGCTAGAGTCGGCTATACGACTGATGAACGAAGGAGCAAAAACAAAATTTATTATTCCATCGCAACTGGCATTTGGAGAAGCAGGCTCTTCCACCGGAATAGTTCCGCCATATACCACCGTGGTTTACGAAATAGAATTACTGAGTTTAAATAAATACAATAACTAATAATAAATAAATAATAATAACAAACAATGAACATGACGATTACAAAAACAATTAAAATGGCAGCCTTTGGGGTTGTGCTAACAGTAGTAACCCTTACATCGTGCCACAAATCGCCTTATCCGGGATATGATGCAAACGACAATGGTGTGTATTCAAAATTTTATACTCACAACACCGGCACTATGCCAAAAGACAGTGATTTGGTGAGATTAGTGATGTCGTACAAAAACAGTAAAGATTCCGTTTTGTTTGATTCGAAAGGAAAAAACAATCCATCAGGTAAAGAATACATTGAATTTCCATTAATGAAATCTACTTTTCGCGGAAGTTTTGAAGATGCGTTGGGAATGATGTCGGAAGGTGACAGTGCAAGCTTTATGATTTCGGCAGACTCGGTTTATTTAAAAACATTTAAAGCAGAAAAACTTCCTCCATACATTATGGCAGGCTCTATGCTTACGTTTGAAGCCAAACTTATAAAAGTTACTGGCAAAGAAGAAGTGAAAGCAGAAAAGAAAAAGAAAATGGAAGAGCGCAATGCGATGCTTGAAAAACGCAAAGGAGAGGAGCAAGCAGAACTTTCGAAATATATTGCTGACAATAAAATAACTACTAAACCAACTGCAAGTGGTTTGATTTACATTGAAAAAACAAAAGGGAAAGGACCGAAACCTAAAAAAGGAGATAATGTGAAAGTAAAATATACTGGTATGCTTTTGGATGGTAAAGTGTTTGATACTTCTGATAAAGATGTCGCAAAAAAAGCAAATATATTTGATGAGAAAAGACCTTACGAGCCGATTGATTTTCCTTTAGGCACAGGTCAGGTAATTGCTGGCTGGGACGAAGGTATAATGTTGATGAGCGCAGGTGCGAAAGGGCAATTGGTTATACCATCGGCTCTTGGTTATGGTGAGCAAGGAGGCGGACCTATTCCACCATATTCCACTTTGGTTTTTGAAGTAGAATTGGTTAGTTTCTCGGAAGGAAAAGCAGCTCAAGAGCCTGCAATGCCAACCAGAAAATAAGTGAGTTTTAAAAATTCATAAATAAATAAATTCATAAAAATGAAAAAAATAGTAGTATTAATTATGTCGATAGCTGCATTGAGTACTTCAGCACAAGAAAAAAAAATAACAAGCGAACCAGTTAAAAATCCGAAAACAATTAAAACAGAATCGGGTTTGGAATATACCATTACCTCAAAAGGAAATGGAAAAAAAGCATCAGCAGGTGATAAAATAACGGTGAATTATACCGGAAAATTAACCAACGATACGGTGTTCGATAGCTCGATTCCGAGAGGACAACCTTTTGAATTCAAACTAGGAGCAGGACAAGTTATCAAAGGTTGGGACGAAGCATTTGCTCTTTTGCAAGAAGGAGATAAAGCAACCATTAAACTTCCTCCAACAATAGCTTATGGCGAAAGAGCAATGGGGAAAATTCCTGCAAACTCTATTCTTATTTTCGATATCGAATTATTGAAAGTAACCGAGGGGTTGAAACAATGGAGTGCAAAAGGTAAAGAGAAAGACACCATCACCACCAAATCGGGTTTGAAATACATTATGTTTGAAACTCACAAGGATGCTTTATCGTGTGCAGGTGCAAAGGTTACTGTTCATTACAGCGGATTTTTCAGAGATGGAAAAATGTTTGATTCTTCGATGGAGAGAGGCAAACCATTTTCGTTGAAATGCGGAAGCGGACAAGTAATTCCGGGCTGGGACGAAGGTTTGGCATTATTGCACAAAGGAGATAAAGCAAAACTGATTATTCCTTATACTTTAGCTTACGGAGAAGGTGGTCGTCCGCCACAAATACCAGCAAAATCGGATTTAATATTTGATGTGGAGATTGTAGATGTTCAGCCTTCGGTATCACCTGTGCCTTATAAAATTACAGGTATTAAAGAACAAACTACTCCTTCAGGGATAAAATATTATGTAATAAATAAAAGCACTAACCCTGTGAAAGCAGAAGCCGGAAAAACCGTGAAGGTTCATTATTCTGGTTATCTTGCTGATGGAAAAATGTTTGATTCTTCGGTAGAAAGAGGTGAGCCAATTGAGTTTCCTTTAGGACAAGGACAAGTAATTCCAGGTTGGGAAGAAGGAATTGCATTGATGAATGTGGGAGATAAATTAAGAATTGTAATCCCTTATATTTTAGCTTACGGGGAACAAGGTCGCCCACCACAAATACCAGCAAAAGCTGATTTGACATTTGATGTGGAGTTGGTGGATGTGCATTAGTCACTGGTCATTAGTAAAAAGCAAGTCCCCCGGTGCAATGTAACGGGGGATTTTTTTTACTGCTAAAACATAAAAAAAATATTGTTTAAAGAGAAACCTTCAAACTTGCAAAAGAGCAAGTTCGGATGAAAAAATTACCTTTGCCCCGATGAAAGAAAAACTAACCCACCCGGTATTTAAAATTATTGGAGAATGTGCTGATGAGATGGGAATTCCTGCTTATGTAATAGGTGGTTGGGTGAGAGATTTGATTTTGCACCGCCCTTGCAAGGATATAGATATTGTAGCTATAGGTAGCGGAATTGAGTTGGCTGAAATGGTTGCAAAACGATTGGGAAATCAATATCATGTAAATCTATATAAAAACTTTGGCACTGCCCAGATAGTTTATGAAGATTATGATATTGAGTTTGTAGGGGCAAGAAAGGAATCGTATCGCTCCGAAAGCAGGAAACCAATAGTGGAGAACGGAACATTGGAAGATGACCAAAACAGAAGGGATTTTACAATTAATGCACTTGCCATTTCGTTAAATGAAAAAACATACGGTGAGTTGCTCGACCCTTTTTATGGATACAAAGACATGGAAGACCAGATTATTCGTACTCCCCTTGCTCCTGATGTTACTTATAGCGATGACCCTTTGCGGATGATGCGCGCAATACGGTTTGCTACCCAGTTGGATTATGTGATTGAGGAAGAATCGTTGAAAAGTATTACAAGAAATAAGGAACGAATTACTATTATTTCAAAAGAAAGAATAGCGGATGAATTGAATAAAATTATATTGGCAAAAAAACCATCTATTGGTTTTAAACTTTTGTTTGATACCGGATTGCTCCACATCATTTTTCCTCAAATGGTTTTACTTCAGGGAGTGGAAATAATAAACGGCAAAGGTCATAAAGATAATTTTTATCATACGCTGGAAGTGTTGGATAATATTTGTAAAACTACTGATGATTTGTGGTTGCGCTGGGCTGCTATTTTACACGACATTGCCAAACCACAAACCAAACGTTTTGAAAAGGAACATGGGTGGACGTTTCACGGGCATGAAGATAAAGGTTCGAGAATGGTGCCAAAGATTTTTGCAGAATTGAAACTTCCATTGAATGAAAAAATGAAGTATGTGCAAAAATTAGTATTGCTTCATCTTCGCCCTATAGTACTTGCAAAGAGCGAGGTTACGGATAGTGCTATTCGCAGATTGTTGTTTGAAGCAGGTGATGATATTGATGATTTGATGAAGCTTTGTGAAGCAGATATTACATCAAAAAATGAATATAAGGTTCAGAAGTATTTAAAGAATTTTGAACTGGTGAGAGAGAAGTTAAAAGAAGTAGAAGAGAAAGACAACATCCGCAACTGGCAGCCACCAGTAACGGGCGAAGATATTATGAAAACATTTAATATTCCGGCAAGCCGGGAAGTAGGGATAATTAAAAACGCAATACGAGAAGCCATTTTGGATGGAGTGATTCCAAATGAATATCAAAAGGCGTATGAGTTTATGGTGGAGATGGGGAAGGAGTTGGGATTGAAGAATTAGTCATTGGTCATTGGTTCATTAGTTAGAATTTAGAAATTAGGATTTCGGATTTATTAAAACATAATTCTTATTTTTGTTCACGAAAAGAAAAAACAATTTAACAGTTTAACAAAAAAGCAATTTAAAAAAATGTCGGTTTACAGATTTAAGGTTTGGTTTGAGGATTACGAAGAAGTTTACAGAGAGTTGGAAATAAAGTCAACACAAACTTTTGAGGAGTTGCATTTTATAATTTTGCAATCGGTGGGGTTTGATACTTTACATAATGCTTCGTTTTTTATCAGTGATGATTACTGGAGAAAGGGAGATGAAATTATATACAAACAAGTGGAAGAAGAGGATTCGAAAAAAAAGAAGAAAGAAGACGAAGCACCTAAAAAATTAATGGGCAATTGCAAAATGGCATCATTGATAGATGACCCTCATCAAAAATTTTTGTATATCTATGACCATTCAGCATTGTGGACTTTTATGGTTGAGCTTGTAAAAATATTACCTGATGATGCCACTATTAAATATCCCCGAATAGCTAAAAAAGTGGATGATGCTCCTAAACAGTACAATGTAGTAGCATTGCCTACTATTGTTGATGAAGAAGAGTTTGATGAAGATGAGCCAATTGTAGATGATGATGAAGCTTATAATGCAAAGGATGATGATGATATTGTGGAATTGGAAGCAGAAGAAGGAGAAGAAGAAATGGCAGAAGAAGAACCCGATATGGAAGACATGGGAAGCGAAGATTTTGGAGAGCAGGCGGAGGAGGATTAAATTTACATGTCAACCAAAACCCTTATTGTTATTGTCGGACCCACAGCAATAGGGAAAACCACACTTAGTATTTTAATTGCCAAAGAATTTAATTGTTCTATTCTTTCGGCTGATTCCAGACAGTTTTATAAAGAAATGACTATTGGCACTGCTAAACCAACTGTATTGGAAATGCAGGATGTTCCTCATTATTTTATTGATTCGCATTCGGTAACCGAAGATTATAATGTGGGGAAATATGAAACGGATGCAATACAATTACTGGATAAATTATTTTTAAAAGATGATGTAGCTATTTTAGTGGGTGGTTCGGGATTGTATATTGATGCGGTGTGTAAAGGATTTGATGAGTTGCCCGAAGCAGATATAGAAGTAAGAATTAAAATAAATAAGTTGTACGAAGAAAAAGGTCTTGAAGGGTTGCAACAATTATTAAAAGAGTTGGATGAAGAATATTATTTGAAAGTAGATTTACAAAACCCACAACGGATAAGCCGTGCATTGGAAGTTTGTTTGACAACCGGAAAAAAATATTCATCGTTAAGAGAAGGAAAAACAAAACAACGGAATTTTAAAATTATTAAAATTGGGTTGAACACTAACAGGGAAGCCTTGTATGAACGAATCAACAAAAGAGTGGATGAAATGATGGAGCAAGGATTTTTGGAAGAGGTGAAAAATTTAGTCAGCTATAAACATCTTAACTCATTGCAAACAGTAGGTTACAAAGAGTTTTTTGATCATTTAGATGGAAAATCTGAATTAAGTGCTGCAATAAATTTGATAAAACAAAATACAAGAAGATACGCAAAGCGGCAACTGACATGGTTCAGGAGGGATGAAGAAATAAAATGGTTTGAACCGAATGAAGAAGTGAAAATAATTGAATGTTTGAAATTCCAAATTTCAAATTTCAAATTATAAGTATGTTACGAACAATAAAAGAATATTTAGCATTAGACAGAACGTTTCACAATTTGGTAATTGTGGAATTGTTTGTGCAAATAATAAATGTAACATTTATTACTGTGCTTCCGCTTTATATGAAGGCAGAGGGTTTTAGCGATGCTCAATATGCACACTTTACTTCGTACCGATATTTGGGAATGCTTGCTTTGGCATTGTTTCTGGGCATGTATATTAAAGGTAGAAAAATATTACCCATGTTTTATATTGCCGCTATTGGTGTTCCGTTTTTTGCATTGTTAATTTTGATTGGGGTGCATATTCATTCTACCAGTTTATTATTGATTTCGCATTTGCTTTGGGGCACTACTTACACGTTTATACAAATTCCTATTCTTCCTTACATTATTCGTAATGCTCCAAAACATCAGCAAACATTAGCCATTACGTTAAACTTCGCAACATGGAGCATTGCAAGTATTGCCGGTAGTTTGGTGGTGGCAGTGTTCAACGGAATTAATAAAACAATTTTCAGCGAACAAAATTTATTGTTTGCAATAAGTGCTTTGGGATTTATTGGAGTTTATTTTGTGATGAAAATTACCAAGAAAGAACATGTGCCTGTTATTACTGAAAAGCGAAGCGACCTGAGGGAATACGATTGGAAAATAATTATTCGTGCACTGATACCAACTACTATTATTGCAATTGGTGCAGGGTTTACTATTCCGTTTATGAGTTTATTTTTTTCGAATGTACACAACATGAGCACTTCCACATTTTCCTATCTCAATTTTTCAACTGCAGTATTGGTAACCATTGTAGCCATGTATGTTCCTAAAATAAAAAACAGGTGGGGGTATCAAAAAGCAGTTTCGCGAACACAACTGATGGCAATTGGTTGTTTGATAATTATGGCAACAACACAATATTACAACACGTTTAGTTTTTCTGTATTGATTGCTTCGTTATTTTATTTGCTTCGCCAACCGCTGATGAGTACTGCTGTTCCGATGACTTCGGAAATAACAATGAAATATGTGGGCGAACGAAACCGGGAAATGGTGAGCGGACTAACTTCTGCTATCTGGTCGGGTTCGGCTTATTTTAGTGCCATTGGGTTTGGAATACTTCGTCACTTAGATGTTGCTTATGTAAATATTTTTTGGATAACTGCGGGCATGTATCTGCTGGGTGTGTTGTGGTACACCTTGCTAATAGTGGATTACAACAAAAAAGAAATGGCAGGGTTGATTGTTCATTAGTCTATTGGTCATTGGTCATTGGTCATTGGGCATTGGTCATTGGTCAATAGTCATTAGTCATTGGGTATTGGGCATTAGTCTTGTAATCACTAAAGAGAGAAATGAACCCCTTCGGAAAATAAAAAAGCCCCGTATTTCTACGAGGCTTTTTTGTTATTTCCTATTGCCCAATTTCTATTCGCTATTGCCTATTTTCTATTCCCTATTAACTATTCGCTATTACCTGATTACAATATTTTTGTACTAAACACTCCGCTTGGAGGGCTTATGCCTGCTGCATTTATAGAATAAGCAACAATAGAAACTTTTGCAAAATCAGAAAATCCAGTCAACCGCATGCTTTGTCTTCCGTTTGCAACTATTTGTACACCTCTGGCATTATCAGGAATAATAAATTGAGTTCCCCGAATTATTAAATCCACCACCTCGCCTGTATAAATCACATAAAATAATTTATCGCAACCAATAGGTTTTTTTGCATTTACTTTCAAAACACCTCCCCCAATTGGTTTTAGTTTCAACACTTCCACCTTGTCGGTAATTACCGACCTTGAACGGGTGGTAGCTGTTGGTGTCCATCCCCCGCTGATTATTTTGGTACGGTCGCCTTCCGATTTTTCGTTAATATACCTCGCCTGCTTATGCAACAGGTCGTCCAAATCAACTACTGCATCCTTAAATGCTTGCTTTTGCAACTCCGTTCCGTTTCGGGTTGGATATTTTGCAATCACCAAATCGGCTGCATCGTCCATGTCTGGTAAGGGCACATCAGGACTGGTGTAATTCGAGTTCCCCGTCATTTCGGTTACCGTGTGTTTAGCCTGACTTGCCATTTCCAATGGCTCGTCTTTGCTCCAAGTTATTTTTACTTCTTCCATAGTTTTTGTTTTTTTGGTTAATCGTTGTTTTTGTTTATTTATTTTTTAGTTACTTATTTTTCATTTCAAACTTTCCAATTTTTGTTTTTGCCAATGTTTGTTTAACTTTACCCTAAGTTCGAAAAGTTTTTGCCAATGTTTGTTCAACTTTACCCTAAGTTTGAAAAAGTTTGCCAATGTTTGTTCAACTTTACCCTAAGTTTGAAAAAGTTTTGCCAATGTTTGTTCAACTTTACCCTAAGTTTGAAAAAGTTTTGCCAATGTTTGTTCAACTTTTCCATAAGTATGAAAAACGTTTGCCAATGTTTGTTCAACTTTGCCATAAGTATGAAAAACTTTTACCAAAGTACGTTCTACTTTACCCTTTTTATGAAAAGTTTCTCTAACTGTCTTCCGATAATCAACTTTAAAAAAGAACTAAACTCTTTGCGCAACAAAAATAACTGATTATCAAATTCAATTTCAAAATAAAGACACCAAATCAAGTATTTCGCTTAAAAGCATTGCTAATAAAGGAAAGTAAAATTCAGGACGCTATTTGCGGGTTTTAAAATAATGCTCCTTAAATTTCTCGGTACAATTGTTACTTATATTTATAGTGTAACCATTGCTCATTTCAGCTATCCAAAATTCGCCCGGTTCATATTCTTTCACCTGTATCATATTTATAATATACCCATTGCTATACCTGCCAAAAAAATTGGACGGAAGCAATGCCGAATAATAAGTTAGATTAGCATAGCCCGTAATCTGCCTGTTATTGGTGAGATAAAATTTAGAAAATTCCCCCATGCTTCTATATATATAATGTCTGCTAAAAGAACGGGAAGCATACCCTTACTTGTTTCCACATCAATTGTTTTTACCGAAAAAATAATTTTTGTAATTTGTTTGCCCAATGCCCAAAGAGGATTTAGTTTTTGTTTTTTCATAATTTATATTTTAAGAAATTTATAAACACGAAATTAAAAAGGAATGGAAATTAATTAGTTGGATTGCGGGAAAGAAATATCTGATGCCTTTGTTGGTGTTTTTCACCAACAAACGCTGGGAAAAAAGTATAAATTTTTAAACCCAGTTGAAACATCTTTTTATTAATTTTGTTTTCATTAAAATTAATACCAAATCGTACCAATGGAAAAAGTTGAAACGCTGGATATACCAGTAATAAAGCCTTCGGTTAAAATAGATAAAAAACTAAAAAAGAAATTATTGCCTAAAACCGAAGAGGAAGGGCAGGTGATAGTGCATTGCAATTTTAAAAGCAATAAAAATGTTGCCGGGATAAGAATATGGATGACTACCTATCTTCGTCCGGGAGATTCGAGACGGAAGAGCAAATTGCTGCATGCAGAAAATATTGCAGTGGCTCCTCAAACTACACCGGTTAAAAAAGGAATAACAAAACGTTTTACTTTAATATTTTCTTCCCTTCCGAAAAATTGTAAAGTATTTGATTTTTCGGAAGAAATTAATGACCCTTATAAGTTTGTTGTCAGAAACATTCCAAGAAATAAATCGGATGTTTATACAATAAATATAAATTTTTAACAAAACAAAAACTGTATCAAACCCCACTGCTAAATAAGCTGCCACGTTGAAATTGTGGTGGCGCTTAGGTTGAATCTTATCGCATAATTTTATAAGTCCCGTATTTACTTGTGGTAAAAGGCAATTCTATTCTTATACCATTTATAAATTATTTGTTTGCCTGTTGCAATATCGTTTTACTAAATTTTTTGCTATTAAACTTCATAGTTCGACCCAACCGCGAACGTTTAATTTGTATCTCCTAGCAATAAAAATAATTAGTGTATTGTAGTTTGCTCTCTTTAATTATATAAAAGTTTAAGAGAAAACTGTAACCTTTCCCCCATTAACTATTCCCATTTTTGTATGAAATAAAAAAATGAGAATGGAAGTTCAGAATAAAAAAGTAAAGCAGCATAAAGTTACCGCAAACACCAAATCACAGCGGGTATGGGTAGTTTCGTATATAATTATAGCGGTGCTATGTTTGGCAGTTTATTTTTTGGGGCGGTTTAGTGTATTTTCAATTCCTGAAAAATATTCGCTTGTAATCGAACATGTTTCGCTGGGAGGCTTTTTTGTAATTATCATTTTTACGGTATCTAAGATAATAGAAATACTAATTACAAAAAATGCGCAATCGAATTATAAAAGATACAACCTCATCCGGCTGACTCATCTAATCAGCCTTATTACAGCGGGAATTCTCATCACCTCGTTTTTATTTGCCAATTGGTATGCAGCAGCGGTATCGTTGGGACTCATTTCGTTGATTCTTGGTTTTGCATTGCAAACACCTATTTCTTCTTTTATCGGGTGGATTTATATTCTGATTCGGAACCCCTACCATATAGGCGACCGCATTCAGATAGGGAATATAAAAGGAGATGTGGTGGAAATTAGCTATTTTGATACCACCCTGTGGGAACTGGCAGGAGATAACCAAACCAACAATTTGCCAAGTGGAAAACTGGTACATTTTCCGAATAGTATGGTTTTTCAATCGTCCATCATTAATCATTCGTGGAAAGAATTTCATTTTGTATGGAACGAAATTCCATTTCACTTAGCGTATGAAAGTGATCTTGCTTATGTTGAAAAAACAATTAAATCAGTAACCATTGAGGAGCTTGGTGAGGAAATGAATGATAGAGTGGAAGAGTTAAAAACATTGGTAAAGGAATCGCCCATTGGTGATATTGAGATAAAAGAATATCCATTTATTAACCTCAAAATAAACCACAATACTTGGGTAGAAGTTTCGGTAACCTATCTTGTGCCACCCAGGCAAGCCGGAGCTGTAAGAACAAGAATAATTAAACGAGTGATAGCGGAAGTGTTGAAAGAACCTGGTAAAGCTCAGTTTCCAAAAGGAAATTCCAGATAAAAGATTCTCGCCAAAAAAGTAGTTTCTAAGATGAAGAAATTTGTCATTAAGTTAAGGATTTAGTGTTTGCTAATTGCCACGACCTTTAGGTCGTGGGCTGATAAAAAAGGCAAATTTGGCTTTAGCCAAACACCCCTATTTTTGGCTAAAGCCAAATTATTTCTGTTCATTTACCACGACCTGAAGGTCGTGGCAATTTACCAAATCCTTGATTTCATCTGCTAAATAAATCCTTAACTTTATAACATTGCCCGCGCGAACAATTAATAATTAGGAATTAGTAGCGATTGATAATGCAATAAAACAATTTAATTCTTAGAAGAAGAATTTACAGCAATAAAACAATTCCTTTATCTTTGCAACTTACTAATTAAATTTTTTGAATATGAAAAAAATAATACTTGTGGCTTGTGCATTAGGTTTTGGAATAACTGTGAATGCACAAAAGGTAATGACTCCCGAAATGCTGTTGCAGTTGGGCAAGGTGAATGCGATGGGAATTTCGAAGGACGGAAAAAGTGTGATTTATAGTGTGAAACAATATAGTGTGGCGGATGATAAGAGTGTGACTAAAAAGTATTCGATTGGGGTGGATGGCGGAACGCCTGTGTTAGTAACCAAAGCAGAGGAGATGTTGGTGGATAAAAACATTTCGCCTGATGGAAAATATAGCATCAGTAGTAATGAAGTAAAGGTGGAGAAGGTGTTTGGGAAAGATGCGTACCCTGATTTGAAAAATTCGGATGTGATGATATATGATAACCTGGCATACAGACATTGGGATACGTGGGAAGATGGAATGTTTGGTCATGTGTTTTTGAATACGTTGAAAGGCGGGAAAGTGGCAGATAGTTTGGATATTATGGTAAAAGAAATGTTTGATTGTCCGCAAAAACCTTTTGGTGGTGATGAAGATTACATTTGGAAACCGGATGGAAAAGAAATTATTTATGTAACCAAAAAGAAGCAGGGCAAGGATTATGCGCTGAGTACCAATACAGATATTTTTTCTTATAACATTGAAACAAAAACTACAAAAAATTTGACCGAAGGAATGATGGGCTATGATATGCACCCTGCTTATTCTTCGGCTGGTGTGCTGGCTTTTGAGAGTATGAAAACGGATGGGAATGAAGCCGACAAAAATGATATTGTGGTGGATAATGGGGTTAATAAAATGAACTTGACACAAGCGTGGGACGGCACTGTGGGTGATTTTTTATGGAGCAAAGATGGTAATAACATTTATTTTACTGCACCTGTTGATGGTACCGTTCAGTTGTTTGTAGTGGATTATCCGGGTATGACAAAAAAAATGCCTCAAATAAAACAAATTACAAAAGGAGATTTTGATATTCATGGCATGGTTGGACAGGTTGGAAACACAATGATTGTGGGACGTACGGACATGAACCATGCAAACGAAATTTGGTCGGTGGATTTGGCTAGTGGTAAAATAAAACAATTGACACATGTGAATGATGATGTATATAATTCAATAACCATGGGCAAAGTGGAGAGCAGGATGGTGACTACCACTGATGGTTTGCAAATGTTGGTGTGGGTGGTGTATCCTCCAAACTTTGACCCGACAAAAAAGTATCCTACTTTGTTGTATTGTCAAGGTGGTCCGCAGTCGGCACTTACGCAGTTTTATTCTTTCCGCTGGAATTTTCAATTGATGGCAGCTAATGATTATATCATTGTAGCTCCTAACCGCAGAGGGATGCCGGGGCATGGTGTGAAATGGAATGAAGAAATAAGTAAAGATTATGGCGGGCAAAATATGCGCGATTATTTGTCGGCAATTGATGATGTTTCGAAAGAAGCGTATGTGGATAAAGCTCGGTTGGGTTGCGTTGGTGCATCGTACGGTGGTTACTCGGTTTATTTTTTAGCGGGCATGCACGGCAAACGTTTTAAAACTTTTATAGCTCACGATGGAATTTTTGATTGGAGAACCATGTATGGTACTACTGAAGAAATGTGGTTTGTGAATAATGATATGGGTGGTGCATATTGGGAAAAAGAAAATGCGGCTGCACAAAAATCGTATTCGGAATTTAATCCCGTAAACTTTGTAAAAAAATGGGATACTCCAATGTTGATTATTCAAGGAGGAAAAGATTATCGAGTGCCAATAGAACAAGGGTTGAGTGCATTTCAGGCGGCACAGTTGCAGGGGATAAAAAGTAAATTGCTTTATTTCCCGAACGAAAATCATTGGGTGTTGAAGGAGCAAAACTCTCTTGTTTGGCAGCGGGAGTTTTATAAATGGTTGAAGGAAACGTTGTAATATTTCAAATTGCAGATTTCAGATTTCAGATTGCAATCCGGAATCTGAAATTTGGAATTTGAAATCTGAAATTTTTTAAAAAATGACAAAAATAAAAATACAGCCATCGAGTTTAGAGTTTTTGAAACTGGTGAAGAAAAATAATAATCGTGATTGGTTTAATGCCAATAAAGAAAGATATCTGAAAGAGCACGAACAGATTGTTTTGTTTGCTGATGCTTTGTTGATGGAGATGAACAAGCATGATAAAATAGAAACAGCTTCGGGCAAAAAAAGTTTGCATCGCATTTATCGGGATACTAGATTTGGGAATGACAAAACTCCTTATAAGAATAATTGGAGTGGAAGTTTTGCAAGAGCAGAAAAAAGCAGGAGAGGAGGATATTATTTTCATATTCAACCGGGCAATGAAAGTATTATTGCAGGTGGCTTTTGGGCTCCCGACCCAAAAGACTTGAAACGTGTGAGGGATGAAATTGCATACGATGATAAACCATTAAGAAAGATTTTGAAAAGTAAATCGTTTGTAACTACATTTGGAAAGCTGGATGGAGAACAAGTAAAAACAACTCCTAAAGGGTATGATGCCAGCAGTCCTGGTATTGATTTGCTTCGTTACAAACAATATTTGATATATAAAAAATTTACGGATAAGGAAGTATTGAGCGATAACTTTTTGAAACAAGCAAACGAAACATTTAAAGCCATGCGTCCCTTCTTTGATTATATGTCGGAAGTATTGACGACTGATATGAATGGAATTTCGTTGGTCTAGTTATTGCAATAAGAATTGAAATTATTTCACGTTCTAAAACTAAAATCAATGAAAAAATTAATTTTATTATTCTCAATATTATCATTCAGCACCGGATTTACTTCTTGCGCTCAAAAGAAAACAGACAATTCAGAAAACAAATCTAAACAACAACCATTAACAAAATCAGCTACTACTATGGATACAGCAACTTTCGGAGCAGGATGCTTCTGGTGTGTGGAAGCACAATTTCAATTACTAGATGGTGTGATGTCAGTTACATCAGGCTTTTCGGGAGGGACCGTAAAAAACCCTGCATACAGAGAAGTATGCAATGGAACAACCGGACATGCCGAAGTTTGTAACATTGCCTATGACCCTTCAAAAATTACTTATGATGAACTGCTTGCAGCATTTTGGAAAACACATGACCCAACACAACTGAACAGGCAAGGGAATGACGAAGGCACACAATACCGTTCGGTTATTTTTTATCATAACGAAAAACAAAAAGAGTTGGCAGAGAAATATAAAAAAGAACTAAACGAATCTAAAGCATGGCCAAAACCAATTGTTACGGAAATAAGTCCGTTCACAGTATTTTATAAAGCAGAAGATTATCATCAAAATTATTTTAATGCCAATGGCGATGCCCCTTATTGTCATTATGTAATCCAACCTAAAGTAGAAGAATTCAGAAAAGTGTTTAAGGCTAAATTAAAACATTAACTTGTTTTAATGGCTTCAAAAAACATAATAGTTATTGGTGGTGGTGCAGCGGGTTTTTTTGCTGCCATCAATTGTGCCCAGCTTCATCCTGAATATTCTGTTACTCTTTTAGAAAAAACAAATAAACTGCTTACTAAAGTTCGGGTTTCGGGAGGTGGACGATGTAATGTTACCCATGCCTGTTTCGATAATAAACTATTAATAAAAAATTATCCAAGAGGAGAAAAAGAACTATTGAATGTGTTTAGCAGATTTACGACAGAGGACACCATCAATTGGTTTTCGAAACGTGGGGTAGAACTGAAGACAGAAGCAGATGGAAGAATGTTTCCTACCACCAATACTTCTGAAACTATTGTGAATTGCCTGATGCAAGAAGCCACAAAAGCAGGGGTGAAAATAAAAACAGAAGTAACAATAGAAGAAATAGTAAAGGATGAGTACAATTCTTTTATCTTAATAACAAGTAATGGTGGTAATTTTCATTGCGATAAATTAATAATTGCAACGGGTGGTAACTCAAAAGAAACTGCGTACAATTGGCTACATAAATTAGGACATACAATTATAAAACCTGTCCCATCCCTTTTTACTTTTAATATTCCTAACCATCCCATTACACAATTGATGGGAGTTTCGGTGCCTTATACAAGAGTGCGAATTGCAAATACAAAACTGGAAACAGAAGGACCATTATTAATAACTCATTGGGGAATGAGCGGACCGGCAATACTAAAAGCATCTGCATGGGGAGCAAGGATATTAAGTGATATGAATTACGATTTTAAAGCACAAATAAATTGGCTACCTAAACACACCGAAGAAAAACTAAGAATCGAATTTAATAATCAACGAGAAGAAAACGGAGCAAAAACAATTATAAGTAATTCTTCTGTTGACTTACCAAAACGGTTGTGGGAATATTTAATTAATAAAGCTGGCATTTCAGAGACAATGCGTTGGGCTGATTTACCCAAGAAAAATGCAAATGTATTGATCAATAGTTTACTTAATGATGAATACGATGTGAGAGGTAAAACTACTTTCAAAGAAGAATTTGTAACTTGTGGTGGAATTATTTTAAAGGAAATTGATTTAACAACTATGCAAAGTAAACTTGTTCCCAATCTTTATTTTGCAGGAGAGATTATTGATGTGGATGGTATTACTGGAGGTTTCAATTTTCAGAATGCCTGGAGCACTGCTTGGGTGGCGGCTGTAAATTGTATATAAATTCTATTTTATATACTCTTCAAACGAAATTCCTTTCTTAAATTCATCAGAGTAAATATATTGTTTGATATGGGCGGCCCAGGCTTTGTGAGATTTACTTTTATCTAAAATTTCAGACGGGTCGAATGGTTTGCCAAAATGAACTTTAACGGTATGCCCTTTTTGTTTAAACATTTCGTCAGGTAAAAACAGCATTTCAATGTTAGCTCTGATACCAATCTTTTTGCGGAAGTTAGCAAAGCGATAAAAGAACTTTGAGTTTTCTCCCTCAATAAAAACAGGTACAATTAATCGTTTGTGGTCAATAGCTTGGGTTACAAAACTTTTTTTCCATTCTAAATCTCGAATCAAACCATTTTGTTTTCGTGAAACCATACCAGCAGGAAAGAAGCCTACAGCTTCGTCAGTAACCAAAACACTTTCGATGGTACGAAGAGAAGTGGAAGAAGTTGTTTTGATTTTATTTATTCCGATAAAGACATCACCATAATTTTTCAGATTTTTCAGGACGTCATTTACCACAAAATGAATATCAGGACGAACTTCTCCAATTGCTTTTACAAATGCCATTCCATCTAAACCACCAAGCGGGTGATTGGCGGCAAGTATAATACCGCCAGACTTAGGAATGTGATGAGAATTGATAGAAACCACTTCGGCACCTAACATTTCGATACAACCATTATTAAAATCAATCCCATATCTATCCTTCAATTTATGCATTGTAATATTTATTTCATCTTCATGAAGTTTTCGTTTCAGATAATTCAAAACAAAACGAGGCATCCACTTTTTTAAGCCGGGTGCTTTTTCTTTTAATACTTTTTCAATTTCAATAAATTTTTTGTCGGACATATATCAAGGCGTAAAGCCTATGGTTAGTATAATCAGGGATTTAATATTTTTTTTATTTCCAACTCGAGGGAGCGAATTCTATCATTTAGTTTTTGTAAACTTCTGAACAAAACATAACTTCTTTTGTATTGTCCAATTTCGTAAGCTGGAGAGCCTTGTACTGTTAATCCTTCTGTTTCAATGGTGGAGCCTACTCCCGATTGTCCAGCAATTTTAACTCCATCTGCCACTTTTACATGACCTACCACTCCTGCCTGCCCACCCATCATAATGTTTTTTCCTAATCGAGCAGAGCCTGCAACAAAGGCACCACCAGCCAATACGGTATTTTCTCCTATTTCCACATTATGTGCTATCTGAACTAAATTATCAATTTTTACACCTTTACGAATAATTGTTGAACCCATTGTTGCTCTGTCGATGGATGTATTGGAACCTATCTCCACATGTTCTTCAATAATTACATTTCCAATTTGAGGTATTTTTTTATAATCATTTTCGGAGCTAGGTGCAAAACCAAAACCATCACTTCCAATTACAGAGCTTGCATGAATGGTACAATGGTTTCCTATAATACAATCGTGATATATTTTTACCCCTGAAAAGAAATTGCAATTATCACCAATAGTCGTATTGTCACCAATATAACAATGGGGAAAAATTTTTACATTATTTCCAATTTTTACGTTTTCACCTATGTAAGCAAAAGCTCCAACATAACAGTCCTTTCCATAAGTAGCGGTTGCAGAGATAAATGAAGGCTGTTCAATTCCTTTTTTATCCTGAGAAATTGCATAATAAATCTCAAGTAGTTTTGCAAAACTTCCGTAAGGATCCTCTACTCTGATTAATGTGAGAGTTGATTTTATTGGCCGGTCCAGAACAACGTTGTTTTTCAAAATTACAACTGTAGCATCTGTGTCATAAACATAATTGGTATAAACCGGGTTAGACAAAAAACAAAGACTACCCTGTACACCTTCTTCAATTTTTGAAAGACTGGAAACGACTGCGTTTTCATTGCCTTCAACTGTACCGTTAAGTAATTCTGCTATTTGTTTTGCCGAAAATTTCATTTGTCAAAGGTAAGTAAAAGAATGATGATTGGTAATTGATGATTAGTGATTTAAGAACAAGGACATGTTAAGAACTGAGAAAAACTTTTCTCTATTTAATTATCTTTGTCAAAATTAAAATAATAAATAAATGCTCAGCTACAAGTTTAAACCCTTTCCGGTTATTGAAACCGAAAGATTAATTTTAAGAAGAATTACAAAAAAAGATGCAGAAGATATTTTTAATTTTCGAAAAGAGGCAGAAGTAATGAAATACATTGGCAAACCGACTGCTAAATCAATTAAAGATGTGAAAGAGTTGATTGTTAGAATTGAAGATGGAATTAAAGCTAATTCGAGTATTGCCTGGGGGATAACCTTTAAAAATGAAAATAGGGTAATTGGAACAATTGGTTACCACCGAGTGGATCGTGAACATTACCGAGCAGAAATAGGATATATGATCAATCAACCCTACTGGAACCAGGGAATAACCAGCGAGGCTATTAATCCGGTTATTGATTTTGGATTTAGTAAAATGAATTTACACAGCATAGAAGCAAAACTTGACGCGGCAAATATTGCATCAAAAAAATTACTGACTAAATTTGGATTTATTAAAGAAGCGTATTTTAAAGAGAATTATTTTTTTGAAGGGAAGTTTCAGGATACCGAAGTTTGTTCATTAATTAGAAAATAAAATCTTAATGAAAGGTATCGTATAAGGATTTAGCAAATAAAGAAATTGTTGAACTGGGAAGATTAGAATAAGGAAGGTTTGAACTTAATGAATGATCACTTTCAAAATAAATTGTTTTAGTTTCATTAGGTAATAAATCGAAATAGTTATCTGAAAGAACAACCCCTGGTTCATTTGCAGTCAAAAAAAGATCTTTTACAAGAGTGTTTGTTGTTATTTCGAATGCATCTTCACTTTTAGAAAGAACGACTTCTATTTCTGGCTTTTGTAATAACAAGTCTTTTGGTTTTACAAAATAATAATTTGAACTGGCAGTTTTCTCATTACTTATTTTTATTGAAGCATTAAATACAATTTGTTTAATATCGTATTTGGAAAATTCACTCTCATCTATTGAAAAATA
Organism: Bacteroidota bacterium; assembly: GCA_947469885.1. Classification (GTDB taxonomy): domain Bacteria; phylum Bacteroidota; class Bacteroidia; order 2-12-FULL-35-15; family 2-12-FULL-35-15; genus 2-12-FULL-35-15. The sequence continues at coordinate 49,444 of CANIQT010000022.1, forward strand.
AACTGCACTGCTATTGGAATTGATAGTTATATTTTTGTTTTTAATCCATAAAATGTTTCCTGAGAAATCAATTACTTTCATTTCAAGAACCCCGTTACCTTGTTTCAATTCATCATTTACAATATATACTTTCAGTTGATTATCTTCTTCATTTATTGAAACAATACAATTCTCATAACTCCTCTTTGCAACGTAATGTGAAGCTTTCCAGTCGCCATAATAATCAACACTGCTCCAGGAGACACCAGGCCAGCAATCATTCAATTGCCAAAATAAAGTTCCCATACAATAAGGCTTTGCTCTGCGATGTGCCTCAATTGCAGTTTTCATTCCTTCGGCTTGTAAAAGTTGCGAAACATAAATATAGTTTTCAAAATCTTTGGGAACAATATAATCTCGCTCCATATAGGTTGTAATAGTTTGATAGCCTGTTGGATGTTTTTGATGGGCATTGAAAACAACAGAATCGAAAACATATTTGTCCGATTTTGAATTTAAGAAGGCTAAAAGATTATTTGAATAATCTATATAGTCATCGGTGCTACATCTTTCTCGTGTCTGTTTTTTCTCTTTATATATTCCCATTCTATAAAATGTGGATATATTCGGCATCCCCTGAAAACCATACTCACTCATAAACCTTCCGACTTTTTGTTTGTAAATATCAAATGATTCGAGGCCCCACCAAACGCCCCAATAATGTGCATCTCCCTGAAGTAAGCTTTCTTTGTGTCCCCAACCGATAGACGGTGATGATTGCCAATAAGCATGTTGGGAATCATATTTTGAAACGATATTAGGAATTTTTTTTTGAAATAGATTCGTGTAATCATTCCAAATTTTTGTTGAATCCGTTTTTGAATATTGATATTGTTTTTGCCAGCCCCAGTTTTTCCAGCCTTCGTCAATTTCATTATTACCGCACCAAAGCGCAATGGAAGGATGATTTCTTAAACGGATAATTTGTTGTTTCATTTCCTCTGAAACATTATTTATAAAATGTTCATCACCCGGATACATTGCACAGGCAAACATAAAATCCTGCCAAACCAAAATTCCATTTTTGTCACAGGCCTTATAAAATTCATCATCGGCATACACTCCCCCACCCCACACACGAAGCATATTCATATTTGCATCCACTGCATTCTTAACTATTTTTTCATAATCAGTTTTTTTAACGCGAGGCAAAAATTCATTAGGAGGAATATAATTTGCACCTTTCATAAACACTGGAACACCGTTCAGTTTAAAATAAAATGATTTTCCGATACTGTCTGTTTCCTGCATCAACTCAAGAGTTCGTAATCCAACTTTTAATGGCATATCATCTATTTGCTTTTCTTCATCCGTAAGTTGTATTCCGAAAGAATACAAATAAGCATTTCCTAAGCCATTACTCCACCATAGTTGTGGATTTTTTATAGAATGATTTATACTAAAAACATTCATTCCTTTTTTCAAATGAATAGTTTGCTGCGATGATGCAATTGCCATTTCACTAGCTTCCTGAGAAAGAAATCTTACAGCATTTAATGTAAACTCCGAATCAACATCTGATTTTATTTCACACTTAAATTCTAATTCGGCTACCTCTTTTGTAATTGATTTTAAATTGTAATGAACGTTTTCAATTTTCGCTTTGTTCCAAAAAATAAGTTTAACATCTTTATAAATGCCGCAAGTAACAAACCTTGGTCCAAAATCCCAACCATATTGGTATTGCGCTTTTCGTGTAAATACTTTTTCATCACCAGGCAAAGTATAAGGAAGTTTTTTTGCTTCTTCCTTGCCAATTTTAACTGCTGAATGAAAAATAATTTTTAGGTTATTTTCTCTTTTATGGACGAAATTCTTTACATCAACATTCCAACTCCTAAACATATTGTCAGCCGAAAGAATTAAGGAATCATTCAAATACACATTTGTATACGTGTCGAGCCCGTCAAATTGGATTTCTATATGTTGGCTATTAAATTCCTGCTTGGAAACATCGAAAATGGTTTTGTATTCCCAATCTTCGTTTTCTATCCATTGCAATTGTTTTTCATTGTCACCATAAAATGGGTCGGGGATTTTATTGTTTGAAAACAAATCGGTGTGAACTGTTCCCGGAACTGTAGCAGGCAACCATTCTTTATTTCCATACTTGCGGAATTCCCAATTTGATTTATTTAAAGATTTTTCTGATGTTTGAGAAATTGAAAGGAGAGGAATAAATAATAAAAGAAATAAATTCCTCATTTGGTGCTATAAAGAGATTTTGCTTTTCAGCAATAGGATTTCATTGGCATTGGCAATCTCCGTATTGTCATTAATTGCAGAAGAATGATAAAATGAAGTTTTTACTTTATCCATTAGTAGTTTAATGTTTGAAGACCGGACGCCACCACCTGGTAAGATATTAATTCGATTATTGGCTTTGCTTACGAGCATTTCCAACAACACCATCCCTTCAATCGCGTTTGGTTTTCCACCTGATGTAAGCAACGTTTTGAAACCACATTCGACAACATCCTCTAATGCTTCCAAATGATTGTTTAATGTATCAAATGCACGGTGAAAAGTACACGGAAGTGGAAATGCCAATTGCAAAAGTTCTTTATTTCTATTTATATCTACTCCTCCTTGATTATTCAAAATTGCAAAAACAAAACCATTTACTCCTTCTTTTTTAAAATGAATAATATCCCTTTTCATTTGTTCAAACTCTTTGTCGGAATAAATAAAATTTCCTTCACGCGGACGAATCATTACAAACAAATCAATTGTTAATATGTTTCTTGCCTGACGCACAGTTTCGTAATCGGGGGTAACTCCACCATCAGCAAAATCTTTACATAGCTCCACTCTATCTGCTTTATTAGCAAATGCTATTAAAGCCGATTCAAGATTAAAGCAAGCGATTTCGAGTTTGGAATTCATAATTTATTTTTTTAAAAAATTATTTCATAAAAAAATCAGAGTCAATCAAATTATTTCCAGCATCGTTATGCACTGCATAATTAAATCCGCTCTGTACGCAATAAGCACCGTATTGCCCGTTTTGATTGATTGCAATAAATCCAACTTGAATATCTTTTAAATTCTTTCCTCTACCTTTTGTTATTCTCACAATTCTTGCAACAGCTTCTTCACAGGCTTGCTGAGGAGATTTTCCCTGACGCATTAATTCCACCACCGTATGACAACCAGCAATACGAATTACTTCTTCACCATGTCCTGTTGCAGTGGCAGCACCTACTTCATTATCAACAAATAATCCAGCACCAATAATAGGAGAATCACCTACACGTCCATGCATTTTATATCCCAAACCACTTGTTGTACAAGCTCCTGAAAAATTTCCGTTTGCATCCATTGCTATCATTCCAATGGTATCATGGTTTTCGATATTTGCCTGAGGTTTATAGTTGCTTGTTTTCAACCATTCTTTCCATTCTTTCTGTGTTTCTTCAATCACTCCCTTTTCCTTTATAAATCCTTGCGATAAAGCAAACTGCAATGCACCATCACCAACTAACATTACATGAGGAGTTTTTTCCATCACTGCACGGGCAACAGAAACAGGATGCTTAATATGCTCCAGACACGCCACAGAGCCAATATTTGCGTACTCATCCATGATACAGGCATCAAGTGTTACATGTCCATCCCTGTCGGGGCGGCCACCTAAACCAACACTGCGCTCTTTCATATTGCCTTCAATAATTTTCACACCTGTTTCGACAGCATCCAATGCCCTGCCACTGTTTGCTAATATTTTCCACGCTTCTTCATTTGCTTCAATCCCAAATTTCCAAGTGGAAATCACAATTGGTTTCACGGTTAATGGTTTGTTTATTCTCTTGTTCTCTTCTGCCATTACTTTAGGCATTTGCGTAACTACAGCAGCTGCAGCTAATGCAGAGGTTTTAATAAAATTTCTTCTGTTTGCCATGTGAGAAAGTTATTTTTTATTTTGAAATTGTTTACAATAATTCACTCCCATCTTATCCAATGTTTTAGAATGAATTTTTAATCGTCCTATAAAGTTTTTATAATTTTTTTTATCAATTGGAGTCCACAACACTTCTGCCATTGCTGCCATTCGAGGCATTGACATGTATTGCACTTTTGAAAAATCAGTAATGTATTCGCTCCATACATTTGCTTGAGCTCCCATTATGTATTTTGATTCTTCCTGTGAAAGTGCTTTTGGAGCAGGATTATAAGCATACACTGAATCGAGTGGATTGAAGCCGCCAATAGCAAGTGGCTCTGTCTTTTTGCTTTTCGATTGGTAATGATCAAAGTAACAAGGTTTGCCGGGCGACATCACCACATTGTGTTTTTGTTTTGCTGCTGCAATACCTCCTGTTATTCCCTGCCAACTCATTACGGCAGCATTGGGTGCAAGTCCTCCTTCCAATATTTCGTCCCATCCTATTATTTGTTTCACTTTCGAATTCAAATACTTTTCTATTCTTGTTATAAAATAAGTTTGCAATTGATTTTCATCTTTTAGTTTTTCATCCTTTATTCTCTTCTGGCATTTAGCACAGGTTTTCCATCTATCTTTCAAACATTCGTCTCCTCCCACATGAATATATTTTCCGGGAAACAAATCGCATACTTCCGATAAAATATTTTCTAAAAAAGCAAAGGTGGAATCATTTCCTGCACAATAGGTATCTTCTGATTGTCCCCATCGAGTCCAAGTTTCAAAAGGTCCGCCATTGCATGAATATTGCGGATATGAAGCCAACGCAGCCATCGAATGTCCCGGCATTTCAATTTCTGGAACAATGGTTATATGACGCACTGCTGCATAATTAATAATATCTTTTATATCTTCCTGAGTGTAAAAACCACCATAAGGAATACCATCATATTTATCAGTAGGGGATGGTTTTTTATCCGAACCGGGTTTACCAATAAGTGTTTCTTTTCTTTTGGAACCAACAACTGTAAGCATCGGATATTTTTTTATTTCAATTCTCCATCCCTGATCATCTACCAAATGCCAGTGAAACACATTGAATTTATACATTGCCAAATAATCAATGTATTTTTTTACATCCTCTTTTGCAAAAAAATGGCGGCTGCAATCTAAGTGCATTCCTCTCCACTGGTAACGTGGAGCATCTTTTATATCTGCACAAGGAATTTTTAGTTCTGGTTCACCAAGCACACCAGCCACTGTTTTTTCAAGCGGCAGCAGTTGAATCAATGTTTGTATTCCATAAAATAAACCTGCATTGTTTTCGACACTAAACAACAATTGATTTTGATTCATCATCAAATCATAATTCTCTGTTAAGCCAGATTGTACTTCGGGTTGAGTGATGTAAATGTAATTTCCTTCTTTGGGTAAACTGCTAATAATTTGCAATTCGAAACCATAATTTGTTTTCAAATAATTATTCAAATAATCTACTTCGGGTTTCAATTTGTCATTTAATAAAACAACTTTGGTTTTATTGGTCATCACAAATTCATCGTCTAATTGTTTTATTTCTTTGGGCATTGGAATCAAGGGAAGTATTTTTACTGGCTCCTGAGAATAAGCCATTACTGAAACCATAGTGAAGGCAATTGCAATTATTTTTTTCATATATATTTATTTATTTATTTTTTAGTTCCTTCCATATTAAAGATGCTGCTCCAAGTATAGCCGCATCATTTTCTTTTAACTGTGAAGGAAGTATTTTTATTTTATTTTTATAAATGTTTAATAAATTTCGTTCAAAACTTTCGATGGTTGGTTTAAAAATTAAATTTCCTGCCAAAGCCAGTCCACCAAATAAAAATATAGCCTGAGGACTAGTATATGCCACGCTGTTTGCCAACGCAAGACCCAAAACATCGCCAGTATAGTTAAATGCTTCAATTGCATTTTTATCTCCTTTTAGTGCTTTTTTGTAAATAAATTTTGAGTCATGCTTCACGGATTTTGCTTCTTTTTTATTTAAGGAGTAGGTGGTAGCAATTCCGGTTGCTGAACAATAGGTTTCAAGACAACCTACTCTTCCACACCCGCATCGTCTTCCTTCCGGAAACATGATTACATGTCCTAATTCTCCGGCAAAACCATCGTGGCCATAAACCATTTCACCATCCACCACAATGCCACTGCCTAAGCCTGTTCCCAGAGTAACAAAAATAAAATCTTTCATTCCTTTTGCTCCTCCAAACATCATTTCGCCAATGGCAGCAGCATTTGCATCATTGGTCAATACTGCTTTTACTTTTAATGTTTTCTCAAACATTTTGGCAATCGGAACAATGCCTTTCCATTTCAAATTGGGCGCAAACACAATACAACCATTAAAATAATTGCCGTTTGGTGCGCCAATTCCAACACCTGCCAATACATATTTTTTGGAAAGCGTTGCAAATGCTTTGTCAATTTGCTTGCATACTGCTACAACCAATTCTTCGGGTAAGGGAAACTTTTCTGTAGCAATACTTTTTTTTAAAAGTATTTTACCTTTTGCATCTACCAGCCCAAATGTAGTATTGGTACCACCAATATCAATGCCCGCTACCAGCTTTTGTTTCATAATCAATTCCTTGTGATTTCAATATTGAACTTACTTTCCAAGCATAAAAAGCTAAATAAACAAAACAAGCAACGCCCACCAAATAACTCCATTGAATGCCCAACAAATTATCGGATGCCAATGCACCCTGCAACCAGCTTACCAATCCACCACCCATTATCATCATGATTAAAAAACCAGAACCTTCGTTAGTATGTTTTCCTAAACCAGCAATTGCAAGTGTAAAAATGCAAGGCCACAAAGTGGAACAAAACAAACCTACGCTGATAAAGGCATAAACACTAACCATACCTGACGAAAACATTCCGATAAACAATGCTGCTATACCACAACCCGAATAAATTAATAGTTGTCGTGCCGGATTTCCTTTGCTTAAAATATCTGCAATAATTAATGCTACAATTACAAATACATAGATATAAAACGGTGTTAAATCGTGGCTTGCAATTTTGTTTACTAACAGAAAAACTCCAAAGGCAATGTATGGCATCAGAAAACTCAATACGGTTTTTATTCCTCCTTTTAAATTAAATGCTCCAACAGATGAGGTCCATCTGCCAATCATTAAACTTGCCCAAAACAAGGACACATAAGGTGATACATGGTCGGTGCTAACACCTGCATGTTGTTTCATAAACTCCGGAAGATTGCTGGCAGTGCTCACTTCCACTCCTACATACACAAATATTCCAATCATGCCTAACCAAAGTTGTGGATATTTTAGTGCACTGCTTCGCTCGGCTGCTACAGGTATTTCGGATGGTGCATCATCGTTTACCGAATGTATTTTATCTGGTATAGAAGAAAATTTAAAAATAACAGCCACTACAATAAATGCTGCACCGAGTATTAAATAAGGTGTTTTAATACTTTCAATACTGGCTACAGAAGTGCCTCCTGCTGCAATGCTTCCGAATATCGCAAAGCTGATTAAGATGGGACCTATTGTTGTTCCAACATTATTTACCCCCCCTGCCAAACTTAATCGTTGTGAGCCTTTGCGTGGGTCACCCATTACAATGGCCAATGGATTGGCAGCTGTTTGCTGTAACGAAAATCCTAATCCAACAATAAATAATCCTGAAATCATTAAGGGGAATGATGCTGTTTGCGCAGCAGGATAAAACAACAGCGTGCCTATTGCCGAAATAACTAAACCCAGTGCAATACCGTTTTTATACCCTATTCTATTTAGAATATCTCCACCCGAGGTTTTTGAAATTAAATAATAAATAATGGAACCTACCGTGTAAGCCACATAAAATGCAACCGAAATTAATTGTGCCTGCCATTGCTCTAGATTCAGTTTTTCTTTGAACACCGGAATAAGAATATCGTTGCTGGCTGCAACAAAGCCCCAGAAAAAGAAAACAGAGATGAGTGTAAATAATGCAGATTGTTTTGTTTGATTTAAATTTTCCATAAATAAATTATTGAATTTAATTGACCGAAAATAAGTAAAATAATTGAGTTGGTGGTGATAACACCAACAACGGCTTTTGAGTTGGTGGTGATAACACCAACAACGGCTTTTGAGTTGGTGGTGATAACATCAACAACGGCTTTTGAGTTGGTGGTGATAACACCAACAACGGCTTTTGAGTTGGTGGTGATAACACCAACAACGGCTTAATATGAACACAATTAATCGCCAAGATAAAACACACAGCCAAACGAAAAGGTACGAAATTCGGCATAGGATATATCATAAAACTGTGCGTGATGCGTGTTCAAAAAATAATCGACCCGAAGCACAAACCGCTTGAACCCCGCTTCTGCCATCACTGCCGGAGTGAGTTGAGCAAAAGCATAATTAAACTGGTCGAAATAATAAAAATAGTTGAGTGCATAGCCTGCACCTGCGGTTAGGGTATATTCGGCTTCGGTGTAGGTGTTGGAGCCTTTGCCCAAATGAAAATTAATATATACAGGTAATTTAAAAGTGGTGTATTCGTCAGAAAACGAAACAGCACTGTGCGCAGAAAGTCTTAACGATGCATCTTCTCCGAAACCAATTAGTGGTGTATTTATTCCTCCTCCAATACTCAACCCTCCGCTCACTCCTTCTTCGTTGAGCCCCGGTTGCGACATTCGAGGGGTTTGTATCTGGTCTTGCAAATGAAGTTTCATCATTGCAATGTCAGCTCCGCTAACTAAAAACCACACAGGCAGATGGTCTTTGAAATGGATGGGCAACAAATCGAGTGTTGCTTTTTGTAATTTATTTTCTTCTAAAAAAGTGTGATGTTCCTTTTTGCGTATTATCAAATCGCTATCTATGGCCAGCAATTGACTGTTGACAAAAATAATTGTTACTAAAAAAAACAGTACTTTTTTTATATTCATAATTTTAATTATGACAACGTAATTTTCCTGAAACATTATTATACATCACATAAGTGGTGTAGTTTCCCCAGTTTATCCACGAAAAGGATACTCCACAAAAAGTAAATTCCAGTTTATTACCTGCTATGGGTGTAACATATAATTTACCTGAAGTACTAAATATAGTTCCCGAAGGAAAATCAAATTCGATGCGAGCTTCCCAATCATTGTAAGTGTTGCTGCCTTGTTGATTGGTGAGATTAAATGCTCTTGTAACAGTAGGACGGGTGCCACCCACAATTATATTGCAACCAATGTAAGTAGTAGGCGAAGTGTTGCTACCATACATCACGTAATTGTTATCCACATTAACAACTCCGCCATTATGTATTTGAAACGTATCCACCCTGTTCGAAAAACCTATAAAGCTGGTACTTCCGGCAAACATTACTGCATTGGTATCGGGCGAGCACGATGCAGCAATGGTTCCACAGGGTGCACATTCGCCACCGCAATCGGTATCCAGTTCATTAAGGTTTAATATCCCATCGCTGCAATGGTCGGCATACACTATTGGTTTGGGCTCGTATAGTTCTTTGTCAGTACAGCCTGCAAACAAAAGCAAACCAAGTATAGGTATTACTATTTTTTTCATTGCTTATTTTTGGTAAAGATAATTTATTTCGGTTTTGCAGAACTATAATTCTTAACTTTAAATTTGCCATTTGCAAAGCTCATCACTACCTCTTTAGATGTCACTCCTTGTTGTTTCCAATCACTCGGAATTTTACCCATCGGGTTATCAAAATTAAAATACATATCTAAAATTCCATCGTTATCAAAATCGTGCATCACCCATTGAAGACCTGGATTTTTTCCATATTTATCAAGCAATTCCACTTTATTCAAATACGGCATATCGAGCTGAAGAAAAGGATAATCGAGCAATTGTGCGGTGGAACTTAGTTGTATTCGCAAATAAAAATAAGCATGTGCACCTCCGTTGCCAATAAAATAAAGTGAGTCGTTTTTTTTATCTCCGTCCACATCCCATTTATTGGAATAATTATACGACATGTTTTTAGTTTTTGTTCGGATATTGTAAATTAGTTGTATGTGTCCGCTCTCGGGCAGTACTACTGCCGAATCGGATTGAGCAAAAGTAAATCCAATAGCAAAAAGTAGAAGCGTGGTGATCATTCGTTTTTTCATTTTCGAATATATTTTTATAACTGCAAACGTACGAAATTTACTATTCCGAATTATGCTTCCAATTGTTTGTTGGTGATAACACCAACAAAGGCAAAAAAAAAACCGCTGTTATTACTAACAGCGGCTTCATTCACTTTACCAAACTAAACTATGAACTTAAAAACTCGGAGTAATGCTAACCGTGCTTCTTTCGGTATTGTTAACCGAAGTACCAATATTAAAATTAATGTTTACAATATTTGGTTGAACATCATCTTCATCATGATCGTTTCCATGATGACCACCAAATGGCCCGGCATGAGGATGTGGATGATGACCACCATTTCCGCATGCGTGTCCCTCCTCTTTCAAATTGTTAACTGTAATTTTATCAGTTCCTCTGTAATTTAATTCAGGGGTGTACTGAAATATTTCGTTACCGTTTGCATCTTTACCAACAGCGCTGATGCTGAAATGCGCTGCCTGAACAGTAATTTTATAAGGCAATGGCGTGGTGTTGGCAGGCAGTGTAAAGGTATATGCTTCGTTTTGTTTCAGCGTAATGTCGAGGTTAGTAGTAATAGGCGGCTGTGGTTGTTTTTCTTTTTTGCACGATGGCAAACCTGCAATTCCTAGAACTGCAACGGCTAACAGGATGATTGTTTTTTTCATTTTCTTTTATTTATTGATTTATGACACAAAAGTAAATAATAAATTAAACAGAAAGCAAAACATACGACAGACAACCAGAATGTGTTCCCGAACGACTTAAAAATTTCAGATTTTAAATTTCAAATTCCAAATCTGAAATCTGAAATTTGAAATCTGCAATTATTTTCCAAACCCTGAATTTTTAATAACCATATTGGAGTTGCCCGATAGTTCGGCTTTTTGCATCACTTCTTGGGCAAGGCTTTTGAGCTGAAGCAGCAATAGATGTCGTTTTTCTTTTACTCCTCTTACATCTAATCCGGTTTCTTTTTCGTGCACTCCCATCATCATTGCTCTCATTTTGCTGTGCAAACGTATCACCGATAATTGCTCGGTTTGGTACAACGGATTTTGCGACATACAATCTATAATGTGTGCAGCAAAAGCAATGAGTTTTTTGTCGGGCAGTTGCTTATAATTAATTTTTACTCTTGCATTTTGTTTCAATTTTTTGGCCTTCATTGGCTCTGCAACCTTTGCCTGGGGCATTAAATAAAAGATTATATTATTTAACAATTTTTTGATAGAAATTATTTTTGTTAGGTTTTTCATTTTTCAAATTATTAAATTGTTTGTTGCTGTTTACAAGTTTTGGGTTTTAGTCATTGGTCATTAGGCATTAGGCATTAGTCAATAGGCATTGGTCATCAGGCATTGGTCATTGGTACGCTACCAATGAACCAATGACCAATGAACCAACTAACTTAATTAAAAGGCACAAAAGTGGTTTGAATGTTTGCCCACTGACCTTCGGTGGTGCCAGTGTTAGCCACCATTACAAAACCATACAACTCTCCGGCAGGCAAACTCGAAATTAAAATTCGGGTAGTTCCTACTTTCGATTTCCAAGTTGCAGCATCGTAAGTGGCACCAGGACCATAATACACCGTGTAACTTTTTGCATACCTCACTTTTTTGCAACTCACGCCCACTTTGCTTCCCCCTTTTTTCAAGTTTAAGCGAAACACTGTAGGTGGCAATTGCTGATGGTTGCGGGTTGCAGGTCTGCGGGTAGCTACTCCGGTAAGTGCAAACATAAGTGCATTGCCGTTCGACAAGTTGGCACACGAATTAATCATGTTGTTAAAATTCTCAATCAACTGACTGTACAAGGTATCTCTTTCGAGTTTTTCGGCACTGGTAATATCACCTCTGTCCATGTTGGCATAAGGCAATAGTGCATCCGAAATAGCCTCCACATCAGCCACCGCAGGGTTTGCATCTGCGTAGGCAGTAACGACAGATATGCGCGGATATTTATCAGCCACATAACTACAAATTTGCACAAAATTCATCGACCTTAATTTGGGAGCGGGGAGAATACTGCTAACCGGAGGAGCGGGCAAAGCAAGCAACTCCGCATATTTTGCTTCGGTGCTTGCTTTAATTTTTGCTCTTTGTTTAAACGTCAACTTTTTTACTTTTGGCGTTTCTTTTGCTTCAGCAGCTTTGTCTTTTTCTTTCATAAAAGCAAGAATCTGAAACATTGTTTTTTGCGGATGAAGTTTTTTCATCTCTTTCATTTTGTTTTTTTCGGCAAGTTCTTTATAAAAGAATTGCTGAACGGTAATGGTTTGTTTTTTCATTTTTTTGTTTTTTGTTTTTAAAAATTATTTATAAAAATTATTTATCTGTCCGACACTCATAAAATATCGGAGTGCAAATTCACGAAATAATTTTTACATGGAAATGGATTTCTTTAACTTTAAGGTTGCCCATACCAATGCCCAATTTGAAATCAACAATTGAGCATTTACAAGGCTTTTGGAAGATTTGTTGGGAAAAACGCGTACTCCTTAGAGTATTATATCGAGGTCTCTATTTATTAAATAAAGCAATTTTTTCAACGAATTTATGCCCAAAATACTAAAACCGGTATCTATTTGATGATTGGTGGTGCTTGTACTTTTTTTAGAATTGCCCGATGCTCCTTTTCTGAATTTACTTACCGAATAGTTGGCTACAGCTGTTGCTACCTCATGGCTCATTCCCTTTTGAGAAGCCCATTGGGTTAGCTTTTCGATTAAGGTTTTTTTTAGATATTACTTTTAGTGGTATAAATTGTTCAATCTCATGTCCACAGTTTAATACCACCAATTGCCGTTTCACACTTTTTTTTCGTTTCATCAATCGCTTTATGGCATCTGCTACTTCTTCATAATGCTGAACCCCTAAATTGTACCAAATACCCATTTTGCCGTTAGGCAATTTAATTCGAATGTGGTAAGTTTTCAAATTATTTTACGTTTTGGTTTCTCAAAAATACCACTTACAAAGGCTGGTATCATTATCTTTTTCTCCAATTTATTAACACCTTATTGTTAATTTTTTCGGAAAAGACAATAGTGCTTTTTGAAAAAAACATATCATTGTTCAAATCAAACTAGTCAATGTTCAAATCAAACAATGATAGATTAATTAAGTACTTTTTTAAATTCGATATATTAATGATTTAGGAAAGTATTTGTAAATTTGGAGATAAATAAAATAGTATATTTTGAGGAGGGAAATAAGTTGGATTGAAAAAATATAGAAAACGAATGATAAACGGGAGTTGGCAACCAAAGGTGGAAGAAAGAGACGGGCAGGAACATCATTGTTACTTACCAAGGCGAAGCCGTGAAATGAATTAAGAATTAAGAATTAAGAATTAGGAATTAGGAATACGGTAGTATTTTTCAAAAAGCAAAAAAACTTACGAAACCCAAAACTTTCGTAAGTTCCTATTAAAAGTACGGACTTACGAAAGTTTTGGTAAATTTGTTTCGCATATTAATATGTTAGCAGAAATTTTACGAACGCGCACGAACGAACTTTATAGCATAACGTGGTAATTCTTAAAAATGAAATTAAAGTCCTTTAAAATAATCCCGAATAGCTTACCTGATAGTACTATCTTACTTGATTTTATTCCAACATCAAATGATTCAGCTATTGCATTTTATTTTGATTTTTCCGATGAAAGTTGGGAATCAGAGGAAAAATCCAGTCCATTCTATTTAATTAAATCAAAAGAAATAAAAAACATTAAAATTGATTTTATAAACATTCCACTTGAAGATAGAATAATATGGCATAGGACATCTATATTCAAAACAAATACAGACATAGGTGTATTAACGGATTGCAATGTTGTTTATCTTTATGAAAATATTGAGAAAGTTCCAAGAAGAATTTCAATAGATTATAGCGAACTAAAAATAAATCAAGAAAAAAATGTTTGTGAGATTAAACATACTGGTTTTTCCGATGACAATGTTATTCCGTTTTTGTTTAAATATGAACACACTTATGGTAATTATATTTCATTGTTAACAATTAATAATGAAAATTATACTGCAAAGTGGGGAGAAAGGGTTCAATTATTAGCAGAAGATTTTCCTCAACAATTTTCTGATTGGTTAGAAGAAGAACTTTTCAGCGATTTAACACCGATTATAGAATCTATTATAAGAGTTGAAGGGTATTTAATTGCTTGTACAAGAGGAAGACATTTATCTAATAAAGAATCGTGTGAAATTATCAAATTAGATTCAAAAGGGAGATTAGTAGAAACTTTATATTCTATTAAACTTCAGGTTGGAAATGTTAGCAAAAGCAAAATAGAGGATGTTGAATGTAAATTCAGTCACTCTCATAAGTACGCAATTTTAACTACACAATATAAAAATTATAAATGGAAATCTAAACAGAAATTGTTTGACTTAAAGAAACGAAAAATTATAAATATAGAGATGCCGGAAGGATATTCAGATTACAAAATTATAGACCATTTTGACAACACCTTTTGGCTACAAGAAAAAAAGTACAGTAAACAATTAGCAACAGACAACACCAATGAAGAACCTTATTAACAGCAGAAAAAAGACAAAACTTCTGCTAACATAAGATTTATGAAATAAAAAAAAGGGGGGGCGACCTGCCAGTATGAAGTTTCAAGCATTTAATAACGTTTGTCGCGGGGCGAAAGAGACGAGCTTTTAATCCCCCCTTTTTTTTACTTCATAAATCTTTCAAACGTTATGCGTCATTGTGAGAACTTTTTTCAATACTGCTTTTAGCAGTTGGATTGTTCGGATTGGTTTCTTTACTGTTACCATCCGTTGACGACTTTTGTTTCGACTTGCTGTCAGATTGCTGACTACTTTGTCCTTTTGAATTTTTATCCATTTTATTTAATTTAATTTGTGACTTAATTATCACGGCACAAAGGTGGGGAGGTTTGAGTAGGCAAGTATTACCTAATAATATTTGTTTCTTACATATTTATTAGTTCTGAATACAGGAAAAATGAACAATGATAAAACAAAAAAAATCCCGTTCTGAATTAACAGAACGGGATTTGATTTTTAAAGTTTTACAAAACCTTCAAGGTCTTTAAAAACCTTGAAGGATTATAATAATTACTGTTTAACCATTGTTTGAGAGTGGATCACACTTGAATCAACGCCTAACAATCTAACGAAATACATTCCGTTTTCGAATTGTCCGATGTTTGTTTTCATTGTGTTTGTTCCATTAACAATCTGGTGTTTTTCACTTATTACTAAGTTACCTAACACATCATACACCTCAACAGTTACCACTTGATCAACTTCAGAAGTTACATCAATTGTAAATTCAGATGAAGCTGGGTTAGGATAAATGTTAGAGAAGATGGTACTGTTAGATTCTGAACCATTGTTCATTGCCATAGGATCTAAACATCTTGTTACAGACTTAGTTCTTTGAGCACTTGTAGAACCACAAGAGTTGCTTGAAGATACTTTCAAGATTCCATTAGCAGTTGTTATACCTACAGAAGCAGCAATGTTAACAGTTATTGCGCTTGTTGTTTGAGCAACTCCACCTGGCCAAGACATACCTGCTGGTAACACCCAGTTGTAAGTATATCCTACAGTATTAGGCACTGAATAAGCAGCAGTTGTTAAACCACAAGTGTTTGCAGGTCCTGTAATTGCAGCAGGTTGAACCGCAGCAATTGATAATGCAAGAGTTCTTGCAGTACCTGTTCCGCAAACGTTAGTTGCAGCACAAGAAATACTTCCTCCAGTTAATCCGTTCAAAGTAACACTTACAGAAGTACCAGTGTTAGAACCATTGATGGTTCCTGCTCCAGTGATAGTCCATAAGTAACCAGTTGCACCAGCTACAGGTGGTATTGAATAAGTACCTGAAGTAACACCGCAAACATTAGAAGGTCCTGAAAGAGTTCCTGGTGTTCCCGGTACGTGACCAGTAACAAAGATTGCAGTTCCAGCAGCATTTCCGCAAGCATTCACTCCAGATACATTGATATTACCTGAAATAAATGAAGTTGCAAAAGTTGCAGTAATAGCGTTAGTTCCTTGTCCAGAAATGGTAACTCCTGATGGAACAGTCCATATATAAGAAGTTGCATTTGGAATAACAGCTATTGAATAATTAGCTGTTGGTAAACCACAAACCGATGTAGGACCTGAAATAGCTCCCGGTATTGCTGGTTTTTTGGTTACTGCCAATGATGCCATTCCGCTGTTTCCACAGTTGTTAGATGCAGTACAAGTTACATCTCCGATAACTGTACCTGCTGTTATAGAAACAACCAAAGTAGTAGTTCCTTGTCCTGAAACATAAACCATTCCGGTTACTCCTGTAGGGAAGGTCCAAGTATAGTTAGTAGCTTCTGGTACAGGAACAACAGTATATGTTGCTGTTAACAATCCACATAATGTTTGAGGACCAGTAATTACAGGTGTTGCAGGTGCTGCTCCTACTGTTACATTAACAGTAAAAGTTGAACCTGTACAGCTTCCTGCTGAAGGTGTAACCGTGTAAGATACTACTCCGTGAACAAATCCTGTGTTAGTTAACACATCAGGAATGGTAGAACCGCAGTTAGAGCAATCTTGATTTCCGATTACCTGACTTGTTGGTGTTGTTGTCCAGCTAAATGAAGAACCACCAACTGTTGAGTTAAGTATAACGTTTGCCGGAGCACCGTTACAAATTACTACATCAGATGCAGAACCAACTGGTGTTTGGTTGATAGTTACGTTTTGAGCCATAGTAGCTGTATTTCCGTTTCCATCATCAACTGTCCAAGTAACGATAGTAAGACCGTAACCGAAAGTTGACGGAGCATCGTTAGAGTAAGAAGGAGTTCCACAGTTATCACCTACTGTTGGTGTTCCTAATGCAACAGTATTAACAGCACTAGAGCTACACATTGTTATATCAGCAGGCACTGTGATAGTTGGAGCAGTAACATCAGTAATAACTACATTTTGCATAGCTATTGATGTGTTACCATTTCCATCGTCAAAAGTCCAAGTGATAGTGTGTGTACCTTGTGTAGAGTATGTTGTATTATCAGTTGTTGAACCTGTAATAGTTCCAGCACAATTATCTGTTGTAGTTGGAGCAGATGCAGTAGCAGAACACTCGCCTGTTACATCAGATAAAGTAACAGAAGCAGGTGCTTCTGTGTCATTAACGGTTACCATAAATGAACTGGAAGAAGTATTACCAGCTGCATCAGTTGCTACACAGTTAACTGTTGTAGTTCCTGATGCGAAAGTACTTCCTGAAGCAGGAGTACAAACTACAGTTGCTGTACCACAGTTGTCAGAAGCTGAAGGATCTGC
>CANIQT010000023.1 GCA_947469885.1 Bacteroidota bacterium
AACATATCAAAACGAATTTACTAAAATGGATTTCGTTTCGTAAATTAGTACACATTCGTTTATTAGTAACCGTATTAAAAAAACAATAAAAAAAAATAATAAACATGAAAAAAATATATACTTACATAGGCAAACCTATGAGCAAAAAGGAAATCAGAAACCTTCAAAAAAATCTGATGGTGCAAATGTTCAACCCATATACCTTATCGGGCTTTATTTTATTGGCATCAGTGTCGTTGCCTGTTACCAAAGGAAAACTTGGGTTTACAATTGACGAAAGAGATGGTGATTTTGTGCGCAAATCAAAAGCTATACATGCTGCATTGTTGGCAGATGCTGGCGGATATTACACCGTGCCGTTTGCTAATTTGGCAGCATTATTAACCGCTATCACCAATTTTGAAAACGAAATGGCGAATATGGATGCAGGTATTTTGGGTACTCCGGGAGCCAAAAATGCTGCAAAGCGGGCGGTAATGAAGTACCTCAAAAAAGCGTTGAATTACATTAACGATTTGGCATTCGACCAGCAATTGAATAGTGTTGAAATTATTACTGGAAGCACGATGCTTGTCAACCTGCCTATTACACAGGACAAACAAGATTTGAAAGCAAATGTTGGTCCTGGAGTAGGGGTAGTGATGTTGTATGCCAAGGCAGTAAAATGGTTTGGCAAGTATCAAAAAGCTACTTACGAATGGCAGTTCACCATTGATAGAGGTACCACTTGGGAAGATTTGCCTTATACCACCATGGCAAAAACAAGGGTAACTGGAATGCTTACCGGTATCGAAACATCGTTTCGCAAACGTTCGTTCAGCGAAAAAACAGGTTTAAGCCCTTGGAGCGAATGGGTTTCGGTGTATCCGATTTAAAAATTCCAGATTTCAAATTTCAAATTCACCCCTGCTTGTCAGGTAATGGCTCCCCTCCCCTTTTTTCAAGGGGAGGGGTCGGGGGTGAGGTCTTACAACTAACAACTAACAACTAACAACTAATGAAAGAACTAACCATAAAACTAACACATCTTTTCTCATTCGAAAACATGTTTTTAAAAACAAAAGAATTTTTTTATGCTATCCTCTTTAAACAAGTAAAGCCGGAAGCACCAGTAGTTACTACTAAAAACTTGCAAAAAAAATCGTTATCCGTTGGCAGCCACTTCGAATTGATGGCCAAAAACAATTTGATAGTGTTTGCTAAAAATGTAAATTACATGATGCGTGTTAATTGCAATTATCCCGAAGCAATTAATTTGTTATTGGTGCTTGATGCCGCTATTAGTGATTACCAAATTGCACTGGCAATGGGCAATATTGATGTTCATCATCCCGATTTTTTGTTTGTTAAATCAAAAAGATGGCGGGTGGTAACCACTTTACAACAGCTGGCAAACGTGGTAACCACAGCAGCCAAATTGGATAACAACAATGCAAAGTTGATTATTGAACGAGCAGGGTTTGAAGTGAAATAAATTTAAAATTACAGATTTCAAATTCGTACCCAAAAAAAATCCCGCTTCGTTTATCGCGAAGCGGGATTTTTTTGATTAGAAGAAGATTTATATTATCGCTCTATTATTGTTTTATCACACGTTGCGAATAAACCACCTTATTATCCGCATCTGTCAATCTCACAAAATACATTCCGTTTGCTAAACCCGAAATGTTGATTGTTGATTGTGAGGTTGCTGAGCTTGTCGAAGCACTGATTGTTGATTGAAAAACAGTTTCACCTAAAATATTTACCACTTTCAAATCTGTAGTCTGTAATTTGAAATTTGAAATTTGAAATTCACCTGTTGAAGGATTTGGATAAATAGTAAATGCAGTTGCATTATCAATTATTTGATTAATACCTACAGTAGCACTTGGGTTCCAACCGTCCAAAGTTCCGGTAGTATTGGTACCATTAGGGTCTAACCAATGTTTTAGTTGAGTTGCGTTGGTTCCACCACCTAACCACGACATCGAAAATTTACCATATACATCGTTCATATTAGCAGCCGATTGACCACATGCCGAAGGCCCACCATGAAGCTGTCCTACAATGCGGTGGTTTTGGTCGTACAAAGGAGAACCTGACGAACCAGGCTCGGTACAAGCAGTAGTCCAAATTGCTTTCCAGTGGCTGTTGGCAGGTGTACCCGTCCATGTGTCAGAAACACAGGCACCATTGGTAAACGATATTTTTTTAATATCTCCGCTCGGATGATGAATACAAGTGGCAGAAGTAGCAGGAGTATTTACATTTGACCAACCTGAAAAGTAAGTACCATAAGAAGCAGGAATAGTGCCACCTGATAAACCACCCGTAATTTCCACCAAACTAAAATCGGAATTTGCACTTGCAGCGCGTTGAATGCCGCCTGTTAACGATTGAGCAGTGGATGGTGAAGAGCCAGGATTGGTGCACCCTGATGCTTCCCAGTTGAAACGGAACACCCATGTATTAAATCCTGACGAGCCACAGTGATTAGCAGTTAAAATATAAGGTTTGCCATCCTGAGGTACATCGTTTACCAAAGCACCTGTACAAAATTCGTTTCCTCCAGATACAAGACAAACTACAGAATGTTTGTCGCTTTGCCAATTTGCACCTACCGGACAATTAACATTTACCTGACACGAGCCAGAGCCTCCAAAGTTTTTTTCGTAATCTAAAATTCCTCTGTAGCCATGCGTTACACGAAAAATATTCATTCTTCCTTGATTTGCCACTGCAGCAGGTTCAAAATATTCCAACACTATTTGCTCTCCCGGAATTAAATCAGTTGCAAATGCTTTGTCATCTTGGTTGTTTACACTTGTGAATGCACCAATTACATAGTCTTCCGAACCATTGTAAATAAACAAGGTAGCACCAGCTGGCATATAAAAATCGTCAAATGCAATATTGACAGATTGCGCATTGGGACACTTAATGCTTAAGCGGTACAATCTATCGCCATTGGCAAGGGTTGTCCATGTGCCCGAATTGTTCATGTTCAAATTCACAAAATGATTGTACCCAAAACGAAAAGGACCTTTGCTTTGGTCGTTTATGGCATCTTGTGCTTTTAGTGCCTCCAAATCGAAAGCCGGCATGGTTACCATGTTTAAAGCCGATTTTGATTCGGTGTGAGAAAAACTGTAAGGTGTGCCTCCTTGACTGAGCTGTGCATTTGCAGTATAAGTTACTGCCATGCAAGAGAAAATAAAAACAAATAGTAAAAGTTTTTTCATAGTAAATAATGTTTTATTAGTTAGTAAATAAAAAAAATTAGCGAACGCACGAAAGTATAAAATTAATTTGGGAATTAGATGATTAGAAAATGAGTAACAATAGGAATGAGATGAATAACGAATAATACAGGATGAATGGGTTACCAATAAACGAATGTGTACTAATTTACGAAACGAAATCCATTTTAGTAAATTCGTTTTGATATGTTTATTGGTAACCATGTTTTAGTAAATTGGTTTTAATTCGTTTATTGGTAACCGTAGTACTATTTACTGGTAAACAATTTTTCGAGAGCAAACATTTCATCTCTTAATCTTGCAGCTTCCACAAAATCGAATGCTTTGGCAGCAGCATCCATTGCTTTGCGGGTGCGGGTAATGGCTTTTTGCAATTCCTCTTTACTCATAAATTGCACCACAGGGTCAGCAGCATAATTTATGTCTTCGTTCTCCACATAAGGTCTGGTCATGTTGCCTTTGGCATCCACAATAACGGTGGTTTGCCCCATAATGGAGGCTTTCGATTTCACTAATGCTGTTGGCACTAATCCATTATCAAAGTTATAGGCAATTTGTTTTTTGCGTCTTCGTTCGGTTTCGTCAATGGTGCGCTGCATGGAGGCGGTAATTTTATCGGCATACATAATTACTTTACCGTTTATGTTTCGTGCTGCCCGTCCTGCTGTTTGGGTCAATGCCCTATCGGAGCGCAGAAAGCCTTCTTTGTCGGCATCCAGTATGGCTACCAACGATACTTCGGGCAAATCCAAACCTTCTCTCAACAAATTTATACCTATTAATACATCAAACTTGCCTAAACGCAAATCGCGAAGAATTTCTACCCGTTCCAATGTTTCTACTTCGGAGTGAATATAACGACAACGGATACCAATGTTGAGCATATACTTTTGCAACTCTTCGCTCATTCTCTTGGTCAAAGTGGTTACCAATACTCGTTCGTCTCGCTTCGACACTTTATCTATTTCTTCCAGCAAATCATCAATTTGGTTGATACTTGGACGAACTTCAATAATAGGGTCTAACAATCCTGTTGGTCGTATCACTTGCTCGGCCACTATTCCTTCCGACTTTTGCAATTCGTATTCAGCCGGAGTAGCACTTACATAAATGGTTTGATTTATCATACCTTCAAACTCATCAAACTTGAGCGGGCGGTTGTCCATAGCCGAAGGCAAGCGGAAACCATACTCCACCAAATTTACTTTTCGCGCTCGGTCGCCTCCATACATAGCGCGTATTTGGGGCAAAGTAACATGGCTTTCGTCAATCACCATCAAAAAATCAGAAGGAAAATAATCGAGCAAACAAAAAGGTCGAGTACCCGCTTCGCGATGGTCGAAATAGCGGGAATAATTTTCGATGCCCGAACAATAACCCAACTCTCGCATCATCTCTAAATCATACGTCACACGGTCTTCCAGGCGTTTTGCTTCCAGGTGTTTTCCGGTTTCTTTAAAGTAATCTACCTGTTTCACCATGTCTTCCTGTATTTGCCAGATAGCACCCTGCATGGTTTCGGGACTGGTAACAAAAATGTTGGCAGGATAAATAACTACAGACTCTAGCTTTTCAAAACTTTTGCCACTAATGGTATCAAAATATTCAATCTCTTCTATTTCATCACCAAAAAAAGAAACGCGCAACGAGTAATCGGCATAGGCTAAATTAATATCCACGGTATCACCTTTCACTCTGAAATTACCTCTTAAAAAATCGGCAGTGGTGCGCGAATAAAGTCCTTCAACCAATTGATGTAAAAATTTATTTCTCGAAATAATATCGCCTTTGTTTATTGTTTTTACATTTTCGCGAAACTCCATGGGGTTACCTATACCATAAATACAAGATACTGACGAAACCACAATCACATCCCTCCTACCCGACAGCAAAGCAGAAGTAGTGCTCAATCTCAACTTCTCAATCTCATCATTAATTGCTAAATCTTTTTCGATATACGTGTTAGTGCTTGGCAAAAAGGCTTCAGGTTGATAATAATCGTAATACGAAACAAAATATTCCACTGCATTTTTAGGAAAAAACTGTTTGAATTCCCCATACAATTGGGCGGCAAGAGTTTTGTTGTGCGATAATATAAGTGTTGGTCTTCCTGTTTCTTTGATAACGTTGGCAATGGTAAATGTTTTGCCCGAGCCGGTAACACCCAGCAATGTTTGAGCAGGCAAATTGCTTTTTACTCCTTGCACCAGTTGTTTGATAGCAGTTGGTTGGTCGCCCGTAGGCTCAAAATCGGATATGATGTCAAATTCCATAGAGGGCGCGAAATTACGGTTTAAAACGCATACCCCAAGTTGATACCAAACACCCCATTGAGATGGGTGGAGTATCCCTCCCAAAAATCGCTGGTATTTATAGGTCCATACCTAAAAGTGGTGGCATGATAGTAAAGTGTATTTTGTTTGTATCCCAGCCCACCATATACTTCAAAAGTAACTCGCCTTTTATATGCCCCTTGAACTCCAATCATCACATTGGCATTAAAATTATGAAAATCGTAATAAGTTTGAGAGTAGTACCGAGCCAATCCATCAGCAACACGGGCATTGGTGTACTGTATAAGCGGACCAAAAAAAAAGCCGGTAGGGGCATGTTTCCTTCGGCCAATGAGGTAAAATTTATGCGCATATTGTATTTTCCAACCGCTTACTTTAGCTTTACCAATGGACGAAATATTGTTTGCCTGCTCTATCATTTTATACAACAAACTTTTGCCAAGTACCGATATTCCTATTTGTTCAGTCTGAGTTCTGCCTGTGGTAACCTCCACCAACACACGGTATTCGGCTGTGTATGGAAAAATGCCACCCCACAAAAATGCGGTAGGACTGGTTTTAATTACAATAGGTGCATCAAAAATTTTGCTTTTGAGTTGTTGAATTTTTTTCTCCTTTAATCGAATGGTATCGTAAGGGGCAAAAGCACTTGCCTGAGCAACAAAAGCAAATAGAAAAACTAAAACTAAAAACGTTATGGGGCGATGTAGCATTTTTTATAAAGAATATCGTGCCAATGGAGCGGTGCTTTGTGAAACAAAATCGTTTTTCATAAATTTAAAATATCCGGTAATGGCTATCATGGCTGCATTATCGGTGCAAAACTGAAAATCAGGAATAAATGTTTTCCACCCAAGTTCTGTTTCTGTTTGTTTCAAGGCATTCCGCAATCCGCTGTTGGCAGACACCCCACCAGCTATGGCAATATGATTAATGTTGGTTTGAAATGCTGCTTTTTTTAATTTACTCATTAGTATTTCAATAATGGTATGTTGAATGGAAGCACAAATATCATGCAAATTTTCGGATACAAAATTAGGATTTTTAGCTGTTTCGTTGTTAATGAAATTCATAAAACCTGTTTTTAATCCACTAAAACTAAAATTTAATTCAGGTATCTGAGGTTTGGTAAATTTGAATTTTAAAGGATTGCCTGTAGCTGCATATTTATCAATGAGCGGACCACCTGGATAAGGCAGCAGCATTATTTTAGCAGCCTTATCAAACGCTTCGCCAGCGGCATCGTCAATGGTTTCGCCCAACACCGTCATGTCAAAATAATCTTTTACCAGCACTATCTGTGTATGTCCTCCTGAAACAGTTAAACAAAGAAAAGGGAAACTTGGTTGTTTGTTGTTGGTTGTTGGTTGTTGGCTATTGATTCTTGATTCTTGATTCTTGATTCCTGATTCTTCTCCAATAAAATGCGCCAGTATATGTGCCTGCATGTGGTTTACTTCTATCAACGGCACATTTAAACCCATTGCAAATGCCTTGGCAAACGAAGTACCCACTAGCAAAGAACCCATTAAGCCCGGACCTCTTGTAAAGGCAACAGCCGAAATATTTTCTTTCAGTATTCCTGATTTTCTAATTGCACTATCCACCACAGGAATAATGTTTTGTTGATGCGCACGCGATGCAAGTTCAGGCACCACTCCTCCGTATTGCCGATGTATTTCCTGATTAGCCACCACATTGGCAAGTAATTTGCCATCTTTGATAACAGCAGCAGCGGTATCATCACACGATGATTCGATTCCAAGAATGATGATGGATTTGCTCATATTTAGTAACTTCGCCCGATTTTAAAAGGTTATAAGACAACAAAGTTATTAAAAAACTCGGTAAAATATTATTTCGAATTTTTTCAACAATCATTTTTATATTGTTGTTAGCCTTCATTCTTATTCAAATAAAGGCTGTTCAGACCTACCTAGGGCACGAAGCTGCTATTTTTCTTTCTTCCAAATTAAACACAAGAGTTGAAATTGGGAGTGTGGATATTGAGTTTTTTAAAAAGATAGTATTGCAGGAAGTATATATAGAAGACCTGCACATGGATACCTTATTATATGCTAAAAAACTTAAAATAGGGTTTAATCAAATAAATTTTAAGGAACACAAACTTCATATTTCGGATGTAATTTTATTAAACAGCAATTCCAAAATAATAAAATACAAAGCTGATGACGATTTTAATTTTCAATTTATTATAGATGCATTTAAAGCAACCGACACCACCCAAACCCATTCCGCCCCATGGGATATTCAGTTTGGAGGAATAACATTTATAAATTCGGCTTTTGTTTACCGTAGCGAGCACGACACCTTAATTACTTCGGGTGTAAATTATTTTGATGTTGGAACAAAAAACATCAATGCTCAATTAAGTGATATTCGTTTCGAAAAAGATACCATCCACTCTACTATTGATTATTTATCGGCAATTGAAAAATCCGGCTTCATACTTCAAAACATGAGTAGTTATGTAAAAATAAGTCCTGTGGGAATTAAGTTGGATGAACTAAAAATAAAAACACCAGAAAGTAACATTACTACCGATTTAACCTTTAAATATGAGCATTACAGAGATTTTAAAGATTATGTAAACAAAGTATATATGCAATCCAATTTCGATCATTCGCAATTAGCAATGAGCGATGTGGCTTATTTTGCACCTGCATTAAAAGGCATTTATAAAAATCTTATTGTATCAGGAAAAGTAAGTGGCACGGTTAGCGATTTGCGAGGAAAAGACATGGACATTTTTCTTGGTGGCTTTACTCGATTTAGTGGAGATGTGGTGTTAACAGGCTTGCCCCACATTGATGAAACGCTGATTTATTTAAACGTAAAAAATTTGAGTACCAATTATGGTGACCTCAAAACCATTCCTATACCCCCTTTCGCTGAACATGGAACTTTAAATGTTCCAATTGAATTGGCAAAGTTGGGCAACATGAAATTTAAAGGAACATTTACAGGACTTTATAACGACTTTTACGCTTATGGAAATTTTACCTCGGCTCTCGGAAACTTGTCATCCGACCTTGCCGTTCGGCATGATGTGGCAAAGAAAAAAGAATTTTATAAAGGAAAATTAAAATCCACTTCTTTTGATTTTGGAAAGTTTTTTGGTGTAAACAAACTCGGAACAGTAACCATGGATGTGGATGTAGATGGCTCCGGACTTACATTAGGCGATGTGGCTGCTAATTTAAAAGGAACAATAAACAGCGTTCAGATAAATAATTACAACTATCAAAACATTGCTGTGGAAGGAGCTATAGCTAATAAAATTTTTAAAGGAAAATTTAAGGTAGCCGATGATAATATTGATTTAGATTTTATTGGAAGTGTTGATTTTACTAACAAACTACCTCATTTGGATTTTGTGGCTACAGTAAACAAATCTGATTTGGCAGCATTAAATATTATTAATTCAACCAAAAAACATTATTTATCCACTCAAGTAATAGTTGACGTTACAGGAAATAATATTGACAATTTAATTGGCCAAATTAATTTTGACAATACTATTTATCAAAAGGAAAACGAAATTTATAAAATGTCGGTTTTTAATTTGGTAACACAAGAAGAGAATGGAGTAAAATCAATAAAACTGAATTCAGATTTTCTGGATGCAAAAATTAACGGTACATTTAAAATATTGGATATGCCATTGTCTATAGAGAAGTTATTGAGTAATTACCTTCCCTCCTATTTCAGAAATACGATGTATGCCAAAACTATCACACCTCAAAATTTTGATTATAGCTTTTTGTTCAAAAAAACAGATGCCGTAACTCGCTTATTTGCTCCTGATATAAAAATAGCCCCCCAAACACAATTGAAGGGAAGCTTTAATTCGGCAAAAAACAACCTGGTACTGAAAGGCAATTCGGACATACTAATGATGAAAGGATACGAAATAAGAAACTGGTATGTGGATTTAAAAACGAATGGGTTGATGGATTTTAATTCGGGTTGCAGTCGCCTTTATACATCTGATAGCAGCTGGCTAACCGATTTCAATATTGCCACAAACACTCATTCCGACACGGTAAATCTTGCCATTAATTGGGACAATAAAACACAAAATCTATACAAGGGAAATATAAATTCGTTTTTATACATAGCGCCTAACAAAGTGTTGAAATTTAAGATTCTCCCTTCTGAATTTGTGATTTCTGATTCTGCTTGGACTATAAATAAAGATAATTTGGTAGAAATAGATTCGAGCCATATTACTGTTAATTCAGTAACTTTTGAACATAACAATCAATCGTTTGCATTGTCAGGTATTGTTTCGCAAAACAAAACAGATGAGTTGAAATTACTACTCACCAATTTTAATCTTGCCAATCTTAATTTGTTTACAAAAAACAAAGGGCTAACACTAAAAGGCACTGTTGATGGTGTATCTAAAATCACTGATTTTTATCACGGGCTCATATTTACCAGCGACAACACATTTACATCTGTATTTATAAATAATAATGAATTAGGAAATGGAACGGTGAAAACCCTTTGGGATAATGCTGCTGAAGCATTAAAATTAAATGGTTCTTTTACTTTCGGATTAGTTCCCAATCTGGTTTTTTCAGGATATTATTATCCTAAAAAAAATGATAACAACATTGACTTGGATATAAACATGGAAGCATTGCGAATGGAGTTATTTGAGCCGTTTGTAAAAAAATATTGTTCTCGCTTTGGTGGTTTTTTTGCAGGAAATATAAATGTAAAAGGATCGCTTAAAAAACCGGAACTAAACGGTAGTGTAACTGTAAATGCAAAAAACATTACCGTAAGTTATTTGAATACGTCATACAAATTTAATCACATCATCACGGTTAAAAACAATTCGTTTGGTGTAGAAAACATGCCTGTGTATGACGAAAATGGTAATAAAGCCATTTGCAGAGGAAAATTATATCACGATAATTTCAAAAACTTTCAGCTCGATTTTGATATTCAACCAACCAAATTTATGTGCCTCAATACCACCGAAGCCGATAACAATATGTATTATGGCAGGGCTTATGTTACTGGAGTTATAAACATATTTGGCTACATTGATAATATAAGAATAGATGCCAACGTTAAAACTGAAAAAATAACGCAAAGCGATAGGGTAGTTAAAAATAATTTATTTCTTAAAACAGAGCTAACCAAAATATACATTCCACTTTCGAGAAGTTCGGAAGTGAGCGAAAATAATTTTATTACGTATGTAAGAAAAGACAGCACCATTAAACTAAAAGATGATTACAAAGTAAAATTGGGAGGATTAACCTTGAACTTCGATTTAGATGTAACTCCTGATGCCGAAGTGCAGTTAATATTTGACCAAACGGTGGGAGATATTATTAAAGCTCGTGGTACGGGAGCTATTAGTTTGAATATAAGCTCGAAAGGAGATTTTAAAATGTTTGGGGATTTTGTGGTGGATAACGGTGATTATTTATTCACACTTCAAAATATTATCAATAAACGTTTTGAATTGGAAAAAGGTGGAATAATTAGATGGAGCGGTGCACCTCTGAAAGCGGATATGAACCTTTCGGCCATATACAGAGCACGGGCTTCGCTCAAACCTTTTTTCCCGGAAGACTCAACAAGTAATATGAAAAAACGTTTTCCTGTTGATTTGAAATTATTGATGACCGGTGATTTGCAATCGCCCGAAATTAATTTTGATATCGGTTTGCCCACTGCAGATGCCGACAAACGTCAAACAGTGCTGAGTTACATTAACACCGATGCAGAACGAAACCGACAAGTGTTTTCGTTGTTGATTTTGAATAGTTTTGTAACCCCTTACCAGCTTACTAACACAGGTACCGGACCAACTGTGGGTTCGGCAGCAGGTGCAAACAGCAGTGAACTATTATCGAACCAACTGAGCAATATGCTTAGCAAAGTAAGTAAAGATTTTGATGTGGGTATTAATTACCGACCGGGAGATGCGATTAGTAAAGAGGAGCTTGGACTGGCACTTTCTACCCAATTGTTTGACGATAAACTTACGATTGATGGAAATGTGAGCAATAGCCAAAATACCAACAATATTATTGGTGATGTAAACATTGAATATAAACTAACTGACGATGGAAAAGTGAGAGTGAAGGCTTTTAATAAAGCCAATGACAACTTGGGCAGCCAATACACATCTGGACCTTATACCCAAGGTGTGGGGATTTTTTATAGGGAAGAATTTGATTTTATTGGAGATTTGTTTTTGAGGTATTTGAATGCGGTGAAACCTAAAAAGAAAAAAACGGAAGAAGAGAAAAAATGAATTTTTATTTGAACAAAAAAATCCCTCCTGAAACCAATCGGGAGGGATTTTTGTTTTTCGAAAAAAATTATTCTGCTTTTTTAGCTGCCTTTTTAGCTGCCTTTTTAGCTGCCTTTTTAGGAGCTGCTACTTTTGCTACTTTTTCTTTTGCAGGTTTAGCTACAGCTTTTCCGGTTGATTTTTTTCGTGGGCGAGTAACTCCGTGCGAGCCCATTGTTATTTTACCTCTTCTTGTTTTTTTATCACCTTTTCCCATAATTTGTTTTTATTTTTATTAGTTAATTTGGACTGCAAACGTACACTTAATTTCAATACTAACAAAACTTAAAACAAACTACTAACAACTAGCTATTTCTTTTCTCCCAATAATCTTTTTCTATCATTTCTACTTTTCGGATGCTCTTGCGCAACCATCTTAATAATAATTCCTGCTTTTCTTCTTCGTTCAGATGCCAGATTACATTGGACTTATGAAGCTTTTCGGTAAGCGAGCGTAAACACAACGCAGCTGAAACAGAAATATTAAAACTTTCGGTGAATCCGTACATGGGAATTTTTACGAGTTCATCGGCTTGTTGCAAAACGGTTTCGGAAATGCCGGTGAGTTCTGTTCCAAAAAATAAGGCGAGGGGTTGGTCAATGGGCAAATCGTCAATGCTGCAGCTGTTTTCGTTGGGCGATGTGGCGATGATGCGATAGCCTTTTTGTTTTAGCTGTGTGACACAGGTTAAGGTGTTGTCTTCTTGGTTTCGGTATTTATGAAGGTTGAGCCATTTGGGGGAGCCCATGGCTATGTCTTTGTTGACAGTGTAAGCGTGTTTGTTTTCGATGATGTGGATGTCTTGTATTCCAAAAATATCGCAACTACGGAGAACTGCGGATGCGTTGTGGGGTTGATAGAGGTCTTCGAGAACGATGGTGATGTGGCGGGTTCGGTATTTTAGAACTTCATCAAATTTTGCTCTTCGGGTTTCTGAAATAAAGCCGGAGAGGTAGTTTATCATTTCTGCTGTTGGGTTCATCTTTTTTTGTTTTGGGGGCAAATTTATGGTTTTAAATGTTTGGTTCATTAGTCATTGGTTTATTAGGCATTGGTCATTGGTTTATTGGTTCATTAGTTTATAGTTCAAAAAAAATCCTGCTCGTTTGATGAGCAGGATTTTATTCATTCTTAATTCCTAATTCCACCTATTCCTTCACAAACTTCTTTCTTAGAACACCTTTCTCACTTTGCACCTCCACAAAATAAACTCCTTTTGCAAAACTACTAATATCTACTTTTGTTTGCTGTTTATTACTTGTTGTTTCAAAAACCATTTCTCCAACAATATTATATATTTTCACTTCTTTCATTCCTAATTCATAATTCGTAATTCTTATTTCATTTTTTGCTGGATTAGGAAAAACAGAAACTTCTATTTCATCCGCCAAAGGCGAAGAATGAATACCAATATCAATGCAGGGAGTAAAAGCAACCGAATCGGAAGCAATGCCATTAACGACCACCTGTAACCAATAATTAGCAGAGGGAAGATTGATAGGCAACGAAAACTGAGTGGTGTCGGGCAATGCGCCTGTTTGCACTCCTGTGCGGTTCCAATTATAGGTTCGGGCGTAATACACATTGGTGCCATTGGTAAGCCTTACTAGTGGATAGTTAGTGTCCATCTGCCAGTCGTCACCATAAGCAGCACCTGCAGAAATGCCATTAAAATTAATACCTGCCATGGTATAGTTGCAATTGGAATCGCTCCAAATGCTGTCTATCACCGGCTTTCCGGCAACAAGAGGCGCGCCCGAAGGAGAATACACATAATATTTAATTGATTCCATATCGCCATACAAAACGTTGCCATCGGGCAATTGAAGCATATTGGTATAATAACAAGGCTGGCTTAAGGTGTCCAAACCATTGTGAGCAGTAATTTGAGTAAACGAATTGGAAACATAATCATATTCATAAAACCATGTTGGCGGGTCGAAAATTTGCGAAAAAGAAACGGGTGCATTGCCAACGGCACAAAGTATTTTACCATTCACCATCATTGCAGCAGCGGCATCCACAGCACCATGATTGTTCGGAATATCAGGTCCAGCAACCCACGAACCCATTGCAGTGGACCCCGAAGGTGTGTAAATAGCAGTATGGTTGGTGGCTCCAATAAAAAAACCTCGCCCATCGGGCAACAACAATGCAGCACCAGTTTCGGAACCAAAAGGGTCGTAAAGCTGCACGGGCAACTGAGCATCCATTATCCATTGGTTGAGTGAAGGAATGTATCGTTCGGAATTTATTGAACCCACATCTACCATTACTATACTTTCGTCAGGCAGTTTGAGCCACGAAGTTTCGTTATGGCTGCCAAGGCAGGTGGCAGCGGGAGTCCATGTGTTTTGTAAGGGATTGTAAATAGTAGTATTATGACTTCCACCACCAACAATGGCAGTTAGCACTGTTCCATCGGGCAACATTTGCGAGCCAGCATCGCCAAGCGATGCACCTGGAGGCGGAGTCATAGCCCAAGTATCCGTCAGGGGATTATACACTTCCGCCTGATTAACTCCAGAGCCATATTCGCCACCGGCAACCAATACTCTGCCATCTTTCAATACCTGAGAAGCAAAATACAATCGCGAATCGTGCATTGCTGAAATGGAGCTCCAAGTGCCGTTTACATAACTTCCATGAACATCGGGAGTAAGTTTGTTCCATGTACTACCAATGCTATCAACACCGCCAAGGTATGATTTTGCAATCACTGTTCCGTCTGTCAACAACAACATTACCCCACCACAAGTATCAGGGGCAGTGTTGGCAAGTGGTGTCCAAGTGCCTTGTGCGTTTATTTTATTTATTGGAAAAATAAAAAATAATGAACAAATAATAAAAATCAAAAAACTTTTTTTGCTGATGAAATAAAATGAAGAAGTATAAAATGATTGCATAGTGTAAGATTAAATAAGTGAAATTAATTTTCAAATGTATGAATTTAATCAGTGAGAGCTAACGAATTTGAAATTCTATTAAGAAGGCAGTATTGAAAACTTTTTTAGTAAAGAACGTTTTGGTTCGATTAAATAAATTAATTTAGCATCCAAATATTTAATCAAAAAAAACATCAACTATGAAAAAAAATACTCTTCTGCTTTTACTTTGTTTTGCTTTAACACTAACATTGCAGGCACAATCACCTGAGGGTTTTAACTATCAAGCTGTGGCAAGAACCTCATCCGGTATTGCCCTGACTAATCAGGCTCTTGCATTTAAAATAAAGATATTACAAGGCAGTGCCACCGGCTCCGTAGTATATATGGAAACACATACAGGAGTTACATCCAACAACATTGGATTGGTTAATTTAGTTATTGGAGGCGGTAATGTGCTTTTCGGAAATTTTAGTACCATCAACTGGGGCAATGGTCCTTATTTTGTTGAAATTGGTATGGACGCTACCGGAGGCTCACTTTATATATTAATGGGAACACAGCAGTTGATGAGCGTGCCTTATGCTTTATATGCTGCAAACAGTGGTTCACCAGGAGCTACAGGAGCTACCGGAGCTGCAGGTGTGGGAACAACTGGATCAACAGGGGCTACAGGTGCTACCGGTACACCGGGTACCAATGGTGTAAACGGAACTAACGGAATAAACGGAGTGAACGGAACTAATGGAACCAACGGTGCAAATGGTGCTACAGGAGCAACCGGGAGCGGAGGAGCTAACGGCTCGAACGGAATTGACGGTGCAACCGGACCTACCGGAGCTACAGGTGATACTGGTGCAACAGGAACCGCAGGTGTTAATGGTATTAATGGAACAAACGGAACTAATGGTGCTAATGGCGCAACAGGTGCTACAGGGGCTGCAGGTGCTGATGGTAATAATGGTTTGGACGGTATTAATGGCGCTACTGGTGCTACCGGAACACCGGGTACAAATGGTTTCAATGGAAGTAACGGTACAAACGGAACTAATGGCGTAACAGGCGCTACAGGAGCCAACGGAACAAATGGAACAAACGGAATAAACGGAAGTAATGGAGCAACTGGTGCTACTGGTGCAACTGGTGCTGCAGGAACCGATGGTATCAATGGGCTGAATGGAACCAATGGAGTAACCGGTGCTACAGGTACAGCAGGTACAAATGGTTTGAACGGTACCAATGGAAGTAACGGTGCGACAGGTGCTACGGGTGCAACAGGAACTAACGGAACAAACGGAACAAATGGTGCAACAGGTGCAACAGGTGCAGCAGGAACAGTGCTTGCAGGAGGCACCACCGGACAGACTTTATATTATAACGGTTCGGCTTGGACAGCCACCAGCAGTTTGTACAACAATGCAACAAGTGTAGGCATTGGAACCACAACACCTGAATTTAAACTATCGGTTGATGTGGATGGAGGTGTAATTGCAAAAGGAACGTTTGGTTCAGGAAACACTTTGGTTACTAATGGTGCAGGAACGCGTATGTTTTTTTATCCGAGAAAGGCAGCCTTTAGATGTGGTAACGTAACCGGTACACAATGGGACGATGCCAACATTGGCAATTACTCTGTTGCGATGGGCATCAGCTCACGGGCAAGTGGAGCTAATTCTACAGCATTTGGTAATTCAACCGTTGCAAGTCAAACCAATTCAACAGCTATGGGTAGCCTTACCACTGCATCGGGTGTAGGGTCCACCGCAATGGGGGTTTCTACCACCGCATCAGGAATTGATGCAGCAGCTAGTGGATTCAATACATTGGCAAGTGGAGATTATTCAACTGCTCACGGAAACGGAGCACAAGCCACTCAAAACAGTGCTACAGCTTATGGAGCAAACACAGTGGCAGGCGGAATTAATGCAACTGCCATGGGTAATTCAACTATTGCAAACGGACTTACTTCTACAGCTATGGGTGGGTTTACAAGTGCAAGTGCCATTTATACAACTGCTATGGGTTATCAAACGGTTGCATCTGGAAATTATGGAACCGCGATGGGGTATATTACAACTGCAAGCGGTGTAAACTCAACCGCTATTGGTTCAAACGTTTCGTCTAACTTGCATCAAGGAGCATTAATGTTAGGCGATTTTTCAACTGCAACTGTGATGACCGCTACTGTAGATGATATTTTGATGGCACGTTATAATGGTGGTTATAAATTATTCACCAACTCGGCATTAACTGCCGGGGTTACTCTTAGCACAGGTGCAGGCGCTTGGGCAGCAGTATCCGACAGGAACAAGAAAGAAAACTTTATGGCATTAGATAAAGAAGACATACTTCAAAAAGTGGCTTCGCTGGAAATAACCAACTGGAATTACAAAGCACAACCTAAAGATACCCGCCACATTGGATGTATGGCTCAGGATTTTTATGCTGCTTTCCATTTGGATGGAACTAGTGAAACTACTATTAATACGCTTGATATTGATGGAATAAACATGGCATCCATACAGGCATTGGCAAAACGTACGGATGAATTAAAAACTGAAAACGCAACACTTAAAGCTGAATTGGAAGCTATAAAACACAAGCTGGATGCACTCGAAAAAAATGCAAAAAAATAGATGCCCTTTGCATTTCGAATAATACTTTTCGCGGTATTTTTATTTTTAATGGACTGGTACTTTTACCAGTCCATTTCTATTGTTTTTAAAGGTAGTTCCGCAGCTAAACGGTTAACTGGCTTTTATATCTATTGGGGATTTACTGCATTATCTTTTCTTGTTTTCCTTATTCCCGTTGTAATAGGATTTAATAGTTTACCTCAATTTGTCAGGGTATATGTCATTCCTTTTTTTGTATTAATTATTATTTCAAAAATAATTGGTTCTGTGTTTATAGCGGTTGATGATATTATTCGTTTGTTTCGGTGAATTGCAAGCTATATACACCTACCTGCACTCAACCAACAACCAACAACTAACAACCAACAACTAACAAACCCTCATGCGATTTCAAGATTAAAGTTTTTAAATTACATAGCCGTGGGTATGGCTGCTTTGCCTTTTGCAAGTTTTATTTATGGAATGGTAAAAGGCGCATTTGATTATAAAGTACATACCGTAAAAGTAGTATTGCCTAATTTGCCCAATGAATTTAATGGGATGAAAATAGTTCAGATTTCGGACATACATTCAGGTAGTTTTATTTCTACCACACATATCGAAGAAGCAATGAAACTGGTGATGAAACAAAATGCGGATATTATTTTTTTTACCGGAGATTTAGTAAATAATACAGCCACAGAAGCCGAACCATTTATTGATATATTGAGCACCGTTAAAGCACCAATGGGCGTTTACAGCATTTTGGGTAATCATGATTATGGTGATTATGTGAGTTGGGAAAGTGCTGAAGCAAAAGCAAAAAACTTAGCTGATTTAAAAGACATACATGCACAAGTGGGTTGGAAATTAATGTTGAACGAACATGTGGTATTAAAGAAAGGAGAGGCTGAAATAGCGTTATTAGGAATAGAAAACTGGGGAGGGCATTTAAATTTTCCTAAATATGGCAACATGAAAAAGGCTTACGAAGGAACAGAAAAATATCCGGTAAAACTACTTCTCTCTCACGACCCTTCTCATTGGAGTGTGCAGGTAATAAAGGATTATAAAGACATAGATATTACCTTCAGTGGGCATACGCATGGGTTTCAGTTCGGAATAGAAATACCGGGATTCAAATGGAGTCCATCGCAATATGTATATAAACAATGGGCTGGATTGTATTCGGAAGGAAACCAAAAGGTGTATGTAAACAGGGGGTTAGGTTTTTTGGGTTACCCCGGAAGAGTAGGCATATTGCCGGAAATAACGGTTATGGAATTAAGTAATGGCTGACGCATTAAAAGACATGTTCAATAAAAAATTCTATGAGCATTTGGCTATGGAATTTAATACGGTTGACAAACATTTTCGCACCGATAATTTTGTGAAGGATGTAACAAAAGGGTTGGATTCATTGTCGTTGAACCAACGATTGAGGAACACCACAGTTACATTAAAAAAACATTTGCCGGATGATTATAAAAAGTCGGTTGAGATACTTAGCCAAGTGGTTCCAAAATTTCAATCTCATTACACTTCTTTTCTTTTTCCAGATTTTGTTGGGCAATACGGACATGATGATTTTAATCTTTCAATGGAAGCATTAAAGTATTTCACACAATTTAGTTCGTCTGAGTTTGCTATTCGTGAATTTCTGAAAAAAGATTTTACAAAAACATTAAAGGTGATGAACAAATGGGCAGATGATAAAAACCATCATGTGAGGCGACTGGCAAGCGAGGGCAGTCGTTCGCGTTTGCCATGGTCGTTTAATTTAGATGAAGTAATAAAGAATCCCTCTGTTACCAAACCGATTCTTGAAAAATTAAAATCAGATGATGAATTGTATGTTAAAAAATCGGTTGCGAATCATTTGAACGATTTTTCGAAACATCATGCTGATTATATGTTGAGTGTTATTAATGCTTGGGATAAAACTAATGAACATACTGCGTGGATTGTTAAACATGCCAGCAGAACATTGATTAAAAAAGGAAATCCGGCATCGTTGGCGGTTTTTAATTTTGAGAAAAATGTGAAAGTTGAAATCAAAGATTTCAAACTAAACAAATCGAAAATAAAGTTGGGAGATACCTTGGTTTTTGATTTTGATATTGTTTCTACTAAAAATACTTCGCAGAAATTAGTGGTTGATTACGTGATACATTATGTAAAAAAATCGGGAGAAGCATTTCCAAAAACGTTTAAATTAAAAGAGATAGAATTGAAACCAAAACAAACTGTTCATGTTTCAAAAGCCCAGCGTTTCCTTGACTTTACCACACGAAAACATTATGCAGGAAAACATTTTATTGAAATAAAAATTAACGGAACATCGTATTTAAAGAAAGAATTTAATTTAACGGTATAACTAAACCTCCGAATGAACAAAAAAGCTCATTCGGAGGGAAAAATAAATTTATGACAAAAAAAGAAATGCTTTTATTAATACTGCTTGCAAGTATTAATTTTACCCACATCATGGACTTTATGATTATTATGCCGTTGGGCTCTTACCTGATGCCATTGTTCAAAATCAATCCTCAACAATTTAGTTTTATTGTTACTGCCTACACATTTGCGGCAGGTATAGTAGGCTTTTCGGCTGCTTTTTTTGTTGATAGGTTCGACAGAAAAAAAGTACTACTCACAGGTTACGCTGGTTTTATTATTGGAACATTTGCTTGTGCATTTGCACCATCTTACCTTTTACTAATTGCTGCCCGCATCTTTGCAGGTGCTTTTGGTGGTTTGATTGGTGCACAGGTAATGTCAATTGTTGCTGATTCTTTTCCTTTCGAAAGGAGAGGAAAAGCAATGGGAATAATGATGGGAGCTTTTGCATTTGCTGCTGCCATTGGTGTTCCGACTGGTTTGTTTTTGGCAAAAAATTTCGGGTGGCACTTTCCATTTATTGTTATTGGTTGTATTGGTGTTCTTGTTTTTGTTTTAGTTTCTTTTAAAATACCCAATATGATTGGACACATTCAGCTGGCAGAGCACCGCCCCAGCCCTTGGTCGGTGATTACAAATATTAAAAAAGACAAGAACCAACAACGGGCACTTTTATTAATGGTAACGTTAATGATTGGGCATTTTTCTATCATTCCTTTTATTGCTCCTTATATGGAGTTTAACGTTGGCTTTACAAAAGACCAAGTAACGTTGATTTATTTTGTTGGTGGAGTAGTGTCTATTATGAGCAGTGCGTTTGTTGGCTCTATGTCTGATAAACATGGCAAACTAAAAGTGTTTACCATTTTTGCATTGCTATCTACCATCCCTGTTTTTATGCTAACCAATATGCCTCGCGAGCCATATTATTTGGTGTTGATTGTAAATGCGTTCTTCTTTATTTTTGCCGGAGGGCGCATGATACCTGCACAAGCAATGGTTTCGGCAGTGGTGCTGCCACAGCATAGAGGTGGGTTTATGAGCATCAGTGGTTCGTTAGGACAAATTGCATCGGGTGTAGCCGCTTTGCTTGCAGGCTCCATTATTCAAAAAATGCCTACAGGCGAATTGCTCAATTATCAATATGTTGGCTATATTGGTATTACACTTTCTGTTGTGTGTGTATTAATTGCGAGAAAAGTTAAAGCAATTAGTTAAAACTATTTTGACAAACTACCTCTGTTAGGGGAGAGAACCCTAAAAAGGTGATAACCTAATAGGTATTCTAATTAAAATGATTTTATGAAATCAAAAACCTTACAGGCTCTTCAATATGTATTTCTTCTTGCCGTTGGAGTGATATTGTGTTATTTCTTTTTCCGGAACTTTCATTTTGAAGAGTTAAAACAAAACATCATCACCGGAAATTTTTCCTGGTTTTATTTGGTGATGCTGGTTTCGGTGTTTGTTTATGTGTTTAGGGTGTTACGGTGGCAGATGTTGATTAAAGCAATTGGGCATAAAACAAAATTCCACAATGCGTTTGCTGCCTTATCCATTTCTTATTTCGTGAGCTTTATTATTCCTCGTTTGGGAGAAGTTACCCGTTGCCTTTCTATTAAAAAACAACACGATATTCCTTTCATGGAATTGCTGGGTACTGTTATTATTGAACGAGTAGTAGATATACTTAGTTTAATACTCATCCTGTTGCTTACCTTGGTTTTGCAGTTTAATCAGGTAATTGAATATGCCAAAGAAAATGTGTGGCAACCTATTTATAACAACGTTATTTTTAAAATAATAAATGGAAACACAACTGTTTTAATTGTTGTTTTAATTGTGCTTTCAATTGGTGTGTTTCTGTTTTTCTATTTCAAAAAGTACATTCGCGAAAAATCTCCGAAACTGATTATTAAATTTGTTGAGGGTTTAAAGCAAGGAATAACAAGCATTGCAAAGCTGAAACAAAAAAAACTTTTTATTGTTTATACCTTTTTAATTTGGGTGTGTTATTATTTGATGACATATTTCTGGTTTTTTGTTTTCCCCGAAACATCGCTGTTAACCTGGGGTGCCTGCCTTAGTATTTTGAGTATTGGTACCATTGGCAGGTCAATACCTGTGCAGGGAGCAGGAATGGGTACATATCATTTTTTTGTAACCGGAGTGGCTATGCTTTATGGATTAACCGAAGAATGGGGAAAAGCACTTGCAACAGTTATTCATCTTGGGCAAACGTTTTTTACCCTCGCAATGGGACTTGTGGGGTTGATTATATTTTTTGCCGTGTATTGGGGGAAGAGGGCGAAAAGTTAAGGAACCGGAGGGGTAATTTTAGCTAAACTACACTCAGTTGGTGCTAAATTGCTGACAGTTGGTTAAAAATGCTGACAGTTTGGTCAGGATTGCTGTCAGTTGGTGCTAAACTGCCGACCGTTGGTTAAAAATGCTGACAATTTGGTCAGGATTGCTGTCAGTTGGTGCTAAATTGCCGACAGTTGGTGCGAAACTGATGGCAAGTTGCTCTAGATTGATGGTAAGTTAGGCTAGATTGATGGCAAGTTGGGCTAGATTGATGGTAAGTTAGGCTAGATTGATGGAAAGTTGGGCTAGATTGATGGCAAGTTGGGCTAGATTGATGGTAAGTTGGGCTAGATTGATGGTAAGTTGCCCTAGATTGATGGCAAGTTGGGCTAGATTGATGGCAAGTTACCCGCGATTGATGGCAAGTTGCCCGAAATTGATGGCTGATGGTTGGAAATTGATGAGACATGGTGCGAAACTGATGGCAAGTTGCCCGCGATTGATGGCAAGTTGCTCGCGATTGATGGCAAGTTGCCAGAAATTGATGGCAGATGGTTGGAAATTAATGAGACATGAGTATGCTCTGCATGGTGCGAAACTGATGAGACATTTAGGGACATAAGCGACACGAGGGACGGAGCGTGGGTGTTAATTATTAAGTCAAAGATACAATTTGAAAGCAAATGCTCCCCTATCAGCAGTCACATAGTATTTCCCCTATATTTTTTTTCAAAAAACAAATAAAAATTTAAATACTTTATTTATTTTTGCTCATCAAAAAAAATAATAAGCAAAAAAAAGATTTATAAATATAAATTATGGCAAAGAAAAAAGAAGCAACTAAGAGCGAAGAAAAGCAAACCGATTCGCAGATTGCAGGCTTAAAAGGCAAAGTAAGGCAGGTCAATCAAATTTGCTACAAAGCTTATAAAGGAAGAATAGGTGTTGAGAAAGGAAAAATAGAGCAGTCTGGTTTCAAGTCGCAAACTTTTAAGGCATTATATGACGAAAATGGTAGCAAGACGGATGAGAAAATATACTATACCGGTAAATATTTTCAGCACAAAATTTATAACGGTAATAAAGAACCGATGTTAGAAACAAGTGGAATGATTGATGGGGAGGAAGGGAACAAAGTAACAAGGGAATTCAATGAGCAGGGACTGATGATTGACCAATGCCATTACGATGCGAAGGGCAATAAACAACATGGCTTGTACCATAAATATGATGCTGAGGGCAATCTTATTGAACAAGGCAATTACAAAGGGGACAAAATACTAACAACCAAATACACAACCCGATATGATGATGCCGGACGAGCGATTGAATCAACTTCCTGGTCAGAAAACGGTAATGAGAGTGTGACATTGCGTTCGTATGATGACAAAGGCAATGAAACAGAAGTGCGCCAGAGCAGTAATGGCGTGCTAGGGTATCACCAAACAAAAGAATACCAATATAATTCTAATGGCGTCATGCGGGGATACACCGCAATTAATCATATCAGCCAACGAGCTGTTGCTAGCAAAACGGTTTGCAAATGCAACGCTTACGGTGATGTGATACAAGCCGACCATTACAATGCCGATGGCAGCTTGCAGGAGAGTCGCACTATAGAGCATGAATATGATGCAGACGGAAAAAAAATAGTGCCCGTTTATGGCGAAAAGCCGGCAAAGCTGGATTCCCAAACCGAAGAAACTGAAAATGATGCACACGGAAACTGGATTAAGAAAACTACTTATTATAAATCTGCTGATAAAGTCTGGAATAAAATACCTGTCAACCTTTACGTTCGGGAGATAATATATTGGGGAGAGGAAGCCCGCAGTGCGCAAGATGATGAACTATTTTTCGCGGATATATTTAATGCTAAGGATGAAGACACGAATGATGAAGAAAAGAAAAGCCCCTTAGAAGATTTAAGCCAGGACCAACTGAAATGGTTGTCAGAACCTGCAAATGTAAACGAGCCCTTTCCTATTTTCCGTTACTATGTGCTTACCAATAAGGAGATGCCTTCCATTCTTAACTATTCCGGTCCTTATATTGAGGCACACGCGTTACTTGAAGAACTGAAAACCAACTTAAATGCGAAGGTAATTTATTCTACTAACTCCATCTGGCATCAGCAAAACGAGGTACTTTCCCGATACGTTCTCTCCTTTCCCGACCATCCGGGATTTATCCTCAATGCCGCTCAACTTTCCAGTCAGGCTGCTGATGAATTTGAAATACCTGATTTTATTGATCAATCCACCGACTGCATCGAAGCAGGATATGTTTATTTCAGCGGTCTGCAGCTCTTTCGCCCCAGCGAAGCTTCGGGTAAAATGGGTGAGTATGACGATGAATATGACTTCGCAAGGCAGATAGAGGATTACATTACTAAATGTTCGCTAAAGAAAAAACCCGAACAGCCAACTATCCACATGATAGAGGTAAGAGGAAACGGGTTCGCAATGGTGGAACATCCGGTGGATGACAATTTTGAAATAAAAGACCTTGATGTTAATTACGGATATGGCTTCGGCAAATTTCATACTGATTTGATGAACCGCTTTCTTACCGGTACTAAAGGATTGGTGCTGTTTCACGGGCAGCCAGGTACAGGCAAAACATATTACATCCGACACCTGCTCAAAAAAATGTCATCAAGTAAAAAGGTAGTTATTTACATGCCTCCCAACATGGTTGACCATCTTACGGAGCCAGCATTTATGACTTTTCTTTCGGGTTCAGTGCAGGATTGGAGCGAAGACGGGCATTTCTTTGTCCTGCTTATTGAAGATGCCGAGCCATTGCTTGCCAAACGCCAAGAAGGGGTAAGAATTCAAGGGGTTACCAACCTGCTCAATATGACGGATGGACTGTTGAACGATATGCTTAACTTGCAAATAATATGCACGTTTAATGTGGATCTAAAAAAAATAGATAGTGCGTTGCTTCGTCCTGGGCGGCTTATTGCTCGTAAGGAATTCAAAGCACTTTCGGAACTTGATGCCAACCTGCTGGCACAACGTCTTGGTATAAAACACCACTTTACAAAACCAACTTCACTGGGCGCAATATATGCGATGCAAAAAAACAGCGAAATACTTATACACGATGTAAAACCTGAATCGGGCACCTCCTCTCCCATAGATGATTTATAAATGAAAAAAAATTTAGCCAAGATACCGCCTCTTATAAAAAGAAATAGATGCGATGGTTTATAAATTGTATGAGTTAAGTTATGAAGATGTAATGGTAATAGATAAAAACAAAAACTCCCGTATTACTAAAAGTACGGGAGTTTTTGGAGAATGAAAAACGAAACCTCCCAATTCGCTTGAAGCGAATTGGGAGGAATGAATGGTTTAATGAACCAACAACATTCGTTTGGTTTCGGTATAAATTACTTTGTTATTTTGTTTTACATCCATTTTGTAAAAATAACTACCTGCGTTAAAGTTACTCAAATCAGCTAAATCGACAGTATGTAAACCTGATGCCACATCTGTTGCGTTGTAAATAGATTTTAGTTTACGTCCGGTAACGTCATATAAATCAATACTTACACTTGAAGTTTGATTTACAGAGAAATCAATTTGTGTTTTACCTGTGGTTGGGTTAGGATAATTTTGACCAATACTGTTTTCGATTTGAGCATTTACAGCAATACCAACACCTGGAGCGTGACATATTTTAAATATCTGCCCTGTAGTTGTATATCCACCTTTCATGGCATATATACATCCATCAGCTCCCTGTTTCATGGCTGTTAATCCACCGGTGGTGACATCTGCAAAAATAACATTGCTTGTTACTTGGTCGTAAATAGGGGCGTTGCCTAACGTAAGATTATAAATTCTACCAAAATCATTATCTGCAACTAGCAAGTGATTATCAAATTCGGGCATTACAGAGCCTGAATAAAACACACAACCTGTTACTGCAGGAGGATTGCTCCAGGTGGCAATTGGTCTTACATCGCCTGTTAAATTACAAGGGGTGGTGGATGTATTCAAAAAATTTCCCTCACAAGTTGCCCAACCGTAATTACCTCCTTTGTGAATTATATTAAATTCATCCCAAGTATTTAATCCGTTTTCGCTCGAATACATTGTATCTGTAACCGGATTAAAACACATACCAAACATATTTCTGTTTCCATAGGTCCATATCCTGTCGTCATGTCCTGTAGCAGTATTGCCATCATCATAATATGGATTATCAGTTGGAATTGTTCCGTCTTTATTTATTCTTAAAATTTTACCGAACGGATAATTTAATTTATTAGCCATATTGGTGGCAGGCACTGTTTGATTGTAAGCAAGGTCGCCAATTTGAACATATATTTTATCGGGCTGACTTGGGCGGAAACGAATAATGCCTCCAAAGTGATTTCCGGCAATAGGGATAGCCTGTCCGTTAATGTTCAACAATCCGTTTACACTAATATTCATAATAATGGTTGGATTGGTACCCACATTTGCATTTTCTGTAAAACGTAAAATTCTGCACGAATTTGCAGCACCCCATTGATGTACATAATACACATATATATAATGGTTGTTTGTGAAATCAGGGTCAACTGCAATTCCCAAAAGGCCTCTTTCGAAATCGCAATTAACTGAATCGGTTAAATCGTAAAAGGTACCAAGTAAAACACCTGCAGATGAGTAACAAAGTATTTTGCCATTAGCACACGAGCCTGCCGTATTACCACCTTTTTGATTAATAAAATAACGTCCGTCTGGTGTCCAGTCGAAATCGGTAGGGTATTGCAAACCGCTTACAATGGTAGTTTGTACATACGTGCTGGGCAGTGCCTGTGCATTTAATTTTAAAGAAGCAGAAGTGAACAACAAAACTGCAATTAGTAGTAACGATTTTTTCATAGATTTTTGTTTTTTTATTTATAAGTGGCAAAAGTAGGTAAAA
Source organism: Bacteroidota bacterium (assembly GCA_947469885.1). Taxonomy (GTDB): domain Bacteria; phylum Bacteroidota; class Bacteroidia; order 2-12-FULL-35-15; family 2-12-FULL-35-15; genus 2-12-FULL-35-15. The sequence continues at coordinate 27,020 of CANIQT010000023.1, forward strand.
TAATTAGGAATTAGGAATTAGGAATTAGGAATTAGAATTTTAGTTTTATCTTTGACCAAATGAACAAAGCGTACCTTATATTAGGAGGAAACCAAGGAAATAAAAATCAAAACCTGAAGAATGCCATCCAATTAATTGAAGCAAGAATAGGAGAAATAACCAAAAAATCAGGGATTTATTTAACCAAAGCTTGGGGAAATATGAGTCAACCCGATTTTTATAATCAGGCATTGAGTGTAGAAACCAATTTATCAGCCACCGAATTATTAACGAAATTATTGGCTATTGAAAAAGAATTGGGCAGAACAAGGACAAACGAAAAATGGCAGGAACGAATAATGGATATTGATATTTTGTTTTTTAATGATGATATAATAAATGAACCTAATTTAAAAATTCCACACCCGTATGTTCAAGAACGAAGGTTTGTGTTGATACCGATGAATGAAATTGCAAAAGAGCATATTCACCCTTTTTTAAATAAAAGTATTGAAACTTTATTAAACGAATGTATGGATGAATTAAAGGTATCATTGGTTACTAATGAACAAATGACTAATGGCCAATGACTACTTATAACTTTATAGCCATAGAAGGAAACATTGGGGCTGGAAAAACTACGCTTGCTTCTGGTTTGGCGAACGATTTTGAAGCACGTTTGGTGCTCGAAGAGTTTGCTGACAATTCATTTCTGCCAAAATTTTATTCGGAACCAGATAAATATGCTTTTCCGTTGGAGCTTTCGTTTTTAGCCGAGCGTTACCATCAGTTGAAAACAGAGTTGGTGAGGCAAGATATTTTTAAACCAAGAATTGTTGCCGATTATTATTTTTTAAAGTCTTTAATTTTTGCAAAAGCCAATTTGGATGAGGATGAATACCTGCTTTATTCAAAACTTTTTCACATTATCAACGACTCCCTGCCCAAGCCCGATTTGTTTGTTTACCTCTATCACGACATTGAGCGGTTGCAGGAAAATATCAAAAAAAGAGGTCGCACTTACGAACAAAACATTTCGGACGAATATTTAATGAAAATTCAAACGGCTTATTTCGATTTTATGAAACAAGCCAGCGATTTACGGGTTTTAATTGTTGATGTAAATAACGTGGATTTTGCCAATAATCGCCAACATTACAAACAAATGTTAAACATAATTAGTAAGCCTTACGATGTAGGAATAACAAGGATTACTGCTATAAATGTTACGTAAATTAATGCTGTACATTATTTTAAATTAAATAAAAACTTTCATTGTTTAAAAATTTAATTATTTTTGCACCTCATTCAGAAAAAAATCAATCAAAAAGTATAAACAAAAAACAAACAATGAAAAACTTGAAATTTCAAACATTAACTTTAGCAGTAGCCACAGTAGTTGCGTTCTCAGGATGTACCGGTCTTGGGAAATGGGTAAAAAATGCTGACAAAATTACTTATAAAGTAACCCCTGACCCTTTGCAAATGCACGGAGACAGTGTTGGGTTTAGTATCAGCGGTAACTATCCTGCAAAAATATTCCCTAAAAAGGCTACCGTTACTGTAACTCCTTACATCAAATGGGCAGGAGGCGAAAAAGCATTGAAACCATGTGTGTTAGTTGGTGAAAAATCGGAAGCAAAAGGTCAGAAAATATCGAATTCTACTGGTGGTTCGTTTAACTACACCTCAGATAAAGTGGCATACGCACCCGAAATGAAAGTTGCTACCTTAGAACTAAGATGTAATGGTGCTGTTAAGTCTAAAACCAAAGATTTGCCTGCTAAAAAGGTAGCCGATGGGACCATAATTACTCCACTTTTGGTACAAAGCGATGAAAAACCAATCATGGCAAAAGATAATTTTCAGAAAACCATTCCTCGTTCAATAAGTGGAAGCATTTATTTTGTGATTAACCAAGCTCAAGTTCGTGCTACAGAGTTGAAAAGCGATGAAATGAAAGCTTTCAAAGATTTTATTACTTTAGGTGTTGCTAAAAAATACGCGTTCCACCCTATTAATATTTCGGCATACGCTTCGCCTGATGGAGAATTAGCATTGAACTCTCACTTGGCTGAAGATAGAGCTAAAGAAACTGTGAAATCGTTGATGGATTGGTCTGATGATAAAATGAACACGAAAGATAAAAAAGATAAATCGGTTAATTTTACAGAAGGGTCGGTAAAAGAATTTTACCAAACTGTTACTACAGCTGAAGATTGGGATGGTTTCAAAAAAGCAATGGAAGCATCATCTTTAAAAGACAAAGATTTAATTCTTCGTGTGTTGACTATGTATCCTGACGGACCAAGTCGTCAAAAAGAAATTAAAAACCTTGCTAAAACTTGGGTTGAGGTTGCTGATAAAATTTTACCTCGCTTACGTAGAAGTGTAATTACTTTGAACGCTGACGAAAACAGCCGCACAGATGCTCAAATTACCACTGCCCTTACTGCTTCTCCTGATAGTTTATCGATTGAAGAGTTTCTTTATGGTGCTACGTTAACTAACGACATGAATACTAAAATAACTATCTACAAAAAAGCAGAAGCAAAATATCCACAAGATTGGAGATGTGCAAACAATGTTGCTTACATATTGCTTACTCAAAACAAATTAGCGGATGCTGAAGCAGAATTGAAAAAAGCAGATGGTCTTTCGGCAAACAATCCAATTGTAAAAAATAATTTAGGAATTTGTGCCCGTTGGAAAGGTGATAGAAAAGCAGCAATGGATTTGTACAAATCGGCAACTGCTGCTGGTACAGAGCCAACTTACAACATGGGTATCATCGAAATTCAAAATGGTAATTATGGTGCTGCTGTTGCTGATTTTGGAAGCGAAAACTCCTTTAACATGGCGCTTGCTACATTATTGAATGGCAACAACGAAGGGTCAATGGCAATAATTGATAAATCAAAAACAAAAGAGGATGCAATTTCTTTCTATTTAAAAGCTGTTGCTTCTGCCCGCCAAGGAAAAGCAGATGGTGTAAATAATAATTTGCGCTCGGCTTTGCAAAAAGATGCTTCGTTGAAAGCAATGGCAAAAGATGATGCTGAATTTATTAAATTCCGCGACAATGCCGACTTTAAAGGAATGATTAACTAATTAGTTATTGTTTTTAAAACTAATAAAAAACGTTTCGCAAATTTGCGGAACGTTTTTTGTTTACGACTGTTTGAAAATTAAATTTCAATCACTTTTTAATTAAAAATTAATTAATACATTTGCTAACTAAATAAAACAAACATTATGAAAAAACATTTTCTATCTTCTCTCATCTCATTTGCTTCTATTCTACTTTTTATTAACTCTTCACAGTCGTTTGCTCAGACTCCCAAAAAGGAAAAGCCAGTGGTGATTGACAGTGCACAGGCTGCCACTTATTATGTGGAAATGAAAGGTAACATTTATCGGTTTGTGCCTGCTGCCGAAATTGGTGATAAACTTCCTCCTTTGGGTGGAGCGGCTTTGCATATATTTATTGGAACAAAAGAATATACCACCACCCAAAGTAACGATAAAGGAAAATGTGTTTTTAAATTACCGCTTAACCAATCCTTCAAAATTCAGGTTTCAAAATATGGTTATGTCTCTAAGTTTTTTGAAGTAAACACGAAGGTTCCTGATGCTAACAAAGGTACTTTTACCTTTAATTTTGATGTTGACCTTTTTGAAGAAAACGCCAAATTGGATGTTTCCATCTTAAAAAAACCAATTGCTAAAGTTACGTTTGATGTTATTTACAAACGGTTTCAGTACGATGATGCTTACACCAGCCGCATCAACTTTGATATAAAAAAGATGTATAAAGCGTATGATGATTTTGAAAAAGCTAAAAAAGATTCGATTGCTAAATTTAATTCGCCTAAAGGAAATGAGTCGGAAAAAGTAGCTGACGATAAAAAGAAAGACGGAACACCTGGGAAGAAGAAGTAAGGATTTAGGATTTAGGATTTAAGGATTTAGGAATTCCTGCTCTTGAAAAAGGGCGGGAATTTTTTTATTGGAACGCAGATAACGCAGATTTTCAGGATTTAAAAGGTTAAAAAAATCATTTTTTTTCCGCGTCATCTGCGTTATCTGCGTTCCATTTTAATTTTTTAAAAAGTTCCCACACCACAATGCCGGCACTTACCGAAATATTTAACGAGTGTTTGGTACCTAATTGAGGTATTTCTATCACCCCATGGCTGGCATCCACTACCTCCTGCCCTACTCCTTTTACTTCGTTTCCGAAAACTATGGCAATTTTATTTTTCTTCTCAACTTCAAAATCATTTAGCATTATAGCCTGCTCGGTTTGTTCAATGGCATATACCAAATAATTGTTTTGTTTTAATTCTTGAACGGCTTCCAGAGTAGTTTTAAAGTATTTCCAACTCACACTATCTGTAGCACCCAAAGCGGTTTTCGTTATTTCGGTGTTGGGCGGACAGCCGGTAATGCCACATAAATAAACAGCTTCTACCAAAAAAGCATCTGCCGTTCTGAAAACCGAGCCTACATTGTTTAAACTTCTTACATTGTCCAGCACAATAATAACAGGGGTTTTGGATGATTGTTTAAATTCATCAACCGATTTCCTGTCTAATTCTTTGTTTAATAATTTTCGCATGTTTAATTTACTCCTCCGAAGGGGCTCATTTGCCCCCTTTGGAGGTTATTGTTTTATTTCATTTTTCAAAATATATAAATCGAAATACTTTGTTCCCATCGCATAAGCCCCATAATTTAGAGGTACCAGTTCTTTAGGTAAATTCTTTCTTATAATAAAATACTTATACTCTTTTGGTGCTACATCCATGTTGATATAAAAATACCGCAATAAATAATAACGTGTATTCCAGTCTTCATTCATTGCTGAAGGAACTCTCACAATTTCGCCATGAGGAATTATTTTTCCGAATTGATATACATCCGAAATTGAATCTGCATCTCTTTTACACTCCCCTATTCGTGTTGCACTATAAATAAAAGTAGTTACTAAAAGTAAGGAACAACTAATTATCGCAATTTTAAATCCTCTTGAATAGATATTTATTTTATTTATGAATGTTGCAATTTTATTGCCCGAAAACATGGCTATTGCTATTGCAAAATAAGGCAACGATGTTACCAAATAAAAATTGCGTTGCTCCAGGGTTACCATCAATGGCAACGAGCCTGATAAACCAATTAATAAAAACCAGAAAATTAAATTGCGTTTGGTTTTTTCTTGGTTTTGTTTGTTGTTGGTGAAAACACCAACAACGGCAAAAAACAACACAGTAAATAAAAGCATTGGAAGCAATTCCATAAACAATTGAATAATGATGTCAAACCTATTATCGGTGGTTGATTCCAAATTATTGAACACGCGAGTGTATCTTATTTGAAAATAATTATAAAAACTATCATACACCTCTTTATTAGTAATTAACAGAAATCCATAAATAATGGCAGGTACTGCAACTAAAATAGTGGAATAAAAAAACATTTTTTTGAATGATATTTTTTGGGAGACCAACCAAAATGCACCTGCACCCACCACCGGAAACAACCCCTGCGCCCCTTTGGTTAAACTCGATAGAAAAATAAATACTCCAGCCACTATCAAATTAAAAATTACATTTTCGTTATTGTTTAACGCAATAAAAATATGATACACAGAAGCAATGGCAAAAAACGACATCACCACTTCCATGACATGATTGGTATAAGCCCAAAAACAAACGGGTATGGTTACCCAAAACAAAACAGGCAACCAGCTTAGTTTTGAAACCAAGCCATTGTTGGTGATAACACCAACAACGGCATTCTTATCAGCATACATTTTTTTCCAGATTTTATGAATGTAAATGGCTGCTCCCACAAAAAACACAAAACAAAACAACCGCTCTACATACATGCTGCTGCCTAATACTTTATAAAACACGGCTAACAAACCAAAGTACAACGGAGGTTGCACATGAAACGAGTACATATACGTTTTGCTCAAGTGGGGATTCCAAAAAGTGCCTAAACCATCTGCCAGGTTTTTGCCCACACAGGTATAAAATTCTCCATCCATAAACATTCCGTCTTGTATCAGTTGCGACACAATCAAAACCATGATTACCGAAAAAGTGAAAAGCAGGAAAGGGAGGTTTTTGTTTTTGAACATGGGGTAAAGGTAATTAAGAATTGGGAATTTGGAATTAGGAATTTGGAATTCAAAAAAAATATTGAGCATTGTAAAATATCTTTTATACATTTGCATTACTAAATTTCGAAAGTGATTTAGTTGTTTTCATGAAGTGTGAAGCCCGTGTAGGAGTGCGCGGGCTTCTTTTTTTTAGTCATTAGTCATTAGTATAAAAAAAATCCCGCTCGGTTTTTTGAGCGGGATTTTTTTTTGAATTAACTAACTAATTTTTACGAAACTATATCTAACTGGTACATGCCCGGAACGTTGTCTTCATTTACTATATAAAGGTTATCGCCATTGCTAAAGTATTCGCTAAACTCTTTGTTGATGCGACCATCGGGTGCAACTGTAAAAATAGTACCTACTGGCAATCCTTGCAATTTCATCCCTATTTTTAATGTGGTTGCTCCTTTGTTATGAAAATGGGTACGTTTTCCGGCAAAATAATCGATTGGAATGTCTGTTGTTGAACGACCAGCTGGCTCACCTTTTTTGCGCTCCAGGCGGTGTTCAGGATATAACAGTGTTACATTAAAATATACATACGCTGCTGTTTGGCTTCTGCGATTGTTGTGTGCTATCATCAGCACATTGTCTGTCAACTGGTCATCAAGTGCTTCGGCAGCAGTATCTACAGTAACAATGTCAGTGCGTACTGCGCTTGTTTGCGAACCATGTGTATTGTCTGCTGTGTGAAAAGTGTTATAAAGCGTGGTTAAATCGGTTTCGAAGCCGGGCAATTGAGTGGCATATAAATGTGCTTTGGCAATGAGTGCCTGGATATTGGTATCAAAAACATCATCCGAAGGGTTATAAATCATAGCACTCAGTGGTGCAGGAAAAGTAGCAATAAAACGAGGGTCGGTTTTGCCTCCAAGCAATGCTCTTGCCCAGCCTTTGCGGTTTGCCACATATACTTCCACATTGGTACGGGCAAGGTCTTTGGCACTGGTGCCTCCTTTTCGGCTGCCTTTGTCGCCTGTTTTGGTGGTCAAAAAAGTGGACAGGTTATCGGCTGCTGCCTGGGTGGCTGAAATTTCATCGTCATAAATGCCGCCCGGATTGTTTGCCGGAATACTCATGTTTCTCACATTATCCAGTGCAAATGCAACTAAACGGGTGTGAGTAATGTTTTTATTGATAAATAATCCATCAAAGAAGTTTTGTAAATTTATCATCTGTTTTGTTTTTAAAATTGGTTAGAAATACAGTGTTATTTTTGTTTGACAGTTCAAAACTAAAAAATATTTTAATACAAAAAGTATTTTTATTGCTTTACTTCTATTTTTTCTTAAATTGAAAGAAAACCAATTACTGAATAATAGTGTCGCCTATCTTTATTTCTAAAAACCTATTCCAAAAGTTGGGAATAGTTCTCCTCGAACAAGAAAGTGTGTTCCCAACTTTGGGAATAGTTCTCCTCGAACGAGAAAGTATGTTCCCAACTTTGGGAATAGTTCTCCTCGAACGAGAAAGTGTGTTCCCAACTTTGGGAATAGTTCTCCTCGAACGAGAAAGTATGTTCCCAACTTTGGGAATAGTTCTCCTCGAACGAGAAAGTATGTTCCCAACTTTGGGAATAGGTTTTTATGAATGTAAAAGGTTGTTACCAAAGTTTACAGTGCCTTAAATCCTCATTTTTGGACAAAAAACGCAAATAAACGCGTTTTAAAACATTTTTAAAAAAGCCTCGTGTTTTTGGGGTTTTGTGTTAAAATGTGGTTTGGGGGCAAAAATTAATCAAATTCCTCTAAATGTTCCATTTTTAAACCTTTAATGGTTTTAGTTTGCATTGGCACTTTTCCATTGTCATTTATAATTATAGTATAACCTTTTTGCATTAAACTATTAATTGTGGAATCGTTGGGCAGGTAATTATAGGCGGTAATGTCGGTATAAAACATGGCTTCAATGGGTCGGTTGTAATTTAATAGTACCGCATTTTTGTAATTCTTACTGTTTAATCCTTTTAAATCTGTTGCCCACTTTGGATTTCTGTCAATATTTTCTAATGGTCTCACTCGTTCAATTAAATATCTGAATGGTATCACTATCATTATAACTATTATAAATCTGATAAGCCATTTTTGTGTTTTCTCAATTTTAAAGTTTAATAACATTACAAAAAATTCGGCAGTAATAATAAATAGTGCAGGACAAATAAATAAAATATACGCTTGCATTTTTGTTTGAGCAACAGTGAAAAATAAAACAGGAACTACCACCCAAACACAAATGGCTAACCGCTTTAAATCAAAAGGTTTTTTAAAACTTTTCCACAGAAACCAAATTAAAGGCAAGTAAATTAGTTCGCCATAATTTAATCGCATCATGGTCAAATAATAATAAAAAGGTCCTTGTTGATTTTCAAAAACCTGTGTCAAATGTTTTACATTAAAGGAGGCCTCCCAATTTGCTTCTACCGGAAAGGCTTGAAAAATATAAATTTGCCAAGGCAGAAAAACAATTGCTGCCACAGTGCACATTAAAACAAATTGGAAAAATATTTTTTTATTATTAAATTTTTTCGAATCAATAACCAGCAAAAGCCACACAGGCAAAACAATTAAAGCAGGAAGCCATTTGGATAAAATGGCTGCACCAATGCTTACTCCAACTAAAATAGTATAAATTGTTTTTTGCTTTTGAACATACACAATGCTCAAGAAAATGGATAATTCAATAAAAAATAAAAAGAAAACATCCACATGGTCAGTGGCAGTTCTTCCGCCCACAAGTTCAATTATTAAACCATTTATCGAATAAAGAAATGCTGAATAATAAGCCACTTTTTTATTGAAAAAAAAGTTTGCGATATAATATGTCAACCAAATTGCAATAGTAGTTATTACTATAGAAGGAATACGTATTGCAATTTCGTTGATTCCAAAAAGCCACATGCTAATGGTCATTGCCCAAATAGAAAGAGGTTGTTTGTGCAACCAGATATGATTCGAATCCCAATTGTTATAATAGTAATGAAGCACAGGGTGGTCGTATAATGTGGGCACAAAAAAATGTTTCATAAAATTTTTTGCAACAAGAGCATGGTATCTCTCATCCCAATCGTGCAAGTATAAATAAGAGGAAGAATAAATTCTGAGTATCAATCCCGAAATAATCAATAAAGCAACAGCAATTTTATAATTATCTTTTTGCTGATACTTCCATGAATAAAAATAAATAGCAAAACAAAGCACTACTGTTGATGTTCCGAATAATTGGTCAGCCGACATTTTTTTTATTTTCTAAATTTAATATGAATAATATCTGATGTAATCAATGTAAAACGAATTTGGAAACGGAGTAGTTTCATCCGGTTTGCCTTTACTTTTTTCAATATCAACATCAACTATAATAGACATATCATTTTTCGGAAACCAATCGTTTCGAATGGCTACTTGTGCAGGTTTAATATTATAAGGTGTTATTGGGTTTCCTTTTATATCATACCATTGCGCCATTGTTTTTATATATTCATTATCAATGTACCAGGAGCATTCAAATTTATTCCAGATAACCGAAAAGGTGTGAAAGTCTAACGAATAATCAATAGAAGATTTATAAGTATAAGGGCAATCCCAGTCTTCTCGGTTGCCACCCACATTTTCGGCACTGTGGCAATTCATCATCACATCTTTGCATTGTCGCTTAGGGTCGTAATCGTGCAACAGGCTGCTGCCATTGGCAAATTCGAAGCAATCAATTTCGTGTCCTTCTCCGTTTTGTTCGCTGTACATCCAGAAAGCACTCCAAATGCCTTTGCCTTTGGGTATTTTGCACCGTATCTCATATTTTCCCCAACCAAAATGTTGTTTGGTGTCAATGAGTGATGAAGTATAGTGATAAGTTACTTGTGGAATAGAATGATTCCATGATACAGGGTATCTTGTAACATCTTCTTTTTTAGCAATAATTTCGCACACTCCAGTTGCAGAAGTTCTTTCTCCAAAAAATTCTCCTCTCGAAACTTTTACATTATCCAATGTTTTATAAGAGCCTCGACCATCGGGCGCCCCTTGTGAATCAACGGTTAATTCCCACACCCCCGTATCCAGCGTATCGCCATTAAATTGCTCATCAAATTCCAAGTGCCAGTCAATGGTTTGGTAATATTTGGCGGTTTCTTCTAATATAACGGTAGTGGTACCTGCTCCGCAAAGTTGAGCGACACTTACTTTATTTATAAGTAATGGAAATAAAAATAAAATGAGACGACCGTTTTTAAACATATTGCAAAACTATGAAACATTCGCCACAAAGACACGAAGACAGAAAGATTCACTAAGAAAATTTCTTTGTGTTTCCTTTGTGTCTTTATGCCTTTGTGGCAATATATTTTAGATTTCTTAATCTTTTGTTAAAAACTTTCCATTCCCCATCTTTATACCTTTTGTATTTTTACCACCATGGCAACAGTAAACCGAAGCATGATTAAAAGCGCAACATCGGAGGTGGAAACCCCTTTGATGAAACAATACAATACCATCAAAGGAAAATATCCAGATGCATTATTGTTGTTTAGAGTTGGCGATTTTTATGAAACCTTTGGTAAGGATGCCATTACTGCCGCAGGAATATTAGGCATCGTACTTACTAAACGCGCCAATGGTGCAGCTTCGTTTGTGGAATTAGCAGGTTTTCCTTATCATTCTTTAGATTCTTATCTCCCTAAATTAGTTCGTGCCGGTCAGCGAGTTGCCATCTGCGACCAGTTGGAAGACCCCAAACTAACCAAAACAATTGTAAAAAGAGGCGTTACCGAACTCATTACTCCGGGAGTATCTTACAACGATAAAGTTTTTGATACTAAAACAAATAATTTTCTTGCATCTGTATTTATAGGAGATAAAAACTCAGGAGTTTCATTTCTTGATGTTTCCACGGGAGAATTTTTTGTTGCACAAGGCAATCTAGAATACATTGATAAATTGCTTCAGAGTTTTCGCCCGAACGAAATTTTATTTCAAAAATCAAAAAAGAAAATATTTTCTGAAACCTTTGGTGATAAAATGTATAGCTACGGAATTGACGACTGGGCGTTTACTTCAGAGTTTGGCACCACCACTTTATTAAAACATTTTGAAGTCAATTCATTAAAAGGTTTTGGAATAGATAGCATGGAAGCTGGTATTATTGCAGCCGGCACAGCTTTGCATTACTTGGCAGATACGGCTCACGATAAAGTAAAACACATTTCTACTATTTCGCGTATTGAAGAAGAAAAATATGTTTGGTTAGATAGGTTCACTATTCGCAATTTAGAATTGTTTGGCTCACACAACGACAATGCAAAAACATTGATTGACGTGATTGATGAAACCGTTTCTCCTATGGGTGGACGTATGATGAGACGTTGGTTAGCTCTACCTCTAAAAGACAAAGCACCTATTGAAGAAAGATTGGATGTTGTAGATTATTTTTTATCGAAACAAGATTTTAATGAAACAATAACAGAGCAAATTTCGTTGATAGGAGATTTGGAACGCATCATTTCAAAAGTAGCAACAGCCCGCATTTCGCCAAAAGAAGTGGTACAATTAAAACGTGCCTTATCTGCCATTGCACCCATAAAAACTGCCTGCGAAAATTCAAATAACAAATCGTTACAAAAAATTGCAGAGCAACTCAATCCTTGCAAATCGGTTATAGATAGAATAGAAAAAGAAGTAATGCCAGAGCCTCCTTACCTTGTAAATAAAGGGAATGTAATTGCAAATGGTGTTGATAAAGAATTAGATGAATTGAGAAAAATATCTGGTTCTGGAAAAGATTTTTTATTGCAAATACAACAAAGGGAAATACAACGAACAGGAATTACTTCTCTGAAAGTGGCGTTTAACCTAGTGTTTGGCTATTACCTAGAAGTAACCAATGCCCACAAAAACAAAGTACCTGCTGATTGGATGCGCAAACAAACCCTTACCAGTGCAGAACGTTACATCACACCAGAACTAAAAGAATACGAAGAAAAAATTCTTGGCGCAGAAGAAAAGATACTTGCCTTGGAGGTAAAACTGTTTAATGATTTAGTCATTTCATTAATGGATTTTATTCCGGTTATACAATTGAATGCTTCCTTAATTGCCCGTTTAGACTGTCTTCTATCTTTTGCTACCATTGCACAAAAAAATAATTATGTCCGTCCACATATCCACGAAAATGATATTCTTGATATTAAAGATGGCCGTCATCCTGTTATCGAAAAACAATTGCCCATTGGTGAAGTATACATTGCCAATGATGTGTACCTTGATAACGACAAGCAACAAATCATCATCATCACCGGGCCGAACATGTCGGGTAAATCAGCACTACTTCGCCAAACAGCATTAATTGTATTGATGGCACAAATGGGAAGTTTTGTACCTGCCAAACATGCTAACCTTGGTTTGGTCGATAAAGTATTTACCCGTGTTGGCGCTTCCGATAATATTTCTTCAGGCGAATCAACGTTTATGGTAGAGATGAATGAAACAGCCTCCATTTTAAATAATCTATCCAACAAAAGCCTAATCTTGTTAGATGAGATTGGACGAGGTACAAGTACGTATGATGGCATTTCGATAGCATGGGCTATTGCGGAATATCTTCACGAAAATTCGTCAAGGGCTAAAACATTGTTTGCAACCCATTATCATGAATTAAATGAAATGACCAACTCCATGCCACGGATCAAAAACTTTAATGTTTCGGTAAAAGAAATTGGCAACAAAGTGTTGTTTATGCGTAAATTAGTGTCTGGTGGTAGCGAGCACAGCTTTGGTATTCATGTAGCAAAAATGGCTGGAATGCCCAGACAAGTTTTAGAAAGAGCAAACGAAATACTTGAACAATTAGAAAAAACAAAGGATTCAGGAGGAAGACAAGAATTAGGCGAAAATAAGAATCAAGAATCAATAAACAAGAATCAAGAGGGATGGAAACCCGCAACCGACAAACGACAAACGACAACAGATGGTGTTCAACTTAGTTTCTTTCAAATGAACGATCCTGTTTTGGAAAATATTAAAGAGGAATTACTAAAAACAGACATTAATACATTAACACCTATTGAGGCATTAATGAAATTGAATGAAATAAAAAAAATGATTGGAGCTTAAATTCCTTCGAACTGCGGTTCCCACGCAAAATATAATTCTTTCAAATATTTATTTTCTTCTACCGTAAGCTTTTTATCAGCCATTACTGTTTTAACAGCGTAGTTCAGAAAATCAATTCGTTCTTGTTCGGTCGAATCTTCATAAAAATCATTCATTGCATTATTAAAATGCAAAAAATAATCTTCTTTGGGCAGTGCACTCAACACTTCCATTTCGTTATCTAGGTTAAAACGAATAGGCAAAGCATCATGCAGATAGCCCGCAATTACTACTCCTTCCGAAGCATCAAACTCGCCATCCACCTGTGACAGTATTACCAACATGTGGTATCCTGCCATTACTTTATTTAGTTTCATCATAATTTATTTATTTGATAGCATAAATGTACTAACTTTGATAATACCAACCTATTATTTTTATCAACTATTTTAATAAATGATTTTATGAAAATAATTTTGTCGGTTTAAAAATTTACTTACTTTTGCAGTCCGAAATTTAAGCGAAAGTAGCTCAGTTGGTAGAGCGCGACCTTGCCAAGGTCGAGGTCGCGGGTTCGAACCCCGTCTTTCGCTCCAAGAGAGAACCTTCTCTTCACAGAGAGGGATTTTTTTTGATTGTCGCAGAATGCCCAGGTGGTGGAATTGGTAGACACGCAGGACTTAAAATCCTGTAATCATTGCGATTGTATCGGTTCAAGTCCGATCCCGGGTACAACGTCAGAAGACTTATAAACAAAGGATTCTGACGTTTTTTTATGCCCGACAATTAAAACTAAAAAATTAATTAAGATTTGCTTTTGTGGGCTTTTCGTTCATCATTTTCCATATCATTGTTGCTACAATGGCTCCTAAAATCGGTGCTATGATGTAAAGCCAAAGGGAATGTAAATTTCCGGAAACAATAGCTGGTGCCAAACTCCTTGCCGGATTCATAGAGGCTCCACAGATTGGACCTGCAAAAAGTGCTTCTAAGCCCACGGTTGCACCAATTGCAATACCAGCCAAAACCCCTATTTCTTTTGAACCTTGAGATACATTAAGAATGACAAGCATCAAAAAGAAAGTGAGAATAAATTCAAGAATAAAACTTTGTAATTCGGAACCTGCAGGCAATGTGGAACCAAGATTGATGTTATCGGGAAAAAGAAATTTCAAAACGAAAGTTGCTAAGAATGCTCCAATTAGTTGGGAGGAGATGTAAGGAATAATTTGTTTTTTGTCAAAACGTTTGGCCACTGCAAAACCAATCGTAACTGCAGGATTAAAGTGCGCTCCTGATGTTTGACCAAAGGTATAAATCATAGCCAGCACAATTAAACCAAATGTACTGGCAACTCCCAAGTGTGTAATCACACTATTCGTTTGTTCGTTTATTATGATTGCACCTGTTCCACAAAAAACAAGACCAAACGTTCCAATAATTTCTGCGATATACTTCTTCATTTGTTTTTTATTTTAGATTGAACTAGAACATACAAACCCTCTAATTTAGCTCTCGCCCACGGGGTTTTGCGTAAAAATGTTAAACTTGATTTTATACTTGGGTTATTGTTAAAACAATTTATTTTTATTTCCTTTCCCAAAAACTCCCAGCCTTTAGACTCCACCAAATAATTGAGCATTTGTTCCAATGTTATACCATGAAGTGGGTTGTTTTTTTGTGTGGTCATTTTTTTTATATTCTATTCAGATACTTCGTTTACTTTTTCACTATTGGCAAAGTTAGTTTTTTCTCAATTTCGGATTATAAATAAACCATTAATATTCAAAAAATGTTTGTTTGTTGGTCCATCACACTTCATTTTTATATCATCCATTCGTTTCAATAATAAAAACTTAATACAATTATCGGAACATTCCTTACCTTTATCGTTGTGAAAAAAACAGGAGTCGTTTTTATATTACTAATCTCGGTGAAGTTATTTGCACAGTCCAATTGTGCTATCACCAATCGTACTTTCAAGGCAGGAGAACAATGTACCTATCAGATTTATTACAACTGGGGATTAATTTGGGTACAGGCTGGAGAAGCAGTTTTTTCTGCTGATTTAGCGAAAACAAACAATCGTAATGTGTATCATTTTATAGGTTATGGTGCAACCTACCCCAAATACGATTGGTTTTACAGGGTAAGAGATAAATACGAATCGTTTGCCGATACAGCCACTTTAAAGCCATTGCGATTTACCCGTGAAGTGCAAGAAGCAAGTAATATTTATTTCGATGATTATGTTTTTAATCAGCGAAAAAATAAAGTGTATTCTTCTTTCAGAAAATATGGTGAGTCAGCAAAGCTTGATTCCGTAAACATTACACAGTGCACCAACGATGTGATGACCGCCATTTTTTATGCACGCTGTCTTGATTTTACAAAATACAAACCCAAAGATACCATACCTATTACCTTTGTTTTGGGTAAAGAAGTGTTTCCTACTTATATAAGATACTTGGGCAAAGAAACAATAGAAAATGATTCATTGGGTAAAGTACGATGTATTAAATTTAAAGCAAATCTGATTGCAGGCACACTATTTAAAGGAGGAGAAAAAATGACTGTTTGGGTAACCGATGATGAAAACAAAATGCCAGTATATGTTGAAACAGAAATATTTGTTGGCAAAATAAAAGTATATTTAATGAAGTATAAAGGGTTGAGGAATAAAATTAATTGCCTTGTAAAATAAAAGATAAGTTAGGAATTATGAGTTAGCTAATTGTTAGTTTCATTCATAATTCATAATTTCTATTTCCCTTTAATCGTCACTAAGTAATCAACAATCTGGTTCACTACCAAAGTATCTGAAATAGGTGCCCCATACATCTTTACCATTTTCTTTACAATTTTATCCCAACCTTTTTTACTCATATCGGGCTGCATTTCTATATATCTCAACGAATGGCAAGTCATACAATTAGCATTTACCAAATCAATTCCTTTTGCTTCTGGCAACAAAACAATAACCTTATTGATGTCAATTGATGTTTCGACAGGAGTTGGTGGTTTCACTTTTTCTTCCATATTTATGCAAGAAGAATATAACAAAACAACAAATAAGGATATATAAAAAAAATGTTTTTTCATACCTTATTTTACTTTAATTACTAAGGATTCGATTTCATTTCTCATAAAACCGCTTCTGTTCCATTGATGCCAAGGTTGAGTTTCGTTTTTTATATTGGTTGCTTTTACAAAAAACTTAAACGTACCCGCATTTGCAGGTTTAAATTCATACCTCCATCTTCTCCACGAATAATTGCCAAGCGAAGCATCTAGTTTGGTTGGCATCCATGTCTTGCCACTATCCTTACTTATTTCCACTTTTGCAATACCATCTCCTCCATCCATTGCCAAACCTTGAATTTCATTTGTTGTTCCAATTGATAGAATAGTTTCTGGCTCAGGCGAAACAAAAATTGAGCGAACATCTATTTTATTAATTGGCACTAAATTTTTGGCAAGCGAATCGGGTTTTTCATTACCATTTTTTATTCCCTTAGGCACTAAATAAGCTTTATCCATCCAGTATCCCTTAAAGGTATCAGGAGAAATTTTTATTTCATTCAGCATTCCAATCCAGTAGGTAGCATACCATCCCGGAACCACTAATTTCAATGGATACCCATTCAGCATTGGCAATGCTTCTCCATTCATTTCGTAGGCAATCATTACTTCTCCGTCCATACAATGATTATACTCCAGCGATTTTACAAAGTCGGGAACAGTAGGCAATGGCGGAGCATCCATTCCATTAAAAGAAACAAATTTTGAATTCGATTTTGCTTTTGCCATTTCAAGCACGTCTTTTAATTTCACTCCTGTCCATTTTGCATTTCCCATTCCTCCGTTTGTCCATTGTGCACCGGGTACTCTTGGATTGAAGTTATTACGAGAATTACCTGCACATTCGCACAAGGCATTTACAGAATACGGTTTGAATTTAGTTTTTAAATCTGATAACGAAAGTTCGAGTTTAGTATTTACATTTCCAAAAACTCTTAAACGAAAAGTATCTGCATTTATTTGCGTTGGCAAATTGGACAAATGCCAACGAACAAAAAACACATCATTGGGTGTAAAGTCTTCTAAAAAATATTTTAAAGGTGTTTCTAAATTAGGTGGTCGGTCGGTGAGCAACTTCATTGCCTTCTTTTCAGGAGCTGTAACCAATATACCTTGTGATGAATTTATTGCTACCGTGTTTTTCTCATCTGATTTTTCATCTGAAGGGGAACAGGAATAAATAGCAGCAAATAGTAATGAAAATAAAATGATTTTTATTGACGAATAGTTCTTTAACATAACTTAAAATCTTGCTTCGGTTCTTGGTTTTGTAAACGCGCTTGGAGCAACGAATCGCAAAGAAATTTCAAATCCTCCTCTTGTGGTGGTTACTGTTTTAAGCTGGGAGAGATTAACATCATAACTAAATCCGATTTCATAATTAGCATATTCAAATTTAACAACAGGAATAAAAGCATCTCTAAAACGGTAGTAGCCGCCAATAGATAATGCGGCTGGTTTTTTATTTCCGGTGTACTTAGATGATTCCTGCAAAATATACTGAAACATCATTCCTGGAGTTATTTCTTTGGTAGGTCCTTGTATAAATACAATGTAAGAAGGTTTTAAAACAAGGTTGGTATTTTTCATTCCGATGGCTGCATTTCCGTTCAACACAAATTTGGTATATAGCTTTGAAGAAGCATCTCCGTAAAAAGAATAAACTGGCTGATGCGGGTGAAATACAGAGATACCAATATTTACCTTTCTTGTATCATTAGCTGAAATATACATTTCATCTGTTCCGTAACTGAAATTAATTCCTGCACCTAAATCAACATATCCAAAATTATCTACAGCAACAGGTTCTCCTGAAGCAATCGAGGGTTGATAATTCATCCCATTATATTGATTACCCCAACTAAGTGCACTTGTGTTAATGGTGTGCGATGAGTAACCCACCGTCAACCCTCCTGAAATAAGGCTTTTTCGGGATACAGGAATGATGCCAGATAAGGAGACATTAAATTGATTGGTGGCCACTGCCGCGTCACCTGCTTTGTCGTTCAAAAAATCAAATCCTAAACCCAAATGTTTTTTCTTTCTTTTTAATAAACGGGTGTCAAACGAAAGAGCAAACGTTTTGAAAGGAGAAGCAATACTTTGCCATTGATTTTTATAATTAGCAATCAATTGTATTTCGTGATGAACACCACAGTTAGATGGATTAAGTTGAACAGGAGTTTCATCAAACTGAGAAAAATGAAAATCCTGTGCACTAGCTGAAACACCTGCCATCATTGCTATAAAAAAGCAAATACAAACTAATTTTCCGGAGATTGATTTTTTGTTTTTCATATATTTATTTATTAAAAAATATTATTTTACTAATGTAATACTACCATGTTTTTTTATAGCTTCTCCTTTAACAGTTGCGTTTAAATAATAAGCAAAAGAAGCAGCGTTCAAATCCTTTCCATTATATCTTCCATCCCACCCTTTTGCCTCATCTTGTGTTTCAAATACTTTTTCTCCCCAACGGTCGAAGATGGCGAATTCTAAATCGGTGATACAGTTTCCAAAAACATAAAGTATATCATTCTGACTGTCTCCATTAGGAGAAAATGCGGTTGGAACAAATAATTCTCCGCAAAGCATATCCATAAATACAGTTACTGTATCAGAAGAGGAGCATCCGTTTAATGTTACTGTTAATGTATAAGTGGTAGTCTGTGTTGGGGTTGCTAATGTATTGGCACATGTGCTGCAACTTAAAGTAGAAGAAGGCGACCAGCTAAACGTTGCACCAGCTGGACCGCTACCGTATAAAACGGTGCTGCTTCCAGCAGTAATCATTAAATTTGTTCCTGCATCAACTGATGGTCCCCCCGTTGAACTTACAGTGGTTGATGCTGTTTGAGAACAACCTAATCCATCAGTAATAGTTACCGTATAAGTACCCGCACCAAGATTATTAATGGTTGATGTTGTTCCTCCGGGCGCACTCCACAAATAAGTTAAAACTCCTGTTCCTCCTGTTGCGCTTGCTGTTGCTGTTCCTGTAATTGTTCCGCAATTGGCAGGGGTTGAAGTTGCCGTTACAGTTATTAGATTTCCTTGTGTAATAGTAACATTAGTTGAATTGCTGCATCCGGTAGCATCTGTAACAGTTACCGTATAAGTTCCGGCTGATAAATTACTTGCTGTTGCATTATTTCCACCGCCTCCTGACCAAGTGTAATTTAATACTCCTGTTCCACCAGAACCTGTTGCAGTAGCACTTCCAGTATTACTTCCATTACAATTTACATTTGTTTGGGATGAAATGGAAACAGTTGGTCCACCTGAATTGGAAACAGTTACTGATGATGTAGCTGTACATCCATTTGAGGGGTTTGTAGCGGTTACTATATAAATACCTGCAATATTCACTGTTGCAGGGTTTGAAGCATTACTCAGAGCGCCACCGTTCCAAACCATTGTGTTTCCTGCACTTGTTCCTGTAAGCGTAACTGTGGAAACAGAGCAAGTGATATTTCCTGAACTTGCAGAAGTAACAACAGGTGGAGTTATATTGCTTATAACTGTAACTGTTTGTGAAGCGGAACAACCGTTTCCGGGGTCGGTTACTGTTAATGTATAAGTTGATGAGGTGTTAACAGTGTACGTTGTTGTTGCTGGTCCTCCTGTCCAAAGGTAGGTGACACTAGCTGTTGTAGAGTTCCCAATTAATGTCACCGAAGTATTGGTGCAGGTTAATTGTTGTGGTGTTGCAATACTGATATTCGGGATTGCTCCGCTTGCTGTCACCGAAACTGTTGCGGATGCAGTACAACCGTTTGAGGCATCTGTTGCAGTAACTGTATAGGTTCCGGCTGCATTTACTGTTGCAGGATTTGAAGCATTACTCAATGCTCCACCGTTCCAAACCATTGTATTTCCTGCACTTGTTCCTGTAAGTGTTACACTTGATATTGCACAAGTAATGTTTCCTGAACTTGATGAAGTAACAACAGGTGGAGCTGTATTGCTTGTAACCGTAACGGTTTGCGAAGCAGAACAACCATTTCCAGGGTCGGTAACAGTTAATGTATAAGTTGATGCGGTGTTAACCGTGTACGTTGTTGTTGCAGGTCCTCCTGTCCAAAGGTAGGTTACACCTGCAGTTGAAGAGTTTCCAGTTAGTGTTACAGAAGTATTAGAACAGGTGAATTGAGGAGGTGAAGAAATACTTATATTCGGGATTGCTCCGCTTGCCGTTACAGTAACCGTTGAAGTGGCAGCACAACCGTTTGAGGCATCTGTTGCAGTAACCGTATATGTTCCAGCTGTTGTAACAGTTGCAGGATTTGAAGCATTACTTAAAGCACCTCCATTCCAAACCATTGTGTTTCCTGCACTTGTTCCAGTAAGAGTTACACTTGAGATTGCACAGGTAATATTTCCTGAACTTGAAGATAAAACAACAGGTGGAGTTGTATTACCGTTTACTATAACTGTTGAAATTGCGGTACATCCGTTTGCAGCATCTGTCGCTGTAACTGTATAGGTTCCTGCAGCATTCACTGTTGCAGGATTTGCCGCATTACTCAATGAGCCTCCATTCCAAACCATTGTGTTTCCTGCACTTGTTCCTGTTAATGTTGTGTTTGGATTAGTACAATTAATAGTATTACTGCTTGCAGAACTGACTGCAGGAGGTGTTGTATTTAATGTGGCTGTAACGGTTGCTGTACTTGTGCATCCTGTACTTGTATTGGTTACAGTTACTGTATAAGTTCCGGCTGCATTGATAGTTGGTGTAGTGGTTGCTCCACCCGAAACAATTCCCGGTCCTGCCCAACTAAAGGAAACAGGCGAGCTAGAGGAAGAAGCTGTAATTGTTGAATTGGCACATGTTACCGTTTGTGCTGCTGTTGCAGAAACATTGGGTAAAACACCACTTGGCGATACTGTATATGTTGCTGTTGCACTACATCCTCCGGGGTTAATGGTAACTGTATAAGTTCCTGCTCCTGTAACGGAAGTGCTTGCAGAAGATGGTGAAGCTATGGTACCCGGTCCTGTCCATACGTACGTTGGTGAACCTGCTGATGTGGTTACTGTTAGTGTTGTGGTTGAGGATCCGCACAAAAGTGCAGGTGCTGTTATGGATGCTGTTGGTGGTGCACTTACTGTAATGGGAGAAATTACAATATCCTGATATTGACAGATTCCGTATTTAGCATAAGTTGGAGGCTGACAATTGTTATACAATATATTTATTGTCTTTATCATTTGTCCACCACCATTAATAATTACAGTAGCCGCAGAGCAACTGCAACCATTGCTCGTCCATCTCCCTCTTAATATTTTATTGTTACCAGCAGTAGAAGTGTTTCCTGCAACGGCACATCCTGCATATAAAATATTGGCCGGGGCAATGGCAGTTAATGTTTGGTCGGTGGCACCAATGGTTACTTGGTCGTCATAGTTGGAATAGTTGGTGGACACCCCATCAAACCAAATATCTTCATTAATATCATAAATGGTAAAAGTGGCAGGGGCACAAACAGGTACAGCAAACGTAATGGCTATATTTATATAGTTATTCCAAGCCATACTTGCCCCCGACATTTCCAGAAACAAACCAGTAGGTGTTCCTGCACAAACACCGGAGCCACCTATCTGAGAACCGCTTCCGTTCGAATATCCTGTTACTCCACCACCATTTACAGCCGAAACAACAGCTGTCATGTTACCATTTGTAAAAGTCCTTGTTGCAGAGTTGGTTGTAGTTGTAAATCCTACCCAGTTGAATGTTTGAGCATTCATACAAGTAGAGGAAACAACTCCAATAAATAATAAAAGAAAAATTCTTTTTATTTTAAACATCTGCACTAATAAAACTTATTTAACAAGGGTGATATTGCCATGTTTTTTAACTTCTTCTCCTTTTACAGTTGCGGTTAAATAATAAGCAAATGCAGCAGGGTCCATTTTCTTACCATTAAAAGTACCATCCCAACCTTCTAACTGGTTGGTGGTTTCAAACACTTTTTCTCCCCAACGATCAAATATTGCGAATTGTAAATTGGTAATGCAATTTCCAAATACATATAATATATCATTCTGATTGTCTCCATTAGGCGAAAAGGCGGTTGGCACAAATAATTCTCCACACAAAATATCAATAAATACCGTTACAGTATCGCTTGTGGAACATCCATTCAATGTTACTGTTAATGTATAAGTAGTAGTTTGGGTTGGCGCTGCCGTTGGATTTGGACATGTATTACAACTTAAAGTAGATGATGGGGTCCATAAGAATGTAGCACCCGCAGAGCCACTACCATTTAAAATGGTGGTGCTGCCCGAAGTAATTACCACACTATTGCCTGCATTGGCTGTTGGTCCTCCGGTGGTACTCACGCTTGTTGATGCTGTTTGAACACAACCGAGAGAATCCGTTACAGTAACGGTATAAGTTCCGGCTCCGAGATTACTAATCATTTGAGTAGAACCTCCCGGTGCACTCCACGAATAAGTTAAACTGCCCGTTCCTCCACTTGCTCCTGCTGATGCAGTGCCAGTATTGGTAGCACAATTAGATGGAGTTGATGTGGTAGTTACAACAATGGCTGGTCCTTGCGTGATGGTTACAATGGCGGTATTGGTACAACTCGAACCATCAGTAACTGTCACGGTATATGTTCCGGCTGCAAGGTTATTTGCCGTTGAATTTGTTCCTCCTCCCCCACTCCATGAGTAGGTTAAATTACCTGTCCCTGTTGCCGAAGCGGTTGCACTGCCTGTGTTTCCTCCATTACAATTTACGTTTATCTGTGATGAAATAGAAACGGTTGGTCCTGTTGAATTTGTTACGACTACAAGGAAAGTGGTTGCACAACTATTTCCATCAGTAGCAGTAACAGTATATGTGTTGGCACCTAAGCCCGAAGCAGAAGCATTGTTTCCTCCACTTGGTGCCCAACTGTAAGTATACCCTGTACCCACTGTTCCTCCGCTGGCACTTACTGTTGCACTTCCGTTATTATTACCACACGTGGCGGGTGTGGAAGTAACCAACGAAACACTTAATGCGGTGGTAGGTTGAGTAATGGTAAATATAACACTGCTCACACAACCGCTGTTGTCAGTAACTGTAACAGTATAAGTACCCGCTGTTAATCCGTTTAAGGTATTTGGAACAGTAAGGTTATTGGCTGTTTGCAAAGTGCCTCCAACTCCTGTCCACACATAATCGTAAGGCGATGCACCACCAGTAGTATTGGCTGTGGCGTTTCCGGTGTTTCCTCCAAAACAGTTGACATTGGTTTGGTTGGTAATGTTCACCGTTCCACCTCCTGTATTGCTCACCACTGCTGTGGCAGAAGCGGTACATCCGTTGTTATCTGTTATCGTGACCGTATAAGTTGCTGCAGCAAGGTTATTGAGCACATCTTGTGAAGTGCTATTATTGGTGGTTTGTAAGGTTCCTCCCGGACCAGTCCATACATAATCGTAAGGCGAACTGCCACCACTTGCCAATGCAGTTGTACTTCCGGTACTGCTTCCGCATGGGGCATTGGTAGTGTTGGTAATAGCAACTGATGGTGCTGATGTTGGTTGTGTTATGTTAACTGTTGCAGTACCTACACAACCACCGTTATCAGTAACGGTTACCGTATAAGTTCCTGCGCCCAAATTATTCAACACATCAGGTACAGCACTATTGTTGGTCGTTTGCAGGGTTCCTGCTCCACTTGTCCAAACATAATCGTAAGGCGATGCTCCAAGAGTGGCAGTGGCAGTAGCACTTCCGGTAGTTCCTCCAAAACACAATACATTTATCTGGTTCGAAATTGTAACTGTAGGTCCGCCAGAGTTGGTTAATGTTACAGTGGTTGTTGCGTTACAGCCATTGTTATCTGTTACCGTAACGGTATATGTTCCTGCAGCCAATCCTGTTAATACATCAGCCACAGCACTGTTGTTAGTGGTTTGTAGCGTGCCACCCGTTCCTGTCCACACATAATCAAATGGAGTACTTCCGCCCGATGCTAATGCGGTAGCACTTCCGTTTGTACCTCCGCAAGCGGGATTGGTGGAAGCTGTTATAGCTACGGCAAGTGCCGATGCAGGTTGTGTAATGGTAACATTCATCGTTCCCGGACAAGCATTTGCATCAGTTACGTTTAGTGTATAGGTTCCGGCAGGCAATCCTGCAAAAGGCTGAGTTCCTGCCACACTATTAAAAGTAGCAATGGTATTAACCCCATTCATCAACACATAATTGTAAGGTCCTGTTCCGCCTGCTGAAGAAGCACTAAAACTGCCTGTTGATTGTCCAAAACAATTTACATTAATCTGTGCGGATGCTGATATTGTTAAAGGAGGACAAGCAGAGCAGAAAGGCAATTGAGCTAAACTATTAATTAAAAATAGTGTTCCACTATTGTCAATTACCTGAATTGGATAAGTTCCCGAAGGGGTAATGGTTACGCCTGTTGTAAAGGTCACCCAGTTGGTAACAGGAGGACCAGTTACTGTTCCGAATCCTGCACAGAATCCTAACCCAGCCACACAAGGAGTTGTGGTTACCTGGTTTTGCCAGTTGTATGGTCCGGTGCCACCAGTAACGGTAAGTGTTCCGTTTGCATTTTGACATACTGTAAGCGGTGTACAGGTATTTACATTCACCACCACCGAATCGGACCCGCAAGCTAAGGTATATATAATAGTATGAGGTCCTGGACCTGCTGTGGCAGGATTAAATAGCCCAGTAGCAGTATTTGTAATACCTGTTCCACTCCACACTCCACCGGGAGTGGCAGCGGTCATAGTGAAAGCCGGGTCGGTGGTACACAATGATGCCGGGTTACATATAGTGGCATCGCAACAAAAAAGTGTCATTGGCAAACAGGCTCCCATGTTAAACGATTGTATGGTTCCTGTTCGGTTGGCTGTACCTGAATTTCCGGTACTTCCTCCAGCAATTACTTCTCCCCCGTAACTCACCGTTACATCATACACATTAAAAGTGGTGGGTGACGAAGCCAACAGATTAAGATTGGCATCGTATTTAACAACAGCATTGGTGGAGCCAACATACACATTTCCGCAACTATCAATATCAATACCGCTATTGCCTACCTGATGACCTCCTAAAAAAACATTGTTGTTGACCCCACCGGGAATGGTAACAGTAGCCAATATTGCACCATTGGCCAACGAGCGTTTTTGAACCTGCGCTCCATTTTGGGTATAAACAAAATAACGGTTTGCTCTAATTGCCATGATGCCCGAATTGTCGTATCGCCAGTTTTCGCATTTGTATCCTAAACCATATCCGTGGTTGGTTTTAAACAAACTTGCTCCGGGACCTCCACAAGCCGAAAAATTTTGATTGATATAACCAATAGTATCGTGTGTAAGAAAATAATATTTCCCGTTTCGGCACGAGGTAATTGAACGGACTTCCTGAATGGCAAACAATGTTCCGGTGGCTACTTGTTGCGAACTGGTAATGTTTCCGGTGTTTACATCCACATTATAAATGTAAGCAAGCGGAGGAAGAAACCCGCCAGTTCCACCAATAACTAATTTTGATTGGTCGCAATTAAAAGCAATGTTCCAGAATTCGGTACTTGCAAAAATACCTCCCGGGTTAGGGTTGTTCCACACCAAACCTGCTGCATTGTTTACTTTAATAATAGCAGCTACTGAGCCTTGTGTGACATACGAATTTCCTGCTAAGTCGGTGGCAAAGGTGCCTAACCAGGAACTGGTGTCGTAGGGTGTGTTGTACGTCCATTGCAACACTCCGGCACTGTTGTACTTTAATAGTTGTAAAGGAGTAACTCCACCAATTAAATAAGCATTGCCTGCTCCGTCTTTTTCGCATTCCCACACACAGTCCCAGTTGGTAGCAAAGGCTGGCAACTGCACCCAAGGGTCAATGACAACTGTTTTAGCATGGTCGTAAGTTCCTAACTCAAACGAAATTGTTTTGTTGTTTTTTACAAAATGAGAAACAATGGTTTCGGATTTATTGTTGCTGTAAAAGGTAAGTGGTGCATGGTCAATCATGTCGCCAAACTTGGTAGCGATAGTTACTTCTCCATTGTCATTTATTTTAAGTGACTTTGAATAATTCATTTTCAACACACTGATGTCGGCTCCGGGATGAAGTATTACTGCGTATTTAATGCCTGTTTGGGGATGAAAGGTGTATTCAATATCAATGTTGGGGTAAATGTTTTTGTAGGTTATTTTTTTAAATGCCTTGATGTTATTGATGTTTTTGGTGATGCCTTTGTCTTTGAACATGTAACTGTGATAGTCCGGGGTGGCTTGTTCGGCTACTATTTCCACATTTGCATTTGCATTTTCAAATAACATGTCCACGGCATCCCACTTGTATTGCAACTTGTGTTCTTCGGCTTCTATTTGCGCATGCGATTTGCCTTTTCTCATCTCCTCCATTTCTTCCTGTTCTTCATGGTCTTTGTCTTTCTTTTCTTTTTTCCATGTTTTCAGGTAGCTGTATCTTATGCCTTTGGGGGTAAAATAAATCATGGTGGAGCCACCATCAAAAGCATATTTTACTTCGGACTGAGAAATTTCGGCCGAACCGGCAATGCTAAATTGACCTTTGTTTTGGATAAACACTTTTTGTTTTTCATACTTTACTTCCCAAGCTTTTGGGTCGGTTTTAGCCATAGAAGTGGTTGATACCAGAAAACAGATAAGAGCAGAAATGAAGAAGTAGCTTTTTTTCATTTTTTAGAGTATTTAATTAATGTTGCTAAGGGAACAAATATAAACTTAATTTATTAATATGAAAAGAAAAAGAGGTGAAAGTGTTGGTTGTGATTGCCCGTTTTGGGGGAGTGGTTTAAAAAACATGAAACGGCTGAGAGTTGTTGGTTGTTAGTTGTTGGTTGTTAGTTGTTGGTTATCTGTTGCCTGTTGTTGGTTAGCTACTGCGGTAAGTAAAGGATTGATAATGTGAAATAAAATAACACTTGGTTAATTTTTGGGGTAGGACAACTTAAAACTCCTTATCTTATCAAATTAATGGCTTTTTATTGTGATACATTTTTCCGACCCTGCTTGATGCCAAATTACCTTGGCGATTTGCCATTTAGGAGTGTTCGGTATGCCACTTAGGGGTGTTCGTTATGCCCAATATGGTTGTTCGTGATGCCAAATATGGTTGTTCGTGATGCCACTTATGGTTGTTCGTGATGCCACTTATGGTAGTCCTGTATGCCACTTATGGTTGTCCCGTATGCCACTTATGGTAGTCCTGTATGTGGTGTAATTTGGACCAAAATATGAGGCAAATATGTATTAAATTACTGAAATGTAATGTGTTATGATGTTTGGGAGGAAATTGAAGGGAAGGAAAGTGGGTTACTTGAGAGCTATTTTGAGGGGGAAGAAGGGGAAGGATGGGAACGCGGATGGAATGGATTGTTTAGGATAAAAAAGGATTTTGATTGGGGATATGATTTTTTGTTTACCTCAAATTATGATAGGTTTAATGAATAATTTGATTAAAGTGTGTGAATGGTGGTGGGACACCACTGAATAATTGTCGAGAGTGGGGCACTCGCGACTGCGTGGTCGCTCATCAGTTTCGCACCATATCTCATCAGTTTCGCGCTATATCTCATCAGTTTCGCACCATGTCTCATCAGTTTCGCACCATGTCTCATCAGTTTCGCACCAACTGTCAGCAGTTTCGCACCAACTGACAGCAATCCTGACCAAACTGTCAGCGTTTTTAACCAACTGTCGGCAATCCTGACCAAACTGTCAGCGTTTTTACCATCACGCTTAATAAGGTATAAATTCATTTATTCTGAATTTAAGAACTAACGCGACAAATATTGTTTATAATATTCTGAGAACCAAAAACCCTACTTGAAAGACAAAGCAAATTGCAAAATTAACACTTGTTATGGAAGCTAAATTGCTTATTGCGTAATAAAAATCTACTTTTGTGGCCCGAAAAAAAATAATATGAAAAAAACCGGAGACTACCGCAGATTGTTAGGTGTAACTAAAACTGCTGAATTAAAAGAATTGAAAACGGTGTATCGCGATTTTATGAAAGCGTTTCATCCTGATACATTTGTTGGCACGGAAGAAGAAAAACTAGCAGCCGAAGAAAAAAGCAAAGCGATAATAGAGGCTTATCATTTTTTGGTGAGCATTGCCCCGGAAACACAGGCATTGCGTCTTCCTGAATACACGGCAACCATTACCACTTCCAATATTGCCGATTTTGAATACAAGGATAATGTGCTAACTGTTTATTTTTTGGATGGCAGCAGTTACGAGTATTTTGATGTTCCTCGCCCGATGTATATTAAACTTATTAATGCTGATTCGCAAGGCAGGTTTGCCAGACGACATATTTATAATTCGTTTGCTTACCGCAACGTTTCGAAGCCCGTGATGGCTTAAAAATTAGGTACCACCTATTATCAGAAATTTATTTCCGGTAAAAACTATTCAAATCAAAACACATGGAGAAGTTGTTGGTAGCTCCTGCAAGGTTGAAAACAGCACGTCCGTAGCTGAAATGAAATTTATAAACGCGAAATCCGAAACCGAAAGAGAAGCCAGAAAATTCGTTTTTTGATGGGTTGGTAAGTTCAATCATGGTTTGATAATTATACCCAACACGCAGAAATAAATTTTTGGTAATAATAAATTCAGTGCCTATTACTATGTGTCGCATAAGTTTATCGCCAAACACTTTTGTTTTATTCTCTTCAATTAACTCGCCTGTAGCTGGGTCGCGAAGATAAGGAACGGAAGGGTTGTGAAACACTAAATCCCATTTTTCTAGGTTTTCGTACACCACCGACACACGTACCGGAAACAAACGCGAACGCATGGACACACCTATTTGAGCTTCGAAAGGCAGCTTTTCGTTATGGCCATCTATATAAGCATTCCAAATTTTTCCAACATTTTTAGCAATAGCAGCCACTGTGAAATTATTTTTTGGATTACAATATGTTGCTCCAAAGTCGAGCGCCATGCCATTGGAAGTATAAACATCCATATTGGAATAAATGGTTTTTAGGTTAACTCCAATGGAAAAACCCGAATCGAGAACAGGATGCGCATACGCCAAATTTACATAGGTTTCGTGCGCTCCGAAAGTACCATACACCCTACCGTTTACATCAGTTCGGTCCATTTTGCCATAATCGATATAATTAAATCCGGTGTAAAAGTTGCCTCCATGTTTAAAATGTTTTGCAACAGCAAAGCTGCCGTATTTAATATTTTCGAAATAATTTACAAAACTAAGTGCTATGTTGCCATTCATGGAATCGGTGAGCAGTGAGGGATTGGAAAGTGCCACATTTAAATCGTTATCTTTTACTGAAATAAGATTGCCTCCTAAAGCAGTTACTCTGGCAGAACAAGGAAGGTTCAAAAATTCGTACGTGTTATTTCCACCTAATTGGGAAAAACAAGTATGGCTTAAAAACAACAAAATTAAAGCAATGGAAGTGGTTGAGTATTTCATAGCATTCAAAGTAAATGATAATTTCAATACAACTAACGGAGAAAGTAAAGATTTATTATGCAGGAAAGAACATTTATTTTAGCGCATCGCTTTTTTCTGAAAACTAAAATCCAGAATCTTATCAATAAAGTCGTAAGGCTTATAGCCTTGAATGGCTGTCTGGTGGAATATACAAGTGGCGGGAGTCATGCCCGGCAGCGAATTAACTTCAATGAAAACGATTTCAATTTTATTTGCATTGTAAATTCTGACAAAAGCATCAATGCGTGTGTAACCGTTTATGTTTAACAATTTGGCTGCTTCGCCAAATGTTTGTTTCACTTTATCAGAAATAAGCTGACGTTCTTTTGAATCTGGTGAATACCTTGCGGGAGTTATGTTTTGTCCTTGACCGGCTAAAAATTTTTCTTCCAATGATAATACTTCTCCTTCTGATAATGCTTCTGAGGCTTCAAACACTTCGTACACCACATTGCCCTGCACATCATATTTGGTAAGCATTCCACCTGTTATTTCTAAAAAATGTGTTGCATCACGTTTACTTATCAGTTCTTCCACGAGCAACACTTTCTTTTGCGGAAACTCTTCTTTGTCCTTAATATGCAACACATTGGCAGCAGATGCAATCAATTGTTCTTTCTTACGGAAAATAAGAGAAGCAAATGCTTCAAACTCTTCCATTGTTTTAATTTTCTTTACTGCTGATGAACAACCATCATCCACAGGCTTAGCAATAAAAGGATAATGAATTTTTTGGTTGATATTCTTCAGCACCTCTTCTTTTTTAGTGATCCAGACTTCTTCGGTAATCAATAAATTTTCTGCAACCAGAAAACCATTTTGTTTTAATAGTTCGTTTGTTTTATATTTATCAATCGTAATTTGTGAACTCTCTACTCCAGAGCCATTGTAAGGCAATCCCACTCTTTCCAAATTCACCTGCACTGCACCATCTTCGCCCGGACGACCATGCAAGGCAATAAACACAGCATCAACCAATGTTGCCAACTCTTCGTAAGTAATTCTTTTGGGCTGAACCAAATTATTAGTAGTTGCATATTTAGCTGAAATAGCTGCTGTTTCATCAATAATTTGTTTTACCAGTTCATGCGTTTTATAATTTTCTATTTTCTCCTTTATATCATCTGCATTGTCTTTCAGCAACATGTTGATAGGAATCTGATACATGATGTGCTCGTTTTCATTTCCTGTCAAAAAAACCGGAATAGGCTCGTATTTGGCAGAAGAAGAAAGTTTTTCATAAATATTTCTTCCGCTATCAACCGAAATATGACGCTCAGAAGAATAGCCACCAAGAATAACCGCCACTTTTATTTTCTTAGTTGAGGATGTTTTATCTTTTAGAATGGCATTGTCCAAAACCTTTAGCAGTGAATCGTACACACCACTGTTTTTACTTCCCAATATTCTTGATGATAAAGACTGACGAATAATATAAGTAAGAAACTGAGAAGGATTTAATCCAATTTCAGCCGCTTGATGAAAGAAAAACGAAGAAGGCATCATGCCAGAAGTAGTGTTGGGGTCGTTCAAAAATATCTTTCCTTCTTTCGAAATAAAACCATCAATACGGGCATACACATCAAAACTCAATTCATAAAATAATCGCTCACATTCTTTTCTGATAGCTTGTATTTGTTCATTTGGAATATCAATCGGGGTTATCTTTCGTGACAAACCCGGCAGGTATTTTGAACGGTAATCAAACAATTCCTTTCCTTTTCGAATCTCTGTAGGAGGCAATGCTATTGCTTTTCCGTTTTCATCTTCCACCACGATACACGAAAATTCTTTTCCCTCAATAAAACTTTCAATCAAAACTTTGCTTTCGCCATCAAGGGCTTCCAGCACTGCACCCTCTTTTTCATTTTCAAAAAGCGTATTCAAATAATCAATTAAATCGGACGGATGATAAATAGTTCTTTTTTCTGTTGTAGCGGAAGTCCACGCCACCAATGGCATTCCCATTCCTTCACGAATATCGGCAATTAACCGCACCTGATTTACTTTTTCTTCTTTTGATAAATTATTCCATTCAGTTGCATCTATCCATTTAGTAAAAAGTGCTTTTTCGATAGCACTCATCAATGCTACATTTTTATCATCATTACTTTTCAAAATAGTAATGCCGATGGACGAACCTTGATTAGCAGGTTTCACCACCATTGGAAAACCAATCTCTTCATTTGCGTTTCGGAATGCATCTTTGCAATTGCCAGAAATAAAATCTTCCCGGTTAATGGTAAAATACTTTGGACTATTAAACCCTGCATTCACCATTAGTCTTTTCTGCACTGATTTATCAATACCTATTGAAGAAGGTAAAATGCCCGAACCCGAATAAGGAATATTCAAATATTCGAACAAGCCTTGTATTTTTCCATCTTCGCCAAAAGGACCATGCAAACAAAGAAAAGCAAAATCGAAATAATTCTTTAAATCGTTCGGTTCTATTCGTGTACCTAACCCAAGTGTGAGTTGCAGTTGCTGTTGAGGGGTTAATGCACCTATCTGTTCGGCATATATTTGAAAGTCATATTTTTTATTGGGGATGAATTCGGCTGGAGGATAAAAGTCACGAATACTTCCTTTGTAAACGAATTCCCAATTAAGAAGCACAAAATTCCCAAAACTATCAACAAAAATAGGTACTGCTTCAAACAAGGATTTATTTAGATTGTCATACACCGTTCTTCCACCCGCAAACGAAATTTCGCGCTCTTTGGAAAAACCACCGAATATTATTCCTATTTTCATACTTTATAAAGGTTACTTAAAACCGATGCAAAATTAAATATAATAAGGAGATATAAAAGAAAGGGAGTTTTAGTATTCAACAGGGTTATTAACTAAACTAATATTAATTTTTTTATGAGATTCTTCATTATCTTCAGAATGCCAGGTTTTTTTGGTGGCAGGGAGGAAAAGCTAGTGACTACCTACACCTCTTTTTGCCCAACTGCCACCTATGTTTCTGCCTAAGTGGTAATCGGCTGTCCGGGGATTACCTCACGAACTACCGAGGTAGTTCTCGCACATAAAAAGCACTGCTCAGGAAACTACCGAGGTGGCTAAAAGTTGCCCAAATGCTACCTCGGTAGTTTTTGAGGTAGCAGTTGGTTAGCCATCTGTTGTCTGATAACCGTATTATTTTTAACGTTTTAAGCATTTTATCCCCATTCTTCCTTAATAATTAGAATTTGTTATTCTTAAAGAATAAAGAAACGCTAAAAATTGGTATAGCAATTTAGTTACTACCTTTTAAAATGTAACAATCTTTGCGAATATTTAATGGTAGTTTGGAGATTTTTAAATCTAAGCAAATAAGAATAAGTTGCTGCTTTTAATATTTAATAATTGTGTTTTGTTTTGGAAACCAATAAAATAAACAATAAATTTGTGAATTCTTGCAAAGAAACACCTACACTAATACTGCCAAATGTTTACGCAAAAAAAATGTTTTTCATTAAACTTTAATGTCACACTTTTATTAGTGATGGTGTTTTGTTTTACATTTTGTGTAAACGAATCTAAAGCCCAAGCGCCAGGAGCAAATTGTGCAGCAGCCGTTCTTATTGGTGGAACGGGTGCTATACCAAGTTGTACGGGAGGTGTTTCGATAACAGATTTTACTACTGATGGAGCTGTGCCTTCGTGTCTTACAGGAGTTTACAGAAGGGATGGATGGTATTCATTTATTAACCCAATTTTACAAAACATCACGGTTTCAGGAACAGCAAACACAGCTTCAAGCAATTTGACAATACAGGTATTTGGAGCCTGTGGAGGTGGTGAATTAGGTTGTGCAAACAATTTCCCAGCTAACGGAGGTCAAACAGAATCGTTAATTTTAAACTTAGCTGCTGGAACGTACTTTATAAAAATTACCAACTATAGTACAACAGCAGGTGCCAATATGCTTATGGCAAATGTTTGTGTAAATGCAACCCCAATTAATAATAATTGTGCAACTCCAACTACTTTAACTCCTGCAGCAGCAGCTGCGGCATGTGGTTCAATACCAGGAACAACAGGAGGGGCAACTCCACAGGCAACTATACCTGCCGATTGTTCAGCATTAAATACCACCAATGATGATGTTTGGTATATGTTTACAGCAATTGCAACATATCAATTTATTTCAGTTACTCCTGCTTCAACAATGAATATTACTTTTGAAGTATATTCTACAAATCCTTGCGGAGGAGCAGGCACTTCATTAGGTTGCTTTAATTACGGACCTGGCTCCATAGATTCTCTCACACTAGGCACTACTATTGGTGGTACTTACTGGATTAGGGTATTTGATGCAGGAACAGGAATTCCTTCTAACTCCGACTTTTCAATTTGCATACAAACACCTCCAGCAAATGACAATTGCGCAAATGCAATAACACTTACCCCTTCGGCAGCATGTACACCCACTACTGGTAATGTAAATGTTGCCACTTTTTCAGGGATTCCAGCTTCAGGCTCTTGTGGTGCAAGTGTTCCGAATGATGATGTATGGTATAGTTTTGTAGCTACAGGAACCTCACATACAGTTTCAGTAACAGGTTCTCTAAACTTCGACCCTGGGTTTGAAGTGTTTTCAGGATCTTGTCCTGGAGGGCTTGTTTCTATTTTGTGTAATGCACCAGGAGGTATTCCTAATACCACCATTACCAGTATATTGCCAACTATTATTGGCCAAACGTATTGGGTAAGAGTATATGATTACGGTATTGGGTATCCGGCAAGCACCAACTTCACCATTTGTATTTTGAACCCACCACCTACTAACGATGGATGTGCAGGAGCAATTGTATTATCACCAATAACCGTAGGTTGTGTACCAAATGCTAATCAGCAAACTGGAGACGTTTCGGGAGCAACACAAACTATCCCCTCACTTTGTGCAGGATTTGCAAATGATGATGTATGGTACACCTTCACCACCAACGTTACTGCAAGTCAACCTTATTTAATTACCGCTGCAGGTAACGGAACGTTTAATCCTGTTGTTCAGGTATATTCATTATCCTGTGGTGGAACATCGATAGCCTGCGTAAATGCAACTGGTGCGGGAGGAACTGAAACAATAACCTTGACCACAGGGATTCAATTGACTGCAAGTACACAATATTGGATAAGGATTTACGACTTGGGTGCTGGTTATCCATCTAACACTACGTTTACTATTTGCGTAACTATTCCTCCTATAAATGCTAACTGCGGAGGTTCAACCATTTTTGTTTGGGGAACTCAGGCTGCACCAGCTAATTGCGGTGGCACCACAGCAGGAACTATGCTGGGCGCATCACCAACCGGATTTGCTGCCGCTTGTGGTGGTCCCCCCACAACTGTTCGGAAGAAATGATTTCCACACCCAACTCTTTGTAACTAAAGGAGAATGCAGCCAGAACTAGTTAAAGCAACTCCGACTTTTGCTAAATGGATGTAGAACAGATTTTATCATTGTTACCCGAAGGGGTTTTAGAAGAGT
>CANIQT010000024.1 GCA_947469885.1 Bacteroidota bacterium
AAAAAAAAAAACAATTGTTAAAATAAATACAGAAACAAATAATAATTAAACTAATTTTGCAAACAATTATCGTATCTAATTTAGATGTTAACTTCCACTGCTCAATTTACTCCGAAATGGGGTGCTCAATTACACCGAAATATCCACTTAAAATCAGAAAGGAAATAGGAAACAATTATGATATAGCAGACAGTTATATTAATATCGGGAGTGTTTATAATCATAAAGGGAATTACACTGAAGCTTTAAAAAACTATTATGAAGCACTATCTATCAGCCAAAAAATAAATAACAAACAAAATATAGGAATATTATATAATAACATTGGTAAAATAAATGAAACGCAAGGAGAATATATTCAAGCTTTAAAAAACCAGCTTGCTTCATTAAAAACAAGAGAAGAAATTTCTGATAAAAACGGCATGGCTAGTTCAAATATTGCTATAGGGAGAGTTTATTCGGGAATGAACAATTATAAGGATGCTATAAAGTATGAAACCAATGGTCTTGCGCTTGCAAAAGAATTGGGGGCGCGAGATCTAATAAAAGATGCTTATCAAAACCTCGCTCTTATTAATGCTCACAACAACAATTATAAATCAGCCTACGAAAACCATGTGTTGTTTAAACAAACCAACGATTCTATTTTTAATACCGAAAATGCAAATACAATTAAACAAATACAAATGCAGGCAGATTATGAAAAAAAAGATGCAGTTGCAAAAGAAGCACAAAACAAAAAAGATGAAATAACAAAAACACAATTAGCTCAACAGGCGTTTCAGCGCAATGCGTTTGTGGTGGGGTTTGCACTCATGCTCATTATTGCAGGGGTGAGTTACCGCAACTACCGCAGCAAACAAAAAGATAATCTCATCATCACCAAACAAAAAGAAACAGTAGAGCATCAGAAAGAAGTGGTGGAAAATCAGAAACAATTAGTAGAACAAAAAAATAAAGAAATTACACAATCAATAGAATATGCCCTCCGCATACAGTCTGCAATATTGCCTTCTAATCGTTTTGTAAAAGAGCATTTAAAAAATTCGTTTATACTTTATAAACCAAAAGATATTGTTGCAGGAGATTTTTATTGGATGGAGGAAATAAATTCCAAATTCCAAATTTCAAATTCCGCACAACAATCTGAAATTTCAAATCTGAAATCTGAAATCCTTTTAGCTGCCTGCGATTGTACCGGCCATGGGGTGCCGGGGGCAATGGTTTCTGTGGTATGTCATAATGCTTTAAACAGAGCAGTACGTGAGTTTGGATTAACTAAGCCTTCGGATATACTTGATAAAACAGCTGAAATAGTAATTGAAAATTTTAGTAAAAGTGAAGATGAAATAAAAGATGGGATGGATGTTTCTTTAGTGAGTATAAAGTACAATGTACAAAGTACAAAGATTGAACTGGAATATGCCGGAGCTAACAATGCCCTATGGATTGTGCGCGGGAACCAACAACCAACAACCAGTAACCAGCAACTAATTGAAACCAAACCAAACAAACAACCCATAGGCAAGTACGAAAACAATCATCCGTTTACCAATCATACCTTTGAATTGAACAGTGGTGATACGGTTTATCTGTTCACCGATGGTTTTGCCGACCAGTTTGGTGGAGAATCAGGAGAAAAGAAGTTAACAAGAAAACGATTTAAAGATCTGTTACTTTCCATTCAGCATTTATCCATGACCGAACAAGGCATCGCATTAGACAAGTTTATTACCAATTATAGAAACAATGTGGAGCAGATAGACGATATATTGGTGATGGGGGTAAGGGTGTAAATAGGCAATAGTGAATAGGAATTAGGAATTAGGAAATTAAGAACTAAAAGGGTGGACACATACGTTCGTGCTAACAATCTATTCGCTATTGCCTGTTGCCTATTCGCTTTGCATTTGCCTTTATCCGCCCAAACATACTTCCAGCAACAAGTTGACTACACCATACATGTAAAGCTAAATGATGCTTACCACGAGTTGAAAGCAGACGAAACAATAATTTATACCAACAACTCCCCTACTCCACTTTCGGTTATCTACATGCACTTGTGGGCAAATGCTTACAGAGATAACACCACTTGCCTTGCCAAACAATTGCTGGAACAGGGTAACACCGAAATGTATTTTGCAAAACACGATGACTTTGGATACATTGATAGTCTTGATTTTAAAATAAACAACAAAAGAGTGCGGTGGGAATATGTGAAAGACAGCAATGATATTTGTAAATTGTTTTTGGAAGAAGAATTGAAACCTGGCGAAAACCTTACCATTACTACTCCTTTTCATGTCAAGATTCCTTCAGCAACTATTTCCCGCTTGGGACATATTGGTCAATCGTACATGATTTCGCAATGGTATCCCAAGCCGGCAGTGTATGATAAAAATGGGTGGAACTATATGCCGTACTTAAATCAGGGAGAGTTTTATTCTGAATTTGGAAGTTATGATGTAAGCATTACCTTGCCCGGAAACTATGTGGTGGGCGCTACAGGAGATATGGTGGATGCAGAAAGAGAAATTAAATGGTTGGACAAATTGGTGGAAGAAACCAAAGCCATAAAAGAGTTTGATAAGTATGACATGGAGTTTCCTTCGTCCGATTACATAACTAAAACCATCCGCTTCAAACAAAACAATGTGCACGATTTTGCCTGGTTTGCAGATAAACGTTATCATGTATTAAAAGGAGAAGTAGTAACACCACACACCAATCATAAAGTAACTACATGGGCAATGTTTACCAATGCCGAAGCCGATTTGTGGACCAAGAGTATTGGTTATATAAATGATGCGATACATTATTATTCGTTGTGGAATGGCGATTATCCTTACAACAATTGCACTGCTGTGGATGGAACCATAAGTGCAGGGGGAGGAATGGAGTATCCCAACATTACGGTTATCGGCACTTCTTACGATTCGCTTTCGCTTGATATTGTGATTACTCACGAAGTGGGGCACAATTGGTTTTACGGTATGTTAGGAAGTAATGAGCGCGTGCACCCTTGGATGGACGAGGGAATAAACACATATAACGAATGTCGTTATGTAAAAACAAAATATCCTAAAGCTGGCTTTTGGGAAGTGGTTGGTGGTGGCAATTTCTTTGAAACCTTGCTTCATCTCAAACATTACAAACACAAAACAGAATATGAATTAGGCTATTGGTTCACGGCAAGAACTAACGAAGACCAGCCCATTGAGTTGCCTGCTTACGAATACTCCGAAATTAATTTTGGTAGCGATGTGTATTACAAAACAGCTATCTCCTTCGATTATCTCCGTGCTTATTTAGGAGATACATTAATGGACAAAGCAATGCAAAGATATTTTGATGAATGGCATTACAAACACCCCACCCCTGCCGATTTTAGAAAGATAATGGAAGAAACAACCGGAAAAGAATTGGGTTGGTTTTTTGATGATTTGATAAACTCCACACGCAAGCTGGATTATAAACTATGCAAAGCAAAAAGAAATGAGGATGGAACATGGAGATTAAACATTAAAAATACAGGAAGCATTGCTGCGCCTTTGTTTGTTCAGGCAATTAAAAACAAAAAAGTGGTTGGAGAAAAACTATATCCTGGTTTTGCAGGCGAAGATACATTGGTGTTTCCCGCGGTTGATGCTTCTTCATTCAAAATAGATTACGAGGAAAATATGCCGGAGATTAATCGAAATAATAATACGATTAGAACGAGAGGTTTGTTTAAAAAAGTAGAGCCGATACAACTTCAGTTTCTTGGAAGCCTTGACAATCCTGACAAAACACAACTCTTTTATACACCTATAGTCGGCTGGAACGAATACAACAAAGGAATGGTGGGCATGGCTTTTTATAATAATTTGTTTCCGCAAAAGAAATTTGAATTTCAGTTGATGCCTATGTATAGCTTTGCACAAAAGGATTTGGCAGGGTCTGGGCGGGTGTTGTATCGTTTTCGTTCGCATGACAAAAGCAGCCCAAACAACAATAGTTTTCATTGTTCTGTAGGCATAACAGGTATGCGTTATGATTATTCGAACGAGCCATTTGCAATGAATTTTAATAAAATTGCTCCCGAACTTTTAATAGAATTGAAACAAAACCATGAACGAGATATTCCGTTTGTAAGTTTGCGTTACCGCTATATCAACATCATTCAGGATTCTTATTTTGGTAAATACGAATTTACTCCGCCCGTTTATGGTCGACAAACATTGTATTTTACCTACCACGATTTGACATTTAATTTTAATACCAACGATGCTGTTAACCCTTTTGGATTTGTTGCAAACTTTCAGAACAATAAAGATTTTAATAAAATATCGTTGACACAAACCTTATCATTCAATTATAAAAACACTAACAAAAGCTTTGATATTAGGCTGTTTGCGGGTACATTTATTGGCAATAACAAATCCACCACAAAAGATTACCGTTATCGTTTAAGTGGCCAAAGGGGTTATCAGGATTACCTATATGATAATATTTATTTGGGCAGAAGCGAAACAGATGGCGCATTGGCAGCTCAGTTTACCGACACCGATGGGGCATTTAAGTTTTATTCTCCCGTTGGGCAAACTAACAAATGGATAGTTGCACTGAATTTAAAATCATCCTTAGGCAGGTTAAAGATTCCCATTAATTTGTATGCTGATATTGGTACTACAGAATATGATGGTATTGTAAAAGAAAAGATTTTGTACGATGCAGGAGTGTCATTATCCATCCGAAAAAAGATATTGGAGATTTATTTTCCTTTAGTAATTTGTGATGATTTTAAAAACTACAAAATAGCAAACGATTTAAAGTATCAGGAAACAATACGTTTTACATTGAATATTAATTTGCTTAATCCTTTTGATTTGATAAAGGATTTTAAGTTGTAATTTTGCCGCACTTGAATCCAAACAAAAAAATATACTTTGCTTCCGACTTTCATCTCGGTGCGCCCAACCACGAACAAAGCCATGTTCGTGAAAAACTGATTGTTAAATGGCTGGACGAAATAAAAGCTGACGCAGAAGAAATTTACCTGATGGGCGATGTGTTTGATTTTTGGTTTGAATACCGACAAACAGCACCCAAAGGATTCGTTCGTTTGCTTGGCAAACTTTCTGAAATCAGCGATTCCGGAATACCTATCACTATGTTCACAGGCAATCACGATATGTGGATGTTTGAATATTTGCCAAAAGAAATTGGTGTTACCATTTATCGCGAACCTATTGAACGAACATACAACGGAAAGAAGTTTTTTCTTGGTCATGGAGATGGATTAGGCCCGGGAGATTATGGATATAAGTTCATCAAAAAAATATTTGCAAATAAAGTATGTCAATGGTTGTTTGCTCGTTTACATCCAAATTTTGGAATGGGTATGGCACATTATTGGTCGCACAAAAGCCGGGCTTCTAATGGAGGAGAAAACGAAGAAAAGTTTGTAGGTGCAGAGCACGAATGGTTGGCCATTTATGCCAAAGAAGTATTGCAAAAACAACACTTTGATTATTTTATTTTCGGTCACAGACACTTACCTTTAGATATTCCACTAAACGATAAAAGCAAATACATTAATCTAGGTGAGTGGGTAAACTATAACAGTTACGCGGTGTTTGACGGCAATGATTTAGTGTTGAAATATTATAAGTAAACAATTTTGCTCATTCGCAAATTCGTGTTTATTCGTTATCCGTAACTAACTAATTTTAAAAATCAAATCCACCAACCTGTTAGAATACCCTGATTCATTATCATACCATCCAATTACTTTAATCATATTTCCCACCACAGAAGTAAACTCTGCATCAAACACACAAGAATATTTATTGCCAATGATATCAATCCCCACAATTGGGTCTTCGGTATATTGCAAAATGTTTTTAAGGTTTGTCTCAGCAGCCTTTTTAAAGGCTGCGTTAATTTCCTTTACTGTAGCGGGTTTGGTAAGTACGCAAGTAATATCTGTTAAAGAACCATCAGGCACCGGCACACGCATACCACAACCCCCCATCTTGCCTTCCAGGTGAGGAAATATTTTTGTGATTGCTTTTGCTGCACCCGTAGATGTAGGTATTATGGAAAGTGCTGCTGCCCTTGCTCTTCTTAAATCTTTGTGTGGTGCATCGTGTAATCGTTGATCACCTGTGTATGAGTGGACTGTGGTAATATAACCATCTTCCATTCCCCAGTTATCATCTAATACCTTTACCATTGGAGCGGCACAATTGGTGGTACACGAAGCATTGGAAACTATTATGTCGTCAGTATGTAATATCGAATCGTTGATACCGATAACAATTGTTTTAATGTCATTTCCTTTGGGTGGTGCTGATATAATTACCTTCTTAGCTCCTGCGGCAATGTGTTTTCCTGCTGATTCTTTATCTAAAAAATGTCCGGTTGATTCAATTACTACATCAATGTCTAAGTCTTTCCAGGGAAGATTTAAGGGGTCTTTTTCAGCATAAATAACAATTCTTTTTCCATTTACAATGATTGCATTTTCATCATACGTCACATTCGCGTTGATAATTCCGTGTACTGAATCATATTTTAAAAGATGGGCTAATGTTTTACTATCGGTCAAATCATTAATGGCAACCACCTCAATGTTTTCGCGATCCATCATCACGCGAAACGAAACTCTGCCTATTCTTCCAAAGCCATTAATTGCAACTTTTATTTTTTTCATACAAAATAATTTTTCGCAAAGATAGAGGGAAAAGCAATGCGACCGCTAATAATCATAACACAGCCCTTGCTCCTCTCCAAAGGGGAATTACCGCGCACAAAGCTGTTCCTAATTACCAATAACCAACAAGGCTTGCTGTAAATCGTTTATCAGCAAATCCGCATCTTCCAAGCCAATATACAATCTCACCATGTTAAAAGGTAAAGGGTTTTCAAAACTTTTACTTGCTGCTAAAGCGCAAAGAGGAAACACCAATGATTCGTAACCTCCCCACGAAGTTGCCATCAGGAAGCGTTTTAGGTTGTCACAAAACGCTTCAACCTCTTGCTCTTTTTCTGTGTTCAAAACAATGGTTAGTAAGCCACCGCCTTGCTTCATTTGTTTTTTGGCTAATTCCAACTGAGAGTTATTGGTAGAGAAAGGGTAATAAACCCGTTCTATTTTAGGGTGGTTTTCGAGCATCTTGCACACTTTTAATGCTGAGTCGGCACTTCTTCCCACCCGCAGCTCAAGTGTTCTTAAACCGCGTAAAATTAGCGCTGCATCGTGTGGAGAAATTACAGCACCCAAAGTCATATATTCTTCAGCAAACATTTTCATTATTCGTTCGTGTGTGGAGCAAACCACACCCGCCACCACATCGCTGTGTCCGCTGATATACTTGGTTCCTGAGTGTACCA
This sequence comes from Bacteroidota bacterium, assembly GCA_947469885.1. Lineage (GTDB taxonomy): Bacteria > Bacteroidota > Bacteroidia > 2-12-FULL-35-15 > 2-12-FULL-35-15 > 2-12-FULL-35-15. The sequence goes on from CANIQT010000024.1 coordinate 7,378, forward strand.
CAATATCCGCACCCATTGAAATTGGTTGTTGGTTTATGGGTGAATTATAGCTATTATCAACTATTGTGATTATATTTTTCGTCTTTGCAAACCTAGTTATTGCTTCAATGTCCTGCAACTCATACGTCAATGAATTCGGGCTTTCCAGATAAATTAACTTTGTGTTTTGTTGTATTGCTTTTTCGAAATTTATTACCTCTCCCCCACTTACGAATGTGCATGTAATGCCATATTTTACAAGGTATTTGGTTATTAGTGTGTTGGTCCAACTGTATGGTTTTTGAACACAAACAATGTGGTCACCTGCCTTTGCTACGCTCATAATTGCTGCTGCTACAGCTGCACTGCCACTCGAAAAAACCAAAGCGTCTTCTGCTCCTTCAAGTGCCGCTAGTTTCTTTCTAAGCATTGCTACTGTTGGGTTATAGCCCCTAGTATAAAAGGGGGTTTCTAATTCGCGAGTCAGTTTTTCACGCATCTCCCCTACTGTTTTATAGCAAAAATTTACAGATTGAAATATGGGTGGAGCCACTGCTCCATAGTATTCTTCGCGGTCTTCGCCCAGGTGATTTAATATGTAGGAAATATCCATTTGTTGATCGATGTGTTATTTTGAATTTAGCACCCAAAAGTATAATTCGGCAACGGAATATCCTGATTTTTGTTTCAATTTTTCTTTACAACCCATCCCTTCGCCTTGAAACACCTGCTATCAAAAGCGTTGAAAGGGTCGTTAAAATATCGAGCACAACAACACTTTTTAACGGTGGGAGACTTAGAGGACTACAAAGGGCCAAAAGAAGAATAGCGAGCCTTATACAGCCTTGTGTCGATAAATTTGAGAGGAATTACCTGCGAATAAGGTATATTTGACTGGAATATGTCTTTCCTGATTTAATGGCTGCCATATTAGAACGAAATCCATTCCAGATTGCTTTTATGAAATTTGTATTGCCTGTTTTAATTTTCTCACTCAACATAGATACATAAAACGAATCGAATACCATAGGCAAAACTCGGAATAATTTAAGGTCGTGTTTCTTAAAAACGGACTCAATATCTTTTGGCGTAAAATGATATAAATGTCGTGGCACATCATAAGCCGCCCAATTTTCTTTATAGATTTGAGCATCCAACGAATTGCAATTAGGTACTGCAATTATTATAATTCCGTTTGGTTTTATTAGTCTTTTTAAATCTTCTATTCTTTCGTTTAATTTAGGAACGTGTTCCAAAACATGCCACATGGTAATTACATCAAAACTTTCACTTTCAAATTTGTTTATTTCTGCTTCCTCTCTTACATCCAAACCAAAACTTTCAACTGCCATTTTCCGTGCATCCGTACTAGGTTCAATTCCGATGGTATTCCATTTTGCCTGTTTACAGGTATTCAAAAACTCACCAGTTCCGCAACCAATATCCAAAATGTTTCCGGTTTTAAAATACTTTGAAATCAATTGCAGTTTCTTCAGCAAGGTATATTTTCTCACCATCTGGTACGTGGAATTAATAAACCCCTTTTTGGTATTTGAATGAGAGACATAGTCCTCCGACTTATAATAATCTCCCAATTTATTCTCGGTCGGGCGAGGGTTGGTGAACTTAAATCCACAGGAAACACATTGAACAATTGTAAATGTTTCACGTGAAACAGTATGGTCTTGACATACCAAAAACGAGTTGGTTTGTGATGAATTACATATCGGACAGTTGCTTAATGTTTCCATAATTTTTATAAAAAGTGGTCTTTCATACCCAAATTAAAGGTTATCGGTTTGTATATTAAATCTGATAATCTGTGGCAAATTTATTTTGGTTTCACGTGAAACAGTATGGTCTATACAAACCAAAAAGGGATGGGTTTCAGATGAAATAGACCCACCACAATTGCTTAACGTTTCCATAAATTATTCTTTAGTTCCACGTGGAACAAATTGTTTTCTTTGTTTAGTTAGTAACCTTTATATTATATAACCAAATTGTTTTCTCTCATTGTTCTACGTGGAACAAGCTCCTTTTATCTTCCTAAATATACCATTAATATTGATACGTCTGATGGTGTAATGCCAGATATTCTAGATGCTTGGCCGATAGTTCTTGGTCTTACTTTTGTTAGTTTCTCTCTTGCTTCCTTGGATAAAGATGTTAGTCTGATATAATCAAAATCATCGTGAAGAACCAAGTCTTCCAATCTAGTTTGTTTGTCTGCCAACTCATGTTCCTTCGAAATATATCCTTCGTACTTCATTAATATTTCAGCCTGCTCAATACTTTCCAAATCAAACTTTAAAACGAATTCCTTTACCTTAGGCGAATATATCGCAAAATCTAAAAGGGTAATAGTTGGGCGGGTGAGTATGCCAAACATTTTTACTTTTTGAATAATAGGAGCAGAGCCAATTGCCTCCAAAGCCGGATTAATTTCCGAAGGCTCGATACTTTCCTTTTTGAAATAATTAATAATTTCATTGGTTTGTGCCTGCTTAAAATGGACTCTATCCAATCGTTCTTTTTTAGCCAACCCCAATTCATATGACTTTGGTGTAAGTCGAATATCAGCATTATCCTGGCGTAATAATATTCTGTATTCTGCACGTGAGGTAAACATACGATATGGTTCTTCCGTTCCTTTTGTAACCAAATCATCAATCAATACTCCAATGTATGCTTCGGAACGAGAAAGGATAAATGGCTCTTTTTTATTTATTTTTAAGTGTGCGTTTATTCCTGCCATCAACCCCTGACAAGCTGCTTCTTCATAGCCTGTAGTTCCGTTAATTTGTCCGGCGAAATAGAGGTTATTAATTAACTTGGTTTCCAACGTTAAGTTCAATTGCTGAGGCGGAAAATAATCGTACTCTATTGCATAACCCGGACGGAACATTTTTACATTCTCGAATCCAGGAATTTTTTTTAGTGCTTTGTATTGAACATCTTCAGGCAAAGAAGTGGAAAAACCGTTTACATAAATTTCTACCGTGTTCCACCCTTCAGGCTCCACAAATATCTGGTGACGGTTACGTTCAGCAAAGCGTGTTATTTTATCCTCTATGCTGGGACAATAACGTGGTCCCAACCCTTGAATTCTTCCTGAAAACATCGGTGATTTTTCGAAACCTGTTCTTAAAATATTGTGCACCTCATCGTTGGTGTAAGTAATGTAACAAGGTATTTGTCCTTCCGGACCGTTAGCAAAAGCATCGGTTCGTTTTACTTTAAAATCAAATTGTCGAGTAGGGAGGTAGGAGAACCTGCTTGGGTTTTCGTCACCATGCTGCACTTCCATTTTCGAATAATCCAGAGAACGTCCATCAATTCGTGGCGGTGTTCCTGTTTTCATCCTGCCAGCCTGAAAGCCAAGCTGGATAAGCTGTTCGGTGATACCGGTGCTTGCCTTTTCGCCCGCTCTGCCGCCCCCATATTGCTTTTCACCCAAATGAATGAGTCCATTAAGGAACGTACCGTTGGTTAGAATCACTGATTTTGCACGTATTTCAATGTCCATGCCGGTAGTAACACCCACCACACATCCTTCTTCCACCAGTAATCCTTTAACTGTATCCTGCCAAAAATCGAGGTTGGGCGTGGCTTCTAGCATTAAACGCCATTCTTCTGCAAATTTCCACCTATCACTTTGTGCTCTAGGGCTCCACATAGCAGGACCTTTGGAACGGTTGAGCATACGGAACTGTACAGCTGTTTTGTCGGTAACAATTCCTGAATAACCTCCCATTGCATCTATCTCTCTTACAATTTGTCCTTTGGCAATGCCTCCCATTGCAGGGTTACAGCTCATTTGGGCTATTGTTTGCATGTTCATGGTGATTAATAGGGTAGAGGAGCCCATATTGGCTGCTGCTGCTGCTGCTTCGCATCCGGCATGGCCGGCACCTACTACTATTACATCGTATTGTTTGAACATTTTATTTTTATCGGGGTGCAAAAGTAAGAATAAAATCGGAGAGAGCAGGAATTGAGAAGTACTGTGTATGATGGGAAAGCGGATTAATATGATTTATTAAGATAAAAAAATCATTTTAAATCTTAAAAATCTGCGTCATCTGCGTTCTATTATTTTCAAAACAAAGACAACTGCCCCGCTTTTTCTTTCGTTGACTTTTGCCTGATGCTGTTTACACCCTTGCTGGTCTTATCACCCGCATTTATTTCAAACACCTCACTTTCTTTATCGCGGGAAGCAATTACGCCAATGCCGGTGTTATCACCTGCATTAACTTCAAAAACTTCTGTTTCTTTATCACGCGAGGCAATTACAATTTTTGTTGATGTGGCATGTTCTTTAAATAGTTTGGAAACAACTGCCGGGGAATTATTATTTTTCGAAAGATGTGAAAGCAATACTAAACTCAATGATTCCGAACGATGATTCCGGAAAAGTTCCAATGCCTGGTGGTTGGACAAATGTCCGTGTTCCCCGCGGATGCGTTGTTTCAGGTAATAAGGATAACCCCCGTTTTCTAGCATTTCCTCACAATAATTGGCTTCCAGAAAAGCAGCATGACAGGTTTTGAAATGCTTCACCAGTTTGTTGCACACTGTACCAATATCTGTAAACACACCAATATTCACCCCGTTGCCATTGACAGTAAAACTATACGGGTCGGCAGCATCGTGCATTTTGCTGAATGGAATAATGGTCAACTCTCCAATCTTTATTTTTTTATTTGATGTAAACCTAATTACCAACTCAGGCTCCAGCTTCAGGTTTCCCGACACGTGAGTCTTTTTGGTAATATAAATCGGGATGCGGTATTTTTTCGAAAGTGTTTCAACACCTTTGATATGGTCCGAATGTTCGTGCGAAATAAAAATAGCTTTTACTTTCGTTATCTCCAATCCAAGCCTTAGCATTCGGCTTTCTGTTTCGCGGCACGAAATACCCGCATCCACCAGTATGGCTTCGTTGGCGTTGCCTATGTAATAACAATTGCCATTGCTGCCCGAATTTAAGGAGGAGATATAAAGTGACATAGAAAACAAAAGTAATGAAAAAAGGTACTACCTTTCTAAAAGGTAGTACCTTTAGCTATCCAAAAGGTAGTACCTTTTATAATAAATTTTTGTGTTTTTATAACCTTATATTTTTTAACAATGAAAGAAATAGAAGTACCACTACAGGAAGGGAAATTTTATCATGTTTACAACAGGGGAAATAACAGGGAGAATTTATTTCATACCCCTGAAAACTACAGGTATTTTCTAAGAAAGTATGACGAATATCTTTCAAAATACGTGGATACATACTCCTATTGTTTATTGCCCAATCATTTTCATTTATTGATAGCTGTAAAAGAAGAGGATGATATAAGAAAGGTTCATCCTTTAACTACCAGAAAGGTACTACCTTTAAGTACGGGAAAGGTACTACCTTTTCAAAAGGTAGTACCTTTAGAACCCAAGGTAGAACCTTTAGAAAAAATAATCAGTTTTCAATTCCGTAAATTTTTTACTTCTTATGCCATGTCCATCAATAAACAGGAAGGGCGGACAGGAAGTTTGTTACAAAAAAATTTTAAGAGAAAAGAAGTTGATAGCACAACTTATTTGTCAAACCTTGTTTTTTACATTCATGCCAATCCTCAACAACATGGTATAATTGATGATTTCAGGATGTATCCCTGGAGCAGTTACAATGGTATATTAGCTAACAGCCCCACAAAATTGAAAAGAGATAATGTGTTAAGTTGGTTTAATGACAAAGAAAATTATTTAGCATATCACTCGCAAAAGATGGATATATCCAATATCAAAAACCTGATTATTGAGGATTAATATGAAGGTACCACCGATTATTATAGGTACTAACGATTATTAAAGGTACTTAAAGGTACTTAAAGGTACTACCTTTTTAAAAGGTAGTACCTTTACTGCACCAATCACTGAAGCACACAACCGCAAAACAAGAAGCTACAATATGAGCCAAATAAAAAGCAAGGCCACCAAGCCGGAGATGATGGTAAGGAAGTTTTTGTTTGCACATAATTACTTTTTCTAAACCTCTTAAACTCCACGTTTAAGATTTATTACCTTACCACTTTATTTGCTTTCACCCCTTTACACATAAAGGTTCTATCCGTTTATGTGACGTTAAGTCCGTTGTGAGACACGTCACACCTAAATACTTTTACAATATGAAAATCGAGAAAAAATTTGGCGCAAGAGTGAAAGAACTACGCCTAAAAAAGAAACTATCTCAGGAAGCATTGGCTCATGAAGCAGGCATCGACCGTACGTATATGACAAGTGTGGAAAATGGAAAAAGAAATATTTCCATTCAAAACATTGAGAAAATTATTAAAGCACTTGGTGTTTCGTTTTCGGAGTTTTTTAATGATAAAGGATTTAAGAAGAAATGAGTAAAAAGATAACTAAAAAAGAAATAATTAAAAAAGAGAAATTTAAGTTTATTGATTTATTTGCTGGTATTGGGGGGTTTCACATTGCAATGGATAAAGCGGGTGGGGAATGTGTATTTGCCAGTGAATGGGATAAATTTTCAAGAATCACATATGAAGAGAACTTCAAAACAAGTAATCCAAAGTTATTTGAAAGCGGTAACTTTAATTGGGATATACAGAAGGCTGACCCAAAAAAAATACCTGATTTTGATGTGTTATGTGCGGGGTTTCCTTGTCAACCATTTTCACATGCGGGACTAAAAAAAGGTTTTGAAGATACCAGAGGAACTTTGTTCTTTAATGTTGCAGAAATAATAGATTCCAAAAGGAAAAAGGGAAATCCTCCTAAAGTTATACTTCTGGAAAATGTAAAAGGTTTAAAAGGTCACGATAAAGGGAGAACATTAACAAAAATACTGGAGGTTCTTGATATATTAGGATATGATGTTAAAACTAAAGTTTTGAATTCAAAATATTTTGGAGTGCCTCAGAATAGAGAAAGGTTATTTATAGTTGGTTGGTTAAAGAATACAAAAGAATCTAAAAATTTCAAATTCCCATTAGGGCTTGATAAAAACAACAAACCAATCTTTGATGAAAAAATTATCGCTTTGAAATCAAAAGTTGTTAAAGTTGGAGATGTTTTACTACCAAAGGTTGATGAAAAGTATACAATCTCAGATAGGCTATATAGCGGTCATAAAAGGAGATTAATGGAACATAGGGAAAAGGGAAATGGATTTGGGTTTTCTATGTTCACGTCCGAAAGTCCATATACAAGTACAATCTCCGCAAGATATTATAAAGATGGAAGCGAAATATTAATCAATCAAGGGCATTCTAACCCCAGAAAATTAAGCCCAAAAGAAGCAGGACTTTTGCAAGGTTATCCTATAGACAAAGGATTTAGCATTGTTGTTTCCGATGTTCAAGCATATAAACAATTTGGGAATAGTGTATCTGTTCCTGTAGTAAAAATATTAGCAAAAGAAATCCATAAACAACTTTTATAACATGAGACTATTTGACATTACACTACTAACAAAAAATTTAAAGGAGAGTTTTACAAGTATCCAGGACTGGAAAGAAGTTAGGATTTCAGAAAACATAAAAGCTGAATTGAAACAAATAATTCCTTCAGGCAGCAAACTTGATAATCACACAGGAACAATAACAACCGGAACAGACAACATTATTATTTTTCCTTACCAGTATTTTCTTTTCAGTGTTTTGATTAAGCCACTTGCAACAGTAATCCGAGACTACAAAATTCTTTTAGACCAATTAATTGATAGTTGCCGCAGTCAGAATATTGAACTTGCAAAAGTGATTATGAAAAAATCTGCCGGGGAAAGTGACCCTACTGTTTCTGCTTTTGATAATCTAATTGCGCAACCGGCATTCGCAAATTCAAACGCAGAATTATTGGTAAAAATATTGACTGATAATGAATATAGATTTAAAGCAAAGTCAATTGCAAACTTCAATCAGGGGCAATACAAAATGCGGGGGTCAGAAGATTTTTTTAGTTCTTTCTTTTTGAAAGTTCTAAATGTTCCAGATGCTAGTGCTGAGATACTTGGCGATATCATTTTTAAATTGTCAGAGAATCCTGTTCTATACAATAAACTTTGCGATGAGTTAAGACCAAATCTTCAATTTATTCTTAAAGAACGGACATTAAAGCATTTTATTTACTTCTGCATTATTTATCTTAATGCGGATGACAAACTGGATTCATTTCTTCGCTATTTGATTCCAAATAGCGACCCTAAATTCTATTCAATAGAAAAGGAAGGTAAAAAACTGACTTCAATGTTTTGGTGTTTTGACCACGTTGCAACAAGTGAAGAATTGCAGCAAGGAAATACTGTCAGATGTTATGAAGAGCCTATTTTCATTCAAGGCACAAACTATTTTTATCTGTCAACGGAATGGGCAAATACTGGCTCATCAAGATTGGACTTTGAATCTTTCAAAGAAATTTTTAATGAAATTTATGGTTCAATTTTCAGAATTCAATTTGAGAACAACACCTTCTATTTAATGCCAACAAATACAAATAAAAAAATATCATCCTCCATGAATATTCCAACAACAAAACTTGTTTCCATCAAAACTAAACCCTTCATTATTCTTGCAGGTTTATCAGGCACAGGAAAATCAAGATTAGTTAGAACTCTAGCTTATCAGTTCAACAATATTGCATTTGATAAATCAGAAGAGAAGAACCCACCAACAAATTTTCAACTGATTAAAGTAAAACCCAATTGGCACGATTCATCGGAGTTGCTGGGTTACGAATCACGAATAAGCGGCAAGGACAGATTTGTTGCAACTGATTTCATTCGCTTCATCGTAAAAGCTTGGCAACATCCAGACACTCCGTTTTTTCTTTGTCTTGACGAAATGAATCTGGCTCCTGTTGAACAATACTTTGCAGAATATTTGAGTGCTATAGAAACCCGGAGAGTGAATGATGGAAAAATAAAAACAGATGCATTAATCAGCGGCAAACTAATTACAAAGTATGCTGACAAAGCAAACGGTGTTGATGCAACTTATGAATTGTGGACTGATTTAAACCTTCATGACCCAGGAATTCAGAATGAACTTAAAGCAAACGGACTTGGATTGCCTTCAAATTTAATTGTGATGGGAACAGTGAACATGGATGAAACCACACACTCATTCAGCCGCAAAGTTTTAGACCGTGCCATGACTATTGAAATGAATGACATCAATCTTTCAGAAGGTTTAGGTGCAGACACTGACGACTGGAATTATCCGGCAGAACCATTACAAAAAGAATTAGTAATTTCAGAAAAAACACAGGGAACAGAAGTGTTTGCAGAGTTAAGCACAACCGGAACTGAAATCATAACCTACCTTGATTTGATAAATACGAAACTGGAAGGTTCGCCTTTTAAAATTGCGTATCGTGTTCGTGATGAATTTTTGCTTTACGCTTTTAATTATTCTTTGCTTGATGGCAAACCGCAAGACTGGAAGAAAAATGTTCTTGATGAAATGACATTGATGAAAATTTTACCAAGGATAGAAGGTGATGAAGACAGAACAAAATTGCTGGATGACCTGATAATATTATTTCAGGAAAACAATTTGCCGAAGTCATTGAACAAGGCAACAGAAATGGCAAACCGCAGAAGACTTTCTCATTACACTTCTTTCTGGTCATAGTTTAAATGGACTTATTACGCTTAACAACGAATGATTATGAACTTACGGTGAGAGCAGATGATGTTGACACATCCTTCCGCAGAGCCGCGTTGCGTAATACTTCAATTGAAAATTCAACTACCTATTCTTTTGCTGGTGGAAATGTAAACAAGTTTGAGTTGGCAACCAATACCAACAATGAGTTGGGAAATCAGTTAGCAGATTCTGCTTTCAACCTTGCAACGCATCCTGTGTTTTTTGAAAATAAGGATTACTATTTTGATGTCGTTTTTCGAAACGCAACTGATGCAGAACCTATAATTCACAGTTCACTTCAAGAGGTAAAAAAATCTTTTATTTCAAGAAAAGTAAACGACAAATATTTTCTAACGGGAGCAATCAATTACAGAAATGACATTGGTAAATCTGATTTTGTTATTCGTTACAAGAGAGAAGGAGTTTCAGTCAGTCAGAAATTAAGTTTTGAAGTTTTTCCCGTTAAACTAGACTATAAGTCGGATTACAAAAGCATTATTTCGGACATTAATAAAGAATTTTCTTCATTGGTTTTTGATGTACTAAAAAAAACCTATACTGGATTTAAAGAAGGTAACGAAATAAATAACGACATCATCTGGTGGGGAGTTTTCGGCCAGTTGTATAAAGATATTATCAGTTCGGCAAAATTGATTTTGAATAAACCACACAACAGACTTATCCGGGATAATTATTTTTCAAAGGCGGACAGAATCAGAAATCTGAATTACGAACTGGAAGAACAAATTGCAGAACACAAAGAGAACACTCAAAAATATTATCGTGTTGAAAGAAAAACTTTAACCACCAACACACTTGAAAATCAGTTTTTCAAATATTCGGTTTTCTATATGTTGCAAAAATTTATTTCAATAAAAAACAAACTGCTCAATAATAAAGAATTCAAATTAAGAATTACTGATGAATTCAAAGAAGAGTTGGAACAAGTTGAAAAAGAGTTTTCAGTTATCAATCATCATCCTTTCTTCAAGCAAATTACCGAATTCAAAGGAATGAAACAGGAATCGCTTGTTCTGCAAAAAGCATCGGGCTACTCTTCACTATTCAGGTCATGGATAGTTCTGAAAAGAGGAATTGATTTTTTAGACGGAGTAAATAAAATTGAATTAAAGAACATTGCTGACCTCTATCAGATTTGGTGTTTCATTGAAATGAAAAATATGATTCAGAAAATTCTTAACAAGAAACCAGAAGAAATAAATCTTGCGGAAATCCTTGTGGATGGTTTTACGATTCAACTACGCAAGGATAGAAAGTCAAGGGTTAGTTTCAAAAAAGCCAATGGTGATTTAGTGGAATTGTATCATGAACTGAAATACACAGATAAAATTTCAGATAACACACTTTCTCATACTGTAAACCAGGAACCAGATATTGTTTTACGAATTACTAAAAATGATTTGAAGGAAAATTTGCAGTTTACTTATATATTTGATGCTAAATATAGACTTGATTCTGATGACAAACCAAACGCAAAAGACTTTCCTCCTGATGATGCAATAAACCAGATGCACCGTTACCGAGATGCAATTTTTTATCAGGACAATCAAGACAGTAAGTTTCCGAAAAAGGAAGTTATCGGGGCTTATGTTTTATTTCCAGGAGCAGATGATGCAGACGAAGTAGAGAAGTTATACTTTCAGAAATCAATTAGCAAAGTGAACATTGGGGCGTACCCTCTTATTCCTGGTGCGAAAAAAGGCTATAACAGTTCTTTGCTGAAGGAGTTTTTGGAAACAACTCTTGAGGTAAAAGAATCGCTAGACATTTTAAACGAAGATGTTGTACCATACAAAGCAATGAAGTATGAAGACCCAGATGCTTATGTGTTGGCTGGTTTTGTTTCAGACGAAAAGCAGAAAAGATATTTTTCTTCTGATGATGCAAAAATTTATCATATACCTGTTTACCGTAATGGTGGCAGACTGAATACAATCCGAAATCTTGACAAGCTAAAATATTTTTGTCCGGTGATTGGTGGAGTAACAGACTATTATGAAATTATAGACATAAAAGTTATTCCAAGGAAAGAGATTTTTGAAGTTGGCCACTCTCTTTACAAAGATTCTTTGGACACCTATTTTGTTTTATCCCTCAGTGATAAAAAGAAGTTAAATAAAAAAATTGAGGTGGCCGTTGGCGGTAACAGGGTCTTCAGATATGCGAAATTTTCTGAACTAAGAAGTAGTAGAACTATAAATGATTTTAATAAGACTAGACAGGAAGATGAATAATTTAAAAGTAATAGACGTAGAATATTTACGAGCAGACAGAACCATAGAACCCGCTCCAGCCAGTTTGTTTAACTCGTGCGGATTATTCGGTGGTGTCCCACCACCCATTATCCTATGTGTTTACTATGTTTCTATTGTGCCTATGTGGTAAAAATATCCACGCTGCTCTGGTATATTTCTCCAATCCCGATTGCCTATTGGCTTCCGCCACATTAACTACCTCGAAAAGCCTATCCTCACTCACTTTTTTCATTTAAAAACAGTACAAAACCACCGAACCACGGAAATTCAGAGGCATTCCGCCACCTTAGGTATTTCACAAAGCATTGCCACACCCTCCTTTTTCAACTAAAAACAGGGCAAAATCCCGTAAAACAGGTCAATAACATCGCTGGAACTTCCAATAAAACCACCCGAACTTCCAATAAAATCGTTGGAACTTCCAATAAAACCGTTGGAACTTTCAATAAAACCACCCGAACTTCCAATAAAACCGTTGGAACTTTCAATAAAACCACCAGAACTTCAAATAAAATCGCTGGAACTTCCAATAAAATCGTTCGAACTTCCAATAAAACCACCCGAACTTCCAATAAAATCGCAGAGATTTTGACATCCTTCGTTCAGCTTAGCGTCACCCGTAGTCTCCAGTGTCCTTTCCCTCTGTTCAGCGTAGTGTCCCACTTTGCATTTAACCGTCATCCTGCCGAAACCTTAATAATCCATCCATCTCTATACAAAGAGCAAATCTCCCTTCTGCTGTGCGGCAGGCGTGCACGAAAAGTGTGGGGCTAAGCGTTAAGAAAAAGTACAGTGTACTTTTTTAGTGCAGAGCCAGCCCTTGGGGTGGAGGTTGGTTTTCGTGCTTGAATTTTTGTTTCTTTTTTTTCAAGAAAAAAGAAAAGAGAAAAAACAGACTACCCTTGCTAAGTATAGCCCGCAGTCGCGAGTGTCCTTTCCACTCGTCACGATTACTAGGAAGCGTCCCGCTTCACTAAAACAGAACTTCTATTAGATATGTATTGTACAAAAGCCAAAACACAGGTGCAAGAATGCTTAACAAAGAGGTGTAATGTGTTTGTGGTGGTGGAAGAATAATGCTGTCAGGCAACATTATTAAAATAAAACAAATGGCAATTTGAAAACAAAAAATTACTTACCTTTGTCGTTAGTAACGTAAAACAATAGTATGCTATCATCTTTTGGCGATAAGGACACAAAGAAAATATGGGAAGGGGAAAGGGTTAAAAGATTTTCGAATGAAATTCAGGAAACGGCAAGGAGAAAACTGAGAATGTTAAATAACTCTCAGGACTTAACAGATTTGCAGATACCACCATCCAACAGACTTGAAAAGCTAAAAGGAAATTTAAAAGAATTTTATTCAATCAGATTAAACGACCAGTGGCGAATTGTTTTTAAATGGAATAAAGGTAATGCCGAAGAAGTAGAAATAATAGATTATCATTAAACATCAAAGCAATGAAAAAATTAAAAAACATTCATCCCGGAGAAATTCTTAATGAAGAATTTTTGCTTCCTTTAGAAATCAGCGCTTACAAACTTTCAAAAGATATTGGAATAGCTCAGACGCGCATATCGGAAATAGTGAAAGGCAACAGGCGAATAACAGCCGACACAGCACTCCGACTATCTAAATATTTTGGTAATTCAGCAAAATTCTGGTTAGGATTGCAGGATGATTTTGATATTGAAGAGGAAAAAAACATAAAGAAAACGGAGCTGAACGCCATCAAACAGCATAACCAACATGCTGCTTAAAGTTAAAATTATTTGTTTCAGCTGTCGCGATTGTCCTTTCCTCTCTTGAAGATTTTTAGATAGCATCCTGCTACCATAACTAAAACACAACAGAACAAAATTACTATTAGAAAAGTATTGTGCAAAAACCAAAACACTGGTGCATGAATGGTGGCATGGGGGTGTAATGTACTCTACCAAATAATTCTTACCTTTGTGGAATGAGAACTATAAAATTTAATTTCCCAGATACATTTGTTATAGACAATAATGAAGTAGGGATGATACTTGCCTCAAAGTTGTATGAGCAGGGAAAATTGTCATTAGGTCAGGCTGCAGAACTTGCAGGTCTTACTAAACGCACCTTTGCCGAATTGCTTGGAAAATATAATGTTTCCATATTTAATTACCCCGCTTCCGATATTGCCCGTGATGTAAAAAATGCATAGTACAATTATTTCAGATACCTCTTGTTTTATTATTCTTTTCAACATTGGAGAACTCGATTTGCTTCATAAAATTTACCAAAACATAATTACCACCAAAGAGGTTGCTGATGAGTTTGGTCAGCCTCTCCCTGAATGGATAGAAATAAAAACAGTTAAAGATATTTCGCGTCAACGGATTTTAGAAATTGAAATTGATAAAGGCGAAGCAAGTGCAATAGCATTGGCTCTGGAAACGAGTGAAAGTATCTTGATTATTGATGATTATAAAGCCAGGAAAGTAGCAGAACATTTAGGTCTTGAATTTACTGGTACAATAGGAATTATCATTAAAGCCAAACAAAACGGTATTATCAATTCAATAAAACCATTACTTGCAAAATTAAGAAATACAGATTTTCGTTTTTCTCCTGAAATTGAAATCGAAGCTTTAAAACTTGCAGGAGAATAGTCTGTATTTTCCAGCATCACCCGCCCTTTATGTGGTAACCGAACAAAACTACTTTTAGATATTTATTCAAAAGCCGTTTCACCCGAATTATTAATACATAACTCATACGTTTGGTTGAGTATGTTTTGTAAATTTGCCGTTCTAAATTTTAAAAACCAACAACCTATGTATAAAGAACACTTATTACTAAATATAAAAAGAGAGATAACATTATTGAAGCAACTGGCAGATAACATAAAGCCTGACGACTTGGATTACCGGCCTTCAGAAAAAGTAAGAAGCACCTACGAACTGATGCAATATCTTTCAGGAATAGGCAGCACTATGTTTAGGTGGTTTTTGGTAAATGATATTACTCCTGAAGTAAGAAAAGAAATTGCTGATTACAGAGCCACTTTAACGATTACTAATTTTGCTGAAAGGCTGGATGAGCAATACAGCGCTATAGAAAAATATTTGGCCACCATTACCGAAGAGCAATTGATGACACTGGAAGTGGAGCTGCCATGGAAAGAAAAAATGCCTTTGGGGGCAGCCATTATAGCAGCTCCTATAAAATGGCTGACAGCTTATCGTATGGAATTGTTTTTATATTTAAAAATGAACGGACAGCACGAACTCGTAACCAAACATGCGTGGGTGCCGGAAGAATTAAGACCCGCCACATAACCACAGCATTGCCTGTTATTACAGGTGCTTAGCGTGACAAAATTATAAAATACTGACCTGTTATTAATTATTATTTTGTTTCGCCATGATTTATAAAACCATATTGTTTTTGTTAATAAACTTTGCAGCCCTTGCTATTGGTGGGTTGTTTACCTCAAAAGCAGTTTCTTCAGACTGGTATCTCCAGCTTAACAAAGCTCCCTGGACTCCGCCCGGCTGGGTATTTGGCGCTGCATGGTTTACCATCATGCTTTGTTTTGCTGTATATATGGCAAAGCTCTATTCAGCATCTGTTAATACCAATATGCTCATTGGTTTGTTTTGTGTTCAGTGGCTATTAAACGTAATGTTGAACCCTGTGTTTTTTTATTTCCACGCCACTGTAGCGGGATTAATCGTTATTTCTGCACTCACTATATTAGTTGGGTATATGCTGTTTTTCTATTTTTCCAACACCAAATTTATTTCGCTGCTGCTGCTGCCGTATTTTGTATGGCTGATAATAGCAACTTCGCTTAATGCTTATATAGTTATTAAAAACTGATACCCCCCACATTCACGAGTATCTTTTCCTCTCGTTACGATTATTAGCAAGCATCCCGCTTCAATAAAACAGAACTACCATTACCTATGTTTTGTACTTATAGCCAAAACAAACCAACCAAAAATAAAAGTAACTTTGTCGCAATGCACTTAATCAAAGCATTGCATCATAAAAAGTAATTCCGAACCATGCAAATTAGTTATCCATTACGAATAGTAAATGTAACCCGGTATATTACTCCTCTGCGCGAAGGAGGTTCATTACCGGCATTGGCAGAAGCGGATGATGATTTTAAATATGTGGTAAAATTCAGGGGCAACGGTCATGGCCCTAAAGCATTAATTGCCGAATTGATAGGTGGTGAAATAGCAAGGTTACTGGGTTTGCAAATTCCTGAACTAGTGTTTGCCAATCTTGATGAAGCTTTTGGCCGTACCGAGGCGGATGAAGAAATACAGGATTTGCTAAAAGGAAGTATTGGGTTAAATCTGGCGCTGCATTTTTTATCTGGTGCCATCAATTTTGATCCTGTGGTTACAACAGTGGAGCCAAAACTAGCTTCTCAAATTGTATGGCTGGATGCCTTTATTCTCAATGTGGACAGAACGTTTAAAAACACTAATATGCTAATGTGGCACAAGCAGCTGTGGCTGATTGACCATGGTGCAAGTATGTATTTTCATCACACATTTACCAATTGGGAAAAGCATGCCAAAAGCAGTTTCGAATTGATAAAAGACCATGTCTTGTTGCCACAGGCAGGGTTATTGGAAGAAGCCGATAGGGAATTTAAACTATTGCTTACCGAAGAAAAAATAAGGGCAGTAGTAGCCTTGATACCTGACGAATGGCTGCATTGGGACGGTGCCGAAGAAACACCCGAAGAACTGAGAGAAATATATTTCAGGTTTTTAACTACCCGTTTAAATCATTCTGAACTATTTACTAAAGAAGCACTACATGCAAGAAAAACATTTATATGAGTATGCGGTAATACGCATTTTGCCTGTTGCAGAAAGGGAAGAGTTTATTAATGCAGGCATCATTCTTTTTTGCAAAAAAGAGAAATATATTAAGGTACTTTGCAAGCTGGACGAAGAAAAAATTCGTTTGCTTTCAATAAAAATTGATATTGAGCAGGTAAAACTAAATTTATTATCCTTCGAAAAAATAGCACATGGCACTCCAAAGTGTGGACCTATCGCGTTGCTCGATCCTGCCTCTCGTTTCAGGTGGCTTACTGCAGTGAGGAGCTCGGTTATACAAACATCAAAAACTCATCCTGGCTTATGCACCAACCTTGATGAAACCGCAAAACGTTTGTTTGAAGAATTGGTTTTGTAGTATCTGAATTTGCAAATCGAGCTGATTGCAAAAGGAAAGGAAAACAATGTATTGAATAAAAGCCCAAACGTTCGTGCACCTATGTTTGATAAAATGTTGAAAAACTTTATGAACGTTGGTGTGTTGATTATGACCCAACTTCCTTCCTTTTTACATTTCATAAAATAATACATTTGCCAAAAGAATTGAACACAACCATGAAAGATTATTATTTTATACTTGGCATAGACACCACAGCTAACGAAACCCAAATAAAAACAGCTTACCGGAAATTGGCACTGAAGTTTCATCCCGACAAAAACCAGGGAGACAAATTGTATGAAGAGCGGTTTAAGGTTATTCAGGAGGCTTACGAAACGCTTATGAATACCGAAAAGCGTCATGAATATGATATTAAGTTTAGAACCGAAAAACCACTGAAAAAAAGAGATATAAAAGCAGAGCAGGAAACGGTGAAACGCTATGGTGAAGAATTGCGAAAAAAAGAAGAAGAAATAAAAATTAAATACAAAACATCAGCCCAAAAAGTAGAAGAGGAAGAAGAAATAAAACGGAAGAATGAATTTGAAAAAAGAAAAGAAGAAGAAGGTAAAAAGATATTGAGCGAAATTGAAAAACACAATTTTGTGTGTAAAGAAATAGAAAATAGCATTGCCGATTCGAAGTGGGAAATAGAAAACTTTGAGAAAGAAATTAATGCGTTTAATAAAATCAAAGGCAAATCGCAAGAAGGAATAGATAAGTTAAACGAGGAGATGAAAAAACTAAATGTAGAAATAAACAAGTTGTATGAAGAGGTGCATTTGTTGGACACAGAAGTGTTTAAAGTAAAGTTCAAAATCAATTTTGAGAACGAAAAAATTATTAAAGAAGAAACGGACCTTCTACTAATCAAAAAAGACATTAACGCCCTTGACATGAAGTTTATTGCGCTTAATAATATGGAAGAGTTGGTGGAGCCGGCTAGTGAGCGGCATTTCACAAGGGCTGGCGAAATGTTTCAGGGAGGTATAATTATTTATACCGAAGCCGATGGAGAGCATGGTTTGCTTTGCACGATAGACGATTTAGGAAAATCGATATGGGCGGAGGCAAAAAAAATATGTGATGATTATAAAGGGGGCGGGCGCACAGATTGGCGGCTTCCGAGCAAAGAAGAACTCGAATTAATTTATAAAGTATTGTACAAAGAAAAGGGTATTAAAAACTTTGCAGCAAAAAACTATTGGAGTTCCACCTTAAGTAAAACAAACGCATCGTGGGTGTTCGATTTTCATTCGGGCGATGCGTATGATTTTTACAATAAATACAATGCTTACTTTGTGCGTGCGGTAAGGGCTTTTTAAGCGCTCGGTTTACGCAATTGTCAAACCAAACACACTTACATCATCTGTTTGTTCGTTTGTTCCTTTCCAGCCCAAAAATTCTTTCATCATTGATTCACGGTGGTTGTCGGGGTGGTGAGAGCCAATGATAGAGATAAGCATTTTGAATCGCTTTGTAGAAAACTTTTTGTTGTCTTTGCCTCCAAACTGATCCATGAAACCATCTGACGACATAAAAATTGTATCTCCTTTCATTAAGTCAAATGTTTGAATGAGTTCGCTTTCGAGGCTTTCAAGGCTTTCGTCTCCAAAAATAAGTTTACTTCCTTTCAGTTCTATCAGTTGAGCCTTACGAACAACAAACAGTGAAATTTTAAATCCGCAGAACGTTAATTTATTGGTTTTTTTGTCGAGAATAAAATAACCGAGTTCTACCGAGTCGTGATTAGCGTTGTTGTTTAATGTTTTTTTGAACTGGTTGTTTGCTTTACAAACAATAGAGTTTACATCGTTTTTAAGTTTTGTTCGTTCAAATGATTCGCGCAAGGAACCAAATGCTAATAAAGAAACAAACGCCCCGGGAACGCCATGTCCGGTGGAATCAGCAATACAATAGGAGAGTTGGTTTTCATCGTTGTGGTACCAGAAAAAATCGCCACTAATAATGTCTTTTGGTATGATTAACGTAAATGCGTTGTGAATGTCGTGAGCAAATTCTGTTTCGCACGAAAGCACTGATTTTTGTATCAGTCCGGCATAGTGAATACTGTCGGTGAGTTGCTTGTTTTTATTTGTTATTTCGTGTAGTTTTTCATCTACAATTTTAGCCAGGTTTTCGTTGAGGTGTGTTAGTTTTTCGTTGGTTACTTTTAGTTGTATTTCTGTTTCTATTGCATCTATCGCTTGTTTGATGGTGGTTCTAAAATCAATGTCTTCAATAGGCTTGGTGAGCATACGGTAAAGGTGTGCTGTGTTGATGGAGTGTATAATAGCGTCCAGCGTTGGGTTTCCCGACATCAATATTTTTTTTGATTGGGGATAATATTTCATCGATTCTTCGAGCAACTCGTTGCCCTGCATTCCGGGCATTGATAAATCGCAAATGATTAACGAAATGTCCACCCCTTCTTGCCTCAGGGTTTTCATGAGTTCGATAGCCATAAAAGGGTCGGTAGCGGTTTCAACAGTGAACGAAAAGTCTTCAATATTGTATAATTTTTCTTTAATGGTTAGTACCAAATTTTGGTCGTCATCAATAATTAAAATACAATGTTCTGTTGGTTTTGTTTCTACAAGCTTTTGATTTACCTCGCTAAATTTATTAGTTTCCTTATTCATATTTGCTTAATCGTACGGTGAAAGTCGTTTTGCCTGGTTGTGAAGTTACTGATAAGGTTCCGCCTATTAAGGCGATTACATTTTTGCAGATGTCGAGTCCTATTCCTGTTCCCCCTTGATTTTTTTTGGTGGTGAAGTAAGGGGTAAATATTTTGTTTGCAATTTCGGTTGGTATTCCTGGTCCGTTGTCCTGAACGGTTACAATTACCTCGTTGTTTTCTTTAAACACATTTATTTCAATCGTTCCTGTGCCTTGTGTGGCCTCAATTGCGTTCGACAATAGATTTATCCACACATGAACAATGTGTTGGATGTTTCCTTTTATAAAACAACTTGCATTGTATTGTAACGAAAAGTTACACGATTTTAATCGTTGACGCAACAAAACAATAGCAGTATCAATGGAGGTTCTAAGGTCGAATACCTCTGCCGCGGTGTCGGGCAACTTGTTTGTATAATTTTTTAGAGTAGATACCAAATACCTGCTTCTAGCTTTTGCTGCATCTAATACGGAAAACGATTGTTTGACAGACAAGAGCGATATCAGTAAATCGAATAAAAGAAGTCCTTGTGGTTGTTTAATTATCCAATGTAGCTTTTCATTAATGCTAGTTACACCTGAAGCAATTAAAAATTCTGCTGCACGTTGAGGATGTTTTATTTGATACCTGGTAAGGTCAGCAATAAATTTCTTTTTTTGTTCGCGTAATTCTTTTCCATCAAAAGAAATAGTATTATCACTCTGTAATGTGGCAACATAAGCTACCACCTTTTGAAACGCTTCCATAGGTTGATCTGATTCGGCAACCGAAACAAACGATGAAATTATTTTCTGATATTCATTGTAGAGATTATCAGATGAATATTCGACTGATGATATAGGAGACGAAATTTCGTGAAGAAAATCGGGTAATAATTTATCTAGTACTTTATTAAATTCTTTGTCGTGATGTTCAAGTGTTTGATGATTAAGCTGGGCATTTTTTAAATCAATTAGTTCGGCTTTTAGGTTGAGCAACTCCATTTCTTTTTCCAGCTCTTGTTGAGTAGGTAGGGGTGTTTGTTTTGTTTTTTCGAACTGTTCTTGTTGATTTACGTAAGTTTCACCAGTGCTTTTGCTGATGTGTTTTTCTAATATAGAAGCGCGTTTATTTTGCAGACTTTCGTCTTCCGATTTATCGCCTAATCCGTTATTATTCTTTAAAAATACTTGATTTTCTTTATCTGTCAGCTCACTCATTATGCTAATTTTTGTATCCGTTCAAAATTAGACTAAATATAAAAGTATTTTAATGCTTATAAAATAATGTTATCAACGTGGTTTTTAACAATGGTTCATTGTTGTAGTAAGAACAAAGAAAAAAGATTTATTGTTAGTGTTATTAGAAATGAAAAATAATTTTAAAAATCACAAATAGGTTTAATAAAATAATGATCATTTTTATAACTGGCAACAGCTCCATAGTAATAAATTTTCTTTTTAGAATTACGTCTGTTTTCTTTTCTTCTTCCTTAATTTTTTCTTCTTGTATGCTGTGAAATTCTTTGTCCGAAGGGATAATAAGGTTTGATGTTAAAAAACGCGTTCTGGTTTTGGATGAATTTAAAACTTCGAACGATTGTCGGATGGATAAAAGCGAAATCATTATTTCGAAAAGGGTATCTCCTTTAGGTTGTGTTAGAATCCAATATAATTCGTCATCCACATAAAACACACCTGACAAAACAAAATACTCTGCTGCTCGTTTCGAATTAATGATATTGTATTCATCAAGTATAGCACCGAATGTTTTTTTACGTTCTCTAAATTCAGGAGTATTCTCATTTTGCTGAGAAACCGTTGCCAAGGCATTTACATAGTTCACAGCTCTTTCCAACGCTTCTGTGGGGTACGCTGAATTGGATAGTGTTACAATATTTACTAATAATCTGTCGTATTCTTTTTTTAAATTTTCTCCTGCATATTCAATAGAATTGATTGGAGAATTAATTTCATTTCTGAATTCAAATAATATTTTTTCTACCAATTCAGCGTATTCTTCTTTTTCCTGTTCCGGGTAAGTGGGTGTTTCGTTTTGGAGTTTTAGTTTATTTATTTCTTCCTTTATTCTTTTTATTTCATTTTCTTTTTCATCCTTACTCTTGTGCAAATGCTCATGTAGTATTGATGCTCTGCTTGCCTGCAGGTTTTCCTTAATAGTTGGTGCTTCTGTTTTTTCTTTGGTCGCGGTGTTCACAATAGCTGGTTTTATTGAAGTGCTAAATTATAGTAAATAAACAGAACTGTAAAACTCAAACCATAATTTTATTAACCCCTTTTTGAACAATTTTTTAATTGGTAATGAATCATGAATTGTTGTATATCCATATGAATATTTTATTTGTTAAGTTTTAAGTGCTTTGGCAGCACAAAGGTATTTTTTTATTGCACTAGTTTTTTTTCTTTTCAAAACAAGCTACAACAAACTACAATATATTTTTATTTTAATTAAAAAAAATTTGTTGTTGTTATTGGTCGGTTAGTACGGTGTAAAAAAAGAGCTGTAAAAAGTTGTATATTTTAGTTTCAACACATAACCAACATCAATAAACAAGTTATCATTTTATAAACGGCTGAAAAACAGGAAAAGATTGGGGTTACACACAGCGTGTTGATAAGGGTATTTGGTTATAAGTAAAACAAAAAAGGGGCACAAAAAATTGTTATTAAGTTGTTGATGTTTGCTCTCATAAAATTAAAACTTTTTAGTGGAAGTGATGAAAATTATTACATAGAAAGAAAGAAAAATAGGATGCAAGAAAAATCTTATAAAACTTAATAACAAAAATAAAGTTTATAAACAAATAGCATGTTGATAAATTAAAAAATAAGGACCTCGTTATCAGTGTTTTATTTTTCAATTTTACGACCGTGTTTAAAAACCGGAAAAGTTGTTCATAACCATTAACCCAAAAAGAAATTAACAATGAAAATAGCAATAGGAGCAGACCATGCAGGATTTTTGATGAAAGAAAAGATGAAATCCTATTTAGAAACAAAAGGAATAGAGGTAAAAGACTCTGGTTGTTTTTCGGAAGAGCGAGCAGATTATCCGGATTTTGCGCACCCAGTTGCAAACGCTGTAGAAAAAAAAGAAGTTGATTTTGGTTTGTTACTTTGTGGAAGTGGAAACGGAATAAATATGACTGCGAATAAACACAAAGGAATTAGAGCGGCTTTGTGTTGGAATGCAGAAATAGCATCTCTTGCAAGACAACACAACGATGCAAATATTTTGACTTTGCCAGCACGATTCATCACCGAAGAAGAAGCAAAAAAATGTGTGGATGTGTTTTTTACAACCGCATTTGAAGGAGGAAGACATGCAGATAGAGTGAAAAAGATTTCGGATTTATGATTTCGGATTTATGTTACGAATTTACAAATCAGTGTTCATAAAAATAATAGTACTAATAGTATTTCCATCTTTTCTTTTTGCTCAGGAAAAAGATACGGTGGCGGTAAGATTTTCAAAACTCATAACTGCAGAAGGAATGAGTAAGAACCTGAACGTGCTAGCATCGGACGAATTTGAAGGAAGAGAAACCGGAAAGAAGGGACAGAAAATGGCAGCAGAATATATTTCAAATCAATTTGAAGATGCCGGAATATTACCATACAAAGAAAAAACGTATTACCAGGAGTTTCCGCTAAATGTTGTGAAACCAATGCCGGCAGATGTAACGATTAACGAAAAACAATACGAAGTATATAACGACTTTTTTAGTTTTCCGCCCGATTTGCCTCAGCAAAAGCTGAACATATCAAACGTGATGTTTTTGGGCTATGGCACAGATGATGAAAAATATAGCGACTATAAAGGTGTGAATGTAAAAGATAAGGTGGTGATGATACTTATGGGTGAACCTTACGACAAAGATTCTATTTCGTTTATCACCGGAAAAAAAACAGAGATGGAATGGTGGTATAATCACAAAGCAAAACTAGAAAAGGCAAAAGCAAAAGGAGCAAGAGCGTTGTTGATTATTAATGATGCGCTGGAAAAAGACGCACAAAAGAACAAAGCTAAATCGGAAAAAGAATCAATGAAGTTAAAAATGGATTTGTCGGAAATGCCGGTTGTTTATATTTCCATGCGGATGGCAAATGATATTTTGAAAAAACAAACGATTCAAAAATTGACAGAAAAAATTTCGTTGACAGGAAAACCGGTTCGTTATACAGCCAAAACCCAATTGGTAATTGACATAAAAAACAGAGTGGAGAAAATTAATTCTGAAAATGTGTTAGGTTATATTGAAGGAAGTGATTTAAAAAACGAACTAATTATAGTTACTGCACATTACGACCACTTGGGGAAAGACGGAGAAAAGATATATAATGGAGCAGATGACGATGGCTCAGGAACGGTGGCGGTGATTGACCTTGCTAAAACATTTGCGGAAGCTAAAAAACAAGGACACGGCACACGAAGAAGCATGTTGTTTATGACCGTTGCTGGTGAAGAAAAAGGATTGCTGGGCTCTTCGTATTATGTGCAGCACCCGGAGTTTCCGCTTGCAAACACGGTTTGCGATTTGAACATGGACATGATTGGGCGGCAAGACGAAAAACACAAAGACAACCCTAATTACATTTATTTAATTGGCTCAGACAAACTAAGTTCTCAGCTGCACACGATAAGTGAAAACGCAAACAAGACTTACGCAAACCTAGAATTGGATTATACTTATAATGATGAAAAGGATAAAAATCGTTTTTATTATCGGTCAGATCATTATAACTTTGCGAAGAACGGAATACCGGTGATATTTTATTTTAATGGCGTTCATGCCGATTACCATAGGGAAACAGACGAGGTGGAGAAAATAAATTTTGATAAAATGGAAAAAATATCGCGCCTTGTTTTTTTTACCGCGTGGGAACTAGCAAACAGGGACGAGCGGATAAAAGTGGATTCGGATAAGAAATAAATAAATTAGGAATGACAACAGCAGAAAAGTTTTTAGAGGCATCAGAAAAAACAGCATTTGATGCAGTGCACCGCAAAACGTTGCAGCACAACATTGCTCAGTACGACAAAAAAGTGGTTCAAGGAAAAGAGCAGTACAGCAACCTGGAACTTGCCAAAACCCGAGCTGCATCAATCAAACATAAATCAATAGACAATCTTGAAAAATATTTAATAGAATTTGAAGCCGCATTTATTAAGCGAGGAGGCAAAATAATATGGGCACAAGACGGAGAAGAAGCCGTGAAAGAAGCTATTCAGATAATGAAAAAAGCAGAAACCAAAACGGTGGTGAAAGCAAAATCAATGGTGTCGGAAGAAATACATTTTAATGAAGTGTTGGAAAAAAACGGAATAGAAAGCATTGAAACCGACCTTGGCGAATACATTGTTCAGCTCCGAAAAGAGCCCCCGTATCATATTGTTACTCCTGCCATGCACCTTTCGAAAGAAGAGGTTGCGACATCATTTAATGAGAAAAAGGGCACACCAAAAGAGTTTTCGCCTGAACAAATTACCAACTTTGTTCGTGAGGAATTGCGAAGCAGGTACAGTAAAGCAGAAGTAGGGGTTACGGGAGGAAATTTTTTGATTGCCGATGTGGGCGCAATAGCAGTTACCGAAAACGAAGGAAACGGACTTATGACAATGGCTTTCCCGAAAATACAAATAGCCATTATTGGCATCGAAAAAATAATTCCTTCTATTATGGATTTGGATTTATTTTTTCCACTCCTCTCTACTTACGGCACAGGGCAACAGATTTCGGCTTACAATACCATTTACACCGGACCAAAACAAGCAGACGAAACAGACGGACCAGATGAAATGTATGTGATATTGTTAGATAATGGACGCTCTACTTTGTTGGAAGAAACCGAACAACGAAGAGCTTTGTCCTGTATCAGGTGTGGAGCATGTTTAAATGCTTGTCCGGTGTATCAAACCATTGGAGGGCACGCTTACGGCACCACTTACAGCGGACCCATCGGCTCCATCATTACTCCTCACTTTAATGGAATGGAGGAGTTTAAACATTTGAGTTATGCTTCTACGTTGTGCGGAAAATGCACGGAAGTGTGCCCCGTGAAAATAGACATTCATAAATTACTATTGCTCAACCGAAAAGAATCGGTAGAAAAAGGAATGACCTCTAAAGCCGAAAACTGGGTGTGGTTTTTTTGGAAAGGCGCCATGTTGAAACGAACTAAAATGGACAAAGGAGGAGCAAAAGTGAAAAACTTTATGCTCAAACAGTTTTTTAAAAAGGGCTGGGGCGACAGAAGAGAATTGCCGCAAGTTGCCCCTAAATCGTTTAATCAGATTTGGCGGGAACGAAAAGGGATAAAGTAGATTTAGGATTTAGGATTTGGGATTGCGGATTGGTTGTGGGGTGGTTAAAACTATACTATTATATATAGTGTGGTTTTGGGAAAAGGGGGGCAAAAACAGTCGGCAACCCATATCCTAAATGGGGAAATGGCATCCCGCAGTGTGCGGAACCTATATCGTAAAATTTGCAATGTTTTAGCAAAATGACTAAAAAAAGACCAAAATGATACAATTCCATACCCAAGACCTGAAATTTAGCTTAAAAAACAAAACCCTTCTTAAAACCTGGATTTCATCTACCATAAAAAAAAAGAAAAGAGGGGAGGGGCAACTGAACTTTGTTTTTTGTTCGGATGCGTTTCTGTTATCAATGAATAAACAATATCTCAATCATGATACCTACACCGATATTTTAACGTTTGATTATTCTAAAGAAAACAAAAGTGGGGCGATTTCGGGAGACATATATATAAGTATAGAAAGAGTAATTGAAAATGCAGGTAAGTTTTCTAAAACAGTTGAAGACGAATTGCACCGGGTGATGATTCATGGCACCTTACATTTGCTTGGATATAAAGATAAATCGAAAACTGAAAAAGCAGAAATGACAAAACAGGAAGATGTGTGTTTGAAAGAACTGGGGAAACTTAAAAAAGAATAATATTATCAATCAACCGCACATTGCTTAGTTTAACAGCAATGCAAGCAACTGCCGATGTTGCGGTTTCCAAATCATCAATGGGTTGTAAGGTTTCGGCATCCACGATTTCTAAGTATTCTAATTTCATAAAATCATCAATCGAAAACTCCAACTCCACCTCTTCTAGTAGTTCGTTAATGGTACTGTCTTTATAAGTATCAACGATATAAGAGAGGGTCTTGAAAATAAAAGGTACTCTTTTTCTGTCGTCTTTTGTTAAGCGAGTGTTTCTCGAACTCATAGCCAAACCATCCGATTCTCGAACAATAGGGCAGGCAACAATTTCAATTGGCATTTCCAATTGCCTTACCATACTTTTAATAATGGTGAGTTGCTGAAAATCTTTTTGTCCGAAAAAAGATTTGTTGGGTTCCACAATACGAAACAATTTGCTTACCACTTGCGCCACGCCATTAAAATGCCCGGGACGAAGCGCGCCTTCCATTACTTTATCCAACAAACCAAAATCAACGGTTTTTCCCACCATCCAGGTTTTGTCTTCCACGTTGTTTTTCTTTGCGTTAATTTCTTGTTCCGAATAAATTTCAGAGATTTCGGGTGCAAATAAAATATCGCAATTGGCCGATTCGAGCAAAACAATATCGGCTTCCAACGTACGTGGGTATTTATCTAAATCCGACAAATCGTTGAACTGGGTAGGGTTCACAAAAATGCTACACACCACCACATCGCATTGAGCCTTGGCTGTGCTTATCAAAGAGATGTGCCCTTTGTGCAATGCCCCCATAGTTGGAGCAAAACCAATGGTTTTTCCTTGGCTGCGGATGCCATTTAAGTGGTTTTTAAGCTTTTGGGCAGAATTAAAAATAATCATTAACAAAAAAAGGTGTTGAAAACTAGCAATAGCAACATAAAGAGAGCTATCGGTTCGATAAAATTGGGCAAATCTAATATTAATACTTTGAAATATCGAAAAAAATTGCTTACTTTTGTGGACTTTTTATAAACCTAACCTAATATAAACCACATGAAGAAGAAAGCTAGAATACTGTATGTTTCTCAAGAAATTACGCCTTATTTAGATGAAACACCAATGGGTAAAATAGGCAGACACCTGCCACAAGGGGTTCAGGAAAGGGGGAGAGAGATTAGAACATTTATGCCAAGATTTGGCAACATTAACGAAAGACGTAACCAATTACATGAAGTAATTCGTTTGTCGGGTATGAATTTGATCATCGAAGGAAATGACCATCCGTTGATAATAAAAGTAGCATCCATTCAGGCGGCTCGTATGCAGGTTTATTTTATTGATAATGCAGAATATTTTGAACGCAAATTTGCATTGACCGATAAAAAGGGAGATCACTTTGCCGACAATGACGAGAGAGCTATCTTTTTCTGTAGAGGTGTAATCGAAACAGTAAAAAAATTAGGATGGAACCCTGATGTGGTTCACCTTCATGGTTGGTTTACGGGTTTAATTGCATTGTATCTTAAAAAATCATTCAAAGACAATCCATTGTTTGTGGATACAAAAATAATTTATTCGCTTTATGACGATGATTTTGCTACACCATTGAGCAAAGATTTTTCTAAAAAATTAATGCACGAAGGAATTGAAAAGTCTGATTTGGAACATTATAAAAATCCAACGTATGTTAACCTTTGCAAACAGGCAATTGATTTGGCTGATGGTGTTATCAAGGGAAGTCAGAAAATAAATCCAGAAGTGGAAAAATACTTAAAGAAATCAGGCAAACCTACTTTAGATTATTGCTCTCCTCTCGAATATGTTGATTCTTATTCCGGTTTTTATGATGAAGTAATGGCTCAGGTAGAGGAGGAGGAGCTGGTTGATTAATACATTTATGAATTTATCTATAGTACGAGTTACCAAAACTTTGCTCCTGCAATCAGGGGCAAAGTTTTTTTTATTGCCTTTTACTTTTGGTTTGGTGCTTTGTTTTTCTTCGTGCGACAAATCGAGCGACATAGGTCTTGCTGTTCAGCCCGAAGGGGACTTGCTTAATGTAAGTTTTGACGACACCACCCAGCTCATCACCAAAACAGTGAGAGAAGACTCCTTGAGAACCGACCAAGGTTTGCAGACAACTGGGATTGGTTTAATTGGAAAATACATTGACCCCATTTTTGGAAGAACCGAGGCATCTATGTTCACTCAGGTGAGGCAGAAAGACAACATCATTTATAATTCTTTTGGAACAGAGCCTGTTTGCGATTCGGTAGTGTTGTGTTTGGCTTATGCAAATGCATATTATGGAGAAGCGGTGGGCAGACGACCGCTGAAAGAACAAAAAATAAGTGTGTATCAAGCTACTGAAGATTTTTCATTTTCCGTTCCTTATTATTCTGGTTCTGTTCACCCCGGTCACAGTTCTCACGATTTAGTAATGAGCAACCATACTTTTGTTCCCGAACTTTCGAATTACGTTCCGATTGGTGGCACATCGTTGATTCCACAATTAAGACTACCTCTTGAAAATATTTTCGGGCAAACCATCCTCAACAACCAAATTACAGGCAATTTGGCAAACGATGCCGCGTTCCGTTTGTTTATGAAAGGACTATATATTACCGCAAGCCAAACTCAAGGGCTGACTAACGGAGAAGGAAGAATACTGTCGTACAACCTCGAAAGCACCAGTTCAAAACTGATTGTTTATTATCACAATAGCACTGACGACTCGCTTAGTTATGATTTTTCTTTAAATGCCGTTGGGCGTTTTGCGCATTTCGATAGAGATACTGTAAATAGAGACCCACAAATAGTTGCTCAGGTGGCTGATACCAACAGAACTCATAATTACGACAGGGTGTATGTTCAGTCGTTAGCTGGATTAAAAACAAAAATTACCATGCCCAACATCATGAACAGGGTGAAAGATGGTCCTGTTTCTATTAATAAAGCAGAATTGATTGTTAAGGTGGATGCAACAAAAATTGAATACCACGATGATTTTTTTACACCTCCGCTTGTTCTTCTTTTGTTTGGAATTGACGATACAGGAAAAAGTTATGTTATCCCCGATTTGGTGGAACCGCTTAGTTCTCCCGGATATTACGATGGCGATTATAATTCCATTACCCACGAATATCATTTAAAAATTTCGAGATACTTGCAACAGGTGCTTAACAAAACGTTAAATAATAATGGCTTGTATCTGGTGGTGGCACATACCGGACGAAACGGAGCATCTACTAATGCAAACCGTGTGGTGATAGGTGGAGCTGACAACGCCAGCGGCACCAACGACCTTCAAATGAAATTAAACATTACCTATACTAAACTTCATTAATCATGTGTGGAATAGTTGCCTACATCGGAAAAAAACAAGCCTACCCTATTTTGATAAAAGGGTTGCAACGGCTTGAATACAGAGGATACGACAGCGCAGGAGTAGCCCTCATTGATAACAACAAACTTAGTGTATATAAATGCAAGGGCAAGGTTGGCGACCTGGTTACCTTTATTGGTGACCAAAGCACCAGTGGAACCATTGGCATTGGTCATACCCGGTGGGCAACACACGGAGTGCCTAACGATGTGAATGCACATCCACAGTTTTCGGCATCCAAAAATATGGTGATGATTCACAACGGAATCATTGAAAACTATGCTCCTCTCAAAAAAGAATTACAATCGCGTGGTCATGTTTTTTTGAGCGATACCGATACAGAAGTGTTGATTCACCTGATTGAAGACATTCAGCAAAAAGAAAACATTAACCTGGGCGAAGCGGTGCGTATAGCATTAAACCAAGTGGTTGGAGCGTACTCCATTGTTATTCTATCGAAAGACAACCCGAACGAATTGTTTGCAGCCAAAAAAGGAAGCCCTTTGGTAGTGGGCATTGGCGAAGACGAATTTTTTATTGCATCAGACGGAACACCCATAGTGGAATACACAAAAAACGTGGTGTATCTGGAAGATGAAGAAATGGTTTTTATTGAGCGAGGAAAAGAATTAAAAATAAAAACAATAAAGAACAAAGCCAAAACTCCTTATGTGCAGGAGCTGGAAATGAAACTGGAAGCATTGGAAAAAGGCGGTTACGACCACTTTATGCTCAAAGAAATATACGAGCAGCCCCGCTCTATTAAAGACAGTATGAGAGGCAGAATAAGCTCTCAGAACGGGATTGTAAACCTTGGCGGCATTACCGAGTACGAACAAAAGTTTATGAATGCCAAACGCATTATCTTTATTGCCTGCGGTACTTCGTGGCATGCCGGACTGGTTGGAGAATATTTGTTTGAAGACCTGGCACGCATTCCAGTGGAGGTGGAGTATGCTTCCGAATTCCGCTACCGCAACCCGATTGTTTATGAAGACGATGTGGTAATTGCTATTTCTCAATCAGGAGAAACAGCTGATACTTTAGCGGCTATTGAATTAGCAAAATCCAAGGGAGCAACTATTATTGGAGTGTGTAATGTGGTGGGCTCTTCTATTGCCCGTGCTACTCATGCAGGCTCTTATACCCATGCAGGACCAGAAATAGGTGTTGCATCCACCAAAGCATTTACGGCACAGGTTACAGTGCTTACCTTAATGGCGTTGCGTGTGGCCTACATGAGAGGAACTATTTCTTCTTCCCGTTTTCATGAATTACTAAGCGAACTGGAAGCAATACCCGAAAAAGTAGAAAAGGTATTATTGAAAAACGACAAAATAAAATTTATTGCCGACATTTATAAAAACTCTACCAATGCCCTTTATCTTGGCAGAGGATATAGTTTTCCTGTTGCATTAGAAGGTGCGTTGAAACTAAAAGAAATTTCGTACATACATGCCGAAGGCTACCCTGCAGCAGAAATGAAACACGGACCTATTGCCCTGATAGACGAAGAAATGCCGGTGTTTGTAATTGCCACCAAAGGAGCTTCGTACGAAAAAGTAGTGAGCAACATACAGGAAGTAAAAGCCCGCAAAGGAAAAATTATTGCCATAGTTACCGAAGGCGATAAACAAGTAACCGAAATGGCGGACTATACCATACAAATTCCGGAAACAGATGAAATATTAGTACCATTGGTTTCTGTGGTTCCTCTTCAGTTATTGTCGTACCATATTGCGGTAATGCGTGGTTGTAATGTTGACCAGCCAAGGAATTTGGCTAAGTCTGTTACGGTGGAATAGTTCATTGGTCATTAGTCATTGGTTCATTAGTTGTTGAACAAAAAAAATCCCGCTTTTATTAAGAGCGGGATTTTTTGTGCGTCATCAATTCCCCTCTTGAGGGGCTGAGGGGGTGCTCTAATTGTTTCGTATTCGTAAATTCGTTTCGATTCGTTTATTGGTAACCGTTATTCTTTCACAAACTTCTTTCTCACCGCTCCTCTGTTACTTAGCTTGTCGAAGTACACCTCCACAAAATACATCCCCTTTACCAATCCACTCACATCAATACTTGCACTTTTACTATTGACCAATGACCAATGACTAATAACTACTTCCCCCATGACATTTTTTACTTTTACTTCTTGCATTCCTACTTCGTAATTTGTAATTCCTAATTCACTTCTTGCTGGGTTAGGGAATATACTTACCCCATTTTCATTGGCTTCTTCTTCCACCCCATCATTAGTACAATCCCTTAATGTTACATCATCTATAAAATAATAAGAAACACTATAATTATTATTATATTCTATACTAATAGTATCTGTTGGATTATTAAAATTACCAATGGTAATATATTTTTCACCACCATGTGCAATATATTCCCCTGATATTTCTGTCCAGTTTAAGGTATCATCTAAAAAAACACCTACAGGTGATTTAATCTGAGGCACAAAAGGCAAAGTTAGCTGGTCAGCACGAAATACTGCGGTATCTGAAATATACATTCCCATTTCTTTGATGGCTAAATTATTGTAAGGTGCCCCTCCAAACGCTTGCCCTAATGATGTAGTTAGATTTACATAAAAACTTATACAATATTTCCTATTAACTATTAAGCTATCTGTTAATTTAACTTGTAAGTATTCTTTATATTCAACAGGGGGAGGGTTGAGGAAATAACAGAATATACCCGCATAAGCATCTCCTGTTTTAGCATACTGATAGGCAGCGTGATTTAATGGAACTCCTACAGTCCATAATGAAGAGCCCGCACAAGCATTAAAATAATCAGGGCTACCGCCAGCAGTATGCCATGGTGGAGCATAATTAATTTCACTACCTCCATCAGGACAGAGACTATCTATTTCGAAACTATAGTTGGGGACAAGATTAGGTTGGGCATTTATTGAGAGGTGCTGATTTGCCAAAGCGAATAGCAAGAAACTAAAAAGCGGATTAAAGAATTTTTTTTTCATTTGAAAAAAACTACCTCTGTACAAGTAGATGTACAAAGGTAGTTAATTGTTTCATTTATTTTACAATTATCAGTTTATCTACTTTGGCTTTTCTACTATTTACTTTTATTTCATAAAAATAGCTTCCGGCATCCAACTCATTTGCGAATATAACTGTTGTTTTATTTGTTGTATTTAAAGTTTGTTTTTTTAAGCCCTTGTTGGTGTTCAAAACGTGCAGAAACGATGCCTTTGTTGGTGTTTCTCACCAACAAACGCGATATGTTTTAATTCTCTTGACTTGCTTTTTTGCTTTGTTACTATTTGTTCCTGCAAACATACGAACTTTAAAAACAGTATTTCAAAAAAAGAGTTGGCACAATTTCTGATGCCGGAAGAAAAAATAGTTGAACAAACCCTGTATCTTTTTCAAAATTCAGCGTTATTACAATAAACAACAAAAAATAATTACAAAAAAACGAAACCTAAATAAAAAAACAGAGTATAACCAAAAAAGGGTTACCAATAAACGAATCAAAACTAATTTACAAAACTAAGAACTACCAACAAAAAACAAATTTACTAAACTCAAAACCATCTGCTATTTGAAACACTACTACAAAAAAAAGTAAATCTTCCACAAACGAGTACGCTTACCATTACGCATTAGTTCTTTGACATTTTTATTAAACCAATAATCTCGGTTCATTTTCGGGCATTATTCCTAAACAGGAAATAATCCCCAAAAAGCCTTTTTGCCTGTCCCCCGACTGGGAGATACCACAAAACAAATGTTTTGCTGTACCCCCGGACTTGGAGATGGTACTGTGCAACTTATTGCACCCACCTCCCTGCTGGAAGATGGAGCAAAGCAACTGTAACGATGTATCTCCCTGTTGGGAGATACAACAAAACAACTGTTTTGGTGTATCTCCACACTGGGAGATGGGACAAAACAACTCTTTTGCTGTATCTCCACACTCGGAGATAGGGCAAATCAAAATATTTGATGTATCTCCCAGTCGGGAGATTCCTTGCCAATTATTAACCTTTAAATCTTAAAACATGAAGAAACAGTATAGTGATGTAATAGACATTAGAAACTATTAAGTGAAAATACAAAAATTAAAAAATTAAAAATCTAAATTAATTTAAAATGAAAACCATTTGGAAGTATGTGATGAACACTTTTTTAAGTGTAACATCCGACAGTTTCAGACTGACACTGCGAATCAGCCAGTATCATTTAGGTGCACTGCAAGCGCACATTTCAATTGCGCTTGTATTAATCATTGTACAACAATTATTTGCTTGTACATAACGATTATAACAATGCTTATTCGGTGTGGAAAACCGCATTGGGTAAACAGTTGAGTAAAACACAAAAGGTAAACAAATTGCTTAAAAAACTATCCGGAACCAAAATCAGGAGATGGGATTCTGCTATTCAGCAGGTGTATGAGGTGGATACGGTTGAATACAAAGCACTGTTGCCCGATGGAAGAAAACCGTTTCAGACAGGCACTCAAACCGAGCGCAAACAGGCAGTGAAAACACTGAGTGATGCAATTGACGGAGATTTGTTGCTGGCAACGGTAAAAACAGATGTAGATGCGTTTTATACAGAGTTAGGAGACGCATTGACAGAACAGAAAAATGCAATAAGTGCCACCGAAACAGCAAGTGATGCCTGCGAAGCACAACGGGTGTTAGTGTGTGTAGAGCAATACGGTAACCTTGGTGCATTGATGCAGTATTACAAAAACACACCCGAAGAAGTGGAAGCTTACTTTGATTTACGGGTGTTGCGTAATGGTTTGCAAGTAATATTTTTAGGTCATGTTAAAAAACAGGGAGTGCACACCATTGTGCAGCGCACCATTGAAGCAACTGACCAAATTTTGCTTGAAAACGATGGAGTAACGGGGTTGCGTTTTTATTTGTCGGATACCAAAAACTGTGCTATTGGGTCAACATTTTTTTCTGTTGCAGCAGGTCGCCACGGTACAGTATCGGCAAGCGATTTGGGTGATGTAACCACGCAGCATTTTTTAATGGTGTATAATCCCGACACTATTAACAGAGGTGAGTTTACTGTGGAGTTTTTGTAAGTGCGTTGTTTATTTCGGGTGAGTTGTGAAGTTGGTAAAACAGGTTTGGGGAGTGGAAGCCCCGAACCTGTTTTTTTTACGCTTTTCTGTGTCTTCTATTCTTCTTTTCTTACTTTTGAATCCTCAAAAAAACAATATGAAATTAAAAAACATTCTTTTTGCATCGGCAATACTAATTGCAACAGTAGTAACCACCGTTTCGGCTCAAACCAAATTAATAGAAAAGGTAAACCGCAAAGGCAGCGAACTGGTGATTCCTTACGAAAAATACGTGTTGTCGAATGGACTAACCCTGTTGGTTCACGAAGACCATTCGGACCCGATTGTGTATGTGGACGTAACGTATCATGTGGGCTCTGCCCGTGAGCAGGAAGGCCGTTCGGGCTTTGCACATTTTTTCGAACACATGTTGTTCGAAGGTTCTGAGCATATTGGCAAAGGCGAACATTTTAAAATACTAACCGCTGCAGGAGCTACATTGAACGGCTCTACCAATACCGACAGAACCAACTACTGGGAAATAGTGCCTGCCAATTATCTGGAAACCTGCATGTGGCTGGAAAGCGACCGTATGGGTTATTTCATTGATTCGGTGACACAGGCAAAGTTTGAAAACCAACGCAGCACGGTGAAGAACGAGCGCGGGCAACGGTATGATAATGTGCCTTACGGAGTAGTGAGAGAAAAAATAGCCGCAGCCATGTATCCTCCTTCCAATCCGTATTCGTGGCTAACCATAGGGTATATCGAAGATTTGAACCGGGTGGATGTAAACGATTTGAAAAAATTCTTTTTGCGGTGGTACGGACCAAACAACGCAACCCTAACAGTGGCAGGCGATGTAAAGGTGGCAGATGTAATTAAACAGGCAGAAAAATATTTTGGTTCCATTCCTCCTTGTCCTGATGTGAAACCCCAAACCATTGCCCCGGTGGTGCTGGACAACGACCGTTATATTTCTTACGAAGACAACATCCGTGCTCCTCAGGTTAATTTTACATGGGCAGGAGTGCCTTCAAACCATGCTGACGAAGCACCATTGGATGTGTTGGCAGATGTACTGGCAGGAGGTAAAGCATCTATCTTTTATCAGAATTTTGTAAAATCAGAGATAGCACAAAGTGCAAGGGCAAGCAACAATTCACAAGAATCGGTAGGAGAATTCAGCATTTCCGTTCGTGCTTTTCCTGACAAACGATTATCACAAATGGATTCGATGATTCGTTCATCGCTTGCAGAGTTTGAAAAACGAGGGGTGACAGAAGATGATTTAAAAAAATTCAAAGCAGGATTTGAAAGCAATATGGTGAACTCACTGTCGAGTGTTCAAGGAAAGGGAGGTATGTTGGCGGCTTATCAAACCTACACCGGAAATCCGAATTACATTGTAAAAGACATGGCGCGATATAATGGAGTATCCAAAGAAGACGTGATGCGGGTGTACAATACCTATATAAAAGGTAAACATGCGGTGGTGTTGTCGGTTTATCCAAAAGGAAAACCAAATTTGGCAAAGCCAAACAGTTTTAAACCAATGGCACGAAACACCAATGCTGAAGAAGGAGCAGAGTATAAAAATTTAGCCAACCGAAAAGCAAAAACGGATTTCGATAGAACAAAACAACCGGCTCCATCAGGGGCTGTGTCGGTTAAGGTGCCGGATGTATGGATGCTGAATTATGCAAACGGAATGAAAATAATTGGCTCTAAATCGGACGAAGTGCCAAACGTAACCATACAAGTAAATGTGGAGGCAGGGCATCGTTACGAAAGCAAAGCACAGGCAGGGATATCGTCATTGCTTACCAGCCTGATGAGCGAATCGACAACTAAACATACTGCTGAAGAAATTTCGGAGAAACTGGATATGCTGGGAAGTACGGTAAACATTCAGAACAACGGGCAGGATGTGGTGCTGTATATTTCTTCGTTAACAAAAAATCTGGATGCTACTTTAGCAATTGCAGAAGAAGTGTTTTTCCATCCCCGATTCGACCAGAAAGAATTTGACCGGGTGAAAAAACAAAAGCTGGAAGCCATTGCCAATCAGGTGACGCAGGCTACCACCATTGCCAACAATGTGTATTCAAAATTATTGTACGGCAAAGAGCACATCATGAGTATTTCTTCGTTAGGAACAAAAGAAACTGTGGAAGCACTTACACTGGATGATTTGAAAAAATATTACGAAGAGTATTTTTCACCAACGGTTTCTAATTTAGTGATAGTGGGCGATATTGCACAGGAAGTGGTGATGCCGAAATTAGATTTCCTGAAAAACTGGAAAGGAAAAACATTCAGACACAACCCTGAACCAACATTGCCTGTAATTGACAAAACACGGATTTATTTTGTAAACAAAGACAAAGCACCGCAATCGGAAATACGAATTGGCTACATGGCAATGCCGTTTGATGCGGTGGGCGAGTATTACAAATCAACCATCATGAATTATATTTTGGGTGGAGCATTTAATAGTCGTATAAACATGAATCTTCGCGAACACAAAGGCTGGACCTATGGTGCGCGCTCTTCGTTCAGCGGCAATAAATTTACCGGACCTTACACGGCAAATGCGGGAGTAAGAGCAAACGCAACCGATAGTTCGGTGGTGGAGTTTATGAAAGAAATGCGAAATTATTCTAAACTTGGAATAACAGAAGAAGAGCTTGTGTTTACAAAAAGTTCGATTGGTCAGGCAGATGCGTTGAAATATGAAACGGCAGGTCAGAAGGCAACATTCATCAAAAGGTTGATGGATTTTAATTTGGAAAAAAACTATGTGGACAAACAAAATGAAATATTAAAAGGCATGACAAAGCACGAAATAGACGAGCTTGCTATGAAACGTTTGCCGTTCAGCAACATGGTAATACTGGTGGTGGGCGACAAAACAAGATGCTGGGAAGGATTAAACAAATTGGGGTATGAAGTGATTGAACTCGATACGGATGGAAACCCTTTAGGCAAAGACACAAAGAGAGATGCTTTGAAACCAAGTGATTCGAAACACGAAGAACTAATAAAAGACGAGCCGGCAAAAGCAAATACACCAGCTAATCCGAAAGGTGAACCAATTAAAACCGAAAGAAGAGACATTAAGCCAAGATAAACAGAATGTGTTTTTGTTCCTTTTATAAACTATTAACTATTTACTGTTCGCTATTCGCTGATTTATGAATTACCCCAATCTAATCTCCAGTAAGCTACCCAATGTAGGCACCACTATTTTTACAGTGATGAGCAAACTGGCTGCCGATACCAATGCTATCAATCTTTCTCAAGGCTTCCCTGATTTTAATTGTGACGAACAATTGATTTCTTTGGTTCACAAATACATGAAAGAAGGAAAGAATCAATATGCTCCAATGGCTGGGTTACCAGCACTTCGGGAGATATTATCGGATAAAATAGAAGCACTGCACCAAATAAAATACGATGCCGAATCGGAAATAACAATAACTGCCGGTGGCACACAAGCCATCTATACAGCCATTTCTTCAATTATAAGAGAAGGAGACGAAGTTATTATTTTTGAGCCTGCTTACGATTGTTATCAACCAGCAATAGAAATGAATGGAGGCACCACCATTTATTTACAACTCAAAGCACCCACTTATACTATAGATTGGAACCAGGTGAAAAAAGTAATTAATCACCGCACACGAATGATTATTATTAATACTCCCCACAATCCTACAGGTAGTATTATGACAAAAGAAGACATGCTGATGTTGGAAAAAATTACTAAGAACACTGATATAGTAATTATAAG
Organism: Bacteroidota bacterium; assembly: GCA_947469885.1. Classification (GTDB taxonomy): domain Bacteria; phylum Bacteroidota; class Bacteroidia; order 2-12-FULL-35-15; family 2-12-FULL-35-15; genus 2-12-FULL-35-15. The sequence continues at coordinate 46,364 of CANIQT010000024.1, forward strand.
CGATGAGGTGTACGAACACATTATCTTTGATAATCAGCAACACCAAAGCGTTTCGCGCTTTCCTAAATTAGCGGAACGTAGTTTTATTGTTTCTTCGTTTGGAAAAACATTTCATACCACAGGATGGAAAGTGGGCTATTGTGTAGCACCTAAAAACCTGATGGCGGAATTCAGAAAGGTGCATCAGTTTCTTGTGTTTTGTGTCAATTCACCCATTCAATATGCACTTGCAGACTATTTAAAAGACAAAAACAATTACACCGGACTGAATAAGTTTTATCAAGACAAAAGAGATTATTTTGCAAAGTTGATTAAAAATTCCAGGTTTGAATTTACTCCAAGCGCAGGAACGTATTTTCAATTGTTGAATTATAAAAAACTAAGCAAAGAAAAAGACACTGCTTATGCCATCCGCCTCACCAAAGAGTTTGGAGTGGCATCGGTTCCTGTTTCTGTTTTTTATCATGACCCAACAGACAACTTAATGCTGCGTTTTTGTTTTGCTAAAAAAGAAGAAACACTGGAAAAAGCGGCAGAGATATTGAATAAAATTTAAATGGAAAACCTGAACATCACCATCATTCAATCAGATTTGTATTGGGAAGATAAAGAAGCAAACCTGCATGCGTTTTCGAAAAAGATAGAATCTATAACGGAAGCAACGGATTTGATTATTCTCCCTGAAATGTTTACCACAGGATTTAGCATGAAATCGAAAGAACTGGCAGAAACAATGGAAGGGAAAACAGTGAGCTGGATGAAACAAATGGCAAAGGAAAAAAACTGTGTGATAACGGGTAGTTTCATTTGTAAAGAAAACAAGTATTACAATCGGCTTTTGTGGGTGAGCCCAAATGGTGTTGCAAGAAGATATGACAAGAAGCATTTGTTCAGCATGGGAGGAGAGGACAAACATTACACAGCCGGTGATAAAAGAGTAATTGTAACACTGAAAGACTGGAGAATTTGTCCATTGATTTGTTACGATTTGCGGTTTCCTGTTTTTAGTCGGAACACCAAAAGGGACCCGTATGATGTTTTAATATATGTTGCCAATTGGCCCGGGTTGCGCTCAGAAGCATGGAAAACACTGTTGCTTGCAAGGGCAATAGAAAATCAATGTTATGTGGCAGGAGTAAATAGAGTAGGTGTGGATGGGAATTTTGTAATGCACCCCGGATTATCAGTAGTTATTGACCCCAAGGGACACCCCATCTGCCAAACAGAAACGGAAAAAGAAGACATACAAACGGTAACTTTGGTGTGGGAAGAACTAGAAACTTTTAGAAAAAAATTTCCGGTTTTAAAACATGCAGACTAAGGAGTAACCTTCCATTCCAAATCCAAATCCCAGTTGCTCCTTATATTAATTGCCCCATTATAATAAATTACTTTTTCGGGTTGTGTTTTTTGAATGTAATTTCCGGTATCCCATTTCTCATTAATATTATCATCATAGATTAATTTTAGTTTATATTGTTGAGGATATAAATACTCATAGTTAATGGTTTCGCCTGCTTTAATAATACTTTCACGAACCACCGTTTCTTTATCATCCAGCAACTGAACAATATATTGTCCTTTCGATTCGGGAATACTTAGTTTTAATTTCACTGTTCCATAATATTTTTCTTCTCTGGTTTTAAAATCTATTTTGATAGTATCGTTTGTCAAACCAAAGAAATCGGTGAATGTTCCGGGAGGAATGTAGAGGTGGTATTTTGTGGATTCTTTTGATAAAGCAAAAGGAATGTTTGTTGATATAGTTAGTATTTCCGGATTGTTTTTTTCATCTAAGTGCTCTATGGAATCTAACCTAACCTTACAAATTTCTATTTGCTGATTAGTTAGGTACTTGGTTATATAGAGTAATTCTTTGTAATTTTTAATCAAAACAGAATCTTCTTTTAACATCACGGAAGCGTTGCGTTGTATTGATTCTATTGGTTGAGAAAATTTTAATTTCAATTCAGCATTCAAATCAAAATTCTGATTGCCGTTAAAATTATTTATAACCGTAAGTTTCAGTGGTCGCCTTTTCGATTTCAAAGCATCTTCTTTGGTAATTAATTTATATTCTAATGTATCTACTATTCTGTTGCCAGATTTCAATTGCAACTTCAAAACATCTTTATCAATATTCCTAAACCAATAATTAAGGGTGTCTTTGTTCTTCGAATAATCCAGCAACACATCTTTGTCTTTAAAAGCAAAATTGAGAGGATTGACATGAAGACTATCGGCACTCTTATTAAAAACAAAAACAATTTTTCCATACGAGTCGTACGTTGCTTTTTTCAAATATAATTTTTTTGGTGTTTCCTGAAACAAATCAATCAATACGTTTTGCTTTTCTGTAACATCAATGAGAGCATCAACAAAACCAATGCTTTCCGGCTCACCATCGTATTTATAATTGGAGTTGCCATCTTTTATAACAGCCAGTTTATATTTCCCGTGTTTAATATTATTAATCTGAAACGTGCCGTCTTCTTTTGTTTTTGCAAAATTATCGGGAAGCGATTTGTAAACAATGCTGTCATCATACTTGCTGTAAAGCACCACCAACAAACCCTTTTCAGTAAGGTGATTAAAACCGTTTTCGACTTTGCCTTTTACAGTTGACGAATCAATAAAACTTCCGGTAGAGAAAATATATTTAAAGTTTTCGGTTGGATTATTTTCGGTGATGTCTTGTATTGCGTTTCCAAAACTGATGCAATAGGTAGTGTTTGGTTTTAATGTTTCTTCTTTATCAAAAGCAATGTTTATTGTTTTGTTTTTAATAGTTATTTCAGGAGGAGTGTTTACCGGAGGAGAAATAAGCAATTGATTATTCAAATCTTTGAGCTGAACAAATTCATCAAATGTTATTTGAATTGATTTGGAATTAAAGTTGGTTTGGGCGCTATCGGGAATATATTTTACAGTTTTTGGAGGAACAATATCTTTTTTGCCACCACCAGGGGCTACCACCTGGGCACAGGAAAAGAACAATGTGCTGATTAACAAATAAGACGATGTGCTAATAAAATGATGCACTGATGATGTATTAAAGTTAAAATATTTTTTCATCAGAACGCAAGTAAATTATTTAATCGGTAAATCAGCATATTAGCTCATCAGCACATCCTTCAATAATCGAAACAACTTGTTGCAAATACATTTTGTCTGTTTCGTCAAAGTTAGCAAGGTGCTCACTATCTACATCTAAAACTAAAATCACTTCTCCCAATTTATTAAAAGCAGGCAACACAATTTCAGATTTAGATAAACTGCTGCACGCAATGTGGTCGGGAAACTGTTTTACATCATCCACAATTATTGTTTGTTTTGTTTCCCAGCTTTTGCCGCAAACACCTTTTCCGTAACCAATGCGTGTACATGCCACAGGTCCCTGAAATGGTCCGAGCACTAGTTCTTTGCTATCTCCCTCTCCTTTTACAAAATAAACCCCTATCCACAAAAACCCCATTCCGAATTTTAATGCCGACATGATATTTGAAAGATTTGCAATCAAATCATTTTCCCCATCCACCAATGCTTCTATTTGCGGAACAAGCGATTCGTACTTTTCTTCTTTTGTTTCTCCCGATACATCAATTGATTCAGACATGGTTTGTTTTTTTTAGCGGTGCAAAAGTAAATTAATTTATCGAAAGGAACGACTTACATAAGCAATAGTGGCAACACTCACCTTCACATTCGGAATTCTTTGCAATGCCAACACACACGCTTCCAATGTTGCACCAGTTGTTAGCACATCATCCACCAACAAAATATGTTTGCCTTGTAAGGTAATTTCATCTCTTACCTGAAAAATAGTTTCCACGTTTCCCCATCTTAAAAATCTTTTTTTCTTTGTTTGTGTTTCCGAATTCGAATCGCGATACAAAACGTTGAAATTAGTTTCCAAGTTCATACTTTTAGAAAGCCCTTGTGCAAATGCTTCGCTTTGATTATACCCACGGACTCTTATTTTTCTTTTATGCAACGGCACCGGAACAATCAAGTCAACAGATTTAAACCGCTCACAATTTTTTAATTCTCGTCCATACAAATTACCAATAGTTACTCCCACTTCCCATTGTCCATTGTATTTCAGTTCGTGAATTAAATGTTGAACCGAGCCTCCTTTCGCGAACCGATAATAAGAAGCACCGGCAACCACTTGCACTCTTCCCCAAAAAACTTTTTCAACCGGATTATCTTTTTCTTCGTGAAAATCGGTTTTGGGCAATTTATAAACACACATCATACACAGGCTTTGTTCTTCTTTATACAAAGCTTTTCCGCAGGCAGCGCATACCTGTGGAAACAGAAGTGAGAAAAAGTCTTTTAGCATTTGCTGTGTTTGTTGAACCTAAAAAATTGTACTTTTGTGACAACTAAAATAAACAATATTATGAACGCAGAACCACAATCGGAAGAAAAAAAACCAAACAATAAACTTTTACTTGTTTTACTTGGTTTGTTATTAATCGGAAACGGAATTTTTGCTTGGCTTTGGTGGCAGGAGAGAGGGCGCGCTAATACCGTAGTTGTTGAAAAAGAAACGGTGCAAGTGGAGCGTGACAATGTGAAAGCCGACTTGATGGATTTGCAGCAACAGTATGCTTCGTTGCAAACAAGCGATAAAATGCTGAATGCCGATTTGGATGAAAAACGTGCTAAAATTGCCGAATTGCTAGAGCAGGCAGACAAACATAAAAACGATGCGTACATCATTTCTAAACTAAAAAAAGAAACGGAAACACTTCGTAATATAATGAAACATTATGTTATCGAAATTGATTCGTTGAACACACTGAACAAAACCATTGTTGCCGAAAAAGACAAAGTAACTTCTGATTTGAATTCGGAAAAAGATAAAACTTCCAAACTTTCGAAAGACAAAGAAGCAATGGCAAGTACCATTAGTTTAGGGTCTGTGTTGAAAGCAGAAAACCCTACAGCTACAGGTGTTAAGTTTCGTTCGGGAGGAAAAAAGGAAGTGGAAACCACAAAAGCTTCGCGAGTGGAAAGAATAAAAGTTTCGTTTGTGTTGGGTGAAAATAAAATTGCAAAAAAGGGAACACGGGATGTGTATATCCGAATAACAACTCCTGATGGCAAAGAGATTTGCAAATCGCCTGACGAAGGAAACATGGTGAAATTTAATGGAGGAAAAGGGTTTTATGCCGCTAAACAAGAAGTAAGTTATTCGAACGAAGATGTGGCGGTGGAAGTATTTTGTGCAAACCCTAATCCTTTTATTGCAGGTAAATATTTAATTGATATTATTTGTGATGATGTGATTACAGGGCAAACGAGTATTACTTTGAAATAAAATAGTTCAAAGTCAGAAAGTCCAAAGTCCAAAGTTTTAATTCATAATTCATAATTTCTATAAGTGAATCCAAACATAAATCCTGATTCCGAAAATTTAGACTCTGCCGAAAAAGAGTTTGAAAAAGTGTTGCGTCCTGCCGAGTTCTCTGATTTTACAGGACAATTCGAGGTGGTGGAGAATTTAAAAATATTTGTACAAGCCGCCAAACAACGCAGCGAAGCCTTAGACCATGTGTTATTACACGGACCTCCGGGATTAGGCAAAACTACTTTAGCAAATATCATTGCTTCCGAATTAGGAGTAAACATTAAAATCACTTCCGGTCCGGTGCTGGATAAACCGGGCGATTTGGCTGGTTTGTTAACCAACTTGGAAGAATACGATGTATTGTTTATTGATGAGATTCACCGCCTTAGTCCTATTGTGGAAGAGTATTTATATTCTGCCATGGAAGATTATAAAATAGACATAATGATTGACAGCGGACCCAATGCCCGCAGTGTTCAAATCAAATTAAATCCGTTTACATTGGTAGGTGCCACTACCCGTTCCGGCTTATTAACTTCACCGTTGCGTGCTCGTTTCGGAATCAATTCACGTTTGAATTATTACGATTCCAAACTGCTTAAGAAAATTATTATTCGTGCTGCAAGTATTCTTAATGTTCCTATTACTGATGAAGCAGCAAACGAAATTGCCCGCAGAAGTCGCGGCACACCTCGTATTGCTAATGCCTTGTTAAGACGTATCCGTGATTTTGCACAAATAAAAGGAACAGGCTCTATTGATATTGAAATTGCACACATCGGACTTGCTGCACTGAATGTGGATAAAAACGGTTTGGACGAAATGGACATTCGTATTTTATCGGCATTGATTGAAAAATTTAAAGGTGGTCCTGTTGGACTTACTACTATTTCTACTGCTGTGAGCGAAGAAGCAGGCACCATTGAAGAAGTTTATGAACCTTTTTTAATTCAGGAAGGCTATCTTGTTCGTACACCCAGAGGAAGAGAAGCTACCGAACTTGCATACAAACATCTTGGTAAAATTCCTCGTTCTCAAAAAGGAAGTTTGTTTGATTTGGAGTAAAGGTCAGCGCACCGTTTCCATAATAGTAAACAACGAAGCCGAAGCAATAACTATCCACAAAAATATCCCTTGGAAAAAAGGTTTTATGCCCACCGATTGTAGCGCTTCTTTTGATAAACCGGAGCCAATTAAAAAGAGAACAACCACCACTCCCCGTTTTGCAATCATGTTAATTACGGAAGAAACAGGGGCAAGGGCAGGGATGTAAGAATTCAAAAGCATGGCTACAAAAAACAGAAGAATAAAATAAGGAATAGATATTTTTGATTCTTTATTTTTAAAAATAAATGCAGAGAAAAACACAACGGGAATAATCCATAAGGCTCTTGCGAGTTTAACTGTTGTTGCAATTTGTAATGCCTCAGCACCATATTTACTTGCTGCACCCACCACCGAACTGGTGTCGTGAATAGCAATGGCAGCCCACAATCCAAATTGTTGTTGGGTGAGATGAAAGTAGTTTCCAATAACAGGAAACACAAAAAGAGCAACAGCATTTAATATAAACACAGTTCCCAATGCAACCGATATTTGATGTTGGCTTGCTTTAATAACAGGAGCAACAGCAGCTATTGCACTACCTCCGCAAATTGCAGTGCCACACGAAATAAGATGAGAAGTTTTACTGTCAATCTTTGCCCATTTACCAACCAAATAGCCTAAAACAATAGTTCCAAGTATAGATACAATAGTAAATAAAAACCCTTTACTACCGGCTTCCAATGCTTGGTTTGCTTGTATTCCAAAACCAAGTCCCACCACGGATGCCCTTAAAAGAAGACCTGTAGCTTTCGAATTAAATTTAGGAAAAGGATTGCCGATAGTAAGCGCAAACACCAGCCCTATAGCCAATGCAATGGGTGCAGTGATAAACGGAAACAGGCAAAGTACAATAAGCAAAAAAAACAAAATGTGTACAAAACCTATTTTTCCCAATGATTCTTTCATGAATAATAATTTTTTTGCCACTAAGACATTAAGACCACAAAGGTTCACTAAGTATTTCTTTGTGTTCGTTGTCTTAGTGGTGAAATCCTAAATCCTAAATCCTAAATGCCATCGAGGGCAAATGTAATTATTTTATGGAATGACAAAAGTCATTTTCTTACTTCATTATAAACCATTATCTTTGTAGTATAAAAATTTAAAACCATGTATATAGAACAACTTTATACCAGCTGTCTTGCCGAAGCTGCGTATTACATCGAATCGGAAGGCGAAGCCGTAATCATTGACCCCTTGCGCGAAACAGAGCCTTACATTGCGTTGGCAAACAAACGCAATGCAAAAATTAAATTTGTTTTTGAAACACATTTTCATGCTGATTTTGTTTCAGGTCATATTGATTTGGCAAAAAAAGCAGGAGCAACCATTGTGTATGGTCCTAATGCCGAATGTGGCTATGATTGTTATTCTGCAAAAGACAACGAAGTTTTTTCCGTTGGAAAAATTAAATTAAAAGTGTTGCATACTCCCGGTCATACCTTGGAATCTTCTTGTTTTTTGTTGATAGATGAAAACGGAAAGGACAATGCAGTGTTTACCGGAGATACTTTATTTGTTGGTGATGTAGGTCGCCCCGATTTAGCAATTAAAAGTAATATAACCATTGACGATTTAGCTGGTATGATGTACGATTCGTTGAACAGTAAAATAATTCCTCTTGCAGATGATGTAATAGTTTATCCCGGACATGGTGCCGGTTCATCCTGTGGCAAAAACATTGGTAAAGAAACTTTTTCTACCATAGGTATTCAAAAGAAAATGAATTATGCTTTGCAACCTATGACCAAACGAGAGTTTGTAAAGGCAGTAACTGATGGACTCTCAGCGCCACCTAACTATTTTGCTATGGATGCAATGCTTAACAAACAAGGATACGAAAACATTGATGAAGTGTTAAATAAAAACACCAAAGCCCTATCGGTAGAGGAGTTTGAGGCATTTAGCAAAACAGATGTAATTGTTTTGGATACTCGTACGCCTGACGAATATGAAACAGGAACAGTTCCAAATTCAATAAACATAGGCCTTAACGGACAGTACGCTCCTTGGGTAGGCGCTTTGCTGGATGCAACAAAACCACTTTTATTAATTACAACTGAAGGAAAAGAAACAGAAGCGGTATTGCGTTTGGCGCGTGTGGGATATGAAAATGTGAAAGGAATTTTAGATGGAGGAATGAGTGCATGGAAAGCTGCTGGTAAAACAGTACAGGTTACAGATAGCGTAAATGCTGATGAATTTGTTAAAAGGTATCAGAATGATAATGTACTTGATGTTCGTAAACCTGGTGAATGGGATAGCGGTGTTCTTGAAAACGCAAAATTAATTTGTCTGTCAACTTTGCAAAAAGAGATGAGTGGGTTGGATAAGAACTCTCATTATTTTGTACATTGTGCAGGAGGGTACCGCTCAATGATGGCAGCATCAATATTAAAGAAAAACGGATTTGATAAAATTACAAATGTTAGAGGAGGTATGGGAAAGATAAAAGAAACGGGAGTTCCGATTGTGCAGCCTTTTATCGCATAAGGAACATCGGATTACCCCTGACAGGGGTATTTTATAACAAATCAATTCTCTTTTCTAATTCATTTGAATTAGAAAACGTTTCAAACCCGTTATATTTTTCTGATTCAATTAATGCCTGTTCTAAATTTAATTCAGATTGTTTTTGAAAGAAAGCAATCTTTTTTTGTTTTAACTCTTCTGCCAAATATTCTTGTTCTGTTTGTCCGGGAGTAGGAATAAAAATAGCTTTTTTGCCAAGTGTTGCCAAGTCCATAATAGTAGAGTAACCACTTCTGGCGATAACTATTTTCGAATTTTGCATTGCTTCCTGAATTTCTTCAGAACTCAAATAATTGGCAAGTGTTATGTGGTCATATATGCGCACCCGTTTTTCTTCTTCTGTTTTTCCGCACACCACCAGAAATTTTAAATTTGTTTCAATAAACTGCTCCATTAATCTTCTTTCAAAAACACTTCGTTGTGGTTCGGGACCTGAGATAATTGCCATCATATCGTACCTCACCCCTTCATCCCCTCTCCTTGAAGAAAGGAGAGGGGGGGGTTCGTGAGAGGAGAAACGCGAAAGTGTTCCAACAAAAAAAGCATTCTTTGGTAATGGATATTTACGTGATAAATCTCCCGACAAATTAGTTGACCCTTCTACATCAGGAACCCAGCATTCGTCATACTTATTTATATATCGCAAATTTATTTTATGCAACATCTTTTCTGCAAAAGGAGATTTAATCATTAACTGATGAGTAATAAAAATACTTTTGATTTCCTTGTTCCATAACCCAAAACGATTATCAGAAACAACTACATCAATTTTCTTTTCTTTAATGAGTTGTTTCAATGAGTTATGCTCTGCACAGATACCATACAATATACGGGGAATAGAAAAAAACATTTTTAATATCATGGAACCCTTTTTGGGATAATTAATTCCATATCCTTTCAAGCGAATAAATTCAAGCTGGGGGAATTCCTGTTTTAATAATGACAAAGGACGACCATCCGCAGCAATTATTATTTCATGATTCTTCTTTAATAACAAACGAATAATGGGAATGCAACGGGTGGCATGTCCCAAGCCCCAATCGAGAGGTGCAATTAATATTCGTTGTCGCGTGTGCATTAATTTTTATTTTTGTAAAAATAAGAATATTAACTAAAGCAGGAAATGGCAAAAAGAAAATTAAAGAAGTTTGCAGAAGTAGAATCGTTTCATAATTGTTTTTATTTACCCTTCGAAGAAGCTCGAGACAACGGTTTACCATTGAAAGGCAAATGGCATAAAGAATATTTCAAAAACAAAAATCCGATTGTTTTAGAACTTGGTTGCGGAAAAGGGGAATATACAGTAGGACTAGCAGAACGCTATCCGGAAAAGAATTTTATTGGTGTGGACATAAAAGGAAATCGAATACACACCGGAGCAAAAACAGCTGTAGATAATAAAATGAATAACGTAGCATTTGTTCGTACACGAATAGATTTTATTGAAGCTTGTTTTGCGGAAAACGAAATTTCGGAAATCTGGATTACCTTCCCTGACCCACAACCGCAAAAGACAAGAGTTAGAAAACGATTAACAAATATGATGTTTATTAATCGGTATAAAAAGATAATGATAGAAGAAGGAATTATAAATTTAAAAACTGATAACGAGCCTTTTTATAATTACTCCAAAGAAGTAGCAACAGAAAACAAGTTTGAAATAATAGATTCAACAAACGATTTGTATGCTGATATTTCTTCGAGAGATGAAGTGTTGACATCCATCAAAACACATTACGAAAAACTATTTACGAAGAAAGGTTTTAAGATTTGTTATTTGAAATACAGGGTGTGAAAATAAATTTACTTTTTTATTAAAAACTACTGCTATTTTAATACTTTTGCCGACCATTTATAAAAATTTAAAAATAATAGTATGACAATTGAAAACAATGCAGTAGTATCTGTGAACTACACGCTTACTGAAAAAATAAGCGGAACAAAAGTGGAACAAACCAGCAAAGAACATCCTTTCGTATTTATATTCGGAAACGGAGGTTTGCTCGAAGATTTTGAAACCAATCTGAAAGGAAAAAAAGCAGGCGACACATTTGATTTTTTTATCGAACATTCGAGAGGATATGGCAAACGTGACGACCAGCATGTGGTAATGATTCCTATTGAGGCATTTCAGGCGGAAGACGGAACATTTGATTCGGAAAATGTGAAGGTGGATGTAACCCTGCCAATGGTGGACAATGACGGAAACCGTTTGTATGGCAAGGTTCTTGAGATAACTGCCGAGCATGTGAAAATGGATTTTAATCATCCACTTGCCGGAACTGATTTACATTTTGTGGGCGAAGTGCTTGATGTTCGCAAAGCTACTGCTGATGAAATTGCTCATGGGCATGTGCACGGTGAGCATGGGCATCATCATTAGTTCATTAGTAATTAGTCATTAGCCATTGGTTCACTAGTCAGGAAGCAATAGCTTCTCAATACTCAAATCTCAATACTAATAATTATGAAAAACCTCCTCTCTCTCTTCGCTTTACTTTTACTCATTTGCATTCAATCAGCAAATGCTCAGACTGCTAAATACCATATCGCAAACAAATTTCCGTTGGAAGGCGATGGCGGCTGGGATTACCTTGTGGCAGATGATGACAACAGCAGGGTGTTCGTTACTCATGGCGATATAGTGCAGGTGATGGATATGAAAGATGGAAAACTAATTGAAACCATCAAAGCCTTTAAAGGGGTGCATGGGGTAGCGTTGGCCCCAAACATGAACTATGGTTTTATTTCCAACGGAAGAGATTCGTCCGTTTCTATTTTTAATTTAAAAACCTTAAAAATGGGTTCTAAAATTAAAAATGTAGGACAAAATCCTGATGCTATTCTGTTTGATTTTTATACCCAGCGGGTGTTTGTGTTCAACGGCAGAAGCAACAATGTGGCGGTGATCGACCCTTCGAGCCTCAAAATTATTGCGAAGATACCATTGGATGGCAACCCTGAATTTGCAGTGAATGACGACAAAGGAAATATTTATGTAAACATAGAAGACCTTTCGATGGTGTGTCATATCAATGGTTCTACCATGAAAGTGGAAAAGAAATGGAAACTGAGAGAAGGCAAAGAACCATCTGGTTTGGCTATTGACAAAGAGAACCACCGTTTGTTTTCGGTGTGCGATAATAAGCTGATGGTAATTTCTGATTGCGAAAAAGGATTTGTGGTTGCAACAGTGCCCATTGGACAACACCCTGATGGTGCGGCTTATGATGCCGAACTGAAACGCGCATACAGCTCCAACGGAGATGGAACAATGACGGTGGTGCAGGAAGTAGATGCCAATACTTTTAAAGTGTTGGAAAATGTGGTGACACAAAAAGGAGCACGAACATTGACCCTGAGCAACAAAACACACCACTTGTATTTGTCGGCTGCCGACAGAGGAGAAACACCGAAACCAACTACCGACAACCCTAACCCACGACCGGAAGTAAAACCAAATACGTTTGTGGTGATTGATGTGTTGGCGGGAAAATAAAAACACACCATGTCTTTTTACGATTTAGATAAAGAAGAAAGAGTAGAGGAAGTAAAACGAATTGCACTCGAAATTCGTGAAGAAATAAAAGCGGGCTCCTCTAACGAAAAAACCATTCTTTATTTTTCTGATGAAGACACCTATATCCGCAAAACCGCTTACATCGCCATCGGCAGATTTTATAAAGGAAACGATAAATACAGGGCAAATGTTTTAAATTTACTTGCCACACTTTTAAATTCGGATAACGAAAAGATACGCCAAACGGTTATTAATGCTGCCGGAGAAATTGGAACAATAGATTTTCCGCCCATTATAAAACTAATGGAACAAGGCTTATTTGATGCACACCATTCGGTTCGCAATGCAGGGATTGGCTCTATAAAAAAAATGAGCAAACAAAACCCGATACCCACACTTGCTTTTGCACAGCGGTATTTGCATCACCACGATTTTGAAATACGAAGAGAAATTTGTCATGGAATAGAACTTAGAGGACGAACCCACCCACAGGATATTTTGCCAATGCTCAAACAATTACAGTTTGACCAAAATGTCTTGTCCTGATATAGGTTGACACTTTTTAAGAGTTAAAACTGGTTAAATTTGTCATTGTTTATGGAAATTATTTGTGTGAGTTTTTTAAGGCATACTGGAACTCTAAAAATATCAATGGGCTATCGGAATGATGTCCCATTGATA
>CANIQT010000025.1 GCA_947469885.1 Bacteroidota bacterium
CATGTTCACACAACCATTTCCATCAGTACCAGTAACCATGTAAGTAGTTGTTCCGGCAGGAGAAAAAGCAAGAGCATCAGTAACACCGTTATCCCAAGTATAAGAAGTAGCTGTTCCGCTTCCTGTTAATGTTTCCATATCACCCATACATATTGATGTAGCTGATGCGTTAGCAGTAACAGTTGGCAAAGCGTTTACAGTAACAGTAATCATATCCATGTTCATACAACCATTTCCATCAGTACCTGTTACCATGTAAGTAGTTGTTCCGGCAGGAGCAAATGCAAGAGCATCAGTTACACCGTTATCCCAAGTGTAAGAAGTTGCAGTTCCGCTTCCTGTTAATGTTTCCGAATCGCCTATACATATTGATGTGGCCGATGCGTTAGCTGTAACTGTTGGCAAAGAGTTTACAGTAACCGTAATAGCATCTGTATTCATACATCCATTTCCATCAGTACCTACCACATTATAAGTAGTAGTAGATGTTGTAGCAAATGCAACAGCATCTGTAACACCGTTGTCCCAAGCATAAGAAGTAGCAGTACCGCTTCCTGTTAATGTTTCCATATCTCCTGCACAAACAGTGGTTGCTGAAGCATTAGCTGTAACCGTTGGCAAAGAGTTTACTGGAACTATAATGCTAGCGGTGTTCACACATCCGTTTCCGTCAGTACCGGTTACTTGGTAGGTAGTGGTAGCAGAAGGAGAAAAAGCAATACCATCACTCACGCCATTATCCCAAGTATAAGAAACAGCACCACCACCCGTTAATGTTACGTTATCGCCTATACAAATTGACATTGCAGTAGTGTTGGCAGAAATAGTTGGTAAAGCATTAACAGTAACAGTTACTGCAGCTCTTGGAGAACTGATACATCCTGAACCACTCATAATGTTAAGAACATAGTCCTCCACTTCGCTATAATAACCGCTAAAATCATCACAGGCAGTTGTCGGATTTGCTGAGTTTCCATCCACCATTACCCTCATACGCGTATTTCCCGGAGAAGCTCCACCAGGAATTGAAATAGTGAAGTTAGTAACGGCATTAGTCGAATTAGCTCCGTTAGCAACTATTACAGATTCTCCAACATCTGCAAAATCACCATCTCTGTTCCAGTCAACCCATACATTATAATAGGCAATATTACAGGTACCCTGAGCCTGACAGGTAAGTGTGAAAGATGAACCTATTTGTTGAGAAGCAGAAGAACCAGAGAAAAAAGTAAATCCGGTTCCATCATAAATATTGGTATTATTAGTAAAATTTGCAGTAGCTCCGGATGTAGAAACAGAACTCAAATAATTACACGCATTTGACGGATACATAATTGGGCTGCAATACCCTGCAGGTATAGCACCTCCTCCGGCAGACGGTGCAACAGCTTCTGCATAATAAGTGGTAGTAGAGGCAGGGCTTACTGAATAATTAGTTCCGCTTGGCACGTTAGTAAGCAAAGTTCCTCCCGAAGCAGCATCCCACCAGTTAATGGTATTACCGGCAGAAGTAGCATTAAGATTAGATGAACCACCAGAACCAACACAATATGCAGCAGGAGAAGCAGATGATGCTGAAACAACGGGTGTGGCAAAAACAGTAAAAGTACCTGCACTGGTTGCTGTTCCTGCGCCTGTAACAACTTGAATGGTTCCTGTTGTACCTGTTCCAACAGTTGCGGTAATTTGAGAGCCGGAATTAACCACATAACTCAGCGCATTTGTTCCTCCAAAAAGAACAGCAGTAACACCTGTAAAAAGATTACCGGTAATTACAACAGTTGTTGTACTTCCACAACCAAATGTGGGTGTAAATGAATAAACAGAGAGCACATTTGCAGGAGTAGGCAGGGAAACATCATCAACATACATACCTGTGTCATCTCCAAAACCATCTTGGTGAACTAAAAACTCCACTCTTACAGTTTGACCTGCAAAGGCAGCCATATTATAGGTTACATTAGTCCAAACACCTGCATTACTGCATACATGCATAATTGTTGCAAGTATGGTACCACTGGTATTGGTAATATAAGCATCCTGCCAGTCGAAGGTAATTCCATCCGTGCTATTTGGCAAATACCAATAGCTAAGTGTTCCGCCAGCAGCAGGCACTGTGATGGTTTGGTACAAAGAACCGTCACCCAAAGGCTCTGCTCCTGCTGCAGTTCCAATGTAAGTGGAATAAGTTCCAGAATGTGGGGTGGTACTTATAACAGGTGTAGGTGTTACACCAAGTATAGTCCAGCTGGCTAAAGTACCAGATTCAAATCCGCCATCCACCATAATTTCCTGCGCTGATGAATTAAATGCAACACCTATCAGCATTGCAATTGTTAATTTAATTGTTCGTGTAATTTTTTTCATGTTTTTTGATTTTAGGGTTGATGTTAAATAATTATTTTACGAAAGTAGGGATAAAGCATCTTCACCTATAATTATATTAAATATGTTTTCAACCGAATAATGAACAACAAAGAAAAACAGGCACAAAAAAAAACCTACTCTTCTTTCGAAGAGCAGGTTTTTAAATTTAACAGAAACAATAATTAGTTTTTAATCAAATGTATTGTTTGCTGATTGTTGCCTTGAACAGCTTTTAACGAATACATTCCGTTAGCAAAACCATTCATGTCTATTTCGTTATTGCCCACGTTCATTTCTTTATCATAAACCATTTCGCCAAGCGTATTGTAAATAGTTACTTTGGTAGCTTTGTCGATAGTGATGTAATAAACACCTGTTGAAGGATTAGGATAAACCACCAGCGAAGATAGTGAACCATTTTCAGTTACACCTGTACAAGCATCTACAACAATATCAGAAGTAGCAAAACTGCTGCAAGTGTTTCCATCAGTGTAAGTGTAAGTAATAGTAAATGTGCCAGCGCCAGCAGCAGTAGGGTCGAACGAACTACCAGTAACACTGTTTCCTGAATACACACCACCAGCCGGAGCACCAGCAGCTAATGTAAATGCAGCCCAGTTTTCGCAAACCATGGTCATTGTTTCAGTGTAGGTTACCGTTGGCAAAGCGTTTACAGTAACAGTGATCATATCCGTATTTGTACAACCGTTTCCATCCGTACCTGTTATCATGTAAGTAGCGGTTCCGGCAGGAGTAAATGCAAGAGCATCAGTTACACCGTTGTCCCAAGTATAAGAGGTAGCAGTACCGCTTCCGGTTAATGTTTCCGAATCGCCCATACAAATTGATGAAGCTGATGCGTTTGCAGTTACGGTTGGTAAAGCGTTTACAGTAACAGTTGTCATGTCCATGTTCATACAACCATTGCCATCAGTACCAGTTACCATATAAGTGGTAGTGGTGGTTGTTGCAAAAGCAACAGCATCTGTTACACCGTTGTCCCAAGCATAAGAAGTAGCAGTACCGCTTCCTGTTAATGTTTCCATATCTCCTGCACAAACGGTAGTTGCTGATGCATTAGCAGTTACTGTTGGTAAAGAGTTTACAGTAACAGTAATCATATCCATGTTCACACAACCATTTCCATCAGTACCAGTAACCATGTAAGTAGTTGTTCCGGCAGGAGAAAAAGCAAGAGCATCAGTAACACCGTTATCCCAAGTATAAGAAGTAGCTGTTCCGCTTCCTGTTAATGTTTCCATATCGCCCATACAAATAGTAGTAGCTGAAGCGTTAGCAGTAACAGTTGGCAAAGCGTTTACAGTAACAGTAATCATATCCATGTTCATACAACCGTTTCCATCAGTACCTGTTACCATGTAAGTAGTTGTTCCGGCAGGAGAAAATGCAAGAGCATCAGTAACACCGTTATCCCAAGTGTAAGAAGTTGCAGTTCCGCTTCCTGTTAATGTTTCCATATCACCCATACAAATAGTAGTAGCTGAAGCGTTAGCAGTAACAGTTGGTAAAGAGTTTACAGTAACAGTAACCATATCCATGTTCATACAACCATTTCCATCAGTACCTGTTACCATGTAAGTAGTTGTTCCGGCAGGAGAAAAAGCAAGAGCATCAGTAACACCGTTATCCCAAGTGTAAGAAGTTGCAGTTCCGCTTCCTGTTAATGTTTCCATATCGCCCATACATATTGATGTAGCCGATGCGTTAGCAGTAACTGTTGGCAAAGAGTTTACTGTAACAGTAATCATATCCATGTTCATACATCCGTTTCCATCAGTACCTGTAACCATGTAGGTAGTAGTAGATGTTGTAGCAAATGCAACAGCATCGGTAACACCGTTGTCCCAAGCATAAGAAGTAGCAGTACCGCTTCCTGTTAATGTTTCCATATCACCAGCACAAACGGTAGTTGCTGAAGCGTTAGCGGTTACAGTTGGCAAAGAGTTTACTGTTACCGTTACCGAAGCAGTATTAACACAGGTATTAGCATCAGTTCCTGTAACAGTGTAAGTAGCCGTTCCTGCAGGATTAAAAGAAGTACCATCAGAAACACCTCCTGTCCAAGTGTAAGATACAGCTCCTCCACCTGTTAATATTTCAGCATCACCTGCACATATTGAAGCATCTGAAGCGTTAGCAGAAACAGCTGGCAATTGATTAACAGTAACAGTAGTTGTACGTGTAACAGTACAAGCATTAACTGTAGCTGATAAGGTATAAGTAGTGGTAGTAGATGGTGTTACCGAAACGGAAGCACCGCTTAAACCACCCGGATTCCAAGAATAAGCGGTTGCACCTGTACCAGTAAGAGTAGATGCTGTTCCTGCACAAACCGTTGTTGGTGATGCACTGGCAGCAGCTGCCGATTTAGACATTGCCATAGTAAACGCACCACTTGCAGTATTGAAGCCATTTACAAGAATGTAGTAAGTAGTTCCAGCATTAGTGCACCAGCTAGCTTGTGATTGTAAATTACAGAAATCGTCATTTTGAACGATACAAGTAAGACCTGCACATGTTCCTGAATAAACCGAAATCCATGTATCGTAAGCAGAGCCGCAAAGAGAGGCGGTATATTCCTGCCCATCGCCAACCACTGCATACCATATACCCCGTGATGTAAATGTAGCGCAAGCAGTAACATCGGCAGTAGCTCCTACTGTTGTTCCGTTAGTAGTGGAAGGGTTAGCAACTGTAATAGCACCTGCACAAGCATCGTTTGCAGGACCAGAACCACCACCGCTGCAACAAAAAGCAGCTGAGGAAGTAAGAGCCTGTCCTGCTGTGGTAGTTCCGGAAACTAACACTCCGCAAGAAGAGGTGCTAACAGACCAAGTAACAACATTATCAGCAAATGCTCCCTGAGTTTCAATCCAAAAAGTAAAAGGACCATTGTTAGGAGAAATTCCGTTTGCTGTATATGTTCCGTTAAAAGTAGTTCCAGGAGCTCCTCCATAAGGACCTCCTGTGGCTACAACGGTTCCAACCGAATTTCTTATTTGCCACGAACCTTCATCATTAAACGTTCCACTCACAACCGTGGACATGGTAACAGTGTACAAATCGGCACACTGAGCGTTGGATTTCGATACTGTTAGCCCTAAAAGAACTGCTGTGAATAATAGCCACCCTAATACGGATGACATTGTTTTTTTGTTTTGTGTAGTTTTTTTCATATTTATTTTATTTATGGTTAGTGAATAATTTTATTTCTGCAAAAGTAATATTAATTTGAATTGATTTTTGTTAATCTCTTTTTAATTTATGAACGACAATTTAACAAAACTGAAGCAACCTACAAAAATTAAATTTATAATAAATCATCCTCATTCGGAAATGTTAAACCTGCTAAATAATCAGTAAAACAAAGAGTTATAAGACATTTCGTCAGAACGAATTAAAATATTCAGCCCTTTTGACTGATATATATTATTTTTTTTGTGTGGAATAAGTTTTGAATGTTGCGGGGTATAAATAACGGATGAACACGAATTTACTAATCAAGACCTAAAAAACAACAATAACAAACACAGATTCGTAAATTCGTAGCGATTAGTTATCCGTACCAAAAATTAAAAACATGAACTTAAATAACTTTACAATCAAATCGCAGGAAGCAGTGCAACAAGCAATGCAGATTGCAACCAACAATGGTAATCAAGCCATTGAAAACGGGCATATACTAAAAGGTATATTGGAAGTAGATGAAAACGTTACTCCATTTATCTTAAAAAAACTGAACGTAAACACACAAATGTTTACCAAAGCATTGGATAAAATAGTAGAAAGCTATCCAAAAGTATCTGGCGGACAACCATTTCTTTCCAATCATGCAAACCAAGCATTACAAAAAGCATCCACCTATTTAAAAGAGTTTGGTGATGAGTATGTTTCTATTGAGCATTTATTACTGGCGATACTTTCCACTAAAGATACCATTTCACAATTGTTGAAGGATAATGGTGTTAACGAAAAAGATTTGAAAGCCGCTATCAACGAACTTCGCAAAGGAGCAAAGGTAACGAGCCAAAGTGCAGACGAAACATACAATGCATTAAATAAGTATGCCATCAACTTAAACGAGCAAGCAAAAAAAGGCAAGCTCGACCCTGTGATAGGCAGAGATGAAGAAATTAGGAGGGTGTTGCAAATTTTATCCAGAAGAACAAAAAACAATCCAATACTTGTTGGTGAGCCGGGAGTTGGTAAAACCGCCATTGCCGAAGGGTTAGCTCATCGTATCATTAATGGCGATGTTCCTGATAATTTAAAATCGAAACAAATTTACTCCTTAGATATGGGTTCACTAATTGCAGGAGCTAAATTTAAAGGAGAATTTGAAGAGCGACTGAAAGCAGTGGTGAAAGAAGTAACGGGAGCAGAAGGCGAAATTATTTTATTTATTGATGAGATACATACCCTTGTTGGTGCAGGCGGTGGCGAAGGGGCAATGGATGCTGCAAATATTTTAAAACCTGCATTGGCTCGTGGAGAATTACGTGCCATAGGTGCCACTACTTTAAATGAATTTCAAAAGTATTTTGAAAAAGACAAAGCATTGGAAAGACGCTTCCAAAAAGTAATGGTGGATGAACCAAGTGCCGAAGATGCAATTTCTATTTTGCGTGGTATCAAAGAAAAATATGAAACACATCATAAAGTTAGAATAAAAGATGAAGCGATTATTTCGGCTGTAGAATTATCTCAACGATATATCAACGATAGATTTTTGCCCGACAAAGCAATTGACTTAATGGATGAAGCTGCTTCTAAATTGCGAATGCAGATAAACTCTATGCCAATAGAACTAGATGAAGTGGAGCGCAAAACAAGACAATTAGAAATAGAGCGCGAAGCAATAAAAAGAGAGAATGATAAAAAGAAGTTGGAAGATTTGAATAAAGAAATTGCTGAACTATCTGATAAACGTACCAACCTTAGAGCGAAATGGCAAAGCGAAAAAGAAGTGGTAGAAGGAATTCAGAAAGTAAAAGAAGAGATTGAAAATTTCAAATTTGAAGCAGAGCAAGCAGAGCGAAACGGTGATTATGGCAAGGTGGCAGAGATTCGTTATGGCAAAATAAAAGAAGCGGAAGTAAATCTAAAATCGTTTGAAAGCAAATTGGCTGAGATGCAGCAAAACGGCTCGCAAATGATTAAAGAGGAAGTGGACAGCGAGGACATTGCTGGTGTAATAGCAGCTTGGACAGGTATTCCAGTTTCACGAATGTTGCAAAGCGAAAGAGAAAAATTATTGAACCTCGAGGATGAATTACACAAACGTGTGGTAGGACAAGAAGAAGCGATAGAAGCCATCAGCGATGCTGTTCGAAGAAGCAGAGCAGGATTGCAAGACACCAAACGACCGATAGGTTCATTTATTTTCTTGGGAACAACGGGTGTCGGCAAAACCGAACTGGCAAAGGCTTTAGCAGAATTTTTATTCAACAATGAAAATAGCATGACACGAATTGATATGAGCGAATACCAAGAACGTCATGCTGTAAGTCGTCTTGTTGGAGCACCTCCGGGATATGTGGGGTATGAAGAAGGAGGACAATTGACCGAAGCGGTTCGCAGAAAACCATACAGTGTAGTGTTATTGGATGAAATTGAAAAAGCACATCCTGATGTGTTTAACATTTTGCTGCAAGTGTTGGATGACGGGCGATTGACAGATAATAAAGGTCGTGTGGTGAATTTCAAAAACACCATTATTATCATGACTTCTAACATGGGCTCCCATTTAATACAGGAGAATTTCGAACACATCAATGAGAAAAACCATGATGAAGTGATGGCGAAAACAAAAGTGGAAGTGTTCGAATTGTTAAAGAAAACAATACGTCCAGAGTTTCTTAACCGAATTGATGAAACAATTATGTTTACTCCTTTAACACGCGATAATGTGCATCGCATAGTAGAGCTTCAGTTTCATAGCATTTCAAAAATGCTATTGGAAAACGAAATTCATCTTACTGCAACCCCCGAAGCAATAGAATGGTTAGCTCAATTAGGGTTCGACCCTCAGTTTGGCGCACGACCAATTAAACGAGTAATGCAAAAAAGAGTGTTAAACGAGTTGTCGAAACAAATACTGGCAGGCAAGGTTCAAAAAAATGCTAACATTGTGTTGGACGTGTTTGATAAGGAGTTCGTCTTTCGTAATCCGATAGACGAAGACAATAAGCCCAAAAAAGAAAAGAAAGAAAAAACAAAATTGTAGTAGAATTGTTAATAACATTGGTGTTAAAAGTTGTTAACCTTGTAACATTTGGACAGCAAATTGCGTTATACTTGTAAACAATTTAAATAATGATTAAGATGAGAAATAAAAAAGTAAAAATAGACCTTCGTCCAAAGATAAAAATTCAAGTGGACAACAGAACAGTAATTACAGTTCGTTCTATAGAGGCATACAAAGCATGGAAAGAACGTTATCCTGATGCCGTATTAATTGAGTAATTAAATTCTTAATACCCCTTTTTTGCAATCATGTCTTTAACAGCATTTGTTCTTGATATGATTGCAAAAATTTTTTAACGCCTACAAAAATCACCTCTTAAAATCATTACAATACCTACCATCAATTAACATTAAACTCTACCTTTGTTGCGATAAATAATTTTATGCAAACCGAAGAAAAAATAATTGAAGTTTCTCATCTTGTAAAACATTTTGGGAAATTCAAAGCTGTTGAAAATGTTAGTTTCGATGTTTTCCGAGGTGATGTGTATGGTTTTTTAGGTCCGAACGGTGCAGGAAAAAGTACCACTATCCGCACTATCCTCTCTTTAATATCACCTACCAGCGGACAAATTAAATTATTTGGAAAAGAACTCTACGGCAATCGAAGTTATATTTTGAAACGAATTGGTTGCATTGTTGAAAAACCTGATTTCTACAAGTATTTATCCGCTGAAAAAAATCTGGAAATTTTTGCTCGTGTGTCGGGTGTGGATGTTACCAGGAGTAAGGTGCATGAAATTATTGAATTTGTTGGACTAAAAGGGAGAGAGAAAGACAAGCTCGGTGGTTTTTCGCACGGGATGAAACAACGACTCGGAATTGCACAGACATTGATTCATGACCCGGAATTAATTATCTTGGATGAGCCTACAACAGGGCTCGACCCGCAGGGAATTATTGACATTCGTAATTTAATTCTTCAGTTGAAAAATGAGCGAAACAAAACTGTTTTGCTTTCCTCACACATACTTTCAGAAATTGAGTTGATTGCAAACCGCATGGTTATTATCAATAAGGGAAAAACAATAGTGCAGGGTTCGGTAAACGATTTGCTGAATGCACAGGAGTTGATTGTTTCGTTCGTGGTGGATGATGTAAATAAAACAAAACAAGTTGTTGGGTCTTCGAGTTTGAATATTTCGATTGAAAGTGAAACAGCTACTACTATTGCGTTACACATTACTCAAGAAAAAATTCCGGTGTTGAATAAACTTTTATGTGATGGCGGAATTAATGTGTTTTCGATTGAAGCAAAAAGAAAATTGGAAGATTATTTTTTAAAACTGATAAGTGAATAATGTTTTGGAAAAGCACATATAATGAATTGATAAAAATAGCTGCTAAGCCGCGGAGTTATATTGGTATTGGTGCAATTACTTTGATTGTGGGGATTGTGCTCTTTGCGATGTATGCAGAGGGACTTAATTTCATTTCGTTTGTTACCCGCCCTTTCGAACAGTCTCTGTCCTTCGAAGGAAATATTATGAATGGAAATTTGATTGCGTTTGTTATTTTGCAAATGTTGATTATTCATGTGCCTTTGTTAATTGCCCTGGTAACAGGTGACCTAGTTTCTGGCGAAGCCGCAATGGGTACTATTCGTTTATTGCTCACCAAACCAATTTCGCGCACGGGAGTTTTGTTTTCGAAATATTTTGCAGGTTGTGCTTACACGTTTGTGATGTTGCTGTGGTTAGTTGTTCTGGCATTGGTGGTTGGTAAAATATTGTTTGGTACAGGTGACCTGATGGTGCTGAACAGTGACGGCTTAATTGTGTTGCAAGAACAAGATTTGGGTTGGAGATTTGCATGTGGTTTCAGTTTGGCTTTTCTTTCGATGGTGATGATTGCTACCTTATCTATTACACTTTCGTGTTTTTCGGAGAATTCGATTGGTCCGATAGTAACCACAATGGCAATTATAATCGTGTTTAATATTTTGGGTGCTTTGAATGTGGAAGTATTGCAACCTATACAACCTTACCTATTCACCAATCACATGATTGCGTGGCGCAACTTTTTTGAGGACCCATTGCCAACCGCAAAAATTTTAAAATCGGTTGCAGTGTTGTTGATTCATATTGTTGGTTTGTTAGGTATTGCAGTTTATAAATTCAACAGAAAAGATATTTTATCATGAGAAATTATAAATTCATTTTAACTTGTTTGGTTTTGCTTTTTGCTTCGTCACTACAGGCACAAAACAACGCCAATGGGATTTTGCGGGCAGTTTATAACAAATTGCAAAAGGCAAAAGATTATACAATGAAGGCAAATATAAAAGTAGATTTGCCTTTTATACGGATGATGCCAATTGATGCGAAAATTTATTTCAAACAAAAAGATAAATTTAAAGTAGAATCGAAAAGCATTGCTATTGTTCCAAGGCAAGGGTTTGATCAAGCATCCAAAATGCTTGCAGATACTAATTCTTATACAGCGGTGATACAAGGCTCTGAAAAGATAGGAACGATTGTTACCAGTGTTATCAATGTAATTCCACTATCGGATACAAGTGATTTGGTGCTTGGAAAACTTTGGATAGATGCAAATGAAAATGTAATTTTGAAATCGCAATTCACCACCAAATCGAATGGAACAGTGATGACAGAATTTACTTACTCCACACAAACTGCCTTCGGACTGCCAGACCAGATGATTTTTTCGGTGGATATAAAAAAGTTTAGACTGCCCAAAAGTGTAACCGCGGATATGAATAACACCGCAACAAAAGATGATCAAACAAAAGAAAATAAAAAGGGGAAAATAGTTATTACACTTACCAACTATCAGGTGAATAAAGGCATTGCAGATAGTGTGTTTAAAAAATAGTTTTTAAAATAAATTTATATAATAATAGTTATGACGTTATCTTACATAGTAAACACATATAAAACCGAGCGGTACAAAATTAATGTTCAGCTAAAAGGTACTGACTACGGTACTTGGGTGGTGTTTTCGAATTATCTCGACTACTTCGAAAATTATCTTGCACATTATTCTACTCTTAAAAATATGAATGAATTAGTAGAGCACGCTGTGAAGGGAATATTTGTTTACAAAGATAAAGAATACACTCACCAACATCAGAAGTTATGGAGAGATGCAGGAGGAAACGACAGAGGAATTAAACCTGAAGTGAGTAAGTTGGTGATAGAAACGATAATGGAAAATGTGGACGAATTGAATGAAGCAATTGAATCGGGTGATTTTGATGTTTTGTATGATTTTATTAAACAAAACAAAACAAATAAATTTGGAGGGCTTGAAATATATGATACTGCTTTGCGGATAGGTGCCAAGTTTAACATCGTTCCTAAAAACGTTTACCTGCATGGTTCCACGCTTATTGGATTACGAACATTAGAAAACAAAAAACTAGTGGAAGAAGATTTACATAACAAAAAAACTGTTTCGCTAAAAGAGTTGCCAGAAGAATTAAAAGGAATGTCGCCTATACATATTGAAGATTTCTTGAACCTAAAAAGGATGGATTTTATGAAGATATAAAATAAAACTCCTATCTTTGAGAGTTGATTCGATTCATCTACACCAACACTCTAACATGAAATCGTTAAAATACATTTCTTTACTACTCTTCTTTTTTCTCCCTTGCTTTGTATTCAGCAAAGATGTCCCCGTTATTAAAAAGCAATCAGAAGAGACTATCAAGTTCACTGAAAACAAAAATCAATGGAACTCAAATGTACTCTATGAAGCTACTATTTCTCATGGAGGAAAATTGTTTCTTGAAAAAAATACTCTTACTTATCTTTTTTGGAATGGAGCAGAAATGGAAAATCTTCATCATCCTCATTCTCCACTTCCAACTACTTCAGTTCATTTCCATTCGTTCAAATCGGAATTTGTAAATGCAAACACATCAGCATTAGTTACAGCTCAAACAAAAGAATCGTATTACAAAAATTATTTTTTAGGAACTGATGCCTCTAAATGGGCTTCTAATGTTGGTGTTTACAATGAGGTATTTTATACCGGACTTTATAACCATATTGATTTGCATGTATATACCAAAGACAAAAATCTGGAATATGATTATATAATCAATCCTGGAGGAAACGCTAATTCGATTCAGATAAAATATACCGGTACGGATGGATTGTCAATAGACAAAGGCATTTTAAGCATACATACTTCTTTGGGAATTGTGAGTGAACAAAAACCGATTGCCTGGCAACTCATTAATGGAAAAAAGAAAGAAGTAAAATGTGATTATCATTTAAACCAAAATGTTGTTTCGTTTAATTTCCCAAATGGATACGACAAAACGAATACTTTAATTATTGACCCTACTTTAATTGTATCTACCTACACTGGGTCCACTGCTGATAACTGGGGGTTTACCGCTACTTATGATAATGCAGGAAATATTTATTCAGGAGGTATTGCTGATGGTGTTGGTTATCCCTTAACTGCTGGAGCTTATCAAACTACCTATGGTGGTGGTGGTTTTGGAGGTGGTGGTTATCCATTCGATATTTCCATTACCAAATATAATCCTGCCGGCAGTGCATTAATTTATTCTACTTATTTGGGAGGCATAGATAACGAACAACCTGCCAGTTTGGTAGTGGATAACAATAATAACCTGTTTGTGTTAGGAAGAACATATTCGTCCAACTTTCCGGTAACTGGTGGTAGTTACGACAATACCTATAATGGTGGTGGAGACATCATTGTTTCGAAATTCAATCCGGGTGGAACCTCTTTGCTTGCTTCAACTTTTGTTGGTGGTACAGGCGATGATGCTGTGAATATTGACGCAATATTTACCAACTGGTCCTCCTTAAAATATAATTATGGAGATGACGGCAGAGGAGACATAATGGTGGACAATGCCGGAAACTGTTACATAGCAAGCTGTACACGGTCCAACAATTTTCCGACCACTGGTGGTGCTTTTCAAACTGCATTTCAGGGAGGATCACAGGATGGTTGTGTTTTTAAAATGAATAATAATCTTTCTGCTTTAACATGGAGTACTTACCTTGGCGGCAACCAAGATGATGCTGCTTATTACCTCGACATTGATGCCGCTTTAAATGTGTATGTTACCGGAGGAACCAACAGCGGTAACTTCCCGACTACAGCCGGAACACTGCACCAAACATTGCAAGGTGGAATAGCTGATGGATTTGTTACCCGCCTTCAAAACAATGGTTCCGGAATTCTTCAGTCCACTTTTATTGGTACACCTCAATACGACCAAAGTTATTTTGTTCAGCTCGATGCCAACCAAGATGTATATATATGTGGACAAACAGAAGGTGTTTATCCTATAACAGCAGGTGTTTATTCTAACCCTAACAGCGGACAGTTTATTCACAAAATGAATCCAACGCTTAGCTCCACTATCTATTCCACCACTTTTGGTTCTGGGGTAGCACATCCTAATATTTCACCAAGTGCTTTTTTGGTTGACAATTGTGAAAACGTTTATGTGTCGGGCTGGGGTGGGCAGTGTATTCCATTTGGAAGCACAGGCGATACTTACAATATGCCAACTACCACCAATGCTTTTCAAACCACCACTGATGGTTGCGACTTTTACTTTTTTGTGCTTCGAACCAATGCCACTACTTTATGGTATGCCTCGTACTTCGGAGGTGGTGGAGGGCTTGATGAACACGTGGATGGAGGAACGAGTCGATTCGACAAAAATGGAGTAATCTACCAGTCGGTTTGCTCAGGATGTGGTGGCAGCAGCACTTTTCCAACCACCCCGGGAGCATATTCACAAACCAACAATAGTTTTAATTGCAACAATGCAGTAATTAAAATGGATTTTCAATTAATCAATCTTTTTGCGGCAGCCTCTGCTGCACCTAACGATACGGTATGTTTGGGAACTCCCGTTAACTTTACCAATTCAAGTACCGGAGCTTACAACTTTCTGTGGGATTTTGGTGATGCATCGGCTATTGATACTGCTTCCAACCCAACACACACTTACGCCAATACAGGTAATTATAGTATAACACTTATTGCTATCGATTCGAACAGTTGCAATTTTGCAGATACTTTTTTACTTGCCATCACCGTGCTTCCAATGCCTGTTGTTGTTCTCCAAAATGATACTACTATTTGCGGAGCATTTAATATTTTGCTCGATGCAGGAACTTCGGGCAATACGTATTTGTGGAGCACCAATGCAACCACCCAAACCATTAATGTTTCCGCACCCGGAACGTATTCCGTTGTAATGAATAATGGAGTGTGCTCTGCTACCGATACGGTGAATATTTTTGTAGTTACACAACCTCCTTTGGGCAGTGATACCACGCTTTGCACAGGTGTACCACTAATGCTGGATGCCGGAAATCCGGGAAGTACTTATTTGTGGAGCAACGGCATGACCTCCCAAACCATTGGTGTTACAACATCAGGCACTTACTGGGCAGTGGCAAGTGTAGGCACGTGCAGCCAATCGGATACCATTGATGTTACCTTTCTGCCTTTGCCAATTGTCAATCTGGGCACGGATACTATTTTTTGTCCCAATGATGTTTTGGTTTTAAATGCACAAAATCCCGGAGCCACTTATTTGTGGAGCACAGGTGAAACTACTCAAACCATCATCATTGACACCAGCGGTACTTACTGGGCTACTGCCACCGATGCTACCTGTGCGGATAGTGATACTCTTAATGTTAGCATACTTTTAAAACCTTCATTAGGCATGGACACTATTCTCTGCAACACCGAGCACTTCCGGTTGCATGCTCAAAACACATTGCCCAACTGTGCTTACCTGTGGAACACTGGTGCTGCCACAAACTCTATTGTGGTTGAAAATGCAGGTATTTATTGGGTAAAAGTATATTCAGGCAATTGTGTGTTTTACGACACAATGAATGTGACTTCCATCATGAACGACCCTCCACTGTATGTGCCTAACTGTTTTACGCCTGACGAAAACGGGCTGAACGATAGCTTCACCGCATTTGCCGAAGACCTTGATATATTGGATTACAACCTTAAAATATTTAACCGCTGGGGAGAGTTGCTTTATGAAACCACCGACCGCCACAAAGGCTGGGATGGTACTTATCAGAGCAATTATGTGGCTCAGGATATTTATGTGTGGACGGTGGATTACCGCACCCTTTGCTCCGACCGAAGCAACATTCATCGCGTTGGGCATGTGATGGTGTTGAGATAAAAAAATCCCGCTCTTGAAAAAGGGCGGGATTTTTTGTTTTCGTAAATTCGTTTTGATTCGTTATTGGTAACCTTTCATTCCTTTATTATCTTTCTATTCTTTACCACATTCTATCTTTTATTTGAACAAAATAAATCCCATTTACTTCTTTCCTTAAATCAATCGTTATACTGTTGCCATTCTGTGTCATTCTGAGCTTGTCAAGTTCGCAATTAACTTCGCCAACTTTACAATCAACTCCGTCCAGTTCGCAATTAACTTCGCCAACTTTACAATCAACTCCGTCAGGTTCACAATTAACTTCGCCAACTTTACAATCAACTCCGTCAAGTTCGCAATTAACTTCGCCAACTTTACAATCAACTCCGTCAGGTTCGCAATTAACTTCGCCAATTTTACAATCAACTCCATCAAGTTCGCAATTAACTTCGCCAACTTTACAATCAACTCCGTCAAGTTCACAATTAACACTTTCCCAAAGAAATTAGCCCATTTTTGATGTGATGGCAGGTCTCATTTCCATTACCGAAACCGCTGTTCACTTCGCTCCCGGCAAAACTATCAAACGTAATTTCATCCTTTCACCCGTTTAATAGCTGTCATCCTGCGTTTGCTTAAAACGCAAAACAGAATTAAACAAAAAAAGTCCCCTGATTTCTCAGGGGACTTTTTTATTTTTATCTTTTCAATCCGAAATCGAAAATCGAAAATTATTTTACGATGCTTTAATCTCTACTTCCACACCACTAGGCAACTCTAATTTCATCAGAGCATCCACTGTTTTAGAAGTTGAATTGTAAATATCTAACAAACGTTTGTACGAACACAATTGAAACTGCTCACGTGCTTTTTTGTTAACGTGTGGCGAACGCAAAACAGTATAGATTCTTTTGTGTGTTGGCAATGGAATAGGTCCACTAACCACCGCACCGGTCATTTTCACTGTTTTTACAATTTTCTCTGCACTCTTGTCAACTAAGTTGAAATCGTACGATTTTAATTTGATTCTGATTTTTTGGCTGCTCATAGTTATAATTTAAAGAACGATTTTATTGTTAAATTGTTTTATTGTTAAATTGTTTTAATTCCTAATTCGTAATTCCTAATTATCTTAAGCGTTAGCTGTTTTAGCACCTTTCACTTTTGCAATTACTTCTTCGGCAGTATTTTTAGGAGCTTCAGAATAATGCGAGAATTCCATAGTAGAAGTTGCACGTCCGGAAGTGATGGTACGCAACGTAGTTACATAACCAAACATTTCGCTCAATGGCACTTTTGCTTTGATAACCTGAGAACCTGCTCTTTGGTCCATTCCTTCTATTTGTCCTCTGCGTTTGTTTAAGTCACCTACCACATCACCCATGTTTTGTTCAGGAGTCAATACTTCAATTTTCATAATTGGTTCCAACAAAACTGGTTTTGCTTTTGGCACTGCCTCACGGAATGCAGTACGGGCACATATCTCAAAAGATAAAGCATCCGAATCGACATTGTGATAAGAACCATCTTTCAAGGTTACTTTTAAGGTATCCATTGGATAGCCTGCCAATACACCATTTACCATGGCTGCTTTAAATCCTTTTTCAACAGCAGGAATAAACTCACGTGGAATATTACCACCCGAAATTTCGTTTACAAATTGTAATCCACCTGCTTTAGTAGTTATGTCAAAATCAGCATCTACCGGAGAAATGGTAAATTGAATATCAGCAAACTTACCTCTACCACCTGTTTGTTTTTTATAAACCTCTCTGTGGTTAACAGTTCCCATAATCGTTTCCTTGTAGGCAACTTGTGGTGGTCCCTGATTTACTTCTACTTTAAACTCTCTGCGCAAACGGTCAACAATAATCTCTAAGTGAAGCTCACCCATACCACTAACAATGGTCTGTCCACTATCTTCATCCGTTTTTACTCTGAATGTAGGATCTTCTTCCGCCAATTTATTTAACGAAACACCTAATTTATCTAAGTCTGCCTGAGTTTTTGGCTCAATTGCAATACCGATAACTGGCTCAGGAAAATTCATTGCCTCTAATACAATAGGATGTTTTTCATCACATAATGTATCTCCTGTTTTAATATCTTTAAATCCAACCGCTGCACCAATATCTCCTGCTTCAATAAAATCAATTGCATTTTGTTTGTTAGCGTGCATTTGGAAGATACGCGAAATACGCTCTTTGTTACCGCTACGGGTATTTAATACATACGAACCAGCATCCAAACGACCAGAATAAGCACGGAAGAAACACAAACGACCAACAAAAGGGTCAGTTGCAATCTTAAATGCTAAAGCCGTGAAAGGCTCTTTCACATCTGGTTTGCGGGTTACTTCTTCTTCAGTATCAGGATTAATTCCAACAATTTGTTCTTTATCCAAAGGACTTGGCATCAATTCCATTACCAAATCCAGCATGGTTTGAACACCTTTGTTTTTAAATGCAGAGCCACAAAGCATTGGTACCACTTTATTAGCAACACATGCCTGACGCAATGCGTTTAAAACTTCTCTTTCTGTAATTGAATTTGGATCTTCAAAAAATTTCTCCATCAACTTGTCATCAAATTCAGCAATCGCTTCCAACAATTTCCCTCTCCACTCTGCCACCTCTTCCAACATGTCTTCAGGAATAGGAACTTCTTTAAAAGTCATTCCTTTATCTTCTTCGTTCCAAACAATACCTCTGTTGTTAATCAAATCAACCACACCGATAAAGTTTTCTTCTGCACCCAATGGTAATTGTAAAGGTAATGGATTACCACCCAACACTTCTTTCACCTGTTTTACAACAGCTAAAAAGTCAGCACCCGAACGGTCCATTTTATTAACAAAACCTAAACGGGTAACGTTATAGTTATTAGCCAATCTCCAGTTAGTTTCAGATTGAGGCTCTACACCATCAACAGCAGAAAACAAAAACACCAATCCATCCAATACACGTAACGAACGATTTACTTCCACAGTAAAATCAACGTGTCCGGGAGTATCAATGATGTTAATTTTATATTGTTGATCTCTGTATTTCCAGAAACAAGTAGTTGCAGCCGAAGTGATTGTTATCCCTCTTTCCTGCTCCTGAACCATCCAGTCCATAGTTGCAGCACCATCATGCACCTCACCTATTTTGTGATTAACACCAGTATAGTACAAAATACGCTCTGTACAGGTTGTTTTACCTGCATCAATGTGAGCAGCAATTCCAATGTTTCTTGTATATCTTAAATCAGCCATTTTTTTATTTAGGATTTCGGATTGTTGATTTCGGATTTCCCGATAATCATTTCCTAAATCAATCTATTTATCTTCTTTGTTTATATTTTATTTTTTATTAATCCGCAATCGCAAATTCGCAATCCGCAATCTTTTTTAGAATCTAAAATGTGAGAATGCTTTGTTTGCATCTGCCATTTTATGAACATCTTCTTTCTTTTTAAAAGCAGCACCTTCTTCTTTTGCACCTGCAATAATTTCTCCGGCTAATTTTTGAGCCATTGATTTTTCGTTACGTTTACGAGCATAAAGAATCATCCATTTAATTCCCATAGAAAGTTTTCTTTCCGGACGAATTTCAGATGGAATCTGAAAAGTAGCACCACCTACTCTGCGGCTTCTTACTTCCACAGCAGGAGTAATGTTACTCAATGCTTTTTTGAATACTTCCAAACCATTTGTATCCGGTGTTCTTTTTTCAACGATTTCTATCGCTTCATAAAACACATCATACGATTTGCTTTTTTTACCATCATACATCAAGTTGTTTACAAAACGTGTCACCAAAACATCATTAAATTTTGGGTCAGGTAAAAGGATTCTTTTTTTTGCTTTACTTTTTCTCATTGTTTATTTAGTTTGGAGTTTGGAGTCGGGAGTTTGGAGTTTGCCTCCGTTCACCGTTCTCCTTGCTCAGTTCTATTTTATTTTTTCTTAGGTGCTGCTTTTGCTGCTCCAGCTTTAGGTTTTTTAGTTCCGTATTTACTTCTTCTTTGATTACGTCCATCAACACCAGAGGTATCCAATGCACCACGAACAATGTGATAACGTACACCAGGTAAGTCTTTCACCCTTCCGCCACGAATCAACACAATACTGTGTTCCTGTAAATTATGCCCTTCTCCGGGAATGTAAGCATTCACTTCTTTCTTGTTGGTCAAACGAACACGGGCTACTTTACGCATAGCAGAATTCGGTTTTTTAGGAGTTGTGGTGTACACACGGGTGCAAACTCCACGTTTTTGAGGACAAGAATCCAACGCTGCTGACTTACTTTTGTTAGCCGCTTTTAGTCTTCCTTTACGCACTAATTGTGATATTGTAGGCATTTCTTAATTATTAGTTTTTACTCTGATTTTGTTAAATAATACACTTCCCCATTTTTTTAGGGACGGCAAAAGTAGGAATTTTATTTATATAAACAACAAGTGGGGGAAAATAATTTTGATTATGGGTTAATGGAAAATGGATAGTGGATAATGGACATTGAATAACAGAACTAGTAATTCAACATTATCCATTGTCAATTATCAATTACTTTTCACCATTTTCTGATTCAACGATTGTGTACCTCCAATAATTCTTACAAAATAAATTCCTGCTGGTTGATTAGATAAATTGATTTCAGATTTCAGGTTATGGATTTCAGATTGATAAATAATCTCTCCCAAAACATTTGTTATTTCCAATTTCAACTTTCCGTCATCCTGAGCTTGTCGAAGGACAATTGTAAATTTTCCATTTGTTGGATTTGGATAAATAGAGATTTGAGAAGTAAGATTGGAGAGTTGAGATATTCCATTGCTTAAACCAAATTGATTTAAAGTTGCATTAGTAACAACAGGCGCATTATAATCAAAATAAATACTAGCTCGGTTATGCACTTGTGTACCTCCCGGACGATTTAGTTTTGGTTTTATTCGATATTGAATAAAACCCTGCGAACCATCAAAATCAGTAGTACTATCAGGAAGATTAATATTTGTAAAATAAACAGCAAGGTTACGACCCGTTAACCATGTAGTGTTTGGATGACTATAATCAATTACCTCAAAAGTATTCAAATCTAAATTAGAATCTAAAGTATCCAGCACATGAATATTTATAGCAGCCGATGAACCCACATTTTGGAAGTGAATGGTGTAATAAAAATAATCGTCAAAACCATAAGAAACATATCGTGGATAAGTTTCTTTATAATTAGGGTCGTACGAATTGCCAACATAATAACAATAATTAAAATTGTTATTGCTTGTATTGTTATCACCAGCAGTTGGAGTAACCAATATATTTACACAAATTGAATCACCTATATTGGCAGTAGTGTCCGTATATATTTTATTAATTTTAAATGAATTATAAATAGGTATCGTTCCAAAATCCGGAATCGAATAGGTAAAAACATTTCCAGCAACGGAAGGAACAAGTCCGTTAAAATAAATACTGTCAAAATTAATGGGACCAGTAAAAGTTGCAACCACCTGACCACTCACTCCTGATGCACAATGAAGATGATACCAATTGCTCAAATCTCCAGTATTAAATTTAAAACCATGAAACTGTCCCGGAAATATTTGTCCTTGTGGCAAAACAGACTTTGTACCAATGTCAAAACCCGGAGGGCAGGTAAAAGAAAAGTTTACATCCTGTGCCAATGGACTTGCCAATGTTAAAATTACTGTTGAATCAATGCCCGGGTAATTGCATTGGGCAACCAATGGAAAACCTGTTGTATCAATTTTTGTCACATAAGTTCCAGCAAGTTCAGGAAAACTATAAACTCCATTAACCGCTGTATAGCTTTGAGAAATTAAAACATTACCTGGAGTATATAGTTTTATTGGAAAATTTGATAATATAGTGTCTCCCGCATCCTTCATGCAATTACCATTTATATCTTTATAAACAAATCCAGCTATTCCCTCTGCATTTGCACAATTATTAGGGTTATTTACCAAATCTCCCAAAATACAAAGGGGATAAGCCAAAAGATATGGAGGCATATTTACTGTGTAATTTGGTAAACAGGTAACAGGGTTGTTATAAATTTGAAAACTGGCAGAATCGCCCACATACATTGGAATCAAAGGCATGCAGAAAATGTTATTATTACTGCAAATTAAAGTGTTGAGATAAAAAGGTAATGCTGGTAAAATGGTCAATAAATTATTTGAGCAATTGATAACTGAAAAATTATTATTGCCGGGTAAAGTTGGTATTGTAGTTATTTGATTATTTTGACAATATAATTCTTCCAGTGTGTTAGGCAAAGAAGGTAAACTTGTTAATTGGTTATCATTACATGTTAAACGCCACAAGGAACTACCCAATGCAGGCAGACTTGTAATTTGATTATGACTGCAATCTAATGTGAAAAATGAATTTGATAAAGCTGGCATATTAGTAATTTGGTTGTATTTGCAATTCAAATTGGTAAGTGAATTGGGCAACGAAGGCAATACTGTCAATAGATTATAACTACAATTCAACGAAACAAGTGAATTGGGTAAGGTTGGTAAACTTGTTATCTGATTATTATTACAATTAAAATTCCCAAGGGAGTTTGGTAATGCAGGTAAACTTGTTAATAAATTATTTTCACAATATAAATCTTGAAGTGAATTAGGCAGGACAGGTAAACTGGTTAGTTGATTATTGCAACAGTATAAAGTAATTAATGCATTTGGCAAAGCAGGTAAACTTGTTAAGACATTATTTCTACAATCCATATAAGTTATACCATTCGGCAAAACTGGCAAACTCGCTAATAAGCTATTATCGGAATCAAAATAGGTTAGTCCTCCCGGCAAAGCTGGAATATATGTCAATGCATGGCTATCCATACAATTCAATGAATCAAGATTATCAAAATACTGAATCCCTGTTAAATCAGTAATAAAATTAGGACCAAGATTGATATAAGTAGCACTTGTTATTGCAACACAAGTTGTATCCATCTGATTTCCACTAATGCAGGAAGGAAAGTGAGACTGGAGCCATGTTACAAATTGCGGGCTTGGTATAGTTACATACTGTGCTTTTGTTTCATTAATAATGAAAACAATGGATAAAAGTAAAATTAGTTTTTTCATGGGTTTGTATATTAGAGTCACTAAATTAGTATTTTATTGAATATAAGGGTTCAATTTGCCCCTCCTTTTCATAAGTGATTAATTTTTAACCTTATTTTTTAAAATAGGCATTGTTTGGGGAGTAAAAACAATCGCTTACGAAGCTCATGCGCTTGTTTGGGGAGTAAAAACAGTTGCTTGCGGAGCTCATGCGCTTGTTTGGGGAGTAAAAACCTTTGCTTGCGGAACTCATGGGCTTGTTTCTGAAGCAAAAATATTTTTATAGAGAGGTTCTGAAATTCAAAAAGTTCCCCAATAAATAGGGGAACTTTTTTGCATCTTTTCAATTCTCTTTCGCAATCTCATCAATTCTTCATTTCCGATTACTGTCGTATCAGCATAAACGAACCATGGTCGGCATGCTCTCCGTTGTCTGCATCTTTCAAATCATAAATATAGAAATACGTTCCGTCAGGTGCTTCTTTTCCGTTTGCGTTGCGTCCGTCCCAGCCACCTTCAAGGGTATGCCATTCGTATAATTTCAATCCCCAACGGTCGTAGATGTAACAATTTATTTCAGCAACTCCGGTGGTGTTGATAAAGAATAAGTCGTTTATCTGGTCGTTATTTGGAGTAAACACGTTAGGCACAATGATGGCATATGTTGGATAGGTAACTACTAATATTTCGGTAGAGTCAACACAATGACCATTGTTAGTCACATATAACACTACCGCAAACACTCCTATTGAAACAAATGTATGCGTTGGGTCTTGCAGAGTACTTGTGGTTCCGTCACCAAACACCCAGAAATAAGTATTTGCATTGGTGCTGGTGTTGGTAAATGTTACCGTAAGCGGTACATGCCCTGTTGCAGGGTTTGGCGAATAAGTGAATGATGCGACTGGTGGTGGCAAGTCAATAACTGAAACAGTATCTGTTTGAGTACAACCTGTAGTTAAGTCAGTAACCAATAAGGTATAAACACCTGCCTGATTAACAGTGGCAGTAGGTGTGCCTCCTCCTGATACAATATTACCTCCTCCGGTACTCCACAAATACGTAAAGTTAGGACCAGAACTTGAATTGGTACCATTCAATTGTAACGAATCGCCACAACCCAAGTTTTGCAACGGACCAGCATCCGAAATAGGTGGAGCTGTTATAGTAACCGGAACAGTGTCGGCATTAGGGCAAGCACCATTAGTAGTATAAGTTACGTTATACACTCCCGGTGTTACAGGTAAGGTAATTTCTCCGGTTGATGAATTAATACTTCCACCTAAGGTACTTGTAAACACCCCACCCGGCAAACCGGTAATGGTTGGAATTGGATTTGTTCCATTGGCACAATACAGCGGTAATGGATATGTAATGGTTGCATTATCTAACGGGGTGATGGTAATTGTAGTACTATCAACCGCCAAAGCACATCCCTGTTGAGGCAATATGGTATTGATAACAGTATAAGTTCCGGGAGTACTTGCAATTAAATCAACTTCCCCTGTGTTTGGATTAATTACTAATCCGGCAGGATGAAACGTAAATGTTTCGCCCGAGCCTCCCGGTACATAAACCGGTACTGGGTTCGGACTTCCATTTTCACAAAACAGGTTTCCAGCATAGCTGAACGTTGCAATAAATAAAGGAGTGATGGTAATGTTGGCATAGGTTGAATCAGGACAAGGTCCATTCGTTAAATACATTACCGTGTAAGTTCCAACTGATGATGACAATAAGGTAATTTCACCTGTGGTTGGATTTACCACTAAACCCGGAGAAGAAGGAATAAATGTTCCACCCGGTAACCCTGTTACTGTTGGAGTTGGATTAACGCCAGACTGGCAATACACCGAATCGGCATAACCGAAACCTGCTGCATCTCTTGGAGTAATGGTGATAAGTATAGTATCCGTTACCGGTCCGCAAACTCCCGGAGGGTCGTTAGTGGTTAAATATAAAGTAACACTAAGGTTAGCATCATCAGCAGCCGAAGGAGTGTAGGTTGCATTACCAATTGTGGTGTTGTCAAAAGTTCCGGTACCCGATGTTGTCCAAGTCATGTTAGTGGCACCACCACCAACTGAACCCGAAAGTGTAATTTGAGAAGTAGCACATATAGTTGCATCAGCACCTGCATTAGATGTGGTAGCAGGATTTATGGTCAGGTTCATCGCATCGCTCAAAGCCGGACAAGGACCATAAGGGTCGTTTGATGTTATGGTTAATACCACCACACTATTACTTATATCAGCAGCCGAAGGAGTATAAACCGGAGTAGCAAGTGTTGGGTTGTTAAATGTTCCTGTTCCAGAT
This sequence comes from Bacteroidota bacterium, assembly GCA_947469885.1. Lineage (GTDB taxonomy): Bacteria > Bacteroidota > Bacteroidia > 2-12-FULL-35-15 > 2-12-FULL-35-15 > 2-12-FULL-35-15. Next base: position 25,202 of record CANIQT010000025.1, read on the forward strand.
GTAGTCCATAATACAGAAGTAGCACCTCCACTAAAACTACCTTGAGTAGTATAAAGCGTGTTCGAACACATTACATCATCTGGTCCGGCACTAATCACCACAGCAGGACTAATTCCAAGATACATCACATCTAACAAAGCCGGACATGGACCCGGAGGGTCGTTGGTAGTCAATGTTAAATTTACTCCGCCTGCTGCAATATCAGCAGCCGATGGAGTGTATATAGCTCCCGGTGACGCAGGATTATTAAATGTTCCTGTTCCTGAAGTAGTCCAGGTAACAGAAGTAGCACTACCGCCATACGAACCTAACATGGTATAAGTAGTTCCAGAACAAATAGTATCATTATGATTTGCGCTTACAATGGCAGCAGGCGAAATATGAAGCAACATAAAATCAGTTCCTGCACCGCAAGGTCCCGGAGGGTCGTTAGTAGTAATGGTTAACACTACATTTTGCGACACCACGTCAGCTGGTGAAGGATGGTACACCGGATTGGTGACGGTATTGTTGGGAGTAAAAGTTCCTGTACCGCTGGTGGTCCATGTAATAGAACTAGCACCTCCACCAAACGAACCACTTAACGTATAATTAGTTCGTTCGCATATCGTATCGTTAGGTCCTGCACTCACCGGAACACCTGTAGTGATGGTTAACAACATATTGTCGAAAGCAGGAACACAAGGACCTGTAGGGTCGTTGGTAATAATGGTTAATGTAACACTGCCAGTAGCAATATCAGCTGCCGAAGGAGTGTATGTAGCATTGGTTAAAGCAGTATTATCAAAAGTACCACTTCCATTAGTTGACCATGTAATTCCATTAGCAGAGCCGCCAAACGAACCTGATAATTGGTAGTTGGAGCTTAAACAAATAGCAGTATCCGCACCAGCACTCACGGTTGGAGAAAGATAAACAGTAATATTTACATTATCCGAAACAGCACCACACGGACCAGCAGGGTCGTCAGTAGTAATAGTTAATGTTACAGTTCCAGCAGCAATATCAGCAGCCGAAGGAGTATATGTAGCTCCGGGCAATGTAGCATCATTAAATGTTCCCGTTCCTCCGGTAGTCCAGGTAATCGATGTTGCACTTCCACCAAAGGTTCCAGCCAATACAACAGGTGATGCAGTACACATATCCACATCAGGTCCAGCACTAACAGTTGGAGCAGTGGTAATGGTTAACACCATATTGTCTGACACCGAAGGACAAGGACCGGCAGGGTCGTTTGTAGTGATGGTTAATGTAACGGTTCCAGCAGCAATATCTCCGGCCGATGGAGTATAAATAGCTCCTGCAAGACTAGGGTTGTTGAAGGTACCGCTTCCGCTGGTAGACCATGTAACTCCACCTGCACCACCACCAAATGTACCTGATAAGGTATAGCTTCCGCTCAAACAAACTGTTGCATCCGCACCTGCACTTACCGTAGCATTTGGATTAATGGTAACCGATACTGATGAAGTAGAGGATGAACAACCTCCTGCTGCAGCTATAGTATTAGTTACGGTATAAACTCCAACCGGACTTAATGTTAAATCAATTTCTCCGGTTGTACTGTTAATTACCAATCCTGCAGGTACCGATGTAAATACTCCTCCCGAGGCAGGTGGATTAAATATAGGTAATGGATTTGTTCCACCATGGCAGAATGAGCCACCAGAATAAGTAAATGTTGATGTAGGCGAAGTAGTTATAGTTATACTTGCTGTTGCCGAACTTGGACAAATACCATTAGTAGTATAGGTAACGGTATAAGTTCCGAGTGTGGATGATGCCAAAGTAACTGTTCCTGTTGCAGGATTAATTACCAATCCTGCTGGAGTAGAAGTAAATGTTCCTCCTAAAGTTCCTGTTATGGTTGGTGTTGGGTTGGTTCCCGTTTGACAGAAAGTAGATGTTGCATAACTGAAAGCGGCATCATCTAATGGATTAACAGTTACTGTTACTATCTGAGGAAGTACACTTGCGCAACCTCCTGACACTGCAGTAGGCGTCACCGTATAAGTTACTGTTTGAGGTACGAGCGAACTGTTGATAATCGTATTATTAATCAATGCCGTACTTTGCAAAGTGAGGCTTTCCCCTGTTGTATTGTTATTATCAGCAGCAATCCATGTAAATGTTGAAGGAATACTTGATGTTAACGGAATATTTAATGTTGAACCACTGCATATTGTTGCTGTGTTGGATGATGTAAGTGTTGGAGATGGATTCACAGTAACCGTAATAGTTTGCGGACTTGTATTTCCGCAACCTCCCGCGGTTGCAGTGGCATTTACAGTGTATATTACTGTTTGAGGTCCGGCAGTGTTGTTAATGATAGTATTATTAATGGTTGCTGAATTTTGTAACGTGGTACTTTCTCCAGTTGTATTAGGATTGTTAGCTGCAATCCAAGTAAACGAAGAAGGTACGTTTGCCGACAATGGAATGTTTAATTGGATACCACTGCACACCGTAACATTATTAGAATTTAAGGTAATAACAGGAGTTGGGTTTACGGTAACATTTACAGTTTGTGGTGCACCTATACACCCACCCACTGTTGCAGTTGGTGTTACCGTGTAAGCAACAGTTTGAGGAACTGCCGAAGTATTAATTATCGTATTCGAAAGAGTTGACGAATTTTGATTAGTTAAACTCTCACCTGTGGTATTGGCATTATCTGCCGCCACCCAGGTAAATGTACTTCCCGGATTTGCTGTTAATGGAATGCTTACCGTTTGTCCACTACAAATAGTTGCAGAAGTTTGGCTGGTCATCACCGGTCCAGGATTAACAAGTACAGCTACTGTTTGTGTAGCTGCCGAACAACCACCAACTGTTGCAGTTACTATAACAGAATAGTTAACCGTTTGAGGAATGGTAGAGGTATTAATAATAGTATTATTAAGCGTAGAAGAGTTTTGAATTGTTAAACTTTCACCTGTTGTGTTAGTGTTATCTGCTGCTACCCATGTAAATGTTCCGGGCTGTGAAGAAGTAAGAAGAATGTTAACCGTACCTCCGCTACAGATAGTTGCTGAACTTGAACTAGTAGTAGTTGGCAACGGATTAACAGTTACTGTTACTATTTGCTGAGCTGCATTTCCGCAACCTCCCGAAGTAGCTGTTGGAGTAACTGTATAAGTTACCACCTGAACAAAACCTGTATTATTGATAATGGTATTGTTAATAGTTGAAGTACTTTGCAATGTGGTGCTTTCTCCGGTTGTATTCAGGTTGTCCGTTGCAATCCACGTAAAAGTGGAAGGCACATTTGCAGTCAACGGAATATTCAATGCTTGTCCCGAACAAATAGTTGCAGTTGCCGGACTTGTAATTATTGGTAAAGGATTTACAATTACCGTTACTGTTTGCGGCACACCAGCGCAACCACCCGTACTTGCTGTTGGTGTTACTGTGTAAACAACTGTTTGTGGAACTGAAGTACTATTTACCAAAGTATTGTTTAAGGTTGAAGTGCTTTGTAATGTTAAACTTTCTCCGGTTACGTTCAGATTATCAGCGGCAATCCATGTGAATGCAGAAGGTACGCTCGATGTTAGCGGAATGTTGACTGCACTTCCGCTGCATATTGTTGCTGTGTTTGCTGAGGTTACATTCGGTGCTGGATTAACGGTAACTGTTACCGTTTGATTTGCTGTACCAATACATCCGCCAGATGTAGCGGTAGGTGTTACGGTATAAGTCACGGTTTGCGGCACTGTGGTATTATTAATAATTGTATTGTTAATAGTACTTGAGTTTTGCAAGGTCAAACTTTCCCCGGTTGTATTTGCATTATTACCCGCTATCCATGTAAATGTGGAAGGCACGCTCGATGTTAACCCAATTGCTAATTGCACCCCACTACAAACAGTTGCGGTACTTGACGAGGTAATGGTTGGTGTAGGGTTAACAGTAACTGTTACCGTTTGTGTTGCACCCACACAAGCCCCTGCTGTTGCAGTTGGAGTAACAGTGTAAGTTACCGTTTGTGGCACTGCCGAATTATTAATAATGGTGTCATTAATAGTAGAAGTGTTTTGTGTAGTCAAACTTTCTCCGGTTGTATTTGCATTGTCTCCAGCTATCCATGTAAACGTACTTGGTGTGGCAGATGTTAAAGGTAGATTTAATGCAGCACCGCTACAAATAGTCATGGCATTTGCACTGGTCATCACTGGCAATGGATTTACCAAAACCGAAACAGTTTGTGTGGCTCCCGAACAGCCGCCAACAGTAGTTATTGGAGTAACTGTATAGTTTACTGTTTGAGGAATAGTGGATGTGTTTACAATCGTATTGTTGATGGTGGAAGTACTTTGCAAGGTTAAACTTTCACCAGTGGTATTGGTATTATTAGTAGCAATCCATGTAAACGTACCCGCAAGAGAAGATGTTAATGGGATATTAACCGTACCTCCACTACAAATGGTTGCCGAAGCAGAGCTGGTTACAGTAGCAGTTGGATTAACTGTTACTGTTAATATTTGCTGTGCTGTACTTCCGCAACCTCCTATTGTTGCCGTTGGAGTAACGGTATAGGTTACTGTCTCAACTGCCCCTGTAGTGTTAATGAGGGTATTGTTGATGGTAGAAGTATTTTGCAACGTGGTACTTTCCCCAGTGGTATTCGGATTGTTGGTAGCAATCCAAGTAAACGTTGAAGGAACTGTTGCTGTTAATGGAATATTCAAAGTAGTACCCGAACAGATAGTTGCTGTGGAAGCACTGGTAATACTTGGAGTTGGATTTACTGTTACTGTAACTGTTTGTGTAGCTCCCGAACAGGTACCTAATGTCGCAATTGGAGTAACCGAATAGGTTACTGTTTGAGGCACGGTTGATGTATTGATAAGTGTATTGTTCAACGTAGAAGTAGTTTGCAAGGTTGTACTTTCGCCCGTAACATTAATGTTATCGGCTGCTATCCATGTAAATGTGCCTGGCAAATTGGAGGTAAGTGGAATATTAACCGTACCGCCACTGCATATAGTAGCTGTAGCAGAAGAGGACATTACTGGTGAAGGATTGACAACCACTGCAGTTGAGGTTGCCGTATAAACACAACTTGTTCCATTAACCAGTACCGTAACGGTGTATGCCCCCGCCATTGCTGCTGTTGCATTAGGTATAACAGGATTCTGAACCGCTGAAGCAAATCCGTTTGGTCCTGTCCACGAATAAGTGGCATCTGGTGATGACTGCACAAATAAATTTATGGTACCTCCTGCACAGACGGGCGAATTAGTTGTTGCCGTTGGAGGTTGGCAGGCAATTGTTGAAATTGGAGTATCGGTAGTTCCCTGAATAGGACAGCCACCACTATCAAAAATAGTGGGGTTACTGCCGGTGTTATACCCATAGCCCGAGAAAAAACCGGTGCCATATATTCGAAATCGATTGGCAACAGTGCCCGCGCAGAGCAGCACAATACAATCGGATGTTACTACCACTCTGAATTTTATTTGAGTGCTGTCCGCTCCTGTTGGCGAATTAAGAATAGTTCCCCCTGCTACATTGGTTGCTCCTGTTCCAATTCGTATCCGTAATGATTTAGCAGCAGAAAAATACTCTCCCTGGTCATCCCCTAAATTGTCTGTTTTTACACCTGCATTGGGACCAAACGTTATGTTCATCGAACCGGGAACATATATACAATTAATTGGAAAAGTATCTACAATGTAAGTATTGATGGAAGGGTTTGACCCAATGTTTTTTATACTTGCCGTGTATTCCAACGTATCACCAGCCACTACTGTACCCCCGTTTAAATCAACAACCGACAAACCTCCTCTGTCGTCCGGCTCAAACACATCAATAGTTGAGGTTACCACCTGAGTCAGATAGGTTTCACCCCCTGTCTTTTGGCGAATGGTGCAAGAAGTTGCATTGTTTCCAATGTATAATTTTGCGGTGTTATCGGGAACAAAAATATTTACATCATGCCCTAACGTATTTCCGTAAAGTGGGTTTCGGTAGGGATTCATCACCCCGTTGTTGGAAATGGTACTGTTGAACACATCGTTCTGCGGATGAAGTGCATCTGAAATAGGTTTGAATGTTCCGGCACCGTTAAACAACAAAGAATCACCTTTAAAATTTGATGAGCACGATTGTATTACCGCACCACGGTCACCATCAAACGCTACCAGCCCAAGTTCAAGTCTCACCGGACCTGTTGGAGGAGTTAAGAATCCTGAAAGAGGAATATCAGTAACAGTATTACCCGGAGAAGATACATTTGTTAATCCGTTAAATACCGTCAGGTTGCGCATAGACATTAAATCGTTTCTGTAAACAATTACAATTGCCCACCCTCCCCAACGGTTTACACTATTTCCTGTGTTGCCAGCAGTATTATCATTCAACAACGGCATATCAGCAACAGTGTATCGTGCGTTTCTGCCGGCTGCCTGCACAATACTGGTAATGTTAACAAAGTTGTGATATGATTTATAACCCTGATTGTTGTTATATTGATTTGCTCCGGTTGCTGTTAATGTGGTATATGCACCATTATTTACTTTTAATTTGCAGCTTGCTCTTGTAGCCCAATGACTACCATCAGGTGCTCCTGTTTCTCCGCCTGCTGCCCAATACAAACCTGCAAACGAAATTAAACTACAATTGGGCAACGCCAAACTATCGCTGCTCGACATAAAGGTGGCTGCATCTGCATCAATGTCCACGTAGTTCTGAACAAAGTCATTGTCCACCCCAACACCATTGGGAGCAGCCTCCGCATGGGCTGTAGTACAGGCATGGCTCAAACAAGAACCATTGCCAGATGTTGCACCACAACCCGCAGCAGCATTACCTATCATTGTTATCCCTCCCTTTTGAGTTACACCAAAACGTATGGTAAACGGGGTTATCAACTGAGCTAAAGAAATGTAGCTAATGGATAACAATACGATTGAAAGTAAAAGTTTTTTCATTTGATATGGTTTATTATTTTTTCTGAAAATGGAAATATATTCTTATTGTTTTTTTGATGATTACCTGCTCGCTTCTAAGTTATACGCAACTATTTGTATCTAGTTTCAAATCAGCTACATTAATAACGCCAACAAAGGTGCAAAAGAAAAACCTATTTATCAACAAAATGCGTTTAACTTATTAACACCCTTATAAACAAGACGTTTTTTTTATATGAAAGGTTGCATGTAAACAGAATTACTTTTCAACTAAATGATGCAATTTTATTGGGGAAATGAAAGAAATGAATAGGTTTCGTTTTTTTGCCTTTTGCGAAAACAGACAAAAGAGAATTTTTATGCTGATAATTTATTCAGGAACACATCACCTCAGTTACTTTTTTGTATTATCAATGTAAGGAATAGGACAAAACAACTGTTTTGAGACTATGTCAAGCTAAGGAATAAACTAAAACAACTGTTTTGATGTATTGTCTATGTAAGGAATAGGACAAAACAACTGTTTTGAGACTATGTCAAGCTAAGGAATAAACTAAAACAACTGTTTTGATGTATTGTCTATGTAGGGAATGGACTAAAACAACTGTTTTGACAAATTAGCTATTTAGGGAATGAAGCAAAACAATCGTTTTTGGAAATTAGCTAGTTGGGGAATGCGTCCAAACAACTGTTTTGACTCATAAGCTATGTAGGGAATGGAACCAAACAGTTGTTTTGATGTATTAGCTATCTTGACATGAAGGCAAAACGATTGTTTTGGTCTTATCCTGAATTGGTAAAACCGAAAAACAAAAATTAGTTAAGCAAAAACGCGACAGATTATTAAAAACCTGTCGCGTTTGTGTGTATTGCTTAACAAGTAGCTATGGATCTAATGAACCAGCGTAAAGAATCCTTGGTCGGTATGCTCAACTCCATCAAATCCTGCACTCTTTATTATATAATAGTAAGTGCCGTCTTCTGATTTAGCTCCCATTTTGTTTATTCCATCCCACCCTTTGGTAATGTCTGTCCAGTCATATACTTTTATTCCCCAACGGTCGTAAAGCTCGCCTGTAAAAGTGTTAACTCCCGTGTAAGTAACCGTAAAATAATCATTGTTTAAGTCGCCATTCGGGCTGAACACGTTTGGTATCAATAACGTGTAACCATCATAAACAATAATAACTTCTGTAGTAGTATCTGTACATCCACCCACCGAAGCAATCAAAGTTACTGTATAAGTTCCGGTAGTAGTATATGTTACGGTAGGATTGGTTGCAAACGAACTAGAAGGATTTCCTCCCGGAAACAACCAAGTGTAAGAAGTAGCACCTGAACTTGTATTGGTAAAATTAACAATCAATGGAGGTGTTCCTGCTGTTGGATTAGCGGTAAAACCTGCTGTGGGTCCTGCAGAAGTATTCACTGATACAGTGCTTGTGGAAACACAACCTGTAACTGGATTGGTAACCGTTAATGTATAAGTTCCTGCTTGGTTTACTGTTGGAGTAAGCGTTGTTCCTCCCGATACCACACCTGCTGTAGGCGCCCAACTGTAAGTACATCCTGAAGAGCCTGTTCCGTTTAATACAAGAGAACTTGCTCCACACGACAACGTTTGGTTTGGTCCGGCATTGGCTGCAGGTGAAGCATTGATCACAATCTGCTGTGTGGTGGATGCAGGGCATGGTCCAGGGGTGTTATAAGTAATAGTATAAGTACCCGGTGTGCTAGTTGATAGTGTAATCAATCCAGAAGAATTGATAGACAAACCAGCAGTAGAACTAAATGTTCCTCCGGCAGTAGTTACAGAAGCCGGGCTCACCGTTCCTGTTTGGCAATAAGGGCTACCATTATAAGCAAACGAAGGGTCTTGGATTGCGCTAATAGTTATAGTTGAACTTGAAACTACTGCAGGGCAACCTCCAGCTGCAGGAATACTATTTGTTACAGTATAACTTCCCGCTGGTACACTTGTAAGTGTTACCTGTCCAGTTGTTGAATTGATTACTAATCCGCCCGTGGCTGTAAAAGTACCAGCAACACCTCCCGCAACAAAAGTTGGGAAAGGGTCAGGTAAATTCTGACAGTATGGACTTCCAGTATAACTAAATCCTGAAATTGGAGCTGCTGTAATTGTAATAGAAGCAGAAGAAGTTGAAGGCGGACATCCTGCAGCGCTAACAATGTTGGTTACGGTGTAAGTTCCTGGGGTACTCGACAATAGATTAACAGCACCTGTGGTTGAATTTAACGACAAACCAAGAGGTATGGAAGTAAACGCACCTGCTACTCCACCACCCGTATAAGTAGGATTTGGGTTAGGCGCATTCTGACAATACGGTGATGATACGTAACTAAAAGTAGATACAGGAGGAATATTAATTGTAATAGTAGAAGTACTCACCGCAGGTGGACAACCAGCTGCTCCGGGTACTGTATTGGTTACGGTATACGTTCCTGGAATACTTAAACCTAAATCAACCAAACCAGTTTGCCCATCAATGGACAAACCGATGGTCGAAGTAAATGTTCCTGCAACACCTCCACCATTAAATGTAGGTGAAGGATTTCCTACTCCTTGACAATAAGGAGAACCGGTATAACTAAAGGTGGCAAGTGGTGCAGCCACAATGGTAATAGAAGAGCTGTCAATAGCATTCGGACATCCGCTTCCCGTTACTGAATTATAAACCATGTATGTTCCTGGAGTGCTGGATGCCAATGTTACAACTCCAGTAGATGAATTGATTAATAAACCTAATGAAGATGTAAATGTTCCAGCTATTCCACCATTAGTAAAGACAGGTGAAGGGTTGGCTGCACTCTGACAATAAGGACTTGCAGGATAATTGAAGGATGCTACCAAAGTACCTACTATAGTTATAGTGGAGGTATAAGTAACAGTACCGCATGCCGCTGAAACAATTTGATTGGTTACAGTATAAGTTCCAGGTGAAGAAGTTGCCAATGTTACCAAGCCAGTGTTAGGGTCAATTACCAATCCAGCTGTGGAAGAGAAGGTACCAGCTGTACCTCCGTTCGCAAATGTTGGAGAAGGGTCGTTGCCCAACTGACAATAAGGAGAAGCGGTGTAGCTAAAATCGGCAACAGGAGGCGCAACAATGGTGATGGTAGCTGTTGCAGTTGCAGCTGCACATCCTCCAGAGGCAGCAATATCATTAGTTACAGTGTAAGTTCCGGGAGTACTTGTGGCAAGTGTAACCGTACCTGTTCCGGGGTCAATTACTAACCCAGAAGGAGTGGATGAAAAAACTCCCGCTCCTCCTCCACCAATAAAATTAGGGATAGGGTTGTTTGAAGTTTGACAATAAGGATTTGCTATGTAATCAAAAGTGGCAATAGCAACAGTGTTTATGACTATGGTTGCTGTTTCAACAACTTGAGGGCAACCGCCTGCTGCTGCAATGGTATTGGTAACAGTATATGTTCCGGGTGTACTTGTACCTAAATCAACAACGCCCGTATTTCCATCAATCACTAAACCAATAGTAGAAGCAAATGCTCCTGCAACTCCACCTCCGCTAAATGTTGGAGAAGGGTTAGCACCTCCTGAACAATAAGGGCTTCCCATATAACTAAACGTACCAACAGGAGCTGCGTTTATTGTTATGGTTGAAGTTGCCGACACAGAAGGACATCCACCTGAAGCAGGAATTGAATTTGTTACTGTATAGGTTCCGGGAGTACTTAAAGTCAAATCAACTGCTCCTGTATTTGCATCAATCACCAATCCAGGTGAGGATGTAAAGGTTCCACCTGCTCCTCCTCCGGAATAGGTAGGCGAAGGGTCAGGGCTTCCTTGGCAATAAGGTGTACCTATATAACTAAATGTAGCAACAAAAGCAGTAGCAACTGTAATGGTTGATGTTGCTGTAACAGCAGGACAAGCGCCTGAAGCAGCAATCGTATTAGTCACGGTATAGGTTCCGGGTGTGCTGGATGCTAACGTAACTAATCCTGTTTGTGGGTCTATCACTAAACCAACAGTTGAAGAATACGTGCCTCCCACTGATCCATTATCCAAAGCAGGTAGTGGGTCATTTCCTCCGGTGCAATAAGGACTTCCTGTATAACTAAATGTACCAACAGCAGGTGCTTCAATGGTGATGTCGGAAGTAGCAGTTACTGTTGGGCATCCGGTAGGTGATACGGTATTGGTAACAGTATAATTTCCTGGAGTACTAGTTGACAAAGTAACTAAACCCGTGTTAGCATCAATAACCAAACCAGCGGTTGATGTAAATGTTCCTCCTGTTCCTCCTCCCGAAAAAGTAGGCAAAGGGTCAGTTCCCGATTGACAATACGGAGTGTTAACATAACTGAATGTAGCCGCAGGAGCAAGAATGATGGTTACCTGTGCCGAATCAAGAACATCAGGACAACCATCAGAAGCAGGTAATAAATTATATACCCAATACGTTCCGGGGATACTATTAGTAATATCTATATCTCCAGAATTAACATCCAACATTAAATCAGGTGAAGGCGTAAAGAAAATACCCGGTTGACCGGAGCCAATAAAATTAGCGGAAACAAGTCCTGCTGTTTGGCAGAAAGGATTGCCCGGATAATCAAAAGTTCCGATTGGCAATTCGGTAATGGTAATAGAAGAAGTTGCAGTAACAGCAGGACATCCGCCAGCAGCAGGAATTGTGTTGGTTACGGTATATGTTCCCGGATTTGAAGTTGATAAATTTACCATTCCTGTTGATGAGTTAATGACCAACCCCGGAGGACCTGTAAACACCCCACCAATACCAGCACCAATAAAGGCAGGTAATGGATTAGTTCCTCCTTGACAATACGGTGAATTCAGATAATGAAAAGTTCCTACTGAACCCGGAATAATAGTAATAGTAGCAGTAGCGGTAACTGCAGGGCATCCGTTGGCAGCAGGGATAGTGTTGGTAACAGTATATGTTCCATTAGCAGAAGTATTGGTATTTACCACTCCTGTTCCCGGATTAATAACCAAGCCTGCTGGTGTAGACGAAAATGTTCCACCTACCCCAGCGCCTGTAAAGGTTGGTGCAGGATTTACACCTCCTCCGTGACAATATGGTGAGCCAGGATAATTAAAAGTTGCAACTGGCAAAGCAGTGATAGTGATGGTTGCAGTTGCTGTTTGTGCCGGACAAGGTCCAGAAGCAGGAACAGTGTTGGTTACCGTATAAGTTCCTGCATTACTTGCAGAAAGATTAATCAACCCCGTGTTAGGAAAAATACTCAATCCCGCAGGTGTAGCTGTAAATGTTCCGGCTATTCCGCCTCCAAAATATGTAGGCGATGGGTTGGTTCCGTTTTTACAAAATGGACTTCCAAGATATATAAAGGATGGAACAAGCGCTGGCGTGATTGTAACGGTGGCTGTTGCTGTTGCTGCCGGACATCCATTTGCTGCCGGAATAGTGTTGGTAACAGTGTATGAACCAGGAGAAGTTAATGCAGCATTCACCACTCCCGTGTTGGGGTCCAATGATAACCCGGCAGGCACAGAAGTAAATACACCTGCAAAAGCATTACCAGTATAAGTAGGTGTTGGATTCACACCCCCAACTTGGCAAAATGGATTTCCGACATAACTAAAAGCGGCTGACTGCCCAGCAGTAATGGTAATGCTTGATGTTGCTGAAACAGCAGGACAACCCGACATGGCAGGAATTGAATTGGTAACCGTATAAGTTCCTGGAATACTTGCCATCAAATCTACCACACCGGTGGTGGGGTTAATTACTAACCCGGCAGTAGAAGTAAATGTTCCGGCTGCACCATTTGCACCATAAGTTGGCGAAGGATTGGCAGCATTCTGACAAAAAGGATTTCCAACATAACTAAAGGTAGGTGCAGGTGTAGCTACAATATTAATAACATTGGTGGCAGAACAGCCAGCAAGATGAGAAGTTACCCAATACTGACCGGGATTAGTAATGGTAATGGAAGTAGAATTAGAACCATTACTCCACAAATAAGAATCATAAGTGGTTGGCGAAACACTAATGGTGGTAGGACTCCCCTGACAAAGTGCCTGCATTCCGGTTACTACAGGATTGAGGGCAGAAACACCCGTGGTATCAATAAATACATTTGAGTTTACAACTGTAGTTTGCGCAGGAATTCCATTATCTGTTGCAGTGAAGGTAATGATGTTGTTTCCATAATTGGCTAATGTGGCATAAATGAGCACTTGAGCAAAAGCAACATTCCCGTTTACTACTGATAATATAGATGAATTAGGGGTTCCGTTCAAATTAACAGTAATAGTGGTGGTTTGATTGGCTTCGGGCGAAAGAAACAAGGCAGACAAAATAAGTGAATCGTTTTCTCCGCAAATCTTAAGTGTGTCACAATTATTTAAACCAGCCACAATAGGAGCAATATTGGTATTTGCACAAGTGCTAAAGAAAAACGATTGATTATCTAACCAAGAAACACCACTAGGATTAGTGGTACCATTGTAAGCAGAGCCAGTTGCATTGAAACGACCTATTTGAGCAAAAGTTATTCCATCACCTTTATTTACACCTGCAGTTGCAGGAGTTCCTCCAAAACCATTTACTCCTCCAGAAACATCGCCAGTAGTCCATTGCATATCACCGTAACAAAAAGCAATGTTATTTCCACTGGAAATTATAGGGTCGGTACCATCTGTAATTATTAATTGAAAAGTATTTATTTTATCAGAGTGACTATTAAAATAACCTACTTGCTCCCATTTAATTACCATATAAGTAGGAGTTATTTTGTAATATACCAATCCGCTACCCGCACTACGTGTATCAACATCCGCCCAAAAAGGAGCAACCATGGCAGGCACTGTTGCCGATGGAAAACCGGTGGAAGTGTAAGTGGCAAAAGGAGCACCAAATGTAATGTTACCATTTGTATTTATATAACAAGAATTATAATTTGTTCCATACATACAAAAGGTAAAAGGCAATGCTTTTGCCCCTGTCGAACCATCATCATTTCTATAATTTGGGGGGACACCGATGGTAAATTCTGCCACGTTATAAGAAGCATCCAAAGGCAACAAACAGTTGCATTGTGTATTAACAGTCTCAGTTGATTTAGACTGATGATTGTTGTCATAATTCATCCTTTCCAGATGCTCTGGCGTAACAGGTACGGTAACAGCTGGGGTGGAGTTGTTATCGTCAATAATGATGTACTCATTGCTATCGTCCAACTTTCCTGCTGCTTTCATTTCGGCATAGGTAAATGATGGCAAAATTATTTTTGGTTTTGGTTTCGAAACACCTTCGGGCGATTCCATGTTTGCAACATTAGCTTCGAAATGGGTGTTGCTTTGTTGACCTGCTGAAAATAAAGGAAGCAGACATACTGCGATAAATAGTACTTGTTTTTTCATTGTAAAAATAAAAGGTTAGTAATTGGGTTTAATTAAAATTTAAAATCCTGAAGTTGATAAAAAGCGTTGGAGTAGTTTACGTTTTTCACCTTCAGTTCGGTTAGTAATAGTTTTATTTTATTGGTTAAATCAGTATTGTCATTCGCTTTCAAATCAACAATTACCATTAAACCATTATCTTTTGCTTCTTTATTATCCACAAAGTTTTTTAATTCCAATTTAGAAAAAGAAGGATTTGATTTCAAAAAAGTCGCAACATGTTGTTGTTTTGATTTTTCATCCATTACAATGTGTTTAATAAAAAACGAAGTAGCATAAACTATCGTTCCGTTTGTGTTACCCAGTTTTTCTGCGTTGTAAGAAAGATACGCCACAGGTTCGTTTGATGGTGGAGTATTGTTTTGCGACACTGCACCGCCAACACTACTTATAACGAAGCAAACCAACAAATAAAATTTCTTTCTTCCATTCATTCCTGAAAAATTATTGAATATCATTTTACGCTTTATTTTATATCCCTAATATGTTTCCGCAAACATACAAATATTATTCATCTAAAGAATTAATTTTAGACGAATAAAGGGCTTGTGTTGATACTTTTTTTAAAACAACTAATTTAACATTTGTATGCACTCAGAATATTAATTTTAACATTGATATGCAATTTTGCTCAAAAAAGCATGTAGCGAAGTACTGAAGTTTCCCAAAAAGCACCAAAAGAAAGTCAAAATAAACCGAATTGAACAAGAGGTAGTACCGCAGACATCTGAAGAAGTACTGCAGACATCTGAAGAAGTACCGCTGACATCTGAAGAAGTACCGCAGACACCTGAAAAACTACCGCAGACACCTGAAAAACTACCGCAGACACCTGAAGAACTACCGCAGACACCTGAAGAACTACCGCAGACACCTGAAAAACTACCGCAGACACCTGAAGAACTACCGCAGACACCTGAGGAAGTACCGCAGACACCTGAGGAAGTACCGCAGACACCTGAGGAAGTTCCGAGTGAACCAACAAATACCAACCAAAACCTTTAGTCAATATAACAATTTGACATTTTAAGCATTTAACAATAAAACAATTCCTGTATCTTTGTGCCCTAATTTTTAAAAAATGAAAACCGAAAAAACAGATGTATTAGTAATAGGTGCTGGTCCTGCGGGATGTATAGCTGCTTCCATTGTTCACAAACAGGGATTAACAGTAAGAGTGGTGGAGAAAATGAAATTCCCTCGCTTTGTGATTGGCGAAAGTTTATTACCAAGAGTAATGGACCACCTTGAAGAAGCAGGATTGCTTGATGATGTGAAAGAAGCTGGATTTCAAAAGAAATTTGGAGCCAAGTTTATGATGGACGGCAAAATTTGCGACTTTAATTTTGAAGACCAGTTTACCAAAGCTTGGACTTATACCTATCAAGTTCCCCGTGCCGATTTCGACCACATTCTTGCTAAAGGCGTTGCCAAAAAAGGAATTCCTGTAGAATTTGAAATGGGAGTAACGGCTATAAAATTTAATGACGATGAATCGTCAGTTACCACTGTGGTAAATGCAAACGGAGTGGAAAAACAAATTGAAGCTCGTTATATTATTGATGCGTCAGGTTATGGACGCGTTATTCCAAACATGCTTGGTTTGAATAAAGTTTCTAGTTTCGACCCCCGCAAAACACATTTCACTCATTTCAAGGATTTGAAACGACCAGAAGGAGTGGAAGGAAACCGTATCACCGTTATTGTCCATCAGCAGAAAGTATGGATTTGGGTCATTCCTTTTTCTAACGGAAATACATCCGTAGGTTTTGTAGGCGACCCTGAATTTTTTAAAGAATATCCTGTAGACTTTATCGAGCGCATGCGTGCCTTGGTTGACAATGTAGATTTATTGCGCGACCGATTTAAAGATGCTGAAATGGTGCTTGCCCCAAGAACCATTGAAGGGTATGCTATTTCGAGTACCAAGTTTTTTGATAAAGGATTTGTAACGGTTGGAAATGCTACCGAATTTTTGGACCCTGTGTTTTCGTCAGGCGTTACCTTTGCTATGGAATCGGGCTCTGTGGCCGCAAAATTAGTAAGCCGAAAACTAAAAGGCGAAGAAGTAGATTTTCAAAAAGACTACGTAGAATATATGATGGCTGGCATCAATGTGTTTAGAACCTACGTTACCTCTTGGTACAACGGAGACTTACACGAAATATTTTTTACCAAAAAACCCGATATGAGTGTTAAACGACAAATATGTTCAGTACTTGCCGGATATGTTTGGGATTTAGAAAATCCATTTGTCAAAAAACATTCGCGTGCCATCAGTTCGTTGGCTCACATGCTTCGCAATGAAAAAGCGGAGATGGAGAGCTAAAGAATTCGACTTCGTCCCCCTGTGAAAATAGTAAAAAAAATTTCCCGCTGGTTGTTCTACTCTTTTTTTGTAGCAACCGATGTTGTGTTTCTTTTTCTATTTTGGTTTATAATAGTAGTAACTGTTAAACTGCCAACACCCACTGATACCAGCGTTCTGAAACTGGAACGAACAGAAGTTGCAAAAGATTTTTATACACTCAATAACAACTGGATTAAAAAAAGCGATTCGGGATTGTGGGAAATATATGTGGAAGGAGATGGCTTTGAGCGAGGTGTAATAGAAGGAAAACTAAATAAAGAACTTGCCGAAAAACAAGAGATAGCTTTTGTAAATCAATTAAAGAAAATGATTCCCAGTCAGGGAATGTTGAATTACCTCAAGTTCTTCATTGCCTTTTTCAACAGGCATTTAGACCAATATGTTCCCGAAGAATACAAACAGGAAATATATGGAGAGTCGTTATTTGCTTCTGATAAATTTGATTTCATAGCACCTAAATATTATCGAATGCTCAACTATCATGCAGCACATGATATAGGTCATGCACTTCAGGATAAGAACATGATTGTAGGCTGCACTGCCTTTGGTGCCTGGGCCGACAAGACTGATGATGGAAGTTTGCTGATAGGTCGCAACTTTGATTTTTATGTAGGAGATGAATTTGCAGAAGACAAACTCATCAATTTTGTAAAACCAAAAACAGGTTATAAATTAATGATGATTTCGTGGGCAGGAATGATAGGTACTGTTTCGGGCATGAACGAAAAAGGATTGACAGTAACTATTAATGCTTCCAAATCGGAAATACCAACCAGTGCGGCTACGCCAATTTCCATTGTAGCACGTGAAATATTGCAGTATGCCAAAAACATTGAGGAAGCATTTGCCATTGCACAAAAAAGAAAAACATTTGTTTCCGAATCTATTTTGATTGGCTCGCTTGCTGACAACAGAACTGCGACCATAGAAAAAACTCCATCTAAAACGGAATTGTTTGAAGCACCCAACTCCGATTATATAGTTTGTGCCAATCACTATCAGGGTAAATCTTTTGGAAATGATAAAGTGAATCAGGAAAACATAGAAAAGAGTTCATCCAACTACCGATTCAAACATTTGAATCAATTGATAAATCAATATCCAAAGATAAGTGTTTCTGATGCTGCTTCTATACTACGAAACAGAAAAGGCATGGATGGAAAAGACATTGGAATGGGAAACGAAAAATCACTGAATCAGTTGATAGCGCATCATTCTGTTATTTTTAAACCATCAAAATTGCAGGTGTGGGTTTCTACCAATCCGTTTCAATTAGGACCATACATTTGTTACGATTTGAATAAAGTATTTGCAGAAGCACCGGCTTTAATAGAAAAGAAAGAACTCTATGAAAAACAACTAAATATTCCGGCTGATAGTTTTTTGTTTTCGAGAGAGTATAAAAAATTTGTTGCCTATAAAAAATTTAGAGAAGCATTTCATTTTGCACACAAACATAAATTGCATATTGATTTAGATTCAAAAACAATTACTACTTTCATCAACTTAAATCCTGAATATTACGATACATATTTTCTGTTAGGTAATTATTATAAAGATGAAAACGAACCGGTGGAAGCGCGTTTATATTATGTAAAAGCCCTAACCAAAGAAATTACAACGGTGCAGGACAAGGAAGCAATTGATAAATTAATAGACAATTTAATAATTAAATAATTGATAATAGGTTTAGGTACAGATATAGCGGAAGTAGCCCGTATTGCTAAAAGCATTGAGAACAGTGCATTTAGGGATAAAATATTTTCGAAAACGGAAATAACTTATTGCGAAACCAAAACAAACAAAGCCGAAAACTATGCTGCTCGGTTTGCTGCCAAAGAAGCATTCTTTAAAGCATTAGGTACAGGTTGGAGAGGGATGATGGCATTCAATGAGGTGGAAGTGGTGAATGATGAATTGGGAAAACCAACCCTTAATTTATTAGGAGAAGCAGGAAAAGTATTAGTGGAAAGAAATATAAAAAAAATTCACATTTCGCTTTCGCATACAAAAGAAATGGCAATGGCAACAGTTATTTTAGAATAGTCATTGGTTCATTTGTATTGGATTAGTGTAAGAATTTAGAAATTAGGATTTAGAATTTATTGCATGATACCAGAAATAGAAACAAAATCATTAGCCGAACAAAAACAATTTCAGGAAACACAGTTGCCCGAAATGTTGGGTTATGTTTCTCAACATTCTAAATTTTATTCCGATTTATTTAAGAAAAACAATATTGATGTTTCTAAAATAAAAACACTGGAAGACTTACAGCAAATACCTGTTACCACCAAGGATGATATTCAACAACGGAATACTGATTTTATATGTGTTCCTCAAAATAAAATAATTGATTACATCACTACTTCCGGCACTCTTGGCGACCCTGTGCTGTTTCCCATGACTGACAAAGATTTGGATAGACTGGCATACAACGAATGTATTTCTTTCCAATGTGCAGATTCAACAAATGATGATGTGTTTCAATTAATGACTACGCTAGATAAACGATTCATGGCTGGTTTGGCTTACTTCCTTGGAATAAGAAAACTTGGAGCAGGTGTGGTAAGAGTTGGTGGAGGAATTCCCGAACTGCAATGGGATACTATCAAACGAATTAATCCTACAGCGTTTGTAACTGTTCCTTCATTTTTATTAAAGTTGATTGAATATGCAGAAGCAAACAATATTGATTTTAAAAACACAAGTATTACCAAAGCAATATGCATAGGTGAATCGTTGCGTAATCAGGATTTAAGCATCTCCACACTTGGACAACGAATACTCGACAAATGGAATATTAAATTGTATTCTACCTATGCAAGTACCGAAATGAGTGCTGCTTTTACTGAGTGCAGCGCTGGAAAAGGAGGTCATCATCATCCTGAATTAGTTATAGTAGAATTTCTGGATGAAGAAAATAACCCCGTAAAAGAAGGTGAAGCGGGAGAAGTAACCATCACTACCTTAGGTGTGGAAGGTATGCCATTGTTGCGTTTCAAGACCGGTGATTTATGTCATCATTATACGGAAGAATGTAGTTGCGGAAGAAAAACAATTCGCCTTGGACCAATTGTGGGACGTAGAAAACAAATGATAAAATACAAAGGCACTACTTTATATCCCCCTGCATTGTATGATATACTTAACAATATAGAAGGAGTTAAAAACTATATAGTGGAAGTTTATACTAATGAAATTGGCACTGACGAGATATTAATAAGGATAGGATGTGAAACTATTCCTGAAAATTTCGAAAAGGACATAAAAGACCATTTTAGAGCAAAGCTTAGAGTTGCACCTTTGATAAGATTTGAAGATGCTGATTTAATTGCCAAACTTCAGTTTCCTGAAATTAGTAGAAAACCAGTAGTCTTTATTGATAAAAGATAAATGAACATTTATTACTTCATTAATTATTTTAATTTTGTCAAACAATAAATAAAAGACTCACTATTAAAATTAATCAAAATGAAAACATTAAAACCAATCTTGTTATTTTTTTCCCTTGTATTTGTTGGACTAATTGCCACTGCGCAAGAAATTAAACAAGGCGATAAAACATTATCATTCCTGAAAGAGCAAACAAAAATAAACATCACTTATCTTTACGATGGAATGATGGTGGGTAAAATGGAAGAAGATGATTACAAAAAAGAAAAAATAGATTATTACAATCATAAAAAACCTGGAAAAGGAAAAACATGGGAGGATAAATGGATAAGCAACAGAGCCAATGTGTATGAACCAAAGTTTGAAGATTTGATAAACCGAATGTTAAAAAAAGGGAAAACAAATTTGGTTGCTGCCAAAGGAACTAAAGATGCAAAATACACCATACAGGTTAAAACTATTGTAATGGAACCAGGAGTAAATGCTGTTGCGATGCAGCTAGTACCTTATTGCAACATCGAAATTTCTTATCTGGAAACAGCAACTGGAAAAATAATGGCAAAAGGTTTATTGATTGATATGGAAGGAGTGGAAGTAAACGATGATGAATATGATTTTGACCCTTCGGGAAGAGTGGGCGAATGTTATGCAAAAGCAGGCAAGACAGTTGGAAACGCCATATCAAAAGCACTTGACTAATAAACTTTAATTACAATTTAATAAGAACTCTTAACTATTTCTAGTTGGGGGTTTTTGTTTTTTATTACATTTATTGCCTTAAATAAAAAAACTATGAATTACAAAAAAACTATTGTTGCAACAATTGCACTTACTTCGATTTTCATTAAAGCAAATGCGCAATTTACAACTGACTATACGCCTTTAAAATCGAGCGGTTTTATACCTTCCGAATTTTTAAAATCGGCAAGGGCTTTATCGGAAGAAGAAATAAAAACGATTGGGTACGGAAAAGACCATACTGCCAAAACTCAGTTCACTATTTATCAAAATTATTTTCTTCAAAACTTTTTGATGAACGGAGATGTATTAATTAACGATCAACTCACAAAATATGTAAATAGAGTAGCCGATGAATTATTAAAAAACAATACTTCTCTTCGTAGTCAACTTCACATATATGTAATTAAAACTCCAGAGGTAAATGCCCATGCTTTTGATAAAGGATTTATTTTTATTAATGTTGGTTTGCTCGCCCAGTTGGAAAACGAAGCACAACTCGCTTATATTCTTTCACACGAAATAACTCACGTTGTTAAAAAACATTCGGTAACCGAATACATTGAAAGCATTAAACTAGAGAATGGAACTTCCGATTACGACAGAGGCTCAGAAGAGGAACGAAATTTAGCACGGTATCGGTTTTCGAAAGAACAAGAAACAGAGGCTGATGCAGAGGGATTGAATATGTTGAAAGAATCGAACTACAGTATTAAAACGGTTAACGGAGCATTTGATGTGCTTCAGTATTCTTACCTTCCTTTTGAGTTGGTTGATTTCAAAAAATCTTTTTTTGAAGACAAAAATTTAATTTTACCTGACACTTTATTTCTTAAAAAAACATCTGAAGTAAAATCGAACGATGATTATGATGATACCAAAAGTACACATCCTAATATTCGTAAACGAAGAGGAACTATTGAACCTGATTTGAAAGTGAGCGATGAAGCAACACGTAAAAAATACCTTGTGTCGGAAGATCAATTTAAATCGGCACGCGAAACGGCTCGTTTCGAATTGTGTAACTTGTATCTGGTAAATCGTGATTACATGAATGCTATTTATGCAGCATACATTCTTTTAGAAAAATATCCTGAAAATATTTATTTGAAAAAAATTGTTGCCAAAGGATTGTTTAATGTTTCGGTTAACAAATCGTATAGACAAAAAAAATATTCTGGAAATAGTGAAGACGATAACATGAGAGCAAAAAAATATACCATTCCTGATTACGATAAAATTGAAGGGGCGTCACAACGACTTTATTATATGATGGAAAATTTATCGGACAAAGAACTGAACCTGCTTGCATTAAAGTATGTTTACAAAGCTCATAAAAAATATCCGCAGGATAAAACATTGGCATCGTTAACCGATTCACTTTTTTCTGAATTGATTAACGTTAATAGTTTATATCTAAATGATTTTGCAAAAAAATCGAAAGTGGAATTAAAATTTAAAGACACTGTGAAAGTGAAGGAAGAAGTAGAAGTAGCAGATGCAGAAGAAAGCAAGTATTCGAAAATAAAAAAGCAACAAGAAAAAGTGGAAATTGAAACGGAGGAAAATTTTATTAAGTATGCACTGATAGATGAATTGAAAGATGATGAATTTGTAAAAACATATACCAGAATTGCAAGAGGGTTAACCAAAAAAGCAGATTACGTGGAGAAGAGTTCCTCAAAAAGCAAAAAATCAAGTGGTAAAAAAGATGAGCCACTTTTGGGTATTGATAAAGTAATATTTGTAGACCCCTATTATGTGAGAGCTAAATATGAAGATGGAAATTCGAGTACCAATTATTTTGAATCGGAACAACAAGAAACGGTGCTTGCCAACATTCAGAAAAAATGTGCTGACCGTTTAAAATTATCTTACGTAAACATTACCACAAAAGGTTTAACTCCTGATGATATGGAAAAATATAATGATAATGCATTGTTGAACGAATGGATTGGAGAGCGGTTTAAACATGGTAATAACAGTGATGAAGTAGAAGCCAATGCCGAAGCCATCAGACAACTAATTGATAAAATGGGAACAAAATATGTGGCATGGAGTGGTGTATATAACAGCAAAGGGCGCTCGTTTAAAAACACTTATTTCTTTTTGGTTTTTAATTTAGAATCGGGCAATGTGTTGAAATACGAAACCCGCACCACCAAGTCGAAAGACAACCTGGATTTGATTACTTCTTATGTATATAATTCGTTAATGCATGTTGCAAAAAAACCAAAAGAATAATATGAAAATTAAATTAATTGTATTATTTGCCATTGTTGGCTGCACTTGTTTTGCGCAAGCTCCTGGTTATATGGGACGAAAATTTGTGATTGGTTATTCCAATTATTTTTTTCCTGCTGGTATTGGTCCTACTGCCAATACGCAAGAAGAAGGTCAGGCATTTAGCGGAGTAAACCTAACGCATTGTTTAAATCTAGAATACGTCATTAAAAACAGAACTAATTTTTGTGTTTCTATTCAAACCTTAAAAACCGGAATAGCCCCAGGAGTTTTATACAGCAGTTCGACATATGACTATAACTATGGAAATAATTATAGTTATTCTTATGAATACAGCCCCAAACCTTTTGTGCCTATGCAACTAAGAACCTTTAATGTAGGATTAGGTTTTAAATTTTTTCAAAGTGGTTCGTTATCACCGATAGGTAAATATAAAAAACTGGAACTACTTTTATTGTTTTCAAAACTTACTTATAACAACCATTCGTTCTTAAAACAATCGAGTGATCCAAACAACAATGGACAATCAACCCCAATATTAGGTCCTGGCGAAAATAATTATCAGACCTTTGCAATTACATACACTGCTGGTCGTTCAAGAGTATTGTTTAATAGGCTGGTAATTGATTTCGGATTAAGGTTAGGTTTTCTTCCGGCCGGAATAGTAAGTGCCTATTTGCAAAATAAACAAGCAAATGCCGACCGCTATTCTTCTTCCACCACTTCAAGTTTCGATTTCGATAAAGTAATGCGTCAGGAAACGAATCAACGGTTGTTCAGACAACAACTTATTAATTTCCACATTGGTTTAGGATTTTTAGCATTTTAAATGATGAAAAAAAAGAGTTTAGTTTTATCCTTTTTATTTGTTGCTTCCTTTTCTTTTTCTCAGGTAGCAGGTTATATGGGGAAAAGATTTGTGATTGCTTACGACAATTATTTTTTCCCTGCCATCAAAGGGCCTGGTCTAACAAATGCAGCTCCCTCATCTGAATTTAGTCCTGGACTAAACAATGTAAATTGTTTAAATTTGGACTATACCATTAAACAAAGAGTTAATTTTTGTATCTCCCTTCAATACATGCGCACCGGAATTGCCTATAGAAAAGGTAGCATAACGGGTAGCAGTTCGGGCGCATATCCAAATGAAACCTATTCAAGCAATTCAAATAATTCTTTTACATCCATTCATTCAATATACGATGGAGATTTTTCTACTCCTGCTGTTTTGTCTTCAGTAAATATTGGTGGAGGAATAAAGATATTTAATCATGGATGCATTGCTCCGGTAGGTAAATATGTTAAGTTTGAAATTTTGATATTTAATGAAACCGTGGTATATGATAGTGAACATTTTTATGTTACAGATTATCCTACCTCATCGCAAGTTAAAGTAAAGCAGGGAGCTGGAACATATAATTATAGAAATTTTGCTTTAACTTTTACCAAAGGAACACAGCGTGTTTTCTTTAATAAAATAGTTTTGGATTATGGATTCCGCTTTGGGCTTGTTCCTGCTGGATTTACAACTTTTCTTTTCAATGGTCTTGATAGTTCTGATTCAAAATCGATGGAGCAGGATTTTAAAATACATGCCACCTATCGCATTTTCCGCGAACAACTGTTGAACCTCCACATCGGCATCGGGTTTTTGGCTTTTTAACAACAGAAAGCTAACCGAAACGAGAAAGAGTCTCTTTTGAGGAAGAAAGAGTCTCTTTTGAGGTAAAAAGAGTCTCTTTTTAGGAAGAAAAAGTCTCTTTACAGGTAAAAAGAGTCTCTTTATAGGAAGAAAGAGACTCCTTTGAGGTAAAAGAAGACTCCTTTATGAAATTAAAGAGTTTAACAATTCTTAATCCACTTCATACCTTAGTATTCCCCCCCGTTCAGCGTAGCGTCCACGCTGCGTTGCATTTAACCGGCATCGTGCCAAAATAATTTAGGTTTATAAAAAAGCCTCCTTGTTGGCACTGCACTAATGCAATTAAGTTGAGGATTGATTTCTGAATTTGAGATGTTTGATTATTGGGTATATAAATAATTATCTAATAAAAAAACATAAAAAAAGGGCAACCTTGTTGCCCTTTTTTTATGTTATATATTTATATATTAATAAGGGTTTTCCCAAGCAATAGTAACACCCAATAAAGGATGAATACTCATTACCGGAATTTTAGAATGATTAACCACTTGTTGCGCATACGTTCCAATTAGTCTGCCTGTAATGCTTTCCACCTGGTCGGTCATAATAACTATCAAATCCATACCGTTGTTATTAGCATAATCCAATGTTACTTTTGCCTGATTGCTTCCTTTAGCAACTGCTTTGTCGCAAAGCACTCCGCACTTGTGGGCATACTCTTGTATCTGCGTTAATTTAACATCAAACACTTTCATTTCCACTTCGTCCAAATCGCTATCTGGCAAACCAAGCACATGAATCTTGGAAGCAAAATGCTTTGCAAGTACAATTGCATGATTTACTTTCTGACGGGAATGTGTTGAATCATCGATGGGAAGAAGAATGTTCTTATATCCGAATTTGGAAGTTGTACCCTGAACAGATAAAACCGGACAAACAGCCTGTGTTACTACTTTATAAGTATTACTTCCAACAAAAAATTCTGCAATACCTGATGCCCCATGTGTTCCCATAACAACAAGATCAATAGATTTTTCTTTAGACAAAGAAATAATTTCTGAAAAGATATTTCCATTACTGGTAATACACTCAGACTTTACTCCATATTTAGTCCGAATATCGGTTGCAAGTTCCTCCAGCTTTTTTTCGATAGACAACATAAAATCTTCAGGAACTTTTACTTCAATTTCAGGAGTAATAATGGAGAATTTCTCCCAATATTTTTCTACTACATGCAGCAATATTAAGTCTGCTTTATAGAGCTGCGCTGTAAATCCCGCATGTTCTATGGCTAGTAATGAGGTTTCCGAAAAATCAATCGGAATAAGAATTTTTTGAATATTGAATGGTTTCATAGTTTAATTGTTTGTTAGTGAATAATTATTTTTTTGAATTGACTTTATTGAAAATATTAATATGGATAAGGAAAAACAGTTGTGTCTTTTTTAAATACCGGTCGAATACTTAAAACAGGAATAGTTGAGTGATTAATAATTTCCTGCGCTGATGAACCGATAAAATATTTTGTAACATCAAGTTCCTGCTGAGTCATAATCATAATTAAATCACCTTCCACTTTTTCGGCATATTCAAGAATGTTTTGTGCTAAGGAATCTTCACCTTTAACACCTTTTACGATTTCAGCCGAACATTCCACCCCTTCTCTTTCCAGAAACGCTTTCACCTGTCCTAACTGGCGCGTAAGGCGGTTTACAACAAATTCATCCGAAGTAAATAATACAGAAACCACCCGAACCACAGCCTTGTTGAATAACTTTGATAAATGAATTGCCATGCCTACTTTTTCTTTTGTTTCTTTTGATAAATCAAGCGGAAGAACGATGTTTTCGATACCTTTACGATGTTCAGTGCCTTTAATGGTAATTACAGGTATCCTGGATTCGCGTACCACGCGCAAAGCATTGGAACCTATAAATTTTTTTTTTACACTGTCCTCACCGTTCGTCCCCATCACAATAAATGTTGCATTTATTAATTCGGCAACCTCATTTATTTTTTCGTAAACTGAACCTTGCGCAACAAGCGAACTGACGGTTAGTTTATTTTTTTTCTCTACTTCGGCTGCCAGTTTATCCAGGTCTTTCTGAATTGTTTTTTTTAGGTCATCGTGCTGCTTTTGCGAAAAAAGCTTGGCAATCATTCCCTGGTCTTCCACCACATGAAGCAAAGTAATCTCTGCGTGATATTTTCTGGCTAAATTATAAGATTGGTCTAATGCTAGGAGTGATTGTTCAGAGAAATCTATTGGTACTAAAATTTTATTAGTAGATTGAATCATAAATTTTGAATACTTTTGAATCTTAATTCAACAAATTAAATCATTTATTAATTTTCTGCAAATATAAACGTATGTTTATCGTTTTGAAGAATACAAACGTAATAAAAAATATTTTCTTTTTACCAACTAAACCAATTTTATATTAAAAATATTAGCTATGGGCATCATCATTCCAGAAACAGAACTTATCTTAAACCCGAACGGAAGTGTTTATCATTTACAGTTATTGCCTGAAAATATCCCTCAAAACATCATAATAGTTGGCGACCCCGGCAGAGTGGAAATTGTTTCATGGCATTTTGATACCGTTGATTTTAAAATTCAGAATCGTGAATTTGTTACTCATTGCGGCACTTATAACGGTAAAAGGGTGATGGTCATTTCTTCAGGAATTGGCACAGATAATATTGACATCTTAATTAATGAACTGGATGCGGCTGTTAACATTGATTTGAAAACACGTATGGTTAAGGATGAACACACTACCTTAAATATTGTGCGAATAGGAACATCAGGAGCTTTGCAGCAGGACATACCTGTGGATAGTTATGTGGTTTCCTCACATGGGCTGGGGTTTGACGGTTTGCTGAATTACTATCAGGATTTACATCTTATTAATGAAAACGAAATTTCAGAAGCCTTTATAAAACAAACCAACTGGAACAAAAATTTGCCTTATCCTTATTGTATAAAAGGGTCTGAAGAATTAATTAATAAAATTGGTTACGACTTTGAAAAAGGTGTCACAGCTACTGCTCCCGGATTTTATGGTCCCCAGGGACGAAAATTGAGGCTTACTCCCTGGGTGGAAGATTTTAACGAAGAATTAACAAATTTCAAACACCTTCAATACCGAATCACCAACTTCGAAATGGAGACTTCTGCGCTTTATGGTCTGGGGGCATTGTTAGGGCACCAAACCTGCACCGTTTGTGCTGTTATCGCCAACAGGGTGATTAAACAATACAGCAAAAATCATCACCTGGCAGTACAAAATTTAATAGACCTTGTGTTAAAGAGATTAACAATGTAACGTTGAAATCTTCTTAAGAGTATATGTAAATACCTAAATTCTCCCTCCTACATTTGTCCTCGAAATAATTATTCGATGAACAAAAAGGAAATTTTCGCTCTCATCTCATTGCTGGACGATCCGGATGAAAGTGTTTTCAAACAAGTAAGTATGAAATTCCTGTCTCTTGGTCAAAATGTAATTCCTGTGCTTGAAGATGCCTGGGAACACTCCTTCGACACCCTTATTCAGAACCGAATCGAAAATATTATCCACCAGATTCAGTTTGACATAATTAAAGATGAATTAAGAAACTGGGCTGAGCCTGACAATCAGGACTTGCTTGAAGGTGCTTTGCTCATTGCACGTTATCAGTATCCTGATATTGACATTGCCAAAATTCATAAACAAATTGCTCAGGTCAAACAGGATGTGTGGCTGGAGCTGAATGAATATTTAACGGCTCTCGAAAAAATAAAAATTATTAATCATATTTTATTTGATGTACATAATTTCAGCGGGAACACTACTAATTATCATGCACCTCAGAATTCATATATTAATAATGTGCTGGAAAGTAAAAAAGGAAACCCTCTGTTGCTTTCTATAATATATACCATCGTGGCACAGAGTTTGGAAATACCGATATATGGCGTCAATCTTCCTGAACATTTTATTTTATGTTATGTAAACGTGGAGGTGATGGGAATGCCTACTACTGATGGAAATCAGGGAAGCAATGTATTGTTCTACATTAATCCGTTCAGTAAAGGAGCAGTGTTCGGGCAGAAAGAAGTAGATGCATTTTTAATGCAACTGAAATTACCGCCATTGGCTATGTATTATGAGCCATGCTCAAATTTAGAAATTATTAAACGTTTACTTCGTAATTTGATTGCATCTTACGAAAAATTGGGTTATCCGGATAAAAGTGAGGAGTTAAAGGGGCTGTTAGGTTCTTTGGGTTAGGGAACTTTTCAGTCTCTGCTCTCTGATACGTTGAGAGCAGATTAGGAAAATATAATGTCCGGGTATTAATGAAGAGTTAAAGGGGTTGTTTGGTTGTTATGGGTTAGTAGCCTTTCAACCCCTGAACTCTCTCCGATTGAAAGTTTTTAAGGATTTAATTATCCGGGTATTAGTGAGGAGTTAAAGGGGTTGTTTGGTTGTTATGGGTTAGTAGCCTTTCAACCCCTGCACTCTCTCCACTTGGGCGCAATATGAAGAATTTAATTATCCGAGTATTAGTGAGGAGTTAAAGGGGTTGTTTGGTTGTTATGGGTTAGTAGCCTTTCAACCCCTACACTCTCTCCACTTGGGCGCAATATGAAGAATTTATTTATTCGGGTAATATAGTGAGGAGTTAACGGGGTTGTCGGGTTGTTTTGGGTTAGTAGCCTTTCAACCCCCACACTCCCTCATTTACTTGTTTTTTCTCCCTCTTCCATTTAAAATCCATTAAACCCTATAAATAATACCTCATCTGGAATTGATTTTGCGCAATCGGCAATAACAAAAAACCCATCGACAATAGTAAAATTCGCACTAAAAATAACAATCAGGTATGCTTTACAGACTATTGACACCCTGTAAATGAGTTCCATAGCCGCCACTATTAATATCTTGTTCAAAAAACTTTTTTAATGTTTTGCTTTTTTAAGAATAAGAGTTTACTTTTGCCCGATAAATAAAAAATATGACAAAAACAGCAAAGAACAGACCTTTTCACTTTTTTTATTTATCGACATTAGGTTGCAACAGGTTATAATTTGCTATCATTGTATCCAAAATAAATAATTAATCATTCAGTTAATTCAATAGCTTTATACCATTTTTAAATTAAATAATACCATTAATTAATAAGTTGTAAAATCAATAAAAATAAATGAAACAAAACCCGAAAAATCCTTCATCAGAAAAGAAAAATCAAACAGAACAATTAAAAAACAAATTAATTATTAACCCTAAAAGCCAAATGAAAAAAATGCAACTATTACAGTTAACAAAATCGAATCAAAAAAATGATTCAACATCCAGGAAAATAAAAAGTAACTTAACTTTATTAGTGAAAAACAGGTTGTACGCCCTAATGCTTGTTTTAGGATGCTTGGCTTCATCAGAATTAAAAGCACAAAACGACTTTTGTTCCGGTGCCATACCGGTTACCTGCGGCTCAACCGTTTCCGGTACAACTATTGGTGCAACAATAGATGCAGGTTTGCCAGCGGCTTGCAATGCAGGAGGTTATTCGGCAGGAAGCGTATGGTATGTTTTTACAGGAAATGGTCAGGATGTAATTGCCACATTATGCAATCCTATAGGCTTCGATTCACGAATGACTGTTTTTAGCGGAACATGCGGGTCATTAACCTGTGTGGGAGCCAATGATGATGATTTTTCATGCGGATCAAACCCAACCACCTCAACAGTTACCTTTTCTACTGCCATTGGTACTGACTATTATATTATGGTGCATGGTTACAGTTCAAGTACAGGGGCATTTGTTTTAACAACCACCTGTGTCAGTCCATGTACTCATCCTGTGAATGATAATTGCACCTCCGCAGAATCCATTACTATCACATCAGGAACCACTTGTTCCCCTGTTGGCGGAAATAACACTTGCAATTCGGCTTCCTTATCAAATCCATCTTGTGACCCGTTTTCAGTAATAAATGATAACTGGTACACAGCAACTACTGGAAATTGTAACAGTAACCTTACTGTTCACATCACAGCAGGAACAGCCGTAGGATTAAGAGCAGCAGTTTATACCGGAACCTGTGGTTCAATGACACAGGTATTTTGCACGGCATCTATTTCGGGTCCTTTTTCTTTATCCGGAATAACTCCTAATACAACCTATTTTATACAGGTTTATACCACTAATTCTACTCCCGGAAGTTACACAATATGTATAAATCAAAATGACGTTACACCTCCTGTAACTCCTATACTCCCAAATATTGTCGGGCAATGTTCTGCCATAGTATCACCGCCAACTACTACTGATAATTGTTCAGGAACTATTACAGGAACAACTCCAAGTCCGTTAACCTATTTATCTCAGGGAAGCAGTACAATTACCTGGACGTTTACAGACGCAAGTGGAAACTCTACAACAGCAAATCAAACAGTAACAGTACTGGATAATACTGCTCCTACCAAACCTATTTTGGCAGATCAGATTGGGGAATGTTCTGTTACCGTAACAGCTCCGCAAACTACTGATAACTGTGCAGGAACTGTAACAGGTACTACATTAAATCCGTTGACATATACTGTTCAGGGTAGCTATGTTATTATCTGGACTTTTACTGATAATAACGGAAACTCTTCGACTACCAATCAAAATGTAATAGTACATGATGTAACTGCACCTGTTCCAAATATGGCAACATTGCCTGATTTAACAGGCGAATGCTCAGTAACTGTGTCATCATCACCAACAGCTACTGATAACTGCGTTGGAAGCGTAACCGGAACAACCACCGACCCGACTTCGTATTCAGTTCAGGGCTCTTACGTAATCACCTGGACGTACAATGATGGAAATGGAAATACTTCGTCACAAACACAAAATGTAATAGTACATGATGTAACTCCACCCGTTGCAAATATGGGAACATTGCCTGATTTAACAGGTGAATGTTCGGTAACTGTTTTATCATCACCAACAGCTACTGATAACTGCGTTGGAAGCGTAACAGGAACAACCACCGACCCGACTTCTTATTCCGTACAGGGCTCTTACGTCATCACATGGACGTACAATGATGGAAACGGAAATACTTCCACACAAACACAGAATGTAATGGTGACCGATGTAACTGCACCGGTTGCAGATATGGGAACATTGCCTGATTTAACAGGCGAATGCTCAGTAACCGTTTTATCATCACCAACAGCTACCGATAATTGCGTTGGAAGCGTAACCGGAACAACCACCGACCCGACATTTTATTCAGCACAGGGCTCTTACGTAATCACGTGGACGTACAATGATGGAAACGGAAATACATCCACACAAACACAAAATGTAATAGTAGCTGATGTAACCGCACCGGTTGCAGATATGGGAACATTGCCTGATTTAACAGGTGAATGCTCAGTAACCGTGTCATCATCACCAACGGCTACTGATAACTGCGTTGGAAGCGTAACAGGAACAACCACCGATCCGACTTCGTATTCAGTGCAGGGCTCTTACGTAATCACATGGAGTTATAATGATGGAAATGGAAATACTTCCACACAAACACAGAATGTAATGGTGACTGATGTAACCGCACCGGTTGCAGATATGGCAACATTGCCTGATTTAACAGGTGAATGTTCAGTAACCGTGTTATCATCACCAACAGCTACTGATAACTGCGTTGGAAGCGTAACCGGAACAACCACCGACCCGACTTCGTATTCAGTACAGGGCTCTTACGTAATCACATGGACGTACAATGATGGAAACGGAAATACTTCCACACAAACACAGAATGTAATGGTGACGGATGTAACTGCACCGGTTGCAGATATGGGAACATTGCCTGATTTAACAGGTCAATGCTCAGTAACCGTTTTATCATCACCAACAGCTACTGATAACTGCGTTGGAAGTGTAACCGGAACAACCACCGACCCGACTTCTTATTCCGTACAGGGCTCTTACGTCATCACATGGACGTACAATGATGGAAACGGAAATACTTCCACACAAACACAGAATGTAATGGTGACCGATGTAACTGCACCGGTTGCAGATA
>CANIQT010000026.1 GCA_947469885.1 Bacteroidota bacterium
GATAAAATCTGTTCTACATCCATTTAGCAAAAGTCGGAGTTGCTTTAACTAGTTCTGGCTGCATTCTCCTTTAGTTACAAAGAGTTGGGTGTGGAAATCATTTCTTCCGAACAGTTGTGGTGATAACACCAACAACGGCAGCAAAGAACGCAAAGAAAAAAAACCTGTGTGGTTGTTGGTGAAAACACCAACAACGGCAGTAAAGACGCAAAGAACGCAAAGAAAAAAAACCTGTGTGGTTGTTGGTGAAAACACCAACAACGGCAGTAAGGTTGAAGTAATGGATTTTCATTTAGACAATGGTTAAACCGCTCATTTATTTATCTAAATTTGCGGCTACAAAATGAAAAAGAAACTCAACATTCGATTACTGATAAGTAGTACCATTGTAGTATACCTTCTGGTGTGTACTACCTTAACAGCACAAACTCCTGGAGGCATTGCAGGTGGTTTGCAATTATGGTTAAAAGCAAATGCAGGAACAACCACTGCAGGAGCTAACCTTACCACTTGGCAAGACCAAAGCATTGCAGCTACTCCGGTAACTGTAAATGGTAGTCCTGACTTAACCAACCCAGGATACAACTACAACCCTTACATTAATTTTACTTTGAGCAGTGCGACAGGAGGCGACTTTTTACGTATACCTACCACTAATTACCAATCTTTTTTTTGGACCGCACAATTAGCAAACCTTACCCGACCATCAACACACATGGCAACTTATGATGGTGTTACCTTGGGGATGCCATGTAATGGTTGCCCTATTCACGGAGGGGAGAATGGCGGGGTGATACCACAATATCACGAATTGGGATATGGTAATGGAACATTTCAGACAGCGGGAATGTGGCGTAAAAATGGAACTTCAACAGGAATATCGTATAACACGCCACACAGTGGCAAATTTGACATTGTAACCGCATTGGGTGGAAGTGCAGTTGTTACCAATGTTTTGATGGGAGGGCAAAATAGTAATCTTCCTGCTTTTGACGGCAGATTAAGAGACTGGTTGGGACCTGTTGGAGAAATTATAGCTTATTCAGGACCAATTACCGCTGTGCAGGCTAATTTGGTGGAGAGTTATTTGGCGGTAAAATATGGGATAACATTGGGAGGAAATGGCTCCACAACGGTGGCATACAATGCTCCTAACGGAACTACCATTTGGGCTGCTAACACAGGTTATCACAACGATGTGGCGGGTATTGGTAACGACAATGCTATTGAAGCCTTGGTTCAACCAAAATCACATTCTATCAACACTCCAGCTGATGCAGTGATTATGGCAAACGGTAATTTTGCAGCACCGGTTGCATTGAGTGATGGTCAATATTTATTGTGGGGAAATAACTATGGGGCTTTTACATTTATATGTCAAAACTTTACTCATGGTGGACCTGCCACTGCGCTTAATGCACTGTGGGGAAGAACATGGAGAACCCAAAAAACAGGTGCTCTTGCCGGAAACGCCATTGTTGAGATTGATATGACCATGTTTCAAGGTCCTTCGGGATTAGGAACTACCAACAATGCCGATGTGCGACTATTGATTGATGATAACACTGCCTTTGGCGATGGCTCGGCTGGAGAACACACGTATACTGCCAATGCAGGGTTTGGCGCAACTGGTGGGCAAATTTACTTTACTGTTCCTTATTCGGATATACAAAACGGAATTGGTTATTTTAGTTTAGCATTTATTGCCACTGCTCCAACAGTTTCTATTGCTGCTTCGTCAACCAATATTTGTGCTGGTGCATCTGTCACCTTTACAGCTACACCCACTAATGGTGGAACACTGCCTACTTATCAATGGCAGGTGAATGGAGTAAATGCAGGAACTAATTCTGCTATATTTACCACTACCACTTTAAATAATAATGATGTGGTGACTGTTATTTTAACCACCAATACCACTTGTGTGTTGCCACCAACTGTTACCTCAAATTCTATTACCATTACAGTTGGACCAGCATTGGTTCCGTCAGTAACAATATCCACACCAAGCACTACTTTTTGTACAGGCACATCTGCTACCTTTACCGCTACACCTATCAATGGCGGAACACTGCCGGCTTATCAATGGCAAGTGAATGGGGTGAATGTTGGAAGTAATTCTGCTACTTATACTTCTTCGACTTTAAATAATGGGGATGTGGTTACTGTTATTCTTACCCCCAACTCGTTGTGTGTGTTCCCTACCAGTGCTACTTCCAATGCTATTACCATTACTATAAGCTCGGTGGTGGTTCCATCGGTTACTATTGTTGCTACTACTACTATTATTTGTGCCGGAACACCCGTAACATTTACCTCAACACCTACTAACGCTGGCACCACTCCTACTTATCAATGGCAAGTAAATGGTGCCAATCAAGGTACAAACTCTACTACATTTACCAGTTCAAATTTAAGTAATGCGGATGTGGTAACTGTTGTTTTAACTTCCAGCTTGGCTTGTGCAAGCCCTGCTACTGCTACTTCGGCTGGCATTACCATTACTGTGTCTCCAACTCCGATTGCTGATTTTAGTTACGATATGTCAGGGGTAAATTCTCCAACTGCTGCTGTTCATTTTAATGATAATTCGGTATCGGCTACCAGTTGGTTATGGAATTTTGGTACAGGAGGCTCGTCCATTATTCA
The DNA here is from genome assembly GCA_947469885.1 of Bacteroidota bacterium. Lineage (GTDB taxonomy): Bacteria > Bacteroidota > Bacteroidia > 2-12-FULL-35-15 > 2-12-FULL-35-15 > 2-12-FULL-35-15. The sequence goes on from CANIQT010000026.1 coordinate 2,650, forward strand.
AAATCCTGATTATACTTTTCCCGGTCAAGGCATTTATACAGTTACGTTAACAGTATCTAATGGCTTGTGTTCTGATTCAATTTCAAAGATTATACAAATTAACTCTTTGTCAACTTATTATATTCCTAATTCGTTTACGCCAAATGAAGATGGAACAAATGATGTTTTTTGTTTGAAAGGGATTGGTATTTACAAAGAAAATTTTGAGATGAGTATTTATAACCGCTGGGGAGAATTGGTTTTTTATTCCACTGATATTTTAATTGGTTGGGATGGTTCAACCATTAATCCTGTAACACCTGCCGAAGAAGGTGTTTATACTTACCAGTTTAACTTCGTTTGGAACGACAGTAACGGAAAAGCCAAGATGACCAAGATTGGAAAGGTTACGTTGGTTAGATAATAGTTTGCCGATTTTTATTGCACTATTATTTTTTTAGTGATGCTGTTTTTTGTTTCATCTGTTATCTGCACAAAATACATTCCTTGTGCAACATCACTTACATCTATAGTTGCACTTTTACTGTTCACTATTAACTGTTCACTGTTCACTGTTTCCCCAAGTAGGTTTAGTATTTTTATGGTAGTGTTTTTTTGTGGTTCTGCAAAGGTAATGGTTAGGTTATTGGTGGCGGGGTTGGGGTAAATAGTAATTTCGAAGTTTGGATTTCGGATTTCGGAATTACTTACAGTTGTGCCACTGCAATTATATTTTGCTACGAAAAATAATTCTGTTCCTGTAAGGGTAAAAGAGTCAGTTCCTACAATGAATGGATTAACAGCAAAATCTCCAGCTATATAAGCGTTTCCAAAATTATCAGTAGCAATTGCATTGTTATCATCTCCTCCGCTTTCTAAAAATGTTGCGCAAATTACATTAAGGTTTTCGTCATACTTTACAATAAACATTGGGTCAAAAGTTAATGGCTGATGTATTAAAGTATCTGTATCAAAAATTATAGAAGGACCATAGAAGCTTCCGGTTAAATATATTCCAATAGCATTGTTTGTACCCGTGACACTTGAAGCAAGGCTATAGCCAACGACCGGAAAACTGCTACCTGCACTTTTAGCAACCACAACATTTCCTGCCGCTGAATACTTTGTAATAAAAACATCAGCTTGTCCAGCCCCTTGGTTAACAAAGGTATTTACACCAAAAGAAATTGTTGGGCTAATAAAACAACCTGTTACATAAATATTACCTGTATAATCCGTGATGACTGAGGCACCACCATCCCAACTTGTTCCTCCTGCTCTTTTAGCCCATATTACAGTTCCTGTTGAAGAATATTTAACAATATAAATGTCAGAAGACCCAGCAGAAGTTAAGGTATCAGTATCAAAAGTAACATACGGGCTTTCAAAACTTCCTGAAATATAAATATTACCCGAGGCATCTGTAGCCACATCAGCAATTTGGCAACCTCCAATTCCTCCTGCTGTTTTAGCCCATTGCACTACTCCTGAAGGTGAATAAGAAACAGTAAATACATCTACAATGCCACCCGAAAGAGTCAATGTATAGGTTCCAAAATTAATAGTAGCGCCTTGATAAATTCCTACTAAGATTGCATTGCCTGAAGGATCAGTTGCAACCGAATAACCGTATGAAGAATAGCTGCCCATTCCGCATTGTGCCCAAAGCACTGTACCTGTAGAGGAAAATTTAGCAATATAAACATCCTGATAACTCAGACATGTTAATGTATAAGAGCCCAAAATAAACGTTCCTTGAAAAGACCCGGTTAAATAAACATTTCCAAATAAATCGGTAGCTACTGACGTTCCGGTTGAAATGCAACTTCCAGCTGCGCTTATTGCCCATTCTACAATACCTGTTGGTGAATATTTCACTAAAAACATTTCCTGATTACCTATACTCCCATTTGAATGTAAAGTAATTGTGCCAAATGTAATTGTTGAGTCTTCAAAATACCCAGTTGCATAAACATTTCCTGCTGCATCCGTTGCACAACTATAACCTTCTTGAGCATGGGTTCCTCCAGCCTGCCTTGCCCACACCCAATTCCCTGCCTGCCCCACACAAACCACCTGCCCCATCATCATCAATACAAAAATTATTTTCTTTATCATGTCTTGTTTTTTGATAGTACGAATGTAAGGATATTAATTTGATAATGAAAAAAGAAAGTGACAGACATTTTTTCGTTTACAAATCCTGAAAGGATTTAATTTGAATAGCCCCCAGTGAAACTGGGGGAAATGGACGGTTAAAGCAAACCACAACTCTGAAAGAGTTGAACATTTAACATTCAACTCTTTCAGAGTTGTGATGCTGAATTTGTGTTGTTTCCCCCAATTTCATTGGGGGCTATTCACATTTAACTCCTTTGGAGTTTTAAAGTAAACAAGGTTTCGAACACTTATGGTGAAAAACACTCGCGACTGCGGGAAAAATTTTTATTCGTTTTGGGGTACCAAAATTGGTACTCCAAATTAATTTATTCCCTCTTTACATTTGCACATTTGTGTTTTTCTTTTTATTTTTGTTCTCACAAATCAAACTAAACATAAAATTACATGAATAAAATCTACTCTTATTTACCAACTAATTTTTTTATGTTTAACACTAAACCCTTATTTGATTTGACTACACCTCTACTATTTTAATTCGTTTAAAGTTTTAATTTTTTTTCGGTAAGACCTCATCCCCGACCCTTCCCCTTGAAAAAAGGGGAAGGGAGCCGCTTACTGAAGTATTATGTATTTTTCGGGTTCTACCCCTCTCCTTCGGAGAGGGGATAAAGGGGTGAGGCGTTACCGGAAATTTAAAAAGTAGAATCATGTTGTTGCCTCCACATGCCCATTTTTTAAGTGACCAATTTATTTCCTTCCCCGAAGGGAAAAATATTTCGTGTGCCGATATGAAATTAATTACAAGCAAATTTAATTGTCAGCATTTAAAAAACAAAGAGCCATTTATTTTGCAAAACACAGTGAGCCGAACTATTGGAATTCTTTTTTCAGGTGTATTAAAATCAACTTCGGCAAAGGCAAGAGAAGAAAATAAAATAAGAGCAATGTATTTTGAGGGGTTTAATAATGTGGTGATTGATTGCAATAGTTTTGGTAAAAATAATGTTTCCAGATTCGGTATTTATTCAAGAAAAGAAAGCACATTGCTTACCATTTCGGAAACTGATTTTAATGACCTGTGTCGCACCTTGCCTTTATTTGACCTTATAGGTAGAAATATGCTTACTGATTCGTGCAATGCTCATCAAAACTGGCTATTGAATATTGAACATCTGGAAAGCGATGAGAAATTGAAATGGTTTAAAGCCAATTTTCCGAAGGAAGACAGTGATTTTTACGATATAGAAAAAATGTTTTTACTTGATATTTCAAAAAACAACATAAAAAACAAGGCAACAAAAACCCCATAAAAATAGTTTGCTGTTTTCTCCCAAATGGGAGAATTTTTAATTCTTCACCTCTAATTTCCCGATACCTTAGCAGTACAAATAAAGCATTTTTTCAATCCCAGTTCTTTGACATAGTTTAGTAAACCTTCGATAAGATGCTTTAATAAAGGAAAGTAAGTGGAGCAAACACTTATTAGTTTTCAAAAAACAACTATTTGTAGTGTACTTATAACTAGAGGCAGTGTAGTTGTAACTAGAGGCAGTATAGTTGTTACTAGAGGCAGTGTAGTTGTTACTAGAGGCAGTGTAGTTGTTACTAGAGGCAGTATAGTTGTTACTAGAGGCAGTGTAGTTGTTACTAGAGGCAGTGTAGTTGTTACTAGAGGCAGTATAGTTGTTACTAGAGGCAGTATAGTTATAAGTAGAGGCAGTGTAGTAAATAAAGAGTTTTTAGTGCCAACAATTAAATTAATTATTAACCAAAAAAACAAAATCAAAATGAAAAACAAAATCAGTTTATCAAAAAAACAATTGAAACCTAAAAAGGTTTTGGTTGGGGATTTTATGAATCCCGGAAAAGCAGCGAGAGTTGCAAAAGGCGGAGCATTTATTTCTAACCAGAAAATAGCCGCTAATGAGTTTACGTTAAACAGTGTAAACAATCAGAAACTGACCGCTAAAGAGCGCAGACTGGTGAAGAGTGAATCAAAAAAAATAAGTAACATCAGCAGTGCTGAAGGGAAAAAACACTATGCACACAATGCGCTGATGATGAAACACGGCAGAAATCGAAACATCATGATTATGCTGGCGGTATCTGCAAGAATTATTAAAGCTAAACTGGCAATGCCTACAAATGACGAAGAGTTTTATCGCAAATCGTTTAACATGCAGGCGGCTATTTTTACAAACACGTTAGGCTTTTTTACTCCAGCCTTTAGCCGACTAACGATATGGGCTAACGAAAACATTGCGCTGGATACTGCACTGGATGCTATTGAAAATGAATTGCCGGGTGGCGAAGCTCTGAAAGTAACTGCTATGGCTAATTTAAACATTACCCTTAAACTAGCGTTGAATTTTGTAAACGACATCGTATTTTTAAATCAGCCTCAAGCCCTTTCTATCATTGATGCAGCGCTGATGGAACCTGTTGGTTCAGGTACCATTCGCAAACCTGCATTTGCAGTAAAACAAACCAGTGAATCGGGAAGTATCAAACTAATTTCGTTAGCTGCCCGCAAAGATGGTAAATTAGTTCCGGCTGCTTACGAATGGGAATATTCGAAAGATGATGGTAGAACATGGACTCGATTGCTCATTACTATTTCTGCCAGCAGAATTGCATCAGGCATGGAGCTTGGAGTAATTACCTTGTTTCGCAGACGAATAACTACCAAAGAAGGAACAGGAGTTTGGGTGGTTTCACGACCTATCACTCCGGAATAAAAGAATTATGAATGATGAGTTATGAATAAAAAAAGCTCTTCGGAAACGGGGGGCTTTTTTTTGTTTATTATTTAACCACATTTATTTAACCACAAAGTACACAGAGTTATTACACAAAGTACGCAGAGAAAAACTTTGTGACCTCTGTGTATTTTTTTCTTTGTGTGCTTTGTGGTTAATTTTTTTGTTGGAAATAAAAGTATAATTTTACACTTAATTAAAACCTCCATACCATGAAAAAAATAATAATTATTCTCGCAGTAGTTGTAACACTTACTATGCTATCGTATTCAACATTTGCCACCAATGTTAGTGGAGGTATTTATGTAAACACCACCTGGACATTAGCCAATAGTCCATATATAGTAACGGATACTTTGGTTGTATTTCCCGGAGTAACACTTACTATAGAACCGGGAGTTGTTGTTAAATTTGATAATAATATTTATCTGGAGATAAGGGATGCCAATATTATTGCACAAGGAACTAGTGTTGATTCGATAACTTTTACAAGCAATTCTGGTGTGCCTGTGCATGGCATTTGGGGAGGTGTAAGGAATACCGGAACTGCCTTTAGCAATGCTCACGTATTCAATTGTTGTAATTTCAGATATGCCACCAATGGACTTAACAACAACTATAATGGTGTTGCCGATACTTTAATTATAAAAAATTCAAATTTCAATAATAATAATACGGGTTTATTTGGCGTAAATGGAGGTTATGTTGTTATTGATTCGAATAGTTTCAACAATAATTTTACCTGTGGTTTTGACTTTTCAGGAAACAATAGTATTGTTGTTAACTATTGCAATTTTTCAAATAATGCTTTAGGGATAACAAACTCTTTTCATTCTACATTTTTAAATTGCACTTTCCGTTCAAACACCACCGCAATATATTACGCCCAGAATTGTAAAATCTATAGCTGTATTATTAATAACAATCAAAATGGATTAACTCCACTTGGCGGAAGTTACAATCGGATAAAAAATTGTACTATTGATTCTAATGTCGTTTGGGGTGCGAAGTTAAGTAGTGGTGATTCAATAATTAATTGTCATGTTAATTATAATACCACAGGTATTATTTCTCAGGCTACCCAGAATACTATAATAATGTGTACTATCGAAAATAATGGTACAGGGATAATTGTAGCGTATTACAATGCAACTATTTATTGTAATAAAATTTGTAACAATACCAATTATGGCTTGTCTTACACAGGTGTACCTAATTTAAGCTTTCCGAATAATTACTGGTGTACAACAGATTCTGCTTCCACTTCGGCAGTTATACATGATGGATATGATAATGTAATTTATGGTTTGATAAATTTTATGCCTTTGGATACGGTGAGTTGTTACCTCACGGGTTGCAATCTTCATATAACATCCACTGTAACCAATGCAACCTGTGCCTCCTGTCCCAATGGTTCGGCAGCAGCAACTATAATAAACGGAATGCCTCCTTATACCTATACATGGTACACCATACCCATGCAAACCACTCAAACCGCCACAGGACTTCCATCAGGAATGTACACCGTATGCGTAACCGATGCCAATGGTTGTTCCACCTGCGATTCTGTATTTGTTGATTCTACTAACTGTACAGGATTTTATGTAACTACAACTTCAACAAATGCCACTTGTAGTTCCTGTAATGATGGTACAGCTATGGCTATCCCAAGTGGTGGTTCAGTACCTTATAATTATACATGGTACACCATACCTATGCAAACAACTGCTTCTGCTTCAGCATTAGGGTTTGGTACTTATGGAGTATGTGTAACTGATGCAAATGGATGCACAGCGTGCGATTCAGCAACTATTAATATTGGTAATTGTTCCGCGCATTTTAGTTTTTATGCCGACACGATTCCTCAAAATTACATAGCCATTAATATGGCGTCAGGTGCAATGCCATTAACGTATTTATGGAGCTGGGGAGATGGTACTTATGATTCTACCGCTTATCCAAGTCATACTTATGCTACCTCAGGGTTTTATAATATATGTCTTACCATTACTGATAGTGTAGGATGTACCAATACCTATTGTTCTTCATACTATTTGATGATGCCTCAAACCCCAATTATACATGTGAATGTATATCCACCGGGAGGAATTTTTGTAGGAATAAATAATAAAACAAAAGAGGAAACTATAACCATTGCTCCAAATCCTTTCACATCCCAAACAACTATTTCTTTTTCAGAGGAATTCCGCAATAACGGTACAGGCAGCCAACACACCATTAAAATAATGAACCTGGTTGGGGAATGTATCCAACAACTAACAACTAACAACAAACAACTAATCCTTGATATGAGTAATGTTGCCAAAGGAATTTATTTTGTAAGAATAGAAGATACTTCGGCAGGCTCAGTAACAGAAAACAAAAAAGTGGTGAACAGGAAAATAATTAAGAATTAAGAATTAGTAATGCAAAAGCTCCTCGGAAACGGGGGGCTTTTTTTGTTTAAATAAATAAACTTGTTTTGTAACAATAAACACTTACTTTTGATAATTCAAATCATTTATCTCCAAATTAAATGAAAAAAATAATATTAATTGCAGGTGCTTTATTATTAATAGCAAACTGTTTTTCTCAAACACCTAATTGGGAATGGGCTAAGAAAGCAGGTGGTATAAGGGCGGATTTAGGTAGTTCCATTACAACTGATGCTTCCGGAAATGTATATGCATTGGGATATTTCAAAAGTCCAACCATTGTTTTTGGCTCCACCACTTTAACTAATGCTGATAATACTGGTAATACCTATGATATGTATTTAGTAAAATATGACCAAGCTGGCAATGTAGTTTGGGCTAAAAGAGAGGGAGGGAACAGTAATGAGTATGTATATTCTGTTGCCTGCGATGCTTCGGGAGTATATGTAACGGGAGCCTATGAAAGCACTTCGATTACATTTGGTACCAGCACATTTACAAATACTTTCCGAAATAGTTTCATAGTCAAATATGATACGAACGGTACTGTGTTATGGGCAGATAGTCCTCAGGGGATTTCTTTCGATGGTTCTTTTGGATTTTCGGTTACTACAGACGGAGCCGGTAATGTATTTGCAGCAGGAAGTTTTGTGAGTGATAGTGTCATATTCGGCACCAATATATTGCTTAATCTTATAGGAACCCATGACATATACATCGTGAAATACAGTTCATCTGGCAGCGTTCTTTGGGCAAGACGTGCAGGTGGGGCAGGAAATGATTTCCCCTATTCTATTGCAGCAGATGCAACGGGTAGTATTTATATAACAGGATTATATCAATTTGACCCGATTGGTTTCGATTCGGATACCCTTAGCAATGCTGGAGGGTATGATTATTTTATTGCTAAATTTGATGCAAACGGAACATATATGTGGGCAAAAAATGCTGGAGGGAGTCTCGCTGATAATGGTAGTTCAATAACAATAGACGCTTCGGGAATATATGTCACCGGGAGTTATCAGAGTTCTTCCATCACTTTTGGTTCTTTCACATTGATGAATACTGGAGGAAGTAATCTATTTTTAGTAAAATACGACACATTAGGAAACGTTCTTTGGGCAAAAACCGGAGTTGGGGAGATGAGTGGAAGTTCTTTGGTTGCTGCCCCTTCGGGGATATATGTAGCAGGCGCGGCTTTAGGTACAATCATTTTAGGTTTGGATACTTTAAATCTTGGAATAACTAATGATATACTCATTGTGAAATACGATACAGCAGGAACAGAGCAGTGGGTGAAAACCGCAGGAGGCAGTGCTATTGATGCAGGAGCATCTGTTGCTGTAGATGCTTTAAGTAATATATATGTTACCGGAAATTATATTAGTACTTCACTTACTTTTGGTTCCACTACAATAACCTGCCCGGGCAATTTTTCCGATGCGTTTATTGCCAAACTTGACAATAGTTGTATTGCTTACTATCAAACATCTTACGATAGCATTTCAAATAATTTTACATTAACCGTAAATCCAATGACCTCATTTTTGGCTGTTGCATATCTGTGGGATTTTGGTGATGGTACCACCTCAACACTTGCTACTCCTTCACATATATATACTGTGGATACAGTTTATAACGTATGTTTAAAAATATATACTGCCAACGGTGACTCCTGCGAATATTGTCATATTATTGGTAAAGATTATTTAGGTAATATATATAGAACAGTCGGCTTTACCATTAATGTGCAAAATAATTTAACGGTTAATTCTCCAAATGTCGAGCAAAATGAAACTAAAATTATTATTTATCCTAATCCCTTCACTTCTCAAACAACTATTTCTTTTTCAGAAGAATCACGTACTAACGGTACAGGCAACCAACACACCATAAAAATAATGAACCTGCTTGGGGAATGTATCCAACAACTAACAACCAATAACAAACAACTAATCCTTGATATGAGTGATGTTGCAAAGGGAATTTATTTTGTAAGAATAGAAGATACTTCGACAGGCTCAGCAACAGAAAATAAAAAGGTGGTGAACAGAAAAATAATAATTCAATAACACACCCCGACCCCTCTCGAGAGGGGAATTGCTAACACACAAAAAAGTTCTTCGGAAACGGGGGGCTTTTTTTGTTTCTATTTTTTTATTGCCATCATTGTTTTAATCGTTTTGTTTTCGAAACTAATTACCAGGAGGTAATTTCCACTGTTGTAATCAGAAAAATCAAAATAAGATGGTGGTGGATTTTCGGAGTGATACATTTTTTCACCTAATACATTATATATATCAATGGAAAGTACTTTACCGGTTGTGTTATTAATTTGCAGGTTAAAAATTCCGGAAGATGGGTTAGGAAATAATACGATTTCGTTTTCTATTGGTTTGCAATTGCCATCATTAATAATTGCAGAGTATTTATAATCGCCATTAAAATCAACTTGTTTGAGCCGGTAATAATAAATTGCATTTGTTTCTTTACTGTAAGAAAAAGAATAGTTTAACAGTGAGGTAGAATTTCCGGCACCATTTATTTTTTGAATGGTAACCCAATTTACCAGGTCGGTGGTAGATTGTATTAAAAAATAATCATTGTTAGTTTCGGAAGCTGTGGACCAATAAAAAGTTACATTTTTATTGTTGCAAATGGAGGTAAACGAAACCAAACTAACCGGTAATGGGACCTCGGCTTGGGCAGAGCCCACGCAGCTTATAGAAAAGCCATCGGCATTTCCACCTTTAAATATGGCATTGTTTTGCGCAAACGAACTGTGTAAAATTACAAGAAGAGAAACAGTACTAAAAAACCATTTCGTTTTGCGTTTTCGGGAAGTATAATTTATTTTCATTTTATTAATTTATATGGTTATTAAAAATATTACGGAGCTGTTCGCGCACCTCTGCCTCCATAGGTTCTGAGGCGAATCGGATCAGCCCATCCTGCAAATTCGCGGGCAGAAATACGCAACGATACAGAGTTTACTTCGTAACCTCCCCCTCTTAAACCACTACCTACAGCATTGCTTGGAGGCCAGTTGGCTGTGTTAGCATTTCCTGCTGCGCTCAATACACCATCACCCTGCAACCCTGTAAAAGCCCGGCCTGTAGGATTGGCTGCAGTAACGGCTTTCTCCCAAACGTTTCCACTCATTTCCATTATTCCATAATAAGTTGCCCCTGAAGTTTGTCTGTTGGTTGTGCTTTTTGCAAAACAACCTACCCGCAAAGGACCCTGAACTCCTGAGGTGTCGCTATATACAACATTTCCAGAGGCATTGCTGGCTAATTCGTTTGTAAAACCTGCATTTGAAATGCCACTTGCTCCTGCAATTGTGGTATTGCCCCAGGCATACTCATCGGGAACGGGAGTAATGTTTATTCCTCTACATGTTTTTTCGTACTCAAATTCGGTAAACGGTCGTAAGCCTGCCCAGTCCAAATAAGCTGCTAAATCAGCCCAACTTAAAAAATTGCAAGGTATGTTATGTCCATCACCAGCTTCGTTATACATTCCATTGCCGTTATAATTACAAGCATATACAGCAGGAGTGGTTGCATTAATTCCGGGAGTAAAAATGTCGATACCATTTCTTTTTGTATTGCTAAGAGCACCTGTTCCGATTGCCGAATTGGGGGCCACAGCAGTTCGGGAAACTTGTTGGGTATAGGTAAGTTTGTTCAAAAACTCTACATATTGTTCTTGAGTTATTTCATATTTCATCATGTAAAAAGCATTAAATCCTTTTGGGAAAGAAAGTGGAAGCGACATAAACGCTACATCATCAAAATCGTCTAGTCCTGCATTGTCCATTCCATCCAGATTGGTGTTTCCTAAACTACCTGAACTGCCTCCACCAAGGGTTATGGCTGCTTCGGAACTAAGTAAAAAAGGAACACCACTTACATCTGCTGCAAACTGTGCCTGCAATACTCCTGTAGAGCCATCACCCAAATAAAAGGAACCTTGCGGAATGTAAACCATTTCGATAGCATACAAGCAAACTTCGACAAGGTTAGTGTCAAGAAGTCCGTCTACACCATAATTCCACCTCAGTTGTGCACCTGCCCAGGTATTGGTTCCGATTCCATTACTACTTTTATAAATAAACACACCTTTTCCATCAGTTGGAGCAGTAATTACAGAGCCTGAAGGGGCTGTATGACCTCCAGTGTTAAAGGTTACATGATGCCATACATTGGTATATTTTAATCTGTATTTTGCAAATAACCAAATAGCATCCCAGTTATTTTCAAGTGTGCTGGTTCGCCAGGAGTTGTCCCAGCTGATGTCGGCCTGAATCATTGTAAAATGAGAAGCTACATTCTGCCCAGTTATTGAAACGTTGGACAGGTTTACATTATTTGCTTTTGTTACAATTAAATAAAAGAAGAAAGCAATTAAGAACAATATGATTTTAAATTTCCGGGTTTTCATTTTTGATTTATCAGATATTAAGAATTATATAATTTATTGTTTAGTGATTTTTAAATTTATCAAACCCTGTTCGCCCACTTTCAAAACATACATCCCATTGCATAGACTTTGAAGATTAAGAACTGTAATTTCTCCTGCTAGTTTACCGGATATTACCATTCTTCCAGTAATGTCTACAATTGAATATACTAAACCAACTAGAGATGAACTTATTTTTAGGTTAGTATTGTCATTGGTTGGATTGGGAAATACGCTGATCGTATTGTCATTCGTTTGTTTTAAAATACCAACAGGAGGTTCATTCCATTTGGCAAGATGAGCAACACTTGTAGTACCTGCAGAAGTAAATAAACCTCCGGCATATAAGTCACCATTGTAAACGGTTAATGTATTGACACCATACGCATTGGAACCTCCATACCAGGTGCCACCTTGCAAATCTGACCATGCTGTACCATCCCATTTGGCAATACCATTAGCGGTTACACCGCCAGCCGTTTCATACATTCCTCCTGCATATAAACTGCCGTTGTATTCGGCTAGAGCAAAAACATAATTATACCCAACTGCTGTAGCACCCATACCGGTTCCCAATGGCAACCATGAAGTGCCATCCCATTGAGCAACACTATTGGCAGTTACTCCACCAGCACTTGAAAATAATCCGCCTGCAATCAGGTGTGCATTAAAATTGGTTATTGAATAGGTTATCCAAGGTATTCCACTGCCCACTTGTGACCATGATGTACCATTCCATTTTGCAATATGGTCGGCTACATTTCCACCGGCAGTGGTAAAAAAACCAGCAGCAATTAAATCACCAGCATACACATCCAATGCCATCACTTGACTGCTCATTCCAGTTCCAAGTGTTGTCCAACCGGCTTGGTCCCATGCGCCAATGTAATTTACAGGAACGCCTTCCGCATCTGTAAAATAGCCTCCGGCAATCAGTTGGTTATTATAAACAGTTAGCGCAGCAACAATACTATTGGTGCCACCCGAAACATCTGTCCATGTTGTTCCGTCCCAACGGGCAATGTTATTTACAAGTACACCTCCTGCATTTACAAATTGACCACCTGCAATCAATTCGCCATTATATACGGTTAGTGCATTTACCCACCCGTCCATGCCGGTGCCCAAAGCACTCCACGAAGTACCATTCCATTTTGCAATGTAGTTGGCAGGAACACCTCCTGCACAAGTAAATCTGCCGCCCACGACCAGTTCACCATTGTAAACTACAGATGCATTTACCCAATCGCACATTCCTCCTCCAACATCTGACCATGTTTGGGAAAAAGAATTTGATGAATAAAACATAGTAATCATAAGCATTCCAAAAGCAATTTTGGAAACTCCTTTTTTTAGTTTGTTTAATAATTTATTTTTCATTTTTATTTGTTTTTAAATTTCTGTTATCCTTTAGTCTTCGTCATTTTCAGTTGTTCCACCTTGGTCCTGCATAGTGGTATTTCCATTAAGTTCAGTATGCCTTATTTGTCCGCCCATGTATCCGGTTTTGGCAATCAACCCAAAACTGATAAGAGAAATAAATAAAGTAATTGTTGCTATGGTTTTTGACCAGGAAGATTTGCGAATGGTAATAATTAGTCCAAGAAGAGAAGCCACTCCAAGTATGATTAAAGCAATTAAAGCAAACAAAGCAAACTCTTCATGTTGTTCAATAAGTTGTTTGGAAATACCCTGTATGTTTTCAATTGACTCTTCGGCTTCTTCGCCTGTTAAGTAAGTAATAACTGCCCCGACAGAGGATATTATTAACAAGTTGTAGGCTGCTATTTTAGTCATTTCACTTTTTGTCCAAAGTGCATGAGCTAATACTAATCCACCCAAAATTGATCCGATAATCGGAAGGTGGTTTAAAAATAAATGAATATGTGTTGTGTTCATAGTTTTAATTTTTTTTGTTTTAAAACAATTAAATTGAAATTAGAATTCTCAGTGAGTGAAAACCAATTATATTTTTTATTGCAGTGCTAATTAATCAGAGAACTTCTGATTGCATGTGTACATAAAACTTCAATAGAAATTTCAAAACACGTTAACAAAAAATAAATGATTTAACAGTTATGAAAACTGGGGAGGATGCCAAATAAGAGTATGGTAATTGGCAATAAGAAAAGAGTTTTGTTCTATGTTGATATTGTTTTTAGGAGGAATAGCAGGTATTAAACAATTGCTAATTTCTTTAGTTGGCAAAAATAAAGTAAAAGTGTTTGTTGCAAAAATAGATTTGTGTGACTTAAATGGCAATTGATTATGTTCACTATCTTTCTTGCCACCATCCTTATTATTGTAATGTATAAGCAGAAAATTGACAAAAGAAATTGAATGATCAATTTTTTTATGCGCACGATAGTGCTCCACCACACATTTTATTTTGAGTAGTTCATCCATATCTGCGACAGAAAACAGATAAGAAGATAAGATAAGTATGAGTAGTATTTTTTTCAACTTTTATAAAACTTTAACTGAATTCATAGTTTTATTTGAGTACAAAGTTAACGCCATTGCGACCTAATAAAACATGATATATGTCATAGGATGATATCTCAAAAGTTCTTCGGATTGACTATAAATAAATTCTAGAAAAAAAATTGAGTTTTCTCAATAAAACATTATGGATACTAATATTAAACTGAAATTTTAAAAACTTAGACATGTAAGAGGCGATTACAATTGCATTGTCACCACAATGTAAGAAATATAAACGGACAATACGTGTACTTCCGGTTTATTGGCTTATGCAAATAATTTTGCAGAAGGGCTAACACTATTTCTCCAAATCCTTTCAAATCTCAAACAACGATTTCGTTTTCAGAAGAGCAAAAGCCTACAATGATAAAAATAATGGATGTGCTTAGGGAATGTGTGTTGTTCCCCCTTCCTTCCCTTCAAGGAGGGAGCTAGGAGGTGGAAATTGATATGACTGGTTTTGCCAAAGTAATTTATTTTGTAAGAATTCAAGATGAAAATAAAAATGTGGTGAACAGGAAGATAATTAGGAATAAAAAAGCCCTTCGAAATGGGGGGGGGGACTTTTTTTGTTTATTATTTAACTACAAAACACACAAAGTTATTACGCAAAGTTCTAAGAGAAAAATTTTTGTGTGTTTTGTGCATTTTTTCTTTTGAGCTTTGAGGTTAACTATTTTATTAGAAATGTAGAAAAACCAAAAAACCAATTAAAAAGTTCCCCATATCTGATAAAATACTATATTTGCACCCCAAATAAAAAAAAAGGTAATTAATTATTTGATTTTAAACAATTTAAAAGAGTATGACAAAAGCACAAATCGTTAACGACATTGCAAAAAAAACAGGTATTGAAAAAGTAGCCGTTCAGGCAAGCGTAGAGGCTTTTATGAAAGCTGTGAAAGAAAGTATGATGGACGGAGAAAACGTTTATTTGAGAGGTTTCGGAACCTTTATTGTTAAAAAACGTGCAGAAAAAACAGGAAGAAATATTTCGAAAAACACTTCGGTAATTATTCCTGCTCATTATTTTCCGACTTACAAACCAGCTAAAGAATTTGCTGACAAAGTAAAGAAAACAGTAAAAGCAGCTAAGAAAGGGAGTAAATAATTAAGGATTTAGGATTTAGGATTTAAAATCCTAAATCTAAAAATCCTACATAAAATGAAGTCTGTAACTAAAACGCAAATAGTAGTAATTGCAGGCTGTATAGTATTAATCGTTCTTTTATTATTTGCAAACACTACCATTCCTAAAAAGGAAGAAGTAAAAACATCGGAACATCCGGGACCAAATGGTACAGGAATGTTGACCATGGTGGAGAGTGCAAAAGCATTGTTAACTGTTTCTCAGAAAAAGGAAATGGACAAATTAGAAGAAGCAACAAAAACTTCGGCTGATAAAAAGAAAGCTTTTGAAAATATCATTAACCTATGGGATAGTTTGCGACAACCAACAGTGGCGGCTTATTATATGGAGTTGGCAGCAAAGGCATCGCCAAACGAAAAGAACTGGAGCGAAGCAGGAAACAGGTATTATGCCTCTACCCGATTTGCAAAAGAAGCCGACAAACCTTTGTTGTATAGCAAAGCGATGGAATGTTTTGAAAAAACATTGGAACTGAATCCTAAAAACATAGAAGCAAAGATTAACCTTGGAGCTTGTTATGTAGAAGGCAGTCCGGAGCCAATGAAAGGAATAGGGATGTTACGGGAAGTGGAAAAAACAGATTCGAACAATGTAAATCTGCAATTAAACTTCGCTTTCTTCTCTGAAAAATCAGGGCAATGGGACAGAGCCATAAAACGTTTCGAAAAAGTATTAGTCATTCAACCCGATTTTGTTGAAGCCTATTTGCACTTGGCAGATGCTTATCAGCAAAAGGGAGATAAAGCAAAAGCTATTCAAACTCTGGAAATGTACCTTTCTAAAACGGATGATGTGACCGTGAAAACAGAAGTTCAGGAGTATATTAATAAGTTGAAAAGGGAATAGGCAATTAGTTCAAAGTTGAAAAGTCCAAAGTCCAAAGTTAAACGAACATTCATAATTCATAATTTATAATTACAAAAAATGCCAAGCGGTAAAAAAAGAAAACGTCATAAAATGGCGACTCACAAACGTAAAAAACGTTTGAGAAAAAACAGACATAAGAAAAAATAATTCCTTAACGGGATTATTTATCTGTGCAGCAACATCTAAAACAGGGTGGAAAATTCCATTCTGTTTATCTGCGCACATCTAATTGTCTTCTTTTCGGGTAACCGAAATTAAACTTATTAACAAGGGCAGTTTCAAAAATTCTAATTTTTGAAACAGCCCGAAACAATCAAGCAATTATTTTGCATTCTCCGAAAGCGCGAGGTGGGATAATTGTACTTATTTAAAACTTTAAGAGTGAACAACGAATTAATCATTGATTCCACTCCCTCCGAAGTTGTTATTGCATTACTGAATGATAAACGGTTAGTTGAACTTAATCGTGAACGAAGCAACAATAACTATACGGTTGGCGACATCTATCTTGGACGGGTAAAAAAAGTAATGCCCGGTTTGAATGCCGCCTTTGTGGACGTAGGATACGAAAAAGATGCATTTTTGCATTATTTGGACTTAGGTCCTCAGGCAAATTCCTTTTGCAAATACACCAAAATGGTGCAAACGGATAAGCAAACTACCTCCAACTTAATGTACTTTAAGCTGGAAAATGATATTCCGAAAGATGGCAAAATAGGAACTATCATCAGTGCCAATCAACAAATTCTGATTCAAATTGCCAAGGAGCCTATCTCTACAAAAGGTCCGAGAATTACTACCGAAATTTCTTTAGCCGGAAGATATATTGTTCTTATTCCATTCTCTGATAAAATTTCTGTTTCTCAGAAAATAAAAACTACTGAAGAAAAAACACGTTTAAAAAGATTGTTGGCGAGTATTAAACCAAAAAACTTTGGTGTAATTATTCGTACCGTTGCAGAAGGAAAATCGGTTGCCGATTTGGATGCCGATTTAAATGATTTGATAGGTAAATGGGAAATTTGTTATCAGGCATTGCGCACTGCTCAACCCCCTCAAAAGGTGTTGGGAGAGATTGACAGAACGTCTGCTATTCTTCGCGATTTGCTCAATGCAAGTTTTAACAGCATACATATTAATGATGTTAAATTGTATGAAGAAATAAAAACGTATTTGCAAACCATTGCTCCGGACAAAGAAAAAATTCTGAAGCTATACAAAGGCACTGTTCCTATTTTCGATAATTTTGGAGTAGAGCGACAAATGAAAGCATTGTTTGGAAAAACAGTGACTATGAAATCTGGTGGCTATCTTATTGTGGAGCATACCGAAGCGATGCATGTGATAGATGTAAATAGTGGTAACCGTGCAAAGTCAGACAAAAATCAGGAAGCCAACGCTTTTGAAATAAACCTGGAAGCTGCTGTGGAAGTAGCTCGTCAGTTACGGTTACGCGATATGGGTGGAATCATTGTGGTGGATTTTATTGATTTGCACAATGCCGAAAACCGTAAACTTTTATTCGAAAAAATGAGGGACGAAATGGCGAAAGACCGTGCCAAACACAACATTCTACCACCATCGAAATTCGGATTGATACAAATTACCCGTCAGCGTGTTCGTCCCGAAATGAATATTGTTACTGTAGAAAAATGTCCAACTTGTGGTGGTACAGGCGAGATTCAAGCAAGTATTTTATTGATGGACCAGATTGAAAACAATGTACGTTACATATTAAAAGAACAAAACGAAACAGGTGTAACACTTTGTGTGCATCCTTATTTGGAGGCATATATTACTAGAGGATTATTTACTTCTCTTCGCAGAAAATGGAGCAAGAAATATGGCAAACCTTTAAAAGTAAAAGCAGTTTCGTCTTACAACTTTATGGAATATCATTTTTTGAATAAAAATGAAGATGAGATAAAGGTGTAGTAACTCGTTATAAGTATAAAACTAAAAAGCCCCTGCAAAATTGCAGGGGTTTTTTAATTTTTGGATCAGGGTAACTATTAAATTATTTTCTTAATTAAAGATTACCGAACTAACATCAAACTTCCATGTTCTTCCACCTCCTGCTGATTGCAATAGGTGACTTTGAGTGTATATACAAAAGCTCCATCATTCATCGGCACTCCAAGGTAGGTGCCATCCCAACCTTGAAGTATATTGATAGTTTCAAAAACTTTTTCTCCTACTCGGTCATAAATTTTTAATTCAATAAAACTAATTCCAATTCCTTTAACAAACAACACATCATTTATCTTGTCACCATTGGGCGAAAAGCCTGTAGGCATAAAATAAACAAAGTTTTCAATTACTTGCACACTTACTGTATCAGCCGATGAACAACCATTTACATCGGTATATTGGCAATAATATTGAGTAGAAGCAACAGGGAGAACAGTGGCTTGCTGGCAAGTGTTGCACGATAGATTATTATTTGGTCCCCAAAAATAGGAATTGCCAGGAGGGTTGGCCAACAAATGAGCCGGCTCACAGGCGTTTACCACCAAATCGCCTGTAATAGTGACAGGAATAGGAGCCACAATGTTTACATAATTTTGTATCGAGAAGGTATCCAAGCCTTGATTGTTGCTCACAATCAGAGTTGCCCCATATTGCCCTACAGCCGAATAACAAACCGTTACAGGTCCTTGTACATTGGCACTAGCAGGCACACCACCCGGAAACAGCCACTGCCAATTGGTTGGGGCATTAGTACTTAAATCAGTGTAAGTAACGCAGCCGCTGTTACAAATAGTAAGCGGATAAGCCGAAAAATTAGCAATGGGAGGAACACAAATGTTAACGGTTACTGTAGCACTTGCTGTGGCACTACATCCTGCTGTGGTTCCAGTAACGGTATAAACAGTTGTGGTGGTTGGTGATGCTGTGGCAGTATTTACACCAGTAGAAGTAGCTCCTGCGCTCCACACATAGCTGGTAGCACCATTGGCAGTAAGTGTAGCTATTAGTCCCGAACAAATAGTAATTGAATTAACAGTTACCACTGGTGCTGCATTTACAGTAACTGTTGAAACTGCTGTACCTGTACACCCAGAAGTAGTTCCTGTAACAGTGTAAGTATTGGTGGCTACTGGAGAAGCAATGGCATTAACGCCTCCGGTACTTGTAGCTCCAATTGACCAAGTATAAGTAGTTGCTCCGCTTGCGGTTAAATTTGCTGTTTGCCCAGCACAAATAGTTGGAGAATTTACAGATACAACAGGATTGGAATTTACAGTTACTGTTGAAACAGCAGTTCCGGTGCAGGTTCCCGTAGTTCCTGTTACAGTATAAGAAGTAGTTACTAAAGGAGTAGCAGTTGCAGTGGTTATTCCTGTTGATGTGGCGCCTGCACTCCATGTGTAAGTTGTTCCACCTCCAGCAGTAAGATTAGCAGTTTGACCTGTGCAAATGGAAGGTGCGTTAACAGTTACTGTGAGATTTGGACTCACAGTTACCGTTGCCACGGCAGTTCCAGTACAGGTTCCGGTGGTTCCGGTAACGGTGTAAGTAGTAGTAACGGCAGGAGTAGCATCAGCTGTATTGGTTCCTGTTGATGTTGCACCTGCGCTCCAGGAGTAAGATGTAGCACCGCTTGCAGATAAATTTGCAGTTTGTCCAGCACAAATGGAAGGCGAATTAACTATTATTGAAAGCGAAGGTGCGATAGTAACCGTTGCAACAGCAGTACCACTGCAACCGGATGTGGTTCCGGTAACGGTATAAGTTGTAGTGCTAACGGGACTTGCATCCGCAGTATTAGTTCCAGTAGAAGTTGCACCAGCACTCCAGGTGTATGTTGTTCCGCCACTTGCAGTAAGGTTGGCTGTTTGTCCGGGACAGATGGTTGGAGAATTTACACCGATTACAGGCAGCGGGTCAACAGTTAGTGTGCTGGTGAGAATACTATCGCAGCCATTTACAGTGGTGAGTGTGTCGTAATAGATTCCTGAAGTGGTTTGTAATGCTCCACCCAAAAGCATACTTGCTCCACTGCAAATAGAAAAACTTTGAGAAGTAAAAACAGGAGGACAGATGGAACACATAGGAGAACAGGAATCGAATATCTGGTAGCTAAACCAAGTGAAGGTAGTTAGGTCGAAAAGCCAGACTTTGCAATTAGCCCAGGAAGTACGGAATGATGTAGTGGTAACAGCTGAGGCAGGCAATTGGCTCGTACCCATATAAGCCCCGTTTGCTTTATTATAAACGTAAACAGCCTTGTTCACATAATCAAGTAAAGCAATTTCTTTTCCGGGACATCCGGTGTACATTAATGTTGTCGAGTTTAAATTGGTAAGTGCCACAGGGGTTCCAGTAATAGCATACGAACTCACAAAAGCACCTGTAGGTCTTGAATACCTCGAAATCATTCCATTGAAATAATAAAGAACTTCGTTTGCATCACAGTCAAAATCTCCGCAGCTTTGCGCATCCGGCTGATTCATTCCTGCAACTGCAATCACTCCTGTACTCAATGCCCAGCCGCTCCCGTTAAGGTCGGCAACCCATGTTCCTGAATTACTATATCCATTACCTTCTAGTTGATTTGTTAGCGGATTCCACCACATTCCTCTATAGTCGAACCCAGAAGTGGTTTGAAAAAGCGGAACACCTGTGGAAGTCCATGTTTCGAGTGGAAATGTAGTATTACCTGCTCTTACAGCATAGTACAATGCAAGATTAGGATTATAGGCAACACCACTGTTATTGAAACAATTGGTGTTTTGATGTACCAAGGTCATTCCTGCTACTGCATTAGGCAGCAAGGTGCATTGAGAAAATGCAGTTGCGAAAACTGCAGATATTAAAATAAATAAGATGAGGAACTTTTTCATGAGTTGAGATATTTACAAGTTCTCCTTTTGTGTCTAAGTAATCTTCGAGAAGCAAAAATATGAAAATTTAAACAGAAGTGGAGTTTTATTATTATTAAAAAAATTGCCTATTGATTTATGACTGCATCCCGGTTCCATGTTTTATCGAAAAACAAAAAGACTCTTTACAGAATGTAAAGAGTCTTTTGATAAACTATCTTTCGAAAAAGAGATTATTTCCCATGACAATTCTTATACTTTTTACCACTACCGCAAGGGCATGGGTCGTTTCTGCCAATCTTCTGCTCAACGCGTACAGGTTGTGTTTTTGGTCGTTCCTGTTGCACAGGCACTTCGTTTCCTCCTTCTCTTTCATTTTTATTCGTTTGAGTTTGTGGTGCACGCTGTGGTGCTTGTTGACGAGCCTGTTGAATCTGTGGATTGGTTTCGTTCGGCAAATTAGCACGCATCAAAAAGGAAACTATTTCTTTGTTCACCTCACTTACCATTTTTTTAAACAAACCAAACGATTCAAATTTATAAATCAATAATGGATCTTTCTGCTCATAAGTAGCATTCTGCACCGATTGTTTCAACTCATCCATTTCGCGCAAGTGTTCTTTCCAAGCATCATCAATCATGGAAAGTGCAGTTCCTTTTTCAAGATTCAAGACAACTTCACGGCCCTTTGTTTCCACCGCCCGTTTCATATTCACTGCAACCTGCAATGTTTTTATTCCATCGCTTAACGGCACAAGAATCTCTTTGTACTGATTAGATGGATTTTCGTACATATCTTTTATAACCGAAAAAGTATTGGTACAAATAAAATCATTTTTATGTGTGTAAATTGTTTCTGCCTGATGATATAATTTCTCGGTTACTTCCTGAGCATTTAGTTTTTCGAATTCAACTTCATCAATCGGAGATTCGATGGCTAGTACCCGAAGCACTTCCATGTTGTACCCTTCAAAATCTTTTACATCGTGATATTCACCTACTATTGTTTCGCAGGTATCGTAAATGGAATTTGCAATATCAATTGCCAACCGCTCTCCAAACAAGGCATGTCTGCGTTTTTTATAAATTACTTCACGTTGGGAATTCATTACATCATCATACTCAATCAAAAGCTTACGAGTACCAAAGTTATTTTCTTCCACTTTCTTTTGTGCTCGCTCGATTGACTTGGTAATCATGGAATGCTGAATTACTTCACCCTCCTGTATGCCCATCCGGTCCATCAGTTTAGCAATACGCTCGGAACCAAACATCCGCATCAAATCATCTTCCAGCGAAGCGAAAAACTGAGAAGAACCGGGGTCACCCTGACGACCAGCACGACCACGCAACTGCCTGTCAACACGTCTTGACTCGTGACGCTCTGTACCAACAATTGCAAGTCCGCCTGCTTCTTTCACTCCTGGTCCAAGTTTAATATCTGTACCACGACCAGCCATGTTTGTTGCAATAGTAACTGTTCCTGCCTGTCCTGCTTCCTGCACTATTTCGGCTTCGCGCTGATGTTGTTTTGCATTCAACACATTGTGTTTGATGCCACGCAACTTCAACATTCTACTTAGTAATTCGGAAATCTCTACCGATGTAGTTCCCACCAACACCGGTCGTCCGGCTGCCACACATTTTCCTACTTCTTCAATAACTGCATTGTACTTTTCGCGTTTTGTTTTATAAACCAAATCTTCCGAATCAATACGAGCTATAGGGCGGTTGGTTGGAATAACCACCACATCCAATTTATAAATACTCCAAAACTCTCCTGCTTCTGTTTCGGCTGTACCCGTCATACCTGCCAGTTTGCTATACATACGGAAGTAATTTTGCAGCGTAACCGTTGCATACGTTTGAGTGGCGTCTTCTACTTTCACATTTTCTTTCGCTTCAATTGCCTGATGCAAACCATCGGAATACCTCCGCCCTTCCATGATACGACCCGTTTGCTCATCCACAATTTTTATTTTTCCATCAATAATCACATACTCCACATCAATCTCGAACAAGGTGTAAGCCTTTAATAACTGGTTGATAGTATGTACTCTTTCTGATTTTATGGAATAATCACGAATCAATTCTTCTTTTTGTTTTACTTTTTCTTCCAACGAAAGACTTGATTTTTCAAGTGTTGCAATCTCACTACCAATATCAGGCAACATAAAAAATTTAGCATCCTCGGAAGAAGTAGAAATTAACTCCAATCCTTTTTCTGATAGTTCTATCGAGTTATGTTTTTCATCAATTACAAAATACAATTCAGCATCTACTTTGTGCATATCCCTCGATTGGTCCTGCATATAAAAGTTTTCTGTTTTTTGTAACACCACTCTCACTCCTGGTTCGCTGAGAAATTTAATTACTGCTTTATTTTTCGGCAATCCTCTGTATGCACGAAGTATAGCCATTCCTCCTTCTCCTTCTTTTTCTCCTGTTTTGCCTTCGGCAAATAATCTTTTGGCTTCAGTTAAAGCTGTGTTTACATACGCCTTTTGAGCATTTACTAATTTTTCTATTCTTGGTTTCAGTGGTGCAAACTCTTGATTATCCCCTTTAGGAGTAGGACCTGAAATGATTAAAGGAGTACGTGCATCATCAATCAATACACTATCCACCTCATCCACAATGGCGTAATTATGCTTGCGCTGAACAAGGTCTTCGGGGCTGCGTGCCATATTGTCGCGCAGATAATCGAAACCAAATTCGTTGTTGGTTCCAAAAGTAATATCGGATAAATAAGCTCGTCTGCGCTCTTCCGAGTTAGGGTCTGTGTCATCAATGCAATCAACTGTCAGTCCGTGAAATTCAAACAAAGGTCCGTTCCATTGTGAATCTCGTCTTGCCAAATAATTATTTACCGTAACCACATGAACACCTAATCCAGTAAGTGCGTTCAAATAAACCGGCAATGTACCCACCAATGTTTTTCCTTCTCCTGTTCCCATCTCCGAAATCTTGCCTTGATGCAACACAATACCACCAATCAACTGCACATCGTAATGCACCATGTCCCATTTTACTTCAATACCTGCAGCATCCCAAGTGTTTTTCCAATGTGCTTTATCACCATCAATGGTAATAGACGAACGTTTAGCTGCCAAGTCTCTGTCCATTTGAGTGGCAGTAACTTCAATAACAGAGTTCTCTTTGAAACGTCTTGCTGTTTCTTTCATCACTGCAAAGGCTTCAGGTAATATCTCCAATAAAATTTCTTTATTATTCGCTACAATAGTTTTTTCGAGTTCATCAATTTCTTCGTACAGTTTTTCTTTCGCTTCCACATCTATTGCTTCATCTCCATCTATCCTGCTTTTTATTTCATCAATCTGCTTTTGTTCTTCAGCAGAATAATCTTTAATCCTTTTCTTGAAATCAATGGTTTTGGCACGAAGCTGGTCGTTGGTAATGTTGGCAAGTTTCGGAAACTCCACCAGTATTTTCTCAACAAGGGGTTGTATCTCTTTTAAATCTCTATCCGACTTGGTTCCAAATATTTTGGAAATGTTTTTTGTAAAAAAATCTAACATGTATAATTTTTGTTTTTAATTTAAGGACTGCAAAAGTAATAAAATTTGGTGGCGACAAGTCAAAAGGTATTCCGCGAAGCGGAAATATGACAAATTAACAGATACAGATATTATCCCTCTTCCTTTTTTTCTTTAGGAACAAAAGTATAATTCACAGTAATGTCATTAGGAGGTGGAAGTATGTCGCCTGTGTTTTCAATAGGTTCATCAGGATTAACAATTGTGCTATCTGAATGTTCTCCGTCATAACTCACATCTATCAATTCATTTTCAGCATCATCTCCCAAATCATATTTTCGGGGCAATGGTCCTTCGTTTCGGAAATGATAGGCAGTAACCAGCCCTGCCACAGAGCCCATGAGGTGAGACTCCCACGAAACACCTTTGGTAATGGGCAAAATTCCATACATGGTGCTGCCGTACAAAAAGGCTGCAAACAACGAAATGGCAAGCAATCGGGTGTCTTTTCGAAACACACCGCTGAAAAATAAAAAAGTAAGAAAACCATATATCAGTCCGCTGGCACCAATGTGATAGCCCTCTCCGGCAGCCACCCACACCCATATTCCCGTCATAATATATACCCAAAAGAAAACCTGAAATGCTATGGGGCGATAAAAATAAAACATGACCGACCCTAATATAAGGAGTGGAATGGTGTTCGAAAAAAGATGGGTTGCATTGGCATGTATCAAAGGCGAAGTCATAATTCCTAAAAGCCCTTGCATGGTTCTTGGATAGATGCCGTACCAACCTAATTCTATATGCGATGATTGTTCGAACAAACGAATTGCCCACAACATGGCTATAAATAAAGAAGGATAGAGAATGCTAAAAAATAATTTGGAAGTGGTGTTTCGCATATATATAGTAAAACTTTTTGTGCCGATTGTCAATGTTTGTACCAAAAAAGGGAATCTGACTTTTAGTCGTACCACTTCCCCCCTTTATCCCCTCTCCAAATGAGAGGGGGAGAAACGTAAAAGAAATACTTGGCAATTCAAGTTGTAGCTCCCCTCCCCTTATTTCAAGGGGAGGGGTTGGGGGTGAGGTCTTACAACCAAAATTATTATTTCTTCAATCATCTAAAATAAATAGGAAATATGTTTTTGTTTTCTTTATTTCGCATCCGATTTCAAAAACAAAAAATATTTTTATGAATAAATATCTCCTTATTATTAGTGTCGTATTGTTTTCTGCTTGTCATCACAAAGAGTTGAGCAAAACACCTGATGCCACAAATACTACCACCACTCCAACTCCATTGCCAGAGGCGAAACCTGATTCAGATATTAAAGACGTGCAAGTGTTACCCAATGTGGATATGCAAGATGTAGGTGCTGCCTGCAAGGTGGATAGTATAAGTGTGAGTGGAGATGTGCTTTCGGTGTTTGTAAACTATTCTGGAGGATGCAAAGCGCACAGTTGGGAATTGTTGTCGAACGGAATGTTTGCAAAATCGTTGCCTCCAAAAGTAACCGTTTGTTTGAAACATACCAACAATGGCGACATGTGCCGGGAGTTGAAAATGCAGGAAGTGAAATTTAATATTTCGAAATTAAAATATTTAGCCAGCCAAACCGTGGTGGTGGAACTTCGCGAATCGAGTGCGAGATATACGTATAAAAATTAAAAACAACATCTAATCTAAATCCGAGCAACGGAAGTTTTACAGTTTCCATTACGCTCGATAAATTTTCGGATATAAAATTACGAGTGCTCAATGTGTTGGGGCAAGAAGTGAGCTCTAAAATCATTTCAAATTCTATTGGCGGAAGTTTTGAAATGGATTTAGCTGCTCAAACCGAAGGGGTTTATTTTGTAGAAATAAAAGCTGGTTCGACAGGCTCACCAACCAATTCGACAGTGAAAAAAATTACGGTGGTGCGTTAGGCATTGGTCATTGGTCGTTAGTCATTAGTCATTAGTCATTGGTCATTGGTAAAAAAAGGGGTAACGAAAGTTGCCCCTTTTTTTTAGACCTCACCCCCAACCCCGCCCCTTGAAAAAAGGGGAGGAGAGCCGTTTCTTGAAGTGCTTTGTACTAATGACCAATGACCAATGAGCCAATCATCTTCAAAAAATAATTTATTTGTTTTTCGGTTGATTCTTTTGGATGAGAAATAACTGCTTCCGAAATCCACAACCTTATTATCATTAAAATATTTGCAGTTAAAAAATCAATTTCTTTTGGAGCTGATTTTTTGAGTTCCCCATTTTTTATCATTGCTTTTATGCTTTGATAAATTATTTTTTTTCTCACTTCTTCTTCTTTTTTATTTCTTTCTGCTATTTCGGAATGTTGCGTTTGAAGATTTGCAAAATTGATAAACAGGCAGCGGTATTCCACTTGTTGCTGAAAGTGAGATTTTAATAAATCAAAAAAATCTTTTCTGTTATTTTTTTCGTTTTGCCAGAGTAACTTATTTTTTTCGGAAAATTGCAAGGCAATGGCATTTACCAAATCATTTTTTTTAGAAAAATGTCGGGTGATGTTGCTCAACTCTAAACCCAGTTCCTCTGTCAGTTGGCGAATAACTACATATTCAATTCCATGAATGTTATATAATTCGAGTGCTTTGTTAATGATTTTTTGTTTGGTTTTTATCATAAAAATATTTTTTCGAAAATGTGTAAGTTTTACACATTATGTATATATTTGCACCACGAATTTAAACAGAGAATAAATTAAAACAAAAATTATTAACCACAAAAACGAATAGATTATGGCATACCAAGATGTAATTCAAAAACACCTCACTCAGGCAGAGCTTGACGCAATCAACACAAAAATGGACGAACTTTGGGCATTGATAAACCCCAAGGTGGTGAACCTTACCGAACAGGAAAACGAAAGGTATGGAACGATAAATGAAAAAAATAAAGGCTTTGTAAACAAGGCAAATGATTACAATAATAATCAGCCGGGTTTGAATAGTCCGGATGTTGATTGGGTGGAGTATAAAGCAGATTATTTTGACAGAAGTGCTCACGAAAGCATTGAGCTGAGGTTAACCGGTTTTGCAAGAGCATGTAATGAAACTAAACGTGCACATGATTATGATAATTATCAAAATGCATTACTTGACAAAGATTATACGGATTATAAAGCTAAAACCGGTGGAGGGGTACTTTACGAAACCAAAGCGGCAGAATACAAACAGTTTTTTACTTAGGCATATATATAAGGTATAAAAATACAGTCAGTTCAGATTTGGATTGGCTGTATTTTTTTGCTTTTTATGGAAAAAGAGGTTTTAAACCAAGAACACGAGGTTTTAAGCCAAGAACACAAAGTTTTAAACCAAGAGCACGAGGTTTTAAACCAAGAGCCAAAGGTATTAAACCAAGAGCGCAAGGTTCTAAACCACTAGCCCATGGTTTTAAACCAAGAGTGAGAGGTTTTAAACCTCGAAAACGCAGTTTTTTTAGTATAAATAAATGAATTTAAAATAAAAGGAGAAATGACGTATAAAAACAGAGGTAAAAAAAATACAGCTATAATGTCTGTAAATGTTGGCAATCTGATTGCCGCAAAAATTAAAGAACAAAAAGCTTACAAATCGGATATTGCAAAAAAAATAGGCAGAGAACCCGCTGCCATTTTTCCTATTGTAAAACGCCCTTCTCTGCAAACTTATTTATTATGGGAAATAAGTGAAGCAATAGGGCATAATTTTTTTCACGAAATAGCAGAAGCGTTGGACGAAAAAACAAAATATACATTGACCAATGGCAAACAAAAAGAAAAACAAAAAATAGAAGAACTGGAAAAAGAAAATGAAAAACTAAAACTGGAAGTGGAGATTTTGAAGGATATTTTGAAGGAAAAAAAATAATTTTAGAAATAAAAAATCCTGCTCTTGAAAAAGGGCGGGATTTATTTTTGTGGTTGAATTTGCAAACAAAGAGTATTTAAACTAGAAAACAAACATCCTGCTCCAAAGGTGAGCGGGATTTTTTTTGTAGTTTTGCCGACTTTCAATAAATAAAGAAATGAAAAAAATCTACTTACTACTTTTTACTTTATGCCTACTCTTCTTTTCTTCCTGCGGAGATTTTCAGGAAGTAACCTTTACCGGATTAGAAGGCATGAAAATGCTCAAACTGTCGCAAAACGGTGTGGAAGCCGAAATTACAGCACGAATAAAAAATCCGAACAAACATTCGTTTACCATTTACAAATCCGAAATGGATGTTACCATCAACGGATTAAATGTGGGCAAAGCGTATTTGGATAAAAATGTAAGAATCAAAAAAAATTCGGAAGATGCTTACAAGTTCATTATCAAATCTGATTTTTCGGCATTGAGTATTACCGATATTCCAAAAATAATTCAAATGGCAATGAGCAAAAATGTAACCATCTCCATGAAAGGAAATTTGAGAGCAGGCAAACTTTTTATTAAACGAAATTTTCCGGTGGAGATGAATCAAAAAGTGCCACTGAGTTTTAATAAATGAGCAACTCCCTGATAAACGAAACAAGTCCTTACTTGCTTCAGCATGCCCACAACCCTGTGAATTGGCTGGCGTGGAACGATGAAACACTTGAAAAAGCAAAACAAGAAAACAAATTGATTTTAATTAGTGTGGGCTATTCGGCTTGTCACTGGTGCCATGTAATGGAACACGAAAGTTTTGAAGACGAAAAAGTAGCTCAATTAATGAACGACCATTTTATTTGCATAAAAGTGGACCGTGAAGAGCGACCCGATGTGGACCAAGTGTATATGCTGGCAGTTCAGTTAATGACCGGGCGGGGCGGCTGGCCCCTCAATTGTTTCGCCTTGCCCGATGGACGACCGATATATGGAGGCACCTATTTTCCAAAAGCGCAATGGATGAATATTTTATTAAATCTGGCTGACGTTTATCAAAACGATAAAGAAAAAGCAATTGATTATGCGGTGCAATTAACCGAAGGAGTGCGACTTTCAGAGCTCGTAAAAATAAATGAAGAGCAAAATGAATTTACGATAGATACACTTTACAAAAGTTACAACAACTGGAAAGCACGATTCGACAATACCGAAGGCGGACCCGACAAAGCACCAAAATTTCCGTTGCCAAATAATTACCAGTTTTTGTTGCGGTATGCTTTTTCTGACACAGTCAAAAAAGAAGAAGTACTTAATCATGTTAACCTTACGCTTACCAAAATGGCTTATGGAGGAATCTATGACCAAATAGGTGGTGGGTTTTCTCGCTATTCTGTTGACCATTTATGGAAAGTTCCTCACTTCGAAAAGATGTTGTATGATAATGCACAGTTGGTAACACTTTATTCAGAAGCCTTTCAGGCAACGCAAAATCCGTTGTATAAACAAATCGTTTTTGAAACACTGGCTTTTGTAGAAAGAGAATTAACTTCTCCCGAAGGAGGCTTTTATTCTGCATTGGATGCAGACTCCGAAGGAGTGGAAGGAAAATATTATGTGTGGACAAAAGAAGAATTGCAAACTATTTTAAAAGACAGCTTTAATTTATTTGCTGATTATTTTAATGTGAATGAAAAAGGTTTGTGGGAAGATGAAAATTATATTTTGTTGAGAAATGAAAGTGATGAAGCGATTGCCAAGAAACAAAACATTACTGTTGAAGAATTACAAAAAATAATATCTACACTAAAAAAAGAACTACTTTCAATTAGAGAAAAAAGAATTCATCCAGGCTTAGACAATAAAATCCTTACTTCTTGGAATGCCTTGATG
The DNA here is from genome assembly GCA_947469885.1 of Bacteroidota bacterium. Lineage (GTDB taxonomy): Bacteria > Bacteroidota > Bacteroidia > 2-12-FULL-35-15 > 2-12-FULL-35-15 > 2-12-FULL-35-15. The sequence goes on from CANIQT010000026.1 coordinate 32,988, forward strand.
TTAAAAGCATACACAGATGCTTACAATGTGTTTGATGTTCCGCATTTTTTGGATGTAGCAATAAAGAATGTGAATTATATTTTTGAAAATGCTCTATCAAAAGAAAATAAATTATCTCATCTAATTGGTAAAACTATAAATGGTTTTTTGGAAGATTATTCTTTTTTAATAGAATCATTAATTACACTTTACGAAACAAATTTCAATGAAGAGTATTTGCATAGGGCAAATGATTTAATGATGTATTGCATCCACCATTTTCAAGATAAAAATTCAGGGATGTTTTATTATACTTCTGACCAAGACAAAGCACTCATCAGTCGTAAAATGGAATTGTCGGATAATGTTATTCCTGCATCCAATTCAAGCATTGCCAAATCATTGTTCAAACTTGCCTATCACTTCGAAAACGAAGAATATATAACCATGAGCCGAAAGATGCTAAACAATGTATTGCCTGAAATAGAAAGCTATGGTGCTGGTTATAGCAATTGGGCAATGTTATTGCTTCATTTCACTCAACCGTTTTATGAGGTTGTAATTGTTGGTAAATCTGTTAATGAAAAAAGAAAAGAATTTAATAAACATTACCACCCAAATGTGATATTTGCAGGGTGCGAAACCATTAGTTCATTGCCCTTGCTTAAAAACAAAAGCAAAAATGGCGAAACATTAATTTATGTTTGTGAAAACAAAACATGTAATGCGCCTGTGGGTAGTGTAAAGGACGCAGTAAAACAAATTAATTAATTTGAAACAATTATCTTTATTTATTCTTTGTGTGTTACTGAGTATTAATTGCACAGCACAACTAATAGTCAACAAACCTGTTGATATTTCTCCCGGACCGTTAAATTTTAATTCCTCCATCATCAAAAAAAATAAAATAAAAAGTATTTTGGTTGTAATAGTTGACAAACCCGATGGAGAAGTAATTATAGATAAAGGAGCAGCACAAGGGTATGAATTTGATTCGCTAGGCAATGTTACCCGCTATTATTACACCATTTATAATGCTTCGCATAATGAATATGTAGATTATCCAGCATTAGTAAGGCGAGGCAAAGTGATACGACCGGCAGGAACCCGCACCATCACTAAATACATTAACGATACCATTTTTGTAAATCTGTTTTACGATAATCAAAATCGAATAGTTGCTAAACGTGTTCAAGCAGGCGATTATTATGATACTTATTATTATGAATACAATCCCGAAAACAAAATTAAAAAGGAATTGCATTGCAAAGAAACCAACATCAGCGAAAATAAAAAGGAATTTAAGTTGGGGGTGCAAAGTATTCTCTCATCCGAAACATTCGAATATACAAAGCTTACACCTACTCAAATAAAAAAATCGTGTTTGAACGATGAAGGAAGAGAGTATAAAAAAGCAATCATTAATTATGATGCAAGAGGAAATATGATTTCTGAAAATTATGAATTTACAATTAGCTGGATGCGTTCAGAAATAAAATACAGTTACGATTCAAATAATCGATTAATCGAAAAAACCTACACCAGCAACGAAAGCGGATATATTAAAACAGAATCGTATTACGATTACCATAGCAGTGGTGCGTTATTAGGAGAAAAGAAAATGAAGAATGAAGTGCTGACAGACGAAATAAATTATTTGTACGATGAAGGGTTTAATTTTACTAAATCAGAAGTAAACCGTGACCATATCAACTCCTCCATTGGTATTGTAAAGTTTGATTATACATTTTATAACTAACAACAACCTGTGAATTATATAACATGTTTTAGAATTTATATAATATAAAAAACATCTTCTTTTTCGACCTTTGCACTCCAGGTTAAACTATTTTCAACATTGGAACAACCTAATTAAATAGCCAATATAATCCATACCTTTGTGCAGATGCCAACTCTAAATGTTATATCTTATTTTGATAAAAGTACTGTAAAACATCTCCGTTTTCCATTCTCCTATCACTTAATGCCAGTGTTTTTATTTGCTCTGAGTCAGGCAACTAATGTGAACTGGCAAAATACCATCATAGCATTTTTCATTCTTCACTTAATAATCTATCCTTCCAGTAATGGATATAACAGCTATCAGGACAAAGACGAAACAAGTATTGGAGGATTAAAAAACCCTCCAAAGGTTTCTGAAAATCTGTTTTATGCAACATTATTATTAGATATAATTGGTGTGTTGTGCGCCCTCATTATTTCTGTTTATTTCTCCATTTTTGTTCTTTTATATGTATTAATTTCTCGGGCATACAGCTATCGTAAGTTGAGACTAAAGAAATATGCCGTAGTTGGGTTTTTAACTGTTTTTCTTTTTCAGGGAGCGTTCACTTACCTTATGGTATCTTCTGCAGTATGTAATTTTTCTTTCGAAAACTATTTCAATTTTAATAATCTTATTTGCATGAGTGTGGCAAGTTTGTTTATCGGTAGCGTGTATCCGCTTACTCAAATATACCAGCATAATGCAGACAAGAAAGATGGCGTTACTTCTATAAGTTATAAGTTAGGATATATAGGAACGTTTGTTTTCTCTGCCATCATGTTCGCGATTGCATCAACATTGTTGTTTTATTATTTCGATTTAAAACATCAGCGTATTGCTTTGTTTTTGTTTTTTATAATGATGTTGCCAGTTGTGCTGCGTTTATTTTTGTGGTTCGATAAAGTTCGCAAAAGCACAACCAATGCAAACTTTGAAAATACAATGTCAATGAATTTATTGGCATCATCGTGCATGAATATCTATTTTTTAGTTTTAATTTTGAATAACAATTTTAGTTGGTTTTAATGAGCAAAATAATTTCTATAGGTACTGCTGTACCACAACATCGTACGGAACAAAAAGAAATACTAGAGTTTATGCATGCCGCGTATGATAATGATGTTACTGCTTCTCGGAAACTAAATGTATTATTTCATAACAGTGGCATTCACACTCGTTACTCTGCTATTCCTGATTTTGATAAAACAAGTCATGAACATATCTTTTTTAATGGAACACCCAGCAAAGCCAATGTAGAAAACAGGTTGGAAGTCTTTAAAGAACGGGCTATTCCACTTGCTATTGAAGCAATAAATGATTCTTTCAAAAAAACAAACACAACCTTAAAAGAGTTTGGAATTACTCATTTAATTACGGTTACCTGTACAGGTATTCATGCACCTGGCTTAGATGCAGAATTAATCTACCAATTAGATTTGCCAAAAGACATTTATCATACTGCTGTTAATTTCTTAGGCTGCAATGCCGCTTTCCATGCATTAAAAATTGCAGATATGATTTCTAAAACAGATGAGGATGCTAAGATATTAATTGTATGTGTGGAACTTTGCACCTTGCATTTTCAACCTAAAGACAATCATGCTAATTTATTATCGAATACTATATTTGGTGACGGGGCAGCAGCAGTAATAATTACTTCTGACAAACATTCATCTAAGGATAGTTTAACTATCAATGGGTTTTATTCTATTCTTCTTGACAAAGGAAAAGACCTAATGGGATGGAACATTACACCCATTAATTTTGAAATGATACTGGATGCTAAAATTCCGGAAGTTTTAGGAGAGGAAATAATTTCCATTTTAAATAATGCCACTAAAAAATTCAACGTTTCCCCTCATTCATTAACTCATTGGGCAATTCATCCGGGGGGTAAAAAAATAGTGGATGTAATTAAAAGCAAACTCAAGTTAAGCGATGAAGATACTGAAGCTTCTTATAAAATATTAGATGAATATGGTAATATGTCGTCCCCTACCATTCTTTTTGTTTTAAGTGAATTGATGCAACAGGAAAATAAACAGGGAGAAACTATTTTCTCTATTGGCTTCGGACCGGGACTTAGTATCGAAACTGCTCTGTTCACTTATGCCCGATAAGTTTACCCAACGTTCTTATCAAGCCGAATTACTGGATGCTCCCAATATTCCCAAAGAATTACTTTTTCAAAATTTACGAGAACTCGATTTTATAAATAAAACTCTTGGTGGGCATTCTATAACTATTGCGGGAATAAAACAATTGGTTATTGATAAAAGCAAAACATATCAGATTGTAGATATTGGTTGTGGTGGTGGAGATGCAATGAAATATATTGCCAATTGGGCACGAACCAATAATTATAAAGTGAAATTAATTGGTGTGGACATGAATGCTGATGCAATAGAGTATATGAATACCAATTGCAAAGATTATCTTGAAATATCAGGAGTAGTAAGCGATTATCGCGACTTTTTAAAAGCAAATCCAACTATAGATATTGTTCATTGCTCCTTGTTTTGTCATCATTTAAAGGACGAAGAGTTGATTGAATTATTTTCATTTATGAAACAATATGCAAAAGTTGGTTTTGTAATAAATGACTTAGAAAGAAATCGAATTGCCTATAATAGTATAAAAGTATTAACCCGTTTATTTAATGGTTCTTCGTTAGTAAAAAATGATGCTCCTCTTTCTGTTTTGAGAGGATTTAAAAAAGAAGAATTAGAAAATTTATTTGGCAATGCAGGAGTAGAAAATGTAAGTATCAAATGGAAATGGGCATTTAGATATTTGGTAGTTTGTAAAAATGAATAATGAAAATAAATACCAGGTTGGAATTATAGGAGGAGGTCTGGCCGGATTAACACTTGCTATTCAAATGGCGAATGCAGGTTATTCATGTGTACTATTTGAAAAAAACAAATACCCTTTTCATAAAGTATGTGGAGAATATGTTTCTATTGAATCTTGGAATTTTTTGGAAAGGTTGGGTTTAAATCTTTCTGAAATGAATTTGCCTCAAATAAAAAAGCTTAATGTTTCAGCACCTTCCGGAAAATTACTTCAACACAAATTAGATTTAGGAGGATTTGGAATCAGCCGTTATTTGTTAGATAGCAAGTTGGCTGAAATTGCAAAGAATAAAGGAGTCACATCACTGGATGATTGTAAAGTGAATGATGTAAAATATGACGGGAAGCAATTTACTATCGAATCATCACAAGGAAATTTTACTTGTGAAATATGTGTGGGGGCATGGGGAAAAAAAAGTAATATGGATACCAAACTTGTTCGTGCATTTACATTAAAAGATAAAACAGAAAAAAATTATGTTGGTATAAAATATCATATCAATATTGATTTCCCAAATGATTTAATTGAATTGCATAATTTTGAAAACGGATACTGTGGTATTTCAAAGATTGAAGACAACAAGTATTGTTTATGTTATTTAACGGATTCAGAGAACCTTAAAAGGTATAATGGTGATATTAAACAAATGGAAAAGGAAGTGTTGATGAAAAATCCTTTTTTAAAAGAATATTTTACCGAGGCGAAATTTTTGTTTAAGGAGCCATTAGCTATTTCACAAATTAAAATAGGTTATAAAAATGCAGTTGATAACAATATTCTAATGTTAGGTGATTCGGCTGGAAACATAGCGCCATTGAGTGGAAATGGAATGAGTATGGCAATGAGAAGTTCTTTTGTATTGAATCAACTTTTAGTTGATTATTTCAACAAGAAAATCACGAAGAAAGAATTAGAAAATAAATATGAAGCTTTCTGGAAAACACATTTTAAAAAGCGAGTGGAGTTTTCTAAATTTTTGCAGAAACTTTTGAAAAACAAATCACTGACTAATTTTGCCATAACCGTTTTAAAGGTTTTTCCCTTTTTAAGAAATGCAGTTGTGAAATTAACACATGGGGAATCTTTCTGAAGTAACACCCCTGTCAGGGTTCTAAACCATGTCACGGGTAATCGAATTGCTTGCAATTAATTTTTATCTTTGCCCTATGAATTTAGACTTAACAGGAAAAACAGCACTTGTTTGCGGAAGTACGCAAGGAATTGGAAAAGCTTCGGCTATTGAATTGGCAATGCTTGGTGCAAATGTAATTTTACTTGCCCGAAATGAAGAATCATTGAAAACATCCTTAAAAGATTTAGATGTTTCTAAAGGACAAAAGCACAATTATATATGTGCAGATTTTCAAGTGCCGAATGAGTTAAAATCAAGAATCGAAAAATTTGTTGATTCGAATACCACTATACATATACTTGTAAACAATACTGGTGGTCCAGCAAGCGGACCGATTCAAGGTGCTAAAATTGAAGAATTTATTCAGGCATTTAATAACCATTTGGTGTGCAATCATATTTTAGTTCAGTCATTACTGGAAGGAATGAAGAAAGATAAATATGGCCGCATTATTAATATTATCAGTACTTCGGTAAAAATCCCATTAAAGAATTTAGGTGTTTCAAATACCATTCGAGCAGCGGTTGCCAACTGGAGTAAAACATTGGCTACTGAAGTTGCGTCTGATGGAATAACTGTAAACAATGTGCTTCCGGGAGCAACTTTAACAGGAAGATTACAAAGTATCATTGAAAACATTTCGAAAAATAAAAGTAAATCAGTTGATGAAATACAAAACGAGATGATAAAAGAAATCCCGATGGGTCGTTTTGCGGATGCCTCGGAAGTAGCAAATGTTGTGGCTTTTCTTGCATCTCCGGCTGCAGGTTATATTACAGGAATAAATGTTCCCGTGGATGGAGGGAGAACAGGGAGTTTATAAGAGTTTGTGATTTGCTTTGATGAATGTTGATTGTTTGAGAGGTTGCAAATTACATTCTATTTCCTTTTTTCTACCACCGATTGAATACAATTCCCTATATCAAATCCAAAATTATCAGGAGGACTGCTGAACGGAACTGATTTCACTTTATATAATATCATTTCTCCGGTAGAGAGATTACATAATATAAAAATAAAGCAAGTATTGTTTTCACCAATACTGAATGAACTCGTGTTGGTAAAAACAAAATATGGAGTGTTGTATTTCCAAATAAGTTTTTCTGCATCTGAATTCAGCACCATATAATCTGCAATCAAACCATTTGACATTCGTTCAAAAAACCAATCATGCAATATTCCCAAATCATTTAATTCATTAACGTCTGTTGTCTTAAAGTCAGCCGGAACAATAAAATCTGAAATTAATTTATTCGTTTCGGCTTTCTTTTTCAATATAGTTATAAGAATTTTATTCGAACTGCTTTCTCCTTTTGGGTCAACTAGGTAATCTGTTTTTATACGATTATACTTCTTATAAGAAGGATTTACAAAAACTATTTTATCATTTTTCAAAGTAACAGGAGGAGGCTCTGCTATTTTATTATCCTTCAATATTTTCTCAGACCCGCGATTTCTATCCCTGTTGGCTAATGCTTTGGCAAAAATATCATTGAATTCCTTTTCCTTATAAAAATCTACAAAAGCATACTTTGTAAAATTATCTAAGCCCACTATTTCTTTTTTCAAATGCTCTTTATTTATTTTTTCATATTTACTTAATTCTTCTGATTCACCATTCGGTGCATTCATCCTTTTGTTTGTTTCAAGCGAATCGCGTGTATTTAATTCTTGCCGCGAGTATTCAGAAAAATCATTGTGCCGCATTTCATTAGCAATTACTAGATGAAAAATTAAACTATCACTTATTATTTTTAATGTTCTATCTGAAGGAAATTGTTCATGCGCTTTCCATACATAAGATATCGCGATGGTATTAAATTCCTTACTGTTTAACATATCAAACATATAATACAAAGCCTGTGAATTTCCTTCTCTCTTTTCATAGGTAGTTGTGTAATTTGTAGTTTCATTTAGCTCAAAATCGACTGGTACGGAAGGGTAAAACAGGTTTTTATTTCGCCTCCTGCTTGTTTTGTCGATGGTCAGATAATATAACGATTTTGCAATAATTTGTTTTAGAAAAAGATTGTCAGGATATTTAGTATTTAATATATATGCTCCGTAAACAGCATTTGTATAATCCATGCCTAGGATATAAATTCTGCAAAGTTCGAATTGAGAGAGTTCGCGAACACTTGAGAATATTTCTTTCGAAACAACATACTTTTTCTTGTTTGAATTTTCGGTACCTAAGAATACATTACTTATCACACCACTTCTTTTTCTAATATCTTCATTATAGCTTTCAGATTTTTCATTTGCATCGTCAGTATTAATTTCTACTATTTTAGTTAATTTAAATGTATCAGGTATAATCAAATTTTTGGTTTCAAAAAAAGATTTGCTAAATACTTTATCACCAAACGGAAGGTAAGAATATTTTAAAACATCCAACATCTCAGGTAATGCAGTTGTGGTATAAGGACTTTCCGAAAGCAAGCCCACAGCTGCCTCATCTGCATCAATTTGTTGTGCATTTGAATACTTCATTTCTGTTTCCAGATGCTCCAGCCATGTTTTACCTAATTTAAGATTTTCAAAAGGAATATCATTCATTATGTTTTCGTTGAAATGATTAAGAATAAAGTGTTCAGCAGCATTAGCCAGAAATGCAGCAAGTTGCGCTTCGTTTTCGACTTGCGCCACCAATCCGATATTTACCAGAATATATCCCCGGTTAAAAGTATAAGTATTAACAACTGAAAATTTAGTTACATAAATATGAATTTTGTTTCTCACCTCTGGTTTATCTTTCAACAATATATCCATTATTTTATTCAGATAATTTCCAACACTGTCGTTAAATAAAACATTGCCGCTTAACAAAATGCCTTTCAAAAAATAATCAGTTGAAAGTTGCTGCTGTGCTTTTAATTTTTCTTCCGCTTTACATTTATCAAGAAAAACAATATCATCTTCCACTATTTTGTTTATTCCTGATAAAGCAGCTTCCGGTATTGTTCCAGATGATTGCATTGGAATATACGTTTTGCTTAACTGACCATAACCATTACAAACAAAAAGCAAGACAGTAACTGTTATGCGGAATAAATGACTTTTAACCATCAACCTTTTTTTATCTTTTAGTTAAACAAAAATCCAAAAATCAAAAATCTATTATTATAATTTCACTATTCAAAATGTGAAGAGTACTCTTCAGAGTTTCAATATTCCTCCTCAAACTTTGAATACCACTATTGGGATTTTCAATACCACTCTTTAAAAATTCAATAGTGTTTTTCGAAGTTTCAATACCACTATTCAAAGTTCCAATAGTGCTTTTCGAATTTTAAATAGTACTATTCAAAGTCTAGATAGTACTATTTGAACTTTAAATAGTACTATTTTTGAACTCAATAATTAGCTAATTAGCTTAAGGACAGACATTTAATAAAAAATGCTGTATTTTGGACAAAATTTCCTAAAATAATCCCGCCTTCTCCTTTTTCTTTTCCTCCTCAAACCAATGGTCAGCTTTTAAATGTTTTCCCATTGCAGCTTCTACAGCCAATTCGTCACAACGATTGTTTTCTTTATTATTTGCATGACCTTTTACCCAGACAAATTTTACTTCCTGTTTTCTATAAATTTTTAGAAACCGTTTCCATAAATCTTCATTCTTTTTATCCTTAAAATGTTTTTTCTCCCAACCGAATACCCATTTTTTCTCCACAGCATCCACCACATATTTACTGTCAGAATAAACGGTTACGGAAGTTCCTTCTTTTTTCAAAGCTTCCAAGGCAACTATAACACTTAATAATTCCATTCGGTTATTTGTGGTCATCCTAAAACCTTCCGAAATTTCTTTTCTTAATTCACCAAAAAGCATCACTACTCCGTAACCTCCTGGTCCGGGATTGCCTTTTGCTGCACCATCTGTATAAATACTTATCATCTATTTCCTCTTCTGTATTACCTGTTTTCTAAACTCCAGCATGAGTTCTGAATAATTTTACAGCAATTGCCAACAGAATTACTCCAAATACCTTTCTGATAATATTGATTCCTCCAACACCTAATATTTTTTCTAAACGATAGGTGTTTCGTAAAAAGATGTAAACAAACACAAGATTAATAAGTATGGCTATAATTATGTCGCTTGCTTTATACTCTGCCCTTATCGAAAGAAGTGTGGTGAGTGTTCCTGTTCCGGCAATAAGGGGAAAGGCAATAGGAACAATGGATGCAGTAGCCGCAGTATCATCTTTATAAAACTTAACTCCCAAGATCATTTCCATTGCCAAAAAGAAAATAATGAAGGAACCTGCAATGGCAAATGAACTCACATCAATACCAATGACATCAAGTATTTGCTGACCGAGAAACAAAAATAAAATCATAATTACACCTGAAACAATGGTTGCTTTTTCAGCTTGTATTTTTCCATGTTTATTCTGCAAATCGAGCAAAACCGGCAAAGAGCCGACTACATCAATCACCGCAAATAAAATCATGGTGATGGTAAGAATTTGTTTGAAATCCATATTAACTAATTAGTTGCTCAATAACTTTAGGATAATTTTCATGCTCTAAGAGATGAATTTTTTTTGCCAGCGATTCTGGAGTTTCGTTTTCTGAAACCGTACATTTATAATGTGCAATTATTTTCCCTTCATCGTATTTTTCGTTTACATAATGAATAGAAATTCCACTTTCACTTTCCTTTGATTCGATAACAGCTTTGTGAACATTCATACCATACATTCCCTTTCCTCCAAATTTTGGAAGCAACGCGGGATGGATATTAATTATTTTATCTGGAAATGCTTTTATCAAACTTTCAGGTATCATCCATAAAAATCCGGCAAGAATGATAATATCAATATTATAGTCTAATAATTTCTCAATGATATTATTATTGTCATAAAAATCCTTCTTATTTATAATTAAAGAAGGAATCCCAGACACTTTTGCACGGTTCAAAACATTTGCTATAGATTTATTGGAAACTACCAATGCAACTTTTATAGTTTTGTTATCCTTAAAATAATCAATTAGTTGTTGAGCGTTTGTTCCTTCTCCTGAAGCAAAAATGGCAATATTTTTCATTTTCATGGGCCAAAATTAACTTTTAAATGGCAAACTTCCCGATTTAATAAAAAATAAACCATCCTCGATTTGTGTCAAAAACAATAGACTGGTATTGAGAAACGTGATTTTTGAAATAGTTTGTCGATGAATAAATTCATTATTTTTTTTGTATTTATCTACATAAGTCTATCTTTGCACCCAAATTAACCTTTAAACATTTTAAAAATGTCAGACATTGCAACAAAAGTAAAAGCTATTATCGTTGATAAACTAGGAGTTGACGAAAAAGAAGTAACACCTACTGCTAGCTTTACAAATGATTTAGGTGCAGACTCATTGGATACTGTAGAGTTGATAATGGAGTTTGAAAAAGAATTCAACATTGCTATTCCGGACGACCAGGCTGAAAAGATTGGTACAGTTGGAGATGCAATTTCTTACATTGAAGCAAACGCAAAATAATTCCAAAAGATTTATTTAATGAAGTTAAGACGAGTAGTAGTTACAGGTCTTGGTGCTATCACCCCTTTGGGTAATACTGTTTCCGATTATTGGAACAATCTTATCAATGGTGTTAGTGGGGCTGCGCCTATTACTCGTTTTGATGCTTCAAAGTTCAAAACTCAATTTGCTTGCGAAGTAAAAGGGTTTAATCCCGAAGATTTTCTCGACCGCAAAGAAGCCCGTAAACTCGACCCGTTTTCTCAATACGGTTTGGTTTCGGCTATTCAGGCGGTAAAAGATGCGGGATTAGATGGCGAAAATGCTTTCGACCCCGACAGAGCAGGTGTTATTTGGGGTTCTGGTATTGGTGGTTTACAAACTTTCCAGGACGAATGTTTTAATTTCGAAAAAGGTGACGGGACACCGAGGTTCAATCCTTTCTTTATCCCCAAAATGATAGCTGATATTTGTTCAGGTCATATTTCAATACGTTTCGGAATGCGCGGACCTAACTTTACCACAGTTTCTGCTTGTGCATCGTCTACCAATTCCATGATTGATTCTGCGATCTATATTAAATTAGGCAAAGCAGATGTTATGGTTACTGGTGGTTCAGAAGCAGCAGTGTGTGAAGCAGGTGTTGGTGGATTTAATGCCATGCACGCCCTCTCCACACGTAACGATTCTCCTTCCACTGCTTCTCGTCCATTTGATTTAGACAGAGATGGTTTTGTCCTTGGAGAAGGAGCAGGCTGTTTGATTCTTGAGGAATTAGAACATGCTTTAAAAAGAGGTGCAAAAATTTATGCAGAAGTAGTTGGTGGTGGAATGACTGCTGATGCCAACCACATTACCGCCCCTCATCCCGAAGGATTAGGTGCAAGAAATGTAATGCGTGCTGCTTTGCTGGATGCTGAAATGAATGCTGATGAAATAGATTATGTGAATGTACACGGCACTTCAACTCCTTTGGGTGATGTTGCAGAATCAAAAGCGATCATCTCTGTGTTTGGAGAAAGTGCTTATAAATTAAATATCAGTTCTACCAAATCCATGACAGGTCATTTACTTGGGGCTGCTGGTGCAATAGAAGCTATGGCTGCTATACTTGCTGTTAAACATGATATTATTCCTCCAACTATTAATCACTTTACTGACGACCTAGCGTTAGATAATAAATTGAATTTTACTTTCGGTACTGCTCAAAAACGCATTGTTCGCGCTGCTCTTAGCAACACCTTTGGTTTTGGCGGGCACAATGCTTCTGTGATTGTAAAAAAATACACAGCATAATTTTCCGGCTTGACCATTTTCAGAAAACCTTTACGAGTTCATTTTTCTCCCGATAAAAGTTTACACGAATCGCTTCGTAATATTTTAGGATTTTATCCAACCAACATTTCTCTTTACAAATCTGCTTTTCGTCACAGTTCGGTGGCTACACTTATTAAAGATGGAATAAAAGATAGTAACGAGCGGTTAGAGTTTTTAGGAGATTCAGTTATTGGTACAGTAGTAGCTGATTATCTTTTCAAAAAATTTCCTTTTAAAGATGAAGGTTTTTTAACCAAGATGCGCTCCAAAATGGTGAGCCGGAATCAGCACAATCACATTGCTTTAAAATTAGGATTGAATAAATTAATTGCAGCGAATAACGACCGCAACTCACATCCAAGCTCCATTAATGGAGATGCTTATGAAGCATTGATAGGTGCTATTTATCTTGATAAAGGTTTTGACTTTGCTCAACATTTTATGCTGACCCGAATTTTTAATGTTCATATAGATATGGACGAACTGGAAACAAAAGAAGTAGATTTCAAAAGTAAATTTATCGAATGGGCACAAAAAGAAAAAAAGGACTTCCGCTTCGAAACCATTAAGGATGGCAATTCTTCAAACGATAAACAATTTTTACTAAAACTAATGGTGGATGATAAAGTAATGGGAACTGCTCAGCACTTCTCTAAAAAACGCGCTGAACAACTTGCTGCTGAAGAAGCTTGCGGTAGTCTAGAATTATAAAATTATTTTTCCCCCAGCAACTTCTCCACAAACTTTGTCGTTTCTTCTTCCTGTTTAATATAACTGTCACCTGTTGCAGGTCCGTAATATCCCGTATATATTTTTCTAACGTCTCCTTTCTTGTCAATATAAATTGTTGTAGGAAATGCCATTACTTTATTCAGCATGGGCAAAGCTTCTGAAGCCTGTTGAGCCCCTGTTTTCATAGTAATCAAAAAATCGTATTTAGCATCGAACTTTGCTTTTACCCTTGAAACCCTTGATACTGCTTTATTAAAATCATCCGTTCGCTCGAACGCAAGGCCAATTATTTCCAAACCTTTTGATTTGTATTTATCATAAAAGGGAGCAAGAAATTTTGTTTCGTCCATACAGTTAGGGCACCAGGTTCCCATCAATTGAAGAATCACTACTTTGTTTTTATACTTCTCATCTGATAATGAAATTTGTTTCCCTTCCAGATTTTTGAAACTAAAATCAACTTTTGTAAAGCCAGGTTTTAAGTAAGTCAAAGAATCAGGATTTCGCAATTGAAACTTTTCATTTCGTTTGGCTATCCATGTTTCATGACCATGGGCACTGGAATAAAAATCTCCTTTTAATATGTCTTTGTTCTTATCTAATTTTGCTTTAAACAAAAAAGCATGAACACCATCAAAGCAAGAAAGATAGAAATCATTGTTTGCCATAATGCCTTCCAGATATCGGTAATCGCCTGTCTCGGTTATAAAGGTTCCGGTAAGTTTACTTCCCTGAACTACATTTAACTGTTTGAATTCACCGATTGACTTATAACTATCAGGTGTTCCGGGTTCAAACTCCACCTCCCATTTGCCTGTTACTACTGGTTCATAATTAGTCCAGTATTTTATTTCAAATCTGTTTTTGTTTCCATAATATGCTTTGAATTTAAGAACGTTTTTGTCTTTTCTATTGTGATTTATCCAAACACCTTTTAATGAATCACCATCACTTTTTAGTTTGAATTCAGAATCAAACACTGGCATTCTTATAAAAACAGAATCGCCCTGAATAACAATTTCATTGGCTGTTATCTTTTCTTCAGCATTAGTAAATACCACCGAGTAAATATCCAAATCAGATTTTACTTCAAAATTAAATGGCAATTGAGTGGTATCATTTAATGTAAGTATTCCACGCCAAATACCTATTCTTAATTTGTTTTGTGCAAAACCATAATTAAAAAACAAAAGCGAAGCAATTAGTATTGCTCCGCTTTTGAATTTGATATTTTTTAGAATCATTTATATGTGAAAATTAATTCCCTGCGCTAATGGCAACTGTGTTCCGTAATTAATGGTGTTAGTTTGTCTGCGCATATATGCTTTCCAGGCATCCGAACCCGACTCGCGACCACCACCTGTTTCTTTTTCTCCTCCAAATGCTCCTCCAATTTCTGCTCCTGAAGTGCCAATGTTAACATTTGCAATGCCACAATCGGAACCAGATTGAGAAAGAAATAATTCCATCTCGCGCATGTTGTTAGTGAATAAAGAAGACGACAATCCTTGCGGAACATTGTTCTGCATTGCAATTGCTTCTTCAATGGTTTTATATTTCATCACATATAATATAGGTGCAAAGGTTTCTTCCTGCACAATATGATATTCATTTTTTGCTTCAATGATACATGGCTTCACATAACAACCGCTTTCAAAGCCTTCGCCTGCAACCACACCCCCATCAACTATTACTTTTCCTCCTTCTGCTTTTGCCTTATTAATAGCGTTCAGATAATCTTCTGTTGCTTTTTTGTCAATCAATGGTCCAACGTGATTGTTTGAATCCAATGGATTTCCAATCTTCAACTGACCATATGCTTTTTTCAACACATCAATTGTTTTATCATAAATACTTTCGTGAATAATTAATCTTCTGGTGGTGGTGCATCTTTGTCCAGCTGTACCAACAGCACCAAATACTGCCCCGGTCAATACCATTTTTAAATCTGCATGTTCAGAAACAATGATGGCATTGTTACCGCCTAATTCCAAAATGCTTCTTCCGAAACGTTGTGAGGTAGCTGCTGCTACTATTTTACCGATTCGTGTTGAACCTGTAAACGAAATCATCGGAACACGTTTATCGTTATTCATTAAATCACCAACAGGATTGCCGATCAATACACAACTTACTCCTTCGGGAACATTGTTTTTCTTTAAAACATCTCCAATAATATTCTGACAAGCTATTGCACATAATGCGGTTTTTGAACTAGGTTTCCAAACACACACATCTCCACACACCCATGCCAACGCAGCATTCCAACTCCATACGGCAACAGGGAAATTAAATGCAGATATAATTCCTACTATTCCTAATGGATGCCATTGTTCGTACATGCGGTGCATCGGGCGTTCGCTGTGCATGGTTAAGCCATATAACTGGCGGGAAAGACCTACCGCAAAATCGCAGATATCAATCATTTCCTGCACTTCTCCCAACCCTTCCTGCAAACTTTTTCCCATTTCGTAAGAAACTAATTTACCTAGCGGCTCTTTGTATTCTCTTAATTTATCACCTATCTGCCGAACTATTTCTCCACGTTTTGGAGCGGGCATCATTCGCCAAACTTTAAAAGCTTCTTCTGCAGTTTTCATTACCTGCTCATACTCTGCTGCTGAAGCGGTGTTGATACTGCCTATTAAATTTCCATCAACCGGAGAATAGGAATCAATTTTTGCTCCTGTAGTAGTAATGTGCTTTGTTCCTGTGGAAGCACCGTAATTGTTTTGTTTAATTCCTAATTGTTTTAATACTTCTTCTATTCCAAAAGTATTTGCTGTTAATGTTTCTGACATTTTAGTTGTTGGTTGTTAGTTGTCGGTTGTCGGTTGTTAGTTGTTGGTTATGGATTATCTAACAACCAACAACTAATAACGAATAACTATTTTATAATTACTTTTTTCGTTTCTTCTGAATTATTACTATTTAATTTCAAAAGATAATTACCTGCTGAAAGACCTGTTTTATCAAGCTGTACAAAATGTTTGCCTTTCGATTGATTTTCTTCTACAATTGTTTTTACCAATTGTCCTTTTACATCAAACAATTGAATACTCACTTTTCCATCAGCATTTATTTCATAATTAATTTCTGCTCTTTCACCAACGGGATTAGGACTTACCATTAAATTATAATTACTGCTAGCTATTTCATCAACACCAATTGATGTTCCGAAATAATAATATTGAGTATTATTTAATGACCCTGTATTAGTTACGCCAAGTGTATCCGTTAGAACATTATAAAAAATTTCGGCAGGACTTGTTAGACCTGTCACCACTGTAGTAGGAGATGTGAAGGTACTGGTGTAGCGTGTTATTTTATTACCCGTCCATGAGGAAATATAATAATTTCCTGATTGGTCTTGAGTAACACCATCACAGTTTCCAAGTGTAGAAGTTAGAATGGTTGTAATTGCTCCTGTTGTAACATCCATTGCTTTAATTGGAGCGGATGCTCCCCAACTTACAATTACGCAACGATTATTCGGAGCATCATATAATATTCCATTTGGTTGTTGTGAACCAACTGCGCCCCCAGTGGATGCAACAAAAATGCTCCAAGCCCTTGTGGCAATATTTACTCTATATATTTTATTTGTCGAAAAATCTGTTGCATATAAATAATTACTATCGTGGGTTAACCCATTCAAAAAAGTTGCCCCCATTGAGATAGTAGCTATTGCTGCTCCGGTATTTAAATTAAATAATTTGATATTTGCTCCGGCATTTACATAAAGGGTATCGTTTACTATCTCTATTCCATGTGGACCGCCCGAACATGGTGCAAAAACAGTTACTACTCCGTTCGTACTATTTCGAGCAAGTATATTGTTTCCACTATTATTGGCTATGAGCCAGCGATTATTTGCATAATCAAATTCAATGCTTTCGGGCGAATTGTAAGCTTGCGCAAATGTTGTAGCTGAAAATAAAACGCCAGAAATAAGTGTAAAGATTTTTTTCATATTTGTTTTTGTTTTTAGGTTTTAATTACTTTTTCTAATTCCATGCCGCAAACGGGGCAGGTTCCGGGTTTGTCGTAGGTTTGTCCGTTGTTGCATTTCATAGGACATTCATATACATCTGTGTTTACTTCTGACGAAGGTTTTTCTTTTTTTGTTTCGCTATTGCAACTAACGATGGTTGTGGTTGCAAGGAAAATTAATAATATAAATTTATTCATTTTGTAAGAATTTCGAGGTTACAAATAAACGAATCTAAACTAATTTACTAAACGTGTATGTTTTTGATTTCGAAAATTCGTTTGATTTGTTTATTGGTAACCGTTTTGATTTCGTATATCCGTTTTGATTCGTTTATTGGTAACCGGTAACCTATTACGTCATTTCAAATCGTTGTCCTGCTCCTTCCCAATCAATTACATTCCAAAAAGAAAAAATATAATCTGCCCTCCGGTTTTGATTTTTTAAATAATACGCATGTTCCCACACATCAAGCGCAATGATTGGTTTTCCTTTTATTTCCACACTATCCAGTTTCATCAATGGATTGTCCTGATTGGTTGTGGAGCCTATTGAAAGTTTTCCTTTGTTGCTCACTAACCATGCCCAGCCCGAGCCAAAACGTTTGGTAGCTGCTTCGGTAAATTGTTTTTTAAAATTTTCGAACGAAATAAAATCAGCATTTATTGCTTCTGCCAATTTGCCTGTAGGAATGCCTCCTCCATGCTGTTTCATGTTTCTCCAAAAAAAAGTATGATTGTAATGTCCGCCAGCATTGTTACGAATTGCAGGAGGCAATTTATCTACGTTTGCAAAAATATCATCTAAGTCGGAAAGTGTTGCTACCGTTTTTGCATCAAGTGCTTCAAATGCTTTGTTGAGGTTGGTTACATACCCTTGATGATGTTTTGAATAATGAATTTCCATCGTTAACTTATCTATGTGAGGCTCCAAAGCATCATATTCGTAAGGCAATTTGGCAAGCGAAAATTTTCCTCCTTCAGGAGTAATCATTTCTTTTTCCAAAAAATCAGTGGTAGCCAAAGCTTTGTTGGCAAATGAAGATGCAGCAATAGTGCCTAATGCAAGCGCTGCTGTTTTTTTAATAAAGTCTCTGCGTGAGTTTTCGTTTTTCATATTTTATAATTTTATGGTTACCAATAAACGAATCAAAACTAATCTACGAAATCAAACCAATACGCACTATTTAGTAAATTAGTTTTGATTCGTTTATTAGTAACCGTTGTTAAACAAAATTTATTAGCACCTGATTTTTCTCAACTGCCATGCCTTTCTTCACGTGTATTTTTTTTATCACACCATCGGTTGGCGATTTAATATTATTTTCCATTTTCATGGCTTCCAATACCAAAATGGCATCTCCTTTTTTTACTGTATCTCCTTCTGCAATCTTTACTTCTACTACCAATCCCGGCATTGGTGCTTTTATTTCATTTACTTTTTTTGATGCCATTGAGTCTAACCCAAGACTTTGCAACAGCTCGTCAAACTTATCTTTTACCGAGAGTGAATATTTATTTCCATTGACAGAAATAACAAAACTTTTTTCTTTTACATCTGCTTTCACCACTTCCACGTTATACGATTTGTTGTCTTTAATAACATGAAAACTTCCATCCTTCACTTTCAGCACATCCCATTGAAAAGCATTGCCATCAATGGTTCCACTTGATGCGTTTTCAAACTCTACCACATGTTCGTGTTTGTTATTTACTTTTACCTTGAGCATTAAAAATTATTTTTTTAAAAGAGTCGTAAAGGTAATTATTTTTTTGATGCGGATTTTTTATTCTCCTACCTGCCTTGTCACCGTCACTGTTATTTCCTCGCTCCAATGCCCAACTGGTTGGTCTTTGTAAATATAAATGGCTTTATATTTCCAGATAGCCGCTTCGCCCATAGTGGGTAATTTCGAGTCGTCTTTATATTTCGGAAGAGTGGCAGTGGCAAACATAGTCCACCCGGTTCCAGTATTTTTCCATATTTGAATTCCGTCATATTTTCCTCTTTTATATTTAATAATTGGAATTTCACCCACCACCTCCACTTTCAATTTTGGTTGCCCAGCATCCAAATCGAAATGAGGACGAACTGCTTCAATTCCCATAGCTGCCCCTACACTTTTATCATAATTTTTAGAACTTTTTATTTTTTTCACCAATTTAGAAAACCGGAACTGTATGTTTGGTTTCACAGCAGGAGGTGGCGAGTCAGGAGTTGGTGGTGGATTAAAACTTAAATCAATATTTTTATTGGTTCCTTTTCGCGCACTTTGCTTAAACAATGTAAGCGCTTGCGCATAATTTTTATATAAAAGGGCGGTTTTTATTACCCAATTATAATAAAGTGCATCGGCTTTTATGCTGTTTACTTCTGATGGAGTTACTCCCAAGCCTGTAGCATAATCATCAATGCGCTCGGCAAATACTTTTAGTTGCTCATTAAAGTCTATATCTGTTTTTTGAATAAAAGTGATAGCTGGCATGGTTAATTATATTGGTTGATTAATAGATAATGTGTTTCCGAAATCATTGCACAAAGGTAAAAATAAATTTATTACTGGTTATAATAAAAATAGAATAGGTATAAATAATATATAATTAGGTAA
>CANIQT010000027.1 GCA_947469885.1 Bacteroidota bacterium
AACAAGGTAAATATTATGTCTACTATCGCAACTTTTTTTAGATTATTAACAGGTGCTCAATTTGCTCCGAAATGGGGTGCTCAATTTGCTCCGAAATCAACTGCTCACTTTAAACCGAAATACTATGCTCAATTTGTCCGAAATCTCCAGCTTGGCTATCTCAGTGATTTTCGACAATAATACTGATTTTTTTTAAACAATAGAATTTAACTCTCATAGCATACCTATAGTTTTATTTTCATTATATATCTTGTGATATTAAAAAAGTTTCTATCTTTGCGCTCCGAAAATAAAAACGAATACTAATAAGTCTTTATCAAAAAGGCATAAATAATAAACAAAATGGCACAATTAACGTTTCAACCATCAACTAAAAAAAGAAAAAACAAACACGGTTTCCGCGAAAGAATGGCATCTGCCAATGGTCGTAGAGTATTAGCAAGCCGCAGAGCAAAAGGAAGAAAGAAATTAACCGTTTCTGACGAAAAAACTCATAAATAGAAATTAATTTGACAATTGAACAATTTGGCAATTTGACAATAAAAAATGCTTCTCCCAAAGAGAAGCTTTTTTTTTGTCTTTATGTTGAAAAACGCTAATAAATTTAAACCAGAGAAAGAACTATAAACAATATTTTCGCACTAAATTTCAAATCAGCACATTATCAAATTAGCACATCAAAAATATGCCCAAAGATAATTCCATAAAATCAGTATTAATAATAGGTAGCGGACCGATCATTATTGGTCAGGCGTGTGAGTTTGATTATAGTGGGTCGCAAGCTGCCCGCTCTTTAAAAGAAGAAGGAATTAAGGTTACCCTTATCAATTCCAATCCTGCTACCATTATGACCGACAAGGTAACTGCGGAGAATATTTACCTTTTGCCTCTTGAAGTAAAATCAATTGTAAAAATATTAGAAGAAAACAAAGATATTGATGCGGTGTTACCTACTATGGGCGGACAAACAGCCCTGAACTTGGCCATGAAATGTGATGAAATGGGTATCTGGAAAAAGTACGGTATTCGGATGATTGGGGTGGACATACAAGCAATTGAAGTAACAGAGGACAGAGATAAATTTCGTCAGCGGATGGAATCTATTGGTGTAGGGATGGCTCCTTCGCATATTGCTAAATCATTTCTGGAAGGAAAAGAAATTGCTCAGAAGTTTGGTTTCCCTTTGGTAATTCGTCCTTCGTTTACTCTTGGAGGAAGCGGTGGAAGCGTTGTATATAGAAAAGAAGATTTTGACAAATTATTAGACAGAGGTTTACATACTTCACCCATTCACGAAGTATTGATTGATAAAGCAGTATTGGGGTGGAAGGAGTATGAATTGGAATTGCTCCGCGATAGCAATGATAATGTGGCTATCATTTGTTCTATCGAAAATTTTGACCCAATGGGGGTTCATACCGGGGATAGCATTACCGTGGCTCCTGCAATGACGTTGTCAGATAGCACTTATCAGAAGATGAGGACAATGGCAATTTTAATGATGCGGAGTATCGGAAATTTTGCCGGAGGATGTAATGTGCAGTTTGCCGTTAATCCTGATGATTCGGAAGAGATTATTGCTATTGAAATTAATCCAAGAGTGTCGCGCTCTTCGGCATTGGCAAGTAAAGCCACAGGTTATCCAATTGCTAAAATAGCTTCTAAACTTGCTATTGGTTTTAACTTAGATGAATTAGAAAATCAAATTACAAAAAGTACTTCGGCTTATTTTGAACCTACTTTAGATTATGTTATTGTAAAAATCCCTCGTTGGAACTTTGATAAATTTAAAGGCTCTAATCGGGAGTTAGGTTTTCAGATGAAATCAGTTGGGGAGGTAATGGGCATTGGTCGTTGTTTTCAGGAAGCATTGCAAAAAGCTTGTCAATCGTTAGAGATAAAACGCAATGGATTAGGTGCTGATGGAAGAGAAGTGAAAAATCAAGATGAATTGCTAAAAAGCCTTGAACGACCAAGCTGGAACCGTTTGTTTCATATTTATGATTCATTAAAATTGGGTATTTCAGTTAAAACTATCCAAAAACTAACCCGCATTGACCCTTGGTTTTTGAATCAGATAGAAGAATTAATTTCGTTGGAAAGCGAAATTTCAAAATATTCTTTGAAAGATTTGCCAAGAGAATTGTTTTACGAAGCAAAACAAAAAGGATATGCCGACAGACAAATAGCGCACCTATTGAAATGCCTGGAAAGTGAGGTGTTTAATCGCAGAAAAGAATTGAGAATAAATCGTGTGTATAAATTAGTAGATACTTGTGCGGCAGAGTTTGAAGCTAAAACTCCTTATTATTACAGCACTTTTGAAGATGAAAACGAATCTATTGCTACAGATAAAAAGAAAATAGTGGTGCTTGGTAGTGGTCCCAATAGAATAGGGCAGGGGATAGAGTTTGATTATAGTTGTGTGCATGGCGTGCTTGCCGCAAAGGAATTGGGTTACGAAACTATAATGATAAATTGTAATCCCGAAACTGTTTCTACAGACTTTAATGTTGCTGATAAATTGTATTTCGAGCCTGTTTTTTGGGAACATATTTACGACATCATTCTGAATGAAAAACCCGAAGGTGTTATTGTTCAGCTTGGGGGCCAAACGGCTTTGAAACTTGCCGAGAAACTGGAACGCTACGGAATTAAAATAATTGGTACGGATTTTAAATCGCTGGATTTGGCCGAAGACAGGGGTCGTTTCTCTAATTTATTGAAAGAAAATAATATTCCTTATCCAAAATTTGGAGTGGTGGAAGATGCAGAGCAAGCAGTTGATTTATCGCGTAAATTGGGCTTTCCGTTGTTGGTTCGTCCTTCGTATGTGTTAGGAGGACAAAGCATGAAGATTGTAATTAACGAGCAGGAACTGGAGCAACACGTGGTAAATATTCTCAAAGACCTTCCCGGCAATCAAATACTGCTTGACCACTTTTTAGAGGGTGCTATAGAAGCTGAATCAGATTCCATTTGTGATGGAACTGATGTTTATACTATTGGAGTTATGGAACACATTGAGCCGGCCGGTATCCATTCAGGCGATTCGTATGCAGTGCTTCCACCTTTTGACTTAAGTGAAAATGTAATGAATCAAATTACTGAATACACACGCACCATTGCACTTGCTTTGAAAACAGTGGGTTTAATTAATATTCAGTTTGCTATTAAAGATGAAATAGTTTATATAATAGAAGCTAACCCACGTGCTTCCCGCACAGTGCCTTTCATTGCCAAAGCGTATAACGAACCTTATGTGAATTATGCTACTAAAGTGATGTTGGGTGCAAAGGTGAAAGATTTTAAGTTTAATCCCCGCAAAAAAGGATTTGCCATTAAGATACCGGTGTTCTCTTATGAAAAGTTCCCGGAAGTAACGAAAGAGTTGGGACCTGAAATGAAATCGACAGGTGAAGCCATTTATTTTATTGATGATTTAACGGATGAATATTTCCATACTATTTACTCAGAACGGAATTTGTATTTGAGTAAGTAATCCATGTAGTTGTTTGAAATATCATCTTTTTCCTTTATCGTATTGGGAATTCAAGTTACTATGAAAAAATTCTACCTTTACAAAATTATTTATTTACCATGACATTAATAAAAACAGAAATTGAAGGAAGTGTAATGAAAATTACATTGAACCGCCCAGATAAATTCAACAGCTTTAACCGCGAAATGGCTTTGCAGTTGCAAGACTCGTTGGATAAAGCAGCAGGAGATAAAACAATCAGGGCAGTTTATTTAACAGGAGAAGGAAAAGCATTTTGTGCTGGACAAGACCTTTCGGAAGCAATGGATGCTAATGGTCCGGGCATTGAGCGAATTGTAAGAGAACATTATAATCCTATTATTCAAAAACTTAGAGCGATTGAAAAACCTGTTGTGTGTGCTGTAAACGGAGTGGCTGCAGGAGCAGGGGCAAACATTGCCTTGGCTTGTGATATTGTTATTGCTGGAAGTTCTGTTTCGTTTATACAAGCATTCAGTAAAATTGGTTTGATACCTGATAGCGGTGGAACATTTTTTCTGCCTCGTTTAATTGGTTTCGGAAAAGCATCTGCATTAATGATGCTGGGAGAAAAAGTATCGGCAACCGATGCCGAACGAATAGGAATGATTTATAAAGTAATTGACGATGCAAATTTGCAAACGGAAGCATTAGCAATTGCCAAAACAGTTGCAGAATTACCAACCAAAGGAATAGGGTATACCAAGCGTTTATTAAATAAAACAATGGTTAATTCCATGGAGGAACAATTGGAATACGAAGCCGATATGCAGGTACATGCAACCACTACTTATGATTATACCGAAGGAGTAAACGCATTTTTAGAAAAAAGAAAACCCGTATTTAAAGGAGAATAAGAAAAGAAATGATTAAAATCGGAATAATAGGTTCGGGAGCAATGGGTACAGGAATAGCACAGGTAGCAGCTACTTCGGGCCATACAGTTATAGTTTATGACAATAATCAATCCGCACTTGATAAAGCAAAAGCCATATTAGAAATCACCCTAAAGAAGTTAGTAGAGAAGCAAAAACTAACTGAGCAAACATCAAAAGATATTTTTAACAGAACCCAATTTGCAAACGATTTAAGCCACTTCAAAGGTTGTGGATTAATTATAGAAGCCATTGTAGAGAATATAGATGTGAAACAAAAATTATTTTCTGAACTGGAAATGATTGTTTCTGATGATTGTATATTAGCAAGTAATACGTCCTCTTTATCCATTGCATCTATTGCTTCAGGTTGTAAAAAACCGGAAAGAGTAATAGGTATTCATTTTTTCAATCCTGCACCTTTAATGCCATTGGTTGAGATTATACCCGGTATATTGACAGACATTGCTATAATAGATCATTCAAAAAGGTTAATAGATAGTTGGGGGAAAACTACAGTTCTAACCAAAGATACTCCAGGTTTTATTGTTAATCGTGTGGCACGTTCTTATTATGGCGAATCCATTCGTATTTATGAAGAAGGCATGGCTGACTTCGCAACCATTGATTGGGCAATGAAAACGTTTGGTGGTTTTAAAATGGGACCGTTTGAATTAATGGATTTTATTGGTAATGATATTAATTATAAAGTTACTGAAAGCGTGTGGACACAGTTTTTTTATGAACCAAGATTCAAACCTTCTCTTACTCAAAAGCGCTTGTATGAAGCAAAGTTATTTGGTAGAAAATCAGGAAGAGGATATTATAATTATGCTGTAGGCATTGCAATGCCTGAACCAAATAAGAATGAAGAGTTAGGTAAGTATATTTTCAATCGGGTAATTTCAATGTTGATTAACGAAGCCATTGATTCTTATTATTTAAAGTTGGCAAGTAAAGAAGACTTGGATTTAGCCATGACAAAAGGAGTGAACTATCCAAAAGGATTATTGAAATGGGCAGATGAAATTGGGTTGCAAAATGTGTATAATACATTAGATGTATTGTATGAATTATATAATGAAGAACGTTATCGCCCTTCTATATTGATGAAGATGATGTTGAAGGACAATAAGAAATTTTATGCGTAAAGAACTTGCAATCAAAATAGTGGATAAAATGATGGCTGAAGATAAATTCAGCCAATGGCTTGGTATTGAAACTGTATTGATAGAACAAGGGCATTGCATTTTGAAGATGAAAATAAGAGAAGAAATGGTAAATGGGTTTGGTATTTCTCATGGGGGTATTGCTTTTTCTTTTGCCGATAGCGCACTTGCATTTGCTTCCAATGCTTATGGAAGATTAAGTGTGGCACTTGAGTGTTCTATTTCATTTGCCGTTGCAGTAAAAGTTCATGATGAATTAATTTGCGAAGCAAAAGAATTAATTATTACCAATAAAACTGCTACTTATCACATAGAAATCTCTAACCAGAAAAACGAAAAGGTTGCTTTTTTTAAGGGGACTGTTTATAGGACTAGTAAAGAATGGGAAGTGACGGTTACCAATAACGAATCAAAACAAATTTACGAAAAGTATGAGGAAGTGATACCAAATGACTCTTCTATTCCAAAAAACAAAGTTGATTTATTATTTCCTGAACTAAGTTATAAAATAGTGGGTGTTGCTTTTGATGTATATAACAGTATAGGTGGAAGTCACAAAGAAATTGTGTATCAAAAAAGTTTATTTCAGGCTTTTCAGGATAAAAAAATAATCGTTCAGCAACAGCTATATAATCCTGTTATCTTTAGTGATAAAAGTGTGGCTAAAAATTATTTTGATTTTTTGGTTGAAAATAAAATAATTGTTGAAATAAAGTCTACTGAAAGATTTTCCAAAGCAAACTTTAGTCAATTGCTAAATTATTTAATAGTTTCAAAACTTAAATTGGGAATATTAATTTCCTTTGGAAGAAATGAAGTAAAATATAAAAGAGTACTCAATATAGATTTAATAAATAAAGAAAAGGAAGGTATCTAATAAATAAATTAGTTTTGATGCGTTTATTAGTAACCATTTAGCAAATTAGTTTTGATTAGTTTATTAGTAACCATATTATGAAAAACGCATATATAATAGATGGAATTAGAACTCCGATTGGAATTTTCGGAGGAACATTATCGGTAGTTCGTACGGATGATTTGGCGGCAATTGTTCTGAGAGAGTTAATCAAAAGAAATCCAACTATTGATACTTCTCAAATTGGTGATGTAATTATTGGCTGTGCCAATCAGGCGGGAGAAGATAATCGTAACGTTGCTCGTATGGCTTTGTTGCTTGCTGGTTTACCATATACAGTTCCCGGTGAAACGGTGAATCGTTTGTGTGCATCGGGATTATCAGCAAGTATGAATGCAGCAAGAAGTATAATGCTTGGTGAAACTGATTTAATGATTTCGGGTGGAGTAGAAAACATGACTCGTGGTCCGTGGGTCATTTCCAAAACATCTTCTGCTTTTGGAAGAGACGCTCAAATGTTTGATTCATCATTCGGCTGGAGATTTATTCATCCGAAAATGAAAGAATTATATGGAGTAGATGCCATGGGCGATACAGCCGAGAACTTGGCGGACAGAGATAAAATAAGTAGAGAAGACCAAGACAAGTTTGCTTTATGGAGTCAACAAAAGGCAGCAGTAGCACAAAATAACGGAAGATTTACAAAAGAAATTATTGCAGTTGAAATCCCACAAAAGAAAGGCGAACCGAAACTATTTACTCAGGATGAATTTATGCGTCCTGATACAACAATGGAAGGTTTATCAAAACTAAAAGGTGCATTTAAAAAAGAAGGGGGAACAGTAACTGCCGGAAATGCATCCGGCTTAAATGATGGTGCAGCAGCTATTTTGATTGCTTCTGACGATGCCATTAAAAAGTATAATCTTATTCCAAAAGCAAGAATTGTTTCCAATGGCGTTGCAGGTGTAGAGCCACGCATCATGGGAATAGGCCCTGTGGAAGCAAGTAACATGGCTTTAAGAAGAGCAGGGTTAACAATGAATGATATGGATATTATTGAATTGAATGAAGCATTTGCTGCTCAATCTCTAGCTTGTACCCGTGCATGGGGATTAGCAGATAATGATTCACGCATCAATCCGAATGGAGGAGCTATTGCACTTGGACATCCTTTGGGAATGAGTGGTGCAAGAATATTGAATTCAGCAGCAATAGAATTACAAGAGCAAAATAAAAGATATGCACTGGTAACTATGTGCATTGGAGTAGGACAGGGGTATGCTGTTATTATTGAAAGGATTTAAGAAATGATTTACGAATTTAACGGATATAAACCTGTCATTCACGAAAGTGCTTTTATTCATCCGCAGGCAACTGTTACAGGGAATGTAATAATAGGCAGAGATGTGTATGTTGGCCCTGGTGCAGCTATTCGTGGTGATTGGGGACAAATTATTATTGAGGATGGCTGTAATGTCCAGGAAAACTGTACAATCCACATGTTTCCGGGAACAACTGTTTTATTGAAAGAATCAGCACATATTGGACATGGTGCCATTATTCATGGTGGAACAATTGGTAAAAATGTGTTGGTGGGTATGAATGCGGTGATAATGGACAATGTGGTGATTGGTGACAATTGTATTATTGGTGCATTGTGTTTTGTTTCTGCAAATACAGTTATTCCTGAACGGAAAGTGGTGGTGGGTAATCCTGCTAAAGTTATTAAAGAGGTGAGTGATGAAA
Source organism: Bacteroidota bacterium (assembly GCA_947469885.1). GTDB lineage: Bacteria > Bacteroidota > Bacteroidia > 2-12-FULL-35-15 > 2-12-FULL-35-15 > 2-12-FULL-35-15. Next base: position 8,170 of record CANIQT010000027.1, read on the forward strand.
TGATAGAATGGAAAACAGCAGGAACAAAACTTTATCAGCAACTCCCTACCGATTGCAAAGCAACTTTAAAACCATGCGAGCCATTGAGAGAGATAGAAGCAGATAGACCAAAACAACAGGATATTTATAAAACCTGGAAAGAAACAAAAGACAAATAATTACCAAATAACTATAATTACCTAAATCCTAAATGAACTTACATTTACACTTTATCCTTCTCAATTCCGAATTTAATATTGGTTTAGCCAACGATTTATATAATGGAGAAGAATCGGAAGATAACATCAAACACCTATGGGAAGACGAAATGCAGGTTTCTGAAACGGTCAAGGATTTTAAAATAAAAAATAACGCTATCTATAAGTTAGCAGGATACTATCCTGACAATTCTGAATTTAGTTTTGATATTTGGGACATGACTATTGTGGAATGCAATACGGAAAGCGGCAATCAAATGCAGTTTGCTGTATCAAAAAAACTACTCAAGAATACAGAAAAAGTGGTGGAAGAAAAAACCGGTGATACACATTTGTATTTTTATTTGCGGGATTCAACTCCTCTGGAAAACCCAATGACAGGAGTTTACATTGTAAGAACAGATTTTCCGAAAGAACTAAAATTAATAAATTCTAAAACCTAAATCCCATCATGGACAAACTAATTTTTTTAAAAACAGAACTTCCAAAACTGCTTCACACCTTAAACCCTGATGCAAAAGGCAATTGGGGAGTTATGAACGGACAACAGATGGTAGAACATTTTGCTGAATCGGTAAGTTTTGCTACTGGGAAAAATAATCAGAATTTATATACACCACCTGAACATCTGCCTAAATACAAAGAGTTTGTGATGAGCGAACGACATTTTAAACCTAATACAAAAAACGCTTTACTTGCCGATACTGCTTATCCATTAGCAAAACCAACTATGCAGGATGCCATCGCACATCTAGAAAAAGAAATAGAATTATTCATCAACTATTTTGAAGAAAACCAAGGAGCCACTTTAACTAATTCTTTTTTCGGAGAATTGAATTTTGAAGAATGGACTACTCTTCTTTATAAACATGCTGTACATCATTGCAAGCAGTTTGGGTTACTGACTTAATGTTTATTTTCTTTCTCCGAAAATAGAACTTCCTACTCTTATCATTGTGCTTCCTTCTTCAATTGCCAGTTGGTAATCTGAACTCATGCCCATAGAAAGGATATCAAGTTTTAAGTTCAAAGTTTCATGTTGTTTGAGTTTATCAAAAAACAATTTTAACGAATGAAATTCTTTTTTGATTTGTGCCTTATCCTCTGTGTAAGTTGCCATTCCCATTAGTCCAACAATAGAAATGTTTTTAAGCTCTGCTAACTCATTTGATTTTAGAAGTTGTTCAGCTTCATTAAAATCCAAACCAAATTTTGTTTCTTCGTTTGCAATATAAATCTGTAACAAACATTTTATTATTCTATTGTTTTTTAATGCTTGTTTATTTATTTCCTGTAAAAGTTTTAAGGAATCAACAGAATGAATAAGATGTACAAAAGGAGCAATGTATTTTACTTTGTTGGTTTGCAAATGTCCTATCAAATGCCATTCAATATCTTTTGGCAATTGCTCGTATTTATCAACCAATTCCTGCACTTTATTTTCCGCAAAAATCTTATGCCCTGAAAGGTAAACCTCATGAATTTTATCGATAGGTTGAGTTTTGGTAACAACCACCAACGTTACATTTTCGGGAAGAGATGATTTTATTTTGTAAAGATTTTTGGAAATCGAATTCATTCGGTAAGATTATAAATCACCAGTCCACTTCTCATCTTTGGCTCCACCCAGGTGGTTTTGGGTGGCATACTATTATTGGTGTCGGCTATATGTTTTAATTGCTCCATTTCCACCGGATACAAACCAAAAGCAACTTTAAAATCCCAATTATCCACCTGATTTTTCAATTCATTCATTCCTTTTATCCCCGAAACAAATCCAATTCGTTTATCTGTTTTTAAATCATGAATATTTAAAACGGGAGATAAAATATGTTCTGTAAGAATGGAAGCATCTAAGCTGCCCACCGGTTGTTCGTTGTGAATAATTTCTTTTTTTATGTCAAGCGAATACCAGTTCCCATCTATATACATACTCAAATTATGCTTATTCGTTGGTTTGTAAACTTCAGTTCCTTTTGGAGAAATAATAAATTTATCCTTTAATTTTTGAATGAATGTTTCAGTAGTTAAATCATTCAGGTCTTTTACAACCCGGTTAAAATCAAAAATCTTTAATTGAGTTTCAGGAAAAAAAACTCCGAGATAAAAATTATATGGTTCCTTTCCAGTAAAGTTAGGTTCGTTCTCTCTTCTCGATTTACCAAGTAGAGCAGATGATGCAGAACGGTGGTGACCATCGGCAATATAAATGGAATTAATTTCAGAAAACCTGTTTCGTATTTGTTCCACCACATTTTTGTTGCTCACCGCCCAAAGTTTATGATGCACTTTATCGGTAGTCGAAAAATCGTATTCAGGAACAGTAATAATAATTTGAGAAGTAATATTATCAATAACTTCATCATTCGGATAACTAAACAAAACAGGCTCTGCGTTAAATTCGCAAACATTCAGGTAGTGCATCAGTTTTTCTTCGCGCTCAGTTATTGTTTCTTCATGAATTTTTATTACTCCATTAAAATAATCATCAATACTACTGCAACCAATAATGCCAGTATAAATATTTCCTTCTTTTTTTTGTTGATAGATATAGTAGGAGGGAAGTGTGTCCTGAAAAAAGATTTCCTCTTTTACAAATTGCAAATATTTAGCTTTAATTTTTATTAATCTTTCGAGCGAGCCTGGTTTAGTTTTTTTTCTATCGCTAAAATCGGGATTAATAATATGCAGAAAAGTGTATGGATTACCAACAAGTTTTTCGTGCAATTCAATATGATTATATCCATCAACTGCCCTCGATGCAACTAAATGTACTTTATCTTTTGCCGGACGGAAACCTTTGAATGGAATGATTGTTGCCATTTTTTATAATAAATTATCTATTATTAAATTCGATAATTCAATTCCAATTCTCTCCTGAGCTTCGTCAGTAGCAGCACCAATATGTGGAGTTAAAGATATTTTTGAATGTTCCAATATTTCTTTTCGTGGATTGGGTTCGTTTTCAAAAACATCTAATGCCGCATGTGCCACCTTACCCGAATTTAATGCTTCAATTAAATCATCCTCATCAATCACTCCGCCTCTCGAAGCATTAACAATACATACACCAGTTTTCATTTTCTCAAATTCATTTTTTGTAATCACATTTCCACCCGGAACATGCAAAGAAATAAAATCACTTTCTGTTAACAAGTCATCAAGTGGTATGGTGGTTATTTTTACAAACACATTATCCGTGGCACCCATAATATCTAATAAAAGATTGGCTTCGTTTATAAAAGGGTCGTAGGCAATCACCCGCATTCCGCAACCAATTGCTATTTTGCCTACTGCCTGACCAATTCTTCCAAAGCCAATAATACCAATGGTTTTACCTTTCAGTTCCATCCCTTTTGCGTATTTCTTTTTCAATACATCAAACTGTACAGCACCGTTTACAGGCATTTGCCGATTGCTATCGTATAAAAATCGAACACAACTAAACAAATGGGCAAATACTAATTCAGCAACTGAATGTGAGGATGCAGCAGGGGTGTTCACCACCTCAATTCCTTTGCTTCGGGCATAATCCACATCAATATTGTCCATACCTACACCACCTCTGCCAATTAGTTTCAAATTAGGGCAGGCATCTATCAGGTCTTTTCTAACCTTGGTTGCACTGCGCACGGTTAGTGCCACATAGTTTTCATTGTTAATGGCAGCTGCCAAATTTTCTTGTGCCACTTTTTCAGTTACAACCATAAACCCTGCCTTTTCGAGCATTGCTTTACCTTGTGCATCTATGCCGTCATTGGCTAATATTTTTAAACTCATAATTTTTGTTTTTGCAAAATTCTTATTTTTATTCAATCATCATGTAATATTTACTTTTTATTTTCAACAATCACGTGAAATTTTAAATCATAACCCAGCCGTAATGCCTTATTAGTAAAATGGTTAGTGTCTGCTTGTATTTCAGACGAATAAAGCATTCCACATGATGGGAGGGGGGCTAATTCAATAAGAGTATCTTTTGTAATCGTTTTATTTGTTTCTATTAAAAATTCATTCCTATTATCCAAAGCAGACGAATATTTTGTAACTATTGAATATTGATTTATTAAATGAAAAAGCATAAAACTTATTCCAAATCCAAAACTTAAAATAGTTAAAGCATTAATTATTTTAGTTTTTAAAACTTCGCTATAACCGGCATAAAATGCAACTAAACACAAATACATTGTCAGTAGAAACGAACCCAAAAGCCATACTCGTGCAGGTCCTGCTTCAACCATTAAATAAGCAATTACAAAAAAGAATATAAAAATAACTAGTGTAAAAAACATAGTTAATCTAAACAAGAAAAATTGGAACGTAGGTGCAAACAAATTAGGATGCTTTACTTTAATTCCTTTTCCAATTAATAAAAATAGGACTAAGAAAGCAATGATATAGGGCAATTGTGGAGGAACAAAAAGTACAATAAATTTTATGCAAGATTTAGTTGCAATTACAAAAGAATAAAAAAAATTGCTTGGAGGAAGCAATGATGCTCGAGCATAATTACCCGGAGCAACTACTACTACCAAAAAAGCGAGAGTGAGAGCGAAATAAAATACTACCAATTTTTTATTTATTGTCGAGGATACAAAAGCACTAAAACTGCCTGCTTTTCGATAACATATTATTAAATAGAAGGTAGCAATTAAACTAAAAATGGCCGAAAATACTTCAGATCCTCCTCCCGTATAAATCATACAAACAATAATTCCAAAATAGGAGGCGAGTACATATTGTGTTTGAAATAAAAAACCAACACCCCAAACAAAGGCTACTATACACAATAAATAATCATTCAAGGCATTATACCAAAACCAGCATTCTCCTTTATCAATGCTAAGAAAAAACAATAAAGCTGAAAACGATAGACTTGCCAACCACTTTTGTACTAAAGGAATAGAAAAATGGAGGTAATTTGTGATACCACCCAATGCTTTCTGAACTCCACAAACAAGGAGGATTATAGAAGTTAAAGGAAAAAGAAAATACCAAGTCTGGTTAATTTGTAAGTTTCTATATAACACATATCGCATAAATTCAGAAACATACCTTCCGCACCATCCCATATACTGGCTACCCACACACTTTACAATTCCATATTTATTGACATTCCAGATGTACCAATAATCATCAGTAGCCAAACGGCTTTGAAAGCATAACATTGTAAACAATGCAACAAACAAAAGGAGAATTAAAGTGTAAAGAAGGGTATTTTGCTTTGTCATCCTTAAATTTTAAAAATAAATTGCCAATGATGCTGTAATAAAATTAATTTTGCACAAAAATAGATTAATACTTATGACAAAGAGAAAATTAATTGTTGCATTGCTTTTTACAACTGCTTTTGTTGCCTGCGAAAAGGTGCCTATTACCGGACGAAAACAATTGAGTTTGATTCCTGAATCAGACATGATTAACATGAGTTTGACCAGTTACACTGATTTTTTAACCAAAAATCCGGCTGCAGCTGCAACCGATGCAGATGCTAAATTGGTAAAAAAAGTAGGAGCAAATATTCAAAAAGCGGTCGAAATTTTCTTTAAAGAAAAAGCGCTTTCTTCACGTTTGGATGGATATAAATGGGAATATAATTTGGTCAAAGACCCTACCGTGAACGCTTGGTGTATGCCTGGAGGAAAGGTGGTGGTATACAGCGGATTGTTGCCTGTAACCCAATCCGAATCAGCACTAGCTTGTGTAATGGGTCACGAAATTGCACACGCTGTGGCTCGTCACGGAAACGAAAGGATGAGTCAGGGGTTAGTAATACAAGCAGGAGGAGCAGCCCTATCAACGGCTCTTTCTCAAAAGCCACAACTTACTCAGGATATTTTTAATCAGTCTTATGGAATTACTTCTCAGTTAGGAATGCTCAAATATTCTCGAACCCACGAAAGCGAAGCGGACAAGTTGGGGCTTGTATTCATGGCACTTGCAGGTTACAATCCCAATGATGCGGTTGGTTTTTGGGAACGAATGGCAAAATCTGGAGGAAACAAACCACCTGAAATTTTAAGCACACACCCTTCTGACGAAACTCGTATTAATGATATTAAAGCGTTTTTACCCGAAGCGCTTAAGTATTATAAGAAATAGTTAAATTAAACAAACAGTTCCAAACTAAATAATAAATCATTTAGCAAAACAACACGCTCGTTATTTAGTTTCTTTTGTTCTTCTTTTACTTTTTCAATGGCTGTTTTTACATCATCACCTTTAAAAGGACCTTCCATGGTAGCAATCACAGTTATTGCTTCCAGCGAAATAAGGTAATCCGTATCTAATGCAAGCTCAATAAAAAATAATAAATCGCTACTGAAATTAATTTCCGACTCCCAGCAAGCAGCAACTAAAATAGCTTTGTCTTTTTTTGCCTTTTTGATGGCAGAAACTAATAAATAACCAGCTTTTTCCTTTTTCAGAATAAGCAATGCTTCTTCCTTAAAATCCCTGTTTTCGGGTTTAGTTATTAAGGCGATAAGCGATGAAATTTTGTCGTTATCAAGGTCATGAACAGACTGCTCTTCTTCATTTCCTACAATTTTGGTAACATATTCTTTATTGTCAAAATACTTTTTAAAATCTTCCATTATTCATTTTTAGTTTGCAAATATCTGTATTTATTTTCAAAATAAATCCTAATAACTTTATTTGTAGTATTTGGCAAACAATGTTACTTTCGCAGCATAAATTAATATTAATCTAAAAAAACAAAAACCATGAAAAAAATTATTTTATCATTCTCATTAGTTTTGTTCGCATTCAACATGTTTGGGTACGTTACAATCCTTTACTACAACAAAGATTCGAAAGAACAAGTAATGAAAGTAACAATGGACGGCAACCACAGCGAAGTAAAATTCTCTGCGTCCACAACTTCTTCAGTAACCATTCAGGGCGGAGGTACTAAATGTACCATCGAAACTAGCTGTGGTAAAGTGGAAGTAAAAGACGGTGCAAACATCGAAATTAAAGATGGTTGCATAAAAATCAATTAATTTACAAACCGATATTTACCCCAATCCTAATAATAGGATTACTATAAGGCGTGTAATAGGATGGAGTGAAATTATACAAAAGCATGAGGAGTATTCCGGAATTTTCACCAATATGTTGAACATAGCCACCTCCTGCGAGCAGACTTTCCACATCCACACGCCTTATCGGGTAGGTATCATAAGCTTCCAAATTGAGATATTCTATCTCGCCATGACCAAATAAATTTTTGGTAAAATAATACCTTCCAAACACATTACCCCCGAAAACATTTGTTTCAAAAATAGTATTGGTGTATCTGTAACGGTAGTATTGATAAGTTATACCAAAACCAGCAGTAATTTTTTCGGTAAATTTATAACCTACTACAGGCGAAATAACAATAGCGGTTTGGCTGCCAAATTGTGCTCCAAGTCCGCCACCAATAAAAACCTTATCCCAAAACCGTTTTTTGGGTGGGTGTTTTCGAAACATAGTACTGTCATCTATTTGGCTAAATGAAGAAAGAGTGGTGATAAGTAACAGAAAAATAACTGGTATGGTAATTCTTTTCATAATAGTTTGCAAAATTAGTAAAAATTATAGTCCTTTGTATGATATGTTATTTCACGAAACTGCTAATAATTAATGAACTTTTAAACCAAGGAACTAATAAAACATGAATATAATAATTACAGGAGCAAGTAGAGGGATTGGCTATGAGCTTGCAAAAATTTTTGCTGCAGATTCAAAAAATACCATTATTGCCATAGCAAGAAACCAACAAAAACTCAATTCCCTTAAAAAGGATTGTTTAAAAGCAAACCCAAAATCAAATGTTATTCTTCTCCCGATAGATTTACAATCTTCTTCTATTAAAGAAGTAATAACCAAAGAAATTAAAAAAAATTTCAAGTCAATTGATATTTTAATTAACAATGCTGGAAGTATTGTAAATAAACCATTTAAAGAAATTAAATTAAGCGATTTAACAAATGTGTATCAAACCAATGTTTTTGCAGTTTTTCAAATTATTCAAACTGTTTTGCCTTTTATGAATACCAAAAATAGAGCCCACATTGTAAATATTAGTAGCATGGGTGGAGTACAGGGAAGTGTTAAATTTTCTGGCTTAACGGCTTATAGCAGTAGCAAAGCAGCTTTAATTTGCCTAACCGAATGTTTGGCAGAAGAGTACAAAAACAAAAACATATCCTTTAATTGTTTGGCATTAGGTGCGGCACAAACTGAAATGCTCCAGGAAGCTTTTCCGGGGTATAGGGCTCCAATAACTGCAAAACAAATGGCAGAATTTATTGCCAATTTTTCAACCTCAGCCTATAACTTTATTAATGGAAAAGTTATTCAGGTATCCCTTTCTACACCATAGTAAGGTTATATTATCCATGGTTAATTAGGGGAGTATTAAACCATAACTAATTGATTATTACTTATTATCTATTTAACATAATATTAATTATAACTATATTGTTTGCTATTTAATAAACCCCAATAGCTCGCTTTAATACTTACTTGAACACCTTTTAACTTTGCTTTAAAGTCTTCTGATTATACTATAGCTATTTCAACATTTGCTTTTACTATTTCCTTTTTCACTTTAGCTATTTCAACATTTGCTTTTACTATTTCTTTTTTTACTTGACTTATTTCTAACTTTACTTTTGCTTCTTCTTTTTTTACTTTTTCTATTTCTTTATTATTTCTACCATTATTTTAACAATTTAGTTTATTCATGTTTTTAGTATCTTTGCCGTGAAAATAAATAATAAATAATAAATATGAAAAAACTATTCTCTTGCTTAATTGTTGTTTTAACAATATCTACAATTGCATCTGTAAAAGCACAAACTTCCTTTTATTCCTTAAAAGCCAAAACCATTGACGGTAAAGATTTCAATTTTGCTGATTTAAGGGGTAAAAAAGTATTGATTGTCAACACAGCCTCCAAATGCGGCAACACTCCACAATACGAAGACTTGGAGAAATTGTATCAACGATATAAAGACAAAAACTTTGTCATTCTTGGATTTCCGGCAAATAATTTTGGACATCAGGAACCTGGAACAAATACAGAAATCAAAGAATTTTGTACCAAAAATTATGGAGTTAGTTTCCCCATGATGGAAAAAATCTCGGTAAAAGGCGATGATATGGATGATGTTTATAAATGGCTTACCAAAAAAGAACTCAATGGTTATAGAGATTCTTCTGTAAAATGGAACTTTCAAAAGTACATGATTGACGATAAAGGCACTTTGGTGGACATAGTTAATCCTGGCGACAAACCCGACACCAAAGAAATGGTGAATTGGATTACCGATTGGAGTAAATAGAAAATATGAAATTAGATATTCTTGCTTTTGGTGTTCATCCTGATGATGTGGAACTTTCTTGTTCAGGAACGTTACTCAAACATATTTCTTTTGGAAAAAAAGTGGGTATTGTTGATTTAACCTGTGGCGAATTAGGTACCCGAGGCAGTGGCGAATTGCGTTTGGTGGAAGCAGCAAATGCTGCAAAAATCCTCGGTGTTAGTGTTCGCGATAATCTTGGAATGGCTGATGGTTTTTTTGCTAACGATAAAGCGCATCAAATTGAAATAATAAAAAAAATCAGGCAATACCAACCCGAAATTGTTATTTGTAATGCAGTTACCGACCGTCACCCAGACCATGGTCGGGCGGCACAATTAGTGTCTGAAGCTTTTTTTTACAGCGGATTACTCAAAATTGAAACTTCTCAGGATGGTGTGAATCAGCAATGTTGGCGACCTAAAGCGGTGTATCATTATATTCAGGACAGGCAATTGAAACCAGATTTTGTGGTGGATATTGCAGCTTTTGTGGATAAAAAAATGGAAGCCATCCAGGCTTTTAAATCCCAATTTTATAACCCGGATTCAAAAGAGCCAGAATCTCCTATTTCTGTAAAAAACTTTATGGAAATGGTGAAAGGTAAAATGGCGGTTTATGGCAGAGATGCCGGTTTCGATTATGCCGAAGGGTTTACTGTGGAGCGCAGCATGGGAGTTTCTAACTTGTTTGATTTAATTTGAATTAAATTCCAAAAACTAAATTCTAAATTCTAAAGTCATGGATAATTTTCTTGAATTTTTTGTTAATTCATATGCTGGTGGATTCCTACTTTTATTACTTGGTATGTCGATGATAGTTGGCATCTGGAAAAATTCCATCATTGATAAACCCACAATAAGCGAAGATTTAATTGGGTATCTGGGTGGTGTCGGATTTATGCTTATTGGTATTGGGGTACTTGGCTGCAAAATTTACGAACACATTCGAATAGCCGTTAATCAGTGAGTAACTACAACAAAAAATCCCCTCACCAAAGGCGAAGGGATTTTTATGTAAAACACATAACATGTAAAATAAACGGTTCCTTACATCGCTTATTTCTGCATCAAATGTATAATCTTAATTAACAAACAGAAAATTATTGAGATAGAACATTAATTTTTGTAGATAAACTTAACCTCCCAAATTTGTAAGCGATTTCCAGACAATATTCAAGTCGTTTTGCACCCTGTAATCCTTCGAATAAGCCAAATTCAACCTGTTTTGTGTGTCATTTGTAATCGTAATATTTTTAATCGCATCAGCTGGAGATAATACCGATGGTTTTAATTTAGGCAAGTATTCGTGTTTCTCGTTTCCATACCCTACCCACGATTTGAAACCAAACATTACTGCAAATACATTACTGATAAATCCGGTTTTGTTTTTTTGAAATAAAATTAATAGCGGTGAAAAAGCGATGAATAAAAGGCTTGCCAAAATATCGAACAACCTTTTGTTTCGTTTGTTTTTTGATTTACTGATTGAATTTACATCAATAATATACAAATCGCCTGCGGTGTCAATAGAATTACTGCCAATTATAGAAAGACTTTCGGGAGGTGCTATTTTAAAATCAACATCAGCCGACACTAAGGTGTGCATGTAATCAATAATTCCTTGTGACGAAATATCGCGGGAGCAAAAAATAACTTCGTTTATTTTATAAATTTCGATGACCTCCTCTATCTGATTAATTGTTCCAACATAATTTGAATTGTCGTTTCCGCTTTCGTCAGCACTTATAAAACCCAAAAAACTTGCTTGTATTTTTGTTTGTTTGAGCAAATTATTTACTCTTTCAAATTCTTCTTGTTTGCCAATAATGGCAATCCGTTTGCTTTTGTCGGGATTGAGATTAAACGCTTTGAAACCTGCCACATGAAACGCTAATCGTGAAATTAAATAAGATAACAATACCCATCCAGTGCCCAATAAAATTAAGGCTCTTGAAAAACGATAGGCTTCGGGCAACAGTGAATATCCAATTAAAATAATGCCTGTGCCTACAAAAATTCCTCTTACAATTTTAAACAAACGAATAGGTTTGTCGTATCCACCGCTCAGATAAATGGTGAACATCCAAATTAAAATGTACACAGGAAAAGCTATTTTAATCAATGTTTCGGAATAAGAACCACCGCCAATAAATTTAAAATTGGTGGCGTAATAGTCTTTTATCAAAAACAAACCAACCAAAATCAGTCCAAAATCGAAAGCGGGTAATGCAATGGATTTAAGGAAACGAATGATGATGGCTGCCCCGGCACGCAGATATATGGCAAAGTTAATAAGCACCGAAAATAGTTTTGCATTGTTTTGGGAAAAATGTTTTTGTGCAAAAATGACCATTGCTTTATAAAACACAAACACATAATTAACACTGCTTTTTCGAGTGCTCTCTCCTTTGTAGTGTATAATGCGGGTTTCGGGGAAGTAATAATTTTTATATCCTCCCAAAATAATACGGTACGACAAATCGATGTCTTCGCCATACATAAAAAAAGTTTCGTCCAACAAACCAATTTTATCTAACACCGATTTTCGCATCAGCATAAATGCGCCTGAAAGTATATCTACTTCGGCTGTTTTATCTTTATCCAAAAAACCAAGATGATATTTTCCGAACAATTTTGATTTTGGAAATAGTTTTGATAAACCAAAAATTTTATAAAAAGCAACCGAAGGAGTTGGCAATCCTCTTTTTGATTCTGGCAAAAAATTTCCTTTACCATCCAACATCTTCACTCCTACTCCACCAGCATCTGCATGCGCGTCCATAAATACAATTGCTTTTTCAAAGGTATCTTCTTCCACGACAGTATCAGGATTGAGAAGTAAAATGTATTGCCCTGTTGCTATTTTTATTGCTTGATTATTAGCAAACGAAAAGCCGGTGTTTTTTTTATTCTCTATCAGTTTTACTTCCGGAAACTTTTGTTTCACCATTGCCACAGAACCATCCACAGAATTATTGTCAACTACAAATATTTCTGCTTCAACATTCTTTACCGCCTTGTAAACAGAGTGTAAACACTGTTCCAGAAAATGTTGGACGTTGTAATTAACAATGATGACAGTAAGTTTCAAATTGATGTGCTATTTTATAGAAAAAGTATTTTCGTAAAGCGTCCGATTTACAATGGACCTCCCAAGGGTAATTTCATCGGCATACTCGAGTTCATCACCAATGGAGATGCCTCGGGCTATAGTGGAGACGGTTATATTAAATTCTTTTAATCGTTTGTAGATATAAAAATTAGTGGTGTCGCCTTCCATGGTGGTACTTAGTGCCATAATAATTTCTTTTATTTCTCCTTTCGATACTTTACCAACTAAGGTTTCCACGTTCAAGTCAGAGGGTCCTACTCCATCCATAGGCGAAATAATACCCCCCAGCACATGATACACTCCTCTGAATTGCTGTGTGTTTTCAATTGCCATTACATCGCGTATGTCTTCCACCACACACACCAGAGTTTGGTCGCGATGAGGATTGGCGCATACTTCGCACAATGGTTTGTCGGAAACGTTGTGACAATTTTCGCAATAACGTAGCTCATTTCGCAACTTTATAAATGCTGTTCCAAATTGAGTTACTTCGGTTTCGTTTTGTTTCAACAAAAACAAAACATAGCGCAAAGCCGTACGTTTGCCCACTCCGGGCAGTTTGCTGAATTCGTTTACAGCTTCTTCTATTAACTTTGATGAAAATTCCATTGATGCAAAAGTAATGATTTTGTTAATAGGCACGAACATTACATGGGGTTGTTGATTTTGTTTACTTTTACAAAAAAAATGCCACAGATTCACAGATTTTAAAAAATAAACTCAACTTGCTGGTTTAATTAAATTGAAAAGCCTTTGCGTTACTTATTGCCACTACCTTTAGGTAATGGTATTGATTAGTAACAGGAATTGGCTTTAGCCAAACTAATTGTTGTTGTTGGGCTAAAGCCAATTAAATAATTAATAATATTCCACGACCTAAAGGTCGTGGCTATTGTCAATAGACCAGTACAAGTGTTTTTTCAACTAGTAATTTGAGTTTCAAAATTTGTGAATCTGTGGCATTCTAAAAAAATTAAATGAAAATATACAGAGCAACTGTTTCGGCTGTCATTGATTTGCTTCAACAAATATTTGTAAATGGTCTTTATGCTGATAAAGTAATTGGTTATGCGTTAAAAAAAAATACGGTGTGGGGCAGTCGCGATAGGCGGTTTGTTGCCGAAACTACTTACCAAATGGTGCGTTGGTGGCGATTGATAAACGAATTGGTGGACGAAAAAAACGATAATTATACGCTTCATTATTTTAAATTATTTGCTGCTTGGCGAATTGTAAACAACCTTGATTTGCCCGATTGGAAGGAGTTTTCTGGTATTGACAAAACTAAAATTTTGGAAAATTATGAACGATTAAAACACATCAGAAAGTTTCGCGAATCTATACCCGATTGGATGGATGAACTGGGTGTTGCCGAATTGGGCGAACAACGATGGACCACAGAATTAGCCGAACTCAACAAAATGGCAAAGCTGGTGTTGAGGGTAAATACGTTGAAAATAACTACCGAAAATTTACAACAACTTTTATTGAAACACGAAATTGAAACTACCGCCAATCCTCATTACCCCGATGCACTGCTCACCGAAAAGCGAACCAATTTTTATTTCATGGACGAATACAAACAAGGGTTGTTTGAAATACAAGATGCTTCATCGCAACTGGTGGCTCCGTTTATGAAACTGGAAGAAGGCATGACAGTGATAGATGCTTGTGCCGGTGCGGGTGGAAAATCGTTGCACATGGCGGCTATGATGAATAACAAAGGCAAACTGATTTCGATGGATGTGGAAGAAAAAAAAATGGTAGAACTCTACAAACGCGCACAACGTGGAGGAGTAAAAATTATTGAAACACGATTGATAAACGAAAATGAAGTGGAGCGATTAAAAAATTCGGCCGACCGTTTGTTGCTCGATGTGCCTTGCTCGGGATTGGGTGTGTTGCGCAGAAAGCCGATGGATAAATGGAAATTGAGTTTAGATATCATCAACGAAAAAAAAGAGTTACAACAAAAAATTATTGCTGACTACTCTCAAATGCTAAAGCCCGGAGGCATGATGGTGTATGCTACGTGCAGCATTTTGCCGAGCGAAAACCAACATCAGGTGAAAGAATTTTTAGATAACAATAAAGATTTTGAATTTATTGAAGACCGCAAAGTGCTGCCAAGCGAAGGGTTTGATGGGTTTTACATGGCACGTATGAAAAGGATTTGCTGATGCTTTTCTGATGTGCTGATGTGTTGATTTACCGATGTACCGATTTACGATGTACTGATTTTTGATACACTGAAATCTTGTAGAACTCCAAAAAAAAAATTCATCTCCCCTCAAAAAAATCATACAAATTTTTTCTATTCCACAGAAAAATTTTAAAAACAAAAAAGTAAAAAATCCAGTTTTTTACTACCTCATTTTTTGCCAAAATGGGCAAAAAACATGTTTTTTCAAAAAATCTCGTCACCCCAAACCGTACGTTCATCATCCCAAACTGTCACTCACACAAAAAAACGACCGTTCGCTGATATTGGTTTGTTCAAACATAAAAAGTCGTTTTTTTTTACTATACTTTTGTGTCGTCAAAAGGCTTGACACAAGGTAGTTGCCAAAATACTTTAAAAATAGGTAGGCAGTAAAAAAAATCTAAAGCAAAAAAATACTGAAACAGAAAAAACAGAAAGTATCAGTAGTTATGAGCAAAAAAAGTGAACAGTTAACAGCGAATAGCGAAAAGTGAATAGTTAACAGTTAAAAGTGAATAGAGTATTTATTAAAAAAAAATAATTGTTATGAAAAAAATAAAAAATAAAAAAAAGCTTGGCATTTGGGAATTCCTGAATGACCAACCAAAAATTCAGAAACCTGAATATATGATTATGATGAGTGTGCCGCTTCCGGTGCATTCGGTTACAGGAACCATTGAGTTTCCTGATGATATACAGGGAAGAATTGACAGGGCTGACGAAATTTTGGCAGGTTGCACGGGTAATAGTTGGTTAACTATTGATACTGCTATAATAACGGCAGGTCAAACTACAATTACCAATTACACCAATGCAGTAACCGGAAACCGTGCAGGATTGTTCAAAACAATGAACGATTATTTTCAAAATGAGTTATTGGCTCCGTTTCAGAAAAAAGCAGATTCGGACCCAATTAACAGTATCGCTATTTTGCAAAGCGCAAAATTTAAAATCAAATCGCAACACATTCCGCAAGTTCATCAGTTTGAAGTTAAACATGGAGTGGAATCGGGTACGGTTGAATTATCAGCCCCGGGAGGTCCTGACTCTCCTCATTTTCATGAGTGGATGTATTCTCCAGACAGAATTACCTGGACAAGATTGCGGGCATCTAACGTGGCAGAGAAACTTGTAGAAGGTTTGATACCAGGGGAGATGGCTTATTTTACACATCAATTATTTGTCAAGGAAGTTGGGCAGGGAGTTAGTCAGATAATTGACATCAGAGTAAATTAAGTAAAAAAGTGTGGTGCCTGAACAAAACGGTGCGCCACTCAAACGAAACGGTGATTCGCTCAAGCGAGACGGTGTTCCGTTCAAGTGGGACGGTGTTCAGTTCAAGCGGGACGGTGTTCCGTTCAAGCGAGACGGTGACTAGTTCAAGCGGGACGGTGTTCCGTTCAAGTGGGACGGTGTTCCGTTCAAGCGGGACGGTGTTCCGCTCAAGCGGGACGGTGATTCATATCTCCGTAACTGCTTAATAACCAACCAAAACCTCTTTTTCGGTGCGTAAAAACCCGGAAAAGGGAATTGGTTTGGTTTAATAAAGTAAATTTGGAGGGGAATTAGGAATTAGGAATTAAAAATGAAGATGCTATGAAAAAAAACGTACTAATTATTTTGATTGCAACACTCAGTGTTCAATTATTAAAAGCACAACCGGTTACTTTTCAACAGGTCGATTCAATATTATCAATTTATTTTTGTACACATCAAACAAATGATGGCGGATATATTACCGGTGGTGTGGTGCATGATCCCTCTGCTTATTTTGTACCCGGATGCTTGCTGAAATTAGACAGCAATGGAAATAAAGTTTGGAGTAAAAAGTTCAGTTCTGATTCATTGAATATTTATGTAGAATTTTCGGAACAGACAAGCGATGGTGGATATATCCTTGCCGGAGAATTAAAAGATACAGCATCTGCTCATGAGAACTATGTAATTAAAACCGATGCCTCGGGTAATATGGTTTGGTCCACAGTATTTGGCAATGGCACTTTCGATTTTGTTAAACAGGTACATCAAACTAGCGATGGAGGGTATATAGTTGTGGGCTACGTCAACTCTGGAAACCAAAGTTTTTTAGTTAAATTAAACAGTTCCGGAATTGTTTCATGGTCAAAAAAGTATAATTTTTCCGTAAATGACCAGGCATATTCTGTAAAACAAACTAACGATGGGGGTTTTATTTTATTAGGAATTACCCAAGATTCCATAGATAGAATTTATTTAATAAAAGCCGATGGTTCAGGAAATACCCAATGGGCAAAAACATATTCAGGTGCTGATATAGGTGCTTCCTCTGTTGAAATAACTAATGATGGAGGGTTTTTACTTACAGGATATATTGAATATAAAATCCTGCTTTTTAAAACAGATAATAACGGAAATTTGCTTTGGTCAAAAAAATATGGCAATCCGCTCGGTTGGGGAAACCATGCTGTTCAAACAAATGATGGTGGATATATAATAACAGGAGCCTTAAATGTCTCAAGTTGTTTTTTAGCTAAAACAGATAGTTTGGGAAATTATTCTTGGGCTAAAACATACAGGGATACATTAGGCAACTCAACTCAAGGTTGCTTTGTAAATCAAACAAGCGATAACGGGTATATTGTTTCCGCTTTAACCAATATCAATTTTAATATGCTTACAAACACTCCCCTGTATTTAATAAAAACAGATGCTAACGGGAATAGTGGTTGTAATGAAAAAACTTTATTATTGACAGACAGCACAGTCGCTATAACTGTAGCCCCTCATTCAGTAACTGTTACACCCGGATTTAATACTTATAATATTATCATTACAGAAAGCAACTGCAACCCGGGAGTTACTCAATTATGCAATTCTACAGGAATTGACGAAATTTCAAACACCGGTTCCGATATACTTATTTATCCTAACCCAACCACCTCTCAATTTACCATTACACTTAATGATGCTTCTACAGGCTCAGCATACAATGCGGAAATAAAAATAATAAACTTACTTGGGGAATGTGTGTTACAACCTCCTCCCCTTCGGGGAGGTCGGGAGGGGCTTGTTGACATTGGTGCTTTATCAAAAGGAATTTATTTTGTGGAAGTGATTACAAAAGATAAACAAGTGATGAGGAGTAAAATAGTGAAGCAATAACACACCCCTAGCCCCTCTCGAGAGGGGAAATAGCTGACGCACAAAAAAACTCCGTAAATAAATTTTACGGAGTTTTTTATCTGTGTAAATCTGCGTTATCTGTGGTGAATTATTTTTTCATTCTCCATTATCAATTATTCATTATCAATTAAAACAGCCCGTTTATCTCCGCATTTATTTTATTAATAATAATTCCTAAATCTTCCTGATCAGTATTAAAATCATTATGATCCACATCAATAATAATCAACTTTGCTTCTTTGTGGCTTTCTTCGTAAGTGGCAATAAATGCTTCGTAGCGTTCGTTCAATCTTTTTAAATAATCAATGTTAATGCTGTTTTCGTAATCTCTTCCACGCTTTTCAATTTGTTTAACCAATGTAGGAACAGAAGCGCGGAGATAAATTAATAAATCGGGAGGCGAAATAAACGATTCCATTAATTTAAAAAGAGCAATGTAATTATTGTAATCGCGGGTAGTCATCAAACCCATTGCATGCAAGTTAGGCGCAAATATGTAAGCATCTTCGTAAATGGTACGGTCTTGAATAACCGTTTTGCCACTGTTACGAATTTTTTGCACTTGTCCAAAACGAGAGTTAAGGAAATATACCTGCAAGTTGAACGACCAGCGTTGCATGTCATCATAAAAATCGTTCAGATAAGGATTATCGTCCGCATCCTCAAAGTGAGGAGTCCATTTAAAATGTTTTGCTAAAAGAGTTGTGAGTGTGGTTTTACCTGCTCCAATGTTTCCGGCTATTGCTATGTGCATAATAAATTTTGTTTTAAAAAATCGAAGACGAAAATACTAATTCTAAAAACCTTACCAAGAAAAAAAATGAAATTGTGAATAAGTTTTTGTTTTTAGAAATTGACAAATGCCGTTGTTGGTGTTTTCACCAACAACATAATTTTATTCTTCTGAGTAAAGAAAAATAGAATTAGAAGTGCGTAACATCAGTATGCCTAACTCCAGTCTGAAATTAAGAAACTCCTGCAAAGGCATATCAAATTGTTTTTCTTCGGTGGTGATAGTGTGGTAGGCTTTTACTTTTTTATCTGAAATAAAATAAACCCAATCGCCAATCGGTTGAAAGCGGGGAGCATTTTTTATAGGCAAGGTTTTGTAATAAGTACCATACACATCAAACAACAGAACTCCTATCGAAGGATTATTGAGATACAATTTATTGTCGTACTCGAGCAGGTAGTTTGGTTTCAATTCCATGTTGAGTGTGGAGCTAAGGTTGCCTGTTTGTTGGGTTTTCAGTAGGTTTTGGTCGAGGCGGATTAATTCAAAATTTTGTAAATCATAAATCCACAATCCCGAATTGTGAGAGGAGCAAACTAGTTGAGCCTGCTGAAAGCCTGTTTTTTCAAGGCTTACCGGCTCACCGTTTAAACTCAACGTGTTATCCAGAAACACCACCTGCAAAAAATCTTTGTAAAACACCACTATTCGCAACATGTTCGAAGCATCTACAAAACTGATGTTTCCAAAATTTTTGTTGCTGTACTTGTAGAGTTCTTTCCCTATTTTATCGTATTTGGTAAGTTCATCTGCTTTCACCACATACACATTTGCCTGATTGTCGGTAGTGAAAAAATCGGACTCCGTATTAATGGTGGCAACGAGTTTATATTTGCTTTGAGCAAATAAATTTGTTGGTGATAGTATTTGTACAAATAGAAGTAGTACCCCTGTCAGGGTTCTAAACCCTGACAGGGGTTGTGGTGTTAAAAAAAAATTTCTAATGCTTTTCAACTTTATTTTTTTATCAAAGATAGTATTTCTTCCACATATTTTCGTTCGTTGCTCAAACGGGGCACTTTATGCTGTCCTCCCAATTTATTTTTCGATTCAAACCATTTGTAAAAAGTATCTTTTGGCACCGAACGCACCACAGGCATTTTTAGTGCTAAATTTTGATACCTTTTTGCCTCGTAATCCGAATTAATTGATTTAAGGGCATTGTCAAGCATCTCTGTAAAATATTCTATGTTGTTCGGCTCTTTATCAAACTCAATCAACCACTCGTGTGCCCCATTTTCATTGTCATTCATATACACTGGTGCGGCAGTATATTCTCTTATTTGAGCTGACGATTTTTCGCAGGCAATCACCAACGCTTTGTCGGCATTATCCACTATAATTTCTTCACCAAACGCATTAATAAAATGTTTGGTACGACCTGTAATTTTAAACCGGAAAGGATACAAAGAAGTGAACTTAATGGTGTCGCCCAATTTGTATCGCCAAAGCCCTGCATTGGTTGATATTACTAATGCATAGTTGGTTTCTGTATCTACTTCGAACAGCGAATACGTTCTTGGATTTTCTGCTTCTGCATCGTTCACATCAATAAATTCGTAATAAATTCCATAGTCCAACATCAACAATAATTCATCCGAATTTCGTAAATCTTGAATCCCAAAAAAGCCTTCGGTAGCGTTGTACAACTCCAAATAATTCAAATCAGGCTTATTAAAAATAGCTTTGAATTGCTCTTTGTAAGGATTAAAATTTACACCCCCATGAAAATAAACTTCCAAGTTGGGCCACACTTCTGCAATTGTTTTTTTACCCGATTCTTCTAAAACTCGTTTCATAATTAACAGCATCCACGAAGGCACACCCGCCAAGCTCACCATGTTTGCTTGCATAGCAGCTTTAGAAAGCTTTTCGAGTTTCTCATCCCACTTATCCATCAATGCAATTGACAAATCGGGCGAACGAAAATACTCCGCCCACACCGGCAAATTATTAATTACAATGGCAGACAAATCTCCATTTTGCGATTCGTAAGCCCCAAAACTATCGGTAACAAGGCTTCCGGCAAGGGCTAAATTTTTTCCAGTAAACAATTGTGTTTCGGGATTGAGCGAACAATGAATGGCAATCATATCGCGCCCTCCGTTGTAATGGCAATTGTCCAAACTCTCCTGACTCACCGGAATAAATTTACTTTTATCATTTGTTGTGCCCGATGATTTCGCAAACCATTTAATTTCTGTGTTCCACAAAATATTTTGTTCTCCTTTGCGTATTCGATCAATAAAAGGTTTCAGGGTTTCGTAATCTTGCAGTGGTACATTTTCTTTATATTGTTTAAGCGTTGTACTACTTTTATAACCATACCTCCTTCCCCACTCTGTATCTTTTGCCGATGAAATTAATTTCCGTAAACTCTCGCTTTGCACATCTTCAGGATACTTCATAAAAAGCTCAATCTGGTGCATCCGTTTCTTCATCCACCAACTGGCTATGCTGTTTAATATGGGCATCTGTTTCTAATTAGGAATTAAGAAGTAGGAATTTGTTTTCTTGTAATGAAATATTTTTCTATTTCAGGTAAAGATAACGTATTAAAACACATTTCTTTTGTCAGCATACCTTTTCGAGCGGCACAAGTGCCATAATACATATCGTGATAGCCTTGTCGTTCGTGAGCATCAGGGTTAATCGAAATTTTAACTCCCTTCTCTATACAATATGGAATCCACCGCCAATCAATATCTAAGCGGTAAGGATGTGCATTCAGTTCAATGATTACACCATTGGCAGCACAGGCATCTATTATTTTTTTATGGTCAATGGGGTAACCAGGGCGGGACAAAAGCAGCCTTCCTGTTGGATGTCCAAGTATAGTAGTATATGGATTTTCTATTGCTTTCAGTAAACGAGCAGTTGCTTTTTCTTCATTCATTTTCAAATTGGAATGCACTGAAGCTACAATAAAATCAAATAATCTAAGAATATCCTCCGGATAATCTAACGAGCCATCATTCAAAATATCGCTCTCCACTCCTTTAAATATTTTAAACGGAAATAATTTTTTATTCAACTCTTCTATCTCAGCATGTTGCTTCATTATTTTATCAATCTTCATTCCTTCGGCATAAAATGCAGATTGCGAATGGTCGCAAATTCCAAGATATTCGTAGCCCAGCTCTTTACAATATTCAGCCATCTCTTTCAGTGTATTCATTCCATCACTGTAAGTACTATGGTTATGCAAAATCCCTTTCAGGTCGGTTACTTCAATCAGTTTCGGAATTTTATTTTCTTTTGCCAGAGCAATTATTTCAGATGATTCTCTTAGTTCCGGTTCAATATATTGAAGATGATTTAAAGTAAATAGTTCCTGTTCCGAATTCGTAATTTGAAATTTAAAATCTGGAATCAGAAAATTCTCTGAAGCGGTTGTTTTAAATAGTTCAGAATAAAATTCACTTTCATTACAGTTTATGATTTCAATTTTTATTTTTGCTCTATTCTCCAATTCATTAGTATTTATTGCTACTTCAGAGGCAATTAAAATTTCTATTTTATCAATCACATCACACTTTCTTCTAATGGCTCCTGTAAGAGATACCAGCTCAGTGTTATACTTTTTCTTTAATTCATTTACCAACTCATTTGCAAATTGTTCAGCCGAAGCAAAATGAAACCAACCAATATTCGATTGAAAAAACTCTATTTGCTTTTTAACTTCTGCCTGTGTTTTTGTTCCAAAACCTTTTAAAAGTAACAATCGGTTTTCGTTGCAGGCATAAAGCAATTCTCCAATGCTTTCTATTTCCAGTTCCCGCCACAGTTGCCCCACTTTTTTGGGTCCTATTCCTTTTATGGCAAGCATTTCAATAACTCCGGGAGGAGTAATAGCCACCATTTCCGTCAATTCTTTTAAATTATTGGTTGTTTGTAATTCATTAATTTTTCCGGCAATACTTTTTCCTATTCCTTCTATTTGTTCTAACTCTTGCAATGTTTTTCCTTGCAAATCGATATCTGTTTTATTCAGTTTGTAGGCTGCATTGGCAATAGATTTTATTTTGAACGGATTCTGCTCGTGCAGTTCCATCAACTGTGCTGTAATTTTTAAGGCTTTTGCTATTTCTTCTGTGCTCATATATATAGGTTAAAAGTTTTAAAGTCCAAAGTCCAAAGTTAGAAAACAAATATCACTTTTTATTTCAATTATACAGAATGAAAAAATTACTTTTGTGCGAAATTTAAATTATTCCACCATGTCAAGCACTTTTAAACTATTATTTCTTACTGTTTTCATTTCAATAAACACATTTCAATTAAAAGCACAGTTTGGTGCATTGCCTCCTTATACTATACAAATTAAGGCAATTTCAGGAACAGTAATTCCTGGAGTTCATTCGTTTGCTTTTGCTCAATCGGGCGACAAATGGTTGTTTATAGGAGGCAGAACCAATGGTTTGCACGGATTAAACAGTAATGATGGTTTTCCACAGGAATTTAAAAACGACAAGGTGATAGTGGTGGATACGGTTACTTGGAATTTTTATTCTGCTGATTTGAATCAACTTCCTTTTTCGCTTGCCGACCCTTTGCGCTCCACCAATATGCAATACATTCAGGAAGGGAACCATTTATACATGATTGGGGGATATGGTTACGACAGCACTTTATCGCATTATGCCACCTTCCCTACACTCACAGCAATTAATGTAGACACTATGATTAACGCAGTAATGAATGCCTTACCCATTGCTTCCTCTATCCGACAAGTTGTAGATACCAACTTTGCTGTATGTGGTGGCGACCTTGGAAAATTAGGGAATGATTATTATTTAATGCTTGGGCATAAATTTACTGGCAGATACGATCATGTGGCAGGACCATTGTTTACACAAATTTACAGCAACCGAATAAAAAAATTTACCATCTCCGACAATGATACCACAATTGCGTTATCTGCTTTTACTTATCAAACAGATACCACTAATTTTCATAGAAGAGATTTTACCTCTGCTCCAATTGTTAAGCCCAATGGTGATTTCGGAATTGGTATTTACGGAGGAGTGTTTCAGAAAAACGTTGACCTGCCTTATCGTGAGCCAATAAACATTGAAGCCTTAGGAACAACAACCGATACAAGCTATCATCAAATAATGAGTCAATATACTTGTGCTGTTATTCCTGTTTATGACTCAACAAAATTTACCATGTACACTACTTTTTTAGGTGGTATTTCTGTTTATGATTTCAATGATACTACTAGTGTTCTTGTTTACGATACTGTAGTGCCTTTTATAAATGACATCACCACTCTTACTGTTGATGGTTTTGGAATAAAATCGGAAGCTATAATGGATACGCATCTTTCGGGGCTATTGGGAGCTAATGCTAAATTTATTTCTAATTATAACATTCCTCATTATAGTAACGATGTTATAAGAATAAACAGCATGACCAACAATGCTCAGGTGTTGGCAGGATATATGTTTGGAGGCATTCGAGCAAATGCGGGTAATTTTGGAATAACCTTGAGTAATGATAGTATTTATCGGGTATATGTTACACCACACTACACCACAAGTGTTGACGAAACATCAATGAACATTGTTAATGCACAATTGTATCCTAATCCATCTTCTGATGTTTCCACTCTTTCGTTTGTTTTAAAAAATGCTGAAACAGTTCGTGTTTCCATTACCGATGTTACAGGGAAAGAAGTACAATTGATTGCAAACGAAAAAATGAATTCCGGTAGCCACCAGCTTAAAATTAACACTTCAAAATTGGCAGCTGGATTATATGTTTGTAAGGTTGGAGTTAGTCATTTGTCATTAGTCATTAGTCATTAGTTCATAGTTGTTTTAAATAAAGTTTTATGAAATATATTTTTGTTTTCTTGCTTACTGTTCTTTCTTTTTTTACAAAAGCACAAACCGCTAACCCTTTTAGATCACGAATGTATTTTTCGTGGGGATATAATAAAGAGTGGTACAGCAGCAGTACAATCAAAGTTTCGCAACCCTCACAAGGCAATAATTTTCAGTTCAATAACGTTTCGGGCGAAGATAAAATAGGCTGGGATAAATTGTTTCAGCATGAAGTAACCATTCCTCAATACAATTATCGCTTCGGTTTTTTCTTAAAAAAACATCAAAGCTGGGGATTTGAATTTAATTACGACCACACCAAATATCAAATGATTCCGGGGCAGTATGCCCATATAACAGGCACTTTACATGGCAGAAATGTGGATACCAATGTGGTGATTGTGGACAGTGTAAATTTTTGGAAACTAAACAACGGTGCTAATTTTTTTCTGTTTAACGTGATGAAACGTTTTTATGTATGTGGAACAAAAAATGGATTGGTTAAACTTTACAGCATATTTAAACTGGGCATTGGTCCTGTAATTCCGCACACAGAAAACACCATGTGGGGGCACGAAAACACTCCAGGTTTTCAGTTTGGTGGATTGAATGCCGGCTTTGAAGCTGCTTACCGATTAGAAATTACAAAGTACCTCTTTCTCGACCTTGCCCAAAAGGTGGATTATGCTAATTATTGGGGACTAAGGGTGTATGAAGGAAAAGCCAAACAGAGTTTTTTTACTTATGAAGTAATTGGAACATTAGGGATAATACTCCCATATAGGCAACAGAAAAAGCAAGAAGAAACAAGTAAATAGTTTACGGTGCCAATCGCTCCATCTTCCAAACATTATTTTCGAGGGTAAATAAAATCCTATCGTGGAGGCGGCTTGGGCGACCTTGCCAAAACTCAATGTGGGTGGGTTTTAATACATAACCTCCCCAGTGTGGTGGGCGAGGAACATTTCCATCAGCATATTTTTTTGATACTTGTGCAAATCGTTCATCCAAAACATTTCTACTTTCAATTACCTTACTTTGCTCCGAAGTCCATGCTCCAAGCTTGCTTTCAAATGGGCGAGATTCGAAATATGCATCCGATTCTGCAGCTGTTTGTTTTGTTAACGTGCCTTCTATTCGTACTTGTCGCTCCAAATCTTGCCAAAAAAAAAGTAAGGCTGCATTGGGATTTTCTAAAATGTCGTTTCCTTTTCGACTGGTGTAATTAGTATAAAACACAAAACCATTTTCATCAAAATTTCGTAGGAGTACAATTCGTGCTGATGGTTTACCATCTTTATCGGCAGTAGCAAGTGTCATTATATAATACTCCATGAGATTGCTTTTTTCAGCCAATTGGAACCATTCTGCAAATTGCAAAAAAGGATTTGGATTTACATCCTTTTCGTCTAGTGTGTGTTTTTTATATTCTTGTCGTATGCTCATATTTCCTTGAAGACCTCACCCCCAGCCCCTCTCCTTGAAAAAAGGAGAGGGGAGCCAGGACTTGAAGTACTATGTATTTATTATTTAGTTCGTCACCTCCTACCCCCTCCCCTTTTTCAAGGGGAGGGGATTAAGGGGAGAGGTCTCATTTACTCCAACGGTGTTGAAGTTAGTTCATTCAATTTCTCTATCAATTTTTTTGAGGTATTGTTAAAATATCTTTTCTGTTTGTATGCCACCACCCATCTAATTCCGCTGAACGAATTGGTTAAAAATAATTCGTCAGCTGCTAACAACACATTTTGCATTACTGCAATTTCGTACACCGCTATTTTATTTGTAGTAGCTATTTCAATTACCTTTTTTCGCATCACCCCGTCCACACATCCTTCGGCAACAGGAGGAGTGTATAGTACTCCATTTTTCACAGCAAAGATATTTGAACTAATGGTTTCAATAATATGATTCTTATCATTTTGAATAATACAATCGTCCAGTTGTAACTCATGTTTGGCTATACCTGCAAGCACATACACCAAGCTATTAGCAGACTTAATGGAGGATAGTGTGTTCTGTTGTTTTTTGAAATCATTAAACAAATCAACTGTGTAACCTTTCTCATTCAACACATATCCAACATCTTCCATTGGAGAAGCCTCTATAATGTAAGAAACAGAGTTGGTATCGGGTGCGTAAAACCCCCCTTCGTTGCGGTAAACCGTAAGCCGTACACGTCCATCAGTGGTAATAGAATTTTTTTGAGCTAATTCGAGTATTGCTTTTTCAAAAAACTCTACTGTAAAACTTGCATTTACTTCCATTTTCAAAATCTTCATTCCTTTAAACAAACGGTTCAAATGCTCCGCCAAAAACTGGGGACGATTATATGTAAAACGAATGGTTTCGAACAAAGCATCCCCGTAGCGAAATGAACGATTGCTTGCTTTCACCACCGGCTCCTCTGCCGAAACTATTTTTCCATTATTATTTATGTACTGTTGCATCTAAGGAATCAGATTCAAAATATTTTTTAACGATGTATTGGCTTCTATCAATATCCCTTTTACTCCAACCTTCTCCCCCGCTTCTGTATCCCTCTCTTTATCGCCAATGAAAAACGAATGAGAAGCATTGATATTAAATCGTGCTATTGCTTTTTCTACAAACAACGAATTTGGTTTTCTGCAAATGCAATTGGTCACATCGGGATGATGTACACAATAATATATTTCGGAAAGCGAAATATCGTGCTCGTTCAACTCGTCTATTAAATAATGATGCAACAACTCCGTATCGCTTTGTTTATACAATCCTTTGGCTATTCCACTTTGGTTGGAGATGACAATTAATAAATATCCTTTTTGCAAAAACAGCTGCAATGCTTCTATCACATCAGGCAGAATAACAAAGTCCTCGAGCTTATGCGTGTAGCCTCTTTCAAAGTTTATTACTCCATCTCTATCTAAAAATATTGCTTTGTTCATTTAATAGGTTCCCATTATTTTATGTACAAAATCCACAGCCAAGCTTGGTTTTAATGCTATGGTAAATACTGCCCCATACACTGAGCCCCAAAAGTGAGCATCGTGAGCAATGCCTGTGTTGCCTCGTTTGCTTAAATAATGTTCTACACCTAACATGATTAATCCGAACAAATAAGCAGGAATGGGAATGGGAATAAACATCAAGCCTAAACGGGCAGTTGGTGCAAGAATAATAAACGAAAAAATGACAGCCGATACTGCACCCGAAGCTCCAAGCGCATTGTAATGCACATTGTTTTTGTTGCGCTCGTACGAATAAAGTGACGACATTACCAATCCACCAACATATAAAAGTATAAAAAAGAAAGGTCCTTTTGCACCATATATTTCGTCATAACTGAAAGCACTTTCGAGGCTTTTGCCAAATATCCAAAGGGCGTACATATTAAAACCAAGATGCAGCCAATCGGCATGAATAAGCCCGTGAGAAAAGAAACGCCACCACTCTTTGCGGTTGTTTATCATGTAGGCGTTGAACATCATTTTGTTTTTCAGTTCAGCGTTTCCCATGGCGGTGACGGAAACAAAAACGGTGATGGCTATAATAATGTAGGTGATTGGAAACATGTTTGCAAAAATAGCTATTAGAAGCGAGATAGGCAATAGAAAATAGCGAACAGACCAACTTCTATTCAACTTTTTTATTTTGTTTTTCTGCTTCATAACATTAAACTTTTTATCTTTGAATTTTATTAATAAAATGGCTTGTTTATTGTAAATCAATAAAAAAATTAAACAAATTTTAACTATGAAATCAATATTTCTTTTTCTTTTTTCTTTTACCATTATCACTACTTCTTTTTCGCAAAACAATAACCTGGTGGTTTATTCGCAGGATGGATATAGGTTTTCGCTTATATTAAATGGAGTTTTGCAAAATCAAAAGCCGAGCACCAATGTAAAAGTAACCAGCCTAAATGCTACTAACTATCAGGCAAAACTTATTTTTGAAAATAAAATGCCCGATGCAAATGGTAATGTGTATTTGATGTGGGAAGGAAATCCGATTCAAAATACCGAATTTTCGTATGCAGTTGTTAATGCAAAAGGAAAATTGAAGCTCCGTTTTAAAAGCAAAGAGCCTATACCTATGGAAACAACACAACAAGTACAAGACCCACAACAGTTAATTGTAGTTTACACTCCCATCGAAATTCCATTGGTAAAAGTAGAAACCACTACCACCACTAACACAGTGCAAACAACCGGCAACGTGGGTGGACCGAATATTAATATCAACATCACAAATCCATTAGATATAAATATGCAGACTGGAGGAAATACCTCTACCACCAGCACTTACAGCACCACTACCACTACCACTACTACCACTAATAATTCGGCAAACAATGTGGCTCAGCATCAAACCGAGGTGTATCATCTGGAAGGATACAGCGGAACGTATGGTTGTCCGTATCCGATGAGTAATAAAGAATTTGAAAGTGCTAAACAATCTATAGCTTCTAAAGGATTTGATGATAGTCGCCTCACTATTGCGAAACAAATTATTGGCAGCAACTGTTTGTTGTGCTCGCAAATCAAAGAATTGATGCTGATTATGAGTTTTGAAGAAACCAAACTGGAATTGGCAAAATTTTCGTGGCACCATAATCTCGACAAAGGCAATTATTATAAACTCAACGATGCCTTTACATTCGAATCTTCGATTGAAGCATTGAATACCTATACCCAAAGCCATTAACTCATTAGAGGTAGTTTCGTAAATATTTTATTCCGAAAACTGAGTTACTGTTTTTCCATCGTAACGATACAAACCCAAGCCTCTGGTGCCAAACCAAATGTTATTATTTTTATCTTCAAATATAAAAAAAACCTCTTTATTGGTAATCTTTGTAAATGTTTTTTGAGATGACTTATCAGTTGAAAAATTAGAATGCCATAATCCGCCAAGTGTATCGCCCAATTCGTTTCCATAGTCGGAGGCTAACCATAAATTTCCTGCTTTGTCTTCTAAAATGGCGTTTAATGAACCTTTGATTAATTCTTTGGGTTGTGGGTAATCGGTAAACGATCTTCTATCATACGTCCACACTCCATAATGTCTGGTGGCGAGTAATAAATTTCCATTTTTACTTTCAATTACATTCCTAATCCAACCTTCATTTTTTGGTCTAAAATTTTGTATCGTTTTGCCGTCATATCTGGAAAACCCTTCGTACCCCGGAGGCATACCCGAAGCAAACCATATAATTCCATTTTTATCTTCCAGTATATCTGATACTAATTTCGCCCTTGTTGGTGTTCTGTTTTTTTTAAAAGTTAGCAGAAGGGCTGCCTTTGTTGGTGTTATCACCAACAAACTAATAAACAACAAACCAACCAAACCTTTTTTCATTCTGTAAAGCTACATTTCGCCCTTGTTGGTGTTCTGTTTTTTTTAAAAGTTAGCAGAAGGGCTGCCTTTGTTGGTGTTATCACCAACAAACTAATAAACAACAAACCAACCAAACCTTTTTTCATTCTGTAAAGCTACATTATTTCATTATACCTGACTAAAAAACCGAACTCGCTTTTTCCTGATAAATAAAACCCTGCACTCGAAAACTCTTAATCAGCAGGGTTTTCAGCCAACAACCATTTTTCTTTACAAGGATTGTTGTGGATATAATTTAATTTCTGCAAAAGTGTATCTGTATTATCAAGTGCAAACTATAACGGATTTTGCTCCCATATCTGACTGTTTCTGTCTTTTGCATTTACCCGAATATCGTCTAACAACGGAGAATTATTCTTTATCAGGTTAAATTTTATTTGTTGTGAAGTATATTTCAAAAAATCTCTTTGAACGTTTTCTGTTTTGTGATGTTCAAGAATTTGCCAGATTAGATGAATGTGATTTGGCATAATTACAAAACCAATCACTTTTATTCTTTTATTATCGCTTAAAAATTTCAAACTTCCCGTTACTATTTTTTTATGCTCATCATCCTCCAGTAATTTAATCCAGTTAAGATTGATAGCGGTAAAAAAATAAACATTAGATGATTTTCGAAATGAAACCATCTAACAAAGATAATGTAATTTAAATTGAGTTGTTGGTGATAACACCAACAACGGCTAAACACCAACAACGGCTAAAAAATGTAAAACCCAACAAACAACCTAAAGTTGTAAATATTTTTTGAACAGAAAACACTGCCATTTAAGTGTTTGTTGGTGCAAACCGGCCCCACCCGCCATTTTCAACCCCACATAATCAACAACTTATCACAAAAAACAAAAATTCAGCCTGTGTTTAACGATTGATTGGTGCACACAATTGATTGTTTGTGTGTGTCATTCAATCGAATTGGTGTTGGTTACAAATGAATGTGTGTTCATAATGATTGAATGTGTGTCAATAGTGATTAATATTGTGTCAATAACGATTGAATGTGTGTCAACTACGATTGAATGTGTGTCAATTACGATTGACATTGACACAAAATTAATTGATAGTTACACAAAATGGATTGAATGTGTGTGTCATTCAATCGAATTGATGTTGGTACGATTCAATGTGTGTCAATTACGATTGAATGTGTGTCAATAACAATTGAAAGTGTGTTACTTTCGATTGAATGTGTGTATCAATCAATCGTAATTATTGGACTTTTATATAATATGATTTTGCATTTTTCAAGTAAGGAACTGATAAAATAAAGGAGGTGTTAATAGAAATAAAATGGAACACCAAATGAATTGACAAGGGAAAAGAGTAACCAATAAAAATAATAAACCAAAGAAAACAATTATATAAATATATTACACATAACATCTTCTTAAAACTGTTTGTTATCTTCTTACAACGTTTACGAATCACATTACAACGTTTCTGAATTATGTTACAACGATTACGAATCATGTTACAACGTTTACGAATCGTGTTACAACGTTTACGAATAATGTTACAACGTTTGCGAATCAAATTACAACGTTTACGAATCATATTACAACGTTTGCGAATCAAATTACAACGTTTACGAATCATATTACAACGTTTACGAATCGTATTACAACGTTTATGAATCATGTTTCAACGTTTACGAATAATGTTACAACGTTTGCGAATCAAATTACAACGTTTACGAATCAAATTACAACGTTTACGAATAAAATTACAACGTTTACGAATCATGTTACAACGTTTATGAATCGTATTACAACGTTTATGAATCATGTTACAACGTTAATGAATCATGTTACAACATTTACGAATCGTATTACAACGATTACGAATCGTGTTACAACGATTATGAATCACATTACAATAAAGAAAAAACTTAAAAAAATACATTACCTCCTTTATGCATTATATCCTCTATCTAGCACGTCAATAAAGAGTTTAATAGGAATGAGAGAAAAATTATCAGCAGTTATTATTTACAATTGATAGTTGACCATAAATAAGTACTCTGAATAAGTTCAGAAGACTATTTCTATTTCTGTTACAACTTTTTTATAGAGCGAGCAATTATAAATTCTTATTTTTGTGCATTACCAAATAAGTATGAAGATGAAAAAAATGAATTCTACCGTTTTGTTGTTGATTTTTGTTTCGCTGAGCATGGCTCAGGATGCAAAAAAGATATTGAAAGATGCTATGGATTTGGCTAAACAAGGAAAATATCAGGAATCCATACCCCTCTTTAATAAGAGTATCGAAATAAATCCTGCCGATTATTATGCCCATTACAACCGAGGGCTGGCAAAATTAAAGATGAATTATTGCGAAGATGCATTGAAAGATTTTAACTCCACTCTCATGCTTTCGGCAAAATATAAAAAAACGTATGCTCCTCGCGCAGCAGCAAAAAAAGGATTGACCGATTACGAAGGGGCGGTGGCAGACTACACCGAAGCCATAACTAATGAACCTAAAAACGGAGAACTTTATTTTTCGAGGGGCAATGTAAATCAGTTGTTGGGTAACAAAGATTCGGCTTGTGCCGATTTTGCAAAAGCACTGAAGTTGGGACGAAAAGATGAAAACAAAAAACTGGAAAAATGCAAAGACGACAAATACGATGGAGTAAAAATTACACCTGTGTTTCGATTAACAAAAAATGCGGAGGATCACAAATACGGGTTCAGCGAAAAAAATCCGATAAAAGTGGGTACCGGCTACGATGGCGGACCGAGCAACGAGGAAGACTATATTAATTTGCTTCGCGATGTAAAAGGGTGGCCCATTTATTTTCAACGGTTAGGTACTTGCTGTGTGTACGATTCGCCAAATGGGTTTAATGGCAAAGCAACGCTCGACAAATACAGGATAGTGTATCAGGTGGATAAAGATAAAATGAAAGACAAAGAATCCATCATTTATTTTACGATGTTCGATTACGAAGAACCAAAAATCTTGAATGGTTTTTCCACTGTGGTGTATCCCCAAAAGTAGAACAACAATAATTGTATTTAGTATTTTAGAAGTTAGTTACGATTTTAATCTTTTATGGATTCGAGAAAAGCAAAAAGTTTAGGAAGCAAAGCAGGTTTAAAGGCTGTAACCATGGGGTTAGTAATTGCCGAATTTATAATGACTATTTTTTCGTGGGACGAGGGAATTTTTAAAGCTGTTTTTTGGTTTGCCAATTACGATTACCTACTCAATATTGTTTTTGCTGTAATTATATTTTATCTCTGTGGTCACCTTTTTGGTCAGGCTGCCAGCAAAGCCATACTTATTAATCATAAACATTATAGTCTCGAAGGGTTTAAATTTGGATTGTTTACCCTTTTTGTCACCACTGTGGTTTCGAGTTGCATCAGTTTTTTGATTGAAGGTACTGCCAAAATTGGGATGAGAGGAGAAGCACCTGTTTACGATTATATTTTTGAACCCGTATATTGGGTTTGCTTTTTTGGGCTGATACCAGCCCTTGTTATGGGCTATTGGTTTGGCAAACAAATTAGGAAACGAATACGATTCAAATAAATGACCAACGAAGAAAAAATAAATCTCATTGGGCAAAAAATGTTGATTTTATCCAACGATTTGGATAAATCGAAAAACGAATTGAATGCCCTTAAACTGCAGTTGGAAGCGCTTCAGAAACCAACCGCTGCGTCCACTATTAAATCAGTTACCCCTACTCTTACCCCTGCAACTACTACTATCACTACTCCTCAGCCAACACCAATTGCTCAACCAGAGATAAAACATGAAATTCCAAAAATTAAAATAGAAGAACCCATACAGCCTCCCCACCAACGATTTAATATCCCGTTGAACAAAGAATTAAAACCAAAACCTGCTCCAAAATTCAACATGGAAGAATTTGTGGGCGGAAAAGTAATTACCATTATTGGAATCATTATTTTAGTAATTGGTATTGGTATAGGGGTGAAATACGCCATAGATAATGACATGCTGGGACCACTGGCACGTATTGTACTTGCATACACGGCAGGTGGAATACTACTTGGCATTGCATTAAAACTAAAAGCCAACTACAAAACCTTTAGTGCTGTGCTGTTGAGCGGAGGCATGGCATCGCTTTATTTTACTACGTTTGCTGCCTATAGCATGTATCAGTTGTTTCCTCAAATGGCTGCATTTGCCATCATGGTTGTTTTTACCGCGTTCACTGTTTTTGCTGCAACTGTTTACAACCTTCAAGTAATAGGGATAATAGGACTTGTGGGGGCGTATGCAGTGCCCATGTTGCTGAGCGATGGGTCGGGTAAAATTGAAATCATGTTTTCCTACATGCTCATTATTAATACCGGTATATTAATTCTTTCGTTCAAAAAATACTGGCAGTTGCTCAGCCATGTTTCTTATTGTTTCACCTGGCTCATTGTTGCCGGCTGGTTTGCCGACAAATTCAATTACGAAACACAGTCTATCATTGCACTGGTGTTCACGTTTTTATTCTTCCTTGTTTTTTACATCAGCAACATGTCGTACAAAATGGTGAAGAAAGAACAGTTTGGAGTGTTGGATATTGTTCGCATTGTTACCAACAGTTTTATATTTTTTGGTTTGGGATATTATGCCTTGAACAATAAACTGTACGAACAATATCTTGGATTGTTTACCGTTGTAAATGCCGTGGTGCATTTGGTGTTCAGCTATATTGTTTTTAGAAACAAAATGATGGACCGCAAATTGTTTTATTTACTAATTGCTATGGTATTGAGTTTTGTGACCATTGCAGTGCCTGTGCAATTGGAAGGACATTGGGTAACACTGTTCTGGAGTGTGGAAGCAGTGTTGTTGTTTTACATCGGGCGAACAAAAGCTGTTCGTTTTTACGAATGGCTGGGATATAGTATGGTAGTGCTGGCAGTATTCAGTTTGTTCCATTATTGGGGGCAGGTGTATTACACGCATCCTGCCTATTCTGTTTATCAGGAAGATTATTCCGATATGTCAGCTTATGATAACTGGTTTCCGTTTTTCAATATTCATTTGCTTACTTCTTTGTTTGTTATTGCATCGTTAGGAGGTATTATTTACATTCACAACAAAAAAGCAATAACAGAAGAAATTCGCAAACAGTTTGTTATTTACCCATTTGTCGAAATTATTTTACCCGTTGGACTTGCATTTATTATTTATCCTACTTTTAATAATGAAATTAGATCGTGTTACGAATATTTGTACGAAAAGTCAATGATAAAAGTACCTGCCACTCAAGCATGGGCAGAAAGCGGTGCTGTTCGATTTGTGTATGATACCATGTACGACCATATAAAACATGTAGTGATGGGATTATATAGTCTGACTTTCTTTGGTGTACTTTCTATTCTAGCAATTCGTAAGTTTAAAAAAGCAATTACACATTGGGCGGTGTTTGGTTTAAACATGTTGTCGGTTATGGCTTTTTTAGTGAGTACTTTACACGAATTAGCCTCACTTCGTGATAACTATTTGATAAACGAAAATGCTGAATACTATACTCAATCTCCAATGCTCTTATATATAAGGTATGGTGCTTTTGCTTTGTTTGGTGTTTTATTGTTTCTTACTCATCAACTATTGAAGCAAGAAACATTCAACAAATTCAGTATTTCAAAACTCTATTCAGGTTGTATTGTTCATGTTTTTATTTTAATTGTTCTTTGCAATGAGTTGATGAACATTAACCATATTAATAGTTTCGGGACAGATGCAACCTACTATTCTGCTACCAATACTTTCAAACTTGGGTTCACCATCATCTGGGGATTGTATTCCTTCCTGTTAATTGCGGTAGGTATTTTCAAAAAAAACAAAACACTTCGTATATCTGCCATCTCTTTGTTTGGCATCACCATACTTAAATTATTAATAGTGGATACCTGGAATTTATCAACCGGATATAAAGTAATAGCTTATATGTTGCTTGGTGTTATTTTATTGTTGGTTGCTTTTCTTTATCAAAAATTTAAAGTGTTGATTTTTGGGGATGATGCTGTTGATGCCACAGATGCTCAGATAAAGGAAGAATGAAAATAAAATACATCTTCCAACTTTTATTTCTTCTCTCCTCCGTTTACTCATTTGCTCAGGCTGATGGATATACCTACAAGCGAAAATTAAATAAAACAGATAAGCAGGACTACTTCGCTATCCCACTGTTGCCCGAAATTACTGGTCAATGCAAAAGTAATTTGTCCGATATACGCTTGTATAACATCACCGAAAAAGATACCATCGAAATTCCTTACCTCCTGCAATGGTTAGGAGCCACCACTGCAGAAAAAGAACTTGCCTTCGATTTGATTAATGACAGCTATCAAGAAAAATCGGCTTCTTACATCACGCTTAAATCGAAAACAAAACAAACCATAAATCAAATAGTGCTGGATGTGGAAGATGCTAATTACGATAAGAGTGTGAAAGTGGAAGGCAGTAATGATAACAAACAATGGTTTACGATTGCGGAACATTTGCGCATTGTGAGGTTCGATAATGTGGATGAACACTTTGAATATTCAACCCTCGATTTTGCTGATGCCGAATATGCTTATTTTAGACTACGATTTGATGATGAGTGGACCAAACGAATTACAGTGCGCTCGGCTTATGTTTACCAAACCAAAGTAACAGAAGGAAAATACAATGAATTGAAAATAAAAAAATGGAAACAAACAGAAAATAAAAAAGAAAAAATATCGGAAATAATTTTGGATATGCCATTTGATTATATGGTCAATCATTTAACTATAAAATCAAACTCCACCACCGACTTTTATCGAAACATCAATATTTATGGCACCAACGGAACGTATCATACAGCCACAGGCGATAAAGATTATTGGTATTTGCTCAACACTTCTGTTTTATCTTCTATCGAAAATCATCGCATCAACTGCAACAACGAAGCTACTACAAAATTAAAAATTGAAATAATTAATAATGATAATGCTCCAATTGCCATTAGCGAAATAAAAGTGATGGGCGAGCAATGCATATTGGCAGCCAATTTGCCGGCATCCAATAATATGTATCTTACTTATGGAAAAAAGAATGACCATGAGCCGGTGTATGATATCGAACATTTTAAAAACAAAATACCAGCATCATTAACAGAAATAAAATACGGAGAGGAGCAAGCAAAAATTACCCCAATAGAAAAACCAAATCAATTAATCGAAAACAAAAAATGGCTGTGGATTATCATGGGATGTGTTATTTTGTTGATTGGTTACTTTGCCCTCAGGATGCTCAAAAAAGAGCAGGAATAATTTCATTTAAAATCAAAATATTAAAATCAAGGATTTGTTTATTAGGAACAATCAATGGTTGGGTTAATTGCCACGACCTTTAGGTCGTGGTAAATGAATAGAAATAATTCGGCTTTAGCCAAAAATACGAGTGTTTGGCTAAAGCCAAATTTACTTTTTTATCCAACCACGACCTAAATGTCGTGGCAATTAGCATATATTTATATTCTCGCTACGTGCCTATGTGGTAAGAAATGGTTTATATTTCATTCATCATTCAAAAAAATATTTTTCCTCCAACTTCGCTCCCATTGCGCGTTTCAAAAAAGGTTTCAAAAATTTAAAAATAAAAATCATTTTTTTTGAAACCCTTGCAATCATTCTGTTGTATAAATACCCAAACGAGTTTCAACAACAAACATCAAACAATAAAAAAACTAACAACAGAAAACTAACAATTAACGACAGATAACTAAGTACTAACTAACCCCCAAAAAAACAATTAACTAAATGAAGAAATAATTACAAACAAAAATTATGAGACAATTAAAAATTACAAAACAAGTTACAAATCGAGAAAGTGGTTCATTAGACAAATACCTGTCGGAAATTGGCAGAATGGAAATGATTACTGCCGAACAGGAATGTGAGTTAGCCAAAAGAATCCGTATGGGCGACCATTACGCCTTGGAAAAGCTAACCAAATCAAATCTAAGGTTTGTGGTATCTGTGTCAAAACAGTACCAAAATCAAGGCTTGAGCTTGCCCGATTTAATTAACGAAGGTAATTTAGGTTTAATCAAAGCCGCCCAACGGTTTGATGAAACACGTGGGTTCAAATTTATTTCGTATGCCGTTTGGTGGATACGCCAATCTATCCTTCAGGCATTGGCAGAGCAATCGCGCATTGTGCGGCTACCTCTCAATAAAATAGGTGCCATCAACAAAATTCATAAAACATTTTCTCAACTCGAACAAAAATACGAGCGCGAACCATCGCCTTCGGAGTTGAGCGAGATCCTTGAAATTTCGGAACAAGATATTGACGATTCGTTGAAAAACAATCTTCGACATGTAAGTATGGATGCACCGCTCACCAGTTCGGACGATGATTCGGGCACCATGTTGGATGTAATGCAATCGGAAACAACGCCAAGCCCCGAAATGGAATTGCTCAACGAATCGTTGAAAACAGAAATTGCCAGAATATTAGGCACACTGCCTCCTCGCGAAGCAGGAATTGTAAAATATTATTTCGGAATAGGCTGTGAAAATGCGCTAACACTAGACGAAATAGCAGAAAAATTTAATTTAACAAAAGAAAGAGTGCGACAATTAAGAGAAAAAGCAATGAAAAAGTTAAAATCAACTTCGAGCAACAAAATCTTGATGTCGTATTTGGGATAATTAACCATAGTATAAACAAAAAAGAAAAGGAGGATAGTACAACTATGCTCCTTTTTTTTTGATAATTAATTTACCAACACCCCTAATCCTTGCCGAATAATTTCGAAAGCGGATTCGGTGCAGTCAACAATGGTGGAAGCTTCGTTGTTTCCATAGCCTCCGGCAATCACAATGTCAACCATATCGCTGTACTTTTCGTAAATCAATTCAGGGTCGGTGGTGTATTCTATAATTTCATCTTCATCGTGCACAGAAGTACTCATGATGGGATTGCCCAGCTGTTTCACTATTTCAAGGCAAATAATGTTGTTGGGAATACGAATACCAACAGTCTTTTTTTTGCTTTTAAATAGTTTGGGTACATTATTATTTGCTTCGAGGATAAAGGTAAATGGTCCTGGAAAGTTTTTTTTCATGAGCTTGTAAGTGGCGGTGTCAATAGGTTTGGTGAAATCTGCCAGATGCGACAAATCGGAACAAATGAAGGAAAAGTTTGCTTTTTCGGGGTTGACGCCTTTAATTTTACACACCCTTTCTACTGCTCTTATTTTGTTGATGTCGCAACCAATGCCATACACTGTGTCGGTAGGATATATGACCACTCCCCCATCGCGCAAGCAAGTTACCACTTGTGCAATTTCTTCGTAGTTTGGTTTTTTAGGGTTAATTCTTAAAAGCATTTAGTCATTGGTCATTAGTCATTAGTCATTGGTCATTGCTTACTCGAAACACCTAATGACCAATGACTAATGGCAAATGACTATTTTTTAGCGTCAGCCAAAAACTGCGCCAAACCGTTATCGGTTAGCGGATGTTTCAGCAAAGCAAGTATGGCACTCAAAGGGCATGTTGCCACATCGGCACCAATCAACGCACAATCAACAATGTGCATAGGGTGACGAACAGAGGCCGCAAGTATCTGAGTTTTGTAACCGTAATTGTCATAAATAATACGGATGTCTTCAATCAATCTTAATCCATCGGTGGATACATCATCCAATCTGCCAATAAATGGCGAAACATACGTAGCACCTGCTTTTGCAGCTAATAATGCTTGTCCGGCAGAAAACACAAGCGTGCAATTAGTACGAATTCCTTTATCAGTAAAATATTTAATTGCTTTGATGCCATCTTTAATCATAGGCACCTTCACCACTATTTGTTTATGAAGTTTAGCCAATGCTTCTCCTTCCTTTACCATACCTTCAAAGTCGGTAGCAATTACTTCGGCACTTACATCACCTGTTACAATGTTGCAAATGTCCACATAATGTTTCAGGATATTTTCTTGACCTTTAATTCCTTCTTTGGCCATCAATGATGGGTTGGTGGTTACACCGTCCAACACGCCAAGGTCTTGTGCTTCCTTTATTTGTTCGAGATTTGCTGTGTCAA
The DNA here is from genome assembly GCA_947469885.1 of Bacteroidota bacterium. Lineage (GTDB taxonomy): Bacteria > Bacteroidota > Bacteroidia > 2-12-FULL-35-15 > 2-12-FULL-35-15 > 2-12-FULL-35-15. The sequence continues at coordinate 48,272 of CANIQT010000027.1, forward strand.
TAAAAAATTTCATATTGTTATTTGTTTGTGGTTTGTTGCTTGCAAAGTTAGAAAATAAGTTATTGGATGGATAAGAGAGTTATCAATTGTGGAAAACTTGGAATCTGAAATCAGGAATTTGGAATCAGAAAGCAAAAAAAAGGGGCAAGCTACTTACATCGCACCGCTCAACCTGATACCTTTGCTTGCTTCCGCACCTGGAGGGTTGAAGGGAGCTGGTCGTATAAGACTTACCCCGCCACAAAAGTAAATAAAATTATGACTTATGACTTATTAATGATGAATTATTGTGTAATAAAAAATCCCGCTCTATCCAGAACGGGATTTTTAAAGTCTGTCCCCCTCTCCTTTGGAGAGGGGATTAAGGGGTGAGGCTTAGTAATATCGAAGTCTGTTCACATCCGAAATCTTTTTAGCCAAACGAATTACTTGACGGGTATAACCATATTCATTATCATACCAAACATACAGCACACAACTGTTGCCATCTTTAGCCACAATGGTTGCAGGGCTGTCGAACACACAGGCACAAGGATTGCCAATACAATCGGTAGAAACCAACTCGTTGGAGAACGAATATTGAATCTGCTCTACTAAATTACCTTTCAAAGCTGCATCTTTCATCACCTCATTAACACCTTCTTTAGAAGTAGTTTTATCCAATGTTAAATTAAGAATAGCCAACGAAACATCAGGAGTTGGTACACGAACAGAGTTACCACTTATTTTACCAGCTAATTGAGGTAGCACTTTTGCAACAGCTTTGTCGGCACCGGTTTCGGTAATTACCATGTTCAAAGCAGCTGACCGACCTCTACGGTATTTAGGATGATAATTATCCAATAAATTCTGGTCGTTAGTATAAGAGTGAATGGTTTCAATATGTCCTCTGGAAATACCAAAAGCTCTGTCGATTACTAATAACACAGGAACAATTGCATTTGTTGTACAGCTTGCAGCGGAGAAAATAGTTTCATCCTTATCATATTCTCTATGATTAATACCATGAACAATATTAGGAATATCGCCTTTTCCCGGAGCTGTAAGCAATACTTTGCCCACCCCTTTCGACTTTAAATGTTTGCTCAACCCTTCTCTATCGCGGGCAATACCGGTGTTGTCAATTAATAAAGCATTGTTAATTCCATAAGCAGAATAATCAATCTCATCGGGCTTGCTGGCCGCAATCATTTTAATAGTATGTCCGTTAATAATTAATGACTTATTTACAAAGTCTTCTATTATTGTACCTGCAAACGGACCATGAACAGAGTCGGTACGCAGCAAATCAGCCCGTTTTTGAATATCTTCATCCGAATTAGTACGGGTAACAATAGCTTTTAATCTTAGTTGTTCGCCTTTACCAGCCTGCCCAATTAATTCGCGAGCAGCTAATCTTCCAATCCGCCCGAAACCATATAATATTACATCTTTGGGAGTAATTTTATTTTTATCGGCTCCGATATAATCTTTCAGTTTATCAGCCATAAAATCACCAGCCGATTTATAATTCGCTTTTTCCTGGCTCCATTCAGAAGCCAATCTACCAATATCCATACGAGAAGGAACTACATCCAACTTATGAATTTCTTTTGCAAGCATCAAGCTATCGGTAACATTGATAGGCTCTTTCACAATATCTTTGGCATATTGATGCAGTTTCATTATCTCGCTGGCACTTCTATCCACCAATTGATTACGGAAAATAATCAACTCAATAGATTTCTCGAACCAAAGGGCTCCAATTACGCCTATTAGTTCGATAGCCGCTTTTTCGTGCTGAATCCAGTCGTTTAATTCCGATTCATAAGAGCCTTTGTGCTCCCCTGTCAAAATTTCGTTTGTTTCAAATGTCATTTTTAGTTGTTAGTTATTAGTTTGTAGTTGTTGGTTGTTAGTACTACCCCTGTCAGGGTTTAGAACCCTGACAGGGGTATATCCTGATAAAGGATTATTTCAAATTTGGCGCGAAAGTAAAAAAATAAACCGCATAAACATCAGCGAAATTTTTAGTAGTTTTCAACTGACATTTATGCGGTTATCATTATCCTAAAGAACTTTATTCTTTTATCCTAAATATGTTTTTAGAAGTTTACTTCTTGAATTGTGACGTAGTCTTCTGATTGCTTTTTCTTTAATTTGACGAACTCTTTCTCTGGTTAAATCAAACTTTGCACCTATTTCCTCCAGGGTTAATCCGTGATTGATTCCAATTCCGAAAAACAATTTCACCACATCTCTTTCTCTTTCTGTTAAAGTTGATAAAGAGCGTTCAATTTCTCTTTGCAACGATTCAGTCATTAGTGTATTATCAGCTCTTGGTGAATCGTGATTAACCAACACATCTAACAAACTATTTTCTTCACCGTTTACAAAAGGAGCATCCATAGATACGTGACGACCAGAAACTCTCATGGTGTCAGCAACTTTATCCTGAGGCAATTCTAAGATGTCAGATAATTCCTCAGCACTTGGTTCGCGCTCAAATTGTTGTTCTAACTTAGAAAATGCTTTATTGATTTTATTTAACGAGCCCACCTGGTTCAAAGGCAAACGCACAATACGCGACTGTTCAGCCAAAGCCTGAAGAATGGATTGACGAATCCACCAAACGGCATAAGAAATAAACTTAAAACCACGGGTTTCATCAAATCGTTTTGCTGCTTTAATCAACCCTAAGTTACCCTCGTTTATCAAATCGGGAAGACTTAAGCCTTGGTTCTGGTATTGTTTTGCAACCGATACAACGAAACGTAAATTTGATTTTGTTAATTTTTCGAGAGCACCCTGATCTCCATCTCGTATTTTCTTTGCCAACACTACTTCTTCATCAGCGGTAATTAATTCCTCACGCCCAATTTCCTGCAAATATTTATCTAATGATGCACTTTCGCGGTTGGTTATCGATTTGGTTATTTTGAGTTGTCTCATATCTTTTCTGGGATTTATAGGTATTTTTTATCGAGTGCAAAGGTAATCTAATTACCTAGATAAACAATAGTCTTACCCTTTTTATTTACTATTTTTTTACTATTTATTCACAATCTACATCCCAAAGCCGTAATAGGCTCTCATCCCGTTCGAATACACTCCTTCAATCAGCACTCCCCCTTTTTTGTTTTCAAGAGATGATTTAATGTCTTCAATAGAATTTACTTTCTTTTTATCCACACTTGTAATAATAAACCCTTCACGGATTCCGGCACTTAACAATTTGCCTGCACCTAATTTAGCAATGCGCAACCCGTTTTGGATATTTAGTTTTTTCATATCGCTATCGCTGACTTCTACAAAAGTGGCACCTAAAGCTGAAACCACTTCTACTTTTGGTTTTTCCACCACAGCCGTATTTCCGTTTTTGTTTTTAAGTTCTACGGTCAATACTTTTTCCTGATTATTACGTTTTAAGGTAACATTTACTTTATCTCCCGGACTGTGTCTGCCCACCTGCTCCTGCAATTCGGGAACATTGTTCACATTCACATCATCCACTTTTGTGATAACATCCCCTTCTTTTATTCCAGCCTCGTCACCCGAACCACCTTCTATGGTTGAGAACACATATACCCCTTTTATTTCGTTAATGCTTTTCTCTTTTGCCAATTTAGCATCCAAATCCTGAAGTTTTACCCCTATAAATGCACGTTGTACTTCTCCGAACTCTAATAAATCGGCTACCACTTTACGTGTTAAATTTACAGGAATTGCAAACGAATAGCCAGTGTATGAACCCGTGTTGGATTGTATAGCAGAATTAATACCTATCAGTTCGCCTTTTGTGTTTACCAATGCTCCACCACTGTTGCCAGGGTTTACAGCAGCATCTGTTTGAAGATACGATTCGATGGTACTTGAATTCAAACCTTTCGTTTCTTCGTTACTATTCCCATAAGGATTTCCACTGTTACCATTGCCAAGAATATTGATGTTCCTTGCTTTTGCACTAATGATACCTGCTGTAACGGTAGATGTTAAATTAAATGGGTTTCCAACAGCCAATACCCACTCCCCTACTTTCACATTATCAGAATTACCATAATT
>CANIQT010000028.1:0-50000 GCA_947469885.1 Bacteroidota bacterium
GTTTTAAGATAATGAAACAAAAATTTGTTCAGGAACTTGAAAAATCTTTGGTAAGAGAAATTGTAGTTCAATGTGGTGGAAGCCTTGATATATTTGAAAAAAAATTCGGAAAACCTCCTAAATAATTTCTTCCGAACAGTTGTGGTGTTTTCACCAACAACCAACACCCCCCCTCAATATTGTTATTAATTAAAGTAATAAGCAAACCACTAAAAATATATATTTGCACTCCAAAAAAAGGAAGATAGACAGGAGATGTGAGATTGGAGTATTCAGAAACCATACTCGCTTTACACATCTAAAATCTCATATCTCACATCTCAATACTAAAGTATGTCATTAATAAAATCAATTTCAGGAATAAGAGGAACCATAGGAGGCAATCCTGGCGAAGGGTTAAGTCCGTTGGATGTAGTAAAATTCACCTCCGCTTACGCCACTTTTATCAAAGCAAACTCCAAAAACAAGCGCATTAAAATTGTGATTGGAAGAGATGCCCGAATTTCGGGCGAAATGATGAACAACCTTGTAATAGGTACGTTGCAGGGCATGGGTGCCGACATTGTGGACATTTGCCTATCCACCACCCCAACAGTGGAAATAGCGGTGACCGAAGAAAAAGCCGATGGAGGTATTATACTTACTGCAAGTCATAACCCAAAACAATGGAATGCCCTGAAACTACTTAACGACAGAGGAGAATTTATATCGGAAAAAGAAGGAGCTGAAGTGCTGAACATTGCCGAAAACGAAAGTTATGTTTTTGCCGATGTCAACTCGCTGGGAAAGGTTACAAAGAATGACACTTACTTTAAAAAACACATTGATAAAATTCTTGCACTGTCGCTGGTGGATGTAGCAGCCATCAAAAAAGCGAACTTTAAAATAGTGATAGATTGTGTAAATTCTACAGGAGGCATTGTTGTACCAATGTTGCTGGAAGCCCTAGGAGTGGAGCGAATTACTAAACTTTATTGTGAGCCAACAGGCGAATTTCCTCACAATCCGGAGCCTTTGCCCGAAAATTTAAGAGACATAGCCAAAGTGGTAAAAAAAGAAAATGCCTCCCTTGGTATTGTTGTCGACCCCGATGTGGACCGTCTGGCAATGGTTTGCGAAGATGGAGAAATGTTTGGGGAAGAATATACGTTGGTTGCCTGTGCAGATTATGTGTTGAGCAAAACAAAAGGAAACACCGTTTCCAATTTATCATCCACCCGTGCATTGCGCGATGTGACAGAGAAGCGAGGTGGTATTTATTCGGCATCTGCCGTTGGCGAAGTGAATGTGGTGAAACTGATGAAAGACACCAAAGCAATAATTGGAGGAGAAGGAAACGGAGGCGTTATACTTCCTGAGTTGCATTATGGCAGAGATGCACTGGTTGGAATAGCTTTATTTTTGTCGCATTTGGCAAAATACGGAAAGAGTTGTTCGATGTTGCGCTCCACCTTTCCTGACTATCATATTTCGAAAAACAAAATTGAATTGACCAACGAAATTGATGTAGATAAAATTTTGACAGACATAAAAGATAAATACAAAAAACAACCTGTCAATACTGTTGACGGAGTGAAAATAGAATTTGACAAAGAATGGGTTCATCTTCGCAAATCGAATACAGAACCTATCATTCGTATTTATTCGGAAAGCGAAAGCGAAACCACTGCCGACAATCTTGCCAAAAAAATAATGGCGGACATTAGAGAGTGCATAAAACAACAACAGATAATGATTTAGGATTTGGGATTTAGGATTAGAAGTACGGTTCTTACAAATCCTAAATCCCAAAATCCTAAATCCCAAAATCCTAAATAAAATAAATGAAAGTATATTTAGACAACGCAGCCACCACAGCACTGGACAAAGAAGTTTTGGACGAAATGCTACCTTACATGACCGATCATTTCGGTAACCCTTCTTCCATTCATTCCTTTGGACGTAAAACAAGAACTGCTATTGAAGCCGCTCGCAAGTCGGTTGCCAAATTGCTGAACGTATCTCCATCCGAAATATTTTTCACATCAGGTGGTACCGAAGCCGACAACATGGCAATTCGATGTAGTGTACATGATTTAGGAATAAAACATGCCATCACCTCCCAGATAGAACACCATGCAGTACTTCACACCCTCGAAGAACTTGAAAAAGAAGGAATCATCAAATTAAGTTTTGTAAATCTTACCTCCATCGGACATGTAGATTTAACTCATTTAGAACAATTATTAAAAGAAAACGAACGAACACTGGTGTCGTTGATGCATGCCAATAATGAGATTGGAAATTTGCTTCCACTCAAAGAAGTAGGAGAAATATGTGAACGGTACAATGCCATTTTTCATTCAGACACGGTGCAAACCATGGCACATTATGCCTTTGACTTACAAAAAATAAATATTCACTTCATTACTTGTGCAGCGCACAAGTTTCATGGACCCAAAGGAGTTGGATTTTTATACATCAACGGAAAGATAAAAATCAATCCCCTTATTTACGGTGGCTCGCAAGAAAGAAATATGCGGGGAGGAACCGAAAATCTATATGGCATAATTGGTTTAGCTAAAGCCCTTGAAATTGCCATGCGCGATTTGGACCATCATCAAAAACAAATAACCGATTTAAAAACCTACATGGTAGAGCAATTGAAAGAAAACATAAAAGGAGTTGAATTTAACGGTTCTTGTCTCGACAATTGTTTATATACCGTTCTCAATGTTCGTTTTCCACAAACCGAAAACGCAGAAATGTTTTTATTCAATCTTGATATTGCCGGAATTGCAGCATCAGGAGGTAGTGCCTGCACCAGTGGAAGTGATAAAGGCTCGCATGTGTTGGCAGGTATTGGTGCTGATGTAACCCGCCCATCGGTTCGTTTTTCATTTAGCAAATACTCTACAAAACAAGAAGTGGATTATGTGATTTCGAAATTAAAAGAGATGTTCTAGTTTGACTAAGAATAATTTTTTTCGTCAAAACTGATGTATGTCGAATTATTTTAATAATTTGCAACTCTTTTTAACCAAATCAGTAACCAAATGAAAAAAATAAAAACACTCACACTTTTCACATTTGCATTTTTCGGCATAGCTGTTATTCAAAATGTAAATGCTCAAACCGCTATCATTAGTTCAAATAGTTCAATATCTGACGAAGAGATATTAAAAGGATTTGACGAAAAAGCCTACATCGAGAAATTAAAAAAGGAAGGCATTCCTGAATCGGAATTTTCTGCTTGTATTGGCGGAGGAAGAGTTACCTACTTAATGAATCAAAGAGGTTTAAAAGGACAAATTTCCTTTAATTCAAAAAGTATGTTAACTGGCCCTTGTGTAAATGCTGGTTTTGAAGATACTACCTTTGCCAACTGGACAGGAGGTAGTGGTACTTGTCTTAATTACCCAGTTCCAACAGTGTGGACAGCAGGTTTCCTTTCAAATGGTAATAATGCACCCGTTACCGACCCGCTAGCGAGACATACCATCATAACAAATTCAACAGGTTTTGACCCGATTGCTATTGATGCAGGAACTGGATTACCTGGAATTCCTCTAACAGCTCCTGGTGGTGGTGGCGTTTCTGTTCGTTTAGGACAATCGTACGTTACTGGTTCAACTAATCCTCCACCTGAAACAGAAAGATTAACTTATCCTATAACTGTAACTCCAGGAAACACTTCATTTACTTATAAATATGCTGTAGTATTGCAAACACCAACAGCCGCATCCCATACTGCTAACCAACAACCTCGTTTCACTATTCAAGTGTACGACCAGTTTGGTGTAGCTATTTCTGGTCCATGTGGAACTTATAATGTGGAGGGAATTGCAGCCACCTCTGACACCAATTACCGACCCTTTAATCAGCCAGCGGGCTTGACTTCAGGTGGAGGTTTTTTTAGACCATGGACAACTGTAAACATAGACCTTACCCCATATATAGGAACAACTGTTACAATCGAGTTTGTAACTCAGGATTGTACCCTTGGAGGCCACTTTGGTTATGCTTATATTGATTGCTCTTGTTCACAATTACAAGCTACAACAGCATTCTGTCCAAACGACAGTGTGTTAATGTTGGTAGCACCTCCCGGATTTATTTCTTATCAATGGTACGATGGTAATGGTGTATTAATACCTGCCGGACAAGGTGGAGTAAATGATACATTATGGATACCAAATCCTACATTAGGACAAGTTTATAGTGTTAGTATGTTTTCTGCTTCAGGATGTGGAACTTCTCTTACTGTCACATTATCTACTTCTACTATGTCTCTTGCTCACGGTACATTAAACGGAACCTGTATGGGACTGAACAATGGTTTGGGGTACGTCACAACCTCCGGTGCCAACCCTCCTCTCACTTATGTGTGGCACTATGGTGCTCCGGGAGGTCCTGTTGTTGGTACTAATAATGATAGTATAATTAGTGTGCCCCCTGGTAATTATTATGTTTACGTAACTTCAGGTGGTGGTTGCAGTAGTTGGGATACCCTTACTATCGCTAACCCTACCAACCCTATTGATACTATTTTCCATGTTAGTACATTTGTTTGTCCTAACGATTCGGTGGTTACTTTGAATGCACCTGCAGGTCATCCAACTTATACTTGGGTGGACCAAAATGGTACTCCTATACCTGCCAATCAAGGTGGCAATAGCAGTACAATTATTATTCATAATCCATTACCCGGCCAAGTCTATTATTGTAGCCTTGAATGTCCACACTGGTTTGCCGATTCATTGGTTCTTAACAGCATTACCGTTCCTCCACCTTTATCTATTGATGCGACTTGTTATGGTGCCAGCGATGGTTCGGCATCCGTCAATGTCACGGGACCTGCACCCGGTCCTTATTTTTATACATGGACAAACAGTTTAGGAAATATTGTTGGTTCAACAGCCAATCTTACTAATGTTCCTGCGGGTACCTATACTATAAATGTTCATACGTATGGTAATTGTGCAAGTACACAACAGGTAACTATTAATCAGCCTTTTAATCCTAATGATTCCATTCAATTGGTAACTACTTTCTGTCAGGAAGATAAGAACATTGTTATGCGTGCTCAGCCGGGATTAGGAACGTATGCTTGGTATTACGGAAATGATACCTCTGCAGCAGGTCCTGTTCTTTCTACTGCTGATACGTTATTAATTGCTGACCCTGTGGTGGGAACAATTTATACTTTAATAATTCACCCTGTTGTTGGTTGCGATTACATCATTACTTCAACTCTTCAATATTCTCCTCCACCAGATATGCCAAACTATATTGTATCAGCAAATGTGTTTACTCCTGATGGAAACGGAGTAAATGATAAATTTGATGTGAGTATAGACCCTGCCTCATCAAGGTCAACCACTGTAGGAAATGTTACTACAGTTACCTATAATGAGTTTGCGTATGTCAAGGATTTCCATATCGAAATTTATAACCGATGGGGCAAAAAGGTGTTTGAATCGAGCGATGTACATAGTCAGTGGGATGGAAAAATAAATGGAAATGCTGCAGATGAAGGTGTGTATTACTGGATGGCTTCATTCACTTCTCTTTGTACTCCCGAAGGAGAGCCACACGAGAGTACAGGATTTGTACACGTTTTAAGAAAAAATTAAATAAGTTCTATTAACCATAAAAGCCCTTTCATTTATTTGGAAGGGCTTTTTTATTTGGGTAATCTGAACGAAAAACCAGCACTTAAATAATAATCGTTGGAGTTATCGTTGAGTCCTATGCCGCCTGAAACATCAAACATTAAATTTATCATAGGACTGAAAGTAAGTCCACCGTCAAGATAAGTTTCCGGAAAATTATCGGTGGAAAAGTTGCCAAAGGATTCGACATAACAACCAAATTTTTCCGATAAATCTAAACCAATGGTTCCTGTGTAAACGTAATTAGGTATTGAAGATTCCTGTTCCCATTCCATACCTACATTGTATCCCAAAGAAATTTTCTTTGTTAAAGTATTGGACATACTGAAACGAAATGTTGGAACCACATTTTTTCCAACAAGATTATTGCTGCCTATAGGCAGTTCCAAATGCCCTATGAATACAGTTTGGGGTAAAATCCCTTTTTCTTCGGTTATGTGAATTTTAGTTCCGATTTCAAAAGGAATAAATCCTTCGATTGAAGAAGTGTGTCCGTCAGTAGTTAATTTGTATTGTTGATATTCGCCAGCTTCCAAACGAAATTCCGCATTTTTGAAAATACCTATTCTTATTAAAGTGGTTCCGTATTCCAATTGTTTTGCATGAAATAGTACTGAATCTTCTTTGAATTTATGTTGAGTAAATACAAAACCCGTTTCTACCTGAAAGGAACCAACAGGTACTATAGATGTACATTCCGTTTGGTCAGGTCGGTCGGTTTCCATTTCCTGTTGAGCATAACAAAGAAAAGAAAATTGAAACAGTAAAATAAATACAACCGTTGCTTTCATTTTTTTGCAAACATAAACAAAAATTTAGATATGTCTAAAAATTAATTACATTTGCACAAAAATTTTAATTATGCATTCGTACACAGAAGAAAATTATTTGAAAGCCATTTTTAAACTCATCGAACATGATTCGGATGTGGTTACTACCAATGCCATTGCAGAAAAATTGAAAACAAAAGCAGCATCGGTGAGCGATATGCTTAAAAAACTGGCGGACAAAAAGCTAATCAATTATCAGAAATATCAAGGGGTGAGTTTAACAGCCAAAGGTGAAAAGGTGGCGTTGAACATTATTCGCAAACACCGATTGTGGGAAATGTTTCTTGTTGAAAAATTAGATTTTAAATGGGACGAGGTGCATGATGTGGCAGAGCAGCTGGAGCATATTAAATCGGAAAAGTTAATTGCACAGATAGATAAATTTTTAAACTACCCAAAAGTAGACCCTCATGGTGACCCTATACCTGATGAGAAAGGTAAACTACAAATTCAGAAATCTAAATCTATTTCCAATTTTAAATTAAATGATGTATTGATAATTACAGGTGTGGTGGACCACTCTCCTGCTTTTTTGAGATATTTGGATAAATCAGGATTGGCATTAGGTAATGAAATAAAAATAAAAGAAATTATTGAGTTTGATAAATCATTGCAGATAGTCGTGAATAAAAAGAACACTATTTTTATCAGTTTTGAAGTGGCGAAAAATATATTAGTAATAAGTAAATAAAAAAATGAAACCGTTTTCAACAAAATCGTTATCGGAAGTAAATGCAAGTATTGACACTACAAAAAAGACTGGCTTTTTTAAAAAACTATTTGCTTTTATTGGTCCGGCTTATTTAGTTTCGGTAGGGTATATGGACCCAGGCAATTGGGCAACCGACATTGCCGGTGGCAGTCAGTTTGGATATACACTGCTATGGGTATTATTAATGAGTAACCTGATGGCGTTGCTGTTACAGAGTTTATCGGCAAGGCTTGGACTGGTGAGAGGATTGGATTTGGCGCAGGCTTCGCGAGTAACGTATCATCCTGCGGTAAATTTTTGTAATTGGATATTAGCCGAAATAGCCATTGCTGCCTGCGATTTGGCAGAAGTAATAGGAATGGCAATTGGTTTACAATTGTTGTTTCATATTCCCATGCTGATTGGTGTTTCGATTACGGTAGCAGATACTCTTCTAATATTGGTGTTACAAAAACATGGCATCCGAAAAATGGAAGCGTTTATTTTAGCATTGATAGCTACTATTGGTTTTGCTTTTATTGCTGAACTGATATTCGCAAAACCAAATGGAGGAGAGTTGATAAAAGGTTTCATTCCTTCGATACCTAATAGCGATGCACTTTATATTGCTATCGGAATAATTGGTGCAACGGTGATGCCTCATAATTTATACCTGCATTCGTCATTGGTGCAAACCAGAAAAATAGATCGAACGCCTTCAGGAATAAAGGAAGCCATAAAGTTTAATTTTATAGATACGGTGGTGGCATTAAATCTTGCTTTGTTTGTAAATGCTGCCATATTGATACTTGCCGCTGCTGCATTTTTTACAACAGGACATAACGAAGTTTCGGAAATACAGGATGCTCATCATTTGCTAAACGATATTCTAGGTACGAGCTTTGCGCCAATTTTATTCGCAGTAGCATTAATTGCAGCAGGGCAGAGTTCTACCTTAACAGGAACTTTATCAGGACAGATTGTAATGGAGGGCTATTTGAATATCCGCTTGCAGCCTTGGCTCAGAAGATTGATTACTCGACTTATTGCCATCGTTCCTGCTTTTGTGGTAATTTATATTTTGGGCGAAGGTGCAACAGGGCAGTTGCTTATTTTGAGTCAGGTGATTTTAAGTTTGCAGTTGGGCTTTGCTGTAATACCGTTAATTCACCTTACTTCAGATAAAAAACTAATGGGGGAGTTTGCTAACAAAGCATGGGTGCAGATTTCAGCTTGGTTGGTGGCAGGTGTTATTGTTTTCCTGAACGGCAAATTGGTTTTTGATACGGTGGGTGATTGGATTTCTACTTCCGAAAATGCAACTGTACTTTATTTTACAGTAGTTCCATTGGTGGTGGCGGCTGGTTTGTTGTTGATGTATATTACTTTTTATCCTTTACTAAAAAAGGTAAAAGAATCGGAAAAGCTGGTGCCAGATGGTTTGCCAGAGGAGTTGAACATTTTAACTACTCAACAATACAAACGAATTGCTATTACGGTTGATTTCTCTAGGTCTGATAGCAAAGCCATAAGTAATGCCATTGCCCAAGGGGGTAAAGATGCGGAGTACATGCTCATTCATATTGTGGAAACTGCTGGTGCACGAATGATGAACAACGAGATTGACGATTTGGAAACGGTGTTGGATACGGGTAATTTGGAGAAGTATAAAACAGAACTGAGTGAAAAAGGTTTTGCAGTGGAGGTAAGGCTTGGTTTTGGTAATCCTAAAAAGAGTATTCCTGAAATTGTGAATGCTGCTGATTGTGATTTACTGGTAATGGGCGCGCATGGACACCGTGGGCTAAAAGATATTTTGTTTGGTACCACATTGGATGCCGTGAGGCATGGCGTAAATGTGCCGGTGCTAATTGTGAAATAAATTTTTTTCACGCAAAGACGCAAAGCTCGCTAAGAATAATCAGAAAAAACTTAGCGCTCATTGCGTCTTTGCGTGAAACAAACAATAAACCTTTATCTTTGCCCCATGAGCATCGAAAATACTATTAACATAAAAAACAAAAAAGCTTCGTTTGAGTTTGCTTTTATTGATAATTATACTGCCGGCATTCAGCTAACCGGAACAGAAATAAAAAGTATAAGGGAAGGTAAAGTAAATATTAATGATGCTTTTTGTGTTTTTAACCGAGGAGAATTGCATGTAAGAAATATGCACGTGGCTCACTATTTTGAGGGAACTTATAATAATGTGGAGGAAAAAAGGGATAGGAAATTGTTGTTGAACAAACAAGAACTGAATAAACTGGAGGGCAAACTAAAAGACCAAGGGCTCACAATTGTACCCATTAGATTGTTTATTAATGATAAGGGTTTTGCTAAATTAGAAATTGCATTGGCAAAAGGAAAAAAGTTGTATGATAAACGGGATGATATTAAAAAGCGTGATACCGAACGAGAAGAGAAGCGAAGAATGAAGTAGTTTTTTACTTAAAAGAAAACCCTCGATTTCTCAAGGGTTTTTGTTTTTTACAACGGAATTTTTTACTTCACTTCAACTACTTATTTCAAAAAGCCCAATAGCTTTTCAACACTAACTTTTGCATCTCCATAAAGCATTTCCGAATTTGGTTTGTAGAACAAAGGATTGTCTTCGCCTGAATAACCTGCAGACATGGAGCGTTTCATAATGATTACTTTTTCTGCTTTCCACACTTCTATCACCGGCATTCCGTAAATAGAACTTGCAGGGTCGTCCTGTGCACTTGGGTTTACCACATCGTTTGCTCCAATTACCATAACCACATCTGTAGTTGGCATATCTTCATTAATCTCGTCCATCTCCAAAACAATATCATAAGGCACATTTGCTTCAGCTAATAATACATTCATATGTCCCGGCAAACGACCGGCAACAGGGTGAATTGCGAATCTTACTTTTTTACCTGCTTTTTGTAATGTTTGAACCATATCATAAATAGGATACTGTGCTTTGGCAACAGCCATTCCATAACCGGGAACAATTACAATTGATTTTGCCTCTTTTAATAAAGCAGCAACTTCTTCGTGATTTAAGGATGTTACTTCACCTTCAATCGCTTTAGCTACTCCTACAGGGCCATTTCCAAAACCACCTAAAATAACAGAGACAAAAGAACGATTCATAGCATGGCACATGTGAATGGAAAGAATGGCTCCTGAACTACCCACCAATGCACCTGTTACAATTAATAAATCGTTGCCCAGCATAAATCCTGCTGCTGATGCTGCCCAACCGGAATAGGAGTTAAGCATACTCACCACCACCGGCATATCACCACCACCAATTGCCATTACCAACATAATTCCGATAAACGAAGCAATACCTGTCATTATATATAAATAGGGCAATCCTGCTGTACCTTCCTGCTGCGCAAACAAAACGCCTAACACAATACATGCTACCAATAAAATAATATTTACAGCATGTCTGCCCGGATAAACCAAGGCTTTGCTTCGTACTTTTCCTTCCAGTTTTCCCCACGCAATTATAGAACCGGTGAAAGTAATAGCTCCAATAAAAATACCAATAAAAACTTCCACTAAGTGAATGCTGTGTGCCGGTCCTTCTATGGTTTGTGTGTGTGGGTCCATATAAGAACCAAAGCCAACTAACACAGCTGCTAATCCCACAAAACTATGTAAGATAGCCACCAATTGTGGCATGGATGTCATTTCTACTTTGCGGGCAAGCATTAAACCAATTACCGATGCAATGGCAATTGCCACAATGATGTAAGTATGTCCTGCCACGCCTTGCCCGAATACAGTAGCTATAATGGCAATTGCCATTCCTATGATACCATAAAACACACCGCGTTTTGCTGATTCCTGCGAGGATAGACTACCTAAACTTAATATAAACAGGATACTTGCAAATAAGTAAGCTGCTGTTTGAATTTCCTTTGCTATAACAATCATAATTTCTTTTTGACTCTTTTTATTTTTATTTTGTTTCTACGAAAAAGGTTGCTGAGCCTGTCGAAGCACTATTTTTTAAACATTTTCAACATACGGTGAGTAACCACAAATCCTCCAACAATATTAATGCTGGCAACCAAAATAGCAATACCAGCTATAATTGTTAAAGGGTTTTTGATATCATCAGTTGTTTGCAACAATCCACCAATTACAATAATCCCACTGATGGCATTGGTTACAGCCATTAATGGAGTATGCAGCGAGTGCGACACGTTAGTAATTAATTGCCAACCAACAAACACTGCTAATACAAACACTGTGAAATGTTGAATAAATTCCCCCGGTGCAAACTTGCCAACCATAAACAACAATGCTCCCACTACTGCCAAGGTAATCATCATAGACATAGATGCTTTTTTCGATTTCTCTGCATCCGATGCTCTTACTTCTTCTGCTGTTGGCGGAACAACTTTCGGTTTTCCTCCTGCCGTTGGGCTTACAGGTAGTGGTGCAGGTGGCCAGTGAATTTCACCATTATAAGTTACCATAGCTCTTGTTACCACAGCATCTTCCATGTCAATCTTCCATTTCTCTGCCTTGCCCATATCATCTAATAAATGACACAGGTTGTTTCCATACAACTGAGAAGCCTGACTTGGTAATTGAGATAATTTTCCAACCATGGTCACGCCATTGTCGGTGGTGTACACTTCACCGTTTCGGGTAAGCGCACAGTTACCTCCGGTAGATGCCGCCAAATCAACAATTACCGAACCCGGTTTCATAGCAGCTACGTGATAATCCATCCACAATCTTGGAGCTGGTCTGCCCGGTATTTGAGCAGTAGTTATTACAAGGTCCACTTCTTTGGCTTGCTCCAGAAATAACTTCATCTCTGCTTCAATAAATTCCTTACTCATTTCTTTTGAGTAACCCGAAGACGTAGCACCGTCTTCATTTATTTCAACAGTCAGGAATTGCGCACCCATTGATTCAATTTGTTCCGCAACTTCTTTTCTAGTATCAAAAGCTCTTACAATTGCTCCCAACGAATTGGCAGCACCAATAGCAGCCAAACCAGCTACTCCCGCACCAATCACCAATACCTTGGCAGGTTCTACTTTTCCGGCAGCTGTAATTTGTCCGTTCAGAAATCTTCCGAAATAGAACGAACCTTCTATCACTGCTCTGTATCCTGCAATATTTGCCATAGATGACAACACATCCATTTTCTGTGCCCTGGAAATACGTGGTATCGCATCCATTGCAATGGCATTCACTTTTTTGTCGGCTAATTTCTGAAGCAACGGTTGATTTTGTGCAGGCCACAGGTAACTCAACATTACCAAACCTTCGTGCATCATATCCACTTCCTCCATGGTAGGCTCTTTCACCTTCAATACAATGTCCGATTTACCATAAATTTCAGCAGCAGTGCTCACAATTTTAGCACCCGCTTCTTCAAATTCTTTATCCGAAAAATTGGCTTTTACTCCCGCATTGTGCTCAATATACACTTCAAAACCCTGCTTCTGAAGTCGTTTAACGGTTTTTGGGGTAGCCGCCACCCTTAATTCATTCTGCGAAATTTCCGCTGGAACTCCTACTTTCATTTTATTTCAATTTGATAATTTTTTACCTGCAATTTTTTTTGCGATGCGAAAGTAGTAAAATTATAAATAGGTGCAAACATTAAGGATGTAATATGGTAATGTTTTAAATGGTTTTTGGGAAAATGAATCATTCTACCTGTACACTTTATTATTTCGTGAACTATCAGAGCAATTTTGACAACACGCAAAGTTACCCTGAGTGCACAAAAAATGATTCCGACAGTAGGTTGTGCTATTCTGAGTACACAAAAAATGACTCTGACAATATGCAGAATGACTCTGAGTACACAAAAAATCATTTTTTGTGTACTCAGAGTCATTTTTTTAGTTGAAAAAACTCCTCTGAGTACAGGTAGAGTAGTTCTACTTATAAGTAGAGTCGCTCTACCTGTAAGTAGAATGACTAACTTTTTAGCAAAATCAATGATTCCGTCTTTTTTTTGAACCAAAAACATACTTTAAAGGTACAATTTGGCAGTTTTGTGCAAATGGTATGTTTTTTAACAGAAAACTCGGTCTTGAAATTTATTTTCAAAAATTTAAAGTATTTTTAAGTTTCATTCGTCTTGTATAGTATAACGCACAAATTTCAATGGGTAACTACACCGTTAGTGAATTAAAAACTGAAGAACTCAACACCACCATTCATCGCGAGAAAGGAAAGTTGTTGAATTTCATAAGCGGTAAAATGCCTTCTGTTGAAGATGCCGAAGATGTTCTGCAGGATGTCTTTTTTGAACTGGTAGAAAATTCGCGCGAGGATACTACCATAGAACAGGTAGCTTCTTGGTTGTACAGGGTGGCAAGAAACAAAATTACGGACTGGTATCGAAAACGAAAAACCGAACGGTTCGAAAACAGGGTTATTTCTACGGATGAAGATGAAGAGCCGCTTTTGCTGACAGATATTATGGCATCAATGGAAGTTGCGGCAGATGACAGGATGATGTTAGGAGCAATTTCGGAACAATTGACAGAAGCACTGGAGTTATTGCCTGCAAAACAAAAAGACGTTTTTGTGATGCACGAACTGGAAGGGTTGAGTTTGAAACAGATTGCCGAAATTACCGATACACCAATCAAAACTGTTATTTCACGAAAACACTATGCGGTATCGTTTCTCAGAGAAAATTTAAGAGAGTTGTATAATGAATTGTTAAACTAAAAAAATAAAAATTTAACACATAGGCACATAGAAAAAAGAAACGGGATAGTTCTTCTTCGAAGAAAACACATAGTCATAGTATTTAACAGCTATGTGAAATGCAAAGCATCTGTGATTACTTTTTTTAAACCAATATATCCTATGTTCCTATGTGTTTATATTTTTTTTAAACCATTAAGAGTAATAGTAAAAGGATAAATGAATTTTCAAATTAATAATTAATAAAACTAAAAAAAATGAAATCAAAATTTGTAGTATTTAAAGTAGTCAAAATTGCAGCAGCAATTTTATTTTTCGGCACCTTGTTCGGCTTCGGCACCATGTATCTTTGGAACTGGTTAGTGCCAACCTTGTTTCACGGACCAGTAATTAATTTCTGGCAAACCATAGGATTGTTTGTATTGTCAAAAATCCTGTTTGGAGGTTTCCACGGAAAAGGCGGAGGCAGAGGCTGGAGAGGAAACAGCAAAATGAGAGAACGCTGGAAACAAAAAATGGAAGAGCGCATGGCAAACATGACCGAAGAAGAAAAAGAAAAAATGAAAACTCGCTGCGGACAGTATTTTTAAGTGCTACCCCTGTCAGGGTTCCAAACCCTGACAGGGGTAAACACGAAAAACGAAAAAAAAACTATTTCTTATGACAATAACAATAACCGAAAATAAACAAACTATACTGGTTTTTAAAACCAACATCAGTAAACAAAGTCAGGTAAAAAAACTTTCGTCGGTTTTAAATAAACCTGAAATAATAAACTGGAACATTGATTTGGAAGATTGTGATAAAGTGTTGCGAATAGTAACTGACGGATTAACGGTAGATAAAATAATTTATGAGGTAAACCAAACAGGGGTATATTGTGCAGAGTTGGAATAACACAACAAAATTTAACACTCTTTCTATAGCTACTTTATAATTATTCTTTTACTTTTGTTTCACCAAAAAAATATTAATCATTCTAAATCAAAAACAAAATGAAAAAAATTGCATTATTTATTGTAGCCTCTTCATTCTCTTTGGCAGTGAACGCACAAGACTCAAAAACAAAAACATCAGCAACAACTCCAGCTGCTCCTGCCGGAACAACTGCTGCAACTGCAACACAAGTGGCTGTTCAACCAGCCGCAAATCCAAAAGATTTGAAAGACCACTTATGTACAATGGCTTGTAAAAACAACAACGGAGTACATGTTTATGCACACGGTGAAAAAGGACACACCTGCACAGATGCTTGCAAAAAAACTGCAGCTCCGGCTCCAGCCACTGCTCCTAAAAAGTAATCATTCATTTAATTTTAATAACAAAAAAGTCCCCCGAATTTTCGAGGGACTTTTTTGTTTCCAGTAAGACGAATAAATTTATTCTTTTATCAATTTTTTTCTCACCGTTCTATCACCTGTTTTAATTTCCACAAAATAAATTCCATCTGCTTCATTACTCAAATCAATCTTTAAATTATTTAATTGTTTGGTGCTTGATTGATAAACAATTTCTCCCAACACATTATATACATTAACCAATAACGAATTACCTATCACTAATGTACTCTCCAAAGTAAACTTCCCTTCCGATGGATTTGGATAAACGGTAATATTATTTTCATTTAATTCAGATATACCTACTTCTCCATTGCACGGAGGATTCACCGAACCCCACTGATACAGCTTCACATCATCCAAAATTAATTCAGTACCCGAACTGTTCACATGTCCCCAATTGGTAAATTTAATGGTATGAGAAGTACTACTGGCAACAAAAGTAACAAGGAAACGAATCCCAACTCCCGAAGGCGAAGGAGTAGGTCGGTTGCCTAACATTATATTTCCAAAACCAACATCCAGTGCAAACACACCTCTTTCCGTTTGACTTTCACCACCGGCCCAAAATTCGAGCACATAATTTCCACCTGGAGTTAGTCCACTCACCGTTTGCGAAAGACTTAAACCCGTTGCACCACCATAGCCCGATTCACTTATCGGGTAACCTGATCCTACAGGAATTCCCGTAACACTGCAAAATGTATTATTGATGCAAGAAGTATCGCCAAGTGTTGCATTGCACGCACTGCAATAATGATTACCCAAATACACCGCCAGCGAACCTTGAATAATTGCTGTGTAGCCAATATCAACAATATCAGCATAAGTAGAAGGCCCACCACCGGTGCAAGTCCAGTTGGCAATGTTGCAATTGTAATAAGAAGAGTTTGGGCAGTAACTGCTCGCAAACCAATTTTCAGGAATACAATTGTTGTTTTCAAACCCCCCATTTTGAATCAGGTTGGTGCCGCCTGCATACACCGTATCGTTTTGATAATAACATTGAACACACAGCACCTGTGCTGACGAAAGTGTTATGGCAGAAATAAAGATGCTGAGAAGTAGTAGTTGTTTTTTCATTTTTGTTTGTATTAAGGATTAATTATATGCCAAAGATAAAAATTATTTTTAAGCAAATTGATTTCGGAGTTGCTATTCGTAAATTCGTATTGATTCGTTATTTGTACTTGAAAAAAAGATATACCTTTGGGTGCTAATTAAACAAGAAAATCTCTCTCTAATGAAATTTAAAACTACTTTCTTATCTCTAATTGCCGTTTCGTTTATGGCAGTAGCTTATGTGGCTGCCAAACAAATAAAGCCTTTAAAATCATCTGCCCATAATCCATCATCCGAAGGAATGGAAGATGACGAACAATCGCGAATGAAATGGGAAATGAAACGCCTTGCCGACCCTGCAACCGGCAAAATACCTGACAATGTTCGTCAGCGCGAATTGGCGTATGCAGCCACTTTGCCAAACGATGCAAGTACCAATCGTGCCAATTTGGTTTGGACCAACCGAGGACCTTGGAATGTGGGCGGAAAAACAGGTGCTTTTGGCATTGATGTGACGAACGAAAACAGACTACTTGCCGGAACGCATTCAGGAGGTATGTGGTTAAGTAGTGATGGTGGTGGTTCATGGGCAATGACCAATACTGCTGCACAGTTGAAAGGTGCAAATTGTCTGGTGCAGGATCATCGCCCCAATCATACCAACAATTGGTATTATGGTGGAGGTAATCCTTGGGCATCTGCCGGAGGTGGAGGCTCTGCTTTTTTTATGGGAGATGGAATTTATAAATCTTCCGACAATGGCTTAACATGGACTCCGCAGGCACCAACTACCACCGCCAATGCCAATGCTTTTACAGGTAGCTGGCAGATAATCTATAGTCTGGCAGTTGACCAATCAGCACCCGATAGTTTGGATGAAGTATATGTAGCAATGTATGGTGGAGTGTATAGAAGCGTTACCGGATTTGCTACCACTGGCTGGACTGCCTGCAAAACTGGCGGAGCTTATTTTACTGAAGTAGCAGTAACCACCACAGGGGTGGTGTATATTACTTTAGATTCAACCAGCACTCAACGTGGAATCTGGCGTTCAACAGATGGAATTACATTTACAAATATATTACCTGCCAATTTCCCCACATCATATAATAGAATACAATTAGGCATCAACCCGAACAACGAAAACGAAGTTTACTTTTTGGCAAATACACCTGGCTTCGGCAAACATACCATTGACTTTTTGCAAAACGACCATTATAATAGTTTGTGGAAATATAATTATGTGTCTGGCAACGGCTCAGGTGCGGGAGGTACTTGGCAGGACTTGTCAGTTAATCTGCCTGTAAGTGGAGGAACATTTGATAAGTTTCAAACACAAGAATCGTACGACATGTTAGTGAAAGTAAAACCTGGAAATTCCAATGTGGTTTTTATAGGAGGTACTAATCTTTATCGCTCCACATCTGCTTTTCAGGATTCCACTCACACCTCTTATATAGGTGGATATTTGCAGGGATGCAATGTTCCTTATGTTGATTCGTACCTTAATCACCACCCTGACCAACATTGCTTGGAGTTTCTTGCTTCCAACCCTAATGTTATGTACAGTGCGAATGATGGAGGAGTTTTTAAAACGATGAACAATACCGACTCCAATGTAGTGTGGCAATCTATGGACAATGGATACATTACTTCCATGTTTTACACCATTGCCATTGACCATGCTACAGTGGGCAATGATGTGATAGTGGGCGGTGCGCAAGACAATGGAAGTTGGTTTACCAATAATAACATTCCAACTTCTCCTTGGTTGCATGTTCATGGTGGCGATGGTTCGTGGTGTCAGGTAGCCGATGGACGCACAAGTTATTATTTTTCGATTCAAAACGGAATGCGGGTGGTGAAAGAAAATCTAGATGCAAACGGCAATGCACTTAGCTTTGCCCGTGTTGACCCTATTGGAGGTAAAGGGTATCAATGGATGAATCCTTTTGTTTTAGACCCGAACAATAACAACATCATGTATCTTGCAGGAGGAAAATATTTATGGCGAAACAGCGATTTATCGGCTGTGCCAATGAATAATACATGGGATTCGATTTCTACCAACTGGGTGCGCTGGGCTGATTCGGTACCTACTGCTAAATCGGAAATAACAGCACTTACTGTTTGTAAAACCCCTGCTAACAGGGTGTATTACGGAACGGATAACACAAGGGTGTATCGGGTGGACAATGCCAACACTGGAACTCCAACCCCTGTTGACATAACATCCACCACAGTCAATAATCTTTTTCCAACTTCCACCAATCCTTATTATTATGCGTATGTAAGCAATATTGCAGTTGACCCAACTGACGGAAATAAACTAATGGTCATCTTTTCGAATTACAATGTATCCAGCATTTATTATTCATCCGATGGAGGAACTACCTGGAGCAAACAAGGTGGTAATCTCGAATCGGTAGGTAATGTGTTGGCTCCATCCATACGCTGGGCAAGTATTCTTCCTGTTGCTGATGGTAAGGTGTATTTGGTAGGTACAAGTATTGGATTGTTTGCAACCGATTCTTTAGCTGGCAATGCTACCACTTGGGTTCAATTAGGTACTAATACAATTGGTAATGCAGTGTGCGATATGATAGAAACTCGTGTTTCCGATGGATTAGTGGTAGTAGCTACCCATACCAATGGAATTTATTCCACCACCATTTCTTCCATTCACGATTTACCACTTTCAGCTAATGAAATAGCAGGATATAATAATGAGTTTCAACTTACGGCTTACCCCAACCCTATGATTGAAACTACCACTATTGATTTTAATCTCAGTAAAAAATCGAAAGTTAATCTTACTATTTTAGATGATTGCGGAAGATTGGTTGAAACACTTATTGACGAACAGTTGCAGCAAGGCAAACATTCAGTTGTGTTTAATAGAAAAAATTTGAAATCAGGAATTTATTATTACAGCTTGATTGCTGACGACAGAAGAAAAACGAATAAAATGGTTTTAATAAAATAAATGCACTTCGATTATTACAGTTGGATAATCCTCCCGCTTATTATTTTCTTTTCCCGTATTTGTGATGTAAGTATAGGAACTATTCGCCATGTGTTTATTTCAAAAGGATTCCGCAAAATTGTTCCATTGCTTGGTTTCTTCGAAGTGTTAATCTGGATTGTGGTAGTGGCACAGGTAATGAAAAACCTAAACAACATAGCCTGTTATCTTGCATGGGCTGGAGGTTTTGCAACAGGTACTTATGTTGGTTTGCAAATAGAAGAGCGACTTGCATTAGGACTTCAAGTTATCCGTATCATCACTAATCAGAATTGTGATGATTTGTTGGCGGCATTAAAAAAAGGAAATCATGGAATTACTGTGGTAGAAGGGCAGGGTGGGGTAGGACCTGTGAAAATGATTTTCACCATCATCAAACGTAAAAATGTTCAATCGGTTGTTACAATTATTGAACAATACAATCCATCTGCTTTTTATTCGATAGAAGATATTCGAAATGCCAATCAGGGAGTGTTTACCCAAAACTCTCGTAAAGGTTTTTCTTCTATCAGAAATTTATTTTCAAATAAGAAATAATTTATCAGGCGATTTAACAAAATGACCATTCAGCAATTTGGAATTTCTTTTTATTTCTTGTTATTTTCTTTTTGCACTTCTGCTCAATCAGAAAAATCTAATTACAATAGCGAACGGATGCAAGCTGTCGTAAATCGCGATTCTGTTAAGTTGGATGCGTTGATTGCTACTGATGCAGTTATTATTCATTCGAACGGGTTGATGGAAAACAAACAGGAACACATCCATAATATAATGAGTGGAAAAATTATTTATTCTGAAATGAAAGTGACAGAACAAACCACCAAATTGTATAACGAAACAAAAATAGTGACCGGCATAGTGGAAGTATCCGGAAAATATGATGGCAAAGATTACCATGTAAAATTAAGATTTATCGAAGTGGACAGGCTCAATAAGAGCCAATGGCAGCTTATCAACTGGCAATCCACAAAGATGAATTAACTTATTAATATTGTTATTAAACTACCGCTGCTAATAACTATTTTAATCTCAATTAAAAAAATATTTACATTTGTATTAAACTTTTAATAATTGCCTTCGTCATAGATGCAAATAAAC
This sequence comes from Bacteroidota bacterium, assembly GCA_947469885.1. Lineage (GTDB taxonomy): Bacteria > Bacteroidota > Bacteroidia > 2-12-FULL-35-15 > 2-12-FULL-35-15 > 2-12-FULL-35-15. The sequence continues at coordinate 20,373 of CANIQT010000028.1, forward strand.
CTTTTAATCATTAACTAAATTAAAAAAACAATGAAAACCAAAAATCTAATGAAATACCTTTCTGTAGTAGCTATAGTGGGTATCCTTTTTACTTCATGTAAGAAAAAAACTGAAGACACCGACAGAGATACTTCTGCATCTTCAGACAATGCACTTGCAGAGGGAACTTACAACGATGTGCACAACATCGCTGATCAGGCATCTTCTGGAACTTTAACTTCTTATTTAGCTCCATCTACTTCAGGAGAAAAAGGATTGTTAAGTTCTTGCGCAGTGGTAACCATCAATACCACTGTTAATCCTCACACCATTACTATTGATTTCGGTTCTACTAACTGTTTGTGTTCTGATAACAGATACCGCAGAGGTATAATCAATGTATCTTACACTGGACTTTACAGAGATTCAGCATCTACACACACTATATCATTTACTAACTATTTTGTTAACGATAACCAAGTGATGGGTACTAAAACTGTAACCAACAATGGACACAATGGTGCAGGACATTTAACTTTCTCTATTCAAGTTAATGGTACTATTATTAAATCGGCTGCTAATGGTGGTGGAACTATTACTTGGACTTCTACTCGCACTCGCGAATGGATTGCAGGAGAAAGCACTCTCGCTACTTGGAGTGATGATGAATATTTAATTACTGGAACTGCAAGCGGAACAAATGCTCAAGGAACTACTTTTACTGCATCTACTACCAGTGCGTTGGATGTTAAAATGAACTGCCACTATATTGTTGCCGGTGGTTTTCAAATTACTCCAAACGGAAAAGCTACTCGTTATGTTGATTTTGGCAGTGGTGCTTGCGACAACCAAGCTACTGTAACTATCAACGGTAATATTTATAACATCACTTTGCATTAACCAAGTTTAATTACTTTCAAAAAAAATCCCTCCCGATTAGTTTCGGGAGGGATTTTTTTTGTTTTACTTTTTCTTTTGATACTCAAATTCCTTCAACAACAAATCAATGTCTTTCATCAATTGATTAATATCTGCGGTATCTGTTCCGTCATAAAACCCGCGAATACGTTTGTCCCAATCTATCAAGGCAAAATTTTGTGTGTGAATAAAATCATCTGGTCCGCCATCGCCTTGCTCTGCATTCAATAAATAACTAGTGCGAGCTATGGCATACAACTCTTTTTTACTTCCGGTTACAAAGTTCCACTGAGGTGCTTGGGCATTGTGTTGTATAGCATATCGTTTTAGTTGTTCCACGGTGTCAATGTCGGGGTCAACGGTGTGAGATAGAATTTTTACCTTGCCATTACTTTTGTATTTTTCGTACACCCGCTCCAGTTGGTTACTCATTACGGGGCAAATGCTATGGCAGGTAGTGAAAAAGAAATCGGTTACATAAATACTTTCATTAAAATCTTTTTCGGTAACTGTTTTTCCATCTTGATTTATAAAACTAAAATTGCCTATTGTGTGATACACCGTATCTGTTTTTCCATCTTTAGTTACCACTTCTTTTTCTCCGAAAATAGCAAGGTAGCGTATCGGTTTGTTTTTATCATAAATAAAAAATGCATACACAAACACCATGGCTGCTACTACTAGTAATACTACATTCACAACTTTTACTTTCATTCTTTTTAAATTTAGGATTTTTAAATTTAGGATTTAGGATTTGAAACTTGAAACCTGAAACTCATTTCACACTTTCTATTTCACTTTTAAGTAATTCGTAAGTCACTTTTTTTTCAAAGAAATGTTTCACGTTATTTTTATTGTTTACAATTAATGTAGCAGGAATAGCTCCTGTCCACTGGTCAGCCACTTTTGGAATAAAATAATTTCCATTAACTTCGTCCAAAAGTAACACTTCGGATGCTATATTTTTGTTCAACATAAACGGAAGCAATTTTGTTTTCAAATCTTCCTTAAAATCTAAACTCACCAACAACACTTTTATTTTTTTATATTTATAATCACGATTAATGTTTTCGAAATCGGGTAACTCTTTGATGCATGGTGCGCACCAAGTAGCCCAAAAATTAACAATGTAAGTTGTATCCGAAGGATTTAAAATTCGTTTTTCGAGGTCAGTAATTTTAATGACACTTGCTTGCTGAGCAAAACTATTGACACTGATAAAAATTAAAAAAATGAAAATGAAATGGCGCATAACTAAAAGTGGTACAAAGGTATTTAATATTCTCATCGTATATCTCCTGATAAACCTTCATTTTAAAATTTTATTTTCTAATTTCGCCACTCAATAGAAAGCCTATATGCCCGAACACTCGCTTGAGATTTACAAAATAATACCACCGCCCATCAGCACAGCCGGAGTTTATTATTTTACTACCGATAGTGGGGTGAATTACGAAGTGCGATTTGGGCGCAGGCAGGATAATATTTTACATGCCACCATTGTGTTTGGCGTTACCAACGATGAATTTGAAGGCGAAGAATATTCCCTCACCAATAGGGGCGAGATTTACCGGGTGATGAACACTATAGTGGTGGTAGTAAAAATGTTTATGGACCATCATCCCAAAATGATTACCTACGAATTTACCGGACTTGCCAAAGCCGATGAGCCAGAGGATAAACTAACTTCCCGCATCAATTTATACAAACGCTACCTCCCCCTCATTTTCGACCACAACTGGAAATTTGACTATTCGGGCGGAAATACCATTGTTATTAATCGGAGGAATTAATTTCAGATTTCAGGTTTCAGATTGCAAATTTGAAATCTGAAATTTGGAATTATTTGGAAAGAACGCTTCTATCTCTTCCAACCTGCCTTCCCGCTTTCCGCTACAAGTCCGACCACCCACCAGCATAGTTCAACCGTGTGTGTAAGCCATTCCCCTCTCGAGAGGGGGTAGGGGGTGTGTTTTTTTACTCATCACCCACCGCACTTCGGGCTTTTCGCTACAATCGGGTTTAGTTTGACACCTTCTTTTTTCATCGAACCTTTTAATACATCCTCCGAACTGGCTCTTTTGCCAGTTTTGGGGTTTTTAATCAATCTCCAATAGTTGTTGGTGAAAACACTAATAACGGCTTAAAACCTAATTAGGGTTTGGTGGTAAACTTTCCTTTTGGGCGTTCCCCTAATTAGGGGAAGGTGGTAAACTTTCCTTTTGGGCAATCCCCTAATTAGGGGAAGGTAGTAAACTTTCCTTTTTTGCAATCCCCTAATTAGGTTTATGCCCAAAAACGAATTTTATGCGTTTTGCGAGAATATATAATAAGTAGCGTGTTTTTTGGGTTTGATGTTAAATAGGTGTTTTAAGCATTTTTTGTCGAATTTTACTATTCTTGGTGTTTTTATCGCAACTTTTTTACGAACAAACTTAAAGGTTATTCAAGGAAGTACCCTATCAAACTGCACCCGATTGTAGCGAAAATCCTTTTTTCGTGTGTTGGTTGTTGCTGGGGAGGGAAAAAGATTGTAGCGGAAAGCGGGAAGGCAGGTTAGCCGAAGAGGTAAGGTGTCTGCCCAAAAAAAAATTCAAGTTTCAACTTTCAAGTTGACGTTAAAACTTGAAACCTGAAACCTGAAACTTTTTATTTTTTTATTTTTTCTTTTTCCAGCATATCAATAAAGCCATCGAGTTGTTCGCTGTCAATGCGTTTGGCTTTGATGATTTTGTTTTCGTCCAGCAAATAAATAACAGGGGTGCTGTAAATGTCGTATATTTTTTTTGTTACTGCCCGGCTGTATTCGTCAGGCTGATGCACATTGTACCAATTCATTTTGTTTTCGCGGATAAATTTTTTCCAGTCTTCGGGTTTGTCTTCGGTTTCCACAGCATAAACGGTAACACCTTTTGCTTTGAGCTTGGTGTTGTAGGCTTCTACCAGTTTTGGCACTTCTTTTTTGCAGTGAGAGCAGCCGTGGTCCCAGAAAAGCACAACGGTGTATTTTGATTTGATGTCGTACAGCGAAACGTTTTTGCCCAGCGTGTCCAACATGTTAATGCCGGGAGCTTTTTTACCTAATAGCAAGGGTTCTAAGGTCATGATGCGCTCTTTCATTTTGTAATTATGAGTAGAGTCCACCCAGTCAGATTCTTTTAAATATCCTTTTACCATGTGCACAAACACGGCATCCATGCCCATTATTTTCGAATCTTCGTAAGTAAACGTGAGCCAATACACAATGTATTTGAATACTTCTTTGTTGGCTCTGGATTTGTTTACCAGGTAGTCGCACGCAATGTTAATGGAATCGGGGGTTTGCGGAGTGAGCTTTTCCATGTATCGTTTTATTTTGGTGCTGAAAATGGGTGTGCGCAAAAGGCGGTCGTCACTAAAATCGAAGTTGTCGAAGAAATGGGTTTTGAAATAATGATAAGCAAAGGTGGAATCTTTTCGTCCGTTTGACAACACCGGTGGTTCGGGAATGTCTTTGTCTTGTATTTCTTCCATTGCTTTAAATAGTTTGGCAACAAAGGAGGTGGGGTGGTTTTTTATTAAATCGAGTTTGTAGTTTTTTACTTCGGTGTCAATCAATTCTAATTTGTCGCGCATAATTTTTATGGAGTCGTCACCTTTTTTAAACGAGTTGAGTTTGGCTTGCATGGGCTCCACTTGTTTTTGTTTTGCCATCATAAAATTTTGATAGTCGTAAAAAAATTTATTTTCTTCAGAGCCTTTCACTTTCATGTTTTTAATAAAATCGAGTGTGTCGGTTTCTAACGAAAAGTTTTGTTCCGAATCCATCATAAAATCGAAGTATTTATTTTTGTTGGGCGGCACAAAAAGGTAAACACCTTGCGGGAGTTTTTCTTTTCCTTGAAAAATCACTTCACCTTTTGCATTTACTTTTGCCGAATCTTTGATGTACTGTTTGTCTCCATAATAATTGGCGAGCAAGCATTTGTCGCCTTCTTTGAGCCCTTTGGCCGAAATTTTAATGTTGTATCCTTCGGTGTTTCCGGCAAATGCAAAACCAGAAACAAGGAGAGCGAAAGCGGTAATTGTTTTTGTAAAATTTGTTGTCATAAATTTTTATTTTTTTGAGTTGCGAAATTAGGCATTGTACCTCACAATTTTTGAGCCAAAAATAGTTAAGGATTTTAAAATTATTCTCTTTCTTTAAAACTTCCTTTGAATGAAAAAAAACTTACTTCTTCTGCTTTAACAGCAGCATCGGCATGAAGCAAGCCGTTTTCTTTTGTTTTAAGGCTGATGGTCATTATCACTTCCGGATTTTCTGTGGGATTAAGTACAGCAGTAAATTTAATGTTATCCCCTGTAACAATGGTGAGTTGTCGGTTGGCGATTTGCTCTACCGTTTCTTTTACCATTTGTGTAAGGCAAACACCAGGTACTACGGGCATACCCGGAAAATGTCCGTTGTATATTTCGTGAGCAGGATTCATTTCTATGTTTACCACATATTTTTCTCCGGCTTCTATGTTTTTTATTTTGTAGAAATTGTTTATTAGCATGGTAGGGATTGTTAAATTGCTTTATTGATAAATTGCTTTATTGCTATTGTCTATTGCTTATTCGCTATTTCCTAATAAGATTATAATTTTTAAACTCACCAATATGCACACCGGTTTTTTGATAAATGGAATTTAAAATTCGTTTTCTGATGGATTGTTTTTTTCCTTTAGTCGGATCGAATGAAAAAGTCCAGTTCAATCTCTTTAAGCGTTCTGCCATTACTTTTGGGTGTGTGCCGGTGAATTTTGAAACAGAATCAATTTTAGAATAATCAAACTCATCAACCCTCGGAATATTTTCTTCCACCCATTTATCATCGTGCCATAGTTTATGAAACTCCATTTGTTTGCGTTGCATGGCCTTGGGCTGTTTCACCCATCCGTAGTGATAAATACAGGCATCTATCATTACTACATCTAATTTTACATCATGGTCTTTTCGGAAACTCATGGCATCCTTGTACGAATAAAAACGCTTGTTGTTTTTAATTACTCTAATTTCTTTTTTATTCCAGTTGCGCGAGTTGGCAACGTAATCGTACGATCCATAAAAATTAAGATGCTCAAACAGCAAGCCATCTACACGATTGTCGTCTTTATAATTCAGCATGGCATTTTTAATAGTGTCCAAATATTTTTCGTGAATCACCTCATCACCCTGAATATAAAAACACCAGTCGGTATCGTCAGAGATTGCGCGAAATGCTTTGTTTGTTTCGTCAGATAACACTCTGCCGCCTTCTCTTAGCGTTTCGTCCCAAAGGGTTTCTATTATTTTTATTTTTGGTGAGTTGATGGATTTAATAAAATTCAACGTGTCGTCATCCGATTTTCCAACCGCAATCACAAACTCATCGCACACCGGAAGTATAGACGTGATGGCTTCTACCACCGGGTAGTCGAATTTAATTGCATTTTTTATAAACGAAAATCCGGTTACTTTCATAAATTAGTTCTTTGGTTCAATGGTCATTTGTTAGTGTATAAAACTAATGACTAATGACTATTTATTACTCTGACCAACAAAATGGTCTTCTTTGTTTTTAAAAATAATATTAAAACTGGTTAAACTGCCATAAATGCGGGTAATGTATTGTTGCAGGTTTACTTTGTCTTCATCCGTTAGTTTAGGGTGGCTGTTAATGTTTTGTTCCAACACCCTCAACCTATCACGTACCATTACTATCTTGTGGAAAAAACCATCAACAGGCATTTCGTGAGGTTTTAGTTTTTCGTCTTGTGGTTTCATTATCAGCGTTCCCCCTGTCCATTTATCAGCAAAATCTACTATTCCTGTCGCATTACCAGTTTTTTCTATTAGATGATTAAATACTTTTTCCAAATCGGCAATACTCACTTTTGGCGAATCGTCAGTTGATTCAACTGGTTCCACAATTTCGAAATCCTGATTTGAAATGGATAATTCCATTTTACCACCTCTTGCGAAAAGCACTTCGTATCCTGCAATGCTAACTGTACTTATGATTCCTTCACCATATTTTTCATGGTCTATCCGTGTGCCGGGTGTTAGTTCTTTTTCCATATTTTTAATTTTAATCCTAAATCTTAAATCATTTCGTTTGATTTCCTGATAATATTTTTTGTAAAAAAGTTTTGGGATAAAAATAATGTCCACTAACTTTATTTTTAAAACTTGCCATACGTGTGCGAGATGTTACTTCTATCCTCCTGATTTGAAATTTGTCTTCACCAAATTGTTTTGGACCCGTGTTGGTAGAAACAGCAAAAGTAAAACCCGATTCGCGGGCTATTTGTTTTACTTCTTCATTAATTCCCCCAAAAGGATAAGCAAAACTAACTGCTTTTTTCCCAGTAATTCGTTCTACATCTTCTTTGCAACCTGCTATTTCGCGCCTGCTTTCGGTTGCTTTACATTTCGATAAATCAACATGGGAGCGAGTATGTCCGCCCATTTCTATTCCGTACCTGCTCATTTCCTTTTTCTGCTGGTCGTTCATCATATTTACTTTTGGTTCCCCTTCTCGCACACCCCACACGTTGTGGTCGGCATGAGTTACCAAATAAATTACTGCTTTGAAACGGTATTTTTTGAGTATAGGATACATCAGTGTGTAATTATCTTCATAGCCGTCATCAAACGTAAGTATTACTTTTTTTGTCAAATCCATTTTAGGGTTTTCGGCTAAATCAACAAAAGTGATTGTTTGATAACCGTTTGTTTGGAGGTAAGAAAGTTGTTTTTCAAAGTCCTTTTCATAAACATAAATTTTGTGTTGCCCTATAGCCGATTGATTGTTTACAATACGGTGGTATAACAATACTGGCACACTATATAATTTCACATTTTGATTTTCCACTTTTTAATAAATTAGCCTGCAAAACTAATAAAAAAACTCCTGCTCTAGTAAAAGAGCAGGAGTTTGAGAATTTCGAATAGTAACTATTACTGTTTAATCACTCGTTGAGTATTGAGTACATTGCCATTTGCATCAAGCATTCGAACAAAATAAATACCTCTTTCGTATCTTTCAATGGATGTTTTAACAGATGTATTGCCTGCACTCAGATTATGTTTTTCGGAGATTACTTTATTTCCAAGAACATTATATACTTCCATCACAACCACCATATCTATTTCAGAACTTATATCAATAGTAAACTCTGATTTTGCAGGGTTTGGATAAAGGTCAGAGTAAGTATTGTCAAACACATTAGCACCTTCGCGGTTGTTGCTCATTGCATCGGCACCAAGGCATCTTGTAATGGTTTTTGTTCTTAATGCACTAGTGTTTCCGCAAGCGTTAGTAGAAGATACTTTTAAAATACCGGTTGCTGTATTAGGTCCTGTTGAAAAAGGATTGATGTTGACAGTAATTGAAGTGGTACCATTACCACTCACAAGGGTCATACCGGCTGGCAATGTCCAGTTGTACGACACAGCACCAGCCACATTGGCTACAAAATAATTTGCAGTTGATAAACCGCAGGTATTTGAAGGACCAGAAATAGCACCTGGCTGAACAGCAGTTACAACCAAGTTAACAGTTCTTGGCGGACCACTTCCGCAAGCGTTGGTGGCAAGGCAAGAAATAGTTCCTCCTGTTGTTCCGTTCAATAAAACGCTTACCACATTGCTGGTATTGGAGCCAACAATAGTTCCTGCTCCGGTTATAGTCCAAACATATCCTGTAGCACCTGCCACAGCCGGTACTGAATAAGTAGCAGTAGTTAATCCGCACACATTAAGCGGACCAGACATAGAGAGCGGCATTACAGGAGTATGAGCAGTTACAAAAATAGAAGTACCCGGAACACTTCCGCAAGCATTCACTGCTGTTACATTTATATTTCCTGAAATAAATGTTGCTGCAAAGTTCACGGTAATTTGTGTTGTTCCAACTCCGTTGGCAATGGAAACACCAGAAGGTACTGTCCATGTGTAAGAAGTGGCACCAAATACCGGAGAAATAAAATAAACAGCTGATGTTAATCCACAAGCAGATGTAGGGCCGTTTATAGCTCCCGGAATGCCAGGTTTTTTGCTTACACCAAAAAGGGAGGTACTACTGTTTCCACAACTGTTTATGGCTGTACAAGTAACATTTCCGGTTACGGTACCTCCTGAGATACTAACATTTATTAACGTGTTTCCCTGACCAGAAAGAATAGTCATTCCGGTTGTTCCTGTTGGCACTGTCCATACATAAGAAGTGGCACCAGCCACAGGTAATACAGAATAATTGGCTGCTGCTAAACCGCACAATGCACTTGGTCCTGATATTACGGGAGCTGCCGGAGCACCGGTACAAAGTGGAGTAGTAAAGGTAGTTGAATACACTCCTGTATTACAAAGGTTGGGAGCAAATTTTACACTTATATTATAAGTCGTTCCTGCAACGAGTCCACTTAACTGATATGGAAAACTAAAAGGTCCGGTAAACGTGAGACCATTAACACTTACCAAGTACTGTGCGCCAGGAGTTATAGGAGTTGCATCTACAAATGCAGAAGTAGGAGTGATGCCACTTATATTAACAGTAAGTGCTCCAGTTGGCAAAAGATGAATAGCAGGATTACTATCATCACAATCCGTTGGATCGGCTACAAATCCTATTGGTTGTGTACACGAAGATTGAATCACTGTAGCATTGCCAAATCCATCATTGTCAGCATCTAAATACCAATCAACAGGAAACATAACTCCAATTGTAATATTTGCACACGCACCTAAAGCCGGGCATCCACCTTCACCTCTTGCAAAGAAAGTAGTGGTTGCTGCTGGTGATGCCGTTATTATTGTACCTGTGCCAATTGGTGTGCCTCCACAACTTCCGCTATACCATTGCCAATGGGTTGCACTGTTGAGCATTGAACCCGAAACAACACTTAAAACTACCGTTCCATTTCCACAAAGAGAAGTGGAGCTAGCGATAAGAATTGGAATAGATGGGTTGTTACATGGAAGCGCATTAACTACAAAATCAAATTGGTGACTGTCGGTGGTGGTACCGTTACCCAATTGCCCAAAATTATTTAAACCCGACATACACAATAACGATCTGTCGCTATGTATAATAGCAGTATGATTGTAGCCGCAAGCCATGGTAACTATATTTGATACTGAATCTACTAAAAAAGGAAGCGTATGAGTTACTGAGTGCCCCAATTGGGAAGAAGCATTATCGCCCCATCCATATATTTCACCTGTGTTAATGATTGCAAAACTATGTGCTAAACCTGCATAAACAGTTAATGCTTTTACTCCCAATGTCTGGAAAAAACTAACAACTACCGGTGCATTGTGAGGATTAAAAGTACCATCACCTATTTGCCCATGTGTATTATCGCCCCATGCATAAACTAGTCCATTGGAAGTTACACCCAGCGAATGTGCGCCTCCGGCAGAAGCAGCAATTGAAATCCAGTTGTTGGTAGGAACTGCTGTTACAAGTTGGAATGACGGAACTATAGATGCCAACGAACCAATACCCAACTGACCGAAATCGTTGTTTCCCGCAGCCGATAGTGTGCCATTTGATTTTAATATTAATGTAAAATCGGTACCGCATTCCACATCCACCCAAGTATCTAATCCGCTAATTTGTATCGGAGCGGTGGTAGGAGTAGGGTTAGGAGTTCCGTTTCCAAACTGACCAAAAGTATTGTCGCCCCAAGCCCACAATGTTCCATCAGCTTTAATAGCCATTGAGTAGGCGTCTCCTGCCGATACAGAAGTCCAGTTGTTACCCACCCCAATTTGAATAGGAGTAGAGTGCAAACTTGCGTCTGAGTTTCCGATTCCTAATTGCCCGTTCACATTTTTTCCCCAAGCCCATAAAGTACCATTTGCTTTAATTGCTAAGGTATGGCTTTTACCACAAACCACCTGCTTGAAGTCGGAACCGATAACCTGAACAGGAACTAACGAATTTGGAGTAGTAGAGCCATTGCCCAATTGTCCGAAATCATTATTTCCCATTGTCCAAATGTTTCCATCCGATTTTAGTGCTGCTGTATATGTATCTCCAGCCGCCACTTTCGACCAACCAAGGGGCACCACACTCACTTGCACCGGACTTGCCTCATTGTTGGTGTTTCCGTTTCCTATCTGACCAGTTGAATTATTTCCCCACGAAAAGAGTGCTCCATTGGCTGCTATAGAGTAAGAGGTGCCAAAACCACATTCAACATTTACCAAATTGGTCATTGAAGAGATTAATAGTGGAGTAGGGTGAGGGTTGGAGTCGGGGGTTCCAATTCCTAACTGTCCGAAAACATTGCTTCCCCACGCGAATAATTTTCCATCGGACGAAACACCCAAGCTATGTGTCAAATTGGAGTTTCCGGTTTGTCCAATAGACATACCAATCCATTTTATGGTGGCACCAATTTGCACAGGTGCGTTTTGGTTTTGTGAGGTTCCATCACCCAACTGTCCTGCACCATTGAAACCCCATGCAAATAATTTCCCGTTGTTTTGTAAGCCCAATACGCTGTTATCTCCTGTTTCTACACTTATCCAACTGGTGGCACTTCCAATCTGAACCGGTGCTAGATTTTGGAGCACTGTAAGTGTACCAACCCCCAACTGTCCAACATCATTTGTTCCCCATGTCCAAAGTGTACCATCATACTGAATGGCTGCTACGTGATTATTTCCTCCCGAAATATTTCTCCAGTTGTGATTGTTACCCACCATGGTTAAAGTAGGGAATGTAGGTACTGAAGTACCGAGCCCTAATGCCCCGTTTTGGTTGGAGCCACAAGCCCATAGTGTACCATCTGCTTTTATTACATACGTTTGGTTAACACCGCAACCCATGCTCACCCAGTTATTTTCTGTTCCAATTTGCAATGGCACGCTGGTATCGGGATTTACGTTAATACCCAATTGTCCTTTATCGTTGAAACCCCAAGCCCAAACGGTTCCATCAGCTTTAATGGCTATCACATGGTTTCCACCACAATTAATATCCACCCAGTCGTTAGCATGTGTTGCTTCCTGAACAGGGGTATTACTATTGGTGTGGGTACCATCACCCAACTGACCATGGTTGTTCAATCCCCAAGCCCATATTTCACCGCTTCTTATTTCTACTGTAAAACCATTGCCGCCCACTACATGATGTGCATTGCGTGGAGCATTGCTTCTTGTTTTTCCGGTAGAATTCGCTGGTGCCTCTGTTGCATTTGAATTGAATACAAACAGCAGTAATACTGCGCTGAATAAATATAGTAGTATTTTTTTCATTTGGGTAGTTTTTAATTAGATTGTTATATGATAATTGAGAATGTTCTAAATTTGTGGCTGAAGTATAATAGGTATTTTAATTAATGAACGTTTTAGCTGCAAACTTGGTGGAATAGTTGAAAACTTTTTTAAATTGAAGTCCATTAATTACTTTCCGGGGTTAATAAATAAGAACTTTAAAATTAAATGGAAGGAGTGAAATATTATTGCTTCAGGTTTAATTCCATTTGCTAAGCATTCTGATTTTCACAGATTGGCAGGTCTGTTTTAGAAAATTCAGAAAGCTAACATCTTGATTTTAAGCTAAAATTCATTATAATCCTGTATAAATACTTTTCACACCAAAAGTTCAAACTTTCGTTTCAAACATTCAAACTTTGGCTTCAACGGTTTAAACTTTCGTTTCAAATGTTCAAACTTTAACACCAAAGTTCCAACCTTTGGCTTCAAAGTTTCAAACTTTCCGTTCAAATACTCAAACTTTCGTTTTAAATGTTCAACCATTAACACCAAAGTTCCAACCTTTCGTTTCAAATTTTCTAACTTTAACTCCAAAAGTTCAATCATTTGCTTCAAAAGATTTTATATGAGATATTGCTAAACTCTCACCCCAATTATCAGCACATCGTCTATCTGTTCTATTTCCTTTTTGTAATCAAAGAAAAAGGTTTCAATTGCTTGTTTCTGCTCGTTCATACTGAGGTGTTGTACAGAAAGGATTAAATCTTTAAACCGTTTTCGGGTTAGTTTTTTGCGCCCGGTTTCTCCCCCAAACTGGTCGGCAAACCCATCGCTGAATACATACACCGTATCGTTTTTATCCAATTGAAACACGTGGTTGGTAAAAGGTTTGTTGTTTTCGTTTATTCCAATGGGTTGTTTGTCGGCTTTGGTCTCCAATAATTGATAATTGACTTCGTTTAATTGATAATTGACAATTGATAATGGAGAATTACCTGCCGTGTCATTATCCATTATCAATTGTTCCTTGTCCATTTTTTTTACAATCCACAGTGGGTTATTTGCTCCAGCATATTCAAGCTGTGCAACTTTGGAATTTGGACTTTCCGAATTTGGATTCAAATACTTTAAACTCACCAGCGCAATATCCATCCCGTCCCTTATTTCCAAATCATTTTTATCGAAATTCTCTGTCACTATTGCTTCGGTTTTATCAAGTATTGCAGCAGGCTGAACAAGACCAAATTCCCTCACCGCTCTGTTCAGTGCGTTATGACACACCACCGAAACCAATGCACCCGGCACACCATGACCGGTACAATCGCAAGCTGCAAACAAAACAGTTTCAGATTCCAGATTTGAAATTTGAGATTTGGAATTTATTTGTTCCATCCAATAAAAATCTCCCGCCACAATATCTTTTGGAAAATAAACAATAAACGAATCGGGTAATTTTTCCTTTACTAACTTGTCTGAAGGCATTAGTGCTGTATGTATTCGCTTTGCATAATTAATACTATCGGTTACCTGTTTGTTTTTTTCCTCCACCAGTTGTTTTTGCCGTTCCACTTCTTTTTTCTGTTTTTCAATCACCCCTTTTTGTTTCACTGTTATTTTAAAACGATTGAATAATAAAACAGAAAATATCATGACGAGCATCAATCCAATACTTATGGCTATGGTTATTATTTTCTGCATTTGTTTTTCTTCTGCAATTATTACATCTTTTTTTTCCTGTTCGGCACTTGCCTGCGCTTCTTTTTTATTAAAATCAAATTGCATTTGCGACTGCACTAATTTTTTATTGATTACCTCATTTGTCAAACTGTCTTTGTAAATGTAATATTGTTTAGTATTATCATAAGCTGATTTCCAATTGGAGAGTGTGCTATCGAGCAATGAAATAGCATTGTAACTGTCTTTTATTCTTATTTTATTCCCTGTTTCTTTAGAAAGGTTTAACCCCATTTCTAAATATTTTTTGGCTTCATCATATTTTTTTTGCTTTAAATATATTTCTCCAATGTTATTATAATTGTGAGCAATTTCTTTTTTATCTCCAAGCTCTTCATTTAATGTTAATGCTAAAAAATGATTCTTTAATGCTTGTGTATAATTACCCTGAATTAAATATATATCTCCCATATTATTATAACCGAGCGCTTTTCCAATTTTATTATTAAGCTCTTCATTTATTTTTAAGGAAGAAAGTTGATATTTTAAATCTTCCACGTAATTTTTTTGTTCAAAATACACAGTTCCGATATTGATATATGCATTGGCAATGTTTGATTTATCAGCTAATTCATTTGCCAGTTTCAACGCCTGAAAATAATACTTCAGGGCTTCTGTATAATTTAACTGATAATAATAAACAACTCCAATATTATTGTAGTTACTAATTAATCCGCCTTTATCTCCTAATTCCTCATTTATTTTCAAAGAAGTCAACTGATTATTTAAAGCTTCAGCGTAATTTCCCTGCATAACATAACATACACCTATATTTTTATAATCCAACGCCATCCCCTTTTTGTCTTCAAGTGATTTATTCAATTTTAAAGCTAAAAAAAGGTTATCCAAAGATTTAGTGAAATCACCTTTATTAAAATATACAAGTCCGATGTTAGTATAGTTTTTTCCCATACCTATTTTGTATCCAATTTCGGTGTTTAATTTTAAAGCAGCCTCATAATTTTTGAGGGCTTCATCATAATCTTCTGTCATGTAACCTATCAAATTATATGTATAAGCTATCTCCTTTTTGTTTCCTAACCCTTTTTTAATACTTAACGAAGTGGAATAATATTTTAATGCTTCTTGGTTATCTCCTTTGTCGCAACTGGCATTGCCCAAATTGTCCAAAGCCTTGGTAACACCAAACTGAAAGTTTATTTTTTTGGCAAGAGCAAGTGCATCGTTACCATATTTCATGGCATTGTCCAGCTCCATGTTCATATCGTACTCTTCGCTTATTTTGTTCAGCAGGTTTACTTTGGCGGTGTCTTGCTTTGCAGATTTAAATGCCTGTTGAAGGGAGTCAAGGGTTCGGTTTTGGGAAAATGTTTTGTTTAATTCACAGGGAATAGTGAACAACATAACAAGAAAAAATATTTTTATAAACTGTTTCAAAAACCTTGCTTCTTTAATAAAATGTTTGATAAATTTTATTTTTCAAAAGTAGGATATTTTTTTTAGTTATTGGTTTTATGTAAATTTTAATGTTTAAAATACAGTTCATTTAATTTACAAACATTAAAGAATGATTATAAAAACAAAAAATACCTATAATTGTTTTGGTAAAAACATAAATCTCTAAAACAAAACAATTACTTTTGGGCTAAATAAAAAATAACTCCATCATTAATGAAAAACATTTTGTTCCTTTTTGTCATTATTCTTTTCGGCTGTGCCGAGAATGAAAATAAAAACAAACCCGATACTTCATTGCTTTATGCAGTAGTGCTGGGCACTGCCCAAGATGCCGGTTACCCGCAGGCAGGGTGTGTTAGAGAATGTTGCCAGAATTATTATTCCTTTAAAACAAAAAAGCTAAATGCAACCAGTCTCGGCTTGGTGGATGTTATCAACCGTAAGTTATGGTTGTTCGAAGCCACTCCCGATTTTAAAGAACAATGGCACACCTTGCAGGTGGAAGCCCACATGAAAAACAAAATGTATCCCGATGGTATTTTTGTTACCCATGCACACATAGGGCACTATACAGGCTTGATGCAACTGGGCAGAGAAGTGATGGGAGCAAAAAATATTCCCGTGTATGCCATGCCCCGCATGGCCGAATATTTAACCACTAATGGTCCATGGAGTCAATTGGTTTCATTGAATAATATTTCTATCAATCCATTGCACAACGATTCTACAATTACCATTTCAAGCAACATAAAAGTAACTCCATTCCTAGTTCCTCATCGTGACGAATATTCGGAAACCGTTGGATTTAAAATTGAATCGAACAATAAAAAAATGTTATTTATTCCTGATATTGATAAATGGGAAAAGTGGAATCATAGCATTGTGGATGAAATAAAAAAAGTGAACATTGCCTTTGTTGATGGCACCTTTTACAAAGATGGCGAACTAACAGGCACAAGCATGAAAGATGTACCTCATCCTTTTATTACTGAATCAATGAATTTGTTTGAGTCGCTGTCTGCATACGAAAAAAAGAAAATACAGTTTATTCATTTCAATCACACCAACCCGGTGATATGGGATAATGCTATACAGCAAAAGATAATCTCATCAGGATTTAATTATGCCACCGAAGGGATGAAGGTTGATTTGTAACCCCAAAAACTTTATCTTTGTATAAAATTAACTTATGAAAATAAAATCCCAGATTAAGCAATTGCTTGCCGAACTGAACGAAGGTGTTTATGAAAAGGAAGAAGTAACGGCTCTCACATTATTAGTAGCCATTGCAGGCGAAAGTATATTTATGCTGGGAGCACCCGGTGTTGCAAAAAGTTTAGTGGCAAGACGTTTAAAATTTGCTTTCGAAGGTGGCAGTTCGTTCGAATACCTTATGAACCGGTTCAGTACGCCTGACGAAATTTTTGGTCCGGTGTCCATTTCTAAATTAAAAGACGAAGACAAATACGAACGGATTGTAAAAAACTATTTACCAACTGCTACTGTTGTATTTCTGGACGAAGTATGGAAAGCAGGACCCTCCATTCAAAATGCGTTGCTGACTGTATTAAACGAAAAAATTTACCGCAATGGCGACCAGGAAATACATGTACCTATGAAAGTATTGATTGCCGCTTCCAACGAATTGCCCATGAAGGGAGAAGGGTTGGAAGCCTTGTGGGACAGGTTTTTAGTAAGGTACATTGTTGGAGGAATAGAAGGCAAAAGTAATTTCAATGAAATGATTTCGAAAACATTGAAAAATTATGAAGATAATGTGACAGCCTCCAATAAGCTAAATGATACACTTTACAATACTATATCGGAAGAAATAGACAAAGTGGAAATACCAAAAGATGTTTTTAATGTGATTCACGTTATTCGCGTAAACATTGATATTTACAACAAGAAAGCAAAGGATAGCAAGGTGGACGAAATTTATATTTCTGACCGGAGATGGAGAAAAATTGTTCGACTGATGCGTACTTCTGCTTTTCTAAATGAAAGAACTGCAGTAGATATGATGGATTGTTTTTTAATCAAACATTGTATTTGGCACGAAGCCGAACAATATAGAGTGGTTTCGGATATTGTGAAAGAAACCATTCAGAAACATGGCTATATTCTGAACATGAATTTGAAAGACATACAAGAGGAATTAGAAGAGTTTAATGCTGATGTGGTGCAAGGTTGTAAGTTTGAGAAAAAAATAAAATTTAAAGAGCCCGAAACTTTTTACGAAAAGTTTTATAAAATCATGGACTTCAATTTCAGCTATTCGTTTAGTGGAAATTTCGATTTGATTTTAAAAAATGATTTCAAAAAACTGAAAAAGGAAAATCAAGTAATAGCAATTCATTGCGACAGCGGAAACAGTGCAACCACGGAAAAACCCAAAAAGCAGGAATTGGCAAAAGGTACCCACGAAGATTCATTGATTTTTGATAATAATGAATACCGAATCAAATACAAAACCTCTCACAAGATAGAACATTTTACCCGTAAACCGGATGTGGCTCTCGAAAAACAATGGATAGAGCGTTTGAATGTAATTTTAACCACCACCAACGATTTGAAAATGGAGATTGAAGAATTCAGAAAAAAAGACTTGGTTCATTTGAGAACCAATTTATTTGTTACACCGGAAAATGCTACGTTTGTGGAAGAAAATTGGAACAATGCAAAAATTGAAATTGAAAAATTGGAAGTAGAAGCGAACAAAATTCAGCATTACTGGGAAGAAGTGGAAGAGCAACGTGGGCTGGATTTTGATAAAATGGATGAAATCTAATATGCAATGGAAAACCCTTTTAGTAAATTCGAAAAATTTGGCTCCATCTGCGATTTTGAAACGCGAAAAATAATTGCTCAAACTATTTTCAACAAATTGCTCAAAGGTCTTGAACCGGAACATGATGTGGACAAATTCTTTTTGTCGAACGAAGAAATGGATAATTTTTCTACTACCGTTGATTTAATTCTTGCCAATCCCAAGCTCAGAGAGATGACTACCAACGAGCCGGAGTTGGCAGAGGAAATGACATTGGAGATTTTAAATTTTATACATCGTACCAAACGACTTATTCTTTCCTTTGGCAATCCTTACGAAGAGGAAGTGAAAATGGTGGATAGTTTTGCTGCCACCGAGAAACCTGATTTTAAATCCTATTGGAAGTTGATTAAAGAATTTCTGTGTAAGAACTACGACAAAACCAAAATCAATCCCTCATTTTACACTCGCGAGTTCAACAAAAGTTTGAAAGCAAAACCGGAGGATGAAAATTTTGATGACAGTAAAAGTTATGAAAGCGTGCGCGACCACCTGACTGATAATTGGAAGGGAGAAATATTAATTAAGCTGGAAGAATTTCAACAGGAAAAAATGGAGGAAGCGTTGAAAGAGTTTACAGAGCGGATGGATGAGCGGATGGAGCATATTCAGCAAATGAGGGACATGATACATGATATGAAAACCAACTTCAACGAAATATTTGATACTCCCAAAGAAGGCATGAGCAAAGAGAATTTTGAAATACTGAAAAAGTACAACGAAATGCTGAAGATGAATCATGCGGTTAGAGAGTTGGTGGATATGCTGGGCAGAATGAGGGAAGCGAACGGTGATGAGGAACAAACCGCTACTGGAGCTACTTCCTCTAAGTTCGAATGGCTGGCAAACCATGCCAGCAAAACCGATTTGATTGGAATAAAAGAAAGTGACGATTTGAATAATATGCTTCCTTCGGAAACAGCATTATTAAGCGACCCCACATTGCAAACCCTTTTTTTAAAACGATTTGCAGAGAAAAAACTTCAGACATTTGAATTTGAAGACAGGGTAAAAGATTTTGAAGTGGATGAATTTAAAGCAGGTAATGCAAAAGGGAAAAATAAACTAAAAGGTCCTTTTATTATTTGTGTGGATACCAGTAGCTCTATGCGTGGAACTCCTGAAGCGATAGCAAAAACGATATGCCTAGCAATTCTGAAAATCGCGCTCCGCGAAAATCGCGATTGTTATTTAATAACCTTTAGTGTGGGTATTGCTTGTTTAGACATGACCGACTTAAAAAACAACCTACAAAAAATTATTGATTTTCTTGCCATGAGTTTTCATGGAGGCACAGATGCCAGTCCTGCACTTGACGAAGCTACTCGAATGCTGGAGAAAGATAACTTTAAAAAAGCAGATGTGCTGATGATTTCTGATTTTCAGATGCCCTACCTTCAGCCTGTAGTCGAGAAAAAAATAAAGGCTGCGAAAGAAAACGGAACTAAGTTTCATAGCCTTGTAATAGGATATTACAGCAACCATCAGGTGGTGAATGGCTTCGACCACAACTGGCTTTTTAATCCCCGCGACAAAAACAGTATTTTTCTGTTAGCAAAAAATCTTAAAAAATTATAAGTCTTTCTGTTTACGATTAAAATAATAATGTTAATTTTACGAAGTGTAACAATCGAAAAATCAACAAACTCAAAAAACGTTCTCATGAAAAAAAGCCTCTCTACTTTTCTTTGTCTGGTTGTTATCTTGTTTCTGTTTCATAAAAGTGGAACTTCACAAAACCGCCAATGGACCACCACTAACCCTTTTAAAAAGGATGTGTTTGTAAAAAACGCAGGGCAGTTTGACAAATGGGCTGTTACTTCGTCTCCCATAAAATATGCAATAAATAGTGCCGAAAAAATCTTTTTTACTCAGAAAGGGGTGACCATCAAGTTGGAAAAATTTGAAAAAATTTCTGAACGTGAATTGGAAGATAGGGAAATGAATGGGGAGCCTGAGGGGAAACCTAAATCAGAAATACTTTATGTGAATATGAATTGGGAAGGAGCTAACCCAGCGGCAACAATGGTAGAAAGTGAACAGACAGAAGGTTATTATACTTTTGGTGAAAAAGGTTTTGAAACATTGAAAGCAAAAGGATTTAAAAAAATAACGTATAAAAATATTTATCCGAATATTGATGTGGAATATACAATTCCTGAAAAAGGAGGAATGAAATACAAAGTAATTCTTCATCCCGGTGCCGATGTTCATCAACTAAAAATGAACTATTCAGGCAGTGTCAATAAACTAAAAATGGATAGTCAGGGAAACTTAATTATTAAAACTCCCGCAGGAAATATCACTGACCATGCTCCTTTAACTTTTTATGAAAACACCGAAAGGTTTTTGACTTCAGCCTTTCTAATCAACGGAAATAGTGTTTCTTTTCAATTACCTAGCACTTACAATTCATCCGAAACTGTTATTATTGACCCATGGACAGTGATTCCTACAGGTTTAACTACCAACAGCGAAGCATACGATATTGACTTTGACAACAACGGAAATGTTTGGGTTTCGGGTGGTACTGCTGATTATAAACTTTCGAAATACTCAAGTACCGGAGTTTTTCAGTGGACATTTACTAATCCTGGAGGTTGGGCAGGTGGATATAACTTTTCTAAATTCTGTACGCTTCACAATAGTGGTACTACCTTTATTGGAGAAGGTTTTGTGGGTGGAGGTAACCCAAGAGTAATGAAAATTAATACAGGTGGATTGCTAGTTCTAACTTCTATTCCTTTTGTGGGTAGTAACGAAATATGGACCATGTTCTACAATCCTTGTTCTGGTCAATTAATTGGATTTGGAGGTGGCACAAATAATCAAAATAATCTAAGAACAATAGCGGATACTAATCTTACAGCAAGCGTAAACCTTAATTTTAATGGATATGCAGGTTCGTGTTGTAACGACATAGCATCCGCCAAAATGGATTACAACGGAGATTTTTACGCCTTGATGTCGTCATTGAGCGGAACTTCTGCTGCAAACGGACATATTATGAAAAGTTTGACAGGTGCGGGCTACGCACCTCCTTGTGCCTGGGATATAAGCACAGGATATAATTATGCAGAAAGTGCTCCCGATGGTTATTTAGGAAACTCATCAGTGGCAGCAAATGCCTTGGCACTCAACAATGGTTACCTTTACAGTTATGATGGAAAAACATTGATGGCTTTTAACAAATCAACAGGAGCTACTTTGGGCACTGTGATTGTTAATGCAGTTTATCAAGGTGCCCAAAACAGAACCCACGATGGGGTAGCGGTGGATGAATGTGATAATATATATGTAGGTGGAACAAATACTATCCATACGTATACTTTTAACGGAACCGCTTTTACAGCAGGACCTAATATTTCGACTAGCATCACAGGTGAAGTGTATGACATTGTTCTTGACAGAAACACGGGTAGTTTATATGTATGTGGAAACGGATTTGTAACTACATTGGAACCCCCAGGTAGTGTCAATTGCCAGAACAATGGTATTTTTACGTTAACTGCTATTGTTACACCTGCCACTTGCAACACTCCCGGCTCTGCAACAGCTGTTATCACAGGTGGTAATCCTCCATATAATGTTGTTTGGAATACCAATCCTCCTCAAACAGGATTAACCATTTCCAATGTTCCTGCGGGTACTTATGCATGTACTATTATTGATGCAGGATGTATCACTCAATCGTTTACTGATAGTGTAACCATTAACTCTGTTGGTGGGGTCACTGCTTCCTCCACCACTACGCTTACCTCTTGCGGAATTAATAACGGTACCGCTACTGTTAACACTTCTACCGGGCAAGCTCCATTTACATATTTGTGGTCCAATTCACAAACCACTCAAACAGCAACAGGGCTTGCTGTTGGTACCTACACCTGCACCATTACCGATAATAACGGATGTACTACCACCCAAATAGTAAACGTTGCATCTAGTAGTACGGTTGCTGTTACTTCAACAACTACACAAACAGGTTGCACCACCAGCACCGGAACAGCAACCGTGAACGCTACCGGTGGAGTAGGTCCTTATACCTATTTATGGAGCAATGGGCAAACTACTCAAACAGGCACTGGGTTTCCTATAGGTACTTTCAGTTGTATTGTTACCGATAATGCAGGATGCTCTGATCAGGAATTTGTCACCATTACCGCAACCAACCCTTTAACCGCTACTATTTCTACTACCCCTACTGGATGTACAACAAACATTGGTACTGCCACTGTTAGCCCCGGAAACGGTGCATTGCCTTATACCTACAACTGGAGCAACGGACAAACTGCCACAACCGCAACAGGACTTGGATTAGGTCCTGTAAGTGTTGTGGTTACTGATAACAACGGTTGCACCATCACCGAATCCATTAGTGTGGTTTCAACCAATCCTGTTACCCTTTCGCTTTCATCCACCATTACCGGATGTACCGTAAACAATGGTACTGCCACTGCAAATCCTGCCAATGGAGCTTTGCCCTATACATATTTATGGACAGGTGGACAAACTACACAAACAGCTACAGGGCTTGGTGTGGGTAGTTATACCTGTACCGTTACAGATGCAAACGGCTGCACACAGACTCAATCAGTAAACGTTATTTCCAACAATACAGTTAACCTTGCACTTTCTTCTACCATTTCAGGTTGTACTGTAAATAACGGTACAGCAACAGCAACAGCCAACAACGGATTATTACCCTTCACTTTTTTATGGACAGGAGGACAAACTACTCAAACCGCCACAGGACTTGCTCCGGGAAGTTATACCTGCACTGCAACCGATGCCAACGGATGTGCACAAACATTAAGTGTCACCGTTATTTCTGCTAACAATGTTACCTTGGGTCTTACCATGACTCAAACCAGCTGCACTTCCAGCACAGGAACAGCTACTGCTAATGCAGCTAACGGTACCTTGCCTTTTACTTATTTGTGGAGCAACGGACAAACTACTCAAACCGCTACAGGATTAGCGGCAGGAACATATACTTGTACTGCTACCGATGCTGTAGGATGTGCTCAAACTTTAACAATAGCGGTTACTGTAAACAATCCGCTTACTCTTAATATTACAACTACACAA
Organism: Bacteroidota bacterium; assembly: GCA_947469885.1. GTDB lineage: Bacteria > Bacteroidota > Bacteroidia > 2-12-FULL-35-15 > 2-12-FULL-35-15 > 2-12-FULL-35-15. Next base: position 43,573 of record CANIQT010000028.1, read on the forward strand.
ACCATCTGTACCTCACCAACTGGTACTGCAACAGCGAACATAGGCAATGGAGCAGTGCCTTATACTTACAGTTGGGTGCCGGGTGGACAAACCACACAAACCGCTACAGGATTGGGTGTTGGGGGGTATTTTGTTACTGTAGGTGATGCCAATGGTTGTACTATTTCGTTATCCACCACCATCACTCAAACTCCTAACCCTGTTGCAGTGGCACTACCTGCCATTTCGGTTTTAGTTTCCGGTCAGTCCGAAGTGCTCACAGCATCTGGTGGAGTTTCGTATCAATGGAGTCCGGCTGATGGGTTGAGTTGTACCAATTGTGCAAGCACTGTAGCAACTCCATCAGCTTCTTCTTTGTATTGTGTATTGGTTACCGATGCCAATGGATGTGCCGATAGTACTTGTGTATGGATAGATGTGAAATGTAATGCTGGTTTGCTCGATTTACTTGTCCCTACTGCTTTTTCGCCAAACCATGATGGTATGAATGACGAACTTTGTATTCCAATCAATGTATGTATCATTGATTTCGAATTGGATATTTTCGACCGTTGGGGAGAAAAGATATTTGTTACCACCAGCCTCGATAATTGTTGGGACGGCACTTACAAAGGGGCAGAATTAAGTACTGCTGCATTCATTTATTCTTTTACTGCTCATTTAAGCTCAGGTGCCGATTTCAAACAAAAAGGAACTATCAGTTTGATTAAATAGTTTTTGATTCTTATTTGTATTTTAAGCCTCATTACTATTCCAAAAGGAATTTCAAGTACAGTAATTTTTAAAAATCGCATACATGTTCTTTGTTGAGGTGACGATGTTTGTAAATTAAGTTCACATGAAACTTGACTGATTTCACATGAAACTTGCCTCGTTTCAAGTGAACCTTGTCTTGTTTCAAGTGAACCTTGACTGATTTCATGTGAAACTTGCACAGTTTCACTTGAACCTTGTCTGATTTCAAGTGAACCTTGACTGATTTCACATGAAACTTGACTGATTTCACCTGAACCTTGTTCTGTTTCACATGAACCTTGTCTCGTTTCATTTGAACCTTAACTGATTTCATGTGAAACCCCTGCTTAGTTTCACATGAACCTTGCATCATTTCACATGAACCTTGCATCATTTCACATGAAACTTGCACAGTTTCATGTGAATCGACTTTTATATAAATCAAAACAAATTAAATTTAACTAAAAAACTCAATTCGAATCCTTTGGACATAAAAACATTTTTTTGTTTCCCACATAAATAACTATCTTTGACAAATAGAAAAATAAAATAAGGTGAAACTAAAACTATTTCCTTTTCTACTTCTTTTGTTAATAAGCCTTGGTGCGACCTCTCAAACACAACTATGGGGTGTTTCCGAATTTGGCGGTGCCCATGGAGATGGAACTATCTTCATGGCTGATGGTTCGGGTAATTATTTGCATTCCGTTTATTCATTTGATAATATTAATGGTACAGCACCTATTGGCGGACTTACTTTGGCAGGTAACGGAAAACTGTATGGAGCAACGCTGTTGGGAGGTTATAATAACAGTTGTGTTATATTTTCATACAACCCGAGTACAGGCATTGCCACTAATATATATGATTTTGCAGCCTTTCCACAGTATGGAGATGATGCACATAGCGAAATGATATTGGCTAATAATGGCAAAATGTATGGATTATGCAATTATGGTGGCTTACATAATAAAGGAACGATTTTCGAATTGGATACCCTTAATAATTATACTGATTTGCTTGATTTTACTGATAGTACAGGAGCTGTACCCTGGGGGAAATTGCTCCAGGCAAGTAATGGATTGTTATATGGTATGACAAGCAAGGGTGGGGCAAATAATATCGGAACCATATTTAGTTATAATATTACAACCCATGCTTACACAACATTATATAGTTTCACCAGTGCAACAGGAGACCCGCTATATGGTTATTTAGGCTTGATGCAAGCAACTAACGGTAAACTTTATGGAATGACAGAGTCGGGCGGTACACTTGGTTTTGGTGTAATTTTTAGTTTTGATATTGCTACTAATATATATACTGATATACATAATTTTAATGGAACACAAGGGGCTGACCCAGAGGGGACCTTAATGCAGGCATCAAACGGAAAACTGTATGGAATGACTGACCAGGGAGGAACAGGTAATGGTGTTTTATTTAGTTATAACATCTCAACAAATACTTTTTCTGATTTACTTAATTTCAATGGAACGCAGGGAGGCAGACCAAGAAGAACCCTGACACAAGCTTCTAACGGAAAGTTATATGGTACCACATACAAGGGAGGGATAAATAATATAGGAGTAGCTTTCAGTTTCAATATCGCAAATAATACATATACAAAATTAATTGATTTTAATAATAGTTCTACCGGAAGCTACCCCGATTGCAATTTTATTGAAACACCCGTGATGCTTAATAATTGCGCGAGTACTTCTACTTTGAATGTAACTTCCTCCTCCTGTACCGGGTACACATTAAATTCACAAACGTATTATACGAGTGGAACCTATATTCAATACTTAACCAACGTGCAGGGATGTGACAGCATGCTTACCTTAAATCTTTCTTTTGGAACAAACCCTGTGGTAACGGTCAACTCTACTTATGTCTGCCAAGGCTCCTCAGTTATGCTTACGGCAAATGGAGCTACTACTTATACCTGGTCGGCAGGAGCAACGCCTACCGGGGTGAATACGGCAACTGTTTCGCCTACAGTAACAACCACCTATTCTGTTACAGGGACAACAGCTACCGGATGCGCAATGGCGGTATCAACTGTTACTGTTCTCCAATCTCCTCAAATACCAATTGTTGGAGAATCTAATACTCTTGGTGGTTGGGGTGACAATTCTTTTCGGTGTTGCACTGGTGACCCAGTATATTTTTATATCGATAATTTTTTCAATCCTGGAACTAACTTCACATGGTCGGGACCAAGTGGGGTTGTATCTTATAATCAAGATTGGAACATTCCTTCTGCTGCAGCTTTCATGTCAGGTAATTATGTTCTAACGGCAACCTATATGGGATGTTCAAGCGTTTCAGATACTTTCCATTTAATGGTTGGGCAAACACCATTAATATGTTGTGGAGGTACACAAACCATTTGTTCAGGAGGCATAGCATCTTTCACGCCTTCTTTTATGTCCCCTCCTTTTAATTTAACTTTTATACCATATTATTACTATTATATGACAGTTAGTGCATCATCTCCCAATGTTTCAGGTTATTGGAATGGTGGCATTTTAACTTCCGGTTTTTCCCAGTTTTTGACTAATTCAGGAACAACTGCTGAAACAGTTACCTATACAATAATTCCAAATTGTTATAATGGGATGAATTGCCCTGGTAATCCTGTAACTTTTACTGTAACTGTAAAACCAAATCCACACGTAACGGTAAATTCATCCATTATCTGCCAGCCAGGTTTAGATACGTTAATTGCAAACGGTGCAAGTACTTATACCTGGTCGGCAGGAGCAACACCATTTGGTATAAATTCAGCAAGTGTAAACCCAACATCCACTACAACTTATACAGTTACCGGAACATTAAATGGTTGTACCAATACTGCTGTTGCTACAGTTTCTGTGAACCCCACACCTGTTGTTACAGTTACAGCCCCGGCAATATGTGCCGGGCAAGCGGCAACATTAACGGCAAATGGTGCCGCTGCTTATACATGGAGTGCAGGTGTAACTCCAACAGGGGTGAATACCGCAACCGTTTCACCAACAGTAACTACTACTTATACGGTTACCGGCACAACTTGTGGTAATTCGGTTTCTACTACAGTAACAGTAGTTGTAAACCCTGTACCTAATGTTACAGTTAATTCCCCAACAATATGCGCGGGTACAACAACAACATTAAATGCAAGTGGTGCTACTTCGTACATTTGGAGTGCAGGGGCAACTTCTACAGGTATCTCCACAGCCACTGTTTCGCCTACCGTAACTACTACCTATACCGTTACCGGCAACAGCGTTTGTGGCATTTCAAATACTGCTATAGCCACTGTAACTGTAAATCCGGTGTCTGTTATTACTGTTAATTCCTCAACCATTTGCAGGGGTGATACAGCGCACCTTGTTGTAACCGGAGGCACAAGTTATACCTGGTATTCTCCTCCGTTACCTACAGTTACAGGTGTCGGCACTGCAATAGCTTATCCTATTTCTACTACTATTTATCATGTAACCGGGTATAGCGCAGGTTGTTCTTCTACAGCAATGTCAACAGTTACTGTAATTCAGCTTCCAAATGTTACTGTTAATTCACCGACAATTTGTGCAGGTAATGCAGCAATCCTCGATGCAAATGGGGCATCTTCCTACACATGGTCTGCCGGTGTTTCTGTCATTGGGATTGATTCTGCAAGTGCAAGTCCAATGACAACAACAACCTACACAGTAACAGGTACCACAGGCACCTGCTCTAAAACAGCAGTTTCTACTGTTACCGTAAATCCTCCTTTAACAGTAACAGTAAATTCACCGGCTATTTGTTCGGGACAAACCGCAACTCTTGTAGCAGGTGGAGCCTCTGCTTATACCTGGAGTGCAGGTGCAACCTCAACTGGGGTAACAACTGCAACGGCTGCACCTACTGCTAATACCACATATACGGTAACAGGAACATCAGGCACTTGCACAGGTTCTGCAATAGCCACAGTTACTGTAAACCCTTTACCAATAGTAACTGCAACGGCAACTTCACCAACGATTTGCCAAAATGGTATTGAAAGATTAAATGGTGGCGGGGCTTCTACCTATGTTTGGAATAACGGAATCTATGATAATGCCCCTTTCCCTATTTCTTACCAGGTGAACGATACGGTTGTTGGCACAGACATCCATGGCTGTACGGGTAGTTCATCCATAACCATCACCTTGCTACCCATTCCATCTGTTACAGCTCACGCAACACCCGGAACAATTTGCCAGGGAGATTCCGTAATACTTTGGGCAAGCGGGACTGCAATGACTTTTGTTTGGAGCAACGGAGTAACGAATGGGGTTTCGTTTGCACCTGCTACTTCCGCTACTTATACAGTTACGGGCACCGGATTATATGGCTGTACAAATGCAGATGCTTCATACGTAACAGTAAATCCACTATCCTACAGTACAATTAATAGTTCAACCTGTAACAGCTATACCTTAAATTCACAAACCTACACTTCAAGCGGAACATATTATCAAACTCTTACCAATTTTCATGGTTGCGACAGTATTCTCACATTAAACCTTACAATAACTAATAATATTAATACAATTGTTGCCATAACAGGAGACACACTTACTTCTAACCAATCTGGAGCAACATATCAATGGTTGGATTGTAGTACAACTGGCAATTTGCCAATAGCAGGGCAAACCAATCAAACGTTTGTGGCAACAACCAACGGTCAATATGCAGTAGCACTTAATTTAGGAGGATGTACAGATACTTCAGCTTGTGTGTTCTTTTATTCCGTAGGTCAATCCCAAATCCCCAATCCGAATTCCGAAATTATTATTTCTCCTAATCCATTTACAGAGCAAACCACCATTACATTTGATAAAGAACAAAAAAACACAACAATAAAAATATTCAACTTACTAGGGGAATGTGTGCTTGCTCCCCCTCCTTTCCTTCAAGGAGGCAACAAACAGCTGTTAGCTGTTTGGGCGAGCAATGGAGAAAGCGGGGTGGTCTTGGATTTGAGTTCTATTGCAAAAGGAATCTACTTTATCCAAATTCAAACCAACAACCAAACAATAAACAGGAAAATTATAAAACAGGGCAAATAGCCAGTGGCTATTTGAGCCAGTAAGTGCGAAAGATTTTCATTAAAAACCCCGCCTATAGGGATAAATAGCACTTTTGGTAATAATATTTACAAAAACGTCAGCAGAGAAACCGTAAACGTCAACAGAGAAACCGACTACGTCAGCCTGTAAATCATAAACGTCAGCAGAGAAATCGACTACGTCAGCAGAGAAATTGACTAGGTCAGCAGAGAAATCGACTACGTCAGCGCGTAAATCGCAAACGTCAGCAGAGAAATTGACTAGGTCAGCGCGTAAATCGTAAACGTCAGCATAGAAATTGCAAACGACACGACACGAATTGCGAACGACACGACACGAATTGCAAACGACACCACACGAATTGCAAACGACACGGCACGAATTACAAACGACACGAAACGAATTACAAACGACACGACACGAATTACAAACGACACAGCAAGAATTGCAAACGACATGATACGAATCGAAAACGACACGATACGAACCGCAAACGACACGACACGAATTGCAAACGACACGACACGAACCGCAAACGACACGATACGAATTACAAACGACACGACACGAACCGCAAACTCCACTGCACGAATTGCAAACGACATCACC
>CANIQT010000029.1 GCA_947469885.1 Bacteroidota bacterium
CAGAAAAAAAACAACAATTGTTAAAATAAATACAGAAACAAATAATAATTAAACTAATTTTGCAAACAATTATCGTATCTAATTTAGATGTTAACTTCCACTGCTCAATTTACTCCGAAATGGGGTGCTCAATTACACCGAAATATCCAATTTAACAATAGCGATTGATTATTTTGAAAAGGCATTAATAATAGATTTGAAATTATTCGGTGAAGAAAATCCGAAAGTTACAATCCGCTATAACAATCTAGGCTCGGCCTGGAATTCAAATGGTAATTTTGATAAAGCAATCGAATATTATGAAAAAGCTTTGAAAATAGATTTAAAATTATTCGGTGAAGAGAACCCAAAGGTTGCAAAGAGATATAATAACCTTGGTATGCCTACGCAAGAAAAAGGAGATTTAGATAAAGCCATAATGTTTTATGAAAAGTCATTAAAAATAAATTTGAAAGTATATGGTGAAGAAAATCAGAATGTGGCTATAAATTATAACAATCTCGGTACTGCTTGGGAGGAAAAAGTTGATTTTGATAAAGCAATTAAGTATTACGAAATGGCTTTAAAAATAGGTCTAAAATTATTCGGGGAAGAGAATCCAAATGTTGCTATATATTATAATAATCTTGGAGATGTTTGGTATGCCGAAGGTAATTTAAATAAAGCCATTTCTTATGTAGAAAAATCATATTCCATTTTATTAAAACTTTATGGAGAAGACAACCCAACTACCAAAACAGTTAAAACAAACCTTAACGAATATATCAAAGCCAAAAACAAAGCTTCTTGACAATTTCACCCCCGTAAGCCATAAGTTATAAGCGTATTTAACAATGTAGTAGGCTAAGCTGAAGTGTTGAATTGTGCGGCTGGGGCTTAGGTTCAAAGTAATTGTGTAAGTTTTACTTACCTTTCCTTAACATTTACCCTCCACTTCAATCTTAATTTGCTTTAGCAAATCATCATACCTCAAATCAAAATCATTTTTTATCATGCCCAATCATGATAATCTGCGTTCCATCATACACAGCACTTCCCCCTCGCACAGGTACGTTTCCCCTGTGTCCCGATTGCCTAGTGACATCCACCACTTTAAGCACCTCGAAAAGCCTATCCCTACTCACTTTTTTCAAATATAAATCGGGTAAAACCCGCGAACGTCCTAATTTTATTAGCATTCCGCCACCTTAAGTATTTCACAAAACATTGCCTCATACTCCTTTTTCAAAGAAAAACTGGGTAAAATCCCGTAAAACAAGCCAATAACATCGTTCGAACTTCCAATAAAATGACCTGAACTTCCAATTAAATCGTTGGAACTTCCAATTAAATGACCTGAACTTCCAATAAAATGACCCGAACTTCCAATTAAATGAACCGAACTTCCAATTAAATCGTTGGAACTTCCAATAAAACGACCCGAACTTCCAATTAAATCGTTGGAACTTCCAATAAAACGACCTGAACTTCCAATTAAATCGTTGGAACTTCCAATTAAATCACCGGAACTTCCAATTAAATCGTTGGAACTTCCAATAAAATCACCGGAACTTCCAATTAAATCGTTGGAACTTCCAATAAAATCGTTGGAACTTCCAATAAAACCACCTGAACTTCCAATAAAATCGTTGGAACTTCCAAGAAAACCACCTTAATCGCGCAGTTGTACGGCCTGTTTAAACAATCCATTAAGTTTTACTTAAAACAATAAAACAAAAAAACTCCCTGTTAAAAACAGTATGGAGTTTTTTTATGGATGGAGATATCCTCCAAAATCGGAAAGGACCGAAATTGGAAGGAGAAGCCAAGAAAATAAAAAAACAACCGCTGTTTGCCTATTAAATAGTATTTTTGAAGCCGATTTATGTTTACATTATTAAAAAAAGAAATACGTAGTTTTTTAAGTTCCCTCATTGGCTACATAGCTATATGTGTGTTTTTGCTCCTCATCAGTTTGTTTATGTGGGTCATCAACTCCAACTCCAGTTCAAGCTTTAATGCCAATGTGCTGGATAGTGGTTATGCCAATATTGATTCTTTATTTATTATTGCTCCCTGGGTATTTTTGTTTTTGATTCCTGCTATTACCATGCGCAGTTTTGCTGATGAAAAAAAAGCAGGTACTATAGAACTGTTGCTAACACGCCCTTTGACGGATTTACAAATTATACTTGCCAAATATTTTGCAGGATTAATTTTAGTATTGTTCTCGTTACTGCCTACATTAATTTATTTTTATTCGGTTTACAAATTAGGTAATCCCGTTGGAAACATTGATACCGGAGGCATGTGGGGTTCATACATAGGTTTATTATTTCTCGGTGCAGGGTTTGTTTCCATAGGAATATTTGCTTCTTCAATAACGGAGAACCAGGTAGTATCTTTTATTATCGGGTTATTTCTTTGTTTTGTAATGTATATCGGTTTCGATTTTCTGGGTTCGTTTTCGTTGTTCGGAAAAATTGATAATATCATTATTGCATTAGGCATTAACAATCATTATGGTTCTATGAGCCGAGGAGTGATTGATACAAGAGATGTGATTTATTTTATAAGTATGATAGCGGTGTTTATTCTGGCAACGAGAACGGTGTTGGAGAGCAGAAAGTGGTAGATGGTTACCAATAAACGAATAAAAACAAATTTACTAATTAGAAAAATTGGTTATCATAAATAAATAAAAATGAATTCATTGGTGTAAAACTAAGTAGACTTAATGAACGAATAAAAACAAATTTATAAGAGTAAGCCTTATTCATTTCGTAAATTAGTTTTGATTTGTTTATTGGTAACCGAAATTCTTAATATGATTAAAAGAAATAAAAAAAGAGATTTACTTTCACTTGGTTTAGCCATTGTCATAATGATAATGCTGAACTATGTGGGCTCTTTTATGTTTCATCGGTTCGATTTAACTTCCGAAAAAAGGTTTACACTTGCTGATGCAACAAAGAATTTGTTGGGAAAACTAAATGATGTGGTGTATGTGAAAGTGTATCTGGAAGGCGATTTTCCGGCTGGTTTCAAAATGTTGAGAAATGAAACTAAAGAAATGTTGGATGAATTTAGAACCTATTCGAATGATAATATAGAGTACGAGTTTATTAATCCTTCGGCTAATCCTGACAAAAAACAAAATGAAGAGATTTACAAACAGCTTTACAAAAAAGGCTTGCGACCCCGACCAATAGAGGATAACTCTGAAAATAAAAAAACAGAACAGGTGCTTTGGCCAGGAGCTATTGTTAGCTACAAAGGGCACGAAATAGCCTGGAACCTCTTGAAAACTCAAGTAGGCAAATCTTCGGAAAGCCAATTGAACTTATCCATTCAATCGTTGGAATATGAATTTGCAAGTTGTATTCGAAATCTGAGTGTGGTGATGCAGCCACAGATAGCTTTTATACAAGGGCATGACGAACTGGACACCACACAGGTAAAAGACCTTACTGCTGCTTTGCAGGAATTTTATATTGTAAAAAGAATTACTCTTAATGAGCAGTTGGACGCGCTTGACGGCATAAAAGCAATCATTATTGCCCAACCTGATTCTTCATTTTCGGAGAAAGATAAATTGATTCTCGACCAGTTTATAATGAAAGGAGGAAAAGTACTTTGGGCAATTGACCCGCTTTATACCAGTTGGGATAGTATTCGGAAAAACGGTGAAACAATGGGTGTTCCTTACGATTTGAACCTCGACAATATGTTGTTCAAATATGGAGTTCGCATCAACCAGAACTTGGTGATAGATTTAAAATGCTCTTCTATACCTATCAACGTGGCAATGCGGGGTGAGCCGCCTAATATTATTCTCCGCCCATGGATATTTAGTCCGTTGGCAACACCTGTAAACACGCACCCGATAACAAAAAACTTGGATGTGGTAAAATCCGATTTTTGTTCCACTATTGACACTATTTCTGCTTCGGGAATTAAGAAAAGTATTATTCTTCAATCGTCTAAAGAATGTAAAACGCTAATAGCTCCTGTTCGTGTTTCCATTGGTTTTGCTCATCAAGACCCGAAAGTAGAGTTTTTTACTGACCCCCCTCAAACACTTGCTGTGTTGCTGGAAGGTAAGTTTAAATCGGTGTTTGAAAACCGTGTATTCCTTGCCGACCCTAAGTTGGATGCTGAATTTAAAAAAGAAATGAAATACACTCCAACAGGTGTAGATAATAAAATGATTGTGATTTCGGATGGGGATATACTTAAAAATGATGTACAGGCAAGCACCGGAAAAGCCTATCCGTTGGGCTACGACAAATATAGCAACCAAATGTATGGCAACCGTAATTTTGTGTTGAACTGTATGAATTACTTGTGTGATGATTCAGGGTTAATTAGTGTTCGCAACAGAGAATTGACTTTGCGACTGCTTGATAAAAAGAAAGTGCAAGCAGAGCGGGTAAAGTGGCAGTTGGTGAATACGTTTGTGCCTTTGCTCTTAATTATTGCTTTTGGTATTTTTCAGAATTATTGGAGGAAGAGGAAATATAGTCAATAGTCATTGGTTATTAGTCATTGGTTACGAATTAAAAATTAATACGAATTTAAAAATCGTGACTAATGTGCTAACAATCAAAACGTAAATACTCCAATGGTAATTGATTTGTAAATTTGTAACAATTCGTAATTCGTAAATAAACACATGAAAAAAAATAGATTAAGAGTAGTATTAGTAATCATTTTGGGTTCGGCATCCTTCTGGTTTATTGTGAATAATAATAAAGGAACAATAAAAGAAACCCTCAAAGATTTTGCAGTTCAGGATACAGCTTCCATCACCAAAATATTTTTGGCTGATAAAAAAGGCAGAACAATTACATTGGAACGGCAGTCGGCCGGACTGTGGCGGGTGAATGGCAAATATGATGTAAGAAGGGATGCCATTGATGTGTTGCTGATGACTATAAAAAAGGTGGATGTAAAAGAGCCTGTTGGAAAAGCAGCGGTTGACAATGTGATAAAACGACTTTCTGGAAATGCCATAAAATGCGAAATATATCAAGACAATAAACTCACCAAAGCCTATTATGTAGGTTCCGAAACACAAGATGCACTGGGTACTTACATGATTTTGGTTGACCTTGAAACCATGGAAAATTCGGCAAAACCTTTTGTAACTTACCTTCCTGGATTTGAAGGATATTTAACTACCCGCTATTTTACCGAAGAAGCGGGCTGGAGAGACCGAACTGTGCTACATTATAACCCAAACGACATAGCAGCTGTGAAAATGGAAGTGCCTTTTAAAAAAGGATATAGTTGGGAGCTAAAAATAAAAGGAAATAACGATTACGAAGTAAAAATGACGGATGATAACAAGGCGTTAAACAACGTTGATGAATTGGCGGTGAAACAATACCTCTCGTACTTTCAGCATCAAAACTTCGAAGCATTTGAATCGGGCATTAAGGACAAACAAAAAGATTCGGTAATGAAATCACAACCAATCAACGTTCTTACGATTACCGATACCAAAGGGAAAACTCAAAAGATAAAATTCTTTGCCCGAAAACCAAAACGGGAAGGGTTGCAGGACTCGAAAGGAGAAGTGATACAATATGATATGGACCGGATGAATGCGGTGATAAATGATGAAAAAGAACTCCTTTTGGTTCAATATTACATATTTGGTAAAATGCTACCTCCAGCTGATTATTTTTTAAAGAAAGGGAAATAAACATTGATTATTAATTTTCGCTTTAAAATTTAACAATCAACTACTTATACACATTACTTCTTGTGTTTTATTCCAAAAAATCATCTGTTTATAGCCAAAAAAGGGCCTATTTTATAGTTGTATAAATCATTTATACAACTGTATTTGTCATTTATACAACTGTATTTATCGTTTATACAATTGTATTAACTCCCCATACAATTGTATGAACTCCTCAACCAATTGTATGAACTCTTCAACCAATTGTATTAGCTCTTCGTACCATTGTACGAACTCTTCTTACAACTATATTTGGTCTCCATTCAATTATATTAGCTCTTCAACCGATGATAGTAGCTATTCATTCAATTGAATTTGCTCCAAAATCAACTGAATAAATGGGGTGTTTTTGGGATGTCTAGGGATACAACTACATTATAGACTAATTTCTAATACAACTCTACAAGCATGTTGAGTTAATTATTAAAAATAATTATCTTTGAAAAAAATTAAAAGAAAGAATTACGGTAAGTTCATAGTATATGGCATCTTCAACAAAAAATAAAAAGCATACGCCTGCTAAGGAAGTAAACAAAAGCACTACTATTTATGATAGAAAGACAATTATAAGGCTCTCTGTTTTTTTGTTTTTAATTTCGTTTCTGCTTTATGCCAACACATTGAAACATGAATATGTGTTGGACGATGCTTCGGTGATAAATGAAAACTTACTCACAAAAGGGGGCGTATATTCTATTAAACAAATACTTTCGTCCAGCTATCGCGAAGGGTATGTGAACAATGATTTTGGCACTTACCGACCTTTATCTAAGGTGATGTTTGCTATCGAATGGCAGCTGGCTCCTGATAAACCATTTTTAGGTCACTTGATAAATGTACTGCTATACGCGCTTTCGGTGGTGTTGCTGTTTATGATGTTGTTGCGGTTTATAAAGATAAATGTCTATTTCCTGTTTTTTGCTGCTCTTGTTTTTGCTGTTCACCCTATACATACAGAAGTGGTGGCTAACATAAAAAGTAGAGATGAAATTTTAAGCACGCTGTTTCTTCTTCTTTCTCTTTTATCGGTTTACGGCTTCATCAACCGAAAAAAAGTGCTTTTATTACCCTTGTCAGCTTTTTGTTTTTTCCTTGCTTTATTGTCCAAAGAATCGGCTATGGTGTATGTTGCTATTGTTCCTTTGGTGATTTATTTCTTTACTCAATCATCACTAAAAGACCATCTTAAAATAACAGGAACCATGATAGCTGCAGCGGTTATCTATTTGTTTATTCACCTTAGGGTAATGGGTAGTATTGGTATTCCGAACATACACCCGACTGATAATTCGATATTGATGGCAACTAATTATTTTCAGCAAAAGGCAACTGCTATTTTGATTTTAGGAAAATATTTATTGTTATTGTTTTTTCCGCAACCGCTGTCTTGCGACTATTCGTTTAATACTATTCCTATTGTTACTTCGTTTGCCAACAGTGGTTTTCTGGCTTCCCTCCTGCTCCACTTGTTTTTGCTCATTTATGCCATCAGAAAAATAAAAGAAAAACATTTGGTTTCGTTTTGCATTTTGTTCTATTTAATTAGTATGGCAATAGCCAGCAATTTGTTTATGGTGATAGGCACCAACCTTGCGGAGCGGTTGTTGTTTTTCCCTTCCATTGCCTTTTCGTTGGTGGTGGCTTATTTTATTGGTAAATGGGCAAAGCTTGATTTTAAAACATTGAACCCGAAATGGAGCACTGTTCTTAAATCGAACCAATTGGTGATTATGTTTTTGGGGATAGTCGTTATTTTGTTTTCGGTGAAGACTATTGCCAGAAATAAAGATTGGAACAACAGTGTGTTGTTATATGAAACGGATTTAAAAACAGTGCCTAACAGTACGCATTTGCTGATGTTTCATGCTGATAACCTGACGTTGAAAGATGTGGTGGCAAAACTAAGCGATGAGGAGAAGAAAAAACATTTTGCGATAGCTCAAAAAGAAATTGATAAAGCATTGAGTATTTATGAAATGATGCCGGATGCACACAATGTGGCGGGCAGAATATGGTACGAATACAAAAACTATAACCTTGCTTATAAGGAATATAGCCGGGCAATGTATCTTAATCCGGGTACCGCTTCGTATCATAACAATGTGGGTACTTGTTTGTTTTCGACCGGAAAATATGCTGAAGCAGCCGATGAATTTAAGAAAGCAACACTACTTAATGCAAAGGATGCCGATAATTTTAACAACCTGGGAAGTGCTTATGGTGAAATGGGACAAACATTTAAACGAAACAACGACCCAACCAATGCCGACAAATACCTACATTTGGCAATAGATAATTTTTATAACGCCACGCAACTCAATCCGAAATACAAAGGTGCGTTTCAGTTTCTGGGGCTTACGTATAAGAGTATTGGTGATACTGTAAACGGAAACAAATACCTTGAAATTGCCAATGGGCTTTAGCTGGTCATTAGTCATTGGTCATTTGTCATTAGTATATTAACCATTAGTTCATTAGTCATTATTTTATTATGAGAAAAAATATTTTATTTATTGTGTTTGTAAGTTTGTTTGGTCAGTCGTTTTCACAAATTTATCCTGATATACATTATAGCCGTCCCCGCATTTATGTTGATTCCTCGCGCTTTGCTTATTTGCAAAGCAATATGAGTACGGGTGCCTGCGGAACTGCTTACACAACATTTAATAATGCAGTGTTCAGCAATTGGTACAACGACCCTCAGCTCTATATGTTAGGAACAGATTCCTCTGTCTGGACCTGGGATTTCACATCTCACTGGGCGCAATGGCAGGGCTTGTTTGTTCCTTTTCTTTATAAAATAAATAATGATTCCACAGCATTAAAGCGTTGTCGTTTTCTGATTGATAAAATAAATGAACGACTGGATACTATGAATTTTAATTACCAAAGCTGGTATGCCTTTGAAGACCTTGCCCGTAGTACTGCTGATGTGGGCGGAATGCTCTACGATTGGTGTTATGATAATCTTCCCATTGCACAACGTCAGCACTTTGCGCAGAATTTATACCGCCTGGATAGTTATTTTATGAATCATTATATTCTTTCATCAGCAGGCACAGCTTATGTTACAGGGCACAATATTTGGAATGTATATTATGCTAATCAGTATGCATTGGTATTAGATTCTGCTGCCGACCTTACACAATTGCAGCGCGATACTGTAAGGGGTTGGTATCAGGTTTCGTATGACAAGGCTGCGAACGAAATACTTCCTGTGGCAGGTTATTATCGTGATGATGATGGTGGCTGGAACTGGACAGCTGCTTATTCAATGTGGAGTCTGGTGGACGAATTTCAGTTTTTTGAAAATATGAGAATTGCAACAGGAAAGAATTTTTATACCGATTTGCCTTGGATTCATAATTCTATCAATCAATACTGGTACTTTCTTCAGCCCGATAATTATACCATTAATTGGGGCGATGGCTACAGCAATGTTCAGGGCGATAGAGTAATTTATCGTCACGCACAAATTTACAATGACCCTCGAAGTCTTTGGCTGGCGCAGTATTGGTCGCTACCGGCAAATATTACCTGGACAGTTCCTCGTTATCAGTTATTGATGTATAAAGATTTTTCAATGCCCACTGTTACAAAGCCCGATATTGCTCACGATTGGTTCAGCGATAAAACAGGACTCTCTGTAAGCCGCACCGGATGGAATGATACAGCTTCTTTGGTTTGGATGTACAATGCGCCAACTAAAAAAGCAGGTCACGAACACCGTGATAACAATACATTTTGTATTTATAAAAATGGTCCGCAAATAAATAATTCCGGATATTATAATTCGTATGGTGATACACATTACACAAATTATTATATGCGAACCATTGCTACCAATAGTGTTTGTGTATTTGATTCTACCGATGTGTATTCTAACTGGGGAGTGGGAGTAAGTAATGATGGTGGACAAAACGAATCTCCAACATTGATGAATTTTAGCAATATTTTTTCACCTGCTGCACAAAAAGGAAGATGGGAACTATGGGGCGCAGGCACTGATTATTGTTACACCATAACCGATGCAGAACAAAGTTATGATACAGCAAAATTAGATAGATTCAGAAGAAGAGTATTGTTTTATAAACCAAACCAGGTTATAGTTTTAGACCATTTACATTTAAAGAATATTACAACACATCAGCGCGATGCAAAATTTATTTTACATTTTCAGAAACAACCAACTATCAGCGGAAGTATTATAAATACTGCTGTTACTAATCATATAGAAACATTTACTGGCCACGATATTTTACAAACCAATGGCAGAGGAAATGTGGCTGTTAGAACTTTGCTTCCCGCAAATGCCACTACTACAAGGATTGGAGGTAATGGTTATGAATTTTATGTGAATGGAGTAAATTATCCTGAAGGTGGAATTACCGATAGTACACACACTACCACTGGGAATTGGAGAATAGAAGTTTCGCCAACCACTGTAACTGATAGCTTGATTTTTCTTCATACCATTGCTATTGGCGATAGTACAAATGTATCAGTGGCTGGAGGAGTTGGCCAGCAAAATAATTATACCATCGGTGTTGACTGGACTAATACGCTTTTCTTTTTTAATGCACAAGGTGATACAAATAGTACTTATCAGGTAATGAATAATGTTCCAGGAGGGAGAACTGTAAAAATTTTTGGTGGTGATTTAGTTCCTACGATGTTGTATGATGTATTGGTTGATAATAATGTGGTGAGTTCACACACCACTGATACCGTAGGAGTTTTAGAAACAACTATAACTCTTGGTCCAGGAAATCATAAAGTGGAAATAAGTAACCAAACCGTTGGTATTTCCACTAATATTATGAATGAAGGAGGAATTTTTATTTATCCCAATCCGGCAACAAATCTGTTGACATTGCGCTGTGAAGAGTTGATATCAAAAGAAATAAAAATTGTTAACTTGTTAGGTAAAACAGTTTATCAAGCAACAATAATCAATCACCTATCAACCATTGATATTTCAAATTTGAGTTCAGGTGTTTATTTTATTCAGCTGAAACAAGGATCCAATAATTACAATTGTAAATTTGTGAAACAGTAATATAATTTTGTTAGATGCAACTTTTATTGAATTCTTAACGTCTATTATTTTGTATAACCTTTATAAACTAACATTATTATGAAAAAAACATTACTACTATTTGCTTTCAGTTCCTTTTCCTTTTTTTGTTTTGCTCAGCCTGCTATTGAGTGGCAACACACGTATGGTGGCAGTAGTGCAGAAGTAGCTAATTCGGTAATTCAAACTGTCGATGGCGGTTATGTGGTTGCGGGTTATTCTGATTCGAACGATGGAGATATTACCACCCATCATGGAACAACAGTGTATTCCGATTTCTGGGTGATGAAGATGGATGCTGCTGGTGCTATGGTTTGGCAAAAATCGTTTGGTGGTTCGGTGGATGATATTGCTTATTCGGTGGTTCAAACCAAAGATGGTGGGTATGCGGTGGCAGGTTATTCTCAGTCTAACGATGGTGATTTGACTTTTCATAGTGGTACTGCTTCTACTTCCGATTATTGGATTATTAAGCTAGACGGTGCAGGTAATTTGGAATGGCAAAAATCGTTTGGAGGAACTAAAAATGACAAAGCCTTTTCGATTATACAAACCGAAGACAAAGGCTATGCGGTGGCAGGATACACGTTTTCGAACGATGGTGATGTGGTGGGACAACATGTGAGCGGACCTAACCAGGTGGATGATTACTGGATTGTTAAATTAGACTCGACCGGAACGCTGGAATGGCAGAAATGCCTTGGAGGAGTGTTGAACGATGAGGCACATTCTATTATTCAAAATACTGACGGAACCTATACGGTTGCAGGTTTTACCAGTTCGAATCAAAGCGGTGATGTGTTGTCTTTTAATCATGGTGGTTCCGATTTTTGGGTGGTAAAAATAAGTTCTACAGGAACTCTTATTTGGCAAAAACTTTTTGGAGGAACAGGTTACGATTTTGCTTGGACGGTGTTACCGGCCTCTGATGGTGGATATGCAGTGGGTGGGTATTCGGCTTCGAACAATGGTGATGCTACGGGCAATCATGGTAATGATGATTATTGGATTACTAAAATAGATTCGATGGGAGTGCTGCAATGGCAACATTCATACGGAGGAACAGCTTTTGAAAACACCGCTGCTTTGATTAGTACTTCAGATGGTGGTTATGCTTTTGGGGGATATACTACATCTAACAATGGTGATGTTTCGGGCAATCATGGGGCGAGCGATTTTTGGGTAATTAAAACTGATTCGGTAGGCACATTGCAATGGCAAAGAGCTATGGGAGGTACAACCAACGAAGCGGCTTATTCCATTGTTCAATCGGCTGATGGTGGTTATGTTATTGCAGGAGATGCTACTTCGACCAACGGTGATGTGACGGCCAATCAAGGCTCGTTTGACTATTGGGTGGTGAAATTGTATCCTTGTTTGGCAAGTGTAACTTCTCTTTCGCCTTCTTCGTGCTTGAGTTATAGTTTGAATGGTGTAACCTATACCAACAGCGGAACTTATACTCAAACACTGAGTAATTTTCATGGTTGCGATAGTATTATTACCATTAACTTAACTATTAATACAGCAGATTCGACCACTGTTACTGCTTCGGGATATTGTAGTTATACCTTGAATTCCCAGACTTATACTACATCGGGAACTTACACGCAACAACTTACCAATGCTCACAGTTGCGATAGTATTATTACGCTGCATCTTACCATCAACACCATTGACCCAAATGCAACGCAAGCGGGAGTGACGCTAACGGCTGTTGAGGCTGGTGCTTTATATCAATGGGTTGATTGCACAAACGGCTACTCCCCTATTGCGGGCGAAATGAGTCAAAGTTTTACGGCTACTGCTAATGGAAATTATGCGGTTATTGTATCAAACGGAAATTGTGTGGATACTTCGGCTTGTATGCCGGTGTTTACGGTAAGCGTAAATGAATGGACAATGGATAATGGAGAATGGACAATTTCTCCGAATCCAACAACAGGTGAATTTCAGATTTCAGATTTCAGATTTCAGATTTCGGATTGGAAGGTAGTGGATATATTGGGAAACATCATGCAACAACAAACAGCCAATGGTTCGACAGGTTCGGCAGGCTCACTGACCGCAGGCTCACCAACCCGACAACTAACTATTGACCTGAGTGGTTTTGCAAAAGGAATTTACTTTGTGGAGGTTGTTACTACCGATTTGCAGGTGATGAGAAAGAAGGTGGTGTTGGAATAGTTCATTGGTCATTAGTCATTGGTCATTAGGCATTAGGCATTGGGCATTGGTGAAGTAAATGGGTTGTAGTTTAACGTTTTTGAACTTCAACTTTAGTGGAAAGGCATCTGGTGATAGAATATCAACTTTGATATTTAGTGGCAAGGCGTGTGGTGATGGAATATCATTAATGAAACCTGACAACAAGGCAGTTTGCCATAGATTATCAGTTTTGATAATTGACAACAAGGCAGTTTGCCATAGAATATCAGTTTTGACATTTAGTGGCAAGGCGTGTGGTGATAGATTATCATTTTTGATATTGAGTGGCAAGGCGTGTTGTTACAAAAGTTCAACTTCACAATTTTTAGAAACAAGAAAAAACAACAAACTGGGTAAATAAAAAGTCCCCCGAATAATCGGAGGACTTTTTACTAATGACTAATGACTAATGACTATTTTTCGGGATTGAGCACAAACTTGGCTACATTCTGTTTGTTGAGATACATGGTAGCAAACCGTTTTAGGTTTTCGGATTTGAGCCCGTTTACATAGTTGTTATAGTCGAGCACTTCCATGATGTCTTCCCCGTTCATAGCGTTACTGTTAATGGTGTTTAGCCAAAAACGGTTGTCTTTGAGGTTGGTTTCGCGTTCGCGGATAGCGGTTTCTTTAATTTTCTGCAAATCTTTGTCGTCACATCCGTTTAGTTTAATTTTTTCTACTTCCTCCCATAAGGTTTTTACAAGCATGTCCACATTTTCGGGAGCGCAACCCCAGCGGAAATTAATTTCGAAACGCTGGTCGGGGTAATGAAACATTTGCGGATAAGCCCCTACTCCATACACACCGCCTTTTTCTTCGCGCATTTGTTCTCTTAGTTTTATGCTCACGAGGCTCATGAGCATGGTGAGATTGTTGCGGTTTAGTCGGCTGTAGTTAAATGGTCCGGTTAGTTTAATGTTGACCGAACTTTTAGGTTCTACTCCTTTTTTTACTGTTTTTTCGACCATTCCGGTGGGAGGTTTAACACCTAAATCTTTATAGGTTTCTTTTTTGTTCAAAGGCTGAATACCTCCAATGTACATTTCAATCAAGGGTTTGAATGTTTCGGGTTTAAAGTTACCTACAAACGTAAACGTGAAACCGCTTGGGTCGGAAAAACGTTCTTTGTAAATTTGCAACACTCTTTCGAAATCAATTTGTTTTAGTTTATCAACAGTCATAGGCATTGCGGTGTAATGATATTGCCCCATAGTGGCACCAATTGTATCTTGAAAAGCTGCTTCGGGACTCGAGCTCCTGTTTTGTAAAAAGCCTTTTTGTTTTTCTATATAAGCAAGAAAATCGGTTTTGTCTTTGCCCGGATTAGTGAAATAAAGATACAACATTTGCATCATGGTTTCAGCATCCTGAGGGGAGCAACTGCCGTTGAACCCTTGTGTGGTGGACGATACATAAGGAGAAACATTTGCCACTTTGCCTGATAAAAGTTTTTGAAGGTCAACTGAATTAAATTCGCCAAGTCCACCGTTATCAATAATGGTAGCGCATTGCGAAGCATTCAAATAATCTTTTTCGGTATATAACGAAGAACCACCAAAACTAAAACCAGCAAAAGATATTTCATCGTTTTTGAAGTCGGTTGGCTTAAGCAACACGGTTGCACCGTTCGATAATTTCCAGGTGGTAATGTTTAGTTCTTTATTAAGTTTCTCTTCCAACACTCTACCTGTAGGAGGTTTTACGGCTAACAATGGTTTGTCAATTACTTTGTCAACGTAAGGTTTGATATCAGCCGAAAGTACATTTTTTAAAATTGTTTTTATTTTATCATCCGAAGGAATAGTAGCTTCGGGCTTATCAGGAGCAGTAATAACAATCACCGGATTTTCTTCGTTAATCCATTTTTTAGCCAAGGCATTTACTTCTTCAAGAGTAACTCCAGGCATTTGACTTTTGTAAAATTCGTATTCGAAAGCTATACCTGGATAAGGTTCTTTTTCCAAAAAGTTAGCAACCATTCCATAAGTAAAATTGCGCGATTCGGTTTTGTCGCGCTCGTTGTATTGTTTTTCCTTTCCTCTCAGCATCGATTTTTTTACTCTATCCAACTCACTTTGATTGTATCCAAACTTTTTCACTCGTTGGTTTTCGGTTACCAATGCTTCAAGTCCTTTTTCTATCCCTCCATCTTTGACAACTGCAAAAGAAGTATAGGCATTTTTGGTTCTCACCAAACCTCCGTAAGAAGTGCTGCCATAAACAAAAGGAGGATTAGCCAATTGTTGTAGCTCTGTTAAACGATTATTGAGCATGGAATTATATACTTCGGCAATTAAATCGTTGCGGTAATCAGCTTGTGTTTTAGCGGCTTCTTTGGGCAGTTTATAAAACATTTCAATAATAGTATTGGTTGCTTCCTTGTCTTTTGCAGTAGCAATAATTACCCCTTTGGTATCGGGCACAGGAAACGACTGAACAGGTTTTGCATTTGGTTTTTGAGGGATTGCACCAAATTGTTTTTTAATTCTCTCTATGGTTTTGTCCACATCAATATCGCCAATAACCATAATCGCCATATTTTCGGGGCGGTACCAATCGCGATAAAACGAGCGAAGTGTTTCGTATTTACAATCGTGCAGAATTTCTTTTTTACCGATTGGCAAACGAACTGCATAGCGTGAATCTTTGAACATGGTGGGCCAGTATTGTCTTCTCATGCGCTCGTTAGCACCTTGTCCAAGCCTCCACTCTTCCGTTACCACGCCTCTTTCTTTATCTATTTCTAATGAATCGAACAAAAGATTATGCGCCCAGTCTTCAAATATCTGGAAAGCTTTGTCAATGATGTGAACAGAATCGGTAGGTATTTGGAGCATATACACGGTTTCGTCAAAACTGGTGTAAGCATTCAAATCGGCACCAAATTTTATTCCCATAGATTCGATGTAATCCACCAACTCGTTTTTCTTAAAGTTTTTGGTACCGTTAAATGCCATGTGCTCGGTAAAGTGAGCCAATCCTTGCTGGTTGTCATTTTCCTGAGTAGATCCTACATTTACTGCTAACCGGAATTCGGCACGGTGTTCCGGCTTTTTGTTATACATCACATAATAGGTCATTCCGTTGGGCAACACTCCTGTTTTTACATTTGGGTCGAGTGGAATTTTTGATGCAAGATTAACTTGTGAAAATGATTTACTGCCAATGAGTACAAGCGCGATGATGAAGATTAGTTTTTTCATTGTTTGTTGTTTGTTGTTTGAATTTGCAATTTGAAATATTACTGTTTAATTATTTTTATTTTTTGTTCTCCGATGTTAAAGATATATACCCCAGCCGCCAACTGATTTATTTTTATTATTGAATCTTCATCCTCCAGTTTGCCTGTTATTACTACTCTTCCAAGTTGGTCGGCTATAGTATATACTTGACCAATTAATTTATTAATTATTTTTATTTCTAATAAATCATTGGCAGGATTAGGATATACAGAAAAATCAGTCGCATCTGAAAGTTCGGAAACACCAACCATCACAGTACAACAGGTGCCACCTGCCGAAACATTTTGAGTACCGGTCCAGCAACCATACTGCACATTGTGTGCATACAAACTGCTACTCGGAAACACCCCATGAAAGTAAGCTTCTATTTGGTCGATAGTGTTGCACCCCCCTTGATTGGTAGTATTGGAACAGGAATAACCGCAAACAATCAGAGCATTTCCGTTTGCATTGGTAAGAGGAGAAGGGGGATAGTTAGTAATGGAAGGAGTAACTCCTGCGGGAGCCCCGATAATGGTGGTAGTGGTTACCCCACATGGATTGTTAACACCATTGTATCCCGCCCATGCAATCCCAGTCACATTGTTTACGTAGGTTCCCGACAAGGTAATGGTCATAGCTTCATAACTCACAACACCTATTTTTAAGTTAGGTATATTAGCATCTACATTAATGTTGAGATGACCTCCATCGTAACAGGTGTACATCATTAAATTCCCCGAAGGGTTACAAACCATAGTTTGTGCAGAAAGAGTAGCAATTGAAATCACAACCGCCAAAGAGAGTAAAAGTTTTTTCATTTTATATGATTTAAATTTTGAATGTACAATTGTAGTCATATTTTTTTATTACCACAAATTACTTCAACTGAATTTTAAAAGATATTTTTGGCAGGCATCACTATCAGCGGGAACAGATTTTATTATTTCAAGAAAATCTTTAATCGATTTTTGTTTCAATAAAACTTTTTTCAGCAGAAAATAATTTTTGCTGTAATATTGATTCTTTAGTAAATATGCATTGTTTACTGTAAAATTAAATCTATCGTTCTGAAACAAGTTACATTCGGTTAAAATAGTTTTTATCATATTATTACACGAATTATTTAGCGAAACCGCTTTTGTGGGCTTTGCGTTTATTTTAGACATGTATTTATTAAGGCACCAGTAAATATTTTCGTTGTGTTTCAGTTGCATTACGGCAGTGGTTGCATCCAGTATTCGATCTGATTTAAAGAAGCTAACAGTACCATAATTTCCAATCACATCACAAAGCGCCTCGTTAAAATCGTATGGGATTTTTATTTCCAATTGAGAAATGTAATTATGTATCAGTTCATGAAAAATAATAAATGATTCGGCTTCTTTGGGATATTGAAAAAAACGTTTGTTCAGCATGGCAGAAGAGTTGGCGTAAGTTTTATAACAAAAGGTTTGGTATCCTTTTAACTGAAACTCTTTACTTTTTTGGTCAGCTAATTCTTGGTCGGTGTTACAGGAAATAAAATTGTAACACTCCTTGGGGCACTCAATTTTGTCAGGCTTTGAAACGTACACATAGAGATAAGGCTTATCTACTTCCATGCTTTTGGTAAATAAATCACCTTTCAGTTCGATACCAATTTCTTTATACGCAAAAGTTTTTACCTGTTCAACAAATTGGAGTGAGTCATTTGTACTTGCCACGACTTTTAGGTCGTGAAGAATGAAAAATAAAATCAAAGGCTTTAGCCAAATATTCACAATCGGTTTTGGCTAAAGCCAAATTGTTTTAATACATTTTAACACGACTTAAAGGCGTGGCTATTTTATTTTACTATAAATGGAATTACTGTTTAATCAGTTTAATCGTTTGATTTGATTGCGGCACTTTCAGAAAATACAACCCTTGTTTCAATTCAGAAAAATCTTTCTGTTCAATGTGTTTACCGATAAAAATAACTTGTCCAATAGCATTGTACAATTCATAATTTTCATTTCCTTTACTATTCTGAACATTTATTTTAGCTGCAAAAGGATTTGGAAAAACAGAAATAACATCAACAGACGATAAGTTATTTACTTCAACACTAGCCCATGAAATAAAAGCATATCCTGGGTTTCCTGTTCCGGCTATTCCACCATTACCATTGGCACCACCACCGCCACCGCCATAGTTTCCACCATTTCCAGAAGGGTTGGTTACATTGCAATTATTATCAGTAAACCCTGCTCCTTTTCCACCACTACCTCCTGGTGCACCGCCACTCAAACCGCCACTTCCACCTGGAGTTAAACAGTTGGTTCCGTTCCATGCAATGGTATTACCACCTGTACCTCCATTGGCAATGCTTCCTGCGGCACCACCGCCACCACCACCAAAGTAAGTATAATATCCACCACCACCAGTGCCACCAGTTCTGTTAGCAATAGTTCCGTTCATGCCAATTCCTCCTGCACCACCACCACCAATATTTGGATTACCAATAGAAGTTCCATTGGCTCCACCAGTTGCTCAAATTAAGGAACCAACCGAAGTTGTACCAGCAACCGAGCCGTTTCCGTTTGTACCAATGGTTACGGGTAGTGTACTTAAAGGAACGACAGTATATACTCCTGAAGCGTAACCACCACCACCACCACCACCTGCGCCATTGCCACCTCCTGCTCCTCCTCCACCCACTACTTCAATAGTAATAGAGGTGACACCAGAAGGAACAGTAAATGTTCCCGATGTTGTAAATGCCTGTGAGGATTGTGCAATAATTGCATTACTTAGTAAAGCAACGAACAAAAGTATAATTAGTTTTTTCATCGATTAAGTTTATTTATTTGTATAAAAATTATTTGTCAAGCAAATTTTTTCTCGAATGCCTGCATTACTTCTACCAGAGCATTTACACTTTCAAGTGGAAGTGCGTTGTACAAAGATGCACGATAACCACCCACATCGCGATGCCCGCGCAAACCGCTCAAATTAGCTTCTTTAGCAAGTTTATCAAATTCAGATTCCAATGCTGGTTTGTGCATTATAAAGGTTACATTCATTTTCGAACGGTCTTCAATAGCAGTGGTACCAACAAACATAGAATTACGGTCAATCTCAGAATATAATGTGGATGCTTTTTCATTATTCACTTTTTCAATCCAGTCAATTCCACCATTTTTTTTCAACCACTTCATAGTAAGCATGGAAACATAAATAGGAAAAACAGGAGGAGTGTTGTACATACTGTCACCCTTGATGTGTACCTGATAATCCAGCATCGAAAGCATTTTTCTTCCTGTTTTACCTAACGCTCTCTCGTCAACAGCTATCATAGTCGCTCCGGCTGGACCCATGTTTTTCTGAGCTCCAGCATAAATCAATTCAAAATCATTTCCGTTTACTCTCCTACTGAAAATATCACTGCTCATGTCGCACACCAATGGTACTTTGGTTTTAGGAAAGTCTTGCATTTGAGTTCCATAAATGGTGTTATTGGAAGTGATATGCAAATAATCTAATGTATCAGGTATTTCAAAACCCTTAGGTATATAAGTGTATTTTTTATCTTCAGACGAAGCAACCACTAATGTGTTGCCAATCATCTTTGCTTCTTTGATAGCTTTGCTTGCCCATACACCTGTGTTGATGTATCCAGCAGTGCCATCGGTACGCAATAAATTATAAGGCACCATTGCAAATTGAAGACTTGCCCCTCCTCCCAAAAACAATATTTTATAATTTTCATTTAATCCTAATAGTTCTTTTACCAACGCTCTGGATTCGTCCATCACCTTTTCAAAGTTTTTGCTGCGGTGAGAAATTTCTAACAATGATAAATTGAGATTATCAAAGTTGATGCATGCTTCGGATGCCTGTTGTAATACTTCAGCAGGTAGTATTCCAGGACCTGCGCTAAAATTGTGAACTTTTGACATAACGTTTTTAGTTTGTTGTTTGTTTTAGTTTGTTGTTAGAAATGTTGGTTGCAAAAATAACAAAATAGTTTGTGGTTTTCGGTTTAAGGTTGTTGTTAACTAAAAACCACAAACCACAAACCACAAACTATTTCTTTTTCTTCTTTTCCTTTTTCTTCACATTGTTTCCTTCCCCAGTTGGTGCATTTTTATCGAATACAGTTTTGTAATTGTTACTTCCGCTGCTGCTTGGGCTGGCATCGTGAGGATTGTGGTATAATTTATCCTTTTCATCTTTATCATTAATGGCATTCAAATCATTTCCGTAATTCCATTTTCCTTTTTTAAATCCGAAACCATCGTAACTCATATCGTTGCAATAATATTGGAATTGACCTTCCAGTTGTGGTGAGGCGGGGGCAAGATGGTCGAACACAATAGAATCTTTTTTATGGCTGTAGCGCAACGACATGGAGCAACTAGCAGAATATTCGAAGATAATTCTCTTTGGGTATTTTTTTTCCATTACAAAAATATCTGCCCCAAATCGTGGAGTTCCATTACCATCAAAGGTAAGTACATCAATTATTTTTTTGCACGAAAACTTATCGTTTCCGTCCCAGGCAAGCAATGTATAATACGTTTTACCTTTCCATTTCTTTTCAATAATTTTATAATACCACATACCCAACCACTTTTTGTTGTCAGTAATGGCATTGTCAGGATTTTTTATTTCGGTTGATTTATCTATCAGGGGATACAACTGCATCACTTCTGTTTTCGATTTCCCCCCCCCCGCATTTTTTGCTTGCACAAATTTTTCTTGTATGAATCCATAGTATTCATGGGTTCCATCGGTTTTTGGAACATCCCAGGTAATGATTCTGAATTTTTTGTCGGAAGGGGTTAAGAGACTAACGTATTTTAAAATGGATAATGAATCGAAAGGATAATCGAACGAACTAGGAGAATTTAAAGCTTGTTCGAAAGTAGTAAGTAATTGAGCATTGTAAGTTTCTTTATCTGCATCGGTTTTTGATGAATACATTTTTTTACAAATGTTAAGCAAAGTATCTTGGAGAGAATCAAAAACTTTTGTTTCGTTGGTTGTTTGAGAAGTAACAACCAACGAGACAAAAGTAAAACAAAGAAGCAATAATTTTTTCATCAACTCCAAAGTGATAATTATTAATTACCTCATTTCATTCATAATATTTAGCGTTTCGTTCAGGTAAATATCTTTTTTTAGTGTTTTCTGAAACTCCTTTGCTTTATTCACTTTTACAGTGTCGGATGCGGGAAAAGCATCTGATTTCAAGGTTATCACATCAATACTACTTAGTTCTTTATCAAGGTCTTCCATTTTTTGGGATTCCGCTTTAAAACGTTTTTGCTCCGTCATATATTTATCAAAATTTAATGAAACTACCGAACTGTCTTTTTGTCTTTTTACTCTTCTTGCAGCTTCTTCCAAAATTCCAAAACCTGTATTTTTTTTCATACGTGCTTCGCAATTTTCTTTTAATTTTTTAACCGAATAATCGGGTTTCAATTCTTTGTATTTTGCAGAAGCAATTTCGTCCCAAGCCATAGGATAATCACTTTCCTTTTCTCCTAAATCAAGTAAATAATAAGGGTCGGGCAAAATAATATCAGGTGTAACCCCACGCAACTGTGTAGCCCCTCCATTGATTCGGTAAAACTTTTGCATAGTAACCTTTACTGCACCTAATGGTTTTAAACTTGCCATACTTGGAGGCAAGGAAGGATCTAACTCATACACTCTTTGCACAGTACCTTTTCCATAAGTCGTAGGCGAAGTGCCCACTATAACTCCTCGTTTGTAATCCTGAATAGCTGCTGCCATAATTTCGGAAGCGGATGCAGAATTAGAATTGACCATAATCGTTAATGGACCGCTATAAGTTATTGAAGGATCTGGGTCTTCTTTTATTTCTGGGCTTCCTGTTTTAGACTTTACCTGAACCATAGGACCTTTATCAATAAACAATCCTGCCATTTCTATTACATCGTTCAACGAACCACCACCATTGTTTCTCAGGTCAAGAATCACTCCATCCACATTTTCATCTTTCAACTTTTCCAGTTCTTTTTTTACATCACGCGAGCAACTTCTTCCACCTGTACCGTTAAAATCATCATAAAATTCAGGAAGTTTAATGTATCCTATGTTCTTTTTTCCTTTCAACAAAACTGATTGAGCAAAGGTATCTTCCATAACCACAATATCCCGAATAAGGTAAATAATTATGATACTTCCATCTGGCTTTTTCACTGTCAATCGTACTTCTGTTCCTTTTTTTCCTCTTATTAATTGAACTACATCGTTCAGTTGCATATCAGCCACATCAACAGGTTCTTCGGCTCCCTGTGCCACTTTCAAAATATAATCACCCGTTTTTAATTGCCCTTGGCGGTATGATGGAGTACCAGGAATAATATTGGTCACTTTTATATAATCATCCTTTTCCTGAAGTTGTGCACCAATTCCAAAAAACTGTCCGCTCATTCCTGCATCAAATGCTGCTTTGTCTTTAGGTGCAAAATATTCAGTATGCGGATCGTAAATGCTTGTTATTACATTAAAATACATAGCCAACCTGTCGTTGCGATTATATTTTTTTAAACGTTTAAAATAATCATCATACATTTTCAAAACTTTTTTACGTGCTTCGACCACCACCACTTCTTTCGATTTAATCTGAACTGTATCCGATTTTTCTTTTGCTTTTTGCTGTGCATCCATTATTTCAAACATCTTTGCAAGCACATTGTATTTCATTGATTTTCTCCAAGCATCTTTCAAATCCTCTTTACTAGACGAAAATTTTAATTTTTCTCCATCCGTTTCCACTGTTTCCTCTTTTGTAAAATCCATAGGTTTGGTAAGCACATCGGTATAATATGTTTTTGCTTCTTCAATTCTACTTGTAATTATTTCAAGCGATTTGTCAAAAAAATTGAAAGTGCCTTTGTTAATATCATCATCAATTGAATGATTCAATTTTTTTAATTCATCTACATCCGATTGAACTAAAAACTTTTTGCCACCATCAAGTCGCTTTATGTATAGTTCATAAATTTTTTCGGAAACGGCATCATTAATTTCTAACGGAGAGTAATGTAATACTTTTAAATTCTGCATCAACGCCTGGTCAATAGCACTTTCCTTATCTGATTGAATAATATATGTGAACGATGCTAACGCAACAAAAGCGAGAGGTAAAAAGAAAAGAAGTTTTTTATTTCTGGTCATAACAATCTGGTTTTTATTTTTTACGAAATTACGAATAATACCAACAGGCAAACATGATACCAAAATTCATTTCACAAATATTAACACCAATAAAGTTGGTACTATTTTTCTACTTTTACAAAATGAAATCTTCAACCGTCTCCCAACTACAAAAAGAATTAGTTTCGTTAGAAAAAAAACAAATCGTTGAGGTGTGTATGCGCCTTGTTAAATATAAAAAGGAAAACAAAGAATTACTTTCTTATTTATTGTTTGACCTAAGCGATGAACAAAAATTTGTTGCAGAAACTAAAAAAGAAATAACAGAATTATTTGGTTTGATAAATACCTCTACCATGTATTATGCGCGAAAGGGGATTCGTAAGGTATTGCGTTATACCAATAAATATATTAAGTATTCGGGCTTGCACCAAACAGAACTGGAATTGAGAATTTATTTTTGTCAACAATTAAAATCATCAGGAATTCCCTTTCATAAAAGTGATGCGATGATTAATTTATATAATGGTCAGATAGAGAAAATAAAAAGGGTTTTAGAAAAACTCCATGAGGATATTCAATTTGATTTTGTAAAGATAATTGAGGGGCTTTAATAAAAAAAGACGAACTAATTTAAGTTCGTCTTTTTGTCTTAATACCCAATACCTAATACTTTCTCCTAATTTCTTCCTACATATTTTAAATGCACTACATGGGAGCGAACAGCAGACAATACAGTTGGAAACTCAAGATAAGTGACTCCAAACTGTAAGCAGGTTTCGCGAACAAGTTCAGATATTTTTGGATAATGAACATGACTTATACGGGGAAACAAATGATGCTCTACCTGAAAATTTAACCCGCCTGTAAACCAAGAAACAATTTTATTTTTTGTAGCAAAATTGGCGGTAGTTTGTACTTGGTGTACTGCCCACTCTTCTTCTATTTTAAATTGTTTGGTATCTGGTGTTGAAAACGTGGCATCTTCGACAATATGCGCCAACTGAAACACCACTGAAATCACAAAACCGCAAACAAACGAAATGATTAAATAACCAACTATAGTTTCTATTAACCCCACCATAAATATAGGTAACACAATATAAACGGCTATATACATAATTTTGCTAAACCAGAAAATAAAATGTTCTTTGGTATCCATTTTACGGAAAGGCTGGTCGCCAATTTTACCGCTAAAGTATTTAGTGAAATCCTGAACAAAAACCCAAAGCAAATAGGTTACACCATAAAGAACTACCCAATAGATATGTTGAAAACGGTGATACCAGTATTTTTTTTGGTCAGCATGAACACGAATCCAAGGTTTAATATCAATATCATCATCCATACCTTCAATATTGGTGAACGAATGGTGATTTACATTGTGCTTGTATTTCCATAAATAAACGCTACCACCCATTGCATTTAGCGAATAGCCCATCAATTCGTTTACCCAAGGTTTGCGTGAAAAACTACCATGTGCGCCATCGTGCATTACATTAAACCCAACCGCTGCCAAACTGATGCCCATAGTACAACACAAAATAATAGAAAGCCAAACGGGGGGAGTAAAGAAAACCAAAACAGTATAAAGTGCTGCTACTGATAAAACCAAAAAAACGGTTTTGAAATAAAGTTTATAGTTTCCTGTCTGACGAATGTTATTGCTTTTAAAATAAGCATCTACTTTTTCTTTCAACGCATTAAAAAACAAACTGTTTTTATTATTAAAACTTACTTTTTGCATTCTGTATTTTTTTAAAATTGTTGTCAAATGTAACGATAAAATATACACTGGCAACAGCAATTTTCGAACCAGTAATGTTAATAAGTTTTTGACTTCACTTTTATTGACCAAGTGAAAACAAACTCAGCGACCTTATCGCCCGATTCGTCTGTTCCAACCGACTTTATATCAGCAGTTACAGCCTCTCCAGTTTGCTTTGTTTTTAAAATCATTTCCGCAACATGATTTCCGTCATAACAGGTAAAAGTTATTTTCCCTAAAGCTTTTTTGAAATAAACTGCTTTGTTTTCTACAATCAGCATAGAAACTGAAGGAGACGACTGGTATATAGAATTTAAAATTAATAATCCTGTTGACATTTCGGCAGCCATTGCTTCACATGCAAAATACATGGAACGAAAAGGGTTTTGAGTAAGCCAGCCAAATGTAACAGTAGTAATTGCTTTTTCGTTGGTCAATTCTTTTACTTTTATTCTGGCTATAAAAGCCATTGGCAGACTTTTGAGAAGATACAATCTGAAAAGAAAATTATTGTTTACTAATTTCTGAAATTTAGTTGCGCTCATTTTTTATCCTATTGGAAATGTAAGTGAAGCCATTTTCATTGCTTCCGCAAAAGCATCTTTATCAATTCCTGTTTGTATTTTATTTTTTTCAAAATAACTCAAAACATTTTCCGTTGGCATATTTCCTGTTAATTTATCAGCTGCCATTGGGCAACCTCCATACCCTTTTATTGCACTATCAAATCTACGGCAACCACTTTTATAAGCAGCATTTACTTTTTCTTCCCATTTGTCGGGAGTGGTGTGTAGGTGTGCGCCTATTTCAACTTCCGGAAATTCAGGGATTAGTTTTGAAAATAAATAAGAAATGCTTTTAGGATTAGAAACACCAATTGTATCGCTCAAGGCAATAATTTTTATTCCCATTTGTGCTAACTGTTTTGCCCATTTAATCACCACATCGCTGCTCCACTCGTCTTCGTAAGGGTTTCCGAATGCCATTGAAATATAAACAACTAATTCTTTTCTGTTTCTAAAACATAAATCTTGGATTTCTTCCACTCTGGTCAATGATTCTGAAATACTTGAATTAGTGTTCCTTTGCTGAAAGGTTTCGGAAATGGAAAACGGAAAACCTAAATAAGTAATTTCCTCAAACTCCACAGCATCCTGCGCTCCACGAACATTTGCAATAATGGCAAGTAATTTTGAAGTAGTAGAACTTAAATCTAATTGCTCTAACACTTGAGCTGTATCGCGCATTTGAGGAATTGCTTTTGGAGACACAAAACTTCCAAAATCAATTGTATCAAATCCACATTTTAGAATGGAATTAATGTAGGCTACTTTTTTTTCTGTGGAAATAAATTCGTGAATGCCTTGCATAGCATCTCGTGGACATTCTATTAGTTTCATGGATTACAAATTAGAATAAATACAAATTTACAAATCATAATGTTTTCAAAATTCCCTTATTAATCTTCCGAGCAATCCCTGGCCCTTCATAAATAAATCCAGTATAAACTTGCACTAAACTTGCTCCTGCATTTAATTTTTCTATGGCGTCTTCGGCTGTATGAATTCCGCCTACTGCAATTATTGGAAAAGCTTTGTTAGATTTATCAGATAAGTACTTTATAACCTCTGTAGAGCTTTTGGTTAATGGTTTTCCGCTCAATCCACCTACTCCGATAGTGGTTAGTTGTTGGTTGTCGGTTGTTAGTCCTTGGCGAGAGATAGTAGTATTGGTAGCAATTACACCATCTATCTTTGTTTCTTTTACAATTTCAATTATATCATCCAGTTGCTCGTTAGTCAAGTCAGGGGCTATTTTTAAAAGTATTGGTTTGGCTTTTGACTTTGAACTTTGAACTTGAGATAATTTTTCGTTTAATTCTTTTATTCTCAACAAGAGTTTTGTTAATGGCTCTTTATCTTGCAAAGCACGAAGGTTTGGAGTGTTGGGTGAACTTACATTTACAGCAAAATAATCTACATAATCAAACAATGCTTCAAAACATTTTTCATAATCGTTCACCGCTTCTTCGTTTGGTGTCATTTTATTTTTTCCAATGTTTCCTCCAATAATTATGTTCGTTTTTCTGTCTCTTAATCTTGCCACTGCTTCCTCCACTCCATGATTATTAAATCCCATACGGTTTATCAATGCTTCATCTTGGGGCAATCGGAACATTCTTGGTTGTTCGTTTCCGGGCTGCGCTTTGGGCGTAAGTGTTCCTATCTCTATAAACCCAAAACCAAAGTATCCTAACTCATCAAACAGCTTTGCATCTTTGTCGAACCCTGCTCCTAGCCCTACACGGTTTGGAAAAGTTAATCCAAAAAGTTTTACTTCCAATCGTTTATCATTAACTGTATAAATTTTTTTAATCAAAAAAGGAATACCCGGAATTTTGCAGAAAAACTTTATTAATTTAAAAACAATGTGATGGATTGTTTCGGGAGGAAAAAGAAAAAATATGGGCTTGATAAATAGTTTATACATCATAAATAGTTGGTTGCAAAAGTACTATTTATTACTGAAATACCTGTTTGTAAATTGGTTCGGCAGCTTCTGACCTTTAGAGGACTTTTTTTGATTTTTAGGGTGAATTTGATGGGGATAGGGAGGGATTTTTAGTTAGTTTGGAAGTGAATCTATGTTGGTTGGGAAGTGATTGGTGGTTCTTTAGGGAGCGATTCTTAGTTGTTCGGGGAGGGATTTATAGTTGTTCCGAGAGCGATTCATAGTGGTTTAGGGAGCGATTCTTAGTTGTTTAGGGAGCGATTCTTAGTCGTTTAGGGAGCGATTCTTAGTTGTTTTGGGAGCGAATTATAGTCGTTTAGGGAGCGATTATTAGTCGTTTGGGGAGCGAATTATAGTCGATTTATAAAGGGGTTGAAAGGTTGTGGTATTGTATTAACTTGTTGATTATTTGAATGTTATAATTAGAATTAACAATCCGTTTTAAGAATTAGTGCGACCATACAATGCTTGGAGTTGTTGTTTGTTTTTGAATTTCAAAAGTAAAAAATCCTTGTTTCAGAAATGATGCCTTACTGCAATGTCATTAAGTCAAGGATTTATTTAGCAGATGAAATCAAGTATTTGGTTAATTGCCACGACCTTCAGGTCGTGGTAAATGAACAGAAATAATTTGGCTTTAGCCAAAAATAGGGGTGTTTGGCTAAAGCCAAATTTGCCTTTTTATCTGCCCACGACCTAAAGGTCGTGGCAATTAGCAAACACTAAATCCTTAACTTAATGACATTGGCCTTACCCATCATCTGCTTGAAAAAAGGTAAAAATTATTTGGAGCGATTATTTTTTCAATCGCTCTAATATCTCCGATTTTTTTCTGCGGGCTATTTCAAATGTTTGTCCGTTTATCATTTCAATAATGCAAGGCTCGCCTTTGCTGTATACTTTTATATGTTGTACATTTATCATGCAGCTTTTGTGAATGCGGATGATGTCTGAATCGTTGCCAAGGTATTCTTCAAAGTCTTTAAGGTATTTGGAGGTGGTATATTTTTCGTTGGTGGTGGTTGTGATGATGCAATAACTACCGTCAGATTCTAATGAAATAATATTTGCTTCGCTTATTAACTTTACATTATCACCAACATGCACGGCTACTTTCCGTTCTTTGGTTTGGGAATCTATACTTTTAAGGAGATTGATGAATTGCACGTTGCTATTTGTTTTTTGCGAAATACTTTTTCGGGCTTTTGTAATAGCTTCGCGCAAATCTTTTACTTCAACAGGTTTTAGCAGATAATCGAGGGCACTGAATTTAATGGCATTGATGGCATATTGGTCGTAACTGGTAACAAAAACAACTTCGAACGGAATTTCTTCATATTTTTTTAAAAGGCTGAAACCACTTTGACGAGGCATTTGAATGTCTAGAAAAACTAGTTGAGGATGTTTTGAATTAATAAGTTTGTATGCGCTTTCTACTTCTTCGGCTTCGCCAAGAAGTTCTACTTCGGGGAAAAAATTTTTGAGCAAAGTGCTTAACACTTCTCTTCCGTTTTTTTCATCATCAACTATTATGGCGGTAATTTTATTTTCCATTTATGGGTATAAATATTTCAACCTTTGTGCCTGATGCTTTTTTATTACTGTCGTACAAATCAGTTACTATTACTTTTGCTTTTTCGAATTCCTGCATTTGATTAATAAGGAACAACCTTTTTTCGGCAAGTTTCATACCCACTGACTGATGAAGGTCTTCGCTTCTAAATTGTTTTGCCATCTCCCTCCCTACTCCATTGTCTTGGATTATAATTTTTAAAACATGGTTAGTTTCTGAAATTACAACGTTCAGTATTCCTTTTCGTTCGGACCCTAAATTCATTAATCCGTGCCAGATTGCATTTTCGATATAGGGCTGAATGAGCATAGAAGGAACGCTGATTTTGTATTTATTTATTTTTGACCCAATATCAATATCGAAGTCAAAACTATTGTTGAATCTAAGTTGTTCGATTTCGACATAAAGCGATATCATTTCCAATTCTTGGTTCAATAGCAAGGTTTTTTCTTGTGAATTGTTTAATACAATGCGAATTAGTTTTGCGAATTTTGCTAAGTAATCATACGCTTCTTGTTGACTTTTTTTGAGGATAAAATTTTGAATACTGTTTATGGCATTAAACAAAAAGTGAGGATTCATTTGAAGTCGCAATAATTGTTGTTCGAGCTGATTGGCTTTGTGTCGGCTTCGGAATTTGACGATTCTAAATATTAAAAGTGAAACTAAAACAATGCTAATAAGTACGATAATTAATATAACAACGAGATAGTGTTGATTTTCCGAAGTCTTCTTTAAGAGCAGGTTTTCTTGTTCCTTTTTTTCGACATCGTATAGCAATTTCAATTCATCCAATTGTTTATTTTTTTCAATTGCATGAATAGAATCATTTAAAGTATGGTATTTATTTACATAAAAATAAGCACTGTCGAATTGTTTCAGGAAATAATACAATGAATCTTTGTCCTGATAAATAACAAGATAAGTTTCAGGACTGCTTATGTCTTTAATTGCCAGTATTGCCGAATCGAGCAGCGCAACGCATTCTGTTAAACTTTTGTTGTAATTTGCATCGGTGCTTTTAAGTTCCCCGAATTTAGCAGCTTGTAAGTTGATATACGATGCTGCAACACCAATGTAGTCTTTTTGCTCTTCAAATTCAGACAGACTTTTTAATGAATATTCTTTTGCCAGTTTAAAATCTCTTTTGGCAATTCCCAAATTAGCAATGTTAACATACACATTGGTTCGCATGTTTATATTTTGGGATTTGGTAAATAATTTTTCTGCTATATTGTGACAAACAAGAGCGCTGTCAAATTTTTTCTGAACGGTCATTATTCCACCCATCATATCGTAACAGGAGCCCATAATTGATTCGTTATTCTTTTCATCTTTAAGCAGATTTATTACCTTTTTTAAAAAATCAATGCTGTAATTAAGTTTGTTGGCTTTAAAATAGTTGTTAGCAATATTATAATATATCGAGGCAAGCATTTGCTTGTTATTTAATTGTTCTGCCAGTTTGATTGATTTAAAAAAAAACTCTGTTGATTTTTTGTAATTGCCAATATCACTGTAAACATTACCCATATTATTATAATCCACACATTGGCTTCTAAGGTTTGCAGTTTTAATATCCACTTCGAGCAGACTGTCGTATATATGCAAGGCTTCGGCATATCTACCCTGATATTTCAGCGAATCTGCTTTATCCACTTGAGCATGAAAAGCAAAAGGGATACTAAAAAAAAGAAAAAAGAAAAGAGTGTTTAAAGATATTCGGTATGAATTTGAATTCATATTTATGGTTATTGAATAAATTGATTAGATTTTGGTAATGACAAAACTAATGATAAACACAAACCAAAATTCGATTTTATTGGTGTTGTGAAATTTTCTTTGTAATCGGCTATAGTTTGAATTTGCAATTGATGTTTAGAAAAACGAAAATATGTTATACAACAAAAAATCCCGCTCCTTTTACAGAGCGGGATTTTTGTGAAACTTGGTAATAAATACCCCAACTATTGCACCACCAACTTTTGAATACTTATTTGGTTTCCGTTCGAAAGTTTCATGTAATACAATCCTTTAGCTAGTTCTTCTAAATTTATTTGTTTGTTGTACAGCCCTGCTCCTGCTTTTTCTTGCGAAGCAAAGACTGTTCTTCCTTCTACATCATTAATCACAATGTTTAATTCGCCCGGCATCACATTGGTGATAGAAATATTGAACAATCCATTGTTAGGATTAGGGTAAATGGTTACGTTTTCGGAAGAAGTTAATTCATCAATTCCTGTACAATCAACAATGTTCATTGGTCGGGAAATAGAGCTGGTGCAGTTGTTTATATCCGTGATGGTGTATGTAATGGTATCGATACCAGCTCCTGCCAACGCAAGGTTGAAGTTAGGAGAAGTGGTGACCCCGTTTCCACTGTCGGTATAAATACCACCTAAAGGACTTCCTTGATTAAGCGCTATGACACCACCTTGAATACAATAGTGCGGAGCAAAAGCAACCATTGAAATGGCAGGTAAAGGGAAAACCGTTAGCTGTGTAAAAACTGTACTATCGCAACCGTTGAAGCTGGTTAAAACATCAATGTAAGTACCAGAAGCATTGTAAGTGTTTGTACCTACTATTATGGAGCCACCCTGACAGAATGCAGGGGTTATGGTATCAACAATTGGTGCTAGTACAGTTAAGTTGGTTATTAATACACTGTCGCAACCATTCATAGCTGTGAACACATCCATATACACCCCAGTGGAATCGTAATTATTGATGCCAACTTGCAGGGTTTGTCCATCACAAATGGTTACCATCTGGCTTGCTGTTATAGCAGGGTTAACAATTAAAGTAGTAACCACGGTGCTGTCGCATCCACCAATAGCAATGAACATATTGGAATAAACACCAGTGGTATCGTAAGTAATTCCACCGATAACAATACTATCACCAGCACAAAGAGTAAAGGTTTGGTTCACCACAATGGAATCGGAAATGGTAAGGTTGGTGGTAATAGTACTGTCGCATCCGCTGAAAGCAGTTAACACATCCACATAAATACCCGTGGTGTCGTGCATCATTCCTCCTACCGTTACTATAGAACCGGAGCACATAATAAAGGTTTGAGAAGAAGCAATAACGGGAGTCACAGTTAGGTTGGTTGTTAAGGTACTGTCGCATCCGTCCATAGCAGGGAACACATCGGTGTAAGTTCCACTTGTGGTATAAACAGACGTACCAACCGTTAAGGTATCGCCACCACAAATGGTGATGGTTTGACTATTAGTAATGAGAGGTAACACCGTTAAAGTAGTAGTAAGAATACTGTCGCAACCTTGAGATGTTACAAACGCGCTGTTATAAACCCCTGTTGTGAAATAATTAAAAGTACCCATCACCAAGGTATCTCCTCCGCAAATAGTTACCGACTGACTGGCTGTTACTAAAGGCATGATGGATAAATTGGTGGTTACAATACTGTCGCAACCGCCCCAAGCGGTAAGCGTATCGGTGTAAATACCATCTGAATCATACGTGTTTGTTCCGATAGTAATGTTGCCTCCAAAACAAAGAGCAACGGTTTGGTTCAACACAATGGTATCCACAATGGTAAGGTTAGTGGTTAATGTACTGTCGCAGCCATTAAAGGCGGTGAACACGTCCACATATACTCCTGTGGTATCATACACATTTGTGCCAACAATAACAGAAGACCCCGTACACATCAAAAAGTTTTGAGTAGCTGTTATGGCAGGGCTAACAGTTAGGTCGGTGTAATAAATACTGTCGCAACCATTGGCAGCAGGATAAACATCCGCATAAAATCCGGTGGTGTTGTAAGTATTGCCATTTACAGTAACACTTCCGCCTGCACAAACTGTAGCCATTTGTGTGGTTGAAATTTCAGGCATAACGATTAAGTCAGTAGTTAACGTGCTGTCGCAACCATTCGTGGCTGTAAACACATTGGTGTAAATTCCTGATGTGGAATAAACCATTCCTCCAACTGTAATACTTGTTCCTGCACAAATGGCAATAGACTGGCTATTTGTAATGGCAGGCATTACTGTTAAGTCAGTAGTAACTATACTGTCGCAACCCATTGCTGAAACTAATATGTCAGTATAAATACCTGTTGCTGTATATATCATTCCTCCCACCATCAGTGTGTCTTCGGCACAAATGGTAACTGTTTGCATAGACGCAATAGCAGGGTTGATGATTACAGTGTTAGTTAATGTGCTGTCGCAACCATTCATGGCTGTGAACATATCGGAGTAAATGCCCGAAGCAGTATAAGTATTCGCTCCAACGGTTACTGAATCACCAAAACAAAGGGTGATGGTTTGTGTAGCCATTATTGCAGGGCTAACAGTTAAAGTTGTAGTAACAGTACTATCACATCCTCCAACGGCTGTAAACAAGTCGGTATAAACACCAGAAGAAAGATAAGTAGATGTTCCAACAGTAATAGAATCTCCAAAACAAACTGTTATTGATTGACTGTTGGTAATAGAAGTAGAAATGGTTAAATCGGTAGTTACTGTGCTATCGCAACCATTGGCAGCAGACAATACATCAGTATAAATACCTGTTGAATTATAAACTGTTCCTCCAACTGTTACCGATGAGCCCGCACACATGTTAAACGTTTGGCTGCCAGTAATAGCAGGACTAACGGTTAAATTAGTTGTTAATGTAGAATCGCAACCATTTGAAGCAGTTAACACATCCACAAAAGTGCCTGTGATGTTATGAATGCTACCACCTATAGTAATACTACCACCTGCACAAACGGTTATGGTTTGAGT
The DNA here is from genome assembly GCA_947469885.1 of Bacteroidota bacterium. Classification (GTDB taxonomy): domain Bacteria; phylum Bacteroidota; class Bacteroidia; order 2-12-FULL-35-15; family 2-12-FULL-35-15; genus 2-12-FULL-35-15. Next base: position 34,014 of record CANIQT010000029.1, read on the forward strand.
AGCGGTGTTTTGTGGTAATACAGTTAAATCGGTGGTTACTGCGCTGTCGCAACTATTGGTGGCACTTAATACATCAGTAAAAATACCTGTGGTGAAATGAAAGTGTGCACCCACAAAAAGAGAATCGCCAAAACAAATCGAAACAGTTTGAGTAGTTGCATTATCAGGAAGCACCGTTAAGTTGGTAGTTACAGTACTATCGCAACCATTTATGGCGGTAAGCACATCTACATACGTTCCTGAAGTCATGTACATAGAGCCACCCACCAGCACCATTCCACCTGCACAAACAGTAATGGTTTGAGAAAAAGTAATGGCAGGGCTAACGGTTAAGTTAGTATGAACAATACTGTCGCAACCAGCCATGGCGGTAAACGTATCGGTATAGTTGCCTGAGGTAAGGTAAGTATGAGTACCAACCACTACCGAATCGCCTTCGCAAATGGTGGTGGTGTTATTTATTACTATAGAAGTAGCAACAGTTAAATCGGTGGTTACGGTACTATCGCAACCATTCATATCAGTTAATATATCTATATGAATTCCTGTGGTATTATAAACATTACCATTAACAGTAACACTTCCGCCAGAGCACATGTTGAATACTTGAGTGGTTGCATTAACCGGGCGAACAGTAAGAGTGGTAACTACTGTACTGTCGCAACCGTTGAATGCAGTAAATGTATCTGTGTATGTTCCTGAAGTCATGTACATGGAACCTCCCACCATTATCATTCCAGCATCACAAACTGTGAAGAACTGAGCGTGAATGTTATCAGCCAAAACAGTTAAGTTAGTAGTAACGGTACTATCACAACCATTGGCAGCGGTTAATACATCTGTAAAAATACCTGTATTAGTATGGTTAATAGTTCCAACCGTTACAGAGCCACCATTACAAACCGTTACCGTTTGAGACCCTGTGATAGCAGGACTAACTGTTAAATGAGTAGTTACAGAACTGTCGCAACCATTGAAAGCAGTTAACACATCCACAAAAATGCCTGTGGAGTTATGAATAATGCCACCAACGTTAACACTTGCACCTGCACAAACGGTAATGGTTTGAGAATGAGTGATGGCTGGACTAACAGTTAAGTTGGTAGTTACCGTACTGTCGCAACCATTGGCAGCAGTTAATACATCAACAAAAGTGCCTGTAGTGTTATGAACAATACCACCAACAGTTATACTACCACCTGCACAAACCGTCATGGTTTGCGTATGAGTGATGGCTGGACTAACAGTTAAATTGGTAGTTACGGTGCTATCGCAACCATTGGCAGCAGTTAATACATCAACAAAAGAGCCTGTAGTGTTATGAACAATACCACCAACAGTTATACTACCTCCATGACAAACGGTTACTGTTTGAGTTTGCGTGATTGCAGGAGAAACAGTTAAATTAGTTGTAACTGTGCTATCGCAACCATTGAATGCTGTAAAGAGATCTACAAAAATTCCAGTTGTGTTATGAATTATACCTCCAACTGTTACCGATCCACCATGACAAACAGTGAACGATTGAGAATGAGTGATGGCAGGGCGAACGGTTAAGTTAGTGATAACTGTACTGTCGCAACCATTGGCAGCGGTTAGTACATCAGCAAAACTACCGGAAGAACTATAAGTGGATGAGCCAACAGTTACGCTGCCTCCAAAACAAACCGAGACTACCTGACTACCAGTAATGGCATTGCTCACGGTTAAGTTAGTAGTTACGGTGCTATCGCATCCTGTAAAGGAAGTAAGCACATCAGTAAAGATACCAGTGCTTGAATGTGTTGTTCCGCCAATGGTATATGAATCGCCATGACAAACCGTAATGCTCTGACTTGTGGTAACGCTGGTGTTAATGATTAAAGAAGTTACCACTGTGCTATCGCAACCATTAAAAGCAGGAATAACATCAATAAATACTCCGTTAGAAGAGTGTGTTATGCCACCAACAGTAACCGAGCCAGCATCACAGAAGTTGATGGTTTGGTTGCTTGTTAAATCAGGACCAACAGTTAAAGTAGTGATTACAGCACTATCACAACCATTGAAGGCAGTTAACAAATCAATAAAAACACCTGAAGTGGAATGAGTAGTTCCACCAACGGTAACACTCTCGCCAAAACAAACGGTCATGGTTTGAGTTCCTGAAGCAGTAGGCAGAACGGTAATGGTGATGTCGGAACAAGCACCTGAACCTGCACAATTGCCTTCACCCCTTACATAATAAGTAGTGGTGGCAGTAGGATTGATGATAAAAGTTCCTGAAGGGTCGGATTGAACAACAGTTCCTCCACACGCATTTTCGTACAACACCCAAGTGGTTGAATTATTTAAACTTCCAGAAGCAGTAATAATGGTGGTTCCTCCTGAGCAAATGGTAGTTGCAGTAGCAACCAACGAAGGGGCATTGGCAACAACACATGGTGGAGTAAATGTAATGGTTAACGTGGGGCGGTTAGCTACAGTTGCATTTTCGCGGCTGCATAAACGTTTGGCAGAAGCAGTGGTTGATTCATCACCTTTTAACATCCAACCAAAATCAGTTGCAGGAGCATCTAACCAGTTTTGAACATCGGCAACCATTTGCGCTGATGTCCAACTATAAGAACCATTGCCTCCCACATTGGTGGTGGCAGAAGCTGAAAGATTAAAATCTCCACCTGCTGTTGTCCACAACAAAGCGGGAGTAAATGAGTTGAGCCAAGTGGCATCGTTTGGTTGTGCAGCTGCACCGTTTCCACCGGGCAAACCTGCATTAGAAGCACCTTCGCCCCAATTGGTGGTTACGATATTTAGCGTCATTGGCAACGCACCGGAAACACTATTATCAACCACCATACCAAGAGAAACGCTATTGATAGTGGAGCCAGCAGGTACATTGGCTGCAATATCGAATGCCATTAAGGCTCTTCGTTTGGAGCTACCGGCTGTGCTACCTGCAAAGAGATGGTCACCAGCACCGTTCGAATTTCCGGATGGAGTTTCGAAAATAGTGTTATCCTGTGAGGGGTTAATAGTGATAGTGGTTTGTGCAGCAAGTGGGTTCAAAAACGCACTGACTGCCAAAGCAGAAAGTAGTAGTAATTTTTTCATTTGTTTTTGGATTCGTGTTTAGATTGTTTGTTTATGCGACAAATGTAATTCAAATAATTATTTTGAGGATAAATTGTTAATATCTCATAAACATAAAAAACTCCCGCCTTTTTACAAAGCGGGAGTTTTTTGTTTCACTAATTACCACTGTTAATCTGTGTTGTTCCTGCACCTAAAGTTATTGTCATACCTGATGGTACAACCCACGAATAGGATGTTGCTCCTGCAGAAGGAAGAATGGAATAAGTAGTGCTTCCGTATTGTCCGCAAAGGGAAGTTGGTCCGGTAATGCTAACAGGCGTTACAGGTTTTTTTGAAACTGCCATAGAAGCAATTGAACTATTTCCACAGCTGTTTGAAGCAACACATGTTACGTTTCCTGTTACCGTTCCTCCCGAAATATTGACATGAAGAGAAGTAGTTCCCTGCCCGGAAGTAATCGTCATTCCTGTAGCACCTGTTGGTACTGTCCAGGTATAGTTGGTCGCATCCGCAACAGCGGGACATTTATAAACAGTACTTCCATAACCACATAATACAGATAGCCCTGCGATAACAGGCTGAGCAGGTGCAACTCCTACTGTTACATTTGCAGTAAATGAATTGCCAACGCAACCGGAAGGCGATGTAGGTGTAATAACATATTGAATAACACCATGCACATTGCCCAGGTTAGTTAATACATCCGAAATAGTACTTCCGCAACCCGATGTGCAGTTACTGTTACCTATTACATTTCCGCTTATTACACTCGAAGTCCAGCTATAAGTTGTGCCGGATACAGTTGAATTTAAAGTCAAATTGCTGTTTGCACCACTACAAATTGTTGGATTGGTTGTACTACCTATAGGTAATGGATTAACACTAACAACTTGAGTAGAAGTTGCCGAACACCCCAAACTTGTTCCTGTAACTGTATAAGTTATAGTTCCTACTGCCGGGGGAAATGCTGTTCCATTGATAACTCCGCCTGTCCAACTATAAGTTGTTGCACCTGTACCGTTTAATGCTACGGATGTGCCTGCACATACTGTATTAGCTGATGATGTGCTGCCCACGGTTGGTATCGGATTAACAGTTATAGTTTGAGTAGATGTATTTGAACAACCTAAACTTGTTCCTGTAACAGTAAATGTTGTAGTTCCAATAGGAGGTGTAAAAGCTGTTCCATTTGGTGCTCCCCCACTCCAGTTATAGGTTGTTGCTCCTGTTCCTGTCAAAGTTATATTGTCTCCAGAGCATAATGAGTAAACGGATGCTGTACTACCAACATTGGGTATTGGGTTTACTGTTATAGAAATATCTCCACACCAACCTGTTGATACACAACCACCTTCTCCTCTTGCATAATATAAAGTTGTAACGGTTGGAGATACTGTAATACTTGAGCCTGTTCCCACCAATGTTCCTCCGCAACTTCCACTATACCAGTTCCAATCAGTTGCATTGTGAAGTGAACCATTTACAACACTTAATATTGTACTTTGCGTTCCGCAATTAGTAGTATTACTTGCACTTAAAGTTGGTATGTCTGCTTTTGTACAGGTAATTCCCGACTTAATGAAATTTCCAAATGAACGTGGCTCGTTACCTACAGAAACATTATTTGTTACCATATTTGTAGTAGTATTCAAAACACTCACACTTCCACTAAAATTCGCAACATAGAGTTTATTACCATTGGGGTGCATTGAAATGCCCATAGGATAATTTCCTAGTGGAATTGTAGCTTCAACTGAATTAGAAACAACATTAATTATACTTATGTCACCCGAAAATTGATTTCCAACATATACCTTACTTCCATCCGGGCTTGTGCATATTCCACGGGGGTGATCTCCTACAGGAATTGTTTCAGAAACAGTATTTGAAACAATATCAATTACACTAACAGTATTTGAATTATAATTAGACACAAACAATTTGCTTCCGTCAACACTAACACACAATCCCTTTGGACTATTGCCAACCGGAATTGTTGCTACAACTGTGTTCGAAGAAGTATTGATAACACTCACGCTATTTGAACTTGGATTAGTTACATAAATTATGCTTCCATCCAAACCACCCGTTATGCCATCTGTTTCAGTTCCAACATTTATGGTAGCAGAAACATAATAATAATATAATGAAACATCTATTACCCTAATGAGACCGAGACCAGCAAGGGTTACATATACTTTACTTTTATCATTACTTACAAAAACTCCATAGGGATAACCACCAACAGGAATAGTTGCGTCAACAGTATTTGATGCATCTATTACACTTATGCTATTTGAAACACCATTTCCTACATAAACCCTGCTTCCATCCGAATTAACTGAAACCGATTCAGGTCCATCTCCAACCGGGATTGTAGCAACTACTGAATTGGTTGTTGTATTTATCACCGAAACAGTATTACTGCCATAATTAGCTATATACGCATATATCGCAACACAATTTGTAGTTAAAGACGCATTAATATCATCGCAATCCGTTCCTAATGATGTTGCTGAATAGCCATTTGGCAATGATGCTCCCGAACAAACAGAAACAAAAGTACCAACAGTATAACCATCACCATCCACATCTACATAGACTGTTAATGTTTGATAAACTGCACTATTACTATCATCACAATCTCCTGCAATACCAACATTAGTAGTATATCCTACTCCAGGGCTTGTGCATGATGATACAGCACCTCCAACAAAATGTCCATCACTGTCAGCATCTAAATACCATGTTAAAAGTGGATTTACAACAATAGTTTGTGTTGCAGTTGCAATGTTTCCATGTCCATCATTCGCTGTCCATAATACATTTGTAGTTCCTACAGGAAAAACAGTGGGTGCATTGCTGGTAAAAGTTACCGTTCCGCAATTGTCCGAACCTATTGGATTACCTAAAATTATTGGCATTCCATTACAAACGGTTATGTCTGCTGGTGCCGTAATGGTCGGATTAACATTATCCGTAACCGTTACAATCTGTGTGGCTGTTACTGTATTTCCACTTCCATCTATTACTGTCCAAGTAACAGTTGTACTATTTAATGGAAAAACCGTTGGTGCATCATTGGTTACACTCGCAACCGAACAGTTATCGGCAGTAATAGGTATGCCTAATGAAACAGATGTTGCTGTACATCCTGCGTTAGTAGTTGCATTTACTGTCGGTGGTGCTGTAATGGTTGGATTAACATTATCCGTTACCATCACTATTTGAGTTGCTGTTGCTGTATTTCCACTTCCATCTATTACTGTCCAAGTAACAGTTGTACTATTTAATGGAAAAACCGTTGGTGCATCATTGGTTATACTCGCAACCGAACAGTTATCGGCAGTAACAGGTATGCCTAATGAAACAGATGTTGCTGTACATCCTGCGTTAGTAGTTGCATTTACTGTCGGTGGTGCTGTAATGGTTGGATTAACATTATCCGTTACCATCACTATTTGAGTTGCTGTTGCTGTATTCCCACTTCCATCAGTTACTATCCATGTTACTGTTGTATTTCCTAACAGATATGTTGTGGAGACATGGTCGTTCGTTACACTTGCAACCGAACAATTATCTGCAGTTACAGGGGTTCCTAAAGAAACCCCTGTTGCTGTACAACCGCTGTTAGTAGTTGCATTTACTATGGCAGGTGCAGTAATTGTTGGGTTAACATTATCTGTTACCATCACGGTTTGTGCTGCTGTCGATGTATTTCCACTTCCATCTGTTACTGTCCATGTAACGGTGGTACTATTTAATGGAAAAGCCGTTGGTGCATCATTGGTTACACTTGCAACCGAACAGTTATCGGCAGTAACAGGTATGCCTAATGAAACAGATGTTGCTGTACATCCGGTGTTAGTAGTTGTATTTACTGTAGGTGGTGCTATAATGGTTGGATTAACATTATCTGTTACCATCACTGTTTGAGTTGCTGTTGCGATATTTCCGCTTCCATCTGTTACTGTCCATGTAACGGTTGTACCATTTAATGGAAAAAACGTTGGTGCATTATTGGTTACACTTGCAACCGAACAGTTATCTGCGGTTGCTGGTGTTCCTAAATTAACTCCTGTAGCCGTACAACCCACATTTGTTGTTACATATAAAGCAGGTGGTGCTGTTATGGTTGGATTAATATTATCTGTTACCGTAACAATTTGTGTTGCGGTTGCTGTGTTTCCACTTCCATCCGTTACGGTCCATGTTACTGTTGTATTTCCTAAAGAATACGTAGTTGAAGGCTGGTTGTTTGTTACAATTGCTACCGAACAATTATCAGCTGTGGTTGGTGTTCCTAAAATAATTCCTGTAGCCGTACAGCCGGTATTTGTTGTTGCATTTACCGCAGGTGGTGCCGTAATGGTTGGATTAACATTATCTGTTACCGTTACTATTTGTGCTGCAGTTGCTGTATTTCCGCTTCCATCTGTTACTGTCCATGTAACGGTTGTACCATTTAATGGAAAAACCGTTGGTGCATTATTGGTTACACTCGCTACCGAACAATTATCAGCGGTTGTTGGTGTTCCTAAAATAACTCCTGTAGCTGTACATCCTGTGTTAGTAGTTGTATTTACCGCAGGTGGTGCCGTAATGGTTGGATTAACATTATCTGTTACCGTTACAATTTGTGTTGCGGTTGCTGTATTTCCACTTCCATCTGTTACTGTCCATGTAACGATAGTGCTTCCTAAAGAATAAGTAGTTGAAGGGTGATTGTTTGTTACACTTGCTACCGAACAATTATCAGCGGTTGTTGGTGTTCCTAAATTAATACCTGTGGCTGTACAACCTACATTTGTTGTTACATTTATTGCAAGTGGTGCCGTAATAGTAGGATTAATATTATCTATGTTTACCGTAAATGTTCCGGTACTTGTTGCTGAGCCTGCTGGTGTAGTAACGCCAATAGTTCCAGTTGTTCCTGCTCCTACTCTTGCTTTTATCAGGGTTGAAGATATAACATCAAAGTTAAGTGCATTGGTTCCGCCAAATGTTACTGCGGTGGCTCCTGTAAAATTAGTACCGGTAATATTTATATCCGCATCAGCATTATTTGCACAGCCGCTTGTTGGTGTGAAACTGGCAATAGTTGGATAATTTTGTATAAAATTACCTAAACATTGTGGATGTGGGATATTTAGTATTGTAGTTAAAAGAAAATTGTCACTTGTTCTTATTACAGAAACGGTTTGCGAATTAAAATTTTCAACATATAATTTGCCACCATCTGGTGTTAATGCTAAACCCCATGGTGTACTGCCTACTGTTATAGTTTGCGAAATGGTATAGTCAGTCGTATTTATAACGCTAACGGTTCCACTCCCGCTATTGGTAACATAAGCTTTTGTTCCGTCAGCATTAAAGGCAATGGCGCGGGGTTGGGTGCCAACTGTAATAGTGTGGATATTGGTATAGGGGGGATCTGTGCTTATTACACTTACATTACCAGAACTTAAATTCGCAACTTATACTTTGTGTTCGACAGGGCTCATGGCTATTCCATAAGGAGAATTGCCAGCAGTAGTGGTTCCCATTACGCTAAGATCAGTAGCGTTTAACACAACCACATTGTTACTGCCGGTGCTTCTGGAAACAAATAATTTGTCTCCATTGGGAGTAATACATATATGTTGCGCGAGAGTTGCAATGTTTGGTAATGAGTATTCCAAAACCATAGTTGATATAGTTACTTTTTTCACCCGACTATCGTTCAAAGAGGTTATATATACCTTGTTTCCGTCAGGGCTTATACATATACCTTCTGGAAAAGTTGATGTTCCTAATTCAAAATTGCTACCTATCTGTGCATTGGTAATGGCATTGAATGAAATTAGTTGATGTCCGTTGGATTTTACAAAATACATTTTGGTTCCATCAGGGCTGGAGCATATACCAGTGTGGCCGTTACCAGCACCAGCGAAGCTTACTGGTGAGAGAATGGCATTATTGGTGGTATTCACTATGGAAATATCACCTGCTGAAACTGAATTGGAAATAAACGCCTTTTGACCAAAACCTGTTGTGCATACTATTAATAATACTGCAAGCATTATCCCGCTAAGGATATTCTTTGTTTTTCCTTTAAGGAAACTGTTGATTGTTGTAATTGTTTTTTTCATTTGTTCTTAGTCAGTGATTATAGTGCTGACTCCGCACTGTTTAGTTTGTTTGTTTTGTTTGTTTTTAAAAAATATGGCACAATAGTACACTACATTCCAAACCTAAGAAAACGGATTTATACTTACACATTTTCAATAATTAGTAATTAATACTTATTTGCCAAAATAAAACCTTAAAGCAGGCTTTTTTTGCAATTATTGCAAATCAGGAATCCTGTTTTAGTAAAAACTGCAAATAATAGTTAGCGGAATTATTACTTTTCGCAAAAGAAATTTTCAAATCATCAAAAAGTAACCATTTTCACATTTTCCATTTCAGGAATGGGTGGTAGCAGTTACTTTGATGAATTATTTAATAAGGAATGAACCAAAGTAAGTGCTTTGGGCTTATCTCAAGCAAAGGAATGAACCAAAGTAAGTGCTATGACGCATTAGCTATGTAGGGAATGAAGCAAAGTAAGTCCTTTGTCGCATTAGCTATGTAGGGAATGAAGCAAAGTAACTACTTTGATGCATTAGCTAACTAGAGAATGAACCAAAGTAACTACTTTGACGCATTAGCTAGCAAGGGAATGAAGCATAGTAAGTGCTATGATGCATTGTCTAGCTTGACATCAAGGCAAAGCACTTACTTTGGTTCATTCCCATTTAGGAAAACCTTTAAATCAAAAGGTTTTGATAGAAAAGTAATTAGTTGCTGTCAACTTTATACCTGACTGAACCAATCTAAAACAAAAAAATCCCTCCCGAAAAATTTCGGGAGGGATTTTTAACTCCGAACTCGCTCCTTTGCGAGTTTGGAGGTTTAAGACTTTTCCTCCACCCCGAAAAAATCGGGGCGGACGAAAAAGATTTATTGTTTAATCACTCGTTGCGTATTCAATATTGTACCATTTACATCGGTCAGTCTCACAAAATACAATCCTGCTTTAAACTCATTGATGTTGGTGGTCATCACTGACGTTCCGCTAACGATGCTGTGTTTTTTGTTTACCACTATGTTGCCTAACATGTCATACACTTCTATTATCACTTCTCTGTCCATTTCAGAAGTTACATCAATTGTAAATTCTGATGATGTTGGATTTGGGTAGATGTTAGAGAATGCTGTACTGTTAGACTCTACATTGTTGTTCATTGCCATAGGGTCCAAACAACGGGTAATAGTAGTAGTTCTTTGAGCACTTGTTAAACCACAAGCATTGGTTGAAGATACTTTTAAGATACCGGTAACTGTTGTAGTTCCCACAGAAGGAGCAATGTTAACAGTTATAGCATTGGTAGTTTGAGCAACTCCTCCCGGCCATGTCATACCAGCTATCAGCACCCAGTTATAAGTATATCCTGTTCCTACTGACGGAACTGAATACGATGCTGTAGTCATTCCGCAAACATTTGCAGGTCCCACAATGGCAGCTGGTTGAATAGCAGCAATTGATAATGCAAGTGTTCTTGCAGCACCTGTTCCGCAAACATTGGTAGCAGCCACCGAAATACTTCCTGCTGCATTGCCCGGTAAGGTTACACTTACAGAAGTTCCTGTGTTAGAACCGTTGATAACACCTCCACCGGTAATGGTCCATAAATAACCTGTTGCACCTGCCACAGGTGGTATTGAATATGTAGCAGTAGTTACACCACAAACATTAGCTGGACCTGAAATAGTTCCCGGAATGTTTGGTACGTGACCGGTAATGTAAATAGATGGTCCCGGTACACTTCCGCAAGCATTAGATGCCGCAACAGAAAGACTTCCTCCAACAAATGTAGAGGCAATGCTCACTGTTATCTGTGTAGTTCCTGCACCGCTCAATGCTGTAAGTCCTACAGGTAACGACCAAATGTAATTGGTAGTGTTAAACACAGGTAATACAGAGTAAGTAGCAGTAGCTTGTCCGCAAACGGA
>CANIQT010000030.1 GCA_947469885.1 Bacteroidota bacterium
GAGGTTGGTGTTACCGTATATCTTACCTGACCTGCGGCATTGTTTGTTCCATTGGTTAAAGCATTAACAATAGGCGTACCACTGCCGTTTACTGTGAATCCAGTAACGTTTCCACTAAACAATGAACCTACCCAACCAAATGTTGTACCGGCAAGAGGAGAATTTAAAACAATGTTGGTATTTAATCCGCTGCATATTGAAGCATTGGCAGTAGAGCCTGTTGGTTTAGAATGAACAGTAACATCCACGGTAAAGGTAGATCCCACACAACCATTAGCTGAAGTAGGAGTTACAGTATATCTAACTACTCCATCAGGTGCATTGTTTGCAACAGAAAGGGTTTGAGCAATTGAAGTTCCGCATCCTGTTGTACATCCGCCAAAACCAGAAACAGTACTACCGGAAAGCATTGCTGCTGAATAAGCAAATGTTGTTCCTCCTAAAGTAGAGCTAAGAGCAACAGCTGTTGTTCCTGCACTACAAATTGCCTGAGGCGATGCTGAACCAACTGGTAAAGGATTAACTGTTACTGGAACGGTTGTGCTTGCTGTACAACCAAAAGGGTCAGTAAATGTTACGTTGTATGTTCCTGCATCAGTTGCTGTTGCACTTGCAATAGTTGGATTCTGAGTAGAGAACGTATTAGGTCCAGACCAAGCATAAGTTCCAGTAGCTACAGGAGGAGCAAATCTCCAACCTTCGTTGGTTGCTGTCCAAGCTCCTGAGTTCCGTCCTGGAGGTGAAATTCCAAGAGTTCCACCTGCATTTTCAATACCAATTGCTTTTGTATTTGTCAATCCATTCACAGAAATTAAGTACACATCGATATAATTTGTTGTTTCACTAAACTCTATCTGATAAGTTACAAAAGGTGAAGCCGAAAAGAAATCAACATTTAAAAATCTTACCACTAACTTACGGTTAGGAGCATTACCAACCACATCCCATGTAATTTGCCCTGCAGCATTCACACTTAAATCAGACCAAAAACCAACCCAATTATTGGGAGTGGCTGTCGATGGTATTACAGGTGGGGTGTATTGAAGATCTGCCCCGGTATTATTAGCACCCATCAATATTTGTCCGTTAGCATGAACTGTAAATTGGTTATAATTTGTTCCAAAGAAATTGAAGTTCCAAGGTAAAGTAGTTGCAGTACCACTACTGTTTTGAGGAACATTGTAGTTTCCTTCATCACCTAATGCCGCAACCGTTTGGCCGGGACCACCAGTTAATGCTGCTCCATTTGTTAAACTTCCTCCATAAGCATTAGCTACAGGAATAGAATTAACTGAATAATTACCAACAATTGGCTGATTAATTACTCCTGTTGCGTTTAGATTTAATGCTGCATTTGTACAAACAGGAGAGTTAGAACCCGCAGTAATGGTCGGATTTGAAGTTACTGATGCAGTGGCTGTTGCTGAAGAAACACAAGTTCCTGAAGTAACTGTTACAGTATAAGTACCAGAAGCTGTTACAGTAGCTGTTTGACCTGTGCCAAGACCACCTGACCAGGAATAGGTTCCTCCTGCAGGCAATGCAGTAACTACTGCTGATGCTCCGGAACAAAGTCCTATTGTACTCGGAGAAAGTGAAGCCAAAGCATTGGTTGTGACAGATAATGATGATGATGCAGTTGTATTACATGCATCTGTTATTGTACAAAAGTATGTATGTGTACCAGCACTTGCATTAATGGTAGCAGTAGCTCCTGCAAAAGTATTTCCATCTTCTGTCCAGCCATAAGTGTAAGGTGTTCCTCCTGCTGAAGGATTTGCAGTTACCGTTTGAACACCAACACAAGATGTAACACCACCTATAGTTAATGCACCTGCAACTAACGGAGAAACGCTAACTGTTACAGTTCCCGTTGATGTACAGCCTGCAATATTGGTTGCCTGAACAGTGTAAGTAGATGTAGCAGTTGGACTAACCGTTACTACTCCACCGTTTAAATTTCCCGGATTCCAGTTCCAGGTTAATCCGGAAGAAGTAAGAACCTGTGCACCAAAACGTGTATTTGGACGTTGATTATAAGTTGTACCCGTAGAGGTAGTACAAGCAGCAGCACTCGCATCTTGATGCACGTCAAGGTAAGAAGCATAAGCCGTTGCAGTTTGGTTAAATATAGCGTTTGTTATATAACCTGTTGAACGGTATGAACATGTATTTACAAGGATACTGGAAGTTCCATCCCAATAAAATGGTGTAGTAAATGTATGTGTATTCCATCCAACTGTAGGGGTATAATTGTTGCTGATTACCACACTTGTGAAACCTGTCGGATCAAAAGTGGTGGTAAGTGATGTTGCCGAGGTTAGTTTCATACTAAAATCGATGTAATCGTAAGTAGAAGTACCGGCAGCTGTAACATCATAAGCAATGGAAGTAATATTACCAGCACTCATACCTTGTGCAGTAAGTTCAGCAGCGGTAATCAACATTTGACCTCTGTCGCCCCAATAAAAATTACCATAAGGTGCAGGATAGCTGGTAGTCGTATTATTAATAACCCCTGTACCGATAGTTGCAATTCCTGCAGCAGCCGAAACAGCTGTTAACGTACTTGGTGAACCTGAACAAACCGCTACTGGTGAAGCTGAAACTCCTGAAATAACAGGGTTTGCACCTACACCTACTGTTACAGTTGCGGTTGTGTTGCAGCCCTGAACAGCATCGTTGGCAGTTACCATATAAACATAAGAACCTGCTACTGTAGGGGTAACTGTTGTTGTTCCAGGAAGTGCTCCTCCAGCAACTGAACCTGAAATACCACCTCCTGTAGCAGGTAAAACAGTCCATGTGGAAGATGTGTAAATGTTTCCGTTTGTATTTGAGGGCTGACTGAAACTTAAAGTTGTAGAACCCGAACCACAAATAGAAGTTGCTGTTGCCGAAGCTACAATAGCATCCGGTTGATTAACCGTTGCTGTAACTGGTGTAGTAACACTTGGACATCCATTATTACCCATTTCGCTAACATACCAGATAGTGGTGGCTGAAATTGGAGTTTGGAAGGTGGTAGTTCCTGCAGATGGTGCTGATGCTTGAATTAATAAGTTATCAATTACCGTGCTCATCGAAATTCCACCTGTTCTACCTGCAATTACATGTTTCCAGGTTGATTTATTTGCTGCTAAATAAGCAGCAGGTAACTGAACGTTATTAAATATGGTGGTTGCACCAATCATTAATGTTAATTGTCCTGCAGGGTTAATAGAGGTGGTAACATGGTTTGTTGCAAGCAACCAGCTTGTACTGGCTGAATAAGCTAACATAGAACTTGTAACAGTATTGCTGAATCCAGCTACTGTTTGGTTATATAATAGGTAAACCCCCTGACCGTTTGGCATAGTACCATAAGCATCAAAACTGATTCTTAATTTTGAACCTGTCCCCTGCTCTACTCCATAAGTTGTAAAACTCGCATCCGCATCGTTGGCAAAACTATAACTAAAACCATCAGCCATATTATTAACAGCAGCACCTGTAGTTGTTAAATCAAAATCAATTTGAAACTGGTTGGAATTAAAACCACTTGCATTCACGGTAATACCTCCTTGTTGAGAGCCGGCATTCGGATGTAGTGTTAACACACCGCCAGCAATGGATGCATTACCTGAAATGGTAGCACCTGCAGGACCAGAAGCAAAATTGTTGGTATAATATGTGGCAAGTGCCTGAGGAGGTCCCTGAAGTAAAGTACCACCAGAAGAAGCATTATACCAACTGTATTGACCTGTGCCTAATCCTCCTGCTGAAGAAGCAACCGATGAAGTTGGCATTCCATAACCACATTGTGTTTGGTTAGAAGCAATTGGTGCGGTTGGAGATGGTAATAATGTTACTGAAACCGTTGCTGCGGTAGGGCATCCTGAACCAGGTGTTCCTGTTACGGTGTATGTTGTTGGAGCTATAGGAGAAACAGTAACTGTGTTACCGCTCAAATTTCCCGGATTCCAAACCCATACCAAAGTACCAGCACCTTGTACCACTGTTTGTGCACCAAAGCGAACATTAGGGCGTTGATTATAGGTTGTACCAGTTGTTGTGGAGCAAGCAGCTGCACTTCCATCAGCATGAACATCAAGATACGATGCATAAGTAGTAGCTGTTTGGTTAAATATCGCATTTGTTATATATCCAGTTGAACGATAAGAACACGTATTTATTATGATATTAGAAGTTCCATCCCAATAAAACGGTGTAGTGAATGTGTGTGTATTCCAGCCAACAACAGGAGTATAAGTGTTACTGATTACTACACTTGTGAAACCTGTTAAATCAAAAGAAGTGGTAACTGCTGTGGATGCAGTAAGCTTCATGCTTATATCAATGTAATCGTAAGTAGAAGTACCTGGGTCAGTAACACTATAGGCAAGCGAAGTAATATTACCAGCACTCATACCAGCTGCTGTAAGTTCAGATGCAGTGATTAACATTTGCCCTCTATCACCCCAATAAAAATTACCATAAGGTGCCGGATAACCGGTAGTAGTATTTAGAACTGTTCCTGTACCTACTGTTACAAGCCCTGCTCCTATTACGTTGGTTGTGGCTGACAGTGTAGTATTATTGCCTGAACATACAACAGAAGGGTTGGCATTCGCATTATTCACTGCAGGACCTGTAAGTACAGTTGCAGTGGTTGCAGTTGAAGTCCCCCAACATCCACTTGTATTATCACGGGAATTAATATAAAAAGTTCCGTTTGTATAAGTGGTGAATGGATTATTGATTGAACCATCATCGGCTACTGAAGCCATTGATATTCCATTCGAATTTGTTCCTTGCCAATAGTTGGTTGTACCAGCGAGAGCTGTTGCAGAAACAATATTTACAAAAGTACAGGCAGGATTACCACCAGGAGTTGTAACACTCGGTGCAGCAGGACCAGACGGGAAATCTGTTACAGTTATTGACGATGAATTGGTTGACCACATAAGATAAGTATTGTTCTGTGCTCTTACATAGTATGTACCGTTAACTAAAATAACAAGATTAGAACTTACGGGTTGCGCAGTGCTAGTTCCGGTTGCTGTTGTTTGCCAATACCAAGTTTCACCAGAAGGCGCACTACCTGTTGATTGCAATACCCCTCCTGTTATACAATTGGGTGTTCCTACTTCTATAGGAGTAGCGGGTGTTGCAGGTGGTGGAAAGATGGTAACTTTATAGTCCTCTGTTTCTCCATAAGTCCACGTTCCACATGCTGCAGTAGCACTAATAGGTACAGGATAGCAGCAATAATAGGCAGAGCTGACACGCATTCCGGTTAATCCGGCTACAGCATTCATTGGAACCAGTACAGAAGCAGTACCTGTCCATGCTGTTCCGGTTGAATTATTATTACCGGAAATATCAAAATATTCGCTTGCATCATAACTTCCGCTTTGATTAAAATCAATCCAAACACCTATGCCGTTATATGCACCACTGGTGACAGATAGGGTATATGTCTGACCAGGTATAAGAGTGGTTGTTGCATTGCCGGATGCAGGATTTGCAAAAACATACGGAGATGTACTTAAACATGGTGGAGCATGATTTAAAGTATTTAAAGTAACATTCGAAATCACTCCATAAAAACAACCCGATGTTCCTGTAGAGTAAATTGGAGAGCAATAGCAGTTAACAAATGAATTCATTGTAACCGAAACAGGAGTTGAAGTAGAAGACATTCCGCTTGCTGTACAGGTTACAACACATTGATAATAGGTTGTTGTTGTTTGAGATGTTACAAGACTTATACTATTGGCTCCGGCAATATTAGTATATACGGAACCTGTTGGAGATGATTGCCATTGATAGGTTAGTCCACTTGCAATGGATGAACCTGATAAACTTAAATTGAAATTTACTCCGGAGCAAGCAGATGGGCTGGCAGATGAAATAGTTGTTCCGGCAACAGGTGCTGCTGAACATGCCGTTGTGGCGGTTACTGCAATTAACCAATCTTCTGTTTCACCATAAGTATAAACCTGGCAGGGTGTAGGAGCTGCAATGCCTTCGCAAGTCATAACACGCATTACTGTGGTACCTACAACTGCGCCAATAGGAATTGTATAACTACCACTGATTACTTTATCACCTCCCGGTGATGGACCTGTGCAGGCACTTGTTGCTGTTGATACATATATTGCTTCTCCTGGATCTGTAAACAACCCATTTTGATTAAAATCAATCCAAAAACCTATACCATTTGCATAGAGTGTTCCCTGGTCACATTCGTTTTCTCGAATTTCGAAGGTTACTGTCTGACCTTGCATAACTGTTGTAAGCGGACTTATCGTTCTGAAATTGGAATATAAACTCAATGCAGAACCCGGACCGGGAGCTACAGTGCTGCAACCATTAGCGTTGGCATAAGCAGAAGGAGTGGATGAACCGTTAACTGTGACCTGAAAAATTTCTTCATCTATTGTACTTGTTGCAGCAGCACCACAATAAGTCAAACAGACAGCTCCAGTTGTCATACCAACAGCAACAGGTGTAGATGTTCCGGTTGAAGGACCGGCAGAGCAAGTTACTAAACATTTATAAGAAGTAGCAACTGATTGAGTAGTTGTATAGGTAGAAGAGGTTGCCCCTGCAATATTGGAATAACCACTACCGGTATCTTTTTGCCATTGGTAAGTAATTCCTGAACCACTTACAGACCCTGAAAAAGATAATGTGAAACTCACCGCATTACAAACAGATGAAGCAGTTGATAGTGTATTACCTGGAGCAGGAGTTCCTGAACATGGTGCACCTCCTGTATAGGTAATTGTTAAACTTGGTGCTGTTGCACTTATTCCAGGATAACCAGCAATATTATATGTATTGGTTGAACCTCTTACATATCCCAAATTTGCGTTATTACCGTTAATATTTGCCTGAATAAAAGCAATACCAGCTGCGTTTAGTGCTTTTGCCTGATTGCCGGATGCTGTCCAGGATGTCGCATTAAAGGAAGTTCCAGCGCCACAATTAGTATAAAGAGTGGCACCTGCTATAGAAAATGGGTTTCCTGTAAATCCATATACATTATTAACTGCTGTTGATAAGGTAGAGGTATATGTATAGAAATTTGCAGTAACAGCAGTAATTGTTGCTCCGGATGGAATAGTGGTAAGGTTAAAGTGTGCCCAACCGCGGTTAGCACTGCTATTAATACTTGTCATATTACCGTCATTCTTTGTTCCGGTCGAATTAACTGAACCAGAATTTAAAGAGCCCGCTGAACCGGTACATGTAATGGTTACCGTTGTTTGTGCATTTGCACTTACAGTTAATCCCAAAAGAACTACTGCGCATAGTAGCCATCTCCAAATTGGTGAAGCTACGTTTTTGTTTTGTGTAATTTTTTTCATTTGTTTTGTTTTATTGGTTAGTAATTAATTGTTTTGTTTTTTGTTTTGATTTGATTTTTGGTTGATTTGAAGATTGTTAATAATTTATGTTGATAAGTTAATTTTTATTTCGGTCTGCGAAAGTAGATTTAATTTCCAAATAACAATTGTTTTTAGACTAAATTATTACTTTATTGTTGATAAAATAGATAAATGACTATATATTTAAGGAGTGTGTAATGCGTGGAGCGTTAATTTCAAGAAGGGTGTTCTACTAATAAAGACGCAAATTAAGGCCAAAAGGTTGCATCTGTTTAACGCTTTTTTAATATCTTGTTACTAACAAAACGGGCTTTTTAACGATGAAGGTGGTAAAATGTGAAACAAAAATTAGATTATGAAGGGTTGAAATTATTTTGTTTTACAAACATCTGGTAACGGTCATAGTTCTAAAAGCACTGGTGTTTCCGCAACTGTTGGTGGCTGATACTTTTAATATTCCTGTTACAGTAGTATTTCCTTGCGAGGATGCTATGGTTACCACAATGGTATTGGTTCCTCCTCCGGCAGATAGTGTCATTCCGGCTGGCAATTGCCAATTGTAAGAATAATTTACTCCTAAAGAGGGTACCGTGAAAATTGTTGAGGTTAATCCGCAGGTACTGGAAACACCTGATATGGCTGCGGGTTGAATAGCTGCAGTTGATAAAACAAGTGTTCGGGCTGTACCTGTTCCACAAGTGTTGATGGCTGCACATGCAATGCTTCCAGCTCCTGATAAATTTGCATTGACCGACAAACCTGAGTTGGAACCATTAATGGTGTTCCCCCCTCCTACTATGGTCCAAACATAACTTGTAGCTCCCGCCACAGGCGAAATAGAAAAATTGGAAGAAGCAATGCCACACACATTTGCTGGACCTGATAATGTGCCGGGTGTTGCAGGCACATTACCAATTATTGTTAAAGTAGTTCCTTGTGAACTTCCGCAAGCGTTTACAGCAGCAACAGTAATGGTACCGTTAACAAATGTAGGGGCAATGGTAACTGTGATTTGGGTGGTACCCTGCCCAGTTGCAATGGTTACACCTGCTGGAGTGCTCCATTGATAAGAGGTTGCGCCTGCTAAAACAGGAATCGAAAAAGTTGCTGATGTTAATCCGCATATAGATGGTGGTCCGGTGATGGTGGTTGGTGGCATTGGTTTTTTAGTAACTGCAAGTGTTGAACTTTGTATGGTTCCGCAACCGTTTGATACCACACAGGTAACGGTTCCAATTACGGTTCCTGCCGAAATATTTACATTTATGCTGGTGGTTCCTTGTCCCGAAACGATGGTCATTCCGGTGGCTCCGGTGGGCACTGTCCAATTGTAGGAAGTTGCACCTGCAACGGTTGCTACTGAATAGGTGGTATTTGTTAAGCCACAAACAACTGAGGGGCCAATGATATTGCCGGAAGGCGGAACAACAGGATAAATAAACGGATAAGGGTCGGAAGCAATGCCGTTGGCAATTACTTGCAACGAGTATGTTCCGCTTGGTAATGTAATGGGTACCGTAAATTGTGTGGAAGTTGGCAATGTGCCGGTTTGCAGTCCGGTGTTGTTCCAATTGTGGGTTTTTGCATAATACACATTGATGCCAGATGTAAGCCTTACAATTGGGTAATTGGTTGACATTTGCCAGTCATCGCCAAAGGCAGAACCCTGAGAGATACCATTGAATAAAGTACCGGTTATATTAAAATCGTAACAATTGGTTTGAGTAACTCCATTGGCATCAATGGTTGGTTTCCAGCTATTATTGGGCAAACCCACAGGTGTGTAAACATAATAAGTGGACGATGTGGGAGTAAATACTTGAGAATATAAAATAGTGCCATCGGGCAGGTTGAGGAAATGTGAAAGCTGACAGGTTTGGTCCAGCGAATCTAACCCTCCGGGTGCAGTGGTTCGCGCGATGGAGTTAGTGATATAATCAAATTCATAAAAACGGGTGGGTTCATTAAAAGGGTAATATCCATTGGCATCGGAAGGCAAAGGAGAAGCTGCAAAAAGTATTTTACCATTCAGTATCATTGCCGCAGGCGCATCCAGAGCACCTGACGAATCGGGTATTTCGGGCCCTGCCTGCCATGTGCCCATAGTGGTATCTCCCGAAGGGGAATAATAAGCAGTATGGCTGGAAGCACCTATGAAAAAAAGACGACCATCTGGCAGCATTATCCCTGCTCCTATTTCTACTGAATTGCCATACAAATCTAAATTGGCTGGCACAGGTGCATCGGGTATCCATCTATTTAGAGATGGTATGTATCGTTCAACATCTGTTGAATAATAATCTACCATCAAAATGCTATGGTCGGGAAGCAAGCCCCAGGTGGCTTCAACGGTATAACCCAAATGAGTGGAATCGGTGGGAGTAAAAAGGTTTGTGGTGGGGTCGAAAATAACGCAATTGGTAGGATAATCTTGATTGCCCAAGCCTTGCAATACTTTGCCATTGGGCAATAACATCGAATTGTTTTCTCCAAAACGATAATTTAGAGGATTTGGAACTACTGTCCAAGTATTGGTTTGAGGATTATAAATTTCACAACTATTTTGCCCAGTGTAATACTCGCTGCCGGCTACATATACCCTGCCGTCTTGCAACACTTGCGAAGCAAACGGGTAACGATGGTAGTGCATGGGTGCAATTGCCGACCAAGTGCCATTTACATAACTGCCGTGACTATCGGGCGTTAGTTTGTCCCACCTGTTTCCTCCATTTACAGTAGAGTTGGCAACTGTAATCACCGAGCCATCCGTAAGCAGCAGCATCCCTCCCCAATTGCTGTGCGGGGCATGAGCTGTTACTTGTGTCCATGTTCCTGTTTGAGCATTGGTCATCTTCCCCGAAAGGGAAATAACTAGTATTAGTAGTAGTTTATTTTTTAAAAAACTATTTGTTTTCGTTTTCATGTGTCAATGTTTTTATTGGATACGTTCGTTATTATTTTTGGGCACGCCAAATAGTTTGAGCAAAAGGTGTTTCGATTTTTCAGTAAGCACATAGTTAGATGGCGATTGATACACCACAAATCCATATTTTTTTAGCAAAGGCTGATGCTTTGCATATCCTGCTTTCGACAGTCCAGAAGCAGTGCGTAGCTGCGCTCCTGTTGCTTTTTGGGCGTTGAACAAAAACAACAATTCGCGAGCAACAGTTCTCTGAAAATCGCGCCTGGATACACGTGGCAAATGTTCTCGCAAAGCAATTCTAACCTTTGAGATAGAACCATTATCAATAGTAATTTGACTTGGAAGAGTATGTGTATCTTCGAGCGAGAGGTTTGCCTCTGCTAGTTTTAATTTTTCAGCAATTGAATTTTTTTCGGAAATAGCGTTCAAAAAATTTTCATAAAACGAATAAAGTGTGTTTTGCCCATTTCCTTCTTTTATATATTGCTGAAGTGCACTCAATAATTCCTGCTCAAAAACAGAATAGAGCAGATTATTCGAATTATCATCCGTGCTTAATTCGGGCAAGGCATCTAAAATGGGGTTTATACCCTTCTCATTTTCGGGAATGCTTCCGATGACATCGTTTGTACCATTCCTTTTTTCGGGAATGCTTCCGATAACATCGTTTGTACCATTCATTTTTTCGGGAATGCCTCCAGTGACATTATTTGTACCATTCCTTTTTTCGGGAATGCTTCCGATAACATCGTTTGTACCATTCCTTTTTTCGGGAATGCTTCCGATAACATCGTTTGTACCATTCCTTTTTTCGGGAATGCCTCCGAGGGAGTAAATTGGACCATTCCTATTTTCAGGAATTGGATTTTCGATAGATTTTATGCCTATATAATTATTGAGAAACACATTTTCATTCTTCAAAAGCATTAAATGTTTTAACAGAATATGAATTATTCGTTCGGGAAGAAGAATGAGTTTTTGGGGTTCGTTAGTATCCATGGCAATTTAATTGAAGCACAAAACTAATAAAAATATAAAAAAGCAGGTGCTCCTACTCGACTAAAAATATTAACTCAATTATTTAAAATAGCTCTCAATAATTTTATTTGCAGTAAATGAATTTTCCTACATTTACAAAAAAAAGAATTCGATGTCTGACTCTACGAATGACGAAAAAATAAATCGGTTAGTTTCATTAAGCGAAACCCATCCGATTTTGCCTGACGAATACATTCCATGGGAAAATAAATTTTTGGATACTGAAATTTATATCCCCGAATATTTGTTTTCGTTAAACGGCTGCCCTCTTGCAAACGAACTAAGCAAGGAGCAAATAGTGAGATTGGTTAAATTAGAAGTGACACAGGTGCTGGCAACTTATGCTTGGTCCGAAGCTATCGGTTGCCTGATGTTCAACGAATTTTTGTTACGAGTAACACCCACTTCTTCCGAAGGGAAATACATTGTAAATATGCTGATTGAGGAATATCGTTGGAGCAATGGAACAACCTTTGGATTTAGATATACCCGAACAAAAAGTAATGCTCGCGATTTATTTAACTGCACCGGAGGTAGATAACGACCGCAGAGCATTAAATATATTTCATGGAATACGGAGAGGTAAAAAAGAAGGCAGATGGCTTGGTGCATGTCCTAGAGGTTACAAAAACAGACGCAATGAAAACAATAGACCGATAATTGCACCAGAAGGTGGTATTATGGAAAAATTAGTAATACAAGCTTTTAAAGAGTTTTCAACAGGTTTATATAACATAGAAGAATTAAGACATAAACTTTTTAAAAAAGGTCTAAAATGCGCAAGAAATTCATTTTGGATGTTATTACGTAACAAAGCATACATTGGAAAGGTACTTATACCAGCATACAAAAGTGAACCGGAAGAATGGATTGATGGGAATCATAAAGCACTTATCGATGATGCAACTTTTTATAAAGTTCAGGATATTCTTTCGGAAAGAAGAAAAAAGGTGCCAAGCGCATTTAAAACAATCAGAGAGGAGTTTCCATTAAGAGGTCATTTAATTTGTCCGCAATGTGATAAACCAATGACAGCTTCATTATCAAAAGGAAAAATGGGTACTCTATATCCATATTATCATTGTACTAAGGGGTGTAAGGAAAGACAAAAAGCAGAAGTCGTAAATGATGCTTTTGTAAACTTGCTAAAAACGATAAAAGCAAAACCAAATACATTAAAATTATTCTCTACTTTGGTTAAGACAAAACTAAAAAAAGACAATGACAATGGAAAGGTAGAATTGGATTCGGTAAATAAACAAATAGCAAAACAAAGACAACGAATTGCAAATGCAAAAACCTTAATGCTTGATGGAGAAATCACAGCAAACGAATTTAAAGAAATGAGAATTGAAATTGAAGAGAAGATTACTGAGTTAACTTGTGAGTTGAGTAATATAAGTTCCGGAATTCAGAATCTGGATTCTAAAATTGATGATGTTGTCGAACTCCTTTCAAACCTTGAATCAACCTATCAACAGACAGATACAGCCACAAAACAACATATAGTGAGTTCGATATTTCCCTCGAAGTTGATTTTTGATAATAATAAAGTTCGAACTCTGAAAATGAACAGGGTAATGTCAATGATCTGTAGTAATGACAAGACTTTAAAAGGAAGTAAAAAAAGAAAGCACACCGAATTTGGTGTGCTTTCCTGTGGAGTGGAGTCCACTGACCAAATTTCGAACTCTTTTTATAAAGATATTAATATTTTGCTAAAATTGAAAGAACACTTAGCACAGAATGAATAATTTAGGTTAAGCAAATTCTTTAGTGTAATATTATACTTTCCAAAAAACATACTTTATTCAAGTCCTAAATTTACAATAAAATCTAATTTATAAGTATCACAATTATTTTAAAAAAAATCTTAAATAGATACCCCAATTTTATTGAATAGCTCAATGATTGTGATGCTTACGTGAAAGGTTCGAAACATTTTTTTTATTTATCAAGCGTCATAAAAATTCGAGTTTTGTAATTCTTCTTTTAGTCTTAACTTTCAGCTCGTTTCATTTAACATGTCCTAGGAATTTAATAATTCTTTACAAATATATAAATAAAATTAAAAAAGGCGGGACGTCTTGTTAAGCAGTACACTGCACGCTATTCTTAACGGGGGCATTTTTTTATTAGCCTAAATTTTATTTAATCTCTAAGTATTAAACTATTAAATCTACGATTTAACGACATAAGCACTATCAATTCAGTCTTTTGAAATAAATTTTAATTTTAAAAATAAAATTAAACAATATTAGGTTTCTTTACTACTTTTGCACGATCTGAAGGATTCTTTTTTCAGACAAATAAATATATTCAAACATTAATATGACTATTTTTTTGTTTTTTATTGCCCATTGGTTTCTATCCCTTTTTTTTCAAACTTTTTTTCTTCATCGCTATTGTTCGCATAAAATGTTTACGATGAATAAATTTTGGGACCGTTTTTTCTATTTCTTTACCTTCATTACTCAAGGTACATCTTTTCTTAATCCACGTGCTTATGCTATTATGCACCGAATGCACCATGCATATAGCGATACTGAAAAAGATCCTCATTCCCCTCATTTCTTTAAAGATATCTGGCAAATGACAATGCAAACAAAAGATATTTATATCAATTATTCTAAGTTTAAAATTGAACCCGAAAAAGCATTTCAGGGCAACTATCCTGAATGGAAATTGTTGGATAAAATTAGTGATATGTGGACGGTGCGAATTCTTTTTGCTGCCTTATATGTTTTGTTTTATATACATTTTGCTACCAGCTGGTGGATGTTTTTATTATTGCCTGTTCATTTTTTTATGGGTCCTTTTCATGGTGCCATTGTCAATTGGTGTGGTCATAAATATGGTTATTCCAATTATTCAAACAACGACCATAGTAAAAACACATTGCCTTTCGACTTTCTGATGATGGGCGAATTGTTTCAGAACAATCATCATAAAAGCCCCAACAGTATTAACTTTGCAAAGAAATGGTATGAGTTTGATCCTTCTTATCCTATTATCAGAATTTTGAATTTTACACGCATTATTCATCTAAGAAAATAAATTGATATTTTAATATCATATGAATCCATTTATATTACTTCCACTCGTTTCTTTTATTTCAGTTTCGATTATAATGGTCGTGGTTTGGATATGGGCTCAACGAATAAAAAATGCCGGGGTAGTGGACATTTTTTGGTCATTTAATTTTCTTGTAATTGCCATTATTGTCTATTTTCTCGCAGATGGAAATATTATTCGTAAAGTTTTGGTATGTTCTCTGGCAGCCCTATGGAGTCTGCGATTAGGAATTTATTTATTAAAAAGAGTGGGTGCTCACCTGAATGAGGAGGAAGGACGATACAAACAATTGAGAAGTGAATGGAGTCCGAATGAAAATGTAAAGTTTTTTATTTTTTTTCAGATGCAGGCTGTGTCGAATGTGTTTTTAGCAATTCCTTATTTTATTATTGCTGCTAATACATCAGAAGAAATTTCGGATTTAGAAATCATAGGTGCCTCTTTATGTTTATTATCCATTATTGGCGAAGGTATTTCCGATAGGCAGTTACAACAATTTAAAAAAGATATCAGTAATAAAGGAAAGGTATGTGAATATGGATTATGGAATTATTCTCGTCATCCCAATTATTTTTTTCAATTAATGATTTGGGTTTCAATTCTCATTTTTGCTTTGGCAAGTCCTTATGGTGCTATTGCAGTGGTATGTCCTTTAGCTATTGGGTATTTGATATTTAAAGTTACCGGAATACCAATGACCGAAGAACAAGCCATTCGGACCAAGGGAGAACTCTATAAAAAATATCAGCTATCCACCAGTGCATTTGTACCCTGGTTCAAGAAGAAAATTAATTAGTTCTTCAAAAACCTTTTATGTTTTACAATTTTCTCCTCGAAAAAGATTTACTACCCGATTTTTTAATCCGTTTCGGAATTCGAAAATTACTGAAACAACGTCTTCAGGAAGAAAAAAAAGAAGATGCTGATGCGCAGCGCCTTCATTTTCTTAGCCTGATTGAAGCATTAAAAGCATCTCCGATTGCAGTAAATACAAAGGAAGCCAATGAACAGCATTATGAAGTGCCAACTGAATTTTATCAATACTGTTTAGGAAAACATCTTAAATACAGTAGTGGTTACTGGAATGAAGGAGTTAAAGATATAGATACATCGGAAAGGGATATGTTGGAACTAACCTGTAACCGTGCTGAACTGACCGATGGCCAAATGGTACTGGAACTTGGTTGTGGCTGGGGTTCGCTTTCTTTATTTATGGCAGGTAAATTTCCAAACAGTAATTTTAATGTAGTTTCTAATTCGGCTACACAAAAGATATACATTGATGAACAGGCTAAAATAAGAAAGATAAATAACCTGCAAGTTATCACTGCTGATATAAACACTTTTTCAATTAATAAAAAATTTGACAGAATAGTTTCTGTCGAAATGTTCGAACATTTGCGTAATTATCAGTTGTTGTTTGAAAAGCTTTCCGGAATGATGAAAGAAGATGGAAAGCTATTTGTCCATATTTTCACACATAAAGATTTTGCATATAAATTTGAAGTAAAAGATGATACTGACTGGATGAGTAAGTACTTTTTCACCGGAGGAATTATGCCAAGTAATAATCTGTTTTTATATTTCAATGACCATATAACTATATTGAAACAATGGCAGGTAAGCGGAAGTCATTATAGCAAAACTGCTGAAGCTTGGTTGAAAAACATGGATAGACATAAGAAAAATATCACACCAATTTTTGAACAAACTTATGGCAAAACCAATGCACTAAAATGGTGGGTTTATTGGCGAATATTTTATATGGCCTGTGCTGAATTATGGGGATATAATAAAGGAGATGAATGGATGGTGAATCATTATTTATTTGTAAAAAAATAAAATTGCAAAAACTAGCTATCATTGGGACAGGTATTGCCGGAATGGGTTGCGCTCATTTATTGCAGCATAAATATGATTTAACCATGTTTGAACAAAATGATTACATTGGTGGTCATACCAATACTATTACAGTTAAAGAAGGCAATGAAATAATTTATATAGATACCGGTTTTATGGTTTTCAATTTTCAAACTTATCCTCATCTTTGTAAATTATTTGAAAACATAAATGCACCTATAAAAAAGACAAATATGTCATTTAGTGTGCAGCATACCGAAAGTGGTTTGGAATATTGTGGTTCAGGATTTAATGGATTGTTTGCTCAGCGAAAAAACATTTTTAATTTAAAATTTATTAAAATGTTAAAGCAGATTGCTCGTTTTAATAAGGAGAGTATCGAGGTTTTAGATAATCCCCATTATGAAGATTTTTCGATTGAACAGTATATCAAACAAAAAAAATATAATGATGATATGCTCTGGAAATATTTAATTCCAATGAGTTCTGCGGTCTGGTCTTCACCAATGGAAGATATGTTAAAGTTCCCTATTGTATCTCTTGTCAGATTTTTTAAAAACCATGGTTTCCTCGGGTTAAACAGTCAGCATCAATGGTACACCTTGCAAAATGGAAGTCAGGCATATCGGGAATTATTAATAGAACCCTTCAGAAATAGAATTCAAATAAATAATGCTGTTAAAAGAGTTAAAATGAATGGAAAGAAAGTAATGGTTCATTTAGCAAATGGAAAAGAACAGGAATTTGATAAGGTGATTTTTGCTTCCCATGCAGACCAAACCATTCGTATGATTGAAAATCCAACATCTGAGCAATTTCGTATATTATCCTCTTTCAGGTATCAAAAAAATAATGCTATTATACATACAGATGAATCAGTGATGCCCAAAAACAGAAAAGTATGGAGTAGCTGGAATTACAAAACAGAAAACGTGAATGGAAAAAATATTCCTACTACCATTTATTGGATGAATAATCTGCAGCAGGTTTCAAAAAAGAAAAATTACTTTGTTTCCATCAATCCTTTTGAAAATAGCATTGATTCAAACAAAATTATCAGAGAAATTCATTATGAACACCCTTTGTTCGATATTGATGCAATGAAAGCTCAAAAAGAATTAAGTCAGCTAAACAAAAATGATACTTTGTATTTTTGCGGAAGTTATTTTAACTATGGTTTTCATGAGGATGCCTTTGAAAGTGCAGTGAGTTTATGTGAAAATTTATAATAGTGGAAAGTTGTCTATATAAAGCAAAAGTAATGCATCATCGTTTGGAACCCAAAAAGCATTGGTTTCAATACAATGTGTTTATGTTTTATATTGATTTGGATGAATTGGACTTATTAACAAAACAACTCTGGATGATAAGTAGAAACAAATTCAACTTTTTTAGCTTTAGAGATAATGAACATATTCAGCTTCCAAGAGAAAATCCGGATAGAACTAAATCGACTAAAGAACATTTAAGGGAATATCTTCTGAACAATAAAATAAATATTGAAAATGGTAGAATAATGCTTCTCACCAACCTGAATGTACTAGGCTATAATTTTAATCCCGTTTCTTTTTATTTTTGTTTTGATGAAAAAAATAGCCCGCTTTGTGTTGTTGCAGAAGTGGGTAATACTTTTGGTGAGATTAAGCCTTTCTTTGTTGGAAAAGAAAATTTAACAGGTGACTTGTTTCATTTTAATACAAAGAAATATTTTTATGTTTCTCCTTTTATAGATCATGATAATACTTTTGATTTCAGACTGGAAATTCCAAAGGAAAAATTAAATATTAAAATAGATGATTACAAAAATGAAAAAAAGATATTTCTTAGTACATTAATGGGGAATAAAAAAACTTTAAATAATTTTAATTTGCTTATTTATAGTTTTCGATTTCCATTCATTACTTTAAAAATTATATCTTTGATACATTGGAATGCATTACTTCTTTGGATAAAAAAGATTCATTACCATAAAAAGTCTGAAAATATGGACTTACAAAAAGATGTATATAAAAAGTATTAAGTATAAAAGAAATATCTTCAATGCAAAAAACATTAACCCTAAAAAAACAAAGAGGCATTTATAAAAATATAATTGTAAAAATTCTCTCCAAAATGGAGTTGGGAAAATTGAGATTAACTTTACCTGATGGAGAAGAGATTCAGATAGGAAATGATGATTTTTCTTTTGTTGCCACCATAAATGTTTATAACAATGATTTTTTTAGACGTTGTTTATTATATGGTGATATTGGTTTTGGTGAAAGTTACGTTGATGGTGATTGGGATACAGATAATATTACAAATGTTATTAAATGGTTTCTTTTGAATGTTGAAAATGCTCCTACTGTTTCGGGAAGCGAAACACAACATTTTGCATTAAATGGTTTACGATTTCTTAATAAATTATTTCATTTAAAAAGGGTGAATAATTTAACAGGATCTAAAAAAAACATTGCTAAACATTATGATTTGAGTAATGATTTTTTTGCCTCATTTCTTGACCCATCTATGACTTATTCTAGTGCATATTTTAAAGAACAGAATAACTCTTTGCATCAGGCGCAGATTGATAAATATGATAGGTTATGTAGACAAATGAAATTAAAAGAAACGGATCATGTTCTGGAAATCGGAAGCGGTTGGGGGAGTAATGCCATCTATATTGCTAATCAATATCACTGCAAAGTAACAACTATTACCATTTCAGAAGAACAATTCAAATTCACAACAGATAGAGTAAAAGAAGAAAAGTTTTCGGAGAAGATTACGGTCCTTTTAAAAGATTATCGAAATGTAGAAGGAAGGTTTGATAAAATTGTTTCTATTGAAATGTTGGAGGCAGTAGGAGCTAAATATTATGATGTCTTTTTTAAAAAATGTGCTGAACTATTAAATAAAAATGGAGTGATGGCATTGCAGGTTATTACTTGCCCTGATTCTCGATTTGATAAATTGAGGACAGGTGTAGACTGGATTCAAAAATATATTTTCCCTGGCTCATTGCTTCCTTCAGTGGGTGAAATAAATAAATCAATAAATAACACAAGCGATTTAACATTGGTTGATTTAACAGACCTTGGCTTACATTATTCAAAAACATTAAGTATTTGGTTTGAACAGTTCAATGCTAACAAATCTAAAATAAGGAAACTAGGATTTGATGAAAACTTTATTCGTATGTGGAATTATTATTTATGTTATTGCCAAGCAGCATTTGAAATGCGAAACATTAATGTAATGCAAATGATTTATGTTCGGCCAAACAACATCAGTTGGTAATATTATTTGGGGTTAATCTCCTTAAATCTTGTAAAAATAAGAGCGGCTGATAAGCAGAGAACGAAACCCATAATTCCATTATATCTTATTCCGGCATCGTTACCTATCTCCTTCCCATAAATCAAAAACATTGCAAAGAGTGCTATGCCAATAGTTTGAGCAATTTTTACAAAGAAGTATCTAACTGCAAAATAAATTCCTTCTTTATTTGAACCACTTTCTTTCGAATCTTTTTCAATAATTTCAGCAAGTAATGCATTTGGTATTATATTCAATGATGCAAGCGGAATTGCTGCAAAACAAATGAGCAAATAGATTTGGATTTCAGGATTGATAGTTCCTTTTCCTAAAAAATATACTCCTAAAAAGACAAGAGATAATATTACCTGAGATATTATTATTATTACTTTTTTTTTAATTTTTTTAGACATAAAATTAATAATCGGGTAAAACAAAAAGGAAACCAACACCATGGTAATAATTAATTTATTTCCTAATGTTTCCGGAAGTTGCAATAGCACAGTAAGAAAATACATTAATCCGGATGAAATAATAGTTACCGCCACGTAATACGAAAAATCGGCTGTTATAAATAGTAAAAAACTTTTATTGGAAAATGCCTGTTTAAGTGCAGATAATAATGGGACAGAACTTGGTTTGCTCTTGCAATATTTTTTTTCATCAATAGAAAAAACGGTAATTGCCATACACAAACCTGCAAACAGAACCAATATGAATACTGTTATTTGCAATGCCATTATTCTATTTGTAATATGATAAGATTCCTGAATCCAATCGCAAATGTTGAATGCATTGGAAGAAACGCCAATTCCTACTACATAACCAATTGATTGCAATGTAGTGAATCGAACCTTAAGCTCTGATGTAGGAGCAAGTTCGGGAAGCAATGCATTGTATGGAATAATAAACGATGTGCTGGAAACATAAAACAATACTAACATTAGACTCAGCCAAATTACGTTCAATGAGCTTTCTTTTGGAACTAACGGATAAAAAATCAAAAAACAAAAAATCATAGAAGGAATAATAGCAATTTTCATAATCGGAATTCTTCTTCCTTTTTTATTGTTGCTTTTATCACTGAATTGGGCAATGAGAGGATCGTAAATTGCATCCACCAAACGTCCGCTTGCTGCTATAATTGCAATAAT
Source organism: Bacteroidota bacterium (assembly GCA_947469885.1). GTDB lineage: Bacteria > Bacteroidota > Bacteroidia > 2-12-FULL-35-15 > 2-12-FULL-35-15 > 2-12-FULL-35-15. Next base: position 20,727 of record CANIQT010000030.1, read on the forward strand.
ATTGAAAATGCCAAATATGGTTGCCTGTGAAATCAGTATAGGCAAATCACTATTGGAAGGAGGTATATACAGGTAAATAAGGATAACACTTATCACATTTATCATTACGCTCCAGCCCAACATACCAAATGAATAGGCAATTTGTTTTGTAAATGGTAAAATGGAATTATTAATCATAATCGTAAAATAGGAATCTCATAAAAAATTAATAGTGTTACAAAATTGTTAATGTTGTTAATAGATATAATCAAGGTTAAACAATTTTTGATAATTATATTTCAATAGCAAAGGCTTATTCTTTTTCTCAGCTAAAGTACACATTTGTTAGCAGTTCAATAATATTCCTGACTTCTGCGGTGTTAAAAGAAAAATTGCAACAATACAATAATAATGAATCAGAATTAGAAGTTGTTTTTAGGCAGAATGAAAAACAAAAATTGCGTTTGAAAAATGCAAAAGAGTGTCTTGTCCTGAAATAGCTTGAGAAAAAAATCAACCAAAACGAACCAAGACAACGAACAGAAAAAAAATTCGATATTTGCTGGGCTGAATTAAAAAGGAAAATGGACAAGCTGGAGGAAAAGAATTTATTAATGAGAAAATGACCAAGGAAATCTACGAACGTTTAAGTTCAAAATTGAGGGAGGAGCTACAGCTGATTCAGAAAGAAATGGAGCAATGTGACCTTTCCATTTCGAACCTCAAACAAATGATTCAGGAAACAGTCTTAATCTGCAGAAACCTCACTAAAATATGGACAAAGGGAAGCATATTGTTTAAAAAACAGAAAGAAAACAGAAACAATTTACCAACTTTTTAGAAATTCAGAACATTTACGGAACCGGACAATGTAAAAATAAAGGTTTTTTGGTAGTCATAAGCGCGTATTAAAAAGGCAGTATTTAGTAGTTGAATCGCAAAAACCGACCACTAAACCGACCACTTATAAAAACAAACTCTAATAAATGATTAATATACAGTGATTTATATTATTTTGCAGTGGAAACCAAATGCGATATTTCGAACCCTATATACACTGATATTGAGGTTTTGTTGAGATTAAAAGAGTATTTATTAACGAGCTAGTTCGCATAATAATGGATCAAATCTAAAGTTTGATTAAAATTAATTTCTATAGTGATTTTGGAAAGCGATTCATTTGGCTTGTGAATATTTGAATACTCATCGTTAGGCCCTAATCCAAGATAAGGTTTAGATCCTAATAGGTGACTTAAAAAGGGACATTTATCAAACTTAGTGAGTGATCGATTTTCTGTATAGGTTGTAAAATCAATTTCATTCAAATGTTTTTCAAGTATTTTTTTTACTCCGACAACTTTATCATCCTCATTTAAGGTTAAAAACCTTTGTCGACTTCCTGTTAAATCAAAATAGCCAGTTTCTTCCATCCATAATTTTACTTCCGGTAATTTAAGCATTGGGAATATTTTGTGAGCAAATGGAGAACCAATTTCTTCTTCCCCTTGAAACACCCAAATCAAACCAGGACAACTTTGGACCTTTGATAAACTTTCAAGTGCCATTATACGAATAAGAATTATTCCAAGATTATCTGCAATACCCCTTCCAAATAATCGATCGTCAATTTCGGTTAATGTTTTTGGATTTGTATTCCATCCTTCTGATTCTATTGTCTCAACATCATAATGAGCATAAAAACCTAACCAGTTTTCACAATCAACAGGCTGTCGTTTTGCAACGATTACATCTGAATTATTACTATCAGAGTATACTTCAATTCCAAAGTTTAAACCCTTCAGATTTTCCGAAATGATTTTCAGATTTTGTTTAAGACCTAAAACATTATTTATTGCACCATAATTTGCAATTAGTGTTTCCAATCTGCTGAAATAATTATCATAGTTAAACTTCATAATTCAAATAGATTCTTAAATGCAACGTAAGATTTATTATAGACGTTTCGAGCCCTATGCTTATTGTAGGAAATGCCATTTATTGCCATATCCTTTAATGATCTATCAAGAAGAACTTTGTTAGTGTCAGAGAAGTTAAACTGCTTAGTTAATTTAAGAACAATTTCGTTTCTTTTATCTTTATTATATAATTCACTCCAAATATCAATCTCAGGAGAAAGATTTAATTTATTCAAAAGAAAAGACTTCACTTTTTTAGAAGCATTAAACATTGTAAATCTATCTCCATGATCTGGTCCAAAATGTTTCAAAGGGATTTCTTCTATTGAGTTTTTGTATTCACCTACAACGGGAAACCAGTCATCATTAAGTATTTCTCCAGGTTTGACTTTTACATTATCATTTACCGGATGCCAATTAGCATGAATAGGCTGATATTTTGAGTATGATGGAATCCATAATGCAATATAGGCAATCCTATTATCAACCGAAGTGTTTTTGCCTGTTTTATGCCAAGTTAAGCAATGTAAAATTACAAGATCACCCTTGTTTGCTGTTAATTTAATAGTTGATTCATTAGAGAAATCTAATTTATCATTAATGAAGTCAACGGGTTTCTCTTCTCCTTTCTTATGTGATTTTGGAATAACTTCTAAAACACCAGCGTTTTCATCTAAATCCATAAATGGTAACCAAAGTGATAATCCATTAGGGTTATCAATTGGCCAATAAGTGTAGTCTTGATGCCAAGGCACATCGTCATTGTTTTGTTTTGTTTTATTTATAACGTGGTCATGTAATAATCTCGCTGATGTTTGACCCATCAAAGTGCTCGCCAACTGAGGTAATTGTGATTTTAGGAGTAAATTATTAAATGTTGTATCATAGTGCCACAAATCCCTGATTTGAGAAATCTCTCTCTCATAATCTTCAATTTCTATATTACATTCTCTTGCGAATTGGTTTCTTAATTGCATATATTTTTTTGCATAATTATCAATCTCTTCTGAATTAAATACGTTCTTTAAAACTAAATATCCATTCGCGTTATAAAAATCAATTTGTTGTTTACTTATTTCCATTTGCCGTTAAGTGTAAAAATGCATTTTCAAAATTATGGGAGTATTCATTAAAATAGTTATTCAGCAATAGAAGAAAGCTTTCCTTATCTTCAAATGTGAACTTAATTATTTCATTACTTTCGTTTTGAATTATTATAGTATTATTTCTGATTGCCTTAATTCTATCTTCTGGATAACATGCGAATCTTAAGCCTTGCCAGAAAGGGCCAAAATTTAAATCTGTATAATGATTATAAATGCTGTCTTCAAAAAACGAAAAATCTCTAGGAGTTGGATCAACACAAACGTCAGTTAACCATTTTTTATCAATGAAAAATTGAATTAAAAATTTATTATTATCAGACTTAATTATTCTATGATTTCTAAATGGATGATTATACTCCTTGTCATCATTTATTGCCATTGGTTGAAAATAAGGTTGACCATCGCCACAATCAATGTAGTATTTCTCATTATCCAAGTTTAATATTAAAGCCAAATGATCATAAGGTTTTCCCATTGTTCCCGCTACCAAATAAGCATCAAATCCCATTTTAAATAGTAATGATCCTACAAACGGATTTATTGTGCCGCATGGCCCACCAGAGCCTGATAACATATCCAATTTTATTTCATTAACGGTAGGTGATTTTCCTTTACCACGCAAAATCATATTAATATTTTGAAAAGGGATTTTCTCAAAAAATCTTTTCAAAAATAAACAGAGAAATTCAAAATTCACTTCGTAGTCATTAAGACCTAATAAATTTAAAAATCGAATAAACTCATCATTAGTAAGAATAAACCCAAATCTCTTAGTGGAATTTAACTCATAAATTTTTTGTTTTGCTTTAATAAAATCGAATTGTTGACTATGCTCCGGAAGATATTTGTTCAACAATTCATTAAAGTGCGATTCGTTTTTTGCCTTTACATTTTTGAAATTGCCATATTCATCTTCGATTATAAAATTATTACCACGTATTGCCAGAAGCTTTTTGTTTGGATATATACCAAAGTGCAATTGCTTCCAAAAAGGCCCGTATTCTAAATCGGAATAAAATTTTGAATTTGCTTCATCAAAAAAACTAAAATTTACAGCAGCTGTTCCAAATTCAAAATAAGGAGTCCATACATTTTCTTTCTTTAATTCTATCCGATAACAATCTTCATCTGTTTTATATACTTTATAGGATCTGAAAGATCTTTTATATTCTAATTCTAAACTATTTAATTCTATTGCTTCGAAATATGGCTGAGCGTCTCCAAAATCAATAAAATATTTCAGGCCATTCAATTTCAGACAAATAGCTACGTGTCTTTTATCTTCTCCATTTTTGCCACAAGCAATCAAATGAACATCGAAACCAAGGGCACTTATAAAAGCCCCCATAAAAGGATTTATAGTTGTGCAAATGCCACCTTTCCCTTCCAAAATATCTCGTTTTAAATTTTCATCACAAAGTGGAATCCCGAAATATTTTGAAGTCATTTCTATGTTTTGGAAAGGAATTATTTCAGCCACTTTTATTATAATGGAATTAATAAAGTCCAACTTGATGCTTTGTCTTTTAATGTTCAGAACATTTGAAAGGAAGTGGTCTACTTCATTTTCTGATAATTCTATGCCAAATCTTTCTTTCATTAATTGCAAAATTCTCTTTCAATTTCAAAATTTGGAGCAAGGTTCTCAGTATTAGCCTTGATTGTACAAGCACCTTTTAAACCATCTTTAATTAGAAGATTGACTATAGATTCATTATAACGACCATCAGAATATGCGAACGTCTCTGGTAAAATAGATAAACCCTTGAAATGCTTTTTCATGGAATAATAATCGGAATGAACTTCATCTGAAGACAAGTTTGTATAGATATCATGATGCAGAGTATGCCCTCCAATTTCATTACCTGCTTCCGATAAAATTTTTATTTCTTCTGAATTCATATATCTTAAAGCCACTTCAGGAATTTCTGTTTTATATAAATCTCTAATAAATGTTTGCTGTTCCTTAACCTTAAGATTTATAAAATCTCTTTTTCTATTCCCTGTAATCCAATCCGATTTTTCGTTTTCAAGTACATTCTTGTTAATGAAGTGGTAATAGTAATCCAATGGGGCAATAGTGTTATTTATGCAGTAGCCAATTGTTGGATAGAAGGTAGCTTTAATTTTGTATTTATTTAAAATTGGAAAAACGTACTTAAAATTATCTTCATACCCATCATCGAAAGTTAGAACACTTGTTTTTTCAGTAGAAGTGTCAATTGCCATACTAAGAGTTTTAAAAACATACCCCTGTTTTAAATTTTTCTCGATTTCAGATTCCAATAACTCTGTGCTTACTAATGTACCTCGAAGATAATACGCATCTTGTTCATTTATTAATGACTTTGGTAATACTCTATGAAACATCAAAACTTTCACTATTATATTTTATGAGATTCTAACTTTTTCATTAAATCATCTATGGTTGAAAAACCAATTAACAATCCCTTTTTTCTATTATCCAAATTGGTGTTGGATAAATTTTTGGCCCATCCTTCTTCTCCCTCAAAACAGTACACAGTTTTATTATACTGCCAAGCGTATGCTATTTCACTTAATGTTCCTGCCCCACCGCCCATAGCAATAACAACATCAGCAGCGGCAATTAAAATAGTGTTTCTAGCAAATCCAATACCTGAAGGTATTATCAAGTCTAAATATTTATTTCCATCTGTTTTATCCAGACTTGGAAGTATGCCTATGGTTAATGCCTTTCTCTCTTTAATGTCAAAAACGCCCTTACAAACAGCTTCCATTACGCCACCCATGCCTCCATTCAAAACGTAATGATTTAATGGGGCTAATGTTTTGCCCAACAAAAAAGCAGTTTCATATAGTTTAATTGAACAACTTGATGTATTTGAACCTATGATTGTAATTTGCATATGTTTTCTCCTTTTCTAATTTTTATATATTTTTCTAAAAACTCATCGTATTTTGGCTCTAAATCCTTCCATTTTAATTGGTCAACAAGCTGCTTTAGGTTTTTCAATAATTCAAACTCTTTTTTATAATCCTTTTCCAGATTATACTCATCAAAAATTAAAATTATTTCTGCAAGATGTTTCTTGTGAAATGTTATGCGTTCATTAACTTCTTTTACCCCTTTGTGAAGCCTAATTAGAACAATATTCCCAATCAGATCATTATAATAATCATGAATATTTTTTTCAAAACTATAATCTTCAAAACATCTATTGTGGACTAAAATCAACTCGTGATTTTCTACAATTTTATAACCCAATTCTAAAGCTAAAGTAGCGTGCAACATGTCGCTTCTTCTTGCAGGTTCCTTTGAATTGAAAACAAAACCCAAATGTGGCACTGTTAAAAACAATTCCGAATTAAAAACAATAAAATTACCACCCCTTAAATAAAACGGCTCGTTTGACATTTCATCAAATTGCTTATGTAAAACGGGCCTTGTTATTGGTTGGCCATTTAGAATGCGTTTAATTAATGTGTTTGTGTTTTCGTCTTCGTGTAATTTTATATTATAATAGCCCTTTTCCAATGAGGAAAAATAATAATCATGATAGTCTTCATTTTGATCAATGTCACATTTTTCGTACTTATTCTTTAAAATATCCGTTAATTGATTTAATGTGTAAAGTAATGAGGGAATTGGAGGGGTGTAATTGCTCTTTGCAACCAATGCATCGATTTTAGCTTCTTTTTTACAATATAAATTAAGTAATACTCCGAAAAAATCAACCTCATTACTTAGAATTATTCTATTGCAATCTATCTTGAATGAATTGAAAAGCATATCATCATCCACCTGCCAGACAATTGTATTTTGAAATTTTGAATAGTATTCTTTAATATAAATTTGTTGCTGAATTCTACCTCTTTGAATACTGTTTACATTTATGTTGCAATTTGCTTCTGATATAAAATCTTGGTAATTGTTTTCCAGGAATGCAATTTCAGATTGATCAATTAAATTAATTTTGAAATTTGAAAAATCTTCGATTGCTTGTAATTGTTTAAACTCAAACTCATTGTTATGGTATATGATATTTATAACTAAAAAGCAGTCATTGTTTGGGAATGCCTTTAGTTGATCGTTTATTGAATAAACAAGGTTCTTAGTATTATTTATACTAAAAGTGGTAAAAAAAATATTTATGGTTAACGGTTTCAATTATTTCTAATTTAAAAAACGGGATGTAAAGGTAAATAAATGAAGAGGATTTTTATCTACAAAAGTAAATATATAGTTTTATAACCCATAATTGCTAACTTTGAATCCTTTGTATATCGATGAATTTAGGTATCATAACATTCTTAGCCGAAGACAAATCGCACGGCTACTTATTAAAGCTGGACAAGCTTGAGGAGAAGTATGTTTATGACACAATCAAAAGAAGCAGCAAAGACGATTCACTAAAGTTTGAATTAAAAGGTGAAGATTTAGGGCTGCAACGATTTCAAATTGTAAACTTCAAAGAAAACGGCAAGAGCAAAAAGACAGGAAAAGTATTTGCAAAAATTGAATCAACTTATTTCAGAGCAATTGCTGAAGAAGACAATAGCAAATTCAGAATAATCATTCTTGAATTTGAAAAAGAGATTTACCTATTAGAAGCCGCAAGCGAAGAGTTTGGCGAAACAGCAACGGGAGTTGTAATGTTTCAACTGCTTACTAATATTAGAAAAGATTCAGCCGAATTTAAGTTTGATAAAATTCTTACCCGATTTCAAGGAAAAGGTGTTACAGGTTTTTGGCTTGACAAATTTGTGAAGTTATCTTTAAAATACAATGAAAAATATGCTTCCCTTTTTGATACAATCTTTGAATCAACAATCAAGTTTCTTCAATCACAGTTTCAAGAGAATTTTGATTTAAACAAACTGCTTTCAAAAGCAGTATTGAAAATAAAAGAGAACTGCACCAAACACGAATACAATTCACTTACTTATTTCATTAGATGTTGGCAGAAAAAATATCCTGACTTTTTTCGCTACCATGAATTGAGCAAAATCTTAAACCCCAACATTCAACTTAAAACTGAATTGTGGGTTTTGGAACTCTATTTATTTGAAGAATTATTTGCGGACAAAAATCAAATCACAAATGAAGTGATTGAATATGCAATCAGTCAAGACGAAGATTGGCAACATGACTTTCTCTTAAAACTCCAATCAATTGACGCCCCAACGGAACAAATACAAAAAGTATTATTCAACTTTATTCCAAAGGAACTACCCGAAAATTTTATGAACTTGAATAAAGAGTTGGAATTTGTAAACACAAATTTCCCTGACCTTAAAATAAACTACCTTGAAGCTCTAACAAAGAACAGAACAGGTAAAGAACAAATTCTACTTTGGGAAAATCAGTTTATTGAATTGCCTCTCATTAAAGTTTTGAAAGAAGTTTTTAATCAAATCAGCGATAAAACGAAAACAAAAATTATCAATGCCGTTCCAGCATCTGATAAAGTTTCATTGCTTAACTCTTCGCTTCAAAGCGGGCTTAAAATTCCTGCTTACTACAAAAACATTTTCAAGGTCATTAAGGGAATGATAAATGATTCAAACATTTTGGTTTTTGACCTTGAATATGACGGACACAGCATAAAAGAACTTGCTTTCTCTCAAAGCAGCAAAGTTGCTAACGCAACTTCGCAGAAGGAAATTGAAAAACTTCTTCCGCAATTCAAAGAAGCATTAAGCAATTCAAATTCATTTTTAGCAGGACATAACATTGAGAAATTTGATATTCCTCTTTTGAAAGAAAAGATGATTGAGTTACCCAATTACATTGGAATTATTGACACTCTTGCACTTGAAACGCTTTTATCCCCTACTCTCAAAAGTTTTGCATTAGATACAAAGCATAACGCGAAAGATGATGTTGAACATACTTTGAACTTGTTGACTAATCAAGTTGTGCGACTGATTCATATTTCAGAAAGTCAATTAAAGAAGTTTGAAAAATTTGCTGATGAAAAATTTCTCAAACTTCTTTATCAGTTGAGAGAAAATATTCCGGAGAGCACAACCGAACTTTACACTCACTTTGAAGCTGAACGAGTTAAGTATTTCATCAACAAAGAAACGGGAGGCAAGAAAGCAGAAGAATTAAAAACTTTCCTCAATGAAAAAACAACCGAACCAACTTTCATAATTGCACCGAAAGAGTTTTACCCTTTGCTTGCTGAAATTCCGAATATTCAATTCAGCGGAGACGGTAGCGAGTATTCCAAAACAATTTCTAAAGAAAAAGTTGAGAGTTTGCCTGACGGCAGTTTGGAGAAATACCTTTTGGAATCGTTTATTGAAAAATGCAAAACCGAAAACAAAACTCCAATTTATGTAAACCTTCCAAGCAGAATCAAAATTCTAATCAGTGAAAACGCAACAACTGATTTTATCACAGAAAAAACAACTCTATCAGCAAAATCAGAAAATCATTTTTGCGTATCTCCCGATAAGCTAACTGAGATAATCCCAATACTAAAAGAATCAAACCGTTCAGTCATTCTCTTGGAAAGTGATTTGATTTCAGTAACAGAAAAGACATTGCTGAAAACTTTGGACTATGCGATTTTTCAGCAGCGATTAAACAACGATTCGTTTTGGATTTACTTCACAGGAGGACAAAGCCGAGTTGAAATAACACGGGAAGACCTAAAACAATTACAAGTAGAAAATGTTGCAGAACATTTTGAATTCTTTTGGATTGAAAAAAATTCACTTGATACATTTCAAGTTTGGGGTAACTTTGATTTCAAAAAATATTTGAAAAGTAAGTTAGCCGAAAACAAGGTTCTTGAATTCCATTTCAACAGAGATGAATTAGAAAAAGAAAATTGCAAGTATGTAATTCCTAAAAGCAGTTCGGGAAAACTTTCAATTACCCGTTACAATCCTGAAACAAGATACAGAGACCGCTACTGGACTTTCCAAACAAACCTTATTAAAGATATTGTTTTCAAAAACAGCAAGCCGACTGTATTGATAATTAACCAACACAAGGAGAAACAAAAACTTTACGACTACTTTACTTCACTGAAATATTTTGTTCCTGATTTCAATTCAACACTTATCAGGCAAGTAAATCTTTTGGTAAGCCATCCTACAAGTAGAAAAGTTTTAATCATAACGAAAGAACAGATTCCCGAAATTATTTTATCAGAAGATTTGAGCGGTTTCAATTTCATCATTGACAGTTTTGAGTTGGAAGAAAAATGGTTCATCTCAAAGGGAACTGGCTTCTTAGCACAAGCAGAGAAAACAGAAAGTGGTTTAAAATTCAAGAATGATTATTCTCAAAATTCAGCGAAAAAAGAAGATGTGGAAGACGATGATGAAAACGAAAACTCAAATCCAATTTCATCAAGTCAGGATGTTTTCGTTTTACTAAAAATACAAAAACCAATTATTGATTATTACCGTTGGCTGTTTCATATGGCTGATAAGAATTCAACCGTTTGGCTAACTGATAGCCGTTTGGGAGATTTTGCAGGACTTGAAGAAGAATGGAAGGCAACGAAAATGTTTATTTCAATTTGGAGTGATGATGATGAATATGAATTGGACTATCAAAATGTAAATGCATTTTTCCCTTCTCCTAAACCAAAGGAAGAAATCAAGTTAGATATTGAAGCGACCAAGGAAGCATTGAGAGAAATTTTCTTGAAAGAAGAAAATCAAAAAGAGCCACATAATTGGTTTCCTTATCAACATGACTTCTTAAATGAAATTCTCCCCGCTGAAAAAAATATTTTAGTAACACTCCCAACAGGAGGAGGAAAATCAATTTTGTTTCAAGCACCTGCATTGTATCGTGGAAGTATTTCTGGAAGATTGACAATTGTAGTTACTCCATTGAAAGCTTTGATGGAAGACCATGTAAACAAACTTTGGGAGTTGAATTTTTGGGGAAGTGTTGATTGCATTAACCGAGACAGAAAAGACACACAACATATTTACAGAAGAATTGCAGGAGGAGAAATTCTTTTACTTTATATCACACCCGAACGATTCAGGTCAAAGTCATTTATCAATGCTTTGAAAATGCGTTTGGAAAATGACGGAGGTTTGGAGTATGCCGTTTATGATGAAGCACATTGTGTTTCGCAATGGGGGTTAGATTTCAGACCTGATTATTTGAATAGCACCAATGTAAATATTGCACTCAAAGAAAAATCTCACAGCAAGTTTCCACTACTTCTTTTTTCCGCAACAGTTTCAGAACAGATTTACAATGACTTTCAAATCAGATTCAACAACTCAATAAACCGTTTAGAGAATTACACCCAAGCATACAACCCGATTAGAGAACACATTGCAATAAATTTTGCAACAAGCGAAGATGCAGAAGAGAAACTCACAAACATTGCACAAGCATTGTATGATGGAAGTTTCAATCCTAAAAAAAGTCGGTGTCTTGTTTTTGTTCGCAGAAGAAAAGATGCAGAAGAAAATATTCAGAGTTTAGAAAGCAAGTTGAATGATATTTTCGGAGGCGAAACTTTCACAGGTAGAGTTGCATACTTCCATGCAGGGATGAATGCAGAGGAACGACAAGAAGTTTACAACGCATACAAGTCAGGCGATACATACATATTACTTGCAACAAAAGCATTTGGAATGGGAATGGACATTCCAAACATTCACTATGTTTATCATTATGGACCTTCTGGAACTTTAGAAGATTATTTGCAAGAAGTTGGTAGAGCAGGGAGAAATGCAAGACAGTTAAACAATGCAGGGTTTTCAAACGACAATCCAATTCAAACCAAATGCTTTTTTGAGAAAGATGATTTTGGAAAAATCAAAACGCTTTTACAGGACGGAAGAATTACATGGACAAACTTAGTTTCTGTTTACAATGCAATCAAAGCGTATTACTCAAAGTTTAGAAATTTTGAAACGCAAAGCGACAAGCCAATTGTTTTGCCTTTTAATATTCTAAGCCAGACATCAGAGTTTGATAACATTCATGACAAAGACCAAATGTTGAGGTTAAGTTTGTATTGGCTTGAAAAATTAGAAAGAATCAAACTTGGTTTTTATGCACCCGGACAATTAGAATTTAGCGGATACATAAAACCAGCAGACAGCAAAATTGAAAGCGAAGAACAACGAAAACTAATTACAGAGATTGAAAAAGCGTGGAATGAAAAAGACGAAGGAACAGAAGCAATTTCAATTGAACTGAATAAACTTCTTACTGCAACAGAACTTTCAAATACATCTGATTTATTGAAATTGATTTTCAAATGTCAGAAGAAAAAAATCTTTCGCTACGAAAACGAATTGATAATTTATCCAACTAAAAAGAAGATGGATGAATTAAAATATTTCAATGACAACAGTTGGACTACACCGAATTATCCGACACTTGAAGCGGTTCACGACCTATCAGTAAACCTGATGGGAATGACAGCAGAGAAACAGCAGAAACAATTTGAAGGAAGTATTTTAGAAGAGCAGAAGAGAATTGTTGCAGGTGAATTTTTTAATGACAATACTTTGCCTTGGCTTGTTGAAAGAGATACTAATGGTTTGCTTACTGAAAAGTCAAATAAGAAAATTCAGAAGGAGCAGAAAGATTTTGAACGCAACAAAGTAAAGTTTGCTTTTACACTTGCTGATTTTATTCCTAAAGTCAGACATCAAACTTTGATTACTCACAAGATTGGACAGAAGCCAAAAATTGTTCAGGTAATTTATAACGGTTGCAAGGAAAAAGAGGATTGGAAAAAGTTTCTAAAAGAATTCAAGAAAGATTTGATTTCACTTTTGAAATATGTTAGCAAGACATTCATAAGCAAAGGAACTAAACGATACAATGTTTCAGAACTTGCTTTGCAATTAGGTTTAGAGGAAAAGGAAACTGAATACATTGAAAACCTTTTGGCTTATGCAAACTGGTTAGGTTACTTGCATTACGAAGGAACATTTTTACCAATGGGAGTTGAAATGTATTTGCAATCTCAAAAAGAAATCCGACATGAGGAAAGCAATTCAACCGACAAACAAATTCATGAGGAGTTTCAGACAACTCAAAAATTGAGAGAATTGAGATTGATTGCTCTTGAATGTTTATCAAACATTGAAACCAAACAAACGAAAGACAAATTCATTACTGATTATTTTGCTTGCGATGATTCTTTAAAAATTATTTCTCTTTTAATTCAACATCTTGGCGAAGAACACGAAGCATTAAAAGCATTTCGTGATGAAGCCTTGGTAGGAGCTTATGATGGATTGAGTGAGGAACAGAAAAAAGTTTACGATGAAGAAATCACAAAGAATGTTCAGGTAATTGCGGGACCCGGAAGCGGAAAGACACACACACTTACACTTCGTGTAGCAAGATTGATTCATCAAGAGAATATCAGACCTGAAAATATTTTGGTATTGGCTTACAATCGTGCAGTTGTTGTTGAGTTGAAAGAAAGATTGACAAAACTTTTCAGTTCGTTGGGTTACGCAAATATTGTTCAACGATTAAAAGTTTTCACTTTTCACGGCTTTTGCAAATTCAATTTGAGTGATTCAATTCGCAACTTAGAATTTGCACAATGGATTCCGAAATTTATTGAGACGGCAACAAACCAACCTGGAGTTATCAGTAATCAACTTGGTGTTATCAAATATGTTTTCGTTGACGAGTTTCAAGACATCACTAATGAAAGATTAGAGTTGTTGAAACTTATCGCGAATCCTAAAAGCACATTCACAACAGTAATTGGCGACCCCAACCAAAGTATTTACGGTTATGAAAGAGTGAATGAAAACGGAAGTAGAAGTCCGAGAGATAATTATGATAAGTTTGCTTCAATTTACCATCCAGTTGTCCTTCGCATTGGCGACAACTTTAGGTCTTATCCTCAAATCCTGACTGCTGCTGAAAGATTGCTTGCATACAATGAAGACACTTTTGATTTTGTTCCTTTAAGACCAACCACAAATGCAATACACACATACAGAGAAATAATTCCTTGTGATGGAATCAATGACAGTTGGCTTGATAAGTTGGGAGAACTTATTGAAGAAATAAATCCTGCAACTGGAAATAAATATCGTCAGGTTGCAATAATGTTTAGAAGGAATGTAGAAATTTATCGTGCGTACAATTTAGTTGAAAAGAAAAAGCAAGAACTGAATTGGAATATCAGAATGAGAATACAAGGCGAAGGCGAGGACTTTACACGAACAAGAGAAGTTGCTTGGGTGATTGACAATTTTTATAAGTCCAAAGCAGACCAAAGAATTACCTCTGATTTTATAGAGCAATTTAGAATCTATCAGACAAGTTTAAGAACAAGATTTCCCAATTGGGATTTTTATTACTTGAACTTTTTTGAATGTCTATTACATGAGTTTTCAAAACACAAAGAAGACGATTCAACTTACAAAGACCTTTTGGAATTTGTTCAGGAACTTGCACAGAAAGACGATGGACAGTTGAGCAAAATCTATTACAATCATTTAAGAGCAGTAATTGGAGAAGACCACAAAACAGAAATTGTTTTGACAACAATGCACAAAGTGAAAGGACTTGAATTTGATGCAGTGATAATTCCAGCATCATTTACAAACCTTCCGCTTAGAGATACGGAACTTGAAACTCTTGACGAAGAACAGTATCGTGAATTGGTTGAAGAAGAAAGAAGGTTGATGTATGTTGCATACACAAGAGCAAAATATCGCTTAGTTGCTTTCTATGGTGAACGAGAAAGAGCAATGATGGAAGGAACTAATTATTCTTTTCCAGAGGAAGAAATAAATGCCTTGGGAATTTCTGTTCCGTCAGGTCTTGACAAATATTTTATTGGTTGGGGAGCAACAGACAGTGGCAATTCAGTTTTCAATACGATTGAACAAACATTAAAATTTGGAAGCACAATCTCATTGAGAAAAGCAACTAATAATTGGTTTTTAAATTTGAATGGTTCACGAATTGGTTGTTTGTCAAATAGAGTTTCAAATTATTTATCTACCAAAACAAATGGACACACAACTATTGATGGATTTAGAGTTTCCAATATTTACAAATGGACTTTAGAAGACACTCAAAAATTTGATTTGAAAAACAACACTAACTTTGAAAACAGTTGGACAGACATCGCAAAGCAAAGAGGATATATTTACTTAATTGAATTTTCAGGATATGGAAGAACGGATTAATCTATTTTAGATTAACCTTTTCTATTATGCAATTATTTCTTCTTTAGTGGAATTTCTAATAATCATTATAATTTACAAAAAAAAGTACTTTGATAGTTTATCTGATTCGTGCTTCCAAAAATTAGCATTTATAAAGATCCAAATATATTTCAAAATCAGGTTCATTTGAAACACGCTTGAATTTTCTAAAACACATAATATTTTTTTATTGAACATAACAATTTAATAATTTCAATCTTTTATCACTTAATTTATTTTAATGGAAAATAAAACTATATTATTACACAGCATTACAACTGATGATTTTTTTGAGCAAATAAGATTAATTATAAAAGAAGAAATAAAGATAGCTCTTATGCAAGATCAACTTTAACAAGAGAAGGTGCAATAAAAATGATGGGCATAAGTAATGCGAAATTTTTAAAGGCAATTAGTCAGGGAATAGTTAAACCTCAACTTGTAAAAGGAAGAAAAAGAGCTATGTATTTAGAATCCGAAGTTTTAAAGATTGAAAAATTTAAAAGTCCGCATAGCTAATTTATAATTGTATTAGGTCATCGTCCTTAATTGGAATAAATTTCTCCTTTTTAGCTTTTGATTCAGCTAGCAAGTGATTTACATTATTGAAAGCTATTATCCATTTGCGAATTTTCTTCTGCATATCAGGTTCAATGTACTTCTGAATATGATATAAGTATTTTGACATTGCATAAGAGTCTTTATAAACATCAATATATTCAGCTAGGTTATATTGTAAAAATTCAACTTTAAGTTTTTTAAGTTCTGCTTTTAATTCTTCTAGAGGTGGCAATTTTACAGGGTTAGAGGTAATATCTTTCGCATCATTCGGCATTTTGTATGCTTTATTACCTTTTCTATTTTTTTTAGCATTGTCCAAATATTTTTTAAATTTTTCTTGATCGGTTTTTAACTCTTCATATCTCCCTAAATCAACATTTCTAATTTTAAGTTCCTTGCCTAATGATATTAAATCTTGTTTGTTGAAATAATAAGTACTGCCTCTCTTAAAATAATTTGAAAATTTAAATTGTCGTATTAAAAAATTGGCTGAGTTATAGGATGCACTTTTAATAATCTTTCTAATATCATGAGAACAAATCCACTCACCTCTCTCAACACTCAAATTTCTAAATTCCTTAGCTGCTTTTTCTAAAGCTTCTGTTGGAAAGGGTTCTTCTGATGATGAGCTTGATAATCCAAGCAGTTTTGCTATACAAGATTTGAGTTCTTTTATTTCACTTAGGATTTGTTCGTGATCTTCTAAATTCATTTCGTTTTAAATTTTGCATACTTAAATAATATCTACAAAGATGGTAATTATATTTTTAAAAAATTAAACTATGGCAAATAGAGATTAAATTTGCCATAGTTTAATACTAAAATATGGCAAATAAATACAATTATTGCCATACTATTAAAACTAAACTGTGGCAAATAAATATAATTATTGCCATATTATTGTTTGGCGTTATTATATTGTATACCTTTGCCAAATAAAATAAAAATTAATTTTGGAATTCAATAATCTAATATTAGAAGTATTAAAGTTCAAGAAAGCGATTTCTAAAAAGGAAATAATTGAATTAGTTCGTAAAGAATTTCCATCGATGAATGATTCATCTATAGCATGGCATTTGCATCAAATGAAGTCTCAAGGGTTAATACAGAGTCCAAGCTATGGAAATTATTCTCTTATTTCGAAACAACTTTTCACGCCAAACATTTCAAGTTCTTTAAAAAGGATATACAATAGGATAAATAGGGAATTCCCTTATTTACAAGTTTGTGTTTGGGATAGTCGTTGGTTCAATGAATTTATGCTTCATCAGATATTCAAGTATTATCTCGTTATAGAAGTTGAGAAAGATGCAGCCGAATCAGTCTTTAATTCATTAACAGATTTTAGTAAAAAGGTTTTTCTGAATCCCAATGATGATATGTTTAACAGATATATTTCAAATTTCAATGAGGTTATAATTGTAAAATCAATAATATCAGAGGCTCCAATAGTTGAAAAAGAAACAGTAAAAGTAGCAACATTAGAAAAACTGCTAATTGATTGTTTGGTTGATAAAGGGTTGTTTGCTGCTCAACAAAACGAAATTGATTTTATTTATGAGTCTGCATTTAAAAAATATAATTTAAATATTAGTAAAATGAAAAGATATGCGACCAGAAGAAATCAAGTTGAGAAATTCAAAAATTTACTAGACAGGAATATAGAACAATAAAATTAATGATCTCAAAAGAAACATACTCATTAGAATGGATACAAGCTAAAAAGACAAAGCTTGGCAAAAAAGTTGATGCAAAAATGCTTGAAAAGGTCATTTATGCACTTTCACTTTTGGAACAATTAAAAGTAAATGGACTCGACTTAATATTTAAAGGTGGCACTTGTCTTCTCCTAACTTCTGAAAAACCTTTAAGATTTTCAATTGATATTGATATAATAACCGAGCACAATGAAAAAGAAATTACAGATGTATTAACCAAAATAACATCAGGTGATATATTCACAAAATGGGAAGCGGATAATGATAGAAAGAATGCTCCAATAGCTCCTGTTTTACATTATAAATTATACTATAAAAGTAAGATTGATCAAAGTTTTGGTGAAGAGCCAATTTTATTAGACATATTGTTAAGCCCATCACCTTACCCAATAGAAACAGAACAGCCTTTAACCCATGAATGGGTAGCACAAACAGGAGAACCAGTCATGGTTAGAATTCCAGTTTATGAATGTATTCTAGGCGATAAATTAACTGCATTTGCACCCAAAACAACGGGCATACTTTATACAAAAGAAAGACCAGTAGAGATAATTAAACAATTACATGACATTGGTTATTTATTTGATCAGTCAAATGATATTTCTTTAGTTCGAAAAAGCTATATGCAGGTAGTGAAAGAAGAAATCGGTTACAGAAAATTAGAACTAAGCCACGTTGAAGTTTTGCAAGATACATTTGATGCATGCATCATTTTAGCTTTACGTGATGAGAAGAACCAAGAATATTTGCATTTACAAAAAGGCATAAACAATATAACGAATTTCATTATCAATCGTTTTAAAATTGAAGAAGCAATTTCTGCTGCCGGTAAAGTTGCTTATTTATGTGCTCTTCTCGAACAGGAAAAAGATCATGAACCGGAACGTTTTAAATCACCAGATCAAATAAAGGTTTCGAATATCACTCATGTTGATTATAAGTGGCTCAATAAACAAAAAAAATCAAACCCAGAAGCTTTTTTCTATTGGGAAAAAGCTATCGCATTAAAATCTTAATTTATGGCAAAAAATAAAATAGAAAAAACTGCAGAAGAAACCGAAGAAGTTGTATTAGATGATAATCAATTGGTTTGTTTACTTACTGGTGATATCAAGTCATCTAAGCCGAAAGAAGAAAATCTTCAATCGGTAATAAGAATGCTTAACGAAGAGTATGGTTTTGATTTAACTGATATGCAACGCGATTTCTCTATTACAGGCTACGATGCTGAAACAGGAAAAGCAAAAAAACAAAAAATAGATTTAGTGGTTTTTGAAAACAAAAAACCTCACGAACAAGAATTTATTATTCGAGTTTGTATTGTCTATGATGAAAAAGTTAAGGAAACAGATAAAAAACAAGGCCTTGAAGCAAGTTTACAAAATGCATTAAATGCACTTGATATTTGTGAATTTGGATTGTGGACTAACGGAGATCAATACCATTTTTTACATAAGACAGAAGATGATTTTGGAAATATAGAGTATGAAGATTTATCTGATTTTCCTGGCGAAGGACAAATATTAGATGACTTAAACAGTTCGGATAAAAGCATAGCTCGTAAGCCTGCAAATGATTCATTAATAAGGGTATTTAAGCGCTGCCATGATTACATATATGGTAACGAGGGTATGAAAAAGACAGCCTTTTGGGAATTACTAAATTTAATTTTCTGTAAAATATATGACGAGAAAAGAAGGTTTATTTGTGCTGATACTGGTGAAAGTTATAGAAGAGAATTTTGGGTTGGAGTTAAAGAACAAAACACGCCTGAAGGAAGAGAAAAAGTAGCGAAGAGAATTAAGAGCATTTTTAATAAACTAAAAAGTGATCCTTTATTTTCAGAAGTATTTGATGGTAACGAACAAATTAATCTTACAGATAAAGGCTTAGCGTTTATTTCAGGAGAGTTAGCTAAATACTCATTTCTGGAAGCAACTGTTGATGTGAAAGGTGTTGCATATGAGACTATAGTTTCTAATACCTTAAAGCAAGAAGCGGGGCAATTTTTCACTCCTCGTAACATTGTGAAATTTATGGTAGAAATACAAAACACGAAAATCTTATTAGCGTGCAATGGTGTTTTCTATAAGTAAATGGTGTTTTTTCTCATTGGTGAATTTGGTAATTTAATTTTTTTCGCTTTCAATTACGAAATGTTACTTTTTAATTGAAATGTCATCATGTGCAATGTGGATAAATTTCATCATCCAATAGATTCATCAATAATGAATGTAATGTAATTTTTTTAATTAAAAAAGTCAATTAAAATCATTAGGTATGTATTTGCTCTTCCCTAATTTAAAAAAATGCGCTAAATGCACCCTGTGATGTTTTAGGAGAGATTCGCTAAATTGTATTTTTATTACAAAATCAATTTGCTGGATCATTTTTTTTCTAATTACTTTTTTGATAAAGCAAATTTGTAATCGTTCATTGCAATTATTGCTTTTAATTCAAATTTTTCGGTAAATACAAAACAC
>CANIQT010000031.1 GCA_947469885.1 Bacteroidota bacterium
CCCTCCCTTTCGGGGAGGTTAGGAGGGGCTGGTACGCTTGCTTTTTATTATGCTGATAAAGGAGAATGGAGCAAAACTGATTCGATTACCAATATGATGGATACCATTTATGAAAAACAAAATGAAGCAATTGTGATAGAAGTATATAAGGCTCTCAAACAAAATGGTGAAAATATTTATAGTTTGGTGAGTGATACTTTACTGCAACAACAAATTATGCAGGTGGTAAACGATAGTACCCGTAAGGGATATGCAGCCGCAATAAGCATTTTGCAACAGGTATTTGGTAGGGTATATTATGAGCCAATTAATGATGATTCGGAGCAGGATACCAGGAGCATGATTTTGGCAAATGTGACAAATAAACCAATATCAAATACGTTTATACTTTGCTTCCCTAATCCATCATCAGACGTCATAAATTTTAAATATTTTTTGCCGGATGATTCTAACAACGGGCTTATTAAGATTTATGACAATATCGGAAAGTTAATAAAATCCATTTCACTAAATTCAAAAGAAGGAATTGAAACATTTAGATTTAATTCACTTTCAAATGGGTTATACTATTATAATTTAATAGTTAACAATACAACAATAGCAAGAGATAAATTTGTAATTAATAAATAAAAATAAAAGTGATGGATTTGTTGGGTAAGGTAGTTGCAGGGCAACCGATAGTAGAAAACTTACAATGTATTTTAGATATGAGTGCAGCACCTAAAGGAATATACTTTATTGAAATAACAGGTGCAGAATATAAGATTGTTAGAAAGAAAATTGTTTTGCAATAAAAATAAAATAAAAATAAAAAACTCTTTGCAAAAACGTAGGGCGTTTTTTTATTGATGGAAGAATTAATTTATAGCTTTGCAGAGTTAAGAAGATGATGATGATGAAAAACAATGTGTTGGATAGGCAGAATGCTTTGTTAATCATGACGGGACGCTACGGGGGGAATAATAAAGGAATAAAAATTATGAAAACAAAGATAACTATTATCTCTTTATTTTTTACAATAAATTCCTATTGTCAAACACCGAGTTGGGAATGGGCGAAAAGTGGCGGAGGAATTAATAATGATGATGGAACATCGGTTGTAACAGATGCTTCTGGCAATGTATATGTTACTGGATGGTTCTCAAGCCCGTCTTTCCTACTATCAACTACAACTCTAACCAATGATAGTGCCGGATCCGGGGATATATTCGTAGTTAAGTATGACGGTTTGGGAAATGTACTTTGGGCTAAAAGTTTTGGTGGGATTTCAGACGATTATGGAAACGGTGTTGCCATAGATGGTAATGGGAATGTATTTATAACAGGATATTTTCATAGTACAACCATTACTTTTGGAACAACAACCTTGACAAGGGTGGGAGGGAATGATGTTTTTATTGTAAAATGCGATTCTTTTGGAAATGTGATTTGGGCAAAAAGTGCGGGTGGAAGCGCAAATGATGAAAGTAATAGTATTGCTTTAGATAGTAGCGGAAATGTTTTGATAATTGGCTCATTCAATAGCCCCAGCATCACTTTCGGAACAACAACCTTGGCGAGTGCAGGTGGTAATGATATTTTTATTGTAAAATATGATACAGGGGGTAATGTAATATGGGCGAAGGGCGAAGGAGGAACGGCCTATGACTGGGGTAGCAGCGTTGCAACTGACGTTAGTGGAAATATTCTGATTACAGGCTATTTTAAGAGTACTACAATTGTTTTCGGAACAACTACATTGAACAATGCAGGAATACAAAATACATTTGTTGCAAAATACAATGTTTCAGGAAATGCGCTTTGGGCTAAAAGCATGGAAGGTACTACAAATAACGGGAATGACATCTCAACAGACAATACGGGAAATGTATTTGTTACAGGTTCATTTTCAGCTCCGGGCATAATAGGTACGGATACATTGACTGGTAATGGAACTGTGGATATTTTTATTGTAAAATTCAATGCTTTAGGGTCCGTCCTTTGGTTTAATGGTGCTGGCAGCGGTTCCCTAGATAGTGGAAACAGTATTGCAACTGATGCTAACGGTAATATTTATGAAACAGGTTTTTATTCTGGTTATATCAATTTTGGAGCAACGACATTTACGAATGGTGGGTACGCTGAAATATTTGTTGTCAAATATGATACATTTGGAAATGTGTTGTGGGCGCAGAATGTTGGAAGTGCAAATGGCAATAGTAATATAGGCAATGGAATAACCACGGATGGCTATGGAAATGTATTTACAACCGGGTATTTTTTAAACCCAACTCTAACTTTTGGTACAATAAATGTAACAAATGCTGGAAATTATGATATGTTTATTGCTAAACTAAATAGCGCAACAGGTATTGAAGAAAATATACAAAATAATGAAATAAATATTTATCCGAACCCGGCAACAAATATGTTACAAATTGCAAGTTCAAAGTTTCAAGTTGAGGGTATCAAGATATATAATGTGATGGGGGAAAAGGTTATTAGTCATTGGTCATTGGTCAATAGTAATAGTGTAACTGTAGATGTAAGTGGTTTGGAAAATGGGATGTATTTTGTGGAGGTGTACTTCGACAAGCTCAGTAACGGAGGAGCGGTGAGAAAGAAGTTTGTGAAGGAATAGTAACAAACCATAACAACTATAACACTTTTATTTATGCCATAAATTTGAGAAACGGAAACCGTTTAATAAGTTTTTCTTTGTCCAATAACAATAAAAAAGTAATCAGTAAAAATGGCAGAGCAGGAACTTTGTAGCGGGCTATAGCTCCAAGTATGGGAGTAGTTTCACCGATAATTAAAAATTGAATGACCACAAACGACAAACAAAACAAAACATACTCCCACCGAATAGTAGAAAGCGGCTTGATAAAAATAATGCACAGTAAAATGAAAATAATAAACAATAAATTTTCTGCTCCTGCCATCAGCATCATAGGCGATTTTACTTCCCATACATACGGTCTAAAAATAGTATTCATTAACGCCTGAGGAGAATTATGGAGTAATGAAGTGAGCGTAGGCTCTAATGGATTTATTTTTATTGCACTTCCTGCAACTGGTATTACTTGGTGATAAGCATCCGTTAAATTGCCATACGCCAATTGGTTAAATTCTATTTGTTTTTGCGAAAGTGTTACCAATGGATTTTGAATGTTAGTGAACCTGTCAATGTTTAAGCCAACAGTAGCCAACACTATTGTAATTATAATAAATTTCAAAAACAATTTAGAGTTACTTGTTTTGTTTATCCATAAAATAAAAAGTAAACTTGGAAATATAGCAAGCCACACATAAAACTTGGAAAAGGCTAATAATAAACTAACTCCCAAACAAATGATAATTGATTTGATGGAAAATAATTTGGTGGTGTAATAAATTAATAACCCCAAAGCAAAAAATATCAACCCTTCTTTCAATACTCCTGAACCCCAAAAAAGCACAGATGGTAAAAGAAAAACAACAAACACCAGCTCCTGTTTTTTGTCCTGCAAAAAAGGAATAAAGGTTTTGTAAATGGCGGTGAGTCCAATGAGAGAAAGAAAGCAAATGAACACGGTATGCACATTGTAATATCCAAACGAAAAGAACCGCACCAATGAATTAAAACGAATAATAGTATGACTGTCGTTGTAAATACTGCTGTCAATTTTTCGTGCCCAGTAGTGCATCTGGCAATAATAATCATCAAACTCAGGAGTAGTGTTGCCTATTCCGGTAAGGATTTTAAAATAATGAGAAGGATGAGTTTTTAAAATATCAAACAGAATTTTACTATCATCAAAGTACTTGTAAATATCAGCAGTAGAGCGGTCGGTGTAATAAAATGTATAGATGGCCCAAAGCAGTAAACCAAAAAAGATTTTAAGAATAAAAATAAGTGAAAGGTTTCGTTTGGTAAGTCCCGGCACCTCAAAAAACTTCATCTTATAAATAATGAAGATGAAGAGAAAGGTGTAGGTGATGGTTAAAAGTATTTCCAATTGCTTTGCTTTTTTTATTTGGGCAAATATAATAATTCAAAGGAGTTATTTAGAAATAACATATAAGTAAAGCCCGATGCCGCATAGCATCGCATATTTATAGTAAAGCCGTTAACCTGAAACATACGACTCCTAAGGAGTCGAACAATAGTTTAATAATTTATTTCTATAAACATGTGACCTTTTCAAGGTCAATCCAGCACCCACAGAATTGCATGCCCTTTCAGGGCTAAAGGTTGTTTATTCCCTTATAAACTTTTTAATCGTTGTTCCGTTTTTAGTTTTTACCTGAACAAAATAAATTCCTTTAGCAACATCTTTCATATCCAATTCATGATTGCTGACACCAGCAACATATTGGTTTTTCATTATTTTATTTCCTAAAATATCAAATACAGTAATACTTTCAATTGATTCATCAGAAGAAATAACAGTTACTGTTGATGATGAAGGATTAGGAAACACAACAATTCCGGAAGATTGGCTTTGCATTTCATTTATTCCAATGGAGGTATTCGTATAATATATAGTAATGCGTATATGATCCACATTTGCTATTTGAGCATTTGGAGAAGTGTTTCGTGCTTTAAATGCTACACCAAATCCAGTACTATTAATATCAGAAGGCAACCATGTACTTCCCCACAAATCGGTAGCACCTCCGTAAGTATAATAAATACTAGCACTACTCCACTGGGTAGTTAATGCTTTATTTAATCCAACCAAAGTACCCACAGAAGTCATTAATCTAACTACCGAATCTCTGACTGGTGAAGTAGCAGCACCTGAAGTATTACTCTTTTTTATCTCTACCATAATACCATCAATGGTAGCTAAAGCCGGAATAGAAAACCCAAAACTGCTTACTTCCAAATCTTTGGTGTAATAGCAGGAACTCTGAAAACAATTGGGAAATGAGTTCATTTGGTTGGTTACGTTAACATTGTCGTTTGCATACACATTTGCATAGTTCAACCAATCAGAACCGGGGCAGGCAAGACAGGCAGCAGCAGCCTCAGTTGATGCTGATGGACTGTTTGGTCCCTGCGTTTGTGCCGATAGCGTAAACAGATAACAAACAAAGGATAGGGAGAGTACTAATTTTTTCATGGTGTATCGTTTTAAGTTTGAGGAGCAAAATTAGCTTAAATAAAAAATAAAAGCAAATAGGTGTTTTTAAAAATAACTTTTTCTTAATTACCAACAACCGACTGTACTTTAAAAATAAAAACTATTTTTGCAGACACTTAGAACAATAAAACAATAGAATAGATAAGATGCCCGATACAGCACAAGAACATTTAACAACCGTTGAAACAGCACAGAAATTAGGTTTGTTGCCTGATGAATACGAAAAAATAAAAGTCATACTAGGCCGTACCCCCAACTTTACAGAACTTAGTATATTCTCTGTGATGTGGAGCGAACATTGTTCCTATAAAAATTCCATAGTCTGGTTAAAAAAACTTCCTAAAAAAGGACCTTACATACTTGCCGAAGCAGGCGAAGAAAACGCTGGGTTGGTGGACATAGGAGATGGGTTGGGCTGTTGTTTTAAAATAGAATCACATAATCATCCTTCAGCATTGGAGCCCTATCAGGGTGCTGCAACGGGAGTAGGAGGTATCAACAGAGATATATTTACCATGGGTGCCCGTCCTATTGCTCAAATGAACTCCTTACGATTTGGAGATATTAAACTGGAAAAAACAAAGTGGCTGGTGAAAGGTGTGGTGAAAGGAATTGGTGATTACGGCAATGCTTTCGGGATTCCCACTGTGGGCGGTGAAGTTTTTTTTGATGACTGTTACAGCACTAATCCATTGGTAAATGCCTTTAGTGCTGGTATTGTGAAAGCAGGAGAAACTGTTTCTGCAACTTCAACAGGTGTTGGAAATCCTGTATTTATTGTGGGTTCGGCTACCGGAAAAGATGGTATTCACGGAGCTACGTTTGCTTCAGCAGATATAACAGAAGATTCTGCAAAAGATTTACCTGCAGTGCAAGTGGGTGACCCGTTCCAGGAAAAATTATTATTAGAAGCTACTTTAGAAGTTATTAAGACAGGTGCTGTAATTGGTATGCAGGACATGGGAGCAGCAGGTATTACTTGTTCCACTTCCGAAATGAGTGCAAAAGGAGAACATGGAATGGAAATCTGGTTAGATAGAGTGCCAACACGTCAGGCACACATGCAGCCATTTGAAATTCTTCTTTCTGAATCGCAGGAACGAATGCTGATTGTAGTTAAAAAAGGAAGAGAGAAAGAAGTGCAGAAGGTTTTTGATAAATGGGATTTGAATTGTGCAATGATTGGTGTGGTGACAGATACCAAAAGAATTAAATATTTTGTAGGTGACGAATGTGTGGCAGATGTTCCTGCTCACGATTTAGTGTTGGGTGGCGGTGCACCGGTGTATCACCGAGATTACAAAGAGCCTGCTTATTTTAAAGAATCAAAGAAATTTACAATTGATAGTGTAGAAGAACCAAAAGATTTGAAAGCAGTTTCAAAGTTTTTAATTACTCATCCAAATATTGCTTCCAAACAATGGGTATATAATCAATATGATTCCATGGTTGGTGCAGCCAATATGAGTACCAATGCACCATCGGACGCAGCCATTGTAAATATTAAAGGAACCAATAAAGCAATTGCATTAAAAGTGGATTGCAATGCACGTTATGTAAATGCTGACCCTGAAATGGGTACTGCTATTGCAGTTTCGGAAGCAGCCAGAAATATTGTGTGCAGCGGTGGAGAACCTTCTGCAATTACCAACTGTTTGAACTTTGGTAATCCATATAACCCTGAAGTATATTGGCAGTTTGTTGTAGCTATAAAAGGAATGGGCACTGCATGTATTAAATTTGAAACACCTGTTACCGGTGGTAATGTTAGTTTTTATAATCAGTCATCCTTCGAGGGACCAGTATTCCCTACTCCTACTATAGGTATGTTAGGTGTATTGAAAGATAAAACGAACAGAATGACTTTGAATTTTAAAAACGAAGGTGATTCAATTTATCTAATTGGTAGTTCAAAAAATTGTATTTCCTCTTCAGAATATTTATTTTCGTACCATCAAATAAAAAATACACCAGCACCATTGTTTAATATTGATGAAGAGTATGAAGTGCAAAAGGCGGTGAAGACCTTAATTAAAGAAAAAGCTATACAGTCGGCTCACGATTGTTCGGATGGTGGTTTGTTTATTACCCTGTTGGAATGTGCTATGCCAAACGGTTTAGGGTTTGAAATCAGTTCGGACGATGAAATAAGAAAGGATGCTTTTTTGTTTGGTGAGTCACAAAGTCGTATTATTGTATCCGTAAAAAAAGAAGAGGAGGATAAATTCATAGATTTAATGATGGAATCGAGAGCCGAATTTGAATTTTTGGGAGATGTGAAAGGAAAAGAAATGATTATTGATGAAGAATCTTTCGGAACAGTGGCAGAAGCAAAAGCTTTGTTTGACAATGCTCTTGGAGATTTATTAAAATAAGAATAACTGATTAATGACAAAAAAAATAACTGTAGTATTTATTTTACTTTTGGTGACAGGAATTTTTTCTTTCGCTCAAAACACTGCTTATGAATATTACACCAGTGCATTAATTAACGATTCGCTGAAAGATGATGTGGCTGCTATGCATGATATTGATAATGCGTTGCGTGTAAAGCCTGATTATGACAGTGCTCTTTGTTTTTTAGGTACAATGAATTTAAAAAACGAAAATTATAAGGATGCCATAAAATTGTATGACAAAGTGATTAAACTGAATGATAAATATT
This sequence comes from Bacteroidota bacterium, assembly GCA_947469885.1. GTDB lineage: Bacteria > Bacteroidota > Bacteroidia > 2-12-FULL-35-15 > 2-12-FULL-35-15 > 2-12-FULL-35-15. The sequence goes on from CANIQT010000031.1 coordinate 7,777, forward strand.
TTGAAGCATTTTATGGCAGAGCCTGTTGCAAAGCCCAACTGCAAGATTATCCGGGGGCAATAAAAGATTATAACAAAGCAATTGTTCTGAATTCGAAACATGCAAAATCGTTTTACAACCGTGCATTAGCAAAAGGATTTATGGAGGATTATCCTTCTGCAATCACTGATTTGGACAATGCAATAACTCTTGACGATAAATACATAAGTGCATATTATAGTCGTGCCTTTTGGAAAGATATTTCTGGCGATTACAATGGGGCAGTATCTGATTATAAAAAAGTAATAACACTGGACCCTACATACAGAGAGGCTTACATGGGACTTGCAACAGCAATGTATCAGCACGGAGATAAAACAGAAGCATGCGAAGTACTGAAAACAGCTGCTTACAGAGGCAGTATAATGGCAGAAGAATTAATTAATAAACTTTGTGAATAAATGTTGAACCGGTTTTCCATTTTTATTTTAAGTGTATTTATGCTGATGGGGTTTATTTCATCTTCACAAATAATACATACTAGAATTGATACGATATCAAACGTGTCCTGCAATCAGCTTACATTGGGTGAAGTAACGGTTACGGTAACAAATTTTAATCACCCCCCTTACACATTTCAATGGAGCAACGGACAACATAACACTGGACAATCCTCAACAACAGCAACTGGCTTAACGGCCGGAACCTATACATTAACCATCACCGACAACCAGGATGGAGATTATGGTTCATTGGTTATCGAAATTTTTCAGGACGAATGTGATGTAACTGTTGAGCCGGTGTTTACTCCAAATGGAGATGGATATAATGATACATGGTCAATTATTAAATCAGAGTATTTTCCTGAATCGTTGCTTTTAATTTACGACCGACTTGGAAGGCGAGTGTTCGAACATTATGGCTTGTATGAGCCATGGGATGGAAGAGATTTATTTGGTGCTCCATTGCCTGATGCTTCGTATTTTTACATTTATTATCCAATTAAGACTGATAAAAAAAGACTGGTAAAAGGATGCGTATCTATCGTTCGTTAAAATGAAAAAATTAATAGTCATATTATTTATCTTTCTGTTTTTTGCTGATGTAAAAGCTCAGCAGTTAGACCACTATACTCAGTTTACACTGAATGATTATGGGATGAACCCTGCTGTTGCAGGGAGTGCAAATAGTTTGGGATTTCTGGTCGGAAACAGAACTCAGTGGAGAGGATTTGAGGGGGAGCCCAATTCTGAATTTGCAAGCATTACTTATGCGCTCGGCAAAAAAGGATATAAAAAGTATTGGCATGGCGTAGGTGCCTTTGTGGAGCAAGATAAATTTGGAGTGTTTACCAATAAGGTGGCATATCTTTCTTATGCTATCCATTTAAAAATGTCGTCTAAGTACCGGGCAGGTTTTGGCATTGCCGCAGGAGTCAAAAGTGTTGCTTTGTCAAATATTGTTTACGACATGAACGATCCGGTTTTTTTCGATGGTTCTAATCGAAAAGTTATTGTTCCTGATATTATTCCAGGAATTTATCTTTACTCCAAAAGATTTTCATTGAGTATTTCTGTTCACAATGCTTATAAAAACACATTGTCATTTGGGGGCAAACAATTGGGTTCAGGTATTGATTTGCTTCCTACGGCTTACATATCTCTTACCCGTAAATTTATTTCTCATGGTTATAGTTTTATTACTATTCCTGCTCTTAACATTCAAACTAATTTCAGAAATGGTGTTCCATCCGTCAACTTTAACTTAATTACCTATTATAAAAAACGTGTTGGAGTTGGACTAAATTACCGTATGCACGATGCAGTATCAGCTATTTTGCAAGTTCGTATTTATAAAAACTTGATTGTGGGCATTGCTTACGACCTCACTGTTTCTCGCTTCCGTGCCGGAAAAGCCAACTCTGATGAAATCATGATTGGATACTCTCCTATAATGAGCGTAGAGGAATTGGAAAAACAACACGTAGCCGATTGCCCAAAGTTTGAAGTTTTTTAATAGTATTTCTTGAAAGAATTTTTTAAAAAACTTTGGCGAATTTTATGGAAAACTGCTCTCTGGTTTTTCATCATCAGCATTTCTTCTGTCATTCTTTTTCGATGGATTCCAATACCTGTAACCCCTTTAATGCTTATTCGCTGTGTGGAACAAAAGATGGATGAAAAAGAAATGAAACTAAAAAAGCATTGGGTGCCGCTCAAAGAAATTTCTCCTAACCTACAACTTGCCGTTGTTTGTTCCGAAGACCAAAACTTTATTAATCATTCCGGTTTCGATTTTGAAGCGATTGACAAAGCAATGGAGTTTAATAAAAAACATAAACGAACCAGAGGAGCAAGTACGATCAGTCAGCAAACGGCAAAAAATGTTTTTTTATGGAGCGGCCGAAGCTGGATACGCAAAGGATTTGAAGTGTATTTCACTTTTCTGATAGAAACGTTTTGGAGCAAACAGCGCATCATGGAAGTATATTTGAATGTAATTGAAATGGGGGATGGAGTGTATGGAGCACAAGCTGCATCCACTAAATTTTTTCATAAAGATGCCAAGAAATTATCGCAAGGCGAATCGGCACTCATAGCTGCTGTGTTGCCTAATCCAAGAAAATTTTCTGCTGCCAAACCAAGCGGATATATTAGTAACCGGCAAGCCTGGATATTGAATCAAATGGCTATGTGGGGCTATGTTCTTAATTACGAAGAGAAAGAAGAAAAAAAATAATTTTTGTTCTTAGAAAGGAAGAAAACCAATTCCAATTTTAAAATTAAAAAATTGTTGTGCCAACACATTATTTTGAACCTTATCAATCATTGTATTCTCAAATCCTCTGTCAGCATAAGATTTTTTGGAATTCCAAACCACAATAATACCTGCTCTGATACCATAATCAACCAATAGCTTGTCAAAAAATACGCGCTGTTTACCAAACGATATTGCAGGTCCACCACCGTCCACAATAATAGTTTGCTCAGGATATTGTGTACTTGTTACAACCGGATTCCAATAACTCCCATTACTTAACTTTTTAGTATAGGCAGGTATTTTGATTGAACCTTTTGAATATTCCAATTCCCACTTGAAATATAAACCAAGCGGAGCAAATTTTTTTCTGTTAATAAATAATTTAAGACCCAATGTATAAGAAAACGAATTGCATTTTAAATATGGAACATCCTCAGAAAAGATAATTTGTGTATAATTACCTGCATTGTAATAGGTGCTAACTTTAAATGGGACATACATAAAAGTAAAACAAAGCGCGGAACGTTTGCCTGTCAAAAAATTCAATTCTGCGTTATGAGATATATTTATTTTAGATTTTGTTTCAGTGCCTGTTATTGAAGCAAAAAAAAAATTTTGATACGACAAAGAAAACCGTTTGCCCAAATAGCCTGGAACTTGTGCATTTAAAGCGAATGAGAAATAACAAAAAATAAAAAATAAAAATGATTTTTTCATTAACCAAGAATCTATAAAAACAAATATAGAATTATTATGATTTATTGACATCTGATTTTAGAAAGCAATTTGATCTGAAACTTTCCGATTCATTAATTTTCTTCAATCACATCCAAAATTTTCTCCATTTTTTTATCATCAAAACTGCCAAAGGTGGCATATTTTATTTTTCCTGTTTTATCTAAAACAAAAAAATAGGGAACATCTTTTTTCTTAAAATCAAGTTCTTCTTTGTATGTTTTTTCACCTTCATAAAACAACAGGTAAGCATACAATTCTTTATCGGTAAGCGATTTTATTTTTTCTTTTGATGATTTACTAGCCAATTGATTGATGCCTGTGAACATGGGAACAAAAAATAAATTTATATCGTAACTGTAAGTGGGGTCGAACACATCCGCATCTTTTTTTGCAATAAATTTATTATACATCGGGTTAATCCATGTTTTCAAGTTGGTTTCTGCATCTTTGCTAAAAGCCATTCCCAGCAGTGTATATTTCCCTTTTGTGTCGTCTGGTAGGTTTACTTTTTTGCCATTATAATCTTCGCACACCATGGCAGGAAACAACTTGCCTTCCACTCCATCAAAGGGTTTGAAAGAAAATAAGATGAATATAATTAGGAAAATTAATTTATTCATTGGTTTAATTAAACCTCCAAAGTGGCCTGGAGCCGCTTCGGAGGGAAGGTTACATTACTTTAATACTTCAGGTAATTTATCTTTGGTTAGTTCGCTCCCGGCTATTTTAAGCAAGAACACGGCTTTTCCGTTTTCGAAATCGTGTTGCATTTCGGTTTTCAAAACATCCATCAGCAAATGGTATTCCCCAAATAATTGAGTACTCAATCCGTTTACTTCTACCCGAATATTTTTGTTTTGTTTTACCCGTTGAATAAAGTCAATTACTTTTTGTTCGTAACCATCAGTGAGGACATACATGCTTATTTCAACGGTGGCAATCATTTTATTTATTTAATTCGGCAAATACTTTATCTGCTTTGAATTTTTTTGCTGGTCGGCCCACGCGGATAATTTTAATGTGAATCATCACATCGTCTTTTACAATTGCATTCACCACTTCTTGCCCAAGAACCACATGACCAAAAATGGAATGTTTCTGATTTAACCATGAAGTTGTAACATGGGTAATAAAAAACTGACTTGAATTTGTATTGGGTCCTGAATTTGCCATCGCTAAAATTCCCGGACCGGTAAAATTCAATTCTGGATTAAATTCATCCTTAAAAGCATACCCTGTTCCTCCAACACCTGTGCCTAAAGGGTCTCCGCCTTGAATCATAAAATTAGGAATAACGCGATGAAATTTTAATCCATCATAAAAAGGAACTCCTTCGGCTTTTGCTGAGTTTTTTATTTTCCCTTCTGCAAGCCCTACAAAATTGGCAACTGTCAACGGTTCTTTTTCCATTTCGAGTTTCAATAAAATTTTTCCTTTGCTGGTTTCAATTTCAGCATACATTCCTTTCGGAAGTTTTGGTGCCTTGTCTTTTGCTGATATACTGCCAAATGCAAAGATTACTAGTGTGAGTGATAAAATTATTTTTTTCATTTTTTTAGATTTTTGTTTGTGTAAATTTATGATTATTTTGATGATACTATTTCTATAATATTAAAACTTGTAAGCTAGTCCGATAGCAAGTACCTCTTTAAATTGCAATCTCGGACCAGTTCCCATCACTTCCACCCCATTTTCCATTCGTTTTACCGGAACAGGAATATTGTGATCGTAAATCATGTTTGTTGAAATATTTGCTGAAAGCAATTTATTTACTTTCATAGAAAGAATATTTTCCCAATTCACCACTATGTTTTGAGGGTCTTTCAGGTAATTACTAAACAATTCGAGTTTTGTTGCAAAGTTTACATTTTTAAAAATATCCTTTTTAAAAGTAAATTTTATATATCCTCCAAACTGATTGAGAACCATTTCGCCGGACTTGATAGGACCATAAACACCATTCACTGTGTCATATTTTGCAGCAGTAACCCCATAAGCTCCTGCATCTGCTAACTTTTGGTCGTTAACAAAAGTGGTTTTAGAAGTTAATGGCGAAATAAACAATGACAGGGAATTATCTTTTGTTTTATAATCTAATCCCAAGGCTCCTAATAAATAACCAGGAGCCATGAAATGGGAAATAACTACCGAGTCGTTCGGGTAGTTATAACCGTCAGCAAACTGAGATTTGAAACTTACCAAAGCCGAATAATACCAATGATCGAGAAAGGCATAGCGACCAAACTTGGACGAAAAATCAATCTTATCATCGTTTTTTCGCAAAGGAGCAACACCGCTCTGAAGCATGCCATAAGTCAAATCGAGCGAATTATCCCAAGTTGTTTTATCTTTTTTGTAGTTCGAAAACAATGTAAGAATAGCACCAACTGAAATAGAATTCTCTCCACCGGCAGCCCAGTTAGTAAAACTTGCCTGCCCAAAATTCAATCCGGCTAATCCTCCTTTTGTCCAATGTTTGGCAGGTTTGGCAGTATCTGCAGTTTGCGCTGAAGATGCAATAGAAACAAATAATATAGAAATAACTACTAAACTCTTTTTCATATTTTTTATTGTTGTTTCTTTAATAAATCACGGATTTCTGAAAGCAACTGTTCCTGAGATGGACCAGCAGGTGGCGGTAGTGCCACTGCTTCCTCTCTCTTTTTTGATTTGTTAATACCTTTTATTATCAGAAACAAAACGATTGCTACAATAATAAAATTGATGACTGCAGCAAGAAACACTCCATACTTAACAGTACCAAAAGCAGTTAGTTCCTGAATATTTGAAAGATGTGCCGCTTGCAGTGCAGGATTTAAAATAATAGGTGTTATAACATCTGCAATAAGTGAATCTACAATTTTGCCAAATGCAGCACCTATTACTACACCAATTGCTAAGTCAATTACATTTCCTTTTAAAGCAAATGTTTTAAATTCTGAAATCATTCCCATAGTTTTTATTTATTTATTAAGTTTAGTTTTAAGATTAGTATCCAAAGCGGCTAAAAACTCTTCGGTATATAAGTAATGTTCTCCATGATTTACTTTGTTACCATAAATACAAACGGCCAAATCTTTTGTCATTTTACCTGATTCAACAGTTTCTACACACACCTGCTCCAAAGCAGTACAAAAATTAATCAACTCCTTATTGTTGTCCAATTTCCCTCTGAAAGCCAATCCTCTTGTCCATGCAAAAATTGATGCAATTGGATTAGTAGAAGTTGGTTTTCCGTTCTGATGGTCGCGATAGTGGCGGGTTACAGTACCATGAGCTGCTTCTGCCTCCATTGTTTTTCCGTCAGGGGTAACTAAAACAGATGTCATCAAACCCAACGAACCAAAGCCTTGCGCAACAGTATCACTCTGCACATCTCCATCATAATTTTTACAAGCCCAAACAAAATTTCCATTCCATTTTAATGCAGATGCCACCATGTCGTCAATTAAACGATGTTCGTAAACAATGCCTGCAGCATCAAATTTTGCTTTGTAATCTGCTTGAAATATTTCTTCAAAAATATCTTTGAAACGACCATCGTATTTTTTCAGAATCGTATTTTTTGTTGACAAATATAATGGCCAGCCTTTGCTCAATGCCATATTGAAACAGCTGTGTGCAAAGCCTTTTATTGATTCATCGGTATTGTACATTGTCAATGCCACACCATCACCTTTGAAATTAAACACTTCAAATGATTGTGCAGGGCTTCCATCTTCGGGAGTAAACATTACCGTTAATTTCCCTTTTCCTTTTGTTACAAAATCAGTTGCACGATACTGGTCACCAAAAGCATGACGACCAATGCAAATAGGCGCTGTCCAGTTAGGAACCAAACGAGGAACGTTTTTACAAACAATCGGCTCGCGAAAAACAGTTCCATCCAAAATATTACGGATAGTACCGTTTGGTGATTTCCACATTTGTTTCAATTTGAATTCTTTTACACGTTCTTCGTCAGGCGTAATGGTGGCACATTTAATACCTACATTGTATTTTTTAATTGCTTCGGCTGAGTCAATGGTTACTTGATCATTGGTCTCATCGCGATATTCCACACCAAGGTCGAAATATTTAATATCCACATCAAGATATGGCAATATCAATTTATCTTTAATAAATTTCCAGATAATGCGGGTCATTTCATCGCCATCCAGTTCCACCACAGGGTTTGCTACTTTAATTTTGTTCATTGTTTTGTTTTTTAATTATTATTTATTTTTGGGAGTGCAAATATAGTTTAATTTGAAGATTTAGCAATTTGAAGATTTGAAAATTCTTCCGTTGGATAAACTGTGTCAAATTAAAATTTTTTGTTGGCAACTTTGAGTTAATATGTAGCAACTATTAGTTAATATGCGACAACTTTGAGTTGATATGTAGCAACTATTAGCTAAAAGATAGCATCTTTCGGTTTTGGGAATCTGCATTGTGTTGTAAATAACTGATTTTCAACAATTACATTTTTAGAAAATGACAAAACCACCAAAACACAATAAAGTTAAGTTGCTTTCATCTACTTAATAATATTCGATTAAACCTTTTACAAGTGGGTGAGTCTTATCAATAAAATAAACTATTTTTGCCCAAATAAATTAAATCACCTTAATTTACTAATAATATGAAAAATAAAATCAGGTTATTTATTATTGCTTCTTTATTTTCAATAGTTGCAATAGCACAGGACAATGCTGAAACCGCATTCTCAAAAAGTTATTCGTTTGAATACGATACCCAATATGCAAAAGCAATAGAATCATTACTTGCGCTCAAATCCGATTCATACGAAGTTAATTTCCGTTTGGGCTGGTTGGAATATTTGAGCAAAGATTACATTAGTTCCGAAAAATATTATAAAAAAGCCATCGAATTAGAGCCCGGCTCTATCGAAGCTCGATTCGGACAAGTATTGCCATTAGCTGCTTTGGGCAATATGAACAATGTGCTTACCATCTATTTTGATATACTAAAACTCGACCCAGGCAACTCCATTGCCAATTATCGGATTGCTTATATATATTATAGCAAAAAAGACTTTGCCAACGCAACCACCTATTTTTTAAAAGTTTTAAAAGCATACCCTTTTGATTATGATAGTAATTTATTAGCCGGAAAAATAATGCTAGACCAAGGGAAAAAACCGGAGGCAAAAAAATATTTCCTCAAAGCCCTCGAATACAACCCTCAGTCGGAAGAAGTGAAAACTGCACTTAAAAAAGTATAATCACAATTGATGAATTGTATTATAATTGATGATAATAAAATGGCACGCACCGTGCTCAAACATTTTGTGCGTGAAATTGAATTCCTGAATTTTGTTGGAGAATGCGAAAACGTGTTGCAGGCAACTACTATTTTAAGTAAAGAAAAAGTGGACCTGTTGCTGTTAGATGTAGAGATGCCAAAAATGAGCGGAATAGATTTTCTAAAATCACTCACCCATCATCCGCTTGCGATTCTTATTACTGCCAATTCAGATTATGCTGTGGAAGCGTTTGAATGCAATGTGGTTGATTTTATAGTAAAACCTGTAAAAGAAGAACGCTTTCTGAAAGCAATATTTAGAGCAAAAGAAATTTTCGATAGCAATACAAAACCACTAGAGCACGACAAAGAATATTTTTTTATTCGCGAAAAAGGAGTTTCCAACAAACTATTAATTGCAGATATTTTATTTATTCAAGCCTTAGGCGATTACATTACTATTCATACTGCTGATAAAAAATCTACCATTCATTACACCCTTAGTGCAATAGAAAAAGAATTGCCCGCTTCCAAGTTTCTTCGTGTTCACCGTTCCTACCTTATTGCATTGGACAAAGTGGATAAAGTTGAAGAAGGCACTGCTTATATCAACCAACAGCCTATCCCTATAGGTGATGCACAACGTTCTGATTTGATGAAGCGATTGAATTTGTTGTAAATTACTACCTTTTATTATTTCCTTTTCAGCCATTCTTTTTGCCTTTTCAACGAAAAATTGAATAAATACATTCAAACATATTCTACTTTTACATCAGCAAACAAATATTAATTATTCTAAAAATATAACATTATGAACATACTTTTAATAGACGATGATTTGATGATTCACAAAGTACTAAATCATTCACTTATTGCTTTAGGACATAAAATAATTTCTGCAACTAACGGACAAAAAGCATTGGATTATTTAAAACTGGAAAGAGACATTGATATTATTATTTGCGATATGATTATGCCACAAGTAACCGGTCCTGAGTTTATAAGTCATCTCAAAGAATATTATTCTAAATGGATGCCGGTTATTATTATAATTTCATCACTTGAACAGGGAAATGAAATACTGAATAACACAGGATTAAAATTCAATTACTTTATTCAGAAACCTTTTGAAATTTCTGATTTAACAGGAATAATAGAACATATAGAAAAGTCAAAAAAATAAACAGATCACTTATTAGTTATTAATTAAAATCCTAAACAGATGGCAGCAAACAATCAAATCAACATTTTTATTGTAGATGACGATAAAATGTTAGCAAAAGCCCTAAAGAATGAAATTGAAAAAACATTCCCTAAACTGAATCCATTTATTTCTACTTTCGAATCGGGTGAAGAATGTCAGAAAGCAATTGCCAGCAAACCCGATTTGGTAATTGTAGATTTTCACATGGACAGTAAAGTAAAAAATGCAATGGACGGAGTGAAAACAATTGACATGATAAAAAAACATAGTCCAAACACAGAAGTAATTATGTTCACCAGCGTGGAAAAGGCAGAAACTGCAGTAAAAGCAATGCAACACGGAGCTCATGATTATATTGTAAAAAACGAACACATGTTTCACAAACTAAATATGTCAATATTACAGTGTTTGAAATTGAAAGATTTAAAATCGGAAGTAAACAAATCAAGAACAAGAGTTTTTATACTGTTGTTTATTGTTGTTGCAATAATTTTTGCTGTGGCTTCATTGCAAATATGGGCTCCGCATTTATTAGAACGACCTTAAAATAATTTGAACTCTATTTAATAGTTCCAAAAATGAAACTCGCAATAAAAAGCCATACCAAATTAATTATCATCATGAGCTTTATCATGAGCTTTTGTCTGATAGTATTTATTGCGTACAAATCGAACGATTATATAAATCAATTGTCGGAAAACAATAAAAAGTTATATGCCTCGTACAAAATTTCTGAAACAATAAAATTATTCCGTAACAATATTGATAGCCTTGGGAACTACCAGAGAGGTTATAACCTCACAGGCGACAAATCGTTTATGGAACATTATATTCAGAAAGAATCAGAAACAAAATCAGAGCTTGATAGTTTAGGCGAATATCTTAAAGGTAATCAGGAAGAAGGGTTGTATACTATTCTTAAAGATTTGACTTATCGAAAATTAATGGAAGGAAAGGACCCTTCACGCAAAATAAATTTGCCCGGAATAACTCAGGCTGCAACAGGCTCTAAACAAGGGAAAGAAATAGTGGAAGAAATAAATGATGCACTTGGAGATATTATGAATGAGTTAAGTAAAACTTCAGTTGCATTAATAAAAAGGAGTAATGACTTATTAGATGTTTCACAAAAATGGAGTTATGGAGAAATATTAATCGGGATACTTGCTTCCATTGCTGCCATCCTTATTTTATTCAGGGACACCAATGTGAGAAACAAACTGGAAATAGAATTAAGGGCAGCAAAAAAACAGGCTGACGAAAATGCCATGTTGAAAGAACAGTTTATGGCAAACATGAGTCACGAAATACGCACTCCAATGAATGCGATAATAGGTTTTTCTGAATTGCTGCAAAAAACAAAACTTGACAATTCACAAACAGAATATCTTTCAACAATTAAAAACAGCGGTTCTAATTTATTGAACATTATTAATGATATTCTTGACTTTTCAAAGATTGAAGCAGGAATGCTTCACCTCGAAAAAATACCTTTTAGTATTCCTGCTTTAGTGAACAGTTTGAAATTAATGTTTGGGGAAAAAGCCAAAGAAAAAAAAATAGGCTTTGAAGTTTTTATTAATAATTCCGTTCCGACAAGTGTGTTTGGTGACCCTACTCGGTTAACACAAATATTGGTAAACTTAATAAACAATGCAATTAAATTTACTGACAAAGGAAAAGTGTTGGTGACATGCGAACTAACTGGCATTGAGAATAACGAAGCGAAAATCGTATTCAAAATAAAAGATACAGGCATTGGAATTCCTGCTGATAAAATTAATGATGTATTTGAACGATTTAACCAAGGCAACTCTGAAACTACTAGAAAATATGGTGGTACAGGGCTTGGATTATCCATTGTAAAAAACCTGATTGAAATTCAAGATGGAGAAATTTCATTGACCAGTAAGGAAAATGTCGGTTCAGAATTTATTGTTAAAATACATTATCCTATAAATAATGAAACAATTTCAGATGCAAAAAAAAATGAGGAAATAAAATTATTCGGAACTTCGGAAAATAAATTCAACGTACTGCTGGCAGAAGATAATGTGATGAATCAAAAATTGGCATCTACCTTATTGAAAGGGTTTGGATTGGAAGTGGACATTGCTGTAAATGGATCCGTTGCTTTGGAAAAAATAAAAAACAACAATTATCATTTAGTATTGATGGATGTGCAGATGCCTATAATGGATGGTTACACAGCAGCAAGAAAAGTAAGGGAGGAGGTACATTCCACAATTCCAATCATTGCCATGACTGCTCACATTATGCCAGGAGAAAAGGAAAAGTGCGTCAGCTTTGGAATGAATGATTACATATCAAAGCCTTTTAAAGAAATTGAATTGTACAATATCATTAATAGATATTTGAAAAAAGAAAATAATTCACTTAATACGGTTAGCGAAAACGAAAAAACGAACTCAGCTGTAACTATTATTAATCTTGATGAATTATATGAACTGGCAAAAGGAGATAAAGAATTTATGATTGAAATGATTGAACTTTTTTCTGAACAATGCCCAACAGACATCATTGAAATAAGTAATGCAATTAAAGAAAACGACTTTGATACCATCAGGGCAATATCACACAGAATGAAAACATCGGTTGGGTTTATGGGATTAGGACCATTGTTAATACCATTAAATAAAATGGAGACACAGGCAGAAACAAAAATGGAAATGAATAAAATAATTATTGAATTTAAGGGAGTAAAATCAGTTTGCGAAACAGCACTTGTTCAATTAAAAAAAACATTAACTAAATTAAAAGGAGAAAAAGTTTAAAATAGATATAGGTTATGAAAATTAAAAAAAATATTGCATTAAGTGATTCAGGTTTTGTGTTCGACCCTGCAACTGGAGATTCGTTTACAACAAATCCAATTGGATTAGAAATTATTAAAATGCTGAAAGATGGAAAAACTCTTTCTGAAATCAAATCAGCTATCCTGAAAAAATACCTTACAGATGAAGCAACATTTGAAAAAGACAATTACGATTTTATGAATATGTTATCTAAACATAGATTAACAGTAGACAATGAAAAGGAAAAAAATTAACGTAGCTGTTACCGGACTTAATGCAATTGATAGCCCCGGTCCAGGAGTGCCTGTAATAAGAGCATTGAAAGAGAGCAAGCTTTTTGTTGTTCGTATTATTGGTTTGTCTTACGAAGCGATGGAACCTGGCATTTACATGCACGATATTGTAGATAAAACCTATCAGATACCTTTGCCATCGGCAGGGAAAGCTAGTTTACTGGAACGCCTCAGCTATATTCATTCAATAGAAAAGATAGATGTTATCATTCCCAACTTTGATGCTGAGTTATACAATTTTATTACTATTTCTGACCAATTGAAAAAGGAAATGAAAATAAATGTTTTTGTCCCTACTCTTGCTCAGTTTGAAGACAGACACAAAGCAAACCTTTCTGATTACGGGAAGAAACATAAAATAAAAGTTCCGTTCGGGAAAGTAATTTTCAGTACCATGGAAATTCCAAAACTGACAAAAGAATTTTCGTATCCGCTGGTTGTGAAAGGGAAATTTTATGACGCTTACATTGCATACAATATGGAACAAGCACATACTTATTTTAATAAAATAAGTGCGAAATGGGGATTGCCAATTATTATTCAGGAATTTGTTACCGGACAAGAAGTGAATGTAACTGCCCTTGGAGATGGAAAAGGTAATACTGTTGGTGCTGTGCCCATGCGAAAACAATACATTACAGATAAAGGCAAAGCGTGGTCGGGGATTTCGATAGATGATAAAAACTTACTTACTATGACACAAAAGTTAATTCGCTCTACCAAATGGAGAGGTGGAATGGAATTGGAAATAATTAAAACAAACAATGAAGATTATTACCTGCTTGAAATAAATCCACGTTTCCCAGCGTGGGTTTATCTTGCAGTTGGTTGCGGTCAAAATCATCCGGAAGCATTGGTTCAATTGGCATTGGGCAAAGAAGTAAAGCCATTTAAAAAATATGATGTAGGTAAAATGTTTATCCGTTATTCGTATGATATGATTGTATCGCTGAAAGAATTTGAAACTATTTCTACATTAGGTGAATTATAAAAACATGAAATTATGACAACTAAAAAATTGCAATATGAGCGACCGGTAATTCAAAAGTTGAATACTGGTGTGATGAATAAATTCGGAACTAAAACCGAATACAAACCTGTTACGCATATTGACGACAATTCAGTGAAAGACCTGATTGAAAAATTTGGTTCACCATTATTTGTTATCTCTGAAAAGTCAATTAGAGACACTTATCATAATGCTAATCGCGCTTTTAAGAATCGTTATCCGAAGGTGCAGTTTGCATGGTCGTACAAAACAAATTATGTGAATGCAGTGTGCAATGTATTCCATCAGGAAGGTTCGTGGGCAGAGGTTGTTTCAGGTTTTGAATACAACAAAGCATTGCAGAACGGAGTGCCTGGGAATAAAATTATTTTCAATGGTCCTGATAAATCGGAAGCAGAATTAACTCTTGCAATTAATAATGATTCGTTAATTCACATTGACCATCTTGATGAATTATATTTAATAAAAGAAATTGCAAACCAATCTAAAAAACGTCCCCGTGTTGCCATTCGTGTGAACATGGATACTGGCGTTTATCCAATGTGGGACAGGTTTGGATTCAACTACGAGAATGGTCAGGCGTGGGATGCTATCAACAAAATAATGCTGAACGACAAAATGGATTTGGTTGGGTTGCATTCCCACATCGGCACCTTTATGCTTGCTCCAAGTGCTTATGGAATTGCGGCTGCCAAGCTTTCTGATTTGGCAATTGCAATAAAAAAGAAATACAAAAAAAACATTCAATACATTGACATGGGTGGTGGGTTTGCTTCTAAGAACACATTGAAAGGCTCGTATTTACAAGGGGTTGACACATCACCTACATTCGACCAGTTTGCAGAAGCAATCACTACTTCTATTCTAAATGCAGGTTTCACAGAGAATGAATTGCCTCTTTTGATATTAGAAACAGGTCGTGCATTGATAGATGATGCAGGATATTTATTAGGTACTGTTATTTCCAACAAACGACTATCTGACGGAAGACGTGCAACCATCAT
This sequence comes from Bacteroidota bacterium, assembly GCA_947469885.1. Taxonomy (GTDB): domain Bacteria; phylum Bacteroidota; class Bacteroidia; order 2-12-FULL-35-15; family 2-12-FULL-35-15; genus 2-12-FULL-35-15. The sequence continues at coordinate 22,827 of CANIQT010000031.1, forward strand.
GGATTTCGGAGTGAATATTCTTTTCACTTCTTTTTGGTACGACCATAAAATAAGTCCTGCTCAGGAGTTCGGACAATATACTGAAGACGCAGTGTTGTACGGTCCGTTGTGTATGAACATAGATGTAATAAGAGAAAATATTACATTGCCTCCATTGATGAGGAACGACCATGTGGTGGTGCATACAGTAGGTGCATATAACATGACACAGTGGATGCAGTTTATTTCGCTACGACCTGCAATTGTAATGATTGACACAAAAAATATTCCTCACATTATTCGTAACAGGGAGACGTTAAATAGTATTCAAGGAGATGAAGTAATGCCAAAACATTTGAAAGATTTTAAATTATAAATTTAAACTTAGTAGTGAAGCTGCAGTTGAAAAATATAAAAGACGGAATAGTTAATAGTTACAACCAGGTTTTCTTTTCAGATAACAAATGGTTTGGTTTGTTGTTGATTATTGCTTCTTTTGTTAATGTAAATGCAGGAATCAGTGGTTTGTGTGCAGTTTTTTTTTCTTTACTCATTGCAACAGTTTTAGGTTTTAATCCAACCTATATTAAAAGTGGTTCTTATACTTTTAATGTCCTGTTGGTTGGATTTACAATGGGTGTTTATTTTTGTTACAGTCCTGCATTTTTTGTCATTCTTTTTTTTGCATCTGCACTTACTTTCTTAATAAGTGTGTGGCTTTCCTCATATACTGCAAAATATAGCTTGCCTGTATTGAGTTTACCATATATGCTTTCCATCTGGATATTATTTTTAGGTATCAAAACTTTTACCATAATTAAACTAAATCAAAATGGTACAGATACCTTCAATACTCTGTGGGGTACCGTTAATCTATCGTTTGAAGGACTGCACAAAGAATTTGATTCATGGATGATTACACCATTAATTGTTTCTTATTTTAAAGCAATGGGAGCAATATTTTTTCAAAACAACATTCTACCAGGTATATTTATCACCATTGGTTTGCTTTTGTATTCACGAATTGCATTCTCTCTCTCTGTGATTGGATTCGTTTGTGGTTATTTATTTTACCACTTTTTTCAAGGCAATGTTTCATCTGCTGATTTTCACATTGTAGCAATAAATTACATTTTATCTGCCATTGCGATTGGTGGTTTCTTCCTTATTCCTTCAATAAGTTCTTATCTATTGGTCGTTGCTTGCACACCTGTCATAAGTTTTATTATTAATGCGCTGGGTAAGTTTTTAGAACCATACAATATTCCTTTGTATTCATTACCATTTACATGCTTTGTTTTACTACTATTATCAGCACTTAAAAACCGATATTTTGTCAACTATCTATATCTTGTAAGATACCAATTATATTCTCCTGAAAAAAACCTTTATGCTTTTGACGCACACCTGGAGCGGTTCAGTAAAGATACTTATATCCACATTCATCTTCCCTTTTATGGAGAGTGGATCATTTCACAAGGGCACGAAGGCAAAATAACACACAAAGATGATTTCCGTTTTGCCTGGGACTTTGTGGTGGCTGATGAACATAAAAAAACATTTCGTTTGCCAGGAGAAGACGTTAAGGATTTTTATTGTTACGGATTGCCTGTGCTTGCGCCAGCTTCAGGAACAGTTGTAACCTTGCAGGATGGTATAGATGACAATTCAATTGGAGATGTGAACACAAATGAAAACTGGGGAAACACTATTGTCATCAAACATTCGAATTATCTATTTAGTAAGATATCTCATATCAAAAAAGATAGCTTTAATGTAAAGATTGGTGACTATGTAAAAAAAGGGGATGTACTTGCTTTATGCGGTAGTTCCGGTCGTTCACCCGAACCTCACATTCATTTTCAATTGCAGGAAACAAAAGAGATTGGAGCCAAAACATTAAAATACCCGTTGAGTTATTACGTAACAAAAGATACTGATGGTTATCGTTTGCATTCGTTTGATTATCCTTTAGAAAACCAAACCATTTTCCGCGCACCTCCTACTCCACTTATTCAGCTGGCATTTCATTTTATACCTGGTATGAAGTTAAATTTTAATGTAACAAAAGGAGATGAAAAATATTTAGTCAACTGGGAAGTATTTACAGATGCAGGAAACAATTCTTATATATATTGCCACAGAACAAAAGCGGTTGCTTATTTTACCAATAACGAAACACTGTTTTATTTCAATAGTTTTATCGGAGATAAAAATTCCCTGCTCTATTATTTTTATTTGGGTGCTCATAAAATACTATTGAGTTATTTCCAAAATATGAAAATAGAAGACAACCTGCCTGTAGAAATCTTTAACAATAGTGTAATAAAAACCATACAGGATTTTGTTGCTCCATTTTTTATTTTCCTTAAAGCAACCTTTCATGCCAATTATTCGTTTGCTGATACCGAACAATCACCGGAAATGATTAAGATTAATTCTGAAGTAAGTTTAGGAAAAACAAATCGGAAAATTAATTTCGAACTGGAATTAAAAGATAACAAGTTGAGTAAATTTGTAATAAAAGAAAAAGACCAATGTATAGTTGTAGAAAATATATAATTCTTCTTCTTTTGTTTATTATTGGTATAAACAAAAATGGGCAAGCGAACGATTCGCTAACCTCTGCTAAAGTCGAAACTGTTTCATTAATTTTATTTAATGATAAAGTTTGGAATGAATTAATTCCTTTTTGTGACAAGGCAATTAAGAATGGTTTTGATTATTATTACCTTCGTATGCGTGCCGGAATTGCCTGTTACGAAACTAAAAAATACCGCAAAGCCGAAACTCATTTCCGGAAAGCACTGTCGTATAATTCTGGTGATGAAGATGCTACTAATTATTTATACTTGTGTTTGGTTTATGACGAAAAGTATGAAGAAGCAACATGGTTAAGCAAATCATTCAATGAAGGGCAAGCTTCAAAACTTGGAACAAAAAAGCACTTCCCCTTTTCGTTTATCAATCTGGAAGGGGCAATAAAATTAAGTAGTAGAATGGATAGTATTGGTAATGCTCAGTATTACCAATTAGGTATCGAGCATTATTTGTTTCGCAGAGTTTCATTTTTTCATTCTTTTAGTTATAACGGACAAACGGATTATTCGTATTATCAAAATTATGGAAGAGGCAAAGACCAGCAGCAACCTCCATGGGATACCACCACCCACTTATTCGACCATAGAAATAATGATGTGTCAATGATTAGACAGTTCCACTATTTTTTAAAAGCAAACATTCCTTTCAAAAATAATTTTCTGCTAAGCCTTAGCGGACAGTTGATATATGATAACGATACGCATACTATTTATGATACAGTGATTCATTTAAAAGATAATCAGGGGGCACAGAATCCACCTGCACCTAACTATTCCAAACAAACTCCTGAAAACACACATGCTTCGTTTGTGTGGTCATCAACACTAAAGAAGTACACTACTTATATTGATTATTCTATAGGTACAATTATTGATTTTATTCCTGACTACAACGAATACCAGGTTAGTGCAGCTTTAGAGTATCATCCGTTTGCCAATGCTAATTTTAATGTTGGTGGCATTTTATACTTACATTGGCATCAGCCGTTTTCTACCACCAGTGCTCTTGCTTTTTCTCCTTATGTTTCGTTTACACCTATTAAAAAATTAACCTTCACTACCGACTTTATGCAAAACTCAAAAGGCAATGTGGTGGAGTATTCGGGCTATTATGTAAACAATACTCCTTTTTATATTAAGAACCGGTTTTCTTTAGGAGCAAAATACAAAGTGCTGAAAAAGCTGAGTGTGTATGCAAATTACGGATTGGAAAACAGAGGTTCCCGATTCAGCGATTTTACTTTCACTAATAATTTATTTTTACTTGGAATTTCAATTACACGATAATATTAACTAAATAATTACAATCATGATAAAAGCAATAGCAATAGACGATGAGCCAATGGCATTAAAAGTTATTGAAAACTTTTGCAAACGTGTAGATTTTATTGATCTTGAAAAAACGTTTAACAAGCCAGAAGATGCTATGAAACATCTTCGTAAATTTCCTGTTGATTTATTATTTTTGGATATTGATATGCCCGGAATTTCAGGAATAGAACTATATAAAGCAATTGAACAAAACACAATGGTGATTTTTATTACTGCCCACAGCCAATATGCTTTGGAAGGATTTAATTTAAGTGCCATTGATTTTGTGGTGAAACCTTTTACCTTCGAACGCTTCGAAACTGCTGTGAACAAAGCAAAAGAATATTATTATTATCAAACTAACAAAGACTCAAAAGAACCTGAGATAATATATGTAAGAGTAGATTACAGCCTGATGAAAATTGCTTTGTCCGATATTCTTTATATCGAATCGCTGGCAGATTATATACATATCTATCTGCAAAACCAAAAAAGAATTACTACACGAATTACCATGAAAGCAATGGAAGATAAATTATCCAAAAAGAATTTTATCCGTGTACACCGTTCGTATATTGTTCCGGTAGCTCAAATTGAAAATGTAAGAAATAAAACCATTTCTATTGCTGGAAAAGAAATTCCGATTGGAAGGAGTTATGAAAAAAAAGTGGCTAAATTAATTAAAGAATAGCCACTGAAATAAAAGGAATAGTTTGAAATTCTATCTAAAAAAACGGTAACAAAGCCCCATTTCAACTGCATAACCACTTACATTGGTAGAGTAATTAGTTGCAACGGTGTTATCCTTTACATCTTTGGGTGATGCATGCCCAGCATATGAGCTCACCATTCCGAACGCTCCAAGGTGTCTGAAAAAATAATATCTCACTTTAGTTCCCACACGAATCATGTTTCCGTTTGCTTTATATTTATAAGGTGCTGCATCCCCATCTTGCCCTTGGAAACTAACCGAAAAACCACCAATGGAATTGAATATACTCAAATCCAAACGCTTGTTCACGAAAATATGATAGTTGGCATCAAACGTAAATTCATCAGTGGCTAATTGTATGGGCTCGTTGTTAGCGGTGCTGAAACCATAAAAATCCTGGGGCTTGATGGTAAAAAGGTCTTTGCCTGAAGTCAAGCCTAATCCCCAACGATTGGATATTCCGTATTCAATTATAAGCGGGTCTCTTACTCCTTCTTGAAACTCGCGTTTCACTAATTGAGGATGTTGCGAGCCCGTGGCTTCTGACTTGCTACCATTAGTAATTCCCCCCATGGTACGCGTAGTAATAATAGAACTGGTATTGCCTTCGGAAATACCTACAAGCAAACAGCCTTTTTGAAAAGCCTTAGTGATCGGAATTTTCATCTTGTGAAGTTTTTGTGCTTTCAGCGAAGGGCTGAAACAGCCGAACAGAATAATGCAACTTAATGCAACTATGGTTGAGTAATTTTTTTTCATGCGATTTTGATTTTAATGATACAAATGTAATAAATAATTTATTCGATACACATTTTACCTTGTTTCAAAATTGCTCTTTCATTTATTATTTTATAAAAATAAATACCTGGTGTTTGTATACTTAAATCAATGGTTGATTGATTATTGTTGATTGTTGAAATAAAAACTATTTCTCCCAGCACATTAATTATTTCCACTTGCGATTTGGTTATTGATATAGGTAAACTAATTGTAACTACTCCGTTTGAAGGGTTGGGGAAAATAGTTGTTTCAGCAAAATCATTTTCATTTATTCCTACCCCCACAGCAGTTAAACTAAATTTATCTAACCCCACAGTGCCTGTGCTTCCCGTAACGCCAACATTAACGGTTAAATATTTTGCTGCCAAGGGTGCTTGAAAGATATATGTTTCCGTAGCCCATGTGTTTACTATTGGTGCCGCAAAAGTATGTACAAAAGTTCCTGTAAGTGTACTATCATTAGAAACGCCAATATCTATGGGCGATGAGTTAGGTCCGCAAAAACGTTTGTCAAAAGTCAAGGTGTATTGTACTCCCATAGTAAGGGTCGTGCTTAGCTTGAAACTAAACGCCATGTAGGGCCACAAACTACTTTGGTTAGAGCAGGTAACATACCAGTTGCCATCCGATGCATTTCCGCAATTGTTAACTGTTATCAAATCCATTTCGCCACCATCAATTTCGAAACTATTGCTTACTACGGCATCCCACCCAGTGCTTATACCAAGTGTATTGCCGCTAGCAGTGTTGGTTTCGAAACTTCCGTTAAGAATAAGATTTTGTGAGTGTGTTGCTTCACCAATAATAAAGAGTGCAATCAAGAGGTAGTAGTTTTTTTTCATTTCATCTGTTTTAAATGTTCAGCGAAAGTAATAAATAGTCAATAATAAATGCTAAAAAAATATTTATTAATCTTTCGTGCAACCTTTTCCGTTTTTTTAATGTCTGTATTAATAGATGAACTAAATTATTACACATGAAATACAAATTACTACTATTAACAAGTGCTTTTACAGTTTCGGCAATTGCTCAAAACAATATTAAAATTGATCATGCCACCTACTCCACCATGAAAGCAAACCATCAACTAGATAATACCAAAAACTATCTTTTTACTGATGCGGTGGCTCCTGTTGGACCTCCGGTAAAATATCACGGAACAGAAAACAAAACGCAAAGTGCTATTTGTAGTTGCATGATTCCGTTGGATACTACCTTTTCTTTGGTACCCATGGTTAGTTATGGTGGAGCCAATTCGGGCGTGTTTCAAGACAACAGGAACGATGATGCTTCGTCTATACAAATTACACTTCCCTTTCTTTTTAATTTTTATGGAGCCAATTATGGTCAGTTGTTTATTAATAACAACGGAAATGTTTCTTTTCTTCAACCCTATTCTTTATATAATGCATTCATGTTTCCGGCAGGTGGTATAAATATGATTGCACCTTTTTGGGGAGATGTCGATACCCGCGACTTTTCAGGCAATCCAAGTTGTTTGGTGTATTATAAAATGACTGCTCATTCCATGATTGTAAAATGGGAAAACGTTGGGTATTTCGACATGCACTTTGATAAACTTAATACTTTTCAATTAATTATGACAGATGGCAACGACCCTATTTTACCTCCGGGAAAAAATGTAGGTTACTGTTATGGCGATATGCAATGGACCACAGGCGATGCTTCTTCAGGAGGTGGTGGCTTTGGAGGCATTCCGGCAACTGTGGGAGTAAACCAGGGAAATGGTGCTGATTATTTTCAGGTAGGAACTTTTGCTTATCCTGGAACTAATTTTGACGGACCCTACAACGGTGTAGATGCCATTGATTGGCTAGATAATCAAGGTATGTATTTCAACAGTGCCAGCAGTGGCAACATTGCTCCTATTATTATCAACAATAATATATGTGATACAATTGATGTTTACACAGGCGATACAACCAGAGTGATGATTATGGATACAGTTGAATTCCCAATAGGTGCTAGTACTCCAGAAATAAATCAAATAGTTACAACAACTTTTTATTCGAACGATACATTAGCTTTTAGTTACGACACGTTGATGAATACTCCAACTTATCAAAAGTTTATGTGCCGTTTTATTGCTACTAATTTGCCTGCGGGATTACATTACATGTATGTAACCGCTACCGATAATGGTGTGCCAGCCATGACTACCATTGATACCATTGTGATAAGAAGTGATTATTATCCCGGAATGACAACCTCATTAGCCACTACCAATAATGCTCCTGTAATTAGTATTTATCCTAACCCTGCTGATGGAATAATTACATTGAGACATAATTTCGGCACATCTGCTTTGCTCAGTATTACCAATCTTATTGGACAATGTGTAATAACGGAACAATTGACCAATAATGAACAAACCATTGATATTTCTAAACTCCAGAAAGGAATTTATTTTGCAACCATCACCAATAAACAAGGAAACTCGAAAACAATTAAACTCTCCAGAAAGTAAAAGCACAATGAAAACAACTAAAAAAAAGAGCTTCGGGAAACCGGAGCTTTTTTTATTTGTATTCATTCTTACTGGTTTATTATTTATTAATCAATCCCTGTTATCCCAACAACCTATTCTATTTCTTCGGCCCTGTATTTTCATTGTGCGATTAGTCAATACTATTGAATCATGTAAATTATTGAAAGTTGTATTTCTGTTTTACGATTTTTGAAACAATAAGCATGAACCTCTCATCACATCTATAAATCAATCGAGAGATGTGTCAACCCAACTATTTGGCAATGAAGAGAGGGTGGGTTTATCGAAACTCCTGCTGCATTCGTTTGCAGCAGGAGTTTTTTGTTGAATACTATTTTTTATTTCAAATCATGTTGTAAATTTGCTCATCAAAAAGTAAAAACATTAAACCAAATAATCATGAATACAAAAAACAAACTCCCAAAGCTCATTGTTCTTCCCGAAAGGATTATTCATATCCTGATAAAACATCTTATAAATTTAAAGAATCAGCCTTTTCTAAATTATGTGCTCACCGCAAAATCAAAACACCTTTTGCTGGAAACATTTGGCGTTTCAAAAAATAAGTAATGAAACAAAAAATTCTAATCATCAAAATGAAGAGCGGGTTTTTTTTCGATCTTTTCTTCTACTATCTTCTTGGTTTTTGCGAAAGTGAAGTGTTTGCTGTGGCTTAGTTTTTTCTCATTCTCCTTTCCTGTCGTCTGTTGGATGCAGCAGTTCCATTATGCTTCATCGCACTTTTGTCAACAGTCTGCCTTTCAAAATGTTGCTTTTGTTCACGAGGTTTTACAGCGTCTTTTCTGTGAAACAAGCCATGTTTTTTTGTATTTATTTCTGTTCCCGTTTGCTGAGAAAAAGAAGCACTAGAAAATGTTGCAAGAAATAAAATTACCGCTATTATTTTTTTCATAACATTTGTTTTTGAAAAATGGTGATTATTAATTTGATGCAAAATTACAGACGGTATGGTTCTTGGCTATTGTAGTACCTTATTAATAATTTACATAATTTACACGTTTAAAATTTTTTTAAGATTTAAACTCTTGAAAAGTTGTATTATTATTGCTCAATCACCTTTTCAGAATAAACCACATCTCCACTTGCATCTTTCAATTTCACAAAATTAATTCCATTAATTAAAGAAGAAATATTGATTTCAGGTTTTGGTTCTTCTATAAGCTCGGGATAATAAATAAGGAATTAAAAAATAGAACCTCCGAAGGGACAAAGGAGCTTCTACATAAAAAAAAATCCCACTCTTGAACAAGAGCGGTATTTTTTTACACAAACTACGTCAGGTAAAGGCTCCACTCTTCTTTTTTCAAAGAGTGGAGCTGGGAGTGCGACCTATTCTTTAATCACCTTCTCAGAATAAACCATATTTCCATCCCCATCCATCAATCTCACAAAATAAATTCCATTATCAAAAGAAGAAATATTGATTTCGGATTTTGAATTTTGGATATTGGATTGAAAAACCAATTGCCCCATAACATCATATATCAACACATTCCTAATTCCTAATTCGTAATTCCTAATTCCTATTGCTCCCGTTGTTGGATTTGGCGAAATGAATAGTTCATCACTATTATCAACGTCATTCACAGAAACAGTACCTCCCTGAACAAGGCAACAATTACCACCATCCGACACATTGTAAGTTCCCGTCCAACATCCATACTGCGTAAAATGATAACGAAACGTGCCTCCAAGATATGTTTGAAAAAAATGCACCACCTGTGCTGGACTATTATTTAAAGCACCCGGATTGAAAATGCATTGGTAACACATAATCATTGTAGGCCACCCATCAGGGTCGTTGTAAGTTGCAGTAGCCATTGGTGTTATACTGTCCACAGTTGCATTTACAGCCCCTGTAATGGTTGGTGCAAAAGGCACAGGAGTTGAGCAATTATTATTCATCGAATTATAACCTGTCCACCACACACCTGTTACATTGCCTGCATAAGCCCCTGTAATAGTCACATGCTCGAAACAATACGACTCTAAACCAATTTTAAGATTCGGAATATTTTCATCCACATTAATAGTTAATTCACCACCGTTGTAATTCGAATAAATAATCAGGTTTCCGGTTGAGTCGCAAATTATTTGTGCATTCATTTTGTTGGAATAAGTAAAAACTAAAATGATGGTAAGTAAAGTGTAAATTTTATTCATGTTGATTGAAATTAATTATTGAACAATTATTTTTCTGTTTATTATTCTTTTATCTGTTTGTATTTCTAAAAAATAAATTCCTTTAGCTTCTCTACTCAGATCAATAGTTATATTTTTATTATTGATCAAAGACCAATTACTAATGACGACTTCTCCCAGCACATTAATTACTTTCACATTTGAAATCTGAAATCTGAAATCTGAAATCTGAAATTGCAAAGCACAAGGGTTTGGCGAAATCACCAGAGATAATTCATCATCGCTATTCTCCTCTACTGATAAAGGCGAGCACCAATTAGTAACATTGATAGGAAACATCCGACATTCGCAACCAAAAGTAACCACCGTGCCATCACCCAATCCATAATAACTATTGCCCCATGCTTTCAACGAAAAATTATTTTTCAGCACAATGGAATGTGAACCACCTGCATCAATAGCAGCAATGCCTGTAAGCCCTGTTCCACTCACGGGAAAGTGTTTGTCCACCAATGTACCATCGCCCACTTGGCTGTAATAATTATATCCCCAACTCCAAATAGTAGAATCTGTTTTCAGAATCATGGAATGATTATACCCTGCCGAAATAGCCATTACATTGGTTAATCCATTTAATTTAACGGGGAAATTTTTATCGTTGATAGTACTGTCGCCCAATTGTCCGTTCAGGTTTCCGCCCCAAGCATAAACCGTTCCATCACTTTTAAGTGCCAGCGAATGAATACCACCTGCTGAAATTGCAACAATGCCTGACAACCCATGAACCTGTATAGGCAGACTACTATCATTGTTGGTACTATCGCCCAACTGTCCGTTTGTGTTTCGTCCCCATGCCCATAAAGTACTATCGCTTTTCAATGCCAACGAATGAAATCCACCACTTGCAATAGCAATTACATTATTCAAATTACTTACAGGCACAGCCGAAGGTTTGCACTGACAAGCCACCAAGTTGGTAGTTCCATCGCCAACTTGACCATATAGATTATTTCCCCACGCTCTAATAGTGCTATCGCTTTTTAAAGCCAAACAATGATTTTGACCACTTGCAATGGCTCTAACATTCGTCAATCCAAAAACCTGCACAGGCACAGAGCTATTAGGCACCAAGCCTGTTCCCAACTGACCATTAAAATTATTGCCCCACGACCATACTGTACCATTATTTTTTAGTGCTATGGAATGCCATTCTCCGGCATCCACTGCTTTTATTCCGGTAAGTCCTGCAATTGGGGTAGGTATATGTCGGTCAATGGTATCTCCCAAACCTAATTCCCCATAATAATTATAGCCCCACGATTTTACAGTACTATCTAAGCAAGTAGATAGCGAAAAAAACAAACCACCAGCAATAGTTTGAGAATAAATAGGTGTAACGAAAAATGAATGTAGAGAAGTGAAAAGGATAAATAAAAAAGTGTAACGTTTTTGCATTTGTAATTTTATTTCGATTGTAAAGATGCAACTTTTATTTTTGAAATAATAAGTTTCTATTTATTTCTGCCATTAACTCACCACAAAAACCAAGAATCGAAAACTATTTGTAGTTTTGCCTTTAATTAAATAACAGAGAAATAGAGAAGTGGTGAATTCTCTAAATCTCCCAATTAACAAATCACTAATTGTAAAAAAATGTCAGTACATAAAAAAGAAATAAAAAAAGTAACTACCAACGTTTTGCAAGAAATGAAACGTGCAGGCGAACGAATATCCATGCTCACTGCTTATGATTTTACGATGGCAAAAATTGTGGATGATGCAGGTATAGATGTAATATTGGTTGGCGATTCGGCTTCCAATGTAATGGCAGGACACGAAACCACATTGCCAATAACATTGGACCAAATGATTTATCATGCGTCTTCTGTTGTTCGTGCAGTTAATCGGGCATTGATAGTGGTTGATTTGCCGTTTGGTTCGTATCAGGGCAACTCGAAAGAAGCCTTGTATTCATCCATCAAAATAATGAAAGAAAGTGGAGCACATGCTGTAAAATTGGAAGGAGGAAAAGAAGTAAAAGAATCGGTGGAGCGTATATTAACCGCTGGAATCCCCGTAATGGGGCATCTTGGATTAACGCCACAAAGTATTTACAAATTTGGAACCTATAATGTAAGAGCCAAAGAAGAAGAAGAAGCAAAACGGCTGATAGCAGATGCGAAGGTGTTGGAGGAAGCAGGATGTTTTGCATTGGTGCTGGAAAAAATTCCTGCAAAACTTGCAGAACAAGTAGCAAAAGAATTGGAAATTCCGGTAATTGGAATAGGAGCTGGTGGTGGTGTAGATGGGCAAGTGCTAGTGTTTCATGATATGGTGGGTTTGAACAATGAATTTCATCCTCGTTTTTTAAGAAGATATTTGAATTTGTATGATGATATAAAAGGTGCGATTGGTAAATATATCAAAGATGTAAAATCGAAAGATTTTCCGAATGCCAATGAGCAGTACTAAATAGTCATTGGTCATTAGCCATTTTTCATTAGGCAAAACTCAAAACCAATTCTTTTCATTTTACGCATCTTGTATAACAAAAACACCCAATGACTATTGACCAATGACCAATGACCAGATAGAAGTACTGTACGAAGACAATCACATTATTGCGGTTAACAAACGCCCTTCCGATATTGTTCAAGGTGATAAAACAGGTGATGCCCCGCTTAGCGATTTCGTAAAAAAATACCTGAAAGAAAAATACAATAAACCCGGTGAAGTATTTGTAGGTACTGTTCATCGTATTGATAGACCAGTTAGTGGTATAGTGTTATTTGCCAAAACAAGTAAAGCATTATCTCGCCTCAATGCTATGTTTCAAACCAAAGAAATTCAGAAAACCTATTGGGCAGTAGTAAAAAATAAACCTAAGAATATTAGCGGAAAACTGGTTCATTATTTAAGAAAGAATGAAGCAAAAAATATGTCGAAGGCTTATGAAAAGGAAACTCCCGGAGCTTTGCGTTCGGAACTGGAGTATGACATGATTTGCAGCCTGGACAATTATCATTTGCTGGAAGTAAAACCGCTTACCGGGCGGCATCACCAAATAAGAGTGCAGCTTTCGGCAATGGGTTGCCCTATAAAAGGAGATTTAAAATATGGGTTTGACCGCAGTAATAAAGATGCTTCTATTCATTTACATGCCAGAAAAATAGAATTTATCCATCCCGTTAAAAAAGAACCTGTGGTTATTATTGCCCCTCCACCAAATGAAATTCTTTGGAATGAGTTTGTGAAAAGAGTAGGCTAAAGTAGTTTAGATAATTTCAATTTGTTTTTTTCGATTTTTCGAAATTGGCATTCCAAGCTTTGATACATGCCATGGTAAATTCGGAGGTGTGTATCCAACCTTGGATACACACCTCCGGATTCCCGCAGGAGGAAATCCACACTTGGATACACACCTCCGGATTCCCGAAAGAGGAAATCCAAGCTTGGATACACACCTCCGGATTCCCGCAGCAGGAAATCCACACTTGGATACACACCTTCGGATTTACCATGGTATGTATCCACATCTGGATTGTGAATTCCGATTTTTCGCGATTTTTCAATCCCGCATGTGCGAGATTGAACTTCAAAATCATTCCTCATCATACACAATCTGTTATAACAGAGCAAATTACTACGAAAGACTAAAACCTCCTTTTATCTTCCTTTCTCATTTGTTTAATCTCCGAATTCATTTTCTTGGTTTTCAGTCTTTTTTCTTTGGCTGATTTTGACGGTTTGGTGGGTTTTCGTTTTTTCTTTTCAATAAAACATTTGGCAATTAGCTCATGGAACTTCTGTATTACAATTTCTTTGTTTCCCAACTGGTTTCTTTCTTTTTGTGAAACAATTTGCAAAACACCATCCTTTGTAATCTTATTCTCCAGTTTTTTAAGAATAATTATTTTTTGCTCATCGGTAAGCAATGCAGAATGAAGGACATTAAAATCCAGTTCCACTTTAGATGAAACTTTATTTACATTTTGTCCTCCGGCACCTCCGCTTCTGCTGGTTTTAAAAGTAAGCTCGGAATCAAGATTGGGGATTACGTTATTCATTTCACAAAATTACTCATTTATCAATTGCTATTATTATTTGCTGTATTTTTGGAATCTTGTTTTCAACAAAGAGTTCAAAGAGAAAAAGGAGTTTAACAGAGATGCGTTTATTTATTTTAACAGTTTTGTTTTTATATGTCAGTTTAAATTCTGCTGCGCAGGATACGACCATACAATTAAAAATAAAATACTATACCGAAAAAGTGGAAAAATATCTAGACCGAGAAAAGGCACTTTCTGGTTTTTATTTGATCGATAAAGATGGCATTAAAATGTTTGCCTCGGCAAATGCTAAAGCAGCAGGTAAATCTGAATTTAAAATTACATGGAATAAAACAAATGATTTAAAACTTAATTTAAAAGATTGTTCATCCTCCCAAGTTTTTGAAAATTATAAAAAGGGAGATTACGAAAAAATGATTCCTTGTGTTCCTGATATCAATAACTTGATGGACAAGAAAACAAATCAGCAAAAATTATCAGGTTATAAGATTGCTATAGATGCAGGGCATACCGCAGGAAATATTGAAATGGGTGAAATAGAAAAAAAAGAAGTGAAATTTAAACGTGATTCATTAAATGGATTAACTGATTCTATTTCATTTGCCGAAGGAATGCTCACTTTTGCAACTGCTAAATTATTAAAAGAAAAACTGGAAGCAGAAGGAGCAGAAGTTTTTATGACTCGCACCTTCAATGGCGGTAGTGCTTTCGGAGTTATCTTTGATGATTGGCTGAAAACAAGCTATAAAAACGCAATAGATAGTTTAAGTAAAATTGGAGAAATTACTGCCGAAAAAAAGAAATGGTATTTAAGTTCGAAATGTACCAAACGCGATAAATTTAGATTGATATTTAAAGACATTGAATTGCAAAAGAGAGGAGAAATAATTAATCGTTACCATCCTGACTTTACCATTATCATTCATTACAATGTAGATGAAACTAACGTGGGCTGGACCAAACCTGGCAATAAAGATTTTAACATGACATTTGTGGGTGGGGCATTTATGAAGAATGATTTGTCGTCCATTGACAAACGATTTGAATTTATAAGATTATTAGTAAGCGATGATTTGGAAAAATCCATTTCTTTAAGTTCGGAAGTCATTAAGAGTTTTGAGAAAACACTTTTAGTAAAAACAGCAACTGCTACCGATGCAAAATATTTAAGAGAAAGTTGTTTTCCCACCTCAGAAAAAGGAGTGTATTGTCGCAATCTTCAATTAACACGGTTCGTGCATTCACCATTAGTTTATGGAGAAACATTGTATCAGGACAATATAAATGAATGTAAATTATTGAACCAAGAAAGTGATAAAACTAAAAACAAAAGAGTTCAGCAGGTTGCCGAGGCATATTTCGAGGGAATATTGAATTATTTAAATTTAACAGCAAATAAAAATTAGTTATGATTATTTTAACTTCTATTCAAAAAAATATTTTTTTCGTTCTTATTAGTTTACTGCTTTCTTATTCAATAACGGCACAAAACAATAAAGCCTTAATTGATAGTCTTGAAAAGCTAACACTTACTCAAAAAGATACTGATTTAATAAAGACCTATAACGAACTAACCTGGCAATATCGTACTGTATCTTCTGAAAAGGCAATTGATTATGGAAACAAAGCATTGGAGTTAGGAATTAAAACAGGCTTTAATAAAGGCATTGCACAAGCATATAACGATTTAGGAATCCTGTATTATGATAAACAAGATAATGCCAAAGCACTTGAATTGTATCATCAATCATTGAGCATTCGTATGAAAATGGGTGATAAAAAAGGTGTTGCGGGCATATATAGTAAAATAGGGGTAATGTTTCAGAAAAAAGGAGATTACGTAACAGCGCTTGAAAACCAGCAAAAGGCTTTGAAAATGTATGAAGATATCAAAAATGATTATGGAATTTCGTATGCACTAAATAATATTGCCATTTTAAGTTATGATATCGGAAACTATGAAGACGCATTAAAATATAATTTAAAATCTGCAGAACTAAAAGAGAAGATTGGCGACAAGCTTGGCTTATCGGGCTCCTACGTTAATATTGCCAATATTTATTTTTCTAAAAAAGAATTTGAAAAAGCAATTGACTATAATTTAAGAGCTCTTGAAATATGCAGAAAATTAGGTGACAAAGAATATTTATCAGCAACGCTTAATAATTTAAGTTCTGCTTATCTGAATAAAAACAATTTGACCGAAGCACTTAAATGTGCAGAGGAATCTTATCAATTAAGAAAAGAGCTGGATGATAAAAAAGCAATGATTTCCTGCCTTGTAAATATGGCAAATATTTATTTAAAATTAAAACAGCCGGAAACAGCCTTTGATAAATTAAACGAAGCATTGGCACTATCCAAACAATCACACGCCTTGCCCGAAATGCCTTCTCTGTATGGAACATATACAGAATATTATGAAAGCAAAAGCGATTTAAAAAAAGCACTGGAATATCAAAAATTACAATTTTCGTATCGCGATTCAGTGTTGAATGAAGACTTGAATTCCAAAATTACAGAGATGAATACAAAGTATGAGACAGAAAAAAAAGAAAGGGCACTGATTGAAAATAAATTTGAATTAACAAATAAGGAATTAGAATTAAACCAGCAAAAAACAGAACGAAACATTTTAGTAATTTCAATAATTGTTCTTTTGCTTCTATCCTATTTATTTTATTCGCGTTACCTGTTCAAACAAAAAATGATATTTAACAAGGCAATAATGAAACAGCAGGATTTGCGGTCCAAAGCAATTGTGGAAGCAGAAGAAAATGAACGAAAACGAATTGCACGAGAACTGCACGATGGGTTGGGTCAACAACTTTCGGCAGTTAAATTAAATATGAGTAGTGTCTCGTCCTGAAATAGGTTGACAAAAAATCAACCAAAATGAACCAGGACAACGAACAGAAAAAAGACAAGACTGCCGAAAAAAAGAGCACAAATAAACTCTCTTACGGACTAAAAAGAAAAATCATCAGCCAAGTATCCAATGGCA
>CANIQT010000032.1 GCA_947469885.1 Bacteroidota bacterium
AAGACAACAGACAACCGATGGTTACTAATAAACTAATTAAAACTAATTTACTAAATAGTTAAGGTTAATGTTTAAAATTGTAATTTGATTAGGTAATAAAAAGTGTACTGATTGTTATTGTTTACTGTTGTAGGGGTGTTTTCATGCGGATAGGGATTTCAGATTTACAAATTTCAGATTTCAGATTGTGATGAATTTGATTAATGCTTTTTAAGGTTATACGAAAGTGTTTTAATTTGGGTTACACTTTTTGTAATTATTTTTTTGTTGACTTATTTATACAACGGAAAAATTGGAAAAAGATACAGGAAAAGGAAAAGTTATTTATCTTTCTTTTGCTTGTCCAAAAGAAAGAAACAAAGAATAAAGACACCACGAAAACCAACTTCAATTTTTTTTCTCACACAATCCCATGCATTATGAGGCTTAAAAAAATTGCAGTTCGCACTTTTATCAATTTATTATTTTTCTTTATGATATTGATGAATGCGAAAAGCATTTCGTGCACGGCCAACGCACCCGGAACTTTTGGGGGATTTGCGCTTTGAAGGGAGATTGTTTAGTTTATATGGTTTTTGGAAGGATGCCGGAAAAAGAGGAAGGAGTGAGACACTCTGACCAGCAGGGACACCAGTGACTATAGAATCGTCATACAAATTAAAAATATTACTTTTGTGAAATGATAAATATGATGGAGGAAATAAAACATATAGCGTTTGCAGGTGAAAAAACACCAGCAAAGGCATCGTTTCTGCAAAATTTAAAGAGAAAAAATGGAACACCAACAAGGGCACAAGAACGAGAATTGAATTTGGGCAAAATAGTGAGGGGACAAAATGTTTATGATACCTTGAGTGCAGAGTTTTTATTAAGAGATAGTATTTATTGTTTTCATCAACTGAAAGCAAACGACACGTTGCTTCATCTTGGAAATTCTGACGATACGTTGTATCAAGCGTTTTATGATTTTGCTTTGACAGGTAATATTGGAAAGTTTGAAGAAGTAAATAACCTTATTTTAGACTCTTTGATGGCTGATACCACAAGTGCAGAGTTTGTAAATCAGAACATTTACCCTAAATGCACTTCTGAGGAAAACAAACAGTTGGCAAATGCAATTTACTTGAATAAAGCCAAGAATGACAGTGATACCACAAAAACGGAACATTATGAATATGACAGCACAGAAGTATTTCAATTAAATAATGTTGCTTACCAAAACCCTATGACTGGAGGGGCTGCTGTTTATCAATCGAGAGCGATGCTGTTTATAGATATATTGGATGAGGTGTTAGAAATAAGTAGCAAGTCATTGGTAATACATAATTCTGAAGCAACTAAAAATCATGGGTTCAAACTTTATCCTAATCCAAATAACGGTAATTTTACTTTGGAATATGATATTGAAGATACATCAGTTGGGGTTTTCTATCTTTATGATTTATCAGGTAGATTGGTTAAATATCAAGTTTTAAATTCGCAGAATAAAATTGAAACCATTAATGCAACTGAATTAAATGCAGGTGCATATTATTATTTAATAAAAATTGGAGATAACAAAGTAAAAACTGACAAGTTAATAATAGTCAAATAATAATTTTAATTACAACCGTTACACTATTGTGTAACGGTTGTTTTTTAGTCATGAAAAAACTACTATTCATATTTTTCTGCTTTATTGTTGGGAGTATTAAAGGACAAATGAATTTAGTGCCTAATCCTAGTTATGAAGTTTTCACAAATTGTCCGAACAACGGGAGTCAAATTTATTATTGTCCGCCTTGGTATACACCTACGTGGGGTAGCCCTGATTATTTTAATGCTTGTGCCCCCCCTTATAACATGTCCGTACCTTCCAATTTTTGCGGAAATCAAATTGCAAAAACGGGTGTAGCTTATGCTGGTATGTTTTTCTATGGTAACAGTGGTGCTTGGGCTCCTGATGATAAAGAATATCTACAAGTAGAATTAACTGATAGCTTGGTACAAGATAGAATATATTGCGTTAGTTTTTATGTCAATTATGCAATATCGCAATATCAATCTTATAATAATGTCGCAATAACTGAAATAGGAATATATATATCTAATGATTCTATTTCCACAACTAACCAATTAACTTTACCATACTTTCCGCAAATAGTTTCACCACCTAATGTTTATATAAATGACACCTTAAACTGGACGTTAATTTCAGGAAATTATGTTGCACATGGTGGCGAACGATATATTACTATAGGTAACTTTAATAATAATGCAGATACCATGCAGGTAATTCATCATAATAATTACTCTGCGGCATATTATTATATTGATGATGTGAGTGTGGTGGATTGTACAACGGTGGGGGTGCAGGAGAGCGGAGAACGAAGTGAGGAGGTGGAAGTGTTTCCTAATCCTACAAATGGCATATTTACTATAAACACGAGAGGAGCAAAAATAAAAGAAATAAAAGTGATGAATGTGTTGGGTAGTGAGATTCTGTCCTTCGACAAGCTCAGGACGACAGGCAATGGCGAAAAAAGTGTAACAATAGATGTGAGTGGTGTTGCGAAAGGAATTTATTTTGTGAGGATAGAAGATGAAAATAAAAATGTTGTGAATAGGAAGATTGTAGCAGAATAACACACCCCTAGCCCCTCTCAAAGAGGGGAATTGCTGACGCACAAAAAAACTCTTTGCAGAAATGCAAGAAGTTTTTACGCTACCTCCATTTCATCATACCCAATCATTTTATTTTTAATCGGGTCCCAGGCCTTGAGGCGAAGGCATTTGATGATGTCGGAAGGGAAAAGGCTGGTGCGGTTTGCATTTTGCAATTCGGGAATTGCTTTCATTGCCTCCGGTAAACGATAGAATGGAATCCGCGAATTAAGATGGTGCACATGGTGATAGCCTATGTTTGCAGTTATCCAATGCCCGACAGGGTTCATGTCCATGAAGCTTGAAGATTCTAAAGCTGCATCAGCATAGTTCCAGTCGGCATTTGCTCTATAGCGTGCTCCTGGAAAATTATGCTGGGCATAAAACAAATAAGAGCCTAACATGTGAGAAAGAAAGAAAGGTAAAAAGAAAGTGAGAAACCAAGCAAACCAGCCAAAGTGAATGATTAGAAAAGTGGCTATTGTAAAATGAATGATTAAGACTGCCAACGAATCCCAATGTCTGCGAGGACTGGAGAGAAACGATTGGATGCACATACCGTACATGAAGGTGGTAAAGTAAGCAAAAAACATATTCAATGGATGACGAACGGCAAGGTAATAGAAGCGTTCTTTTTTATCTGCTTCCATAAATTTTTGCTTGGTCATGATGGGAAAAGAGCCAATGCTGGCACTGAACAGTTTTGCATTGTGATTGTGATGATGGTCGTGTGAGCGTTTCCAGATGTTGGGAGGGGTTATCATATAAATTCCAAAAATTGTAAAAAGGAAATTTGCCACCAACGATTTTTGCAATATGGCGTGATGTTGATAGTCGTGGAAGATAATGAATACACGCGAAAGCATCATGGCAGCAAATATGCTACTAAGTATTTTTCCATATATATTATTAATTCCCAAAATAGTTGGGAAGAATAAGGTCCCAAAAATGGCACCAATTAATAATACAAATCCTGAAAGCGTGTGATACCAGCTTTTCCAACGTATTTCTCTTGCGTAAGGTTTTGTTGCAAGAATTAATTCTTTTCCTGATAACATGGGCGCAAAGGTAATAAGATTTTTAATTTAATTTTTTCTATTTTTAATGTTCATTGTTTTTAAAAAAATAGTTACAAAAGAGGTTGGCAAGAATCAAATTAAATGTACATTTGCCATTATTTAAAATTATTCTTAATAACGATTTAGTGCAAAAGATTAAAATTACCATAGCGGACAGTCATTTTTTGAGCAGGAAAGGGTTGGTTATGCTGTTGAACGAAAATACAGATTTTGTATTGTTGGCAGAAGCAATGAGTACTGCCGACCTTATTAATCAATCTAAATTTTATCAGCCACATATTATTATTATTGACTACACTTCAGTGAACTTCAGTATTAAAGGTTTGCAGCAAGTGGTACGTAAATACCCTGAATCAAAATTACTTGCCATTACAGAATCGAATAACACTGAAGTTGTTTCAAAAGCTTTATCTATTGGTGTTACCAGTCATTTGCTGAAAGACTGTGACAAAGATGAAATAGTGGAAGCTATTTATCAAACAGCAAAAGGGCAACCTTTTATGTGTGGTAAAATTGTAACCTCTGTTTTAAGCAAGGAATCAAATACTGTGTATGAATACTCGTGTGAAGGACTAAACATCAGCGAAAGAGAAGTGGAAATTATTACATTGGTAGCTGAAGGGCTTTCCAATAAAGAAGTAGCAGATAAATTATTTTTAAGTACACATACTGTAATTACTCATCGCAAAAATATTATGAGTAAATTAGGTGTTAACAACACAGCAGGATTAGTGTTGTTTGCCGTTCGCGAAAATCTTGTCAGTCCTAATCACTTCCTTTTTTCTCAGAATAATTAATCTCTTTTTGTTTCGGAAGAATTTCTATAAAATAGATTTTTTACCACATAGAAACATAGGCACATAGTTTTTTCACATAGTTTTATTTTCTGATACCTATTAATAGGTATTTTATTATTATACCTTATTTTAGGTATTGTCAATCTATACCAGACCTCTACTTTTGTCGCGATTATAAACCAAATTAATTTTTATCGTGACAAAAAAAATCCTACTTTCAATTTCAGTTTTATTTATTATTTCGGCAACAGCACAAGACCGGCAGTTTGTGCAAACCTATCAAAGTACTAATTTAGCAAAAGGTTTTAGAGATATTGAGGTGTGGTCCACACTTAGAATGGGCAAAGAAACGTTTTACAGAGCATTGGACGAGCGATTGGAATTTGAAATGGGATTGACCGACCGACTTCAAACTGCGTTCTATATTAATGCTTCCAATAAATCATTTGCAAATAAAGACGATTCGACAGGAACTATTTTTAGTGAATCAGAATTTTCGATTTCGAGCGAATGGAAATTAAAATTATCAGATGCAACAACTAACATAATTGGTTCGGGTTTGTATGCAGAAGCTACCATTTCAGGCACAGGATTGGAACTGGAAGCAAAACTGATTTTGGATAAACGGATAAGTAAACACTTGATTGTTTTTAATGCAGTGGGCGAATGGGAGTGGGAACAACAAGTGAAAGGCAAAGTGGTGAACGGAAAAGTGAATCAGGAAAATGATATAAAACTAATGGCTACTCCATTTGAAATGGATTTGGCGTACATGTATAATATAAAGCCAAATTTTGGAATAGGGCTGGAAGCAAAAGCACACTATGAAATTACAACTGAAAAAGGATTAGAGCATAATGCTTTGTTGGTAGGTCCCACTTTGTTCTGGAACACTAAAGACAGCAAACATTCTATTATTTTTAATTTTTTGCCAGAAATTATTAATCTAAAGAAAACAGAAGAGCAACCCAATGATTTGGATTTGGATGAGTATGAAAAATATCAATTTCGATTATTGCTTGATTTTTCTTTTTAAAATAAATGAATTCGAAAACTAAAATTATTACTCTTCTGTGTATTGCAGCATTCTCGGTTTGTTGCAGTCCCTCTTTATATAAACCAACTACTGTTGATTTGGATGCAGGCAAAAAATTGTACACAGATTTAACCATCGAGCAATTAAATAAGGGCTTGCAATTATATGCTGACAAATGTGGTTCGTGCCATGCGTTGTATAAACCAAGAGAAATAACACCTGCACGCTGGACAGAGATGTTACCAGAAATGAAAACCAAAGCTCAATTAACGGATAAAGAATATGACCTGATTACCCGTTATTTAAAATCTAAAAACGCTACTACCAATTAGGGTGTGATTTTATTTTCTACTTTAGCCACATAAAATTGAACAATGATATTAATTGCAGATAGTGGCTCTTCCAAAACTGACTGGCGGTTGATTGATGATAACAAAAAAATTCATCAATGCGCTACACAAGGCTTTAATCCTTATTTTCAGACCAGTGAAGATTTATCTTCAATTATTCAAAATGAATTATTGCCTCAACTGCAACTTGAAAAGTTGAAATTAAAACTTGAAATTTATTTCTATGGTGCTGGTTGTGGAACTGATGCTAAAAAAGAAATTGTTCGTTCTGCTTTACAAAAACAATTTCCTGATTCATACATCGAAATTAATACCGACTTGCTTGGTGCTTGTCGTGCCACATGTGGAGAAAATTCAGGAATAGTTGCTATACTTGGCACAGGAGCCAGCACTTGTTATTATGACGGGAAAGAAATTTTAGATAACATCTCTTCTTTAGGTTATGTATTGGGTGATGAAGGAAGTGGAGCTCACATCGGGAAAACTTTTTTGCAAGCCTATTTGAATAAAGAAATGCCAATTGATTTATCAAATCGGTTTTTTGAAAGATTCAAATTTGGCAAAGATGAAATATTGGATGCTGTGTATAAACAACCTAATCCCAATCGGTTTTTAGCATCGTTCAGCAAATTTATTTATCAGAATTTGAAAGAACAATATGTGATTGATTTGGTGGCTGGATGTTTTAATCAGTTTTTTGATAAGCATATTTGTAAATACCCGCAACATAAGCAAGTAAAATTAAGTTGTGTAGGTTCTGTGGCTTTTTACTACAGTAATATTTTGCGGGCGGTGGCTGCAAACAAAGGAGTAAACATTGATACCATCATTGAAACTCCGATTGCTGGATTAACTCTTTATCACGAGGAATTGGAGAAATAGAGATTTGAAAATTTGGAGAATTAAGTAATAAAAAGGAAATGGAGAATTAAGTAATATAATTCTCCATTTCTCTAATTTTCTAAATCTTCAATTTGACTATTTCATATTATGATAAACCGTTTGAACATCATCGTCTTCTTCCAGCTTACTTACTAACTGCATTACTTCTTCCACTTGCTTTTCGGTAAGTTCTACTGTAGAGGTAGGAATACGCTCTAATTCGGAACTGATGATGTTTAATTTTCTTGCCTCCAATGCTTTTTGCATTTTACCAAAATCAGTAAAAGCAGTATAAATTACTATTTCCTCTTCATCACTTTCAATTTCATCAGCACCATCATCAATTAAATCTAATTCCAAATCTTCTGCATTGATGTTTTCATTTTTTATTCTAAAAACTCCTTTCCTTTCGAAGAGGTAATCCAAAGAGCCTGTTTTTCCTAGCTCTCCGCCTTGACGGTTAAAATTCATTCTTACGTTAGCGACAGTACGAGTGGGATTGTCAGTAGCACATTCAATTAAAATACCTATGCCATACACTGCTTTTCCTTCGTACACTACTTCTTCTAAATTCGATTCGTCTTTTGATGAAGCACGTTTAATGGCAGCATCAATACGATCTTTGGGCATGTTTAACCCTTTTGCATTTTGAATAGCCACTCGTAAACGAGCATTTCCTTGAGGGTCGGCACCACCCAATTTTACTGCTATTGCTATCTCTTTGCCAGCACGGGTAAAGCCTTTTGCCATCTTATCGTAGCGAGCAAACATTTTATACTTTCTTTTTTCGAATACGCGTCCCATAGATTTAGATAATTAGATGTTCAACATTTGATGTTAGACTTTGTGGTGCAAATGTAGAAATAAATATGAATACTGATTTAGGAAGTGATTAATTTAAAAAACGCATGATAATCCCATGTATTGGTTCCGTAAAAGCAACCATCGTAATAATATTCGATGCTCAAATTGATAAAACAACAAAAAGCAATGAAAGTAAAAAACATTATTTTATGAGCGAGTTTGTTTTTTATTTGCTGCCATAAAAAACAAACAGGAATTATAAAAAGCGCATAATATTCAACGAAGCTTCTGGCACCGAAAGAGCAACCAAACCACCAGTTCCACCAGCTTGAAAAAATGTAGGAAATTAGTAAAAACAATATTCCAATAAAATATCCTGTACTATTTTTGTCTTTAATCATTACTACTATTCCTATCAGACTTAAAATTATTAGAGGAGTATAAATAAATAAACCATTGTTGGCAGCAAACCATACTTCTAACAATTTAGGATTGTTCCAGAAATCAAATCCTTCGTTTTTGTATCCGTAATTAATAAAATTGCCCGAGGTGTTTTTCCAATAGATGATTTGAGGAATAAAAATAAGGAGCGCAAGAAAAAATGCAATTAATTTTTTGGTTCGATGTTGTAAAAAAAGAAATATTCGTTGTTTAAGTCCTATTTTTTCCTGTGAAATAAAAAAGAATGGAAAAAAGCCAATTAAAATATTGGTAGGGCGAATGAGAATGGCTAAGAAAATGAGCAAAAACAATAAAAATATATTAAAGAAAGAAAAATTAGCTACCAATTTTGGAGTTAAATAAATGACGCAACTGAAAACAAAAAATGAATACACATGCGACATTCCGGGTGCATCTATGGTATAGAAATACAAATTGGTGGAAATAAAAAACACAATAACGGAAGTGATGGAAATGGTTTGTGAAAAATGTTGCTTCAGAAACCCAATCAATAACAACATTCCAAAAAGACAATAAAACACCCCCGAAACATACAACCCATAAGCATATATTTTTGAAAAACCATCGGCTTTATATCCGAATGGTTTTGCTAGGGCATGAGAAACCAAAAAGAAAGGAGCCTCTAAAATGGCTGTTCCGCAAGGGTATTTAGTATAAACGGAATTTTTATTCTTATCTAAACTAAAACCAGTTCCTGTTTTTACATCTATACTATCTGGAAAATTTTCAGCATTGTTGCCATAAACAAACCACATGGTATTATATACATAATACCCAGCTGCATCCGCCCAAATAACATTGTAATAGCTACTTTGCTTATCCCTACTGTGTTTGTTGAACGACAGAAAAAGCAGCAAACCAAAAATTAAAGTATAGACAATTCCTCTACTCATAGGACTTAACTTGTTGCGAGCAAATTTATTTTTGTTTTGTTTTTCTATGGAAACGATGCAAAAGTAATTTTTAATTTAATTAACGAAGGGATAACAACATATTATTGAAAATGTAATATTGACTACTAAACATAAGTTTATTCTCAACTTTACATTTTTTTATCATTCATTTTCAGCTGTTAGTCGAAAAGGTGTTATGTCTTGTTAAAAAATCTTAGTAATTTATTTGGCTAAGATGCAACTTTTTTCTAATTTTACAGTCTAATTGAATGAACAGGGTGTTGTTGAAAAAAATATAACCGAGACGAATTGATATTTTAAATTTTTTAAATCAAAAAATAAAACTCATGGTAAAATTTACAAAAAACGTTTTGATGAATTTAAACAGATTTCTGATTGCAGGAATCCTATTATTTTTTTCATTGACTACTGAGGTGGCGTTTGCACAAGCACCGGGTGCAAGTTGTGCGACTGCTGTTGCTTTGGGAGGAACAGGGGCAATTCCTTATTGTACTGGGAATGTTACTGTATCCAATACAACTTCGGATGGGGCAATACCTACTTGCATAGTTGGAGGTAATGTTTTCAGAAGAGATGGATGGTATTCCTTTGTTGTCCCAGTTGGTCCAAATTTAAATATTACAATAGCAGCCTCAGCTACTAGTTCGGGTTCTAACTTGGTAATTCAATGTATTGCCTCGCCTTGTGGAGCTCAGTTAGGTTGCTCGAATGCAACCACAACAGACGGAATCCAAACGGAAACGCTTTTGATGACTAACTTATCTCCCGGAACTTATTTAATTAAATTAACCAATTACGCCAACTCCGCAGGAGGTAATATGGCTTTATCGAATTTATGTGTTAATGTTACACCATCAAATAATGCCTGTGCCACTCCTACTGCATTAACTCCTTTTGCAGCTTCGGCAAATTGCGCTGCTCTTGTTACTTACACAACACAGGGTGCAACGCCACAAGCGGCAATACCTGATTTATGTACAATTGCAAATGCAAATAATGATGATGTTTGGTTTACATTTAATGCCATTTTTACATCTCAATTAATCACCGTAACTCCAATAGGGGGTATGGATGTTGTTTTTGAAGTATATGATACCGATCCATGCGGTGGTGCTGGAAATTCTATTTATTGTGCTTCTGGTTTCGGTTCAGGTGCTGCAGCAATTGGACTTGTACCAGGTTTAACCAATGGAGGCACTTATTGGGTAAGGGTTTACGATGCACTTGACTATATTTATCCTTTTACTGATTTTACAATCTGTATTCAAACACCACCTGCAAATGATGAGTGTGCAGGGGCTATTTTGTTAACATCAAATACTACCTGCATCACCACTACGGGAAATGTAAATGTGAGTTCCGATTCATTTGAACCTCTTGGAGGAACATGTGCTGGTGGTACTCCTGATGATGATATATGGTACACGTTTGTTGGTACTGGTCCTTCAAATACTATTACAATTGATGGTTTGGGAACTTTTGACCCGGCTTATGAAGTGTTTACTGGTTCATGTGGAGGAACATCCGTATTTTGTAATTCGGTTGGTGGCAATCCAGGTGGTGTTCTGACTGACATAGTGCCAACTACAGCAGGAGTTACCTATTATGTAAGAGTATTTGATTATAATTTATCTTACGACCCAGCAAATTCTACTTTCACCATTTGTATTGTAAATCCTGCTCCTATAAATGATAATTGTGGAGGTACATCACTAACAGCTTATGCCACTTCTGCCTGCGGAGCCACAACTGCCGGAACAGTGCTTAATGCAACTGCTTCCGGTTTTGCTACGGCTTGTGGTGGAACACCGTCAAACGATGTGTGGTATAGTTTTGTGGCCACTTCTACGAATCATTTAGTGACAGTGGTGCCTTGTGCAAATTTGGATGTTATTCTACAAGGATATGTTACTACTTGTGGCACAGGTGCTGCAACAACGGCCCAATGCGCTAATGCTGGTGGGGCAGGTACAACGGAGGTATTAACTCTTAGCAGCCTTAGTATTGGTACTACTTATTATATAAGAGTGTATGGTGCACTTACGGTTGGTACAGGTTGTGGTTCGTTTACAATATGTGTCACCACTCCTACTCCACCTACTAATAATGGTTGTACTGGAACTGTAATTACTCCCGGAACTACTTGCGTTAATGGCACCAGTCAATTGACTGGTGATACCTATGGAGCTACACAAACACTTGCCGGATGTTCAGGAAATGCTAATGACGATGTTTGGTATCAGTTTACCACATTGGCTACTGCACAACAATATACTATAACTGTTACAGGCTCGGCTAGTTTCGACCCCGTGTTTCAGGTTTTTTCTGCATCGTGTGCAGGAACCAGTGTTATCTGTATTAATGGTAATCCTACTTTGGGAGGTATTGAAACCACCAACCTCTCCACTTTAACCACAAGTACTAATTACTGGATACGAGTATATGATGCCAATTCAGGATTTCCGGCAACCACTACTTTTACTATTTGCCTTACTTATTCTAATCCTCCACCGGCTAATGATAATTGCCCCGGAACTTCTATTACTGCATATAACAGTACAACCTGCGGTGGGGTCACCAACGGAACTGTTGTAGGAGCTACAGCATCTGGTTTTGCTGCTACTTGCGGAGGTACTCCATCCAACGATGTGTGGTATAGTTTTGTTGCTACTGCCACTATTCATGTGGTTACTGTTGTTCCTTGCGCTAATTTTAATGCAATTATTCAGGGAAACAGTGGTACCTGTGGAAGCGGTGCTGCCACCACCGCTCAATGCGCAAACGCAGGAGTTGCAGGAGTTACCGAAACATTAACAATGACAAGCCTTACAATAGGTAGTACTTATTATATTAGGGTATATGGAGCTCTTACTTCTGGAGTGGGTTGCGGTACGTTCACCATTTGTGTTACCATTCCTCCTTTAAATGGTACCCCTTGTACTGCTTTGGCCGTTGTTTGTAATGCCAGCTATGCCAATAATACCACTACCAATAATGGTGGTGCGGGAGGAAGACCCGCTATCACTTGTACTTCGAATGCTCAAATTGGTAACGGCTTGTGGTATGTGCTTGCTGGCACAGGAAGTAACACCGTGCTTACCACCTGCGGAGGGACTACTAATTACGATACTCAATTATATGTGTTTACCGCTACAGGAACATGCCCAACTTTAACTTTAACATGTGTGACGGGTAATGATGATACGAATGGATGTGGCTTATCTTCCACCTGTACATTTGGAACTTCTGTAGGCGTTAATTATTACATTTATGTAAGTGGATATGTTGGACAAACTGGTGCCTTTACTTTGTTTACTTCTTGTATCACCCCACCTGTAAACGACCAATGTGGGGGTGCTTTATCTGTTAATTGTGGAGCAGCAAACAACACTACTACCCTTAGTTGGACTGGCTCCACAGCTACTGCTTCCAGTAATAATGATTTAACTAATTGTGGTTCCGCTTCAGGGGCAACTGCTCAATACCCTACAGCACTTTGGTATTATTTTCAAGGTGGGGGCGAAGCTATCACCATCAGTACTTGTGGTGGTACTACCAATTTTAACACCATGTTGGGAGTCTGGACCAGTTCGAATGGTACCTGTACAGGTACGTGGTCTTGTGTAGCCGGCAATGATAATTTTTGCGCCAATTCCTCTTCAGTTTCATTTTTGGCTAATTGGGGCACCATTTATTACATTGAAGTTTTTGGATATTATACTGAATTTTTTAGTGGTCCTGCAACAGGGAATTTTACTTTAAATGTAACAGCCGGAACGGGTGTAAATGGTACTGGCTGTATGCCTTTGCCTATTGAACTGTTATCTTTTACAGGCGAAAATGCTGGCAACCGAAACCTGATAAAATGGCGAACTGCTTCGGAGGTCAACAACGATTATTTTACCATAGAAAAAGCAAATGATGGAGTAGGCTGGATGACCTTGGATAGAGTAAACGGTGCCGGCAACAGTACCAGCGCAATTGATTATCACATTTATGATAATGAGCCTTATAAAGATGTTACTTTTTATCGTTTAAAACAAACTGACTACAACGGAGCTTACAGTTATTCTGCAATTATTGCAGTTCATAATAAATTAGATGGGGTGAGTGTGGCTAATGTGCATCCCAACCCAACTACCGATGATATTAGTTTTGATTTTAATTCTGCGATAAAAGGAAATCTCCATATTCAGATTTTAGATTACTTGGGTAGAGTGGTTTCGGATGAAATTCAAAATGTAAATGACGGAGGTTCTGTGGTTAATTCAAAAATGGGAACACTTGCAAAAGGGGTTTACTCTTTAAAAGTAATGTTCGACCAAACAGGATATGTTTCAGTAACTAAAGTGGTGAAGAATTAGAGAATTTACTCCCTTAATTTTTTATAGACCAGAAGGGCTATATATTAAATCCCGATAGAATTAATCATTCTTATCGGGATTTTATTTTACAAAAAAATAGAGTTAGAGCAACTTGTGTAAGAGTTAGAGCAACTTGTATAAGAGTTGGAACAACTCCTCTAAGAGTTGGAGCAACTCCTCTAAGAGTTGGAGCAACTCCTTTAAGAGTTGGAACAACTCCTGTAAGAGTTGAAGCAACTCCTGTAAGAGTTAGCGTAACTCCTGTTTTAGCTCTAATTTAACTATACAATTCGTTTCAATAAACGCAATCGGTGGGTATAATCTTTCCTTTCGTTATTAAAAATGCCTTGATGGTCGAATCCATCTATCCTTACTTTGCCGGAGGCATGAATAATTTTATTGTTGCTCATCACAATGCCTACATGCACTATTCTGCCTTCATCATTATCAAAAAAAGCTAAATCGCCCGGCTCGGCTTCTTCCACAAAACTCAAAGTTTCTCCTTGCTCTGCCTGCTGATAAGCATCTCTTAATAGTTTTGTTCCGTTGAGTTTATATACCATTTGGGTAAGTCCTGAACAATCAATACCAAAAGGAGTTTTGCCTCCCCACAAATAAGGAGTATTGAGGTACATCATGGCGGTTTCAATAAACTGGTTTTTAGTAGATGGTATTCCGCAATTTACAAATGATCCATCGTACGAATAACTATCTTTTTCAACCACACAATCGCCAGCATCAAAAGCAGGCAGCGTGCTACCAAGAACGATGGGGAAGAGTTGAGAAGTAGTATTATTAGTGATGATTTGTATAAGTTCGTTGGTACAAAAGTGGTCGGTTGAATGGAGTGTATCAAATGTTCGGTGGGTGATAAGTAAAAATTGCTTTTTATCAATCCAGCACTCGTAACTGTCATGAGCAATTTTTATTTTGCACCAACTTCCAAGCGTTTCCAGTATTTCAAATGTTTCGCCAAACAAAAGCTGAGTAACCATTTCTGATTTATCAGATGGTTCCTTGCGACAAGGTACTATGCTTAAATTGGAGATTCCGAACATAAAGTAATTTCAAATTTCAAATTTCAAATTTCAAATTCCAGGTTTATTTAAACTTTGCTCCTTTAAATTCTGAAGTATTCAAATATGAAATAAAACCTTTTAATTGTTTACTAATATCTTCTGCCTGTGATTTCAAACTATCAAATTCAATTGAAGTAATATGACTTCTATCAATTGCTCTATATAATTGAGAACGAACTTCGCCACAAGAACCCTTTGCAATGCTTAAAAATTGTCTAAATTCAATTTTACCATCTCTCTCAAATCCTTCTGCAATATTATCCATAATAGAACCACTCGAAGCATTTATCTGGTCTCTTAGTTTGAAATCCTTTACAAAACTTTCTTTTAAAGTTAAAGGATAGATTTCGTTGCAAAGTTTTCTTGCTTTTTGCCAAACCTCCAAATCTTCAAACTTCTCAATCTTAGCCATAATCTGAAATTTGAAATTTGAAATCTGAAATTAAACATTTTCAATCACCACAGCACTCGCCCCTCCCCCTCCGTTACAAATTCCGGCAGCACCGTATTTTGCTTTATTTTGTTTTAATACGTGAATTAAGGTAACCACAATTCTTGCACCCGAACAACCCAAAGGATGACCCAGCGAAACCGCACCACCATTTACATTTACTTTGCTTGCATCAAGTTTCAATTTTTGCATGTTCACAATGCCTACCACCGAAAATGCTTCGTTTAATTCGAAATAATTAATATCACCTAATGTTAATCCTGCTTTTGAAACCGCTTTGGGAACTGCTAACGATGGGGCGGTA
This sequence comes from Bacteroidota bacterium, assembly GCA_947469885.1. GTDB lineage: Bacteria > Bacteroidota > Bacteroidia > 2-12-FULL-35-15 > 2-12-FULL-35-15 > 2-12-FULL-35-15. The sequence continues at coordinate 15,166 of CANIQT010000032.1, forward strand.
GTAAACCATTCAGGTGCATGTTCTGCATCGGCATACCCACGGATGATGGCAATTGGTTTTACTCCTAGTTTTTCTGCTTTTTCTTTGCTCATCAACACCACTGCTGCTGCACCATCGTTCATGGTTGATGAATTGGCAGCTGTTGCTGTTCCATCTTTGGTAAATGCAGGTTTTAGTTCAGGAATTTTATCGAAACGAACATTTTTATATTCTTCATCTTCTTTCATTATAATAGGGTCGCCTTTGCGTTGTGGTATTTCTACAGATACAATTTCGTCATTAAATTTCCCCTCCGCCCATGCAGCCTGCGAACGTTTGTACGACTCAATTGCAAAAGCATCTTGCTCTTCTCGACTAATACTACATTCTTTACCACATAAATCGGCTGCTGCACCCATCGGGTAATTGTGATACACATCGGTCAAGCCGTCTTTTGCCAAACCATCAACCATAGTTACATTGCCATATTTATTTCCCCAACGCATGTTTTCGGAATAAAAAGGAACTTGACTCATGTTCTCCATTCCGCCTGCTACCACAACTTCTGCATCCCCACACATGATGCTTTGAGCACCAATCATTATTGCTTTCATACCCGATGCACAAACTTTGTTAACGGTGGTACATTGCACAGTGTTTGGCAAACCAGCAAACATTGCAGCTTGGCGGGCAGGTGCCTGTCCTAAGTTGGCTTGCATCACACTGCCCATATATACTTCCTGAACTTCTTTTCCTTCAATTCCTGCTTTTGCAAGCGCGCCTTTAATAGCAGTAGCTCCTAATTTGGTAGCCGAAATATTTGATAATGCGCCTCCAAAACTGCCTATTGGTGTACGTACTGCCGAAATGATGTAAACTTCTTTCATATCTTATTTTTTTGAATTGCTAAATTGTTAAATTGTTTATTGAAATAAGGCGCAAATTTACGGTTATTAGTGATTAATGGATGGATTATCTAAAAGTTTTTGCAGTTGAGTTCTTTCATAGTTAAATGAAAGAAGTCCCATAAACATAATATTCATTTGATTTTTTAACATATTTCAAAAGTATTAACCAAGATGCTCCGTAAATCGATTTTCAATGGTTTTTTGTTAACCAAGATACTTCGAAAATCGATTTTCAATGGTTTTTGGTTAACCAAAATGAAAATCATATAAAATAAATAATTGAAGTAGTCTGAATTTACCTTACAGAAATTTATTTTTATAATCTTCTTGGCTCCTATTTATTACTTCATACGCCTCTTCACGACCATATATATGCGTAATTTCACACGTTGGTTGTTGTCCGGGTAAGTTTTTATAAGTAAGGAAATAATGTTTTAAGCGGTCGATAACAGCTGGAGTACAATCTGTAATTTCATTCCAACCTGCAAATACTTCGTCATCTTTCATCACTGCAATAATTTTATCATCGGCTTCTCCTTTGTCAATCAATCGGAAACCACCAATAGGAATTGCTTTTAAAATAATATCTCCATGCGTAATTGTTTTTTCGCTGAGCACGCAAATATCAAGTGGGTCGCCATCGCCTTTGGTTACAAGCTTTCCCGATTTCAAAGCTGCATACACTGCTACTTTTGCATCACAATAAGTTTGAGGAATGAATCCATAAAGTGTTGGCACAACATTCGAAAACTTTTGTGGTCGGTCAATTTTCAGATAACCTGTTTCTTTGTCAATTTCGTATTTAACAGTATCAGTAGGCACTATTTCGATAAAGGCAGTAATGATTTGAGGAGCTTCTGCTCCTATCGGTACGCCATGCCAAGGATGAGATTTGAATTTATTTGTCATTTTTTTTCTTTCTGGTAAAAAATAAAATTATGCCCATAGTGCCAAACGAAATAAGCAACAGCCAAAGTTTGTTTATGTCGCTCGGTTGATCGTTGTGAGGTTTAAAAACTTTTTGTTGTTCGTTCAACTCATTATTAATAATAAAAGGTTGGATACCTAATTCTGTTCGTAAAAATACTTTTTCCTGTTCAAAAGTTCGTTTAGCTGCTAATTCATAAAAGTCTTTTGTTTGGTCAGCAAAATATTTTCGACTGTGCTCGCAAAATGAAACAGAAAGCAAATCAAACTTGGTGTAGGTTCCATAGATAATCCACTCCTCCCCTCTTTCAAAATTCATCATACAAGAAGAGGTGCAATCGAAATTTACTTTTACATGCTCGATTACTGAGCCCTTATACAATTCTTTTATGGTGAAATAAGCTGTGCTTGTTCCGTTTTTACAACTACTAACTGAATCTATTTTTCCATAAAAAATAACATTATACGATTTACAACTTTCTTTTGAAATGGGCTCTAACGTTGGGCATTGGCAGGGGAAGAGATGAAGAGATAGAAGTAAAAGTAAAAAAGAAAGGAAAAGTTTTTTCATTGTGAATTAATTTTTTTTGCCACAAAGACACCAAGGCATTAAGTTTCACTAAGACTTTGTGTTTCTTTGTTTCTTTATGCCTTAGTGGCTAAACATAGAACTCTTTAAAAATTTCACACTTTTATTTATTTCAGGATACATAATTTCATCTACTTCCAAAAACTTAACTTCTTTGCGATACGCTGAAATAATATTTTCAATTGCCGGAGATGATTTTAATGGTCGTCTGAATTCCAATGCCTGCGCAGCATTCATTAGTTCGATGGCAAGAATACGTTGAACATTTTCTGCCACCTTAAAACATTTGGTGGCGGCATTTGCTCCCATAGATACATGATCTTCTTGTCCGTTAGAACTTACTATAGAATCAATAGAAGCTGGTGTACACAATTGTTTGTTTTGGCTCACAATACTTGCCGCAGTATATTGTGGAATCATAAAACCGGAATTTAATCCTGGCTTTGCCACTAAAAATTTCGGTAAGCCTCGCAATCCTGCAACCAACTGATAAGTGCGCCTTTCAGAGATATTTCCTAATTCAGCTAATGCAATTGCCAGAAAATCTAAAGCCAATGCTAATGGTTGACCATGAAAATTACCACCTGAAAGAATTTCGTTTTCTTCCGGAAATATAGTAGGATTATCAGTAACAGAATTTATTTCGGTGAGAAAAACATTGGCTGCATATTCAATAACATCTTTGGAAGCACCATGTACTTGCGGGATGCAACGAAATGAATAAGGGTCCTGAACATGTTGTTTGTGTTGCTTAATCAGTTCACTTCCTTCCAATAATTTACGAATATTTTCCGCAGTTTGTATTTGCCCTTTGTGTGGGCGTATGGTATGTATATGCTCTTTGAATGGGTCTATTCGGCAATCGAAAGCTTCTAAAGAAATGGTACTTATTGAATCTGCATTATCGCTGAGTTTTTTGCTTTGCAAAATACACCATACTCCGTATGCACTCATAAACTGAGTGCCATTCAATAATGCCAAACCTTCTTTAGATTTAAGTTGAACTGGTTGAGTATTTAATTGTTTTAATACAACTTCCGCAAGTTGTTTTTTGCCATTAAAATTAACTTCTCCCATTCCAATTAATGGCAAACTAAGATGTGCAAGCGGAGCCAAATCGCCCGAAGCACCGAGCGACCCCTGCTGATACACGACAGGTAATATATCGAGATTATAAAAATCAATTAATCTTTGTACAGTTGTTAATTGCACTCCCGACTTGCCATAGGATAAAGATTGAATTTTTAACAGGAGCATTAATTTTACAATCTCCTGAGGAACTTCATCGCCAGTGCCACAAGCATGAGACATTACCAGGTTCTTTTGCAATTGTTCCAAGTCTTCATCAGGAATTAACACATCGCAAAGAGAACCAAAGCCAGTGTTAATGCCATATATAGGCTCGCCATGTGCTGCTATTTTCTTTTCAAGATATTCGCGGCAACTGATAATTTTGTTTTTTGCCTCGTCAGATAAAGCAAGTTTTTTATTTTCAGAAATGATTTCTGAAATAGTGTTGAATTCTAATGTATTTGTTGAAATGTAATGCATTCCTATTTTAATTTCTCTATAATTTTTTCAATACTTATTTCTTCTTTTTCCCCACTCACAATATTCTTTAAAATCAAAATACCTTCTTTAACAGAAACAACAAAAGGAATGTTTTTAGATTCAGCATAATTAAATTGCTTCTTTGCATCTGCTTTAGTATTAGGATAAATCTCAGAATTTATTCTTGCTTTACGAACCATTGCTAATAATGGAAGCATATCACTTTGATCTTTTTCATTAAATGCAACAAATAACAATTTAGTGGATGAAGAAACTGATTCGGGAAATAAATTTAATTCGTTCAAAACATCATAAATTCTATCAGCACCAAATGAAATCCCTACTCCGCTCACATTGAGCAAACCAAAGATTCCGGTTAAATCATCATATCTTCCTCCTCCGCAAATGCTGCTGGTTAAAGTTCCTGCATTGGCTTTTACTTCAATGATCGCTCCTGTATAGTAATTTAAGCCACGGGCAAGGGTGATGTCGAGTTCCAAGTTGCAGGTTCCAAGTTGCAAATTATTAAGCGTGTTAAAAATATATTCTACTTCTTCTATTCCTTTTAAACCGATTTCAGAACTAACCAATAATGAATTTAAGAAAATTAATTTTTCTGAAGTTGTTCCTTTAAAATTAATTAATGGTTGAAGTTTTTTTAATGCCTCCTCCCCTACTCCTTTTTCGCTTAACTCTTTGTTAACGCCATCAACACCAATCTTGTCCAGCTTATCTATTGCAACAGTAATATCAATAATCTTATCTGTTTCTCCTATAACTTCTGCAATTCCGCTTAATATTTTTCTGTTGTTAATTTTAATAATAACTGGAAGATTTAACCTTCCAAAAACATCATCAATCAATTGAATTAACTCTACTTCATTTACCAAAGAATTGCTTCCAATTACATCTGCATCGCATTGATAAAACTCTCTATAACGTCCTTTTTGAGGTCTATCTGCACGCCAAACAGGTTGAATTTGAAAACGCTTAAAAGGAAAAGTTATTTCATTTTGATGTTGAACTACATAACGGGCAAAGGGAACAGTAAGGTCGTAACGTAGGGCCTTTTCGGAGATCTTGGTTGTCAGTTGCTTGTTGTTTTTTGTCAGTAGTTGTTGTACGTCTATACCTTCTAAATAATTTCCCGAATTCAAAATCTTAAAAATAAGTCTATCCCCTTCTTCTCCATATTTCCCCATTAAAGTTTCCAGATTTTCCATTGCAGGGGTTTCAATTGGTAAATAACCATAGAGTTGAAAAACCTTTTTAATGGTATCAAATATATAATTACGCCTCACCATTTCTGCTGGTGAAAAATCTCTTGTGCCTTTTGGTATGGATGGTTTCATATAGAATCACTATTTCTCGCAAACACGCAAAGTTCGCGAAGTCTGTTGTAAGAATATTTTCTTTGCGTGCTTTGCGTCTTTGCGAGATTAAATAGGGCGCGAATATCGGAATTTTTTGCATTGGTTAAGAATCTTGTTTACTACCAGCGTACCAGCGATGAAAAAGCTATTATGGTAATCAATATCACTTTTTTTATGTAGTTCACAAAACTCTCCTTACTTTTGCCCCTCATTAAAAAACACAAATCAATGCTGGATTTAAACGGAAAATCAATTTTAATTACCGGTGGAACGGGTTCGCTGGGAAAACATCTTACTAAAAACATTTTATCAAAATTCCCAAATGTAAAACGCTTGGTTATCTATTCGCGTGACGAACAAAAGCAGTTTGAAATGGCTCAGGAATTCCCCATGAGTAAATATCCTGCTATTCGCTATTTTATTGGTGATGTAAGAGATGAAGACCGACTTAAAAAAGCATTTAAAGATATTGAATTTGTTATTCATACTGCCGCTATGAAACATGTTCCTATTGCTGAATATAACCCAATGGAATGTGTAAAAACAAATGTGCTTGGTGCTGAAAATGTGATAAATGCTGCCTTGGAAACAGAGGTAAAAAATGTGGTAGCACTCTCCACCGACAAAGCTGCTGCTCCTATTAACTTATATGGTGCAACCAAATTGTGTTCGGATAAATTATTTGTGGCTGCAAATAATATCAGAGGGAAACATGACATTAAATTTTCTGTGGTTCGTTACGGAAACGTAATGGGTTCTAATGGTTCAGTGATTCCTTTCTTTATTAAAAAAAGGAAAGAAGGCGTGTTACCTATTACTGATGCCAACATGACGCGTTTTAATATTTCTTTACAAGAAGGTGTTGACTTGGTACTTCACGCTATGGAAACAGCCTGGGGTGGAGAGATATTTGTTCCAAAAATACCTTCGTATAAATTAACAGATGTGGCTACAGCTGTAGGTCCTAACTGCAAGCAGGAAATTGTGGGTATTCGTCCGGGCGAAAAAGTACACGAAGAAATGATTACTTCTTCCGATTCGTTTTCTACTTACGATTTAGGAAAATATTATGCGATACTTCCACAGGTACCTAATTTTAATTTGAATGATTACATCAAACATTTTAATACAAAAGCCGTAATACCTGGTTTTCAGTATAACTCAGGTGAAAACAAAGATTTTATTGGTGTGGATGAAATAAGGAAATTGATTATGGAAAATCTGGATGCTGACTTTAGCTGGTAAACCTACCCTCAGACAAACACACAAGCTGGCTCAAACAGCCACAGGCTGTTTGCCCTAACATCTCTAAAGTAGAGGGGGTATTCGCAAAAATAAATAATTATTAAAAAACCGCAACATCTATTTATGACACCAGTTTCTATTAACGATTACCTTAATAAAGAAAACCCTTGGACTGCCCGATTGCTGGGACTTACTCCTTTTCAAAAAAACAGAGATATTCAACAAGTAGAAAATGAATACAACCTTGATAAATATGCTAAACTTCTTGAATTTGATTTTAAATCTCCTGCTGAATACAAAGCTAAAGAGTTTGAACAAGCAGGTTTACACCCAATTAAAGGGAAAGTTTTTATTTCGAAAGGAGATGAGATATTTCAAACCACTGTTGAGAATGCGCGAAATACTTATTATGATTTAATAAAATCAATAATCAAAAAATATTCTTCCGAGCATATTTGTGAATTAGGAGGTGCTTATGGTTTTAATTTCGAGCACCTCGGAGCAAATGCTTATGGTGGTGATTACTCTAAAAATGCTGTAGCTATTGGAAAAAAATTAGGGATGGATGTTTGTGAGTTTAATTATTACACTGAAAATGATTATGATTTTATAAAACCAGATTCCACTATTTTTACTTCTCATAGCATTGAGCAAATACCTGATGCAACTGTAATCATTAATCATTTGGAGAAACAAAAAAGCAAAATAAATTACGTGGTTCATTTTGAACCAACCATTGTTGCTGAACGTACCACACTCTTAGGTTTATTAAGAAATAAATATTTAGAATTAAATGATTACAACCGGAATTTAATTACCGTTTTAAAAGGAAGAAATGATATAGAAATACTCGAACTGAAAACAGATATTTTTGGGTTGGTTCCGTTGAATACAACTAATCTTATAGTCTGGAAATTTAAATAGTAATAATTATTTATCTTTGTAAAAATTAAATCCAATGACAATTATACTAAAGAAAAACGCAACAAAAGAAGAGATAGAGCAATTACTGAAAAAATTAAAACCTCGCAAGTTGTTTAATGCCAAAAAACACTTAGGAAAATTGAAACTAGGTATAGACGGAGTAGAATACCAACGGGCATTAAGAGATGAATGGAACTAACATAATTGTAGATACCAACCTACTTATTTATTTATTACAAGGCAACGAAAGAATTGCAGAACAATTAGAAGGCAGGCAGCTATTTATTTCTGTAATTACTGAAATGGAATTATTGGGGATGTATGGAATTAACCAAACCAATCTGAAGTCAGCAAAGAGTATAATAAACGATTGTATAATTGTTGATTTAAATAATGAAATAAAAGAAATAGCAATAGGTTTAAAACAAAAGCATAAGATTAAATTACCCGATGCCATTATTGCTTCAACAAGTACGTTTTTAAACTTCCCTTTGTTTACGGCTGATAAATATTTTTCTAAAATCCCCGATCTTGATTGCGTACTAATTGAAATTTAATTCTCGTATATTTTGAACATAGGCATCATCACCCAGGCACGCATGACCAGCACCCGCTTGCCGGGCAAAGTATTTAAAGAAATAAATAATAAATCTCTGCTTCAATATCATATTGAGCGGTTACAAAAAACTGGATTTGATATTGCAATTGCAACAACAACCAATACTACCGATGATGTTATTTGTGAATATGCAGAGCAGAACAAAATAAAATATCACAGAGGTAGCGAGCACAATGTGTTGAGCCGATATTATGAAACAGCAACCAAATATAATTTTGAAACCATTGTCCGTGTTACTTCCGATTGCCCACTGATTGACCCGCATTTGATTCGCAACAGTATGGAGAAATACCTGAAGTTAAATAATTCAAATTTGTATATTTCGAACGGAATAGAACGTACTTTTGCAAGAGGGTTTGATTTTGAAATATTTAGTTTTCAATTGTTGGAAGAAGCTTTTAAAAATGCAACTGATGCAGGTGACCTTGAACATGTAACTCCTTATATTTGGAAAAACCGAACAGGAAGAATTGAGTTTTATCATGTTACTCAGGCTACAAATCACAGCGGATTTAGAATAACAGTGGATACAGCAGATGATTTTGAAGTAATAAAAACATTGATAGAAAAATATAAAGCAGACAACTTATCTTATAATGAAATTGAAAACATTCTTGCACAACATCCTGAATTAGTAGCAATGAATGCACATATAGAACAGAAGAAGGCGTAAAAGGAATTTCAAATTTCAGATTACAAATTTCAAATTAAAATGATATGAATACAAATTTAATTATTGATAAAGCAAGTTTTGAAAGAGATGGTTATGTGGTTGTGAAAAATGTTTTTTCTGCTGATGAAATAAAACAGATGCGTGAAGAAGCCTATAAACAATACGAGATAGACAAACAAAAGAAACTCGACTTTCAACTACCTAACCTCCCTACTAAAGCAAAATATTCGAAAGGAGATTTATTAAGTAAAGAATTATTGCGCCATGCGTTGCTTGATGACAGAATGCTGAAAATTGCAAGAACAATATTAGGGGGAGAAAAATTAATTTATTTCGGTGATAGCTCTTATCAAATTGGTACTGGTTTACGGGGGTTTCACAGAGATAATATTGACCGTACAGATTTAACAGGTCCTGACTGGCAGGGGGAATACACTTTGATTCGTTTAGGTATTTATTTACAAGACCATAAAAACTACAGTGGTGGTTTGAAAATAAAAGTAGGCACACATAAAAATGCGGATGGCAAACCAATATTTGTAGATAGCGAAGTGGGTGATGTTGGAGTGTGGAGTTTAAAAACAATACATAGCGGCAATGCTGTTCGTTTAAAAATGTTTCCCGGGTATTCTATCAATACATCTGGAAAAGAAAACCTTGTTCCATCTTTTTTGAAAAAAGAACAACAGCAGGAACGCATTTCTTTGTTTATGACTTTTGCTTTAAAATCAAGCCATTTGTATAGGTATATCAATGAATACACGTTAAAACGAGAGGATACGCTGGCACATGCAAGGTCTTCAAAGTTTGATAAGACCGTTGTTGAACTTGCCAAACAAAAGAATGTGGAGATTCTGAAACCTATTCCGGAATACGGTTATTAAATGAGTAAACCAACAATTGTTTTTCGTGTTGATGGAGGTACTACAATTGGGATGGGGCACATAACCCGTTGTATTGCTTTAGCTGATATGCTGAAAAATGATTTTAGGATAGAATTTGTTAGTCATTATTTGGAAGAAACGATTGAGGAACAAATTGCTCAGGTTGCAAATTCACTTACTACTCTTGTAAGAAAAGATGGTTCCATTAGTGACATATTATTTATCCACTCGTCAAATGATATTATAGTTATAGATAATTATAATTTCAAAACAGAATACCAACAAGCAATAAAGAACAAAGGTTGCAAATTAGTTGTTATTGATGATTTACATGCCTGGCACCAATTGGCGGATGTGGTGATTAACCATGCCGAAGGAGTTGATATAGCTGAATATTCTGCTGAACCTTACACTCAATTTTGTTTGGGATTAGATTATATTTTGCTTCGCAAACCTTTTTTACAACCAAAGACAACCACAAGAAAAATTACGGCTGCAAAAAAAGTTTTTATAAGCATGGGTGCTGCTGATATAAACAACATTACACAAAAATTTACTGAAGCCCTTTTACAAATAAAAGATATTGCAGAAATTCATTTGATGTTGGGCTCCATTAATCCTAATTTGGAAAAGATTGAAAAACTGATTGAAGAGAATAAACAACTAAAAATTGTACAACACTTTAATATTTCTGCCGAAGAGTTGGCAAAACTACTAAGCCAATGCGATGTTTCCATTTGTCCTGCCAGTAGTATTTCACTAGAGTCTTGCGCCATTGGTATTGGTTTAATTTCCGGCTTTACAGCCGAAAATCAATTAGGTAATTTAAAAGGAATGGAGAAACGCAAAACTTTGATTAATTTTGGCGATATGAATTTGCTGACAGTAGAGGAAATAAAAACAAAGTTTACTGCTATTGCTGCAAACCCTGAACAGTTAAATGAATTAATAATAAATCAATCGAAGATGATTGATGGCAAATCGCCTGAAAGGTTATTGAAAGTTTTTAAAGGATTAATTAACTAAACACAAAAACAATGGATATAAAATTAGTTTCTCTTAAATCTGAGGATTTAGAGTTAGTTAGAGGCTGGAGAAATTCAGAAGAAGTGAGTAAGTACATGTACACTTCAAATGTAATTTCCGAACAAGACCAAATTAACTGGTTTGAAAAAATAAAGAACGATGAAACATGTAAGTATTGGATAATTGAATATGATGAAAAGAAAATAGGGTTAGCTTCAATTTATTCTATTAGCGGTTTATACAATAGTTGTACATGGGCTTTTTATTTAGGTGATACAAGTATTAGAGGTGCTGGTATAGGTTCCAAAGTTGAATACAATGTTCTTCAATATGTATTTGAAACATTAAAATTAAATAAATTAAATTGTACTGTTTTTCCAACAAACGACAGTGTAATTAAAATGCACGAAGGATTTGGTTTCAGAAGAGAAGCCTTTTTCAGGCAACATGTTTTGAAAGATGGGGTACATCTTGATGTGGTTGGATTGGCACTATTAAAATCAGAATGGGCATTAATAAGAGAATTCATGTACAATAAAATTTATAATAGATGAAAATCGAGTTAGGACAAACATATTCATATCCTTTTACGATTTCGCAGGAGCAGGTAAAAGCTTTTGCTGAACTAAGCGGAGATACAAATCCAATTCATTTGGACTCTGAATATGCTAAGAATACTATTTTTAAAAAAACTATTATTCATGGATATTTAGGTAGCAGTGTTTTTTCAAAAGTGTTAGGCACTATGTTTCCAGGTGAAGGGACAATTTATTTGTCACAAAATTTAAAGTTTCATTTACCAATGCATACCGCTAATCTTTACACAGCAGATTTTTTAATAACTGAAATACTCCCCGAAAAACACAGAGCGGTAGTAAAAACAACTATCAGATTGGCATCTGATAACACTTTAATAACTTCCGGTGAAGCATTAATTCAAAATGAATTATTTATATGAACGATATTAAAATAGGAAACTTCACCATTGGTATTAATCATAAGCCATTCATAATTGCCGAAATGAGTGGTAATCATAATCAATCGTTGGAGCGTGCGTTAGAACTGGTAGATGCAGCAGCAGCAGCAGGTGCTCATGCCTTGAAACTGCAAACCTATACTGCTGATACTATTACCATGCGGGGAGCCTATACCATTCATGATAAAAATTCGTTGTGGGATGGTAAAGAGCTTCACGAGCTCTACAACACTGCTCACACTCCCTGGGAATGGCACAAGGCAATATTCGACCGTGCAAAAGAAAAAGGAATGGAAGCATTCAGTTCTCCTTTTGATGAAACGGCTGTTGACTTTTTGGAATCATTAAATGTTCTTGCTTACAAAATTGCTTCGTTCGAAAATACACACCACCCCTTGCTTCGCAAAGTAGCTAAAACAGGCAAACCTGTTATTGTTTCCACAGGTGTAAGTACTTTGGAAGACATTATAGAAAGTGTGGAAGTATTGCGCAAAGCAGGATGTAATGATATTATACTTTTAAAATGTACTTCCACTTATCCTGCTACTCCTGAAAACACTAATCTGATCACCATTCCTGATATGCAGCAAAAACATAAGTGCATCATTGGCTTGAGCGACCATACAATGGGTACAGGTGTTTCGGTAGCTGCTGTAGCTTTAGGTGCAAGAGTGATTGAAAAACATTTTACATTGCGTAGGGCTGATGGTGGTGTGGATAGTGCTTTTTCGTTAGAGCCGGAAGAACTGAGTTTATTGGTAACTGAAACAGAGCGTGCCTTTTTAGCTTTAGGCAACGTGTTTTACGGAATACAAAAAGCGGAAGAAAAATCGGTTCTTTACAAACGCTCCATTTATGTTTCAAAGGATATTAAAAAAGGAGAAACATTGACTACAGATAATTTGAGAATCATTCGTCCTGCACTTGGACTTGCTCCTAAATACTGGGAAGATGTTTTAGGAAAGACTGCAAAAGAGGATTTGAAAGCTGGTTCTCCTTTGGTGATGGGGAGTTGGGAATGAGGAATAATTAACCACAGATTACACAGATTACACAGATTCGTAATTCGTTAAAATTCGTTATTCGTTGAACCATTGGGTATAATAGAAAAACAAGCCACTCGAAATGCCATCTACTCTTACATTGGAGCGGGATTAGGATTTTTGACTACCTTATGGCTTGCACATCAGTTGAGTCCTGCTGAAAATGGAGTAATCGGAATCCTTGTTTCGTTTTCTGCTTTGTTTGCCCAGTTTGCCAATCTTGGTTTCACGTCAGTTACCATTCGCTTCTTCCCTTATTTTCGTAACAAAGACAAAGGTCATCATGGGTTTTTGTTTTATGCAATAGTTATCACACTGCTTGGTTTTGTGTTGTGCTGGATAGTGTATGAGTTTATGAAGCCGTGGCTAATATCGGGTAACATGGCAAAGTCTAAACTCTTTGTTGATTATATTTTTTACCTCATGCCGCTCACTCTGTTTACAGTTTTCTTCAATATTTTTGATAGTTATTTAAGAGCAGGATTTAGTTCGGTTATTGGTTCGTTTACCAAAGATTTTCTTCAACGAATATTTATTATAATCATTCTTACACTTTATTTTTTCAATCTTTTTTCGTTTCCCGTTTTTATATTTCTTTACATTATTGTTACCTGCGCTCCTACATTAATTTTACTCGCTTTTATTTTTCGCCAAAAAGAATGGCATGTGAAACCCATCAGGGGTTTTATGAGTAAAGAGTTACGAAAAGAAATGTTGAACCTTGCTTTCTATTCTGTGTTAGCTGTTGGTGCAGGGGCAATTATAATTAATATAGATACAATAATGGTGAACCAAATGCTGGGACAGGAACAAACCGGAGTTTATGGAATTGCTTTTCGGTTTGGTACACTAATCGTAATTCCAGCCCGCTCTATTTACCGCATTATTTCGGGCATCGTTGCCGAAAATTTCAAACAAAATAAAATAGAAGAAATTTATAAATTATACATTCAGAGTTGCAATTCACAACTGGCAATCGGAACACTATTGTTCCTAGGCATTTGGGCAAACATTGATAATATCATGCACCTGCTGCCTGCTGCTTATGCTGACGGAAAAAATGTAATTTTAATTCTTAGTGTAGGTTATTTAACCGAAATGGCAACAGGCATCAACCAGGTAATTATCAGCAACAGCAAGCATTACCGGTGGGAGGCTTATTTTGTTTTTATAACAGTAGTTGTAGCGGTGGTTGCCAATTATATTCTTATTCCCATCTTTGGCATTGCAGGCTCGGCAATGGCTACAGCCATCACTTTTATGTTTGCAAACATTGCCCGTTTGCTTTTTCTGATGAAAGTATATAAGATGCAACCCTATAATTTTAATTCATTGAAATTAATTTTCATTGCCCTGCTCTCTTATTTCTCCGTTTATTTTATCCCTGCTTTTAATAATTTTTATGTTGATATAGTGATTAGAAGCGGCATTGCAGGTGGGTTGTTTGTATTGCTGATTCTCAAAATGGAAGCTACTCCTGAATTGAATAAAAAAATAAGAAAAAACATTAAGCGATTTATTAAATAAACCCCATGTGTTTACCAATTGCAACGGCATGAGTAATGGTTTTTGCATTTAATTTAATAAAGATATTTTTTTTATGCGATTTCACAGTTTCAATACTTATGGTTAATTGAAAACCTATTGCGTTAAAAGTAAATCCCTGTTGCAGCAAATCCAGAATCTCCAGTTCGCGAACAGATGGGCGAACAATAAGCACTATCATTGCCGGAGTTAAAAAACTTTTTATATATCCCCGATTAATAGAAAGAGATATTAATTGAGGCAATTTGTTTGTTCCCATTTTTCGTTTTAAGATTCTGCTTCTTTCTTCCAACGTACGCCCACCAATTTTTAATTTATCCTCTATCATTTTTATAGAAAAGCCCTGCTGACTATATTCTAAAAAATTTATCTCATCCTGATTCAGAGAGAAAAATAATACTACCTGTTTTGCCATAATTGTTTTTTTTATTAGGCATAAATCGGTATTAAAAGAGAGTCAAATTCAAATCAACGTATTTTAGGTGATGCTAAAATTCAACGTGTTTTAGGTGATTGTACACATCAAAACCTTGAATTATTTTTGTGCCGAATTATTTCAGCAGATAGTCAGTTCTTTAAAAAAACAGCACGACAAAGAAAATTAAGAGATAGAGAAGTTTCTTCTATAGATAGAGAAGTTTTGTGAAGAGATAGAGTAGTTACTTTAAGAGATAGAGAAGTTTTGTGAAGAGATAGAGTAGTTACTTTAAGAGATAGAGAAATTTTGTGGTGGTATAGAGAAGTTTTGTGGGGAGATAGAGAAGTTTTGTAGTGGTATAGAGAAATTTTGTGGTGAGATAGAGAAGTTTCAAAAAATTGAATTACAATCAACAATTATATTAATCAAAAAAAACAATAAATAAAATGGCAGGCTCAACAACAAGAATACCAAGTGCTCCGGCAAAGTTTAATAACTACATTAACAGCACGGACGATGATGCACAATCAACTACAGCACCAACAGTACAAACCCGTTTCGGCTGGACTGACCCTGAAGTGGCAGCATGGCACAGCAGACGAATTTACTGGAGAGATACGCTTTATCCGAAATACGGAGATAAAACTAAAAGCACACCGGCTGTAAAAAAAGCCGTTAAATTATTTATTAAAAATTTCAAAAATACCAACAATCCATTGTTGAACAGGGCGGCAGCAAGTCCCGGTTCAACAAGCGATGATGAGGTGTTATATAATTTTAAGAAAGAAAGAGCTCCTGCCCATCATCAAACGGAAAGAATGACTGCGGCAGTGTATGCTTTATTAAAAGCAATTGGAGGGGGCGAAGTAATTATTCGTGCTCGTACAGAAACGGATGCAACCCGTTCGCGAATTCCAAAAGAACTGGGAGCAGATAGTGTTCAAATTGCTTACAGAGTGGGCACAGCACCCGCAAATGAGGATGATGGTACTTTAAAAGAAATTTCTACCAGAGCAAAATTTACATTATCATGCGGAACATCCACAAGTCCACGGAAATTATATATTTTTCTTCGGTGGTACAATACCAAAAATCCTAAAATAGCAGGTCCGTGGTGTGCAATGATAACCATTGACTTGTTATAAAATAAATTGCTGTAACAAAAAAATCCTGCTCTTCAAAAGAAGAACAGGATTTTTTTTGTAAAGATAGCGTTAGCAGAAAATTATTTAGTAATTATCATTTTCTTTGTACTTCTGCCTTTGCTGGTTTCAAGAGTACAAAAATATACACCCGCAGAAAATTTTGATAAATCTATCCGTTCATTGTTTTTACTTCCTATATTTTCCGAATATATTTTTTCGCCAATAATAGTACTTACTGTAAAAATTGTTTTTTCTGAAACTATATTTAAGGACAAATTAATTATTCCATTGGTTGGGTTGGGGCTGATTAAAAATAAATTATCAACGTTGTTTTCTGTGATGCCTGTTCCAGAACAGGGGTCAAGTTTAATAATCGGGAAAATGTCTTTATTAAAAAATGCTGGTCTTGAAAATCTTCCATTATTTCCTTGAGAAACGCCTAAATCTAACGCTGCCGGATTAACATTACAAAGATTACCTGCCAAATTCGGATTATTGATACAACCAATAAGCCTTTCATCATTTGTTGTTGTATTATAATAAATAAAATAAATTTTCCCATCCGGTCCTGCTTGTAATCCTGTATTTGTTTTAGAAACATCAGTACTGGCATTATTAAACACCATTGTTAATGGTGAACCTGGAATACTTAAATCGTACTGATAAATTCTACCTGCACTTGCCGGAGAATACATTCTATATTTTGATAAATATATTTTAGTTCCGTCAGGTGAAAATTCAACATCGTGCCAGCCGTTATAAATATTTGTGCACGTACCAATTGGTGTGTTTCCAATAATTGTAGCATTAGATAATACACCTGTTGCATCATTAAAATCAATTAACAAAGCTGGGTCGTTTTCCACAACACTTGCATAAGCTACTTTACTGGCAAGTTTAGAATACTTTATTGACATAGAACTATTAAAAATTATTCCCGTATTAAATGAATTTGCGTAAGTAACTCCAAAGGCTGTTATTGAATATACATTGATATTTGAAGTGCCATTTACTGGAGTAATCAGCCAGTAGTTATGACCAATTATATTTGGAACAATAGTAAAACATTCGGTGGAAGAATCCATCACCGATGTATTTTTACTTATGGGTTCAACATCTCCTTTTGGCTGTCCCATAGTGCCGTTGCCGGGTAACGACATATTTACAATACTATAATGAATGCTTCCCATTGTGGGAGAATCTGCATTATTTGAAAACACATAAAAGCTATCACAGGTATTTGGCACTTGTACTATTTGTGCCTTTTCGGTGCAAGATGAACCGCTGAAAAGACCTGAACCATTAGGCATTTGAAAATTACCTGCATCAAATACAAATTCTCCATCGGTGTAAAACAGAACTGTACCTGATGATGGATTAGCTGCTACCCCGCAACCGTGAACACTTGTCAATGGGGCATGACATGTAGCAACAACAGGTATATTAGTATTAATGTCAAATAATATTCCTTTTGTTGTTGGGCTAAAATACCATGTATTATTTTGCAATTGAGCAAAAGCAAAATTGGTGATGAAAACTAAAAGAAGTAAAAATTTGGATTTCATTGATTAGTCAGCAATCACTATTTTTTTAGTTGCTGTCCCTTTTCTATTTTGAAAAGCAATAAAATATATTCCTTTGGAATATTTTGTTAAATCAATAATTTCATTGCCTTTCATTTGGATATTCTCACAATAAATTGTTTCACCAACAATGTTGCTAATGATTAAAATACTTTTTTCTGAAATCAAATTGAATGATACATTTATTATTCCTGAAGTAGGGTTTGGGCTGAAGGAAAATAAATTATCAGTTGACCAGTTGTCTATTCCTAAATTTGTCATATTTACACCTTCTGATGTGGTTGAACTGCAAATGCCATTTGTAACGGATAATGTATAAACCCCGTTTGATATTATGTTATATGATTGTCCAGTAGCTCCCGGAATAGCCACTCCATTTAAATACCATTGATTTCCTGTAACACTGCTTGATGTCAGGGTTAATCCATTCTGTGTAATTGTTGGTATAGCAGGAATATTAGCTCTTATCATAAAATTGGGTAAACCTACCAAAACATTATTGCTTCCCAAACTAACTCCATTGGCAACAAAATTACATGAAGTGCCGTATGAATCAGGAGAATTTATAACACCTAAATAGTTTAATCCTGTAGTGAAAGAAGTAGGCTGAGCAATGTATATTTTTCCATCGGTTGCCAATTGTAAAGCACAACCCCAGGCTGCTGTAGTTATAGTTGTTGATGATGCTGAAATAGAAGCTGGGCTACCAGCAAGCAAATTAAACTGATAAATTTCCTGTGATAAAATAGAACTTCCATAAAGTATGTTCCCGTTGGGCGAAAACTCTACTCCATAAAGAGAACTGTGGTTTGGAGTTATTGGAATCGAATTGGAAACAAACCCTGTATTGGAATCAAAATCAAAAACTTCAAACAAATTTGCATCTCTTATTGCCAAAGCTAAACGGTTGCCCTGCTGCGATGCTTTCATATAGCCTACAGAATTCCATGTAGGACCACTTCCTCCCTGGTTAATAGTTCCGACACTGCTAATCACACTTGGATTGATTCCAGAAGGAGTAACTAAATCAGCAAAAAAATTATTTGTTCCCCATTCATGTGAAATCACCCAAACATTTTTATCACACTTTTGTATAGCTACCTGTTTTTCGCAAACTGCCGGATGTAAAGCAACATTTTTAGTGGCGGTAACATCACCCATTCCAGATTGCAAACCCATATCTACAATTGAATATGTCATTGCACCTGCCAATTCATTTATAGTAAAAACATAATATAAATCACCAGTAGCACTTTGAATCGGGACTATTAAAGCAGATTGAGAGGTGGAAGGATTTCCCTGCAAACCAAAACCATTAGGCATTTGAATATGATTTTTATTCCATACGGATACACCATCTGTATAAAAAAGAAGCTGTCCTGAATTATCTGAAATAGAAGAGCATCCTTCGTTGGTACTAATTGCAGTGGTGGGAAGTGCTACGGGAGTGCCTGAATTAAAATCCAATCCGGCATGATTGCCAAAACACCATACATTGTTTTGAACTTGCCCAAAAGCAAACGAAGTAAAAAACAATAAACAAAACAACAATTTAATTTTCATGATGTTTAAATTTATGTCAAATGTACGATAAATAATTAAACGTTACGTCCAAAATAAACTGTTGTTTTTTTGTTTTCATTCTGTTCTGTTTTTTACTTTTGTAAACATAAATTATTTTTTACAACTATTTTTCAATGAAACAACTGCTACTCGTAATTACTTCTGTTTTTATTTTTAATACTGCCCGCTCGCAATGGAATGTTATTAATGTAAACACCACACAGGATTTATATTCTGTTGATTACTTTTCCGGAAACGATATTTGGATTGGTTCGTTCAACCAGTTTGTACGCACTGCCAATGGCGGCACTAACTGGACAGTGGTAAATCCGCTGAAAGATATAAACAATGCAAACATTACTCCTGCCAATATTTACGACATTGCTCTTACCAGCCCCACTAACGGATTAGCAACCGGTTTCTTTTTGCTGGGCAATGTGGAATATATTTTAAGTACCACCAACAGCGGTACTTATTGGAACTATGCTTCTACCAATACTACAGTGGGTTTACCCCGTTACTATAATGCAGTAGATGTAAGCGGTACAAGGGCTGTTGCGGTTGGTAATAATTTACGAATTGCAGTAAGCAATAATTCGGGAGCAACATGGAATGTAGTGGTGAGCGGCACCAACACATTGATGAGAGATGTAAAATTTATTTCTTACGATACTATTATTGCTGTTGGAACCAATCATGTTTTTGTTTCAAAAGATGGAGGAGTTAACTGGACCAGCCCAACAGTAACTGCAGTGTTAGACCAAGTTTCGGCAGTACACAATGTAGCGTATGCTTCTAAACAATACGGAACATCTATGCTTAAATCTACTAACTACGGCACCACATGGACTACAATTAATTTACCTTTTACGTTTAATTCGTATGGAGCCATTTATGCCATCACGCAGGATACCTTGATAGCTGCCGCAACTGACGGGGTATATATCTCCAAATCAGGAGGACAGTACTGGGAAAAATATGTGTTGCCAACCTATCAGGCAATTAATATGTTTGACTTTTTAAATGCTACAACTGCTATTGGTGTGGGTATGGGAGGGTATGTAATTAAAACAGCTAATATTACTAATTGCCCATCGTTACCTTTGAGTGCCTTTACGTTAGCCGGAGCCGTCACACACTGTCTTGGTGATTCCATTGTACTGAACAATACCACACCACCCTTGGCAGGTTATACGTATCAATGGACAATTAATGGAACAACAATTAGCAACAGCTACAATGCTGGAGTGGTGCTTACTACCGAAGGAACTAACACCATTCAATTAATTGTAAACAATAATTTTGGGGCTGATACCACTACTGTAACCATCAATGTTATCGGGCATAGTATCAATCCTGTCAATATGCTTGCTTCGGCTGATAGTGTGTGCAGTGGTAATTTTGTTGGGTTTTCTGTTCCTAATTCTGAAACAGGAGTATCGTATCAATTACGAAAAGGATTTCAAAACTTAGGTGCTGCACAAACCGGAAATGGCAACACACTGTCGTTTTCATCGCTTTCGGGAATTACAACCACTACTACATATTCCATTAAAGCAGTAAAAACTACTAGTTGTTTTACTGATTCGATTTTGCAAAATTATACAGTGTATAATTATTCTAACGCTGGAACTCCGCCCGCCATCTGCACTCCAAGCAATACGTATTGTGGCAATTTTGGAATTACCAATTTTACTTTAGGCACTATTAATAATTCTTCTACTTCTTTGCTCAACCGTTATTTTGACTATTCGTGCTGCCAGCACACTGATTTGATAATGGGAAACACTTATCCTTTCAGCGTTACCGTAAACAACCAAGCAGATGAATACATAAAAATATGGATTGATTTTAATGCTGATGGAGTATTTAATCCTTCGACAGAGCTTGCCTTTTCGGGGCAAACCACCAGCTTTGCATTGACAGGAAACATTACAGTACCAATTTCCATGATACTGAATCAAACGGTGAGAATGCGTGTAGGTGGCGATATCGGCTCGTTTACCATGAGCAATGCTTGTACTGATTTTAATTGCGGACAGGTGGAAGATTATGCTGTAACCATTGTTCCGCAACCAATACCACCCACTTCTAATTTTACTTTTACACAAACCATTGGGTGCAGCATTGCTGTTGGTTTTCACAATACTTCGTTTAATGCTATAACTTATTTATGGGATTTTGGAGATACAGGAACTTCCACCACAATCAATCCTTCGCATAGTTATTCCGTATCAGGTAACTACACGGTATCACTCATTACTTGCAACACTTACGGATGCGATACACTTTATCAAACCGTTACCATTAACATTCCTCTTGTACCAATTCCAGCCACCTGTACTCCCAACTTCCTTTACCAGGTGGGTTGTCAGTCGCCAGGTGTTACATCATTGCAGTTTGGCACTATCAATAATTATCTGAATGGAGTATCTCACATGGTGGAAGACCATACCTGCTCCTTTCAAACCATCCTTGTTGCTGATTCCACATACGATATGATAATAGGCATTTACAACCCTTATGCGGTGGGTGATGTTGGCTTTGGCAGGCGGTGGATTGATTACAACAATGACGGAGCTTTTAACATGACCGATGAAGCGGTTGGTAATCCTTACTTTGGTACATCGGGAGTTCAAATGTTTACGGTTACTGTACCCAATACTGCTGTTATGTTTACTCCTTTGCGGTTGCGTATTCTTTACAGCGATGCTTATCTATATAATGCGTGTGGCAACAACTGCGGAGAGGATGAAGAATACACCGTGTTTGTGTATCCCTCCCCTCCTATCACTTTTAATTTAACAGCTAATACCAGTATTTGTATGGATAATCCTACCATTACATTTACCAATGCCAATGCAGGAGGAACATCTTTTTTATGGAATTTTGGTGATGGTGATACTTCCACAGTTGCCACTCCAACTCATACTTATTCCATGGCAGGAACATATACTGTAACCCTGCATTCCTGCAATTACGGGTATTGCGACAGCACTACTTATTCTGTGGTTGTAAATTCATTACCAGCAACTCCCACCATCACTCAAAATGGTGCAGTGCTTACTTCAAGTTCATTAACAGGAAACCAGTGGTACATGAACGGAACAGCCATTCAGGGAGCAACCAATCCAACTTACACGATTACACTAAACGGAATATATACAGTGGTGGTAACTGATGCTTTTGGGTGTTCATCTCCAGAATCAAGTCCACTAAATATGGTAAGCATTGGAATAAATGAATGGACAATTGATAATGAAGAATTGATAATTTTTCCAAATCCAACAACAGGCTTATTTCAGATTACAAATTTCAGATTGCAGATTTCAAGTATTAAGATTTACAATTTGCTTGGAGAATGTGTATTAACTCAACAAACAACCAACAACAAACAACTAACTTTTGATTTGAGTAGCGAGAATACGAGAATTTATTTTGTTGAAGTGATTGCCACAGATTCACAGATTATAAGAAAGAAAATAATACTGCAATAATAGACCTCGTTAATAATTCCTAAAGGAGATTTCTTCGCCATAATTAATAACTTACACCTGTCAGGGATTGAAACCCTCAAAAAGGTATAGAAAAAAAGACCGGTAATTACTTACCGGTCTTTTTTTAGTTATATCTTCTTTTTATTTATTGTCTTACAATTTTCTGAATTGTTCCTGAATTTGTTTTTGCAAAAAACACAGAAGGGAAAGTAGTGATGTCAACAGTTGTTTTAGCCAATGCTGATGTTTTAACGGTAGCAATTTGTTTTCCTAATACATCAGTAAAATTAATTACTTCTTCGTTTACAGAGTTAGAAACAGTAATTACATTGCTTGCCGGATTAGGATAAATGCTGATTGCCACTTCTCCGTTCAAAGAACCTACACCTGCAGAACTAGCACCAGCCACCACTGTAATTTCGCCATGAGGATGAGAGCCTGTTGATAATGAACTGAAATCAGTTTGTTTAGTATAAGTGTTGGTTGCGAAATCGAAACTAAAAGATACTCCTTCTCCGGTTGCTCCTCCTTGATTTGTTGTACCAAAAAGGGTGTTACCAAAAACAGTTAAACTTCTGTTTGGCATACTTCCATTAGTACCATTAAAATCAAGTAAATCAGTATAAGCATTAGTAGCAGGATTGATGCTGAACAATACACCAAGTGAGTTGCTTCCACCAGCACTTGTCATTCCGTAAAGAATTCCGTTGGATGCTTGAACCAATCCACCATAAGGAGAACTACCAGTTGCTCCATCAAAATCGTGCATGTTGGTAAACGTACCAGTTGCAAGGTCGAAACTAAAAACAACTCCTACACCGTTAGCTCCGCCCATTGAAGTTACTCCGTAAATTTTCCCATCTGCACCTTCTGTTAAATCACCATAGCGTGGGTTTGCACCAGAAGCACCATCAAACACATATAGTTTAGTGTAAACACTTGTTGCAGGGTCGAAACTGTAAATAACACCTAAATTGTTTGCACCGCCCATATAGCTTGCTCCATACAGTTTTCCATCACTGAATTCTTTTAACCCTCCATAAGGATTCCCTCCATTCGTATTATCAAAATCATAAATATCATAGTATTGGTCGTTTGTTGGGTCAATTTTAAAAATCACACCACCACCATGTTGACCACCTGCTGCGCAAGTTCCATACATTTTACCATCACTGGCCAACATCATACCGCTCCACGATTCCCAACCTAACAAGGTGTTTGCAAATAAATCGTGAATATTGGTATAAGTTCCTGTATGTCTCGTCCTGAAATAGGTTGACAAAAAATCAACCAAAATGAACCAGGACAACGAACAGAAAAAAGACAAGACTGCCGAAAAAAAGAGCACAAATAAACTCTCTTACGGACTAAAAAGAAAAATCATCAGCCAAGTATCCAATGGCA
>CANIQT010000033.1 GCA_947469885.1 Bacteroidota bacterium
ATCAATGGGACATCATTCCGATAGCCCATTGATATTTTTAGAGTTCCAGTATGCCTTAAAAAACTCACACAAATAATTTCCATAAACAATGACAAATTTAACCAGTTTTAACTCTTAAAAAGTGTCAACCTATATCAGGACAAGACAGTACTGATATCGTAACGGAAAGAAACACAACTATCACCATAACCACCTAGTTCGGTGCAGCCATACAAACTACCATTGCTTGCCTGACAAATCCGCCCAACAGGCATTGCACCAGTGGCATTAATAAAATTGTACACCGTGTGTAGATTAGTACCATCAGCATCAGCCGAAAAAATTGTTCCCTGACCAGTTGCTCCACCACTGTATGATGTGCCCCAAAGTTTGGTTTGCGCGTTTAAGCTCAAGCTGGTTACAGCGAGCAAAATAATTGAGAGTAGTTTTAGTTTCATGTGTAAGGATTAAGGTTTATTATTATTGTGTAATAGTAGTAATAATATACCATTTATCAAAATTTATTTTTAAACAATATATATTGTAAGTAATATTAATTTAACTTTGTTTGAAAATCTAAACCAACAATTATGAAACAAAACTACTTTCTCTCCATCAGCAAAAAAACAATCTTTCTTTTTATTTTTCTTTTAAACATTCATTTACTGAAAGCGCAATGCCCTACCATAACGGTAGCTGTTGCTGCGTCTCCCACCATTTTTTGTGAAGGCAACAGCGCTCAACTTTCGGTAACCACGGGAGTAAATGGTGGTGGATACAATGTTATTCAGGTGCCTTATGCACCAGTGGCAGGTAGTGGCACTGCAATAGGTTTGACTGACGACCAAATTAGTAGCATGCTTCCAATAGGTTTCAATTTTAGTTTTTTTGGAGTAGTGTATTCTCAGTTTAATATTTGTTCGAACGGATTTATTACGTTTAATCCTGCCAATGGGTATGTACTAACAGCAGGCTTACCTCTGGCTTCGCCCAACACATTAATAGCAGGTAACCTTACCGACCTTAACCCACCACTTGGTGGAACAATTGAATATTTTACAATAGGCACAATGCCCAACCGTCAGTTAATTGTTAACTTTAACAACATTCAGCACTTCCCAAGCGGCAATCCTATCAACATGCAGTACATTTTGTTTGAAACTACCAATGTTATTCAAATTCATCATACCCTTTATTCGGGCACTAACACTACTACCGAAGGAATAGAAGATGGAACGGGTGCTAATTTTTTAGTTGTTCCGGGACGAAATAACACCGTATGGGCAGCTAATAATGAATCTTGGCAGTTCAGCCCTGGAGCCGCCAGTTACAATTATTCGTGGAGCCCAACCGCTGGTTTGTCTAATCCCAACATTGCTAACCCGGTGGCTAGTCCTACTTCCAGCACATTATATACCGTTACTGCTACCGACACCAATGGTTGCACAGGCACTGCACAAATTAGTTTGTTGGTTACCAATCTGCCTGTTACCGTTACTGCCAGTCCTGACAACGTTTGTGCGGGCAGTACTTCCCAATTAGTAGCCACTGCTACTTCAAACAGTACTACCAATTATGCTGTTTCCGCCATTCCCTTTTCTCCCATCACCGGAATGGGAAACACTGTAACGCTGGCTGACGACCAAGTTTCGAGCATGCTGCCCATTGGTTTCACTTTTGGTTTTTATGGCAGTTATTATACACAGTTCAATATTGGTTCCAATGGTTTTATTACGTTTGATGCAGCCGCTTCTTCCAATAATTACCAGGGATGTTGTTCTGGTCAAATATTGCCCAATGCAGGCTTCCCAAACAATTTGATAGCAGGTGCCTGGGAAGATTTGAATGCTTCCATGGGTGGTGGCATTAACTATTTTGTTTCTGGCACTTTTCCTAACAGAATATTGGTGGTGAACTTTAATGCCATTCCTCATTCGCCAAACGTTAACCCTGTTACTTTCCAGATTCAATTGTTCGAAACCAGCAACGTTATTGAAATACATACTACTTCAATGCCTGGCAATCTGGGCGGTTACTGGTGGGGTCATACACAAGGTATCGAAAACGCAACAGGCACAGCGGCTGTGTTTCCAACAGGACGAAACCACAACAGCACATGGACAGCTACCAACGATGCAGTAAGGTTTTCGCCTGTCAATACGTTTACTTATCTATGGTCTCCTTCTTCCACCTTGTCATCCGACACCATCTTCAACCCTGTGGCTACTCCCGTAGGAACTACTACTTATACTGTAAATCTTACAGACGTAAACGGTTGTGTGGGAAGTGGGTCTGTTGCGGTTTTTACCAATCCCCTTCCTTCTATACCAGTTGTGAGTTATCCGGGGTTAACACTTTATTCTACTTACGGAACAGGCAACCAATGGTACCTGAACGGAGTACTGATACCCGGAGCTACCCTGCAAACCTTCATCCCTTGGCAGGTTGGTATATATACTGTAACCTATACCGATGGCAATGGCTGCTCTGCCACTTCGTTGCCTTTTGAAGTAACTGTGATAGGAATAGACGAATACCTGATGAATGTAAATGTGAGTATTTTTCCAAATCCAGCAACTGACAAACTTACTGTAACCATTGATAATAATCAACCTGCGGAAATCACAATTTACGATGTTACTTCTCGCATTATTTTTCATCAAAAGTTTACTTCTTCCACCACCATAACTACCACCGGCTTTGCCAAAGGAATGTATCTTTACGAAGTAAAATGTTTGGACCAGGAAAAGATGACCAATGCAGTGGTTAAAAAAGGAAGGTTGGTTAAGGAGTAGTTTTATTCACTTTTGCACCTGCATTTGCAATTCTGAATTTCGGAAAACTTTACTACTAAATCATCAATCTCTTCTAAATTCAATAGTTTCGGGACAAAAAAGCAGGTTATTTTTAAGCTCCGGAAACAACAGTTTATTGCTTTTTTCAAGTTTGTTCGAACAATTACCAAGTTTGTTTGAAGCATTACTAATTTTGTTTGAACAATTACCAAGTTTGTTTGAACAATTACCAAGTTTGTTCGAAGTATTACCAAGTTTGTTTGAACAATTACCAAGTTTGTTCGAAGCATTACCAAGTTTGTTCGAAGTATTACCAAGTTTGTTCGAAGCATTAACAAGTTTGTTCGAAGCATTACCAAGTTTGTTCGAAGTAAAACATCGTTTCTATTCAACTAAACTAGGAAATTAAGTAATGACTTTCGAAAGTATTCTTAAATTTGTTTCGGATATTAATATGTAATTGGCAATAATGAGACCGAACGTAACCGAACGTAATGACGACACAAATATTAATAGTTCTTATTCTGACATTTGTAATTAACTTAATTACGACACTTTCTTATTCGGTAAGAATTGTGGGTATTAGGACAGGACGAATTGCAATTTCATTTGCTTTGTTTAACATCCTTGTTTTAGTTTCCCGAACTGCAAACGGTTTTCAAGCACCACTACTTGCAAAGACAGTTGAGAACGACATTAAACACGGAATATTTAGTAACAACATTACATTCCGACTTATAATATTCTCCTGCACACTTGCCACAATCTTTGGTGCATTACTCATTCCGACCTTTCAAAGAGTATTATCAAAAGCAGTAGTTAATTTCAGTACACATAAATCTATGTCAAGACTTCTGTTTCACGGCTTTTCAAAAGCTGGAATACTATATTTCAAAGACAACATAACTATACCTGCAAAAGGACACATAACACAAATAGAACTCAACAAACATTTCCCTTGGCGAATATTTCTCCTAAACATATTTGCAGTAGCTATAATGACAATTGGTGTTTTGTCTGCTGTTTACGCTTCCTACCTTAATCCAGAATACAGAACAACCGCAAGTAATCTATCAGCATTTATAAACGGGTTTGCGACAATATTAATGTTTGCATTCATAGACCCGCATTTGTCAGCAATGACAGACGATGTTACATTAGGAAAGTGTTCAGAGGCAACATTCAGAAAATATATTGTGTATATGACCATTGCAAGACTGATAGGAACTGTATTTGCTCAAATTCTTTTTATGCCAAGTGCTGAATTACTTGCTTGGTTTGCGAAAATAATATAACACGACATAACACGACAGAAACGAACACCAGCCGATAACAATAAGATTTTTGAAATTTTGAGAATGTTATCTTTAAGTGTAAAACCGGGCGTAACGAACCTGACCTGAAACAAAATGAGAAACATTATTTCATTTTTGCCTTTGTTGGTGTTTTTCACCAACAAACGTTCTGAAAAAATTCGAAATATTTAATTTCGTATGTTTGCAAGTAAAAAAACTGTAAATACATACAAATTAAATAAAAATGGACATTGAAAAACTCCTTACATCAGACAATACAACTGAAAGCATTATTGAACTTGACAAGTATATTTGTCAATTGTGTGCCTGGGGAGACGAACTCAATAAGCTCACCGAGCCGCAACAAAATTTCTACTTTAACCAGAACTTAGAAAGAGAAATAAATAACGGAGGATTTAACCAATACTTTTACAACTCTGCGGGTGACTTTGCTCACGAAACTATTGATTCGTTGAAAATAATTGGTGCAACCAAAACGGCTGAAATTTTACAAAAAGCAATTGAGCAGTTTCCTTACAATACAGTGCCGAAAGACGGAACAATTAGGCAAGACATGGTGGAAGAAATGGAAGAAGTTGCAGACGAAGTATGGAACGAACTTGACCAACAGTTTTATAAATATGAAGAAGATTTAATTGCAATGAACATTGAATATGTAAGAAAAAACAAAGACAAGTTTTAATAAATAAAAAATTAAAAAACTATCCTTATATAATTTATGAAATTATCAATCCTTCTGATTATAACATTGTTCTCACAAATTTTTTTTGGGCAGGATACCACCTACTTTAACACCGACTGGAAACCCACCAAGCGGAACAGCGCAGAATTTTTTAGAGTAGAGAAAAAAGAGGGAACCAAGTGGACACGCATGGACTTCTATTATAAATCGAAACAACTTCAAATGAAAGGAACGTATGCTACTCTGCAACCCGAAACTGAAGATGGTTATTTTGAATGGTATCATGCAAACGGGAAATTAAAACACAAGGGGAATTATGAAAAAGGAAAAAAAATTGGTGCGCATTTATGGTATGCTGACAATGGAAATTTAGAAGCAAAAGAACTTTACAAAGATGGAGAGTTGAGTGGAGCATACGAAGAATATTACCCCAACGGAAAACTAATGGATAAGTCGTCATTTATTAACGGAATTCAAAATGGTTTTACCGAATATTATAGAGAAGATGGCTCAAAACAATCGAATGGTAATTTTAAAAACGGGAATAAAGATGGCGTATGGAGCTATTATGACGAAACAGGAATCATAAGAGAAACCAACATTTATAAAATGGATTTTGAAATAAAGGAAGCAAAGATGTTTCTTCGATTACCAAATGAAGAATGGTTTTTAGCCAATCAAACAGATAAAGGTTTAATTCAATATATTTTCAAAAGAAATGAAATAGAAGATTCTTCAGGTAAAGCAATAATTCCGGCAATTATGCTGTACATAGAGGATGCAAAAGATTTCAAACAAGATGTAATTACGTATTCAATGCAAAAGAGATTAGCTTTTTCTGAAAAACCAATTACTATTGACAAAGTACTTTCGCCTACGGCAAACGATTTTCCTCTTCCTTATAAAAATGCAATCATAATTTTAGCCTCTTATTCCGACAAAGGACTTGATCACATTCTTTATATGGTTCATATTATAACCAATGACAACAAAGGACTTCAGTTATATATGGATATGACAAAAAGTGTGGCAGATAAATATGAAAAAGAGTTTTGGACCACATTACAATCAATTAAAGAATTAAAATAATGCGCTTACTATTTTATAATTTCGGAATAACTCAAATCAAAAACAAATATGAAAAAAATTAAACTCATTACGTCCTTTCTTTTCCTTTCAGCAACACTGTGGGCACAAGACAGCAGCATGTCGAACGACACCGTTTATGCAACAGATAAAGTAGAAAAAAAACCGGAATTTCAGGGAGGAGAAATGGAGATGTATAAATTTATTCAGAAAAATATTATGTATCCTCAGATAGAAAAAGAAGCCAATATAATGGGCACAGTTTATACCAGTTTTGTGGTAGATAAAGATGGAAGCATTACCGATGTAACAGTGGTGAGAGGCGTGCCAGATGGTCCGGGGCTAGATGCTGAAGCGGTGAGAATGATAAGGCTGATGCCAAAATGGAACCCCGGAATTCAATATGGAAGAGCAGTTAAATGCAAGTTTAACTTGCCCATAAAATATTCGATATCGAATGGTAGAACCCCAAGAAAGAAAAAGAAAAAGGATAAATAAATGGAACAGGTAACAGATAAACTATTCGACAAAAATAATTTTACCCAAAACCCTTTATTAAAAGGAGACTACGAATGTTGTGTATTTAAAAATTGTGATTTCTTAAATACCAATCTTTCTGATTTCAAATTCATTGATTGTGAATTTTTAAGTTGTAATTTGAGTATGGCTAAACTTTCTAAAACAATTTTCAGAGAAACAAAATTTACTGATTGCAAAATGCTTGGGCTACAGTTTTACCACTGCAACGAGTATGGTTTATCCGTTAGCTTCAACACCTGTAACCTCACTCACTCCTCGTTTTACAAACGAAAAATAAAAAAAACTTCTTTCATCAACACGAAGTTAAACGAAGTTGATTTTACGGAGGCAGATGTAAGCGAATCAGTATTCGATAAGTGCGACTTAACCAATGCTCGGTTCGAAAATACAGTTTTAGAAAAAGCCGATTTTCGGACTTCGTATAACTATTCTATCAATCCCGAATTGAATAGAATAAAAAAAGCAAAATTTTCGTTAACCGGTATTCCCGGACTGTTAGATAAATATGATATTGAAATAGAAAATTAGAACCACATGGAAAATCTCCCAACCTACATTGGTATTGTTTTTGGGTTAACTACCCTAGCAACCGTTTTAATATTTTATAAATCAACCACAAATTCAAAAACTACTCTTGTTGTTATATGTTCATGGCTTGCATTGCAAGCTTTCATTAGTCTTTCAGGCTTCTATACAGTTACCAACTCCCTTCCGCCACGTTTATTATTTTCGGTTGTTCCAGCAATGCTTTTTATTTTTGTACTTTTTGTTACAGCTAAAGGAAGGCAATTCATTGATAGTTTAGATACAAAAATGTTAACCATTTTACACATCATCCGTATTCCAGTAGAAATAGTTTTGTTCTGGCTTTTTGTTCATAAAACAGTTCCACAAATTATGACCTTTGAAGGAAGAAACTTTGATATACTCTCAGGGATTACATCACCTATTGTTTTTTATTTCGGTTTCATAAAAAAACAACTGAACAGAAAAGTAATTTTGTTGTGGAACTTTATTTGCCTTGCTTTACTTGCAAATATAGTAGTTATCGCGCTTTTGTCAGCTCCTTTTCCGTTTCAGCAATTCGCCTTCGACCAGCCAAACATTGCTATATTATATTTTCCGTTTATTTGGCTGCCTTGCTGTGTAGTACCTTTAGTGTTGCTTGCACATTTAGTTTGTATCAGACAAATAATCAATAATAAAAATACCTGCAACGTAAAAAAAACAGCCGATACTAACGAGTAAATAAATGAGAGATAAACAGTATATTTGCGGACTTTTAGCTCATAATGAAAAAATTAAGTTTAGTAGTTTTTGTTTTTTATTCTTCATTCCTCACCGCACAGGTAAGCATTAAAGATTCTTCCATATACACGCCATTGCTTGGCATTTCTTATGGCTACCAGCTTTCGGGTGGCGACCTCGTGGACAGGTTTGGAAATAATTCTTCCATCCAATTAAATCTTGACTTTAAAAGTAAGGCGTATATTATGATTGGATTAAACTGTAGTTATATTTTCGGAAATTCGGTGAAAGAAAATTTGTTTACCAACATCTCCACTCCCGAAGGATATATCATTAACAGAGATGGCTCGATAGCTGACGTTCGTTTGTGGGAAAGAGGGTTTACTGCTTCTGTAACATTAGGCAGATTGTTTCATTTCAAAAAACCAAATCCTAATTCAGGAATTATATTCAATGTAGGTTTTGGTTTTTTGCAACACAAAATAAGAATAGAAACAATTGGCAACGATGTTCCTCAATTGTCGAAAGAATACAAAAAAGGGTATGATAGGCTAACGAATGGCTTTTTGTTAAGCGAGAATCTTGGCTACATGTATTTAAGTAATAACCGTCTTGCCAATTTTTATATTGGTTTGGAATGCATGCAAGGTTTCACACAAAACCGCAGAAGCTATAATTTTGATACCATGGAAAAAGACACAAAAAAAAGGCTTGACATATTATATGGAGCAAAACTGATGTGGATTTTACCATTATATAAAAAACCACCACAAGAATACTACACGCATTAATCGACAACAATGCAGTATTTATACAACCTCTTTATTTACCTTTATTTATTTGCAATCAAAGTCACATCTTTATTCAATGCAAAAGCTAAGATGTGGATTAGCGGAAGAAAGAGTCAAGAGATAAGAATAAAGAATAAGGAATCCGAAATTCTCTGGTTTCACTGTGCATCTCTTGGCGAGTTCGAACAAGCACGACCACTTATAGAGAAATCCAAAATCCAAAATCCAACATCCAAAATCGTTCTCACTTTCTTTTCCCCATCAGGATATGAAATTAGAAAAAACTACTCTGGTGCCGATTACATATTTTATCTTCCAATGGACACACCATCCAATGCACGTAAGTTTATTGAACAAATAAATCCACAAAAAGTTTTCTTTATCAAATACGAATTCTGGTTTAATTACCTGAACGAGTTAAAACGAAAAAACATCCCCACTTACCTTGTCAGCGGCATCTTCAGAGAGAACCATTATTTTTTTAAACCCTATGGCAACTGGTTTGTAAAACAATTAAGCTCGTTCACTCATTTTTATTTACAAGACCAAACTTCCGAAAAACTATTAAAACAAAAAGGATTTAAAAACACAACTGTCTGCGGAGATACCCGCTTCGACCGTGTAAACGACATTGCAAAAAATGTAAAATCATTTCCGTTAGTAGAACAATTCAAGCAGGGAAAAGATATTTTAATTGTCGGCAGCAGCTGGAAGGAAGATGAAAAAATAATTTCAGATTCCAACAACCAACTACTAGCAACTAACAACTATAAACTAATCATTGCTCCCCACGAAATAGATGAAAACCATATTCAATTTATTATTCAGCAATTTTCCGATTCAAAAATTGTACGTTATTCAAATGCAAATTCAGAGAATGTAAAAACAGCTGATGTTCTGATCATTGATAACATAGGAATGCTTTCATCATTATATCAGTATGGAAACATTGCATATATTGGTGGAGGTTTCGGTAAAGGAATTCATAATATTCTCGAAGCAGCAACATTTGGTTTGCCCGTTATATTCGGAACCAATTATCATAAATTCAATGAAGCAAAAGAATTGATTCAAGCAGGTGGCGCTTTTTCGATAGCCAACAACAATGAGTTTCAAAAAACAATGCAGTTGTTAAGCGACAAAATGGTTTTGCAAACTGCTACACATATTGCAAAACATTACGTACAAAGCCGCACAGGAGCAACCGATAAAATAATAATGACAATTAATAAATAATCTATGAAAAACAAACTACTACTAATTGCAATGCTGTTTCAATTTGCATTTGCCAAATCACAATGCTGCAATTACACACTAAGTATGCACGATAGCTACGGAGATGGATGGAATGGTGGCTATCTCGAAGTGTTTATCAATAACACTTCCATTGGAACCTATAGCGGATTAAATTATGCAAGTACTGCCACTTTCCAGGTATGTGATGGTGATAGTTTAAAATTAATTTACACTGCCGGAGCTTACGAAAACGAAAACACTTACCAATTGTTTGATGCAGCATGGAATAATATTTTTGTAAATGGTCCTAATCCAACGGTTGGTGTTGCCTTGGCCACAACTGGCAATTGTTCTTCACTTTCTAATCCGGGCAATCATCCTTGTACTGCCATTCCAATTGATACCACTCAATGCTTAATTTATGACAACACAGGATTCCCCAACTCAGGAATTGTAGCTGGTTGTGCAAACTTTCAAGGACACGATATGTGGTTTCAAACCATTGTTCCTCCATCAGGAAATATTTTGATTGCTACTGATAGCGGTAGTCTTGGAGATACTGGCATGGCAATATGGACAGATACAAGTTGTACCAACGTTCATACATCAATTGCCTGTGATGACGATAGCGGCATTGGTTATTTTTCGGAAATTTCTTTATACAACTTAATACCAGGACAACAAATTTTTATACAAATTTGGGGCTATGGTGGCGCTACAGGCACATTCCAGTTATGTGTTCACAATTTACAAAAGGTGGTCCTCGACAGCACCGAACTACCATTGGTAATGATTAACACACTTGGAAACCCTGTTGTTCAAAACGTAAAATCAGATGCCATGATGTATATAAAATACAATGGTGCAGGTACGTTCACTCATATTAATGACAGTGCCAATGTATATAGCGGACATATTGGTATTGCTGTACACGGAGCATCCTCTGCAGGTTATCCCCAAATACCTTACAGCATCGAAACAAGAACAGATTCTGCAACATCCATCAACGTTCAAATTTTAGGAATGCCAGCAGAAAGCGATTGGATTTTAATTTCTAATTACAACGATAGGTCATTTATAAGAAACACACTTGCCACCAAAATTTTCCGGGAGGCTGGCAATTACAGTACACGCCAGCAACTCTGCGAAGTTTTCGTGGATAGCGCCTATCAGGGTGTTTATGTTTTTTCTGAAAAAATAAAACGTGACTCAGGTAGAGTTAATATTGGTAAAATGAATTCTTTTTCAAATTTTGGAGATGCACTTACAGGAGGTTATATCCTTCAGCAAAATATATGGGATGCTAGCAACAGCTTTCAATCTAACTACTCCCCTATCGATCATCCGGGCTTTGATGTGCATTATTTGTATGAGTACCCAAGCGTTGATTCAATAACTCCAATTCAGAAAACATTTATTGCCTCTTATGTGGATAGTTTGGAAGGTGCGCTATACAGCGCCAATTTTACTGACACTTCCACAGGTTACCGAAAGTTTATGGATGTAAAATCATTTATTGATTATTTTATTGTTAATGAATTGTCGAGAAATGCGGATGGATTTAAGAAAAGTATTTTCTATAATAAGGACAAGCATTCGAATGGTAACGACAAGTTAAAAATGGGACCTGTTTGGGATTTCGACTGGGCATGGAAAGATTTGGGTGGATGTTCCATTTATCAGAATCAGAATGGCTCAGGTTGGGCCCATCATAATAATGATTGTGGCACCGATGTTTATTCAAATGGATATTTTGTCCGTTTGTTTCAGGATACCACATTCTGCAATCAACTCAGATGTACTTGGGAAAATTATCGTCAAACTATTTTAGATACAAGTTACCTGTTCGGATACATCGACAGCATTCGAAATCTTGTACAACATGCACAGGCAAGGCATTTTCAGATGTGGCACACACTAGGCACCAGCGGCCCTGCGCCCGAAATTGGAAACATTGCTACTACTTATAATGCCGAAATGGATACCATGAAAGCATGGATTACACGTAGATTAATTTGGTTGGATGATAGCATTCCCGGACATTGTTATCAAGTTGACCATTCAGGAATTATGGAATCTTCCTCATCTAATCTGTTGCATTATTATCCTAATCCTAGCAATGGTACAATTCATTTTGAAGGAACAATAAATAGCAGTTCACCTTTGCAACTTCATATTTATGATTTAGTAGGTAAACTGGTGAATAGAGTTGCACTGCAAAGCGGAGCTGTAAAGTTCAATTATCAATTGAATAAAAAAGGCGTCTATTATTTTACTATTTCAAATAATAAAGAAATACTGCAACATGGCAAACTCATAATTTTGTAGTTTAAGTAAACATATTTTTTCTTTTCATTTTCATCGTCACAACTTTTATGCAAAAAAACAATTTTGATATTTCAGGTTTGACCGAAGAGGAAGTAAAAACTTCAAGAAAAAAAAATGGTCTCAACAAACTAGAATATAACAACGAAAACGGTTTTTTAAGCGCCATTAAAAGTCTGGCAAAGGAGCCAATGGTTATTCTTTTGCTTGTTGCATCCGCTATTTATTTTATTAGCGGAAAAACAGCTGATGGGATTTTCCTAGCTTCAGCAATAGTACTCGTAGCTGCCATTTCATTATATCAAGATTCCCGAAGCAGAAATGCTTTAGAGAAATTAAAAAACTTTACCCAACCCTTTTGTAAAGTAATTAGAAATGGAAATGTTGAAGAAATAAAAAGCGAAGATTTAGTGATTGGTGATTGTTTAATGGTGGAAGAAGGTACCTCTATTGCTGCGGACGGAACCATCATTCATTCCAACGATTTTTCAGTTAACGAATCCATACTTACAGGAGAATCTTTAGCTGTATATAAAGATAAAACCAAAGAAGACAGAATTATTTTCAGCGGCACTACAGTAGCCAGTGGATTAGCCATAGCAAAAATTACAGCTATTGGTAATCAAACCAAATTAGGGAAAATCGGAAAAAGTCTGGAGGATATTAAAGAAGAAAAAACACCATTAGAATTACAGATAAATAATTTTGTAAAAAAAATGGTAATAGTCGGAGCAATAGTCTTTCTAATAGTTTGGGCTTTAAATTACTTTCGTTCTTACAATGTTTTAGATAGCTTATTAAAAGCACTAACTCTTGCCATGAGTATTTTACCTGAAGAAATTCCTGTCGCCTTCACTACGTTTATGGCACTAGGTGCTTGGCGGTTAATGAAAATGGGAATAGTGGTGAAGCAAATGAAAACAGTTGAAACGTTGGGAAGTGCTACTCTTATCTGTACAGATAAAACAGGAACCCTTACTGAAAATAAAATGAGTTTGGCAAAGCTCTTTATACTTTCTTCTAATAAAATTATTACTGTTGAAAATGATTTAGGGGAAACTGAAAAACAATTAATTCGGCTAGCAATGTGGGCAAGTGAACCTATTCCGTTTGATGCAATGGAAGTGGCACTGCATAAATCCTATTCTGAAAATTACACGATTGATGAACGGCCGAATTACAGTATTGTTCATGAATACCCTTTAGAAGGCAAGCCGCCTATGATGACTCACCTGTTTGCAACTAAAAACGGGGAAAGAATAATAGCTGCTAAAGGGGCCCCCGAAGCAATAATAAATGTATGCATCCTTTCAGTGAACGAAAACCAACAAATACAAGAAGCTATTAAAACCCTTGCTGCTGATGGTTATCGGGTACTAGCTGTTGGCGAAACGAACTTTGAAGGAAATAATTATCCTGCAACGCAACAAGAATTTCATTTTATTTTTAAAGGACTCGTTGCATTTTATGACCCTCCAAAACAAAACATTCAGGCTACTCTTGAAGATTTTTACAAAGCAGGAATTGTAGTTAAAATTGTTACTGGCGACAATGCCGAAACCACTTCCGCTATTGCCAAACAAATAGGTTTTAAAGATTATGCAAACAGTATTTCGGGAGAGGAGTTAATGAATTTGCCGGAAGATAAATTGCAGGAGAAAGTAAAAGAGACTGCTATTTTTACACGAATGTTTCCGGATGCAAAATTAAAAATTATCAATGCCCTGAAAGCAAAAAGTGAAATAGTTGCAATGACTGGTGATGGAGTGAATGACGGACCCGCACTGAAAGCCGCACACATAGGAATTGCTATGGGCAAAAAAGGAACAGAGATAGCAAAACAGGCTTCTTCATTGATTTTGGTAGATGATGATTTATCAAAGATGGTGGACGCTGTGGCGATGGGTAGAAGAATTTATACGAACTTAAAAAAAGCAATACAATACATTATTTCTATTCACATTCCAATTGTTCTCACCGTATTTGTTCCATTAGCTTTGGGCTGGATATATCCAAATATATTTTCTCCGGTTCACATAATTTTCCTTGAATTAATAATGGGCCCTACCTGTTCGATTATATATGAAAATGAGCCCATGGAAACGAATACGATGTTGCACAAACCCCGACCGTTTACTTCAACATTTTTTAATTGGAAAGAATTAACGGTAAGCATTATTCAGGGTTTAGCAATTACTGTTGGAACTTTGATTACTTATCAATATGCAGTGTATATGGGGTACAACGAAGCGCTTACACGTACAATGGTTTTTACTGTTCTGCTTTCTGCCAATATATTTTTAACCCTTGTCAACCGTTCATTTTATTATTCGGTTTTTGCCACCATGAAAAATAAAAATAATTTAGTGGTGCTTATTATTCTTATTTCTATTGCAATTTCCGTATTGCTACTTTATGTAAAACCACTTGCTCAATTTTTTCAGTTTAGAGCATTAAGCATATCACAAGTATTAATTAGTGTGGGAGTGGGATTTATATTCGTTATTTGGTTCGAAGTAGTTAAATGGTGGAAAAGAAAAAATAAATAGAACTTATACTCTACCACTTTGGCTGAACAAAATAGAGAATAGTTCCATCTAAATCTTTGAAATGTATATCTAACCATGATTTACCATCATCTTCTGAATCAAACTTAATATTATTTCTATCAAGCAAGGTTGTTTCATCTTTAATTTCATCTACCATAAAACCAATGGATAGAGTACCAGATGTTGTTGGCTCATTTTCATCTTTCGGATGAATACCAATTGTTAGACCTGTGGTCTCAAGCATTGCATAATTAGCCCCATCGATTTTGAATTTTCAATCCAATACTTTCGTAAAAACTAATTGCCTTGTCCATATTGGCAACCACTATGGTTAGTTGGTTTAGTTAATTTTTATCATTATTTGCTTATTTTAAAAAGTTTAGTAATTGATGAATTATTATTTGTTTTTATTTTTACAAAATACATACCGCCCGCAACTTCTTCTCCAGCAGCATTTCTCCCATTCCACTTAATTTTTTGTGGCCCCGAATTTAATTTTAACCTACCAAATTCTGTTATCTCCCTTCCGATAATATCTGTAATTTCAATAGTTGTAGAGTTTGATTTATTCAATTCATATTGTATTTCCGTTTCCTCCGAAAAAGGATTGGGCTGAACTGTTACTTTGCCTCTATCTACCGAATCCTCACCAACACCTTGTGTTGAAGCCCATCCTAATATCTTGATTCCTTTCCAAGTGCTAAAAAAAGGAATGAAGGAAGTAATGTTTGCCAAATAAATTTTATTCTGATAGACATCTAGCCCCCATGATCCTTCCTGTGTATTTGTAATCCCGTAGCCATTACACGAATCTGGCAATGCAGGATTGGTTACATCTATTACCCTTAGCTGGCTTCCTCCTGCTGAAAGAAATATAGCATTATCTGCAGGCAAATAAGCAATCTCATTCATGTGTCCTGGACTATTTAGCCACAAATTAGAAAGTCCTTCACAGTTATATGGATTCCACCAGCCAACCTGTGTTATACTTGAGGTATTGCTGATGTCCACTATTTCCATTCCGCAAAAATCTACAGCAATATAAGCCAAGTTTCCGTTCAGAATAATATTGTTATACGCTTGTTGTTTTCCGAGACATGCAACATTAATGTATTGCCCTGTTTGTGTTGGTGCATTAATATTGGTGATATCAATTACCCTCAACCCTCCTGCATCATAACAAACATAAACTTTGTTACCACTCACAGCTAACCCTCGCGCATTTGGCATTTGCGATGCTGTAGGGTTATTGAGCGGATAATTAGGATTGGGCAAATATTCCGAAACATAACTTATAGCGTTGACATTGGATACATTCAAAATTATTAATCCTTTTGTCATTCCTCCCAGAAAAGCATAATTGCCATCAACAGTTACATAGGCAGAGCCTTTCTCAACAGTAGGATATTCCCAAATATCAGTAACTACAGGATTTAATGGATTAGTAATATTTACAATAGCAATGCCCGGTTTCTGAGTATTACCATTGCCAAAAAAATTTCCTAATGCAAGGTATAAATAATTACCCTGCTGATAGACATTCATAACATGCAGCGAATCAAAATGTGAAATATCGAGCGTTTGCGAAAGTACAGGTATAGTTATAACGCTGATGTCAAAAATCAATAATCCACCATCTTTGGCTGCTACATATAAATAAGGACGACTTAACCTATCGGCTACAGGAGTCATGGGCAAAGGACTTCCTGTGGTCTGGTATTGCGACAATATTGTTAAAGGCACCGTACTGCACGTTTGACTTTTCGAAACTGTTGCAAGAAAAAGTAAAAATAAAAAAAGTAAAAATGAAAAGTAGGAGTATTTTTTTTTCATGGTCTGTTTAATAAAAATTATTCGTTAAAGTACTTGCTTTTCCAATTCATACTTGTAAAACTAGATTGAGAAATGGCACCCAGAAAAAGTATGAAAAAGAAAAAACCGATGGTACAATGCACCGCAAACCAAATACGAATGTTAAACTCATTATCACGTTGCACCTGCAACCAGGAAAAGGGAAATGAGAACGAAAACAGAAAAGCCATAACAACTATGCTATAGAAATAAGTGTATATATTGCGGACTGGAAAATAAAGATACTTGCGATGCCATGATAAATCATTGCCCCATGTGTGTAGCAAGTAATAAGTATTGTTGCCCAATTGAGCAAACAACAAAGGGTCCTGATTGACATCCATTAAATCAAATGCTTTATAAGGAGCTATAATTTTGAAACGTTTTATTTTTGTGTTGTATTGTTTTTCAAATTCATTGATGCGGGCAACAGCATCGTAAGGAAATTCCATTTTAAAATGTTTTGAATCCAGAAAACGAAGCCGATAGGTAATACAAACAGATTTTATTTCGTTGATGGAAAAAATATTGTCCGCATCTATTTCTGAAAGTTGAATATCCTCTGCATTATTTCCACCACCTTCTTTCAGCCGATACAGCACTTCCTCATCATTTTGCGAAGACTTCAACAACATCCCATTTACTTCATACAATATAGAAGGGAATTTTGCTCTTTCACTTTTCAATCGTTCTGAAATATTTACGCTATCAAATATCATAGTGTAAAATTAGTAAATTATTTTTGAGCAAGCTACTTTGGCTTTACGTAAGCAATTACATCTTTGTCTGTAATGGTTTTATCACAAAGAATAATTAATCGTTCCACAACGTTTCTGAATTCACGAATATTTCCTGTCCAGTTAATTTTTTGAAGTTCTTTCATTGCCTCTTTGGTAAGCGTTTTAAGTGGCATACCATGGTCTTCGCAAATCATTTTCAGAAAATGTTCTGCTAACAACGGTATGTCTTCTTTGCGGTCGTTAAGGCTTGGAACATGAATAAGGATAACCGAAAGCCGGTGATACAAGTCTTCACGGAAATTTCCGGAAGCAATTTCCTTTTTCAAATCTTTGTTGGTGGCAGCTACCACACGTACATTCACTTTAATTTCTTTTTCCCCTCCAACGCGTGTAATTTTATTTTCCTGCAATGCCCTCAATACCTTTGCCTGTGCCGAAAGGCTCATATCCCCAATTTCATCCAAAAATATAGTTCCTCCTTCTGCCTGTTCGAACTTTCCTTTGCGCTGATTGATGGCCGATGTAAAAGCACCCTTTTCATGTCCAAACAATTCTGATTCTATTAATTCGCTTGGTATAGCAGCGCAATTTACTTCAATTAAAGGTGCGGCTGAGCGGCTGCTTTTTTCGTGAAGCCAGCGAGCAACTAACTCTTTCCCGCTCCCGTTTCCGCCTGTTATTAATACTCTTG
This sequence comes from Bacteroidota bacterium, assembly GCA_947469885.1. Lineage (GTDB taxonomy): Bacteria > Bacteroidota > Bacteroidia > 2-12-FULL-35-15 > 2-12-FULL-35-15 > 2-12-FULL-35-15. The sequence goes on from CANIQT010000033.1 coordinate 17,830, forward strand.
CATCGGTAGGTGCTACACGTTCAATCATTTCCTGAATTTGGACAATGGCTTTTGAAGCACCAATCATGTCAAACGTTTTACTGACTTTTTTCTTCAACACTTTTGTTTCCGTCACCAATGTTGATTTGTCCATTGCATTGCGAATGGTAACTAACAAGCGGTTTAAGTCTAATGGTTTTGCAATAAAATCAAATGCACCTTTTTTTACTGCTTCCACAGCAGTTTCGATATTGCCATGCCCGGAAATCATTACCACAGGAGTATCTACGGACAACTGCATTACCTTTTCAAGTAATTCTATTCCATCCATCTTCGGCATTTTAATATCGCAGAGAATGATGTCGTATTTGTTTTTTTGAATCAGTGCAAGACCTTCTGCCCCGTCAGCGGCTTCTTCCACCTGGTATTTTTCATACTCCAGTATTTCGCGCAACGTTTTGCGAATACTTTTTTCATCGTCAATAATTAATAGTTTTGCCATAGTTAAAGTTTCGAGTATTAAGTATAAAGTATTAAGACAATTTGGAATTCATAATTTCATTTAACACTCCTTCTTTGAGTGCAAAAGTAGATAATCTCATTTTATTTATTTTGAACGAATACAAAATAAATTGAACAATAATACTTGAGATAACAATCATGTCCACCCTCATCTCAATCAAACCTTTCATCCGCAGCCTCTCTTTTTTATTTGATTTAATAATCATTTCATAAGTGCTTTTAAAATCATTCAAATCAAAATTATATTCAGTTTTGTTTTTCAAAATTTCAGGTGTATAAAGTTCATGTGCAATCATTTCTGCCAATGAATCAAATGAACCGGATGAGCCAATCAATTCTATAATAGGATATTGTTCTACTGCTTCAAACAATGGTTTTAATTCTTCAGATAAATAATTAAATATAGCTTTATGTTCTACTTCTGTAATTATATCCGAAGGATTAAATTTTTCTAAAAGTCTAGCTGCACCTAATAAAAAACTTTGTTTCCAGATAATTTTATTTTTATTTGCAATAATAAATTCAGTACTTCCTCCTCCAATGTCAATAATTAATGAAGTTTCATCTGTCAATGCTAGTGCATTTCTTACCCCGTAATAAATCAACTCTGCCTCTTTATCTCCCGAAATCATAGTTATATCAATTCCTGTTTCCTGTTTTGCTTTTGCCAAAAATTCTTTTCCGTTGGATGCAGTTCGAATTGCAGATGTGGCAAATGCAAAATTTTTTTCCACTTCAAATCTTTTTATTGTTTCTTTATAAGTTTTCAATGCATCAATGCCGCGCTGAAAAGGAACATCTTCAATAAAACTTTTAGTAATCCCTCCTTCACCTAGTTTTACTGATATTTTTGACTGATACAAATGTGTGTAGGTTTTAGTATCGTTTACTTCAACAATCAGTATATTAAAAGTATTAGTACCTAAATCTATGATGGCAATTCTCATCCTCTATAAAAAAGCCATTTGCCAAGTTCGCGCCAAGTTACCTTTTTACCATACATCAAAATTCCAGTGCGGTAAATTCTTCCTGCAAGCCAGGTCATTAAAATAAAAGTAATCACCAGCAAACTCATGGATAATGCCAACTCCCATGCAGGTACACCACCGTTGGGAAGACGTGCCATCATTACTATTGGCGAGGTGAAAGGAATGATGGAAAACCAGAAACCAATACTACTATCCGGATTACTCATAACAAAAGTGGATACCACCATTCCTAAAATAAGGGGGATGGTAATGGGCATCATAAACTGCTGGGTGTCGGCTTCGCTATCCACAGCGGAGCCTACAGCTGCAAACATTGAAGCATATAATAGATAAGCACCTAAAAAATAAAATAAAAAGCACAATAAAATTTCTGTAAAATTGATGGACTTAATGGCATCCAACCCTTCAAACAAATCGTTCTGTTCAATTTGTTTCATGTTTTTGTAATCCAAATTTTCTCCTTTTTTTATTATTTCTTCCTTGTGCTGAATTTGTTTCATATCCACTCCTTTCAAAACAGTTGCACTCAATACTGTTGTAATTGTCCCAGTAAGTATTATCCACAATAAAAACTGAGTTAGCCCTACCAATGCAATACCAATAATTTTTCCCATCATCAGCTGAAATGGTTTTACTGACGAAAGAATAACTTCCACAATTCTGCTTGTTTTTTCTTCCATCACCCCACGCATTACTTGAACACCATAAAAGAAAATGAAAAAATAAATTAAAATAGAAGCCACCAAACCTATCGCAAAATTTACTCCTACATTTGTTTTTTCTGATTTACCATTTTCCTTTATCTTCTCTGTAATCAGCGTGAATTGCGATTTTTGCTGTGCATCTTTTATCAGGTTTACATCCACCTTATTCTGAATCATCATAATGTTGTACAACATTCCCGAAATGGTAGTACTAATATATTCAGTAGTAGTCAGTCCTATTTTATCTTTAAAAAATATTTTGATAGCAGGTTGTTCCATCAACTGTGGAGGTATCCAAAGTATCCCATCGTACTTAGTGTCATAAAGTCCTTCCTGAGCCTGTTTCAAAGTGATGGGAGGATAATCAAAATGAATAATTCCTTCTTTTTCTGGAATAAGATTAATCAGTAAATGACTTTCGTCAATCACCTCATACGTTTGTTTATCGGGCTTTTGGGTAGTGAGCCAAATTGGTACAATAAATATTCCTGCGAATAATATTGGCCCGATAATCGTCATTATCAAAAATGACTTTTTCTTTACTCTTGATAAATATTCCCGTTTTATTATTAATGATATTTTGCTCATGCTTACTACGAATTACGAATTTAAACGAATAACGAATCTGTGTTCATCTGTGAAATCTGTGGTGAATATTATTTATTCCGTAAAATTACTTTGCGTCCCCATGGCATTCTCATCTCCCACCACTTTAATAAAAATATCATTCATGCTTGGCACCATTTCGTGAAACGATTGAATTTGCGCCACCGGAATAATAGCTTGAAGTAAATCATTGCCAGTTGTTTTGCCTAGCAATTTTATTTTTGCCTTGTTGTGTTCCCCGTCAGTATTATGTTCTAGCAACTCTGCCCCTGTCCACATGGCATTGGTAAAACCCATCATATTGCCTGTAAATTCCAGTTCAAAAACATTCGTTTTGTATTGTTTCCTAATTTCTTTTACCGAACCATCCAGCACTTTTCTTGATTTATTAATCAACGCAATATTATCGCACAGCTCTTCCACACTGCCCATATTATGTGTCGAAAACAAAATAGTAGAGCCTTTCTTTTTCAAATCCAAAATTTCGTTTTTAATTAAGTTGGCGTTAATAGGGTCAAAACCACTAAACGGCTCATCCAGAATCAATAATTTAGGCTCATGCAACACCGTAACAATAAACTGAACCTTTTGCTGCATCCCTTTACTCAACTCTTCCACCTTTTTGTTCCACCACGCATCAATCTCAAATTTCTCAAACCATTCTTTCAGTTTTACTTTTGCTTCTGACTTCTTCATTCCCTTTAGCTGTGCAAGATACAACGCCTGCTCGCCTACGCCCATTTTTTTATACAACCCTCTTTCTTCGGGCAGATAACCAATTTGCTCCACATGTTTTTGAGTCAGTCGCTCGCCTTCAAACAACACCTCACCGCTATCAGGACCCGTAATTTGGTTGATAATGCGGATAAGCGAAGTTTTACCAGCACCATTAGGCCCCAACAAACCAAAAATACTTTGGCGCGGAATTTCCACGGTCACATCATTCAATGCCGTATGACTGGCATACCGCTTCACAATATTTTTTGCTGAAAGAATATTCATATTATTTTTTTAAGAGTGCAAATATAATTAATTAGTTCATTGGTCATTAGTCATTGGATAATGGTGGGAAAAATAAAAAAACCTCCAAGGTTTAATTCCTTGAAGGTTTGTTCATAAAGTATTTCGTAAACAGTTATTCAAAATACTGTTTCATCCGTTCAAAAAAACCTTTGTCTTTTCGGTTGGGATTGGGTTTAAAATTTTCGGAGTTTCTCAAATTCTCCATCATTGCCTTTTCTTCTTTGGTCAAATTTTGGGGAGTCCACACATTAATATTCACCAAAATATCTCCCCGTCCATAACTGTTTACATCGGGCAAACCTTTGCCTTTCAGGCGAAGTACTTTACCGCTTTGTGTGCCCGCATCAATTTTTACTTTTGCTTTTCCGTCAATGGTAGGCACTTCAATGGTTGTACCCAGTGTAACATCAGGTACGCTTAGGTAATGGTCGTAAAACAAGTGCATTCCATCGCGTTTCAAAAATTCGTGTTCCACTTCTTCAATCACTACAATTAAATCTCCTGCCACACCTCCACGTGCGCCCATGTTGCCTCTTCCACCAACAGAAAGTTGCATCCCTTCTCCCACTCCAGCCGGAATATTTATGCTGATTACCTCTTCGTCTTTCACAATACCATCGCCATGACAGTGGGTACATTTATCCGTTATGGTTTGTCCTTCACCTCCGCAAGTTGGGCAAGTGCTGGTGGTTTGCATAGCTCCCAAAATGGTTTGAGTCATGCGCGATATTTGCCCTGCACCTTTGCAGGTACCGCAGGTATTCATTGCCGAGCCATCTTTGGCACCGCTGCCTTTGCAGGGTTTACAGGTAACGTATTTATTTACTTTTATTTTTTTCTCCACCCCATTGGCAATTTCTTCCAACGTCATTTTCACTTTCACCCGAAGATTAGAGCCACGGTTTACTCTGCGACCTCTACCACCTCCGCCTCCACCAAAACTACCACCACCACCAAAGTGACCACCAAAAATATCGCCAAACTGAGAGAAGATATCTTCCATGTTAAAACTACCGCCTTGTCCACCTTGTCCGCCAAACCCACCACTACTGCCCATACCCGCATGACCAAACTGGTCGTACTTTTGTTTTTTATCAGCATTGCTTAAAACTTCATACGCCTCTGCTGCCTCCTTGAATTTTTCTTCCGAAACTTTATCGCCAGGGTTTTTATCAGGATGGAATTTAATAGCCATTTTGCGGTAGGCTTTTTTAATTTCCTCCGGATTAGCCGTTTTTGAAACTTCTAATATTTCGTAATAATCTCTTTTTGCCATAATTTTGCTTTTATTAGTCCAAAGTTAAAAAGTCCAAAGTCCAAAGTTGGCTAACTTTGAACTTTACAACTTTGGACTTTGGACTTATTTTAATTTCCAATGACTACTTTTGCAAACCGTATAATCTTTCCGTTCAGGCTATAACCCTTTTCCATTTCTTCCAACACTTTGCCTTTATGCTCTTCGGTAGGAGCAGGAATATTGGTAATTGCTTCGTGAATGTCGGCATTAAAAACTTCGCCATGACTCTTCATTTCTTCCAGTCCTTTTTGGGTCAATGTTGATTTTAATTTATTGTAAATTAAATTTACTCCATCGTTCACAGCCGTTATATCGGTGGTTTCTGCATTCGATTTTATTGCTCTTTCAAAATCATCGAGAATAGGAAGAATGCTTTTAAAAATATCTTCACCACCCGATTGAATTAATTCTATTTTTTCTTTAGCCGTACGTTTGCGAAAATTATCAAACTCAGAATATAAGCGAAGAAACTTATCGTTTGCTTCTGCCAATTTTACTTTCAATTCTGCAATTTCATTTTCTTTATCATCCACCGGTGGAGTTTCTTCAACTGGTGTTTGTTCTTCATTAATGGTAGTTTTTTCTTTCGATGTTTCGTTTTCTTCTGTATTCATTTTCTTAAAAATATTTTTAAAGTTTTTCATAAGTTTCACGCAAAGACGCAAAGTTCGCTAAGAAAACCTATTGTTAAAAAACATAGCGTTCTTTACGTCTTTGCATAATATTTTTTTGCAGGTGCCTCCTCTCAATTTATTTGCCATCAATAAGAATAAGACAAATTGACAGCGAACGGACAAATAAAAAGACAGAACCCTTTCGAATTCTGTCTTTAAAAAATTATTTTATAAATTTATTTTTTAGTTGGTGCTGCCAACAATTTATCCAATTCCACTTCCAATCCATTGCCTACAGGAGGGCTTCTAAGAATTTGCCCTTTGGCAATTATTATTCCGTTTTCATCTAAAAGAAAAGCTTGTGGAATAGATTGAATTCCGTACAAAGCCCCCGCTTCCGATTGCCACATTTTAAGGTCACTTACGTGGTTTTCCCATGCCAAACCATCTTTGGCAATTGCATTCATCCATGCCTGTTTGTCTCTGTCTAGCGAAACACTATAAACTGTAAATCCTTTTGCTTTTTTGAATTTAGCATCTTTATATTTGTTGTATGCTGCCACTACATTTGGGTTTTCCATCCTGCACGGACCGCACCACGAAGCCCAGAAATCGAGCAACACTATTTTTCCTTTTAATGAAGATAAAGATATTTCCTTATCCTGAGGGTTTTTGAATTTCAGTTCCGGTGCTTTGTTTCCAACGGCAGTTCCAACTACTGGTCCGGGTGTTTGTCTGCTTTTTGCAAATCCAAAAGCAAGAACCGACACTGCTGCAAGTACTATAAAGATGTTTGATTTTTTCATTTCTAATAAATTGTTTAAAAGTTAAATTGTTGACAAATGTACTACTTTCTTGCAATTTCTGCGCCAAGTTTTTGAAGGCGTATATCTATGTTCTGATACCCTCTGTCAATCTGCTCTATGTTATGGATAGTACTTTTTCCGTTTGCTGATAAAGCCGCTATCAATAGCGACACTCCAGCCCGTATATCGGGCGATGTCATGGAAATTCCTCTGAGTGCATGTTGACGGTTAAGACCAATAACAGTGGCACGATGGGGGTCGCAAAGAATAATTTGTGCGCCCATGTCAATCAGTTTATCAACAAAAAACAAACGGCTTTCAAACATTTTTTGGTGAATCAACACCGTACCTTTTGCCTGAGTAGCAACCACCAAAACGATACTCAACAAATCGGGAGTGAAGCCGGGCCAGATGGCATCAGAAATGGTAAGTATGGAACCATCAATAAAGGTATCAATTTCATACGTTTCTTGTTCGGGGATAAAAATGTCATCTCCTTTTAATTCCAATTTTATTCCTAATCGTTGAAAAACCGAAGGGATTACACCCAATGCTTCAAAGTTTACATTTTTGATTGTTATTTCCGATTGAGTCATGGCTGCCATGCCAATAAAACTGCCTACTTCAATCATGTCGGGCAACATTCGGTGGGTAGTTCCGGCAAGATACTCTACTCCTTCAATTGTTAATAGATTGGAACCAATGCCCGAAATTTTAGCTCCCATTCGGTTCAGCATTTTACAAAGCTGTTGCACATAAGGCTCGCAGGCGGCATTGTAAATGGTGGTAATTCCCTTTGCCAAAACGGCTGCCATCAAAATATTGGCAGTACCGGTTACCGATGCTTCGTCCAGCAACATGTAGCAGCCCTTCAAATTACTTGCTTCTACTTTATAAAAATCGAGTTCTTCTTCGTAAATAAATTTGGCACCCAATGCCTGAAAGCCTATAAAGTGGGTGTCCAGTCTTCGTCTTCCAATTTTATCTCCTCCCGGTTTTGGAATGTATCCTTTGCCAAAACGAGAAAGCAAAGGTCCAACAATCATAATAGAGCCTCTAAGGCTTCCTCCCTTTTTTCTGAATTCTTCCGAATTAAGATAGTCCACATTTACATCATCCGCCTGAAAGGTATATTCTTCGTGCCCTGTTTTTTCAATCTTTACACCTAAATCGCGAAGCAAATCAATTAACTTATTTACATCCACAATATCGGGAATGTTGCTGATGACGACCTTTTCGGGAGTAAGCAATACGGCACACAATATTTGTAATGCTTCGTTTTTTGCACCTTGAGGAGTAATTTCTCCTTTCAGTTTTTTGCCACCAGTTATTTCGAATACGCTCATGTTTCTTTAGTTTTAAGTTTGAAAGTCCAAAGTTCAAAGTTTGGTTTACGAAGTACGAGATAAAAGAAGCGTGAAAGGTGGGGAATCTTACTATTTTACTAACTGATGATTGTTAATTGAGATAAGTTGTTGGTGAAAACACCAACAACGGCATAATTGAAAAGGAGATGAATAGAAAATTAACACTTCCGAATTGTCATTAGAGTTCTAAAATCTGTTGTTAGAGTTCTAAAAGCCGTCTTTAGAGTTCTAAAAGCCGTCTTTAGAGTTCTAAAAGCCGTTGTTAGAGTTCTAAAAGCCGTTGTTAGAGTTCTAAAGGCCGTTGTTAGAGTTCTAAAAGCCGTTGTTAGAGTTCTAAAAGCCGTTGTTAGAGTTCTAAAAGCCGTTGTTAGAGTTCTAAAAGCCGTTGTTAGTGTTCTAAAAGGAATTAAAACTTTTTTCTAAACTTATTATTGGGGTTGTTGCCGCTGTTTCCAGCATTTCCACTGTTACCACCATTATTTTTGGGGCGGAAACCAGGAGTTCCGGGCTTTTTGTTTATCGGATTTTGATTTTGGGTGCGAGGCACAAACGATTGAGTGCTTTTTAAAGCCAAATGGTCTTTCAACACCAATCTGCCTTTCGACAATTCCTCCATTTGAGCCAAAATAGTAGAGTCGCTAACCGTGTCGCGATTCCAAGTAAGGTAGGAGCGTTTCATCAGGTTGGCAATCACCTCTGCCAACACTTCTTTTTCTGCCCCTTCGGGATATTGCGATGCTTTATCTATTACATCTTCGGTAATTTTACCGTAATGTTTGTATCTTATTTTCTGGCTCGGAATTTTAATTCTGTCGGGCTTGGTTTGAAATGTAGCCGCAGTAGGCATTGGGTAAGGCGAATCGACATCTAATTTAAACCCCGAAATGATAAACAAATGGTCCCATAGTTTATGTTTAAAATCAGTAATATCGCGCAAATGCGGGTTTAAAGCCCCCATCACATCAATGATAGATTGTGCTACTTTGTTGCGCTCCTGGCGGTCTTTTACTGTTTTTGCAAAGTCAATCATTTTCTGAATGTTTCTGCCATATTCAGGAATGATAAGGTGTGGTAAACTGGTGTTGTACTCCATTTAGTATTGTTGTAGATTAGGGTGCAAAGATAGAGAAAATAATTAGGAATTAGGAATTAGGAATCAGGAATTCTATAAGATTAGACTTCTTTCATAATTAAATGAAATAAAAGATGGGAACGCAGATTATCAGGATTCTTTATGATAAAAAATGATTTTATCAAAATACAATAAATGTGATTATAGTAAAACCCATAATTGGATTGGGTTGTATGATGATTGGCTTCGCCAATTATGAATGAGGTCTATTGACTAAGAAATGGCTTTTGAGCTCACAAAATATATATCAATTTCGCCTTTTTGCATTGAGTCTTCACCTCTGTGCATTGAGTCTTCATGTCTGTGCATTGAGTCTTTAGGTCTGTGCATTGAGTCTCTTGCTCTGTGTATTGAATCTCTTGCTCTGTGCATTGAGTCTCTTGCTCTGTGTATTGAGTCTCTTGCTCTGTGCATTGAATCTCTTGCTCTGTGCATTGAGTCTCTTGCTCTGTGCATTGAGTCTCTTGCTCTGTGCATTGAGTCTCTTGCTCTGTGCATTGAGTCTTCGGGTCTGCGCATTGAGTCTTCGGGTCTGTGCATTGAGTCTTCATGTCTGTGCATTGAGTCGTCACCTCTGTGCATTGAGTCTCTTGCTCTGTGCATTGAGTCTCTTGCTCTGTGCATTGAGTCTCTTGCTCTGTGCATTGAGTCTTCACCTCTGTGCATGGTTATTTTGGCGTTAGTCGTTCGTTATTTGTGATTAGTCATTGGTCAATTGTTATTAATGAATTGTTATTGGACTTTCGTCATGTGAATTTGAATTGGCGGGATTTGGTTTTCTTTATACTTGTTATCTATTAAATGTGCCTATTTAAGGTGCTTACTGAGGCATGAATGTTGGAATGTGTTGTATATATAGCCATTCAATGACCAAAAACTTCAAAAGTGTCAGTAGTGAAGGATTGTCAGGGTTTTGAATTTGAACATTATTTATTAGCCGAATTGCATTAAATATCACACAACCCACTATTTTCAATAGATTGGGAGTGAATTTGTAAAGACAAGCGGTGGTGAAAAGTATGACAAAAACAAGTAAAACTTTCATGGATAAAGGGTTTAGCACGGTTTTTGCGAAAGGGTAATTGTATCAATAAAAATTAATAAAACGGAGAAAGCCCTGCCGACACTGACAAAAGAGGGAAGTAAAATTTAATTTTGGGAGGACCAAAAAATGAACAAAGTTCAAGAAAATAAACTTTCGATGTACTATGCAGTGAAGAAAGTTTGCCAGGACAACAACAGTATCTGGACAACGTTTGTAGCATTTGTAGCTTCTTTTGGCTTGTTTGACATTATAATAGGTGTTATACAGGCTGAGGTGGATGTGCAACAAAAGAGTACGAAAGGTGTAACAAGAGGAAAACAAGTTAAAAAAGTTACACTTGCGGATTTGGCATTTAGGGTGGCGAAAGCATTGATAGCTTATGCTGCTACCACAGGGGATGAAGGTTTGAAGGGAAGAGTGAACTTTAGCTATACGAAACTGACGAGAGTGAGGGACACAGTGGGTTTGAAAAGATGCAGGGTGATTTCGAATGAAGCAAATACAGTGGGAGCTGCTGCGCTTGCGGATTACGGAATAGATGCGTCTGACCTGACTACGCTGACTACCTTGTTGGCGGCAGGTCCGGGAGTGATAGCCAGCCCGCGTGTGGCTATTGTGAGTCGTAAAACGGCTACGGGGGATTTGCAAAAGCAGTTTAAAAAGGCTGACGCTGTGTTGAAAGATAAGATGGATGGGTTGATGGAGCGATACAGCGTGAGTGAGCCAACGTTTTATAACAATTATTTTAATGCCAGAATAATTGTGGATAATGACGGAGGTAGTGGGGTGCCACCAGTGCCAGTGGTGCCTGCATAGAGTGTAGGCCTCACCCCTACCCCCTCTCCAAAAGAGAGGGGAAAATTACAAAGATACTGTTGTGAAAAAGCCCTTCCGGGATACCGGAGGGGCTTTTTTGTATTCCTATTTGTTTATATTTTTATATTTGCAGCTAATATCTCACAAATTAAAATCACCTAATGAAACAACAAAACAGTACAAATATGTTCTTCCCCAACCTTGACGGCTTACGTTTTTTAGCGTTTTTTGCTGTGTTTATTAATCATGTAATGGTTTGTTTAGGTTATAATAATAGCAACAAAAATTTTACTTTAGTGAAAGACACTTTTTTGTTAAACGGAGATGTTGGTGTAAGTTTCTTTTTTGTTTTGAGTGGTTTTTTAATCACTTATCTATTACTAAAGGAAAAAGACACTAACGGAAAAATAAATATAAAAAACTTTTATTTTAGGCGGGTTCTACGCATTTTTCCGATTTATTATTTAGTTGTTATTATAGGCTTATTTGTTATTCCATTGGCAAAGCATTATGTTCCAACGGGTTTTCCTGTCCTTATTTCTACTTCCTTATTAAATAAGTGGTATTATTTAACCTTTACAGGCAATATTGATTATTTAGTAAACGGGGTTTCAAATGCAGTTGTTGGAGTTTTATGGTCTGTATCAATTGAAGAACAATTTTATCTATTTTGGCCACTATTGATAGCTTTTATTCCGAATAAGTACTTATTCAGAACATTTATTGTTATTATTCTATCTTCGATTGCTTACCGCTATTTTTTCGCTAACGGTAATTACATGAAAATACATTTTCATTTTTTTTCTTGTATTACCTATTTGGCAATGGGTGCGATAGTTGCTTTAATGGCTACTAAAGAGAAAATAATAAATGGAATTAAGGAAATACCGAAATATGCTATCATTTTAATTTACCTTACAGGGATTGTTGCTATACCTTTTCGTTTGTATGCTTCGAAATTAGGAATTCATTATGTTTTGGTTTCTTCGTTTGTACCTCTATTTTTTTCGTGCTTCTTTGGGTTTGTCATTATGGAACAAAATTTCTCCAAAAATTCGTTTTATAAAATGGAGAAGTTTAAGCGATTTTCTTATCTAGGTAAATACACCTATGGAATGTATTGTTATCACATTATAGTATTCTTTATTGTATTATTCTGCCTGCATCTTTTCGGTTTTAATATTACAGGTATCAACAAATTTGTTTTTATTAGTATTGTTATTCTATCATTTATCGGAACTGTTTATGTTTCAAAGTGGAGTTATAAGTATTTTGAAATAAAATTTTTGAATATGAAGGAAAAATTTTCTGTATACAAAGAGCAGCGTCTTTCTCCTAAACCAATAACAGTCAAACCAATTAGCGATTCTACCCAAATCCCGGTTGATTCCAGCTCAAAAATGCTAATTAGCAATTTAGGTTTCATTATTTTCATTTTAGCTTTTATATTATACGCTCAAAGTATAAAATATGATTATGCTTATGATGATGCAGGAGCAATAAAAGACAATTTTGTTACGAAACAGGGAATTAAAGGTATCCCAACTATTCTTAAAACAGATTATTGGTATGGTAATAATTATAGCGGACCAATATACCGACCAACTTCTCTGATTATGTTTGCCATAGAATGGCAATTATCGCCTAATAATCCACACTTGAATCATTTTATTAATGTTTTACTATTTTCCCTTTCTTGCTGGCTACTATTCATATTACTTTGTAGATTGTTTAGGGAGCATAAGCATCGTATTCTTTTGCCCTTTATTTTCTGTTTGCTTTATCTGGCACACCCCATACATACCGAAGTAGTAGATAATATTAAGAGTCGTGATGAAATATTGACTTTACTGTTTGGAGTGTTATCAACCTTATTTATCTTAAATTTTATTTTAAAAGAATCGAAATTAGGACTTGCGTTAGGCAGCATTTTTTTCTTTTTGTGTTTACTTTCCAAAGAATCAGGAATTGTCTTCCTAATATTGATTCCATTGATAATTTATGTTTTTACAGATGTCAAAATAAAAAAACAAATTCCTGTGTTTTTATTTTTTGCAAGCTCAGTCATTTTGTATTTTGCCATACGACATGAGATTTTTAAAAATGTTCCAGGTCCAAGGTTAAATGCCATTAATAATACTCTATATGCTGCTCCTGACTTTATCAGCAGGCAAGCAACAGCTTTTTATATACTTTTAAAATATCTTTGGCTCTTAATTTTTCCTCACCCACTTTCGTGCGATTATTCATGGGCCTATATAAAAATTCAATCTGTCGTTAGCCCTGTTGCCTTATTTAGCATTCTTTTATTTTTCGGAGTAACAATTTTTTCTCTTTTTAAAATCAGAAAAAAAAACATATTCGCTTTTTCATTATTATTTTTTCTCATAGCATTTGCCCCTGTATCCAATATTTTTATGCTAATGGGTTCGACAATGGCAGATCGTTTTATGTATGTTCCGTCAATTGGATTTTGCTTGCTTATCACTTTATTAATTTTAAAATTCATAAAACCCCCAAAAAATATTCAAAAAGTAAGTTATGCAATGTTTGGTTTTTTTCGAATTAACTCCCGATACCTTTTGGTTACAGCTTTGTTATTTATCCCTTATACAGTTAAGACAATTGTACGTTCAAGAAGTTGGGAGAATAATACTACCTTATTTAGTACTGATGTTAAATCAATAAACAATAGTGCCTTTTTGCATTATTTCTGGGGATTAGACCTTTATTTAGCAAGTTTAAAGGAAAAAGACACTGATAAAAAAAGCATACTTACTGATAATGCAATTGTTGAGTTAACAAGTGCAATTAATATCTGGTATGACCTTCGTGAAGCTCATAATATTTTGGGCAAGTGCTATAAAGAAAAGAAAGATTACCTGAATGCTATTAAACACTTTGAATATGCTACCGAATCGAAATGGTATCCTAAAAAACCATTAATGTTTTATAGTTTAGCATCCTGTTATCTAAAACTTAATCGTTTGGATTCAGCATCGGCTATATTCGATTCAGTAATTAAGTATGACCCCAATTATGCAAATGCCTACAACGATAAGGGATATATTTTAATGAAAAAACGTAACTATTCTGAGGCGATTCCGGTTTTCACGAAATCAATCACATTAAATCCTCAGTTTGAATTGGGATATTTTAATCTTGGTTTGGCTTATTTTAAACAAAAACAATTTCCGGAAGCTCTCGAAAATTTTATAGCTGCCTCCCAAATTGACCCGACAGATGCTGAATGTTTTAATTTTATTGGTAAAATATATGAAATTATTGGAAACCCTACCAAAGCAAAGGAGTATTTTGATAAAGAAGCAATGCTAAAAAAGAAATAGTAAAAATTTCCAATCCCCTTTCCCTTTTCGTTATACGTAAAGTCCGTTTTGTCTAATGCAACTATTGATTCATGCAAAACTTGCTTCGTTTCCGAAGAAATGCGACACGTTTCCTTGGAAATGCAACACGTTTCCTTAGAAATGCAACACGTTTCCTTGGAAATGCGACACATTTCCAAAGGAATGCGACACATTTCCAAAGGAATGCTACACGTTTCCAAAGGAATGCGACACGTTTCCGAAGGAATGCGACACATTTCCAAAGGAATGCGACACGTTTCCAAAGGAATGCGACACGTTTCCGAAGGAATGCGACACGTTTCCGAAGGAATGCGACACATTTCCGAAGGAATGCGACACATTTCCAAAGGAATGCTACACGTTTCAATGGAAATCAAGCAAGGTTCACATGAAACACGACAAGGTTCATGTGAAACAGAACAAGGTTCAGGTGAAACAGAACAGTTTTCAGGTGAAACAGAACAAGGTTCACATGAAACAGAGCAAGGTTCAGGTGAAACAGAACAAGGTTCACATGAAACAGAACAAGGTTCACATGAAACAGAGCAAGTTTCAGGTGAAACAGAGCAAGGTTCACATGAAACAGAACAAGGTTCACATGAAACAGAACAAGGTTCACATGAAACAGAGCAAGGTTCAGGTGAAACAGAACAAGGTTCACATGAAACAGAACGATTTTCACGTGAAACGAAATTAGATGCACAAAAAATCCCCCTCTGAATGAACAGAGAGGGATTTTTAGGGTTAGTACAAAAAAGATAAACAAACCTCCAACCCGATTTTATCGGGATGGAGGTTTGTTATTTGGGTTAGTTTTTAGTTAATGTTTGAGAGCGGATTAAATGAGCTTCCGCATCTAACAATTTAACAAAATACATTCCGTCATTTAAGAAACTTATGTCGGTATTCAAAGTAGTGGTTCCATCAAGAACGCTGTGTTTTTCGCTTACCACTAAGTTACCTAATAAATCATATACTTCTACCACAAATTCTGAAGATTTATTTGTAGTTACATCTAATGTAAATACAGATGAAGCAGGATTTGGATAAACATTAGAGATGGCGGTATGAACAGACTCTGATCCGTTGTTCATAGCATCAGCGTTAGCACATCTGGTAATAGCCAATGTTCTAAGAGCACTTGTGCTACCACACGTGTTGGTTGAACTTACTTTTAATGTACCTCCACTAGATTGAACGTTTCCGGTATTACCAGTAATGTTAACTGTAATAGAAGTATTACCTACACCAGAAAGTACTTGTCCGCTTGCTAAGGTCATAAACGCTGGCAATTGCCAAGTATAGGTATAAGCAGGAGCACCAGCAGGAGTTACATCAGTTACACTATAGGTTACTGTTGGTAATCCGCAAGTGTTAGCTGAACCAGCAATGGCACCAGGCTGAATAGCAGTAACTACTAAGTTAACTGTTCTGGCAGCACCGTTTCCACACGTATCGTGAGCCATACAGGATAAAACACCTGCAGTACCTCCAAGAGTTACAGTAACTGCAGTTGTACCTTGTCCTGTAGCAATAGCGTTTCCTGCTCCGGTAACACTCCATACATAGGAAGTTGCTCCTGTAACTGAAGCTACAGAAGCTGAAGTTGAAGCAAGACCACACACGTTAGCAGGTACACCTGTAATAGCCACCGGTGCTGCAGGAACTGCTCCTGTAACCGTTAAGGTAGTTGGTGTTCCAGGGAAGGAACATGCATTATTTGCTGTTACTTTCACTGTTCCGGTAACGAAAGAAGTGTTGTATTGAGCAACAATAGATGTTGTTCCAGCACCACTTATAACAGACATACCTGTAGGTAAGGTCCATGTGTAAGCTGCATTTCCACCGTTAACTGCTGCACCAAGAGTAGTGGTAGTTGAATAGGTTACCTGAGTACCAATTAAACCACAAAGAGATGTAGGTCCGACAATTGCACTAGGTGCAAGAGGGTATTTTGTAACCAATAATGAGGCAACACCCGAACCACAACTGTTGGTTGCTGTAATGGTAACGTTTCCGTTAACTGTTCCGGCAGCCACACTTACTGTAATAGAAGTAGTGTTTTGACCTGCGGTAATTGTTAATCCGGTAGGCACTGTCCAAGTATAACTTGTAGCTTCAGGAACTGCAGCTATTGAATAAGTAGTGGTAGCACCGACATTACACAAGACCTGAACACCTGAAATAACCGGAGTTGCCGGAGCAGCTCCAACTGTAGCAGCTACCGTAAAGGTAGCACCATTACAAGTTGCAAATGAAGGAGTAACTGTATAAGTTACGACACCATGAACAGGGTTACCATTGTTAGATAACGTGTTATTAATAACAGATCCACAACCTGTAGCACAGTTTGTTAAACCTGTTACTGTTCCAGTAGTTACTGAAGAAGTCCAAGTAAATGTACTTCCGGGAATTGTTGAGTTAAGGGCAATGTTAGTCTGACTACCATCACACATAACCAATGAAGTAGCTGAACCAACCGGTGAAGCATTTACCACGATATTTTGAGTAGCCGAAGTTTGATTACCCGCAGGGTCGGTTGCTGTCCATGTAATTACTGTTGTTCCAACAGGGTAAGACGGAAGTCCACCTGTAGAAGAAATAGAAACAGCACAGTTATCAGCAGCTGTAGGAGTACCTACTACCACTGGTGTACCAAAACACACTGCTACATCGGCAGGAGGAGTAATGGTTGGGAATTGTGTGTCCTGAACTACTACATCAAAATTACAGTTAACTGTTCCGTTAATGTTTGTTGCAGTAACAATTACGTTAGTAGTACCCACAGGGAAAGAAGTTCCCGGGTTTTGACTGTATGTAATAGTTGGAGCGGGCAAACTAGAAGAAGATGCTGCAAAAGTAACAGATGAATTAGCACATAAACCTGTAGTGTTGCTGGCAAGAATGTTTGCAGGACAAGTTACAGATGGTGCACTTACGTTACCAATTGCAAATGTGCTAGGACCGCCTATAGTGGTTACCCCAGTAGCTTGTGTGTTAGTAGCATTTTGTGCTCCAGTGGTTGTTGCTGCCCAAGTACTTCCATCCAATTTACGAACCACCATAGAAGATGTTACCGGACTACCCACTAAATCGCCTGCTACAAAATTAAATGTAGGGCTGTAAGAAGTAAATCCGGAAACACCATTGTTGGTTAAGTTCCATTGTCTGTTTACGTATTGTGTTTGGCTGATACCAGAAGCAACGGCAGGAGCCGCTACTGAGGTAGAAGCATTGATGCTGGAAGCACCTGAAGGTGTTCCTACAAAAGTTACAGTTACAGGAGCATACGTAGTTGCATCTCCGATGTCGAACGTTGTAGTTAAGTTAGCTGTTGCAGGAATCATTCTGCGCAAGTTACCGTTTACATATTTTCCGGCACCTGCACCAGCAACTGATGCTGAAGTACCCAAAATAACATTAAATGCTCCGGTATTGATTTTACCAGAAGTAAATGTAAGAGTACCTTCTACAATGATGTTGCCTGAAAGGTTAATGCCATTACTGTTGTTTACTACTAAGTTAAAAAAGGTGGTAGTATTTGTTCCGCCAACCGTTTGAACAGTAGTACCATTAAATTCGGTTACACCAGGGCTTGGATAGATAAATCCGTTGGCATCGTTGGTGAAATCACCTTTCATACGAACAGTACCATCGTTTATTACCTGACCGGAATTCTGGATTTTTAGATTACCATCGGTGGTAACAAAGTAACCTGAACCAACGTTCATTTTCATGTTGTCCACTGTGATGTTCTGAGCAGAAAGCTGCATGGAGCAGCCAAAGCCGACTATCAATGCAAACAGTAAAACCGCAACACGGTTAAACCCTCTGAGGATTGTGCCGTTTGATGTGTTTTGTTTTTTCATTTAGGTTATTTTTTATATGATTAATAAAATTAAGTTTCCTGCCGAAAAGACGGCAGGAAACTAATTTTAATATTACTGACCTATGATGAAAAACTGATTGTTAAAGTAAACCAAGATATACATACCTCCCGGTAAAATTGTATTGTCAGGAAGTGAACCTCCGTCAAGACCTTTCACTATGTTCTTAGCTCCTAATGAATTTACATTCAGAGTTGACCCTCCTGCATTAGTGTTAGATGTTCCTGCTTTTAACACCACTATCATACCATCTGAATAACCAGTAGGTGCGGGTGAAAGGGTAACAATATAATCATCTGTCGCTGTTGCGTCAAGACCGTAATTTAATGCGCCAATAGTAGTTGGACCACTAACTAATGTTTTTGAAGCACTATTACCTATCGAAACTGTACCAGTAGAAGAACCGGTGTTTATGTTGGTGTTCGCATTGTTACTTGCATTGATGTTAGCTACACCGTTTACATTAGTAGTTCCGGTTACTGTGTTAGTACCACCGGAAATAGACACTGAACTTCCGCTATTACCAATAGTAGTACCGGCAGCACCAGTTGTATTAACTGTAGTTGTACCTGTAACAACAAGACCTGTTAGAGTTCCAACACTTGTTAAGGAAGAAGCAGTAACAGAAGAGTTAAGGGTTGTACCAGAAAGTGTACCAGCAGGAGCAATAACTGCATTAGTTGTAACCGAAGTTACCAATCCTTTTGCATTTGTTGTAATTGTTGGTATTGCAGTTGATGAACCTAATGCTCCAGTTGTTGCATTAACAGTTGCTAAAGTTGTAGCATTAGTAATACCATCTGAAGTAACATCACCAGTTAAGGCAGCATTAATAGAAGCATCTAATATTCTAGCATTTGTTTCAACTAATATGGCAGCGTCTCTGTTAGTTACCTCTGTTGAAATGGCTGATGATATTGCAGAGTTTCTGTTGGTTACTTCAGTGGCAATAGCTGCATCTGTATAAGAATTTGCTACTGCTCCGATTGCTGTGATAGCTGATGCATTGGTTGCATCTCCTGTTGATCTTGCAGTTACTTCTGATGCTAAGTTACTTGTTAACGTTGCATCTGCTGTTGAACGCGTTACCGCTTCTGCTGCATCTGCTGTTCCGTTTGCCGCTAAGTTTGTAGTTAAAGTATTATCTGCTGATATTCTTGCTGCTGACTCGTTTGCATCTGCTGTTGAACGGATAGTTGCTTCTGCTGATACCTGTGCATCTGTATATGCATTTGCTGATGAGCCTGCTGCTGTGATTGCTGCTGCAT
>CANIQT010000034.1 GCA_947469885.1 Bacteroidota bacterium
GAAGATGAAGAAAGTAGTGTTGCATGTTCAAGGAGTGGTGATAGATGTGGATGACGAAAACCTTGCGTTGGAAATGGTTCAGAGTGGAGGGTTTGAAGGGAAACGTAAAGGAAGTATTCATATTCACGACTTAGGTGCAAGGCAAGGAACGGAAGCAAATTCTGTTAAACTACGGAGAAAAGCCTACGAACGCAAAGCAAATGTTGGTTACGTATGGCAAATCAGTGAGGACGGCATAAGCTGGACTAACTGTAAGTATTCAACAACTGCAAAAGTAACAGTTCACGATTTGGTGTCGGGTAAACGATATTATTTCAGAGTTGCAGTAGTAGTTGGCGAAGAACAACAAGATTATTCTGATTCAACAGACATAGTAGTAGCTTAGCTGATGAATGATTTTGTAATAAAAAAGCACCCGATGTTCGGGAGCTTTTTTAATTCGCTTGCTTTGCCGGAAAATATTTATCCTTCCATCCTTTCAATTTCGCATTTATTTGTTTCCTGAAAAAGAAATACCCCCCCGTAATTAATGCCACATAAGGAATAGCCATCAAGTAAAGAATTCCAAAATTAAGATTTCTGCCAATGGAGCCTCCGTTTTTCAAATCGCTTTCTACCCCTGTTTTGCACATAGCACATTGAGCGTACGAGTTGGTGGTAACAACCAGCAGAAGTATGAAAATAAAAAGAAATAAGAAATTGTTTTTTTTCATTGTTGATGACACAAAAGTAATTATAAAAACGGATAGTAAGGCGAAATCATTAAATATACCACCACCCCTGTAATGGTTACATAAAGCCATATCGGGTAACTCCATCGGGTCAATTGTTTGTGTTTTTGTACATACAGTTGCCCGTTGGATTGTTGTGTTTTCAGTCCGAAATAAAAAGACAATAATACCAGTGGTAATACTAGCCCTGCCAATATAATATGACTGATAAGAATTATTAAATAAAGTGTTCGCATGGGGTTGTCTTTCGGAAAAATAGTTTCTTGTGCCAACCAATGATACGTGATGTAAGAAACCAAAAATGCCGATGACAAACAAAAAGTAATGATGTTTAATTTTTTATGTGCCGCTATGTTTTTTTGTTTTATCATGTATAACGATAAAAGAAGTAACATGCTGCATGTGCCATTCAAAAAGGCATTGAGCTTAGGTAGTTTAAAAACAAAAGAAGGAATTTCTTCGGGCACCGGCAATATTTTTTTGTTGAGAATGATAACCGCAACAAACACAAAAATGGAAACACCCATCACAATTCTGAAAACTAATTTATCACTCATTCTTTTTTCTTTTTTTCTAATTTGTCTTTTTTAATTTCGTCTTTGATATAATATTCCGCAATCAACACTTTAATATCATCCAACAAATTATTTACTTCTTTAATGTTACTTCCATCATAAAATCCTCGAATGTGTTTTTCTTTATCCACCAACACCAGTTTTTCGCTCTGCACGGTATCTGCCATTCCATCGGGTGTTTCCAGCGTGTTCAGCAAGTAACCATTCTTTGCAATATTGTACAATAGTTTTTTGTCCCCAGTGGCAAAGCTCCATGTTTTTGTATCAGCATGTACCATTTTGGAATAAGCATCCAATGCCGGAACAGAGTCAGCATCAGGTTTCATAGTAAGCGAAAGCAACCGAACACTTTCTGATGCAAAAGCAAATTTTTCTTGAACTCGCAATAGCTCTGCAATTATTTTTCGTGAAACAACAGTATTACATTTGGCACAAAAATAATTTGCCACATAAATTTTTCCATCGTAATCTTTGTCGGTAATTCTATCTCCCTTTTGATTAATTAAACTAAAAGGAGGGATGGAATGATGGATAGTATCTTTACCATCGGCTGTTAATTTTTTTTCTCCAAAATAATTCAGGCGAATAAAATTGGCTTTTCCGGTGGTAAGAATTACATAAAATACAGAAGGAAAAGTTAAAAGGAAAAGCAGGATAATTATTTTTTTCTTCACACTAAATTTTTATTTGGGTGGCAAAAGTACAAACAAAAAACGCCTCACAATAAAGTGAAGCGTTTTTTTATAAAATTTAATGAGTGTTATCTAGGTCCTAATCCCTGAGGACTTCCCACACGGGTCATAGCACAACGGAAACCAATCCAATCGGTTGATTGACGTTGGTCAAGGTATCTTCTGGTGCCCGGAACCATCCAGTAAGAACGGTCTCTCCACGAACCTCCTTTAAACACACGTGCTTTATCGTTAATCATCGAAGTACCAGCACCACCGGTTAAAGTAGCCGGATAGTCGTACATACCACTGCTTTCAGGTTTACCTGCAACATTGGCATCATACGGGTCTAACCAAGTGCCGCTTAAAGGAGTAGCTTGCGACTTCACATCACCATCCAAATAATTAATGTTATCAGCATATTTGTAATTTCTTCTTTCGTCCAAGTTGTCATCTGGCACAGCAATGCTCACATCTCTCCAACGAACCATTCCTGGAATACTAAGAATGTTACTGTCTGCATCATATCTGATAGTATCGTTAATCATAATACCATCCACATCGCGAAGTTGTGTTTTAAACACATTTCCACGGAACGGGCGGAAATCGGCTTTATCTTCAGGAGATAGTGGACGATACACATCCATCACCCATTCGCTCACATTACCTGCCATGTTGTATAAACCGTAATCGTTAGGCCAATATGAAAACACAGGAGTAGTAATATCACCCGCATCGTTCAATGCGCCAGCAATACCCATCATATCTCCATTGCTACGTTGAAAGTTTGCAAACATTTTACCTAAATATTTTTCGTCAGGATTACGAACACCATGAGTATTCCAAGGATACAATCTTCTTTCACTTATTTTTTCACCTTCCGAATTTCCAATTAAACCATAGGCAGCAAATTCCCATTCAGCTTCTGTTGGTAGTCGGTAACGAGGTAAGAAGATACCATCCTCCATACGTACTAAACGGTCGCCACCATTCGGGTCTTTCGAGGGAATTGGAGAAACAACTGTTCCTTGCCATTTTCCAGAAAGGTATTCGTCTGTATTAAAATAATCATTTTCAGTAGGAGTTGGAGCATTTCCAAGAATACCCTCACGAATCAAAATAAATTCGTTTACTCTATCTGTCCGCCAAGCGCAAAAGTCAGAAGCCTGCAACCAATTAACTCCTACCACAGGGTAATCTCTGTAAGAAGGGTGACGTAAATAATACTCTACATACGGCTCGTTAAATGCTAAACGGTCTCTCCACACAAGAGTATCAGGCAATGCTTTTTTCACCACATCATAAAAATTGGCTGAAAACACACGCGATGTCCAGTGTAAATATTCCAAATAATCAAGGTTACGAACCTCTGTTTGGTCCATGTAGAAAGACGAAACAGAAACTCTTCTTGGAATAGCATTCCATTCGTAAGTCACATCCTGCTCTGCTCTACCCATTGTAAACGTTCCGCCTTCTATTAATACCAATCCCGGTCCGGTTTCTTGCTCTTCGTAAGCAGGCACATCAAAACCACCATTTTTGGGTTCATTGTATTCCCATGCTGTTACAGGCGATCTCTCTTTACTACACGATGCAAGAGAAAGAATGGCTGAAAACAAGATTAAATTAAACGATACTTTTTTCATTGTTTTGTTTTTTGGTTAATATTTAAAATACACTTATTATATAATAACGGATATTTGTCAAAAAGATACAATAAATTTAAAACTATTTTAAAAAGCCGGACAATTAACTGTTTTTAATTTTTTGTGTTTGGGTTTACAAGCCATTATCAGACCGAACGAAATTTCGTGAGAGCCTGCTGTTGCATTTGTTAGTTTAGAAGTAGTAATATCATAACTATAACCTATCTTCCACCTACGTTGTTGGAGTCCGAGAAGTGCAATAAACGAATCTTGATTACGATACCACAATCCACCTACAACGATACCTTTTGTAAAATAGCACCCAAGATTTAACTGTTGAAAATCTTTTTGGCGTTGGTACAATATATTAGGCGAAATAGTTACCTCGTTTTTTTTGTCCCCAATTGCAAAAACAGCTCCAACGTGGGCAGTAAGTTTCATGGGTAGTTTACTTGTACTAATTAATCCTTCGTCAGGTTGAGTTAAGTGATGTGCAGCAAAACCAAAAAAGAAACGTTTGGTATAGCCCAATACTCCTGCCGAAAAATCGGCATTTGCCTTTTTCGATCGGCCCGGAACCTCTCGTGTATTATAAACAAAACCCATTCGCTCGTCTATCATATCACCAAACGTAAGTTTGCTCCAGTCGATACTTTTTTCGAAGTAAGTAGCCTGAAAACCGAATTTCAACGAAAACTTTCTGCTTACATTTAATAAGTAAGAATAAATACCACTAACACTAAAAGTATTTAAAGTTCCTTGTCCAGCTCTGTCGTCATAAATAAGCAAACCTAAACCTCCCTTAATGCCTGGAAAATGTTGGTCGTAAGAAGCAGAGTAGGTAACATAAGTTCCTGAAATAGCAGGCCATTGGTTTCTGTAGTTTAAGCAGAATCTTGGACAGTTTGCTGTACCCGCAAATGCAGGGTTCAAGTAAATAGGGTTTGCATAAAATTGTGTAAATTCGGGATCTTGGGCGAACAATGATTGTTCGGAACCAATTGAAAATACCACAATGAAAATTAAAACAAAACGTTTTAAGGTCATAATTTTTTTTTTAGTAGAACGCAATTATACACAATATTTCTTTTGAGGATTCCTTAACCTTAAAAATATTTTCACAATCAACACTGTATATTTTCAAGAAAAATCGTTCAATTATAATGGCATAATACCTAATTGGGTTGCAAATCTATAATAAATATCTGTCATAAACAAATAATCTAGGTAGGATAAAATAAGTTATCAACAGGTCGAATGTTATTACAACCCAATGTTGGTAGTGCTTATAAAGGTTAAAATGGCTAAAAAATACAATTAAAATATTTCGGTGTGTTTGGTTAAAAACCCGATTTTCTTTTAAAAAAAGGGTTTTTAGTTAATTGAGCCAAGTTTATTTTGTTGATAAAATCACCTCCCAAAACTTGCTTTTTTTCATAACAGTTTTTTCGAAAATGTCTGTTGGTTTTGTATTTGTTTTTTCGAAAAATACGGCACGAAAAAAAACCACTCAAAAAATAATTGAAAAAAAATGCTTGTGTATTAATAAATTTTTATACTTTAGCCGAACGAAAAACAAAGTAGTAGTCTTTATTACATCATTACAAACTTAAAACACAATTATTTGAAACACCCCTACTCTATTTAAACAATCAATGTTTACGGCAGTTTTAAAGCCAAAATTTTTATTCGTTCTTTATTTTTATTTTTAAAAAAGTTTGTTTTTATTTATTTTTTTTCACGAATCAATAAACAAAAAATCGTGCTTTTTATTTTTTATTCCTAATTCTTTAATGAGCTTGGAAGTTTGTTTCTGAATTATTTTTAAAATTTTTTCTTTTGTTTTTTGTTTCTAATTAACAAAAAATAGCAGGCAATGTTTTGTTTTATTAATCTCGAAATTTGTGAAACACTGCGCCTGTTATATATATTAATGCAAGAAATTACCAATTTTAATTAAATTTGAACCTTTAAATTATTGTAACTATGAAAATTCGCATCAGCCTTATTTTAATTATTGCTGTCAGACTGGTTTCTTATGCACAAACCAAACCAGTGACAAAAGTAAACGCCTCAGAGTATCGCATTGAATGGCAAAGGCCAATGACCCAAAAAATGTCGAACGGTGAACTAAAAAAGTTTATGACATTTACAGGGGCACAGTTCAGAATTGAAGATGAACTTTTGCCTTCGTTCAGCCTCCAAGTTGCTTTATCTGGCGAACAGGAAATTTCGGCAGAAGTAATAAATGCTTCTTATGAATTACTAACAGACGAAGAAACCGCACTCGTTAAAAACCCTAAAAAAATAAGTGATCAGATAATAATAACTACTAATATTGTTTTTATAAAAAAACAAGCGAGGGGTATTATTAGTTTTGTTCCCATCCGAAAAAACAACAACACCGGAAAATTTGAAAAATTAGTTTCATTCGATTTATCTATTATTATAAACCGTTCTGGAAAATCCACCACTCGCTCTGTACATACCTATGCTGCTAATTCGGTTTTGCAAACAGGTAAATGGTATAAAATTGCTGTGCCTAACGATGGTATTTACAAACTTTCGTTTTCTTTTCTTCAAAGTCTGGGAATGGATGTAGCAACCATTGACCCTCAGAATATAAGGGTTTATGGCAATGCCGTTGGAATGCTACCCGAAGCCAGTGCTAATTTTAGAAGAGACGATTTGACTGAAAATGCGATTTCGTTTCAGGGCGATGCCGATAATGTTTTTGGCACCTCAGAGTATTTTACGTTTTTTGCCAAAGGGCCAAATACATGGACGTACAATAGTGCTTCTTGTCCTAAATATAAACACACTACAAATATCTATTCTGATTCTACTTACTATTTTATTACAGCCGATTTGGGGGCTGGTAAACGAATGCAGACACAGGCTTCGTTACCCGATGCTGCTACACACACAGTAACCACATTTGATGATTATGCTTTTCACGAAAGCGATAATCTTAATTTTATTAAATCGGGCAGACAATGGTTTGGCGAATACTTTGACAATATTGCAACCTACAATTTTTCGTTTTCTTTTCCTAATATTGATGTCAACAATCCTGCTACTGTGAAAGCAAGTGTAGCTTCCAAATATTCCGGTTTTTCAAATTATACAGTTAACGGAAATGCTATTCCTCCTATTGGTGTTGCTTCGGGAGATGTGTATGCAGTAACAGGAAATACGTGTTTTTCGTTTAATCCTGCTAGCTCACTGGTTACTGTTAACGTTACCAAACAAACTGCCAATGCCATTGGGTGGCTCGATTATGTTGAAGTTAATGTAAGACGTCAATTAAGCATGAGTGGAAGCCAAATGATGTTCAGAGACGCACAATCAGTGGGTGCAACAAATATTGCTAAGTACGTTTTGACAAGCAGTGGTACTATTCAGATATGGGACGTTACAGACCCTACAAATGCTTTCTCGCAGGCGTTCCAGGTGAATGGAAACAATTATGAATTTACATTGCCTGCCGACACACTTCGTCAATTTGTGGCTTTTACAGGCTCTTCTTACAACACGCCTTCTGCGGTTGGTGTGGTTGAAAACCAGGATTTACATGGATTAACAAATAAAGATTTTATTATCATAACACACCCTGATTTTTTGGAGGAAGCAAAGCAACTTGCCAACTATCACGAAAGTGCCGACCAATTAACAACTCATGTAGTTACCACGAATCAAATTTATAACGAATTTTCTTCAGGTGCTCGCGATGCAACCGCACTGCGCGATTTTGTAAAAATGTTTTACGACCGAGCTACCATACCTTCAGAATTACCAAAGTATTTATTATTGTTTGGGGATGGGTCGTACGACAATAAAAACCGTTTTGCCTTCAACACCAACTTCATTCCCACTTATGAATCCATAGAATCGCAAAGCCTCACTGCATCCTATGTTTCTGACGATTTTTATGCCTGTTTGGATGATTCCGAAGGTTTAATGGTGGATGGTTCTAATGTTGCGAATTCTGATGTTATTGATGTGGGGGTAGGTCGTTTTCCTGTAAAATCGAAAGCAGAAGCACAAACTGCTATTAATAAAATTTTTGCTTATAAAAGAGTTGGTGTACCACCTACGTTGGGCAATGTGGCTAACTCCTGTTCAAGCTCCACCACGGGTTCTCCCTTTGGCGATTGGCGAAACACCGTTTGTTTTATTGGTGATGACGAGGACGGTGGTTTGCACGAAGGATACAACGGACAAGGCGCTGATCAGTTAGCCAATATGGTTGATACAGGTTATGATGACTATAATGTAGATAAAATTTATTTCGATTCGTATGTTCAAGTGGCTACTCCGGGTGGCGACCGTTATCCTGGAGTTGCTGATGCAATAAATAAACGAGTAGAAAAAGGAGCTTTGATAATGAACTATACTGGACATGGTGGAGAAGTGGGGTTGGCACACGAGCGAGTGGTGGAAATATCACAAATAAATTCATGGCAGAATCTTAATAACATGCCCTTTTGGGTTACTGCAACTTGTGAGTTAAGCCGGTTTGACGACCCCGAGCGCACCTCTGCGGGTGAATATATTTTCTTGAGCCCAACCGGTGCAGGTATTGGTTTGCTTACCACCACCCGCGAAGCTTTTGCTAGTCCCAATTTTGTTATTAACACCAGTTTTTACAATGCTGTATTTGCCCCCATCAATGGAAAAATGCCAACGCTTGGTGATGTGGATGAATATGTAAAAAGTCACACCAATGGATTCAATAGTTACGGGCGCAATTTTACATTGCTAGGCGATCCCGCATTGACTTTAAATTATCCGAAATGGGATGTTTCTACTGACACTGTAAATGCAGTTCCAGTAACGGCTTCAAGTTCCGATACGTTAAGAGCACTTTCGCGTGTTACGGTTAGTGGTTTTGTAAGAGACAATAACACACAAGCCATTTTGAGCAACTATAACGGGGTAATGTATCCTACTGTTTACGACAAACCTCAAAACATTACCACACTTTCTAACGATGGTACTCAGGCGAGTCCTGCATTTACTTTTAAACTTCAAAAAAATATTTTGTTTAAGGGAAAAGTAAGTGTGACCAATGGATATTTTAAATTTACATTTGTAGTTCCACGCGATATTGCTTACAATTTTGGAATAGGCAGAATAAGTTATTATGCCGAAAACGGAAACGAAGATGCAAACGGATATTATGAAAAAGTTATTATTGGTGGGTCTGATGCTGCTGCTGTTTCCGATGTGGTGGGTCCGGAAACAAAATTATATATGAACGATGCCAAATTTGTGTTTGGCGGCATGACGGACGAAAATCCTGATTTGTTTTCTGTGCTTAAAGACGAGAATGGAATAAACACGGTGGGTAATGGTATAGGTCACGATGTTACTGCTGTACTGGACGGAAACACCACCAACTCTATTGTTCTCAACGATTATTATCAGTCGGATTTGAATAGTTATAAATCGGGGTCTATCAGATATCCCTTTAATGGTTTGGCAGAAGGTAGCCATAATTTGAAACTAAAAGTGTGGGATGTTTACAATAACTCATCCGAAACCTACACTGAATTCGTGGTTTCAAAATCTGCCGAACTTGCTTTGAGCCATGTGCTCAACTACCCAAATCCGTTTACTACCAAAACTCAATTTTATTTCGAACAAAACCAATGCTGCCAAACATTGGATGTTCAAATTTTGATTTTTACTGTTTCGGGCAAGTTGGTTAAAACTATTGACCAGTTTGTGAGTACAGAAGGTTTCCGTTCCGACCCTATTGATTGGGATGGTAGAGATGACTATGGCGATAAAATTGGCAGAGGAGTTTATATTTATAGAGTAAAAGTAAAAAACAATGATGGTTCGAGTGCTGAGAAGTACGAAAAGCTAGTCATCTTAAATTAATTATTAATTTAGCACCCCGAAAAAAATGAAAAGAATGAATGTATTTATCCATCTCAAAAAAATTATTGCCACAGTTGCATTAATTTTTACGGTTGCAACAGGTGTGTTTGGTCAAACCAATTACAACCAACTTGCAGGACAAAAAGTGAACGACCAACTGAACACCATCACCACAGCTGTTCCGTTTCTAATTATTACACCTGACAGCAGAGCAGGCGGAATGGGCGATGCAGGTGTTGCCTCTACTCCTGATGTAAATTCCATTCATTGGAATCCATCCAAACTGGCGTTTGTTGACAAAAAAATGGGTATTGGTGTTTCGTACACCCCATGGTTAAGAGCATTGGTGCCGGACATAAATCTTGCTTACTTGTCTTTCTTTTACAAAACAAAAAAACGCGGTACCATCGGTGCTTCGCTTCGTTATTTTTCGTTGGGAGATATTACTTTTACTGACATTAACGGACAAACCATTGGAAATTTTAGACCCAACGAATTTGCTTTTGATGTAGCGTATGGCATTAAATTGAGCAAAACATTTTCGGCCGGTGGTGCGGTGCGGTATGTAAGTTCTAACTTAACAGGAGGGCAATATGTGGATGGGTCGGCTACCAAAACTGGTCGCTCGGTAGCGGTTGATATTTCTGCATTGTGGAGAAAAGAAAAAATTAAACTAAGCGGAGGCAAAAAAGGAATTGCTGCCATTGGTTTAAACATTTCAAACATTGGAAACAAGATGACCTATTCTGACCGTTCAAAAAGAGGCTCTGCCGATTTTCTACCTATCAACATGCGGTTAGGTGCTTCGTTTACTTTCCAAATGGACGAATACAATTCTATTTCTTTGGAAGTGGATGCAAATAAATTGTTAGTGCCAACTCCTCCTGTTTATATGCACGATGTACGTGCCGATACCAATGGAACCATGGTGGACTATGGTGTGAAATATGATGCCAACGGTGATGCTGTTATTTTGCTTGGCAAAGACCCTAACCGTGGAGTTACGGAGGGTATTTTTGGCTCGTTCAACGATGCTCCAGGTGGAGGGAAAGAAGAGTTGCGCGAAATTAATTATGCCTGTGGATTAGAATATTGGTATAACAAATTGTTTGCTGTTCGGGTGGGTTATTTTTACGAAAACCCTTACAAAGGCAACCGCCAATTTTTTACGCTTGGTGCTGGTGTAAAGTACAATGTGTTTGGGTTAGATTTTGCTTATTTGATTCCGACACAACAACGAAATCCGCTTGAAAACACATTACGGTTTTCGCTTACCTTCGACTTTGATGCGTTTAAAGCTCAGAACGATACTAAAACAGAATAAAATGATTTCAAATTTCAGATTCCAGATTTCAAATTTGGAATCTGAAATTTGAAATATTAATAAATCCCAAATGAGAATCGGTTTTGGTTTTGATGTTCATCAACTGAAAGAAGGAAAACCCTTTTGGTTGGGGGGCATCCTGCTCAACCATACCAAAGGTGCCGATGGACATTCGGATGCAGATGTGTTGATACACGCCATTTGTGATGCCTTGCTTGGGGCTGCCGGTATGCGCGACATCGGTTTTCATTTTCCAAACACGTCTTCCGAATTCAAAAACATTGACAGCAAAATTTTGCTTGCCAGAGTTATTGATTTATTGAAAAAAGAAAACTATAGCATCGGCAATATTGATTGCACGCTTGTGTTAGAAAATCCAAAAATAAATCCTCACATTGATAAAATGAAGCAAACCCTTGCTCCTATTTTAAATATTGAACCAAACGATATTTCGATAAAAGCCACCACCAACGAAACCTTGGGCTATGTAGGCAGAGAAGAAGGTGTTTGTGCTTATGCGGTGGTGTTGATTCGGAAGGGGTAAGGATTTTTGTATTCGGTTTAGATGTATCCTATCTTATTCCTACACAACAACGGAGTGCTCTTGAAAATACGTTGAAAGCTTCCCTTTCTCTTAATTTTAATGCAAGAAAACCTAAAAACATGCACAATAGTTTACTTACATCAACAGAAATTTGATTAATAATTGCTCAAAAATCGGAATTAGTTTTCGGAAAATCGGTAGCAATTATCGAAAAATTGCCAGTAACTTTTAAAAAATTGCTGGCAACTTTTTGAAAACTACAGTAATTTTCAAAAAATGGTAAGCAATTATCGGAAAAAGCAAAACAGTTATCCGAAAAAGGGAAAGAATTATCCGAAAAAGGGAAAGAGTTTTTACATAATCGGAAGCAGAAATTGGATAAAGGGTTGCCAATTTTGGCTATTAGTTCAATTTTTAAGCTCTTTCTTAAATTAGAGTTGACGTATGAACCTAAACAATGATACGTAGTCCGACACGTGTCGGATGGTCATGTGACCTATATTTACTCCCCCCAGCGGAACGAAGGAAGCTCTAAACCTGCCAAATCCAGCACCCGGTCAATAACTGTGGAGGCAAGTGCATCAAAATTTTGGGGTTTGGAATAAAAAGAAGGGCTTGCCGGGCAAATAATACCTCCAGCTTCGGTTACGGTTTTCATATTATTAATGTGTATTAAACTCAAAGGGGTATCGCGGGTAACAAGTATGAGCCGTCTTCTTTCTTTTAAAATTACATCCGATGCGCGGGAAGTAAGGTCGTTTGAAATGCCGGAAGCAATTCGCCCCAATGTGCCCATGCTGCAAGGGCAAATAATCATGGTGTTGTATTTGGCAGAGCCGGAAGCAAAAGGGGCAAAAAAATCGTTCTTATTATAAAGTGTAAAAGGAAGGGTTAAATAATCCGTATTCTCCAACTCAAATTTCCAAACTTCTTTTGCATTGTCGCTCATCACTATTCCCACTTCCTGAATTTGGTCTTTCAACTGTTCGAGTTTTTGTAACAATATTTTTGCATAAATGGAACCACTTGCACCGGTAATGGCAACTACAATTTTGTGTTTATTAGGGCTCATCTTTTCTGAATTGATAGGTTAAACTAAAAGTAATCACATTGTTTCGTTGTCCGTCATTTTGCGCATAGGTGGAGTTTGCCACAAAATCGCGAATAGAAAGTATGGAGTTGGAATACCTTACATTAACCCCTAATTTTTTTAATAACATGTAACTTATTCCTCCGCTCACGCCTATTTCTGTTTTTTTAAATGGATGAATTCCTGTTAAATCCTGCTCGTTGTAATATTCCGATTCGTTAATCAAATATCCGAACGAAGGACCCACTTCAAAAATAATTTTTTTGTAATGATATTGAACAAACAAAGGAACTTCCAGATAATTTAAACCAAGGTAGTAAAAAAAACCGGTATCCACAGTCCCCGAATTATAAACTTGTTTGCTTCCTTTTTGTATGTAAATGATTTCGAATTGTGCAGTCCAGGTTTTATTAAAATTAGTAGTAAGCGTGGCACCACCCACCACTCCAAACTTATGAAATCCTGTGTAAGTGTCGCCATGCACCTGAGTGGTGCTTAATCCCAATTTCAGTCCGGGCACAAACCGTTGTTGAGCCATGCCACTACTGGCAATTAATAAAACAAAAAGAAAGAGGTATAAACTTTTCATGCTCCGCAAAGTTAAAGTAAGAAAACAGGAAACAGAAAAAATAATTCGGGACAATATCAAAACAAAATTCTTAAGGAATCACCTTTGCTTCTTCCGATTGTATAATTTCGTAAGTAGCCGTGTTGTAAATAAACGCTACAATGTGACAATGATTCACATCGCAAGGAATATTGTTATAAGCTGCCGGAATGGTGTAAGCAAAATGGCGGATTTGTGTGAGTCCGGCAGCAGCATTGTTTCCAACCAATGGCTCGCCCCAAGCACCTGTTGGAGTTATGGCATCGCGCAGCATGTGGCGGTGAACATAATTTTGAACTGATGTTGGATTTTGCTCCACATCTTCCTGCCAGTCAATTATACTATCCTGAGAAATTAACAATACCAATTTATAGGTTCCGGTAACAGCTGTTAAAAACGAATCGCGCACAGCGCAACACATTTCTCTGGTGGCAGCATTGTAATTCAAATTAATTTGTAAATCAACTACGGATGGTTCGTTTTCAATGCTAGCAAAGTAGGTTGGAAAATTAATATAAAACTTTAAATGGGTATTGTTAACAGCATCGTATTGTTTTCTGTTAAACATACCTTCTGGTAGTCCGAAGGCAGAGGCACCAAAGAAAGCATCGTATGTTGTGCCAACAGTGGTTCTGTAATCAGCAGTATAAGCAACTGTTGGTACTGCAAACCCACCAACATGCACTCCAAGTGCAATAATCTTACCCGGATGAAGGGTGTCTAGATTTGTAATCGCTCTTGCTGCTCTTGGACAATTCGGGCAGGTGTGCCCAGTATAATCTTCGATCAATATTTTTTTAAGGTGAGTAGCAACAGCCGGAAAGGTAGCAATACAAGTAGAAGTATCGCTACTTACATTTGCATTTTTTTCGGGATACGGATTTGCAACATAATTGCACGATGCAACCATTACTCCAAGAGAAACAATTGCTAAGAAAAATATTTTTTTCATTTTATTATTATTTTATTTTTTAAAAACTACTGGTGATGCTTAATGTGATACCATTGGAAGCAGGCACCTGACGGCAAATGCCACCTACACAAAATATTCCGGCACGCTGGCGGCCATAACTTAGAGTAATACGGTTTGCGTTTTTATTAAACCCTACGGTTGCTCCGTAATATTGAAACCTGTCTTTTACAATTTCGTTTCCATAATTATATTGGTCGAATGCAGCGGCAAACCAATGCGAGTTGATAGTATATTCAAGCAATGCCTGCGCCCAATCTTGTTTGTCCTGTTTGGTTGTTAGGTTTTGCAATTCTAATCGCACCGTACTTTCACCTTTCAATCGGTAAGTTAAATCGGCAACCACAATATGTGAATAAATGGTGGCAAAACCAGGTTCCTGAATGATGCCTTTATTATATTCCTGATAAGCATAAATAACCGATGCTTTAAATTTTTTACCAAATTTTTGGTTTACTTCAATATAAAAATCTCGGAAGATAACTGTTTTGCCCATAAAATAAGAAACAGTTTTGTATCCTTGCCGAGTGCTATCGGTAGATATTGCCAAATGGGTAGTGTCTAAATCATTTGCACCGGAATAATTTACCGTAATGTCTAATTTGTAATTTGCTTTTTTAATTGCCTTCCAGTTCACTTCGCTCGAATATTGAAATTCGCCATTAGGCTGAGAAGCATAAGGATAAAAAGTAAGTAAACTGTAAGTATGATTTTTATTTAATGCGGGAGTGTAATTCAATAATAAATTATTTAATGTGGCTGTTCTGTCGGAGCGGTAATTCATATTATCTGCTCTGCTGCCACTCACCGAAACTGCAAATCCTTTTTTGGCATAACTTGCAGAAAGAATTTCTGCTTCCCCGTGCTTGTATATTTTACCGTTAGTAGCATTGGGGTCGTTTATTTTATATGCCCATTCGCCATTCATGTTAAAGTTGTTTCTGCTGATTTGAAAACGTCCTGCATAAGCACCCACATTTTCGGGCAACACTAAATCAGGGTCATCGTCCGACTGAAAACGACTTACAAAACTTCCTCCTATTGTTATTTTTAATTTTTTCTCTGCTAATTTTTTAAATGCTTCGTTAATCTGCATTTCTCCATCAAACCCGCGAACAATGCCAGGACCTTGGGTCATGAACGAACGTTGTTTTCCTGTAAATCCAGTTAAGTAAATTCCTTTAAGTGGCTCGCATTTTAATCTTATGCCGTCTAGTGCATTATCAAAGCCTAATCCTCTTTCCTCGTAACTCCGCAACACAAAGCCGTTTCCAAACTGCTGATAAAAATTACCAACTGTTACTTCCAGCATATCCGATTTATAGGTAGCAAAACGATATTGAATACCATTGCCCTGATAACGTGCATCGAACCCTTGCAAAGCATTCAAATAACTCTCGTACCGAACTCCGGCAGAAAATTTTCCTCTTGTATAAATTAGGTTTGCAAAACCGTTAGAAAGCATTTGTTCTGGCACATCAGGAGCGCCTATCAGGGAGTCAGGGATATAATATTGTGCATCTTCCTGAAAGTTCCCATGTATTTCTCCAAGTTCCACATTACTTAAATTAGTAGTGTTTAGTTGTGCAACAGAAATATTGCTATAAATAATTCCGCAAATAATGGCGGTGATGAGTTGTCGTTTAGTTTTATTCACAAAAAATAAATGTTTGCTGTTTTATTAATCTGAAACTTTTTCTCCTTTTGCCACTTTTTTTACTACTTCATATAAATGCTCTTCATCTCCTTCGGCATACGAATTATGTTGCCAAACAATGTTTCCTTTTCCATCAATAACAAATGTATGAGGCACATTGTTCACATTCATAGCCCGTTTAAAATCTTGATTTTCGTCAATGTAAACTTCATATTCCCACCCATGACTTTTTGCATCGGTGCCCACTTTGCCTGCACTGCGCGAATCGTCAATTGAAATTGCAATTAGTTTTACTCCTGTTTCTTTTTGCCATTCGGCATAGTTTTCTGAAATAGCATCTAGTTCTTTTTTACAAGGTTTGCACCAAGTAGCCCAAAAACTAATGATGATGGGTTTGCCATCGTTCGTAAACTTTGAGGTGTTCACTGTTTTTCCGTCAGGTGTTTTTACATCGGCTGCTCCAATGGTTTGAGCATTTGAAAACTGAATGAATGCACACATAGCAATAACTCCAAGAACAATTTTTTTCATAAATATTTAAGTTTAGTAATTACATAAAAAAATAAATCAGCAGTAATGAGTCAAAAAATAGACCATACTGCTGATTTATTAAAATTCAATTGTTATTTATTTATTGATAGAAACTTTTTTAGTGATTTTTCCATCAGCAACATTTAATGTAATAAAGTAAATACCAGCATCAA
Source organism: Bacteroidota bacterium (assembly GCA_947469885.1). Lineage (GTDB taxonomy): Bacteria > Bacteroidota > Bacteroidia > 2-12-FULL-35-15 > 2-12-FULL-35-15 > 2-12-FULL-35-15. Next base: position 16,409 of record CANIQT010000034.1, read on the forward strand.
ATTTAGAAGCATCAATTTTAACATTGTGATCTCCTGAACTCATTTGACCCAAAGTAGAAGAATAAACTTTTTGTCCTAATACGTTGTTCATTGTAAGTTCAACATTGGTAGCATTTGCTAAGTTAAAATTAACAGTAGCGTTATCGTTAATTGGGTTAGGATATACTTCCAATGAATTTACATTTGAAGTGTTATCAATAATACCAAGAGCAGAGTTACTTGTAAATAGGTTGATGTTGTCAACATATAAATTGTTACCGTAAGCACTTGTTGCTCTGAAACGAACCAATACGTTTGTTTGATTCAAATAAGGAGTCATATCCACTCCGTCATTTCTCCACTGCGTTGCAGTTGGAGTAAAAGCAGAAGTTGTAGCGTTAGCCGTTTTTAAAGTTGCTCCTTGTTTGTTGTAAGGGGTAGCCCAAGTAACACCGCAGTCAGTTGAAACCATTACTTTCAAGTTGTCGTTTTCAGCAGCATATTGTGCATAAGCAACATCAAAAGTTAAAGTAGCGTGTGTAGCGGTAGTAGTTAAATCTGTTGGTTTAACATACATATCTTCCATATTACCAGCTGGGTCATTATAAAAGTTAACTTTAGAGCTTCCACCATTAGCCACTCCCCAGCCACCTGTTGCAGAGCGAAACCAAGGATAATTTCCATCAGGATCATCGATTACCCAGTTGGTTGGAGGAAAAGATGTAGCAACAAATCCTTCGGTAAGTGGTGCCATCGTGGCAACTCCAATAATGCTGAAGTTTTTTGTGTTTGTGTTATTAATCACATGGTAATCATTACCACCATTTGGAGCTGACGTCCAGCTTACTAATGTGTGAGCACCAACAGCAACAGTTAATGTAGGAATTGCAACAACAGCTGTTCCATTAGTAGCCAATGAACCTGTCCATGGCTGAGTCATTACTGCTCCGCCATCTAATTGGTAGTTGATAGTACAAGAAGTTAATGTAGAAGTTGCAAAGTTTTTAACGGTTACAGAAGGAGTAACAGATGTAGCACATGAAATTGCGTTTAAGTTGGTAATTGCAGAAACACCTGCATCAGCTGTAGAAACCGGTAAAACTATAGGAGCATCTTGTCCTGCTTGTTGAACTGCTTTAGTGGTTGTGTTTTGAACCCAGCAAACAAAATTAACTTGTGTTAAATCATACACATAATTTGGAACAGGCACAGTAGCAGTAAAAGTTTGAGTTGCACCTACGGTCATTGCAGTTACAGGTGTACCTGCTGCTGATGGATACATTTTTTTCATTACTTCATAAAAATCCAATTCTCCGTTTGTTCCTGGAGCTGTAGCGAAGTTGATTGTTTTTTCAACCATTGCAATGTGGTTAACCAAGGTACCGGTTACCGCTTGAGTACAAGTAATTACTTCGTTGTATGTTACAGTTGAAAAATCAGGAGAGAACGTGTGAGACACAGTAATGGTGTAAGGAGCGGATATTGCCTGAGCGGCATCAATCTGCGCTTGAGTAATGCTTCCAGGATAAAAATCTACTCCGTCTAACTGACCATCAGGCACACCACTTACTGCATAATAAGTAACTCTGGTTTGCACATCGGTTGCGTTTTGTGCATTCATTGGATCAACACCAGGCCATGATGTTTGATACTTAACAGATGCTACTTTCGTTAAATTTGCTTGAAGCAAAGCATTGTAACCTGGGTTTGCTGAAGCACAAGGAGGACATGATGCTTGTGTGAATTCTTCGGCAAGACATAGTCTTACAGATTGTCCGTAACTGGCACCGTTTAAAACCAATGCACTCATAAATAGTGTAATTTTTTTCATTGTTTTTTGTTTTAAGTTAATTTGATTTTAGGGTATTTTAATATTTTGAGAAGCGAAAGTAGATAATAAATTTTAATTTGCAACACTATTTTGAGTTTTTTTCTTTTTATTTCGCTATAACCTTAACTATTGCTACTTTTGCACCTTAATAATAATCAATTAAACTATCTATTACAATGAAAAAAATAATTACAATCGTTTGTCTTCTTTCTTTTTCTGTTTTTGGTTACAGCCAAAATTTTGTTTTGTACGACACTATCCTTAACGATGTGTCGAACACCACCATGAATATTAATATAGAAGTGAGTACAAGCAACATTACCGAAATTCTTGTAAAAAACACTGCTGCATCTACTGATACATTCAAAGTGTTTCGTACGGTTATCAATATTGATGCCTTGGACCAAACTCAGTTTTGCTGGGGAGGTTTGTGTTATGGTTCTACCACCAACACATCTAACCTAAGCTTAGCCTGTCCTCAAAACGATACCATTGATTTTATTGGAAATGGATTTCATGCTGTGTTTGTTGCGGGTACCGAGTGCGTTACCCGTCAGGTTCACTATCGCTTTTATAACATCCACAACTTAGCTGATTCTGTAGGTATCACTCTTCAATACAATTGTGTAACCGGAATAAATGAAGTTGCTGCTGTTGGTGGAAGTGTTTCGGATGCTTATCCTAATCCGGTTGCTTCTTCTTCTCTTATCAATTATAAATTAGATGCAAAAGCTCAAAAAGCAAAATTTGTTTTTTACGATGTGCTTGGCAAAGTGGTGAAACAAATTACTGTTGCTGACAAAGAGGGAAGCGAAAAAATAAATCACAACGATTTTGAAGCCGGCATTTATTTTTATTCTTTTGTGGTGGATGATAAAATTATTGCCACAAAAAAATTGGTGGTTAGTCCTAAATAATTTTTATTCTGCATTTTTTAAAACCAACATTAACTCACACTTAATGTTGGTTTTTTATTTTATTCAACATGAAAAAAATTTTACTGTTTTTGTTTTTACCTTTTACTGTTCTTTCCCAGAATACTAATTTGTATTTCGAAGAATCGTTTGGAACAGCCGGAATTGATGTTTCGCGCTCGGTGAAACAATTGAGCAGTGGGAGTATTTTTATTGTTGGCAATTCAACAACTGGCAACATAGGTAACAACGACATCTCTTTAACTAAATTGGATAAATTCGGGAACACACAATGGACAGAATATTACGGAACACAAAACCCTGAAAACGGATTTTACCTGAACACAACTGCTGATGGCAACCTTGTTTTTGTGGGAGAATCTCAAGCTTCGTTCAACGATTTGGATGTACTTATATATAAGGTGGACACCAGCGGAAACATTATTTGGAATAAAGTATATGCCACTCCTGTTAACGAATCGCCAAGTTATATTGAACAAACCACTGATGGGGGGTATGTTTTTACCGGTTTTCAGAACGATACTTTTGGATTTAATAATGCACTGGTGGTGAAACTTGATGCTGCCGGAAACTATCAATGGGGCAAATCTATTGGCGGTGCCGACAATGATATTGGCGATATGATTCATCAAATAAATAACAATAAATATATTCTCACAGGCGATTCGAAAAGCTGGAGTCACGGTAATTATGATGTGGAAGTATATGAACTAGATAGTGCTGGTAATGTGAACTGGCAAAATAACTATGGTGATACTTTAACTAATGGTTGTAAAGGAATATTGGTTACTTCAGATAATAATTATATATCCTACGGAGAAGGACAAATTTATCCCAACTCTCCTTTCGATTTTATTATTCAAAAAATTAATGCTGCCGGTACCCTTGTGTGGAGGCATATTTATGGGGGACTATTTGCCGATGCCGCTTTTTCGGGATTAGAAACTACTGATGGTGGTTTTGTGTTTACTGGCTACAGCAATAGCTATAATGGCGGTGCGCCCATTGATTTAGTGGTTTTTAAAATAGATTCTTCCGGTACTTTTTTGTGGAAACACACTTATGGCAGTGCGGGAATTGACATTGGTTACGAAATAATAAAATCTACCGTTTGCTCCGGGTATGTGGTTGCAGGCTATACCACCGATTCGGTAAACAGCACTAATAATTATTATGTATTGCAACTTACCGATAGTGCCACTATTAGCAATAGTGTTTCCGAATATTCTCTTTCTGATAATTTTAATTTTAGCCTCTCCCCCAACCCTGCCTCTTCTTTTGTTTCCATTAATTATTGTATCACTTCTTTTTACCAAAAAGCAAAAGTTGTTTTTTATGATGTGGTGGGAAATGAAGTACAACAAACCCCACTTTTTACCAAAAACGAAACTACAAAAATCAGTACAGAAGGTTTGTCTTTTGGTTATTATTTCTGCTCTCTTTTTGTTGATGATAAAAGAATGGCTACAAAAAAGGTAATTATTGGGCACTAGCTTTTTTGTAAAACTGTTACATTTTCTAAGAATTTGGACAGAGTTAACACTATTTACTAAAGAGTGTTAACTATTTACTAAAGAATGATGACTATTGACTAAAGAGTGTTAACTATCAACTAAGTTGTGTTATTTGCAAAAAAACAGCCACACATAACTGCGTGGCTGTTTTTTAATAGTATTGTTCCTGTTTTTATTTTTGTATAGATACTTTTTTAGTGATGGTTCCGTTACCTGTTTTGATAGTTAACAAATACAAACCATTTTTTAATCCCTCTGTTTTCAACAAATAATTTTGTGAGCCAGCTGATAAATTTCCTAACTCAGCTGCAATTACTTCTTGACCCAAAGCATTGGTTAATGCAAGAGAAACATTGGTTTCTTCGGTAAGATTAAAACTTACGTTTGCATCAGCAGCAGTAGGGTTTGGATACACTGTTATTTCCGAAACATTTTCTATTTCGTTTACTCCTGTGGTTACAGAGAAATTAATGTTGTCCACATACACATTATTGCCTTGTGCTGAAACTCCCTTGAAACGAACCAATACACTTGTTTGTCCTGCATACATGGTTAGGTTAACGGTTTCGTGACGCCATTGAGTTGCAGAGGTTGGTGTATAAGCCGAAGTAAAATAAGTGGTTCCATTAGTGGACAATGCCGAGCCGGTTTTAATATATCTTGGCGACCAATTGGCTCCACAGTTGCTCGATACATCTACTTCCAATTTATCGCTAACAGTAGAAGAATACTGAGCATACGACACATCAAATTCTAAAGTAACCGCAGTGGCACCCCAAAACGACATTGGCTCGAACGCAAAGAAATCAATATCGCCCGAAGTAAGGTTATAGAAATTTAATTCTGCACTTTGGTTGGAGTTAAATCCTGTACTTGCAGTTGCCCATGTTGCAGGGTCGCCACCGTTTGATACCACCCAATTAGAAGGCAAGCCTGATGTTTCGAAATTTTCAGAAATCAACGGAACGACAGAGGTAGAATATCTTACAAATGGAGTAGTTGAAACATTGTTGGCAGAAGTAGGGTCAATGCCTCCGTTTGGATTAGAAACAGTAGCAGTAATCGTATGACCACCTGCAACTGGTGCGCCCAATTTTACTCCCGAAACAGTAGTGTTGTTGTATGGATTAAGATTTCCGGTCCAGTTTTTTATTTTTTGTACCACTCCATCCACTTTGTAAGTAATGATAGCCGAAGTTAAAGCAGAAGTACCAATGTTTCCGATACGGAAAGTAGGGATAACACTGTCGCAAGCTTGAAGGTTAGCATTTAATGTTCCCAATGTTATTGGCTGCATTAACTGGGCATCGTCAGACACAACAGCTATAGAGCATGAAGCTTTGGCAGCATACAATGCGGAGGTAGTGGCTTGACCCACCAATGTAATGGTGCGGTCCGGACATATCATATACACTGTTGGGAAGTAAGCAATGTGGTAACCCGAAGTGCTTAAAAAGCCAGCGGCACCAGGGGTAGAGCTTGATAAATCAATCATTGGATAAGGAGTGCCTGCTGTCCAGTCGCCTTGGGTAGAGCCGGCATAACCGCCCGGTGCTTGATAAGTACCTTGTAGCTGTGCAAGTGTATTGGTCAATTCTCCTTCTATATAAAGTACTCTCAAAACATTGGTTCCATGTGGACCGTAACTGTTATAAAGGTTTTCTAACGCTCCGGTGTTGTGATACGACCAGCACGGACCACACCATGCTGCTGAAACATCAATATAAGTGGTGAATCCTGAATCGAGCAAGGCATACAAATGTTGTGTGTTGCCTGCAATGTCGGTAAAAGTAAAATCGGGAGCAATGTTGCCGTTGCCAAGTTGGGCTTTGCTTTCAGCAGCAGTAAACATAAATGTTACTACTGTAAATAGTTGTAATAGTTTTTTCATGGGTAAGTTTTTTAGGTGATTATTAAAGTATGTTTTGTAAATTGAATAGCGAAATTAGAAATAAATATTTAATCCTTTGTCTTTTTTTTCATTAATTTTAAGAACTTTATTTTTAGTAAATCATTTATTCATCAATTAAAATCTATGTCCATGAAAAAAATTATTACCACATCTGTTCTCTTTTTATTAGCGTTTTCTGGCTTCAGCCAAAGTATTGTGTTGTTAGATACTGCCAATGCAGTGGTTTCCAATTCCATTGTGGACATTACGATAACCCCCGGCTCCACCACCTTAACCGAATTTCTGATTCATAATTCGACTAACCAATCGAGAACCTACAAATGCAGACGTGCTATTTTATACATGGCTTCTGACGACAGCACCCAATTTTGTTTTGGCGGCTTGTGTTACGGTTTTGGTACCAATGTTGGCAGTCTTTCACTAACTGTGGTGGCACAAGATACTGTTGATTTTGCTGGCAACGGTTTTCATGCAGTGTTTGTGGCGGGTGCTTCTTGCGTTACCCGTTTGGTATATTACCGTTTCGAAGACCCTGCTAATCTTGCCGATTCTACCAATGTTATTTTAAGATACAACTGCTCGTCTGGTGTAAACGAATTTGCAAATGCAGCAGGAACTATTTCGGAGGTAGTTCCAAATCCGGCTTCACAACTGATTTCTATTAATTATAACGTAACTAGTAATTCTCAAAAAGCAAAACTGGCTGTATATAATGTTATAGGTAAAGAAATAAAACAAATAACTTTAACCGACAAACAAGGCACAGCCAAACTAAACACTGACGATATTCCTTCGGGCGTTTATTTTTATTCCTTGCTAGTTGATGATAAAATAATTTCTACTAAGAAATTGGTCATTAGTAATTAAATAGTCATTGGTCATTGGTCATTAGTGAGAACTAAAAACATAAACAGATTAATTTTTTGTTAAGCATTGATACGAAACAACCAATGACTAATGACTAATGACCATTCCCACGAAGACTTTTTCCAAAATGTATTTGATGTAGTCCGGCTGATACCAAAAGGACGGGTTACTAATTACGGGGCTATTGCAAAATACCTTGGCTCTGCCCGCTCATCACGCATGGTGGGCTGGGCAATGAATGCGTCTCACTCACAAAAAAAGAAAGTGCCAGCCCACCGAGTGGTAAACCGAAACGGAGAACTTACCGGCAGACTTCATTTTGCTACTCCTTTTTTGATGCAGGAATTGTTGGAAAAAGAAGGAATAAAAGTTAAAAACGACAAAATAGTAGATTTCGAAAAACATTTTTGGGAGCCGATGAAGGAGTTGGAGATGTGAGCATGAAAACAAGTCTGGTTAGGGGTTAAAAATTCTATTCTGTTGATAATCATTGCTGCCGAGGTCAATATTTCTTTAGAAATTAAGACCTCGCTGGTTAGGGAGGTCGAAATTTCTAAAGAAATTTGTACTTCGCTGGTCAGCGAGATGGAAAAAGTTAAAGAAAAACATAGTTAACTGGACAGCGAGGTAGATTTTAGTACAGAAAAAGATACTTAGGCAATCAGCGAGGTTGAAAAAAAGATAAAAAGGAAGATTTAAAAAACTAGTTACCTACATAAATTAACCCAAAAACAAACAAAATTGAAGGAACCGGGTGCCTAATTATAGTTCTTCTCAATATAATCAATCGCTTCCTTCTGCGTCAGCACTGCAAAGTTTTTATACCTATCATGCACATCAATAATTTCGTCAATTGCTTCTTTCACTATTTCTTTGTTTTCCCAAGTTTTTAAATCTTGTATCACGGTGGCAAGGCATCCTTTTTTGTAAGCTATTTGACCAAGTACATGAATCAATGTATTGCGCACTCTTGGCTTTTGTCTCGTCCTGAAATAGGTTGACAAAAAATCAACCAAAATGAACCAGGACAACGAACAGAAAAAAGACAAGACTGCCGAAAAAAAGAGCACAAATAAACTCTCTTACGGACTAAAAAGAAAAATCATCAGCCAAGTATCCAATGGC
>CANIQT010000035.1 GCA_947469885.1 Bacteroidota bacterium
CTTCGGGTAACAATGATAAAATCTGTTCTACATCCATTTAGCAAAAGTCGGAGTTGCTTTAACTAGTTCTGGCTGCATTCTCCTTTAGTTACAAAGAGTTGGGTGTGGAAATCATTTCTTCCGAACAGTTGTGGTGATAACACCAACAAAGGCAGCCCTTCTCCTAACTTTTAAAAAAATGGAACACCAACAAGGGCGAAAAAAAGCCACCAGATTATAAGCTATATCCAAATCCAAACGATGGAAATATGACACTAGAGTATAACTTGACCGAAACAGGAATTACTATATTTAATATCTACGATGTTTCCGGAAGAATTGTAAAAGAGCAAATTCTCAATGCTGAAAATAAAAAAGAAACGATAAGTGCTGAAAGTTTAAATGCAGGTTTGTATTACTACACAATTTCAGTTAATGGTAATAGGGTAGTTGCTAGTAAATTGGTAATTATTAAATAATGAATAAACAAAAACCATTCGTATCTTTGTACGAATGGTTTTATTTTTAAAGTAAAATGAAAAAAATATTTTTTATTTTTTATTTTTTATTTTTTATGCTAAATCTCAAAATTTAGTTCCTAATCCTTCATTTGAAGTGTCTGACACATGTCCTGTTTCTGGAGGGCAGATTTATTATGCTTTGCCATGGTATAATCCGAACGGAGCCTCACCTGATTATTATAAACACTGTACTAATCCTAGTTTATGTGATGTGCCGGTTAATGTTTTTGGATTTCAATATGCTCATACAGGCATTGCTTATGCTGGTATTCTCACGTATAGCAGTATAATAATTGATCGTGAATATATTCAAGTGCAGTTAACCGATACTTTAAAGAGTGGTAAAAACTATTGCGTTTCATTTTATGTTAATCTTTGGACAAAAACATATTCTATTACTAATGTGGGTATAACAGAATTGGGATTGTTATTAACTAACAATCCAGTAACTTCAGGTAGTATGGCACCATTACCTTATACTCCCCAAATTACATCACCACCTTTAGTATATTTAACAGATACAGCCAATTGGATGGAAATATCAGGGATGTACACTGCACTTGGAGGGGAAAAATATATAACCATAGGTAATTTTAAAAGCAATGTGAATACAGATACAATGCTTGTGGAAACAGGTACTGATTCAGAAAGAAGAGCATACTATTATGTGGATGATGTAAGTGTGGTGAGATGTAATGTAGGGGTAGAGGAAACAAAAAATGAGTTTTCTGTTAAATTATACCCAAATCCAAACGATGGAAACATGACTCTTGAGTATAATATAACGGAAATTGGCGTTGCAATGTTCATAATATACGATGTTTCCGGTAGGATAGTAAAGGAGCAGACTTTTAATACTGAGAATAAAAAAACAACTATAAATGCAGAATCTCTAAACGCTGGGTTATATTATTATACAATTACAATTAATGGTAATAGAAAAACCTCTAATAAACTGGTAATAATTAAATAAAGAAATTTTGTAGGCGCGTAAGTTGTACTTCGTGCCAAAAGGTATGAAGGTACGAAGGAAAAATGTTAAAAAGGAATTTTTTTTTGGACAAATTTGAACAAAATTTTTATTCCCCTGTCTTTAAAATTACTAATGAACCAATGACCAATGAACTAATTACAGCCCCTTATCGTAATTTACTTTTACTGATGGAGTAGTGGGGTGACTTTGGCAGGTAAGAATATACCCTTGTTTTACTTCGGAAGCAGAAAGAGCATAATTCACCGTCATTTCTACTTTACCATCTTCCAGCAAAGCACGGCAGGTACAACACGAACCTCCCTGACAGGCAAATGGTGCATCCAAACCAATACGTAAAGCTGCTTCAAGCACCGATTCGTTTTCTTCCATCACCACTGTATGCTCATCACCATCTATTATGATAGTAGCTGACGCACCTTTCACCTCATTTTCTATGGGTTTAACATCTTCAGGATTTACAGGAGAAGTAAAATATTCGATGTGAATTTGTTCTTCGTTAATTTTTAGTTCTTTTAAAGCAGCCACCACATTTTCCATCATCGGTCCGGGTCCGCAAATAAAATATTCATTGTTGTCTTGTTGGTCAACATAGTTCTGAATCAACGAAATGTTTTTTTCTTTGCTCATCAATCCTTGCAACAAAGGAGGATGATTGGCTGGAGGAATATTTAAAACATGTACAACATTCAATCTATCAGAATTTGCAATAGCAAGCACTTCAATTTGTTTTTGAAAAATAATAGATGCTTCGTCATTATTTCCATAAAATAAAATAATAGAGCTTAAAGGTTCTGCCTTCAAAACAGTTTTTAAAATGGAAAACATAGGAGTAATACCACTTCCACCTGCAAATAAAATGTATTTCTTTTTGTGAGAAGGATTCATTTCGGTATAAAACGTACCCATCGGGGTCATTACTTCTATCACATCACCCACTTTCAATGAGTCATTAATATAAGAAGAAACTTTTCCGTCTTTCACTTTTTTTATAGCCACCCTCAGTTCGCTTTCTGCCACCGGACTGCTGCAAATAGAGTAGGAGCGTCTCAGTTCTTCGCCTTTAATATTGAATTTTAAGGTAAGGTATTGCCCATGTTTGTGTTGGTATTCCTGTTTCAAATCGGCAGGCACATCAAAAGCTACCGAAACGGCATCCACAGTTTCTCTAATTATATCACTTACTTTTAACGAATGAAATTTAGCCATGTCTATGTTTTTCTTTTTTTGGAGGTGCGAATTTACGATTAATATAGAAATGAACAACTGATAGAAATCAAAGCGAAGCGAAAAAGTAATAAATTGCAGCCGAATTAATAAGACCTCACCCCTTTATCCCCTCTCCTTGAAAAAAGGAGAGGGGGGAGGACGAGAAAAATAATTCTTAAATAATTACTTCTGTTTTTGTACACAGTGCTTCAGGTAGTGGCTCCCCTCTCCTTTTTTCAAGGAGAGGGGCCGGGGGTGAGGTCTTGAAAAAGAAATGATGAAACCATTATCAACAACCAATTATTTCCCCAATCTTGATGGGTTGCGTTTTTTTGCATTCTTTGTAGTGTTTATAAATCATGCAAGTATCTGCCTTGGTTATTACAGTCCGAATAAAAATTTTGTTTTTATCCGAGACAATTTTTTAAAGAACGGAGATATAGGAGTGAGTTTCTTTTTTGTGCTCAGTGGTTTCCTGATAACTTATTTGTTGTTGAAAGAAAAAGAAACGCTCGGGAAAATAAATATCAAACACTTTTACATCAGGCGGGTGTTGCGTATTTTTCCATTGTACTATTTTGTTGTTGTGTTGGGTTTATATGTTATTCCAATGCTGAACAATCATCTGCCTATTAACTTTCCCATGAACACTTCCATTACTCATTTGAATCCCTATTATTATTTAACCTTTACGGGCAACTTTGATTATTTAAAGAATGGAATCAGTAACGTTTTTCTGGGAGTGTTATGGTCAGTTTCGGTAGAAGAGCAGTTCTATCTTTTCTGGTGCCCGCTCATTGCATTTCTTCCCCGAAAATATTTGATGCCCACATTTATATTCATCATTATTGGTTCCATTGGGTTTCGTTATTTTTATTCGGATGGAAAAGCCATGATACTTAAATTTCATTCTCTTTCGGTGGTTACCTACCTTGCCATGGGGGCGGTGATAGCACATCTTTCAACCAAAGAAAAAATAATAAGCAAAATAAAAACAATTCCGAAATACCTGATAGTTATTATCTACATCATAGGAATAGTGAGTATACCTTTTCGTTTATACACATGGAAATTAGGGGTTCATTATATATTGGTTGCGTCTTTTATACCTGTATTTTTTGCAGCTTTTTTTGCTTTCATTATTATGGAACAAAACTTTGCAGCGCATTCGTTTTATAAAATAAGCGGGTTCAAATTTATTTCTTCGATGGGAAAATACACTTACGGAATGTATTGTTATCACATGATGGTATTCTTTGGAATTTTATTTGGGCTGCATTTGCTGGGAGTCAACCTTTACGGGATGAGTAAATTTGCATTTGTGAGTTTAGCCATCACTTCTTTTTTTGCTACCTGTCTGGTTTCTGTTTTGAGTTATCACTATTTTGAAATGTTGTTTTTGAAACTAAAGGGAAGGTTTTCTTCCTTCGAAGGGTAAATCCCTCCAAAGGGGCTCAAAGCCCCTTTGGAGGTTTATAAATAAGTTACTGAACAATTAGCTTTTTTACTTCGCTTGCATTATTCGATTGAATGCTCACAAAATAAATTCCTTTGTTCAGTTTCAATTCTTTAATATTAATTGTTTTGAAATAAGTACTTGCAGTTTCGTTTTCATCTGCAATGGTAGCAACAGTTTTTCCCAATACATCAGTAATTGCAATTTTTATTTTTGATGAAGTAGAAAGGTTGTAATTTAATACAGCTACATCTTCACATGGGTTTGGAAAAATCGCAGCATTAAAATTTGTTGAGGTGTTTTCAGAAATACCTGTATGGTCAATTTGAGGTACATCCTGATATTGAACATTCGAAACTATTTCGTTCCCCCCCACAATGTTTGCATCAATTTCCAAAACAGGAATTTGTTTGGCAGTAGCTAACCATTTATACTCTACTCTTATTGGACGAGGAATGTTGCTGCCCAAACTGAAAGCCGAAATATACAGTGTGTCAACGCTTGTAATAACAGACTTTACACGTAAGGTTTGATAAGTAGCTGATGGAGTAATTAATGTTCCCCAGCCATCTACCATGTTTACACGATGCCCTGTTTCGCCATAATCACCAATGGTGGGAATGGTTAATATATAACTGTAATCGCACGAATCAGTATTGAGATAATCCATCGGAAAACGATAAATGAAATCGTTAGGAGAATAATAAAATGGAATGGGCACAGCATTAATGGTTAATCCTGCCCCCACTTGTTTTAAGGAAGAAGTTGATTCTTTTAAAAAATCGTAAGCAGCCGATAAAGTAACTCCGGGAATAGGAAGGCTGGTTAGATTTCTATTTTCTCTTCCATACGAAGTGTTGAGTACATTAAACAAAACAGCAAAAACAGTAGGAAAAGTAAATGGGTTATCAAACTTCACTTCCTGCTGACTGTTGTAAGTCAGGGTAGAATAATCCCAGTTGTAATTGGCGCCCGTTAAGGTGTGGTCAATACCGGCAGTAGAGTTGGTAATACTTACCAATACTGAATCTCCCGCATTAGGCATATCAGAACTATGTATTGTAATTTGTGCTTTAATGGCATTGAGACAGAACAAACTTAAAGTAATAAAAGTAATTTTTTTCATAGAGAGATTATTTTTTTTCGTTGTAAATATCTGAAATAAAATTCATACTTTTGCGTAAATAATTAAATTATATAAATAAAACCCCATGAAACAAAGAAAGATTTTTTCGATTGCACTACTAACCGCAACAACCATGTTAGTAATTAACTCCTGTAAAAAACCACAAGAAGAAACACCCGAAACACCAGCAACAACTGCTGCTTGTGTTCCTGCAAGTTCGTTTACTGCGCCAGCAGGACCAAACTTGGTATTCAAATTCAAATTCGACAGCCTTCAGCCGCGATTAAACAATATCGGACAGCCTGTATTAGTAGGTGCCGGTAATGCAGCACAAACTCCTCGCTCGTTTAGAATCAGTCAGCACTACATTGAGCTTGCAGGAGATTTTGATGCACTTGGTGGCGGTAGAGTTTTGTCTATCGGGCAGGAAACTACTGCTGGAGGCACCTCAGCAATTGATTATTGTGCTTCTACTTTAACAGGAGAAAATGTGGTGTTTTTTGCAAAGCCATTGAGCCAAATTACACCGGGTACTTTTAAGTGGTTACGTGTATCACTTGCTTTTCAAACGTATGATATAATTTATAAATCAAATTATTTAACAACACCTAATCACACAGCACAAGGAACTGTGGCTTCATTTATCGGATACAATACTTATATTAAGGGATACCAGGTAAATGGCCATGATTATTCACCAAGTACTTCAGCAGGTGGTGTTGGTAACCACCTTCAGGGCTACTGGGGATTTGAAACATCAATTTTAGGAACAAATTATTTTGCAGACGGACAAGCCCCCGCAAATGCTACTACTGTTCCTAATCCGAATTTCGCTAACTCACCTATTCCTCAAGGAAGTTGTGTAGTTACTGGACAATTTGTTAATTTAGCAAGTACACAAACTCCTTTGGTTATTACTGGATTGGAAACTCAGGACATTGTGATTACTGTTTCTCTTTCTATCAATAAAAGTTTCGAATGGCATGAAGCAGTGGCAGATGGTATTTATCAACCTGAAGTGGGAGATTTGGTGATTGACATGGGGGTAAGAGGTTTAATTCCTTTTATTAATTAAAATTTGTTTTTATTTTTATTAAAAAGAACATTGGAAACAATGTTCTTTTTTTTTGATAAAGAAATCAAACGCTCACAAAAATAATCATCGCAACTATTTGCATTCCTGCCTTAATAATTTTTGTAGTGTGAATGAAGTTTTTATATTTACCCAATGAATTTATTACTGATAAAGAATAAATATTTGCTCAACCTAGTGCGAGTATTGGCTTTGGTTTCTTTTTTCGCATTGCCTTATGCCTTTACTGCGGGTAATTTATTTAAATTACCAGACCTTATTAATAACGCTCATGACAAGGCCGAGTTTGTTATCTATATTCTACTTCTGTTCTTCTTTTTCCTAAACACTTATTTGCTATTGCCCAAGATTTATTTTACGAAAAAGTATTTATTGTATCTATTGGTAACCTTAATTTTCTTTTCGTTTTTTATATATATCACTTATTATTTTCAGAAACACCCCGAATTCTTTTCCTCTTCAAACAGTTTAGTAACAAACGGAAATTCTGTTACCCCTCATGTACAATATACCGAAAACGTTTTTATGTTTTTGCTTGTTTTTTTTATCAGTCTGTTTATTCGCACTAATTTTCATTTAAGAATTACAGAAAATGAAAAACATAATGTGGAGCTTTCTTATTTAAAATCGCAGATAAAGCCTCATTTTTTATTCAATACTCTAAATAGCATTTATGCGCTTGCTGTTAGAGAAAATGCAGCCAACACAGCCGATGCAATGCTGAAATTATCAGGAATGATGAGATATGTAGTTACTGAATCTGAAAATAAGTTTGTAGCTTTAGAAAAAGAAATAACCTATATTAATAACTATGTGGAACTTCAAAAATTGCGATTGGATAAAAGTGTTAAACTTAACTATTTGGTAAAAGGTAGAGCAAGAGATGAAAAAATAGCTCCAATTATTTTAATACCCTTTATCGAAAATGCTTTTAAATATGGAGTTAATCCTGATGAGAATTCAAATATCAATATTAGTATCGAAATTAATCCACGGAGTTTACAAATGATAGTTGAAAATCATAAGGTCACTTACACAAACGAAACAAGAGAAAAGTCAGGGTTTGGAATTGAAATTACCAAAAGCAGGTTAAATTTGTTGTATCCTAACAAACATAAATTTAAAATTACTGAAAACGAACAATTTTATAAAGTACAATTAATAATTTTCTGGAAATGATTAGAGCTATCGCTATTGATGACGAACCTTTGCCACTTGAGATAATTGAATCTTATTGTGCTAAAACAGAATTAGTAACCCTTGAAAGAACTTTTACAAAAGTAAATGAAGCGCAAAAGTACCTTCGTAAATTTCCTGTGGATTTACTTTTTCTGGACATTCACATGCCTAAGATGTCTGGCATTGAATTTTACAAATCAATTGAACAAACAACCATGGTGATTTTTACTACTGCTCATAGTCAGTATGCGCTGGATGGGTTTAATCTCAAAGCAATTGATTTTTTGTTGAAACCATATTCGTTTGACCGATTTTTATCAGCAGTTATAAAAGCGAATGAATATTATAACTATCAAAATCAAAAAGACACCGCAAAGCCTCAGTATATATATGTTAGGGCTGATTATAGCTTAGTTAAAATTGCTTTCTCCGAAATTCGATACATCGAATCACTAGGTGATTATATTTGTATTTATCTGGATAACAACAAACGAGTAACCACCCGGATGACAATGAAATCAGTGTATGAAAAATTATCCCCCAATGATTTCATAAGAGTTCATCGTTCGTATATTGTTCCAATAAGCGGAATTGAAAACCTGAAAGGAAAAACGATGATTGTGTATGGAAAAGAAATACCAATTGGTAATTTGTACGAGGACGAAGTTTTTAAAATAATAAAAAAGTAACAATTTTGTTAATTCAAACAAAGTTGCTTACCATTTCAAAAATTCTTCAATTTGTTTTTCAAGAATCTTTATCGTGTATTCATCCTTCAACTTTCCATGTTCATCCATCAGGTGCAACACATTTGAAATAGGTTGTTTCATGGGATGTACATGGAGACCTAAATAGTGAAGAATACTTGTAAGATGGTCCATTCCGCGAAGGTTACCGGCTCTACCAGTCGAGATACCAATTAAACCAGCCTTTTTATTTCTGTTCAAATCAGGAGGAATTGCATCCAGAAACACTTTCAGTATTCCCGGAAAACTACCATTGTATTCAGGAGAAATAAAAACAAATTTTTGGGCGGAAGCAATATATTCAACCACTATTTTGTCAAAATCAGGAGAGCGTTTGCCATATAAATCAGTAAATGCAATATTTTCAGGTAAAGATTCCAACGAAAGCAACTTTGGGGTTACCCCATGCTTTTCCATTAACAAGGCATAGTTTTTAGCAATTTTCAAGGTGTTGCTATGAGGTCGGTTAGTAGCGGAGATGATAGTAATCATAGGATTAATCGGGCTTTTTAAAAAATTGTTTAAAAATCAATAATAAGTTTTAATAACTTAGACATTCAAAAAATGTACTTTCGTGCGAAAATTAAAAGTGCAAAGTAAATCAATATTATGAACATAACATATTACGGGCATTCTTGTTTTGGAGTTGAAATTGATGGAAAGCATATTTTGTTTGACCCATTTATTACTCCTAACGAATTAGCCAAGCATATTGATCTTAATCAAATAAAGGCTGATTATATTCTGATTTCTCATGGTCATTACGACCATATTGCTGATGCTATAAGTATTGCTAACCGAACTGGAGCGAAGGTAGTAAGTAATTTTGAAATTGTTACTTGGATCAATAATCAAGGAGTAAATAACACTCACCCAATGAATATAGGTGGTTCTTGGAAATTTGATTTTGGAACTGTGAAGTGTGTTTTAGCAGTTCATTCAAGCACAATGCCTGATGGCAGCCAAGGGGGAAATGCTATGGGGTTTGTTATTGAAACACAAAAAGGAAGTTTTTATTATGCTGGAGATACCGCATTAACTTATGATATGAAACTTATTGGTGATTTTTATAAAATTGATTTTTCTTTTTTGCCAATAGGCGATAATTTTACGATGGTAGTCGAAAATGCTATTTCCGCTACTAATTTTATCAATTGCAAAAAAGTAATAGGGATGCACTATGATACTTTTGGGTTTATTAAAATTGATAAAATAGAATCAGTTCGGAAATTTGCTGATGCTGGGTCTGAGTTAATTTTGTTTGAAATTGGAGAAACAAAGTCAATTTGACAGTGCGTCAATTTTAAAAAATGTAATCGAAAGTAAAACGTCAAATATAAAATATCTGAAAATCTAATATCTAAATAAAGATGGGAAAAATAATAGCAATAGCTAATCAAAAAGGTGGAGTGGGTAAAACTACTACTGCAATTAATCTTGCAGCAAGTTTGGCAGTGTTGGAGTATAAAACATTGCTCATCGATGCCGACCCACAAGCAAATTCTACTTCGGGCGTTGGTTTTGACCCTCGAAATATAAAAACAGGTATTTATGAATGTATTATTGATGGCGTAAATCCAAATGATATTATTCTAAAAACCGAAACACCTAATTTGTTTCTTTTGCCTGCACATATTGATTTGGTGGGAGCTGAAATCGAAATGATAAATTTGCCGAATCGCGAAAAGATGATGAAGATAGCATTGGATAAAATAAAAGATGATTATGCCTTCATTATTATTGATTGTTCTCCATCGTTAGGTTTGGTTACTGTTAATGCACTATCTGCTGCCGATTCTGTATTAATTCCGGTTCAGTGCGAATATTTTGCTTTGGAAGGTTTAGGGAAATTACTGAACACTATTAAAATAGTTCAAACAAGGATGAATGCTGATTTAACAATTGAAGGAATTTTGTTAACAATGTACGATATGCGTTTGCGTTTGAGCAATCAGGTAGTAGAAGAAGTGAAAACACATTTTCAGCAATTGGTATTCGATACCATCATTCAAAGAAATACAAAGTTAGGCGAAGCGCCAAGTTTCGGACAAAGCATCATCATGCACGATGCAAGTGGTAAGGCAGCAACCAATTATTTGAATTTGGCAAGAGAAATTTTGCAAAAAAATAAATTGACAAGAATGGATGACGATGAAAAATTTATTAATATTGTTGAAGAAAATTAAATTAAAAAAGAATGACTGTTAAAAGAAACGCATTAGGAAGAGGATTAAGCGCATTGTTGGAAGATGCTAAAACCGATATCACAAGTAACAAATTGGAAGGTGAAGGAAAAGTGGTAGGTGCTATTTCAAGCATTGAAATTTCACAAATTGAAACCAATCCTTTTCAACCAAGAACAAATTTTGAACAAGACGCATTGAATGAGCTTGCCGCTTCCATCAAGGAACATGGCATTATTCAGCCTATTACCGTTAGGAAAATGGGGTACGATAAATATCAATTAATTTCGGGAGAAAGACGTTTTCGTGCTTCTCAGTTGGCTGGATTAACTAATGTTCCAGCGTACATTCGTATTGCAAACGACCAAGCAATGCTAGAGATGGCATTGGTTGAAAACATTCAACGCGAAGAATTGGATGCTATTGAAGTTGCCATCAGCTACAAACGATTAATTGATGAGTGCAGCCTTACGCAAGAACAACTTTCTCAAAAGGTAAGCAAACAACGTTCAACCATTACCAATTATTTACGTTTACTAAAACTACCTGTCGAAATACAGCTCGCCATCCGCAATGGGGATGTAACGATGGGGCATGCTCGCGCCTTAATTAATATTGATAATGAAGACAAACAGTTAGATATTTATAATCAAATTGTATTAAATAGTTTATCGGTGCGCGAGGTCGAAGATTTAGTAAGAGGGGTAAAAACGGAAATTATTGTTGCCAGCAAAAACTCAAAAGATAAAAAAGTAGATAAAGCCACTTTAACAGTGGAACAACTTGAGTTTGTAAACGATTTACGGGCGGTGTTTAATAGTAAAGTGAAAATAACCAAAGAACCTACAGGCAAAGGAAAAATTGTGATTCCTTTCAAATCTGATAATGATTTAAAACGAATTCTTGATTTGTTAGATGTGTAATTCAACAATCTGCATGTATCAAAAAAAGTTATTACAAATTTCACTTGTAATAACTTTTTTGTTTTTATCATATTCCGATAGTTTCGGTCAAATGACAGATACCACAAAATCGGGAATTAAGAATCAAGAGTCAAGAGTCAATAAAAAACACTCTCCTAAAAAGGCGGCATTGATGTCGGCTGCGTGTCCGGGTTTAGGACAAATATATAATAAGAAATACTGGAAATTACCTATTATTTATGTTGGATTAGGAGCATTAGCATATTCCATTAACTATAATAATACCAAATACAAACAATATCTGTATGATTTAAAAGACAGCTATGACAATACATACACAGGCCTTTACAGCACCGACCAGTTGAACTCTTTGCAACATTATTATCATCGTTATCGCGACCTCTCTGTTATTGGCGCAGCAGCCTTATACTTAATAAATATAGTAGATGCCAGCGTGGATGCACACCTGTTTACGTTCGATGTGAGCGAAGACCTGTCTTTCCAACTCCATCCAACATTTATAAATACCGCTTATGTAAATCATTATTCTGCCGGAGTGTCATTGACAATTAAATTGTAATTTCGCGGCACAAATTTTAAAGACAAAGTTAACGAATGAATATTGCAATTATAGGATACGGAAAAATGGGAAAAGTAATTGAACAAATTGCTATTGCCAGGGGACATTCCATTGTGCTGACCATCGACCAAGACAACACTAATAAAATTTCTGTAGAAGAATTAAAGAAAGCTGAGGTGGCAATTGAATTTAGTATCCCTCAGTCGGCAGTTGATAATATTTATAAATGTTTTGAAGCCAATGTTCCTGTGGTGGTAGGTACCACCGGTTGGACAGACCATCTGAACGAAGTAACAAAACAATGCCTTGAAAAAAACCAATCTCTTTTTTTTTCGTCTAACTACAGCATTGGTGTCAATCTTTTTTTTAAAGTAAATGAATATCTCGCCAAGTTGATGAATACACATTCGGAATATAATGTGGAACTGGAAGAGATACATCATATTCATAAATTGGATGCGCCAAGTGGAACTGCAATAACCTTAGCCAACCATATTATTGAACAAATTGACGAAAAAAAAAATTGGATAAATGCAACTACTGAAAATAAAAATGAGGTAGGCATTATTTCAAAACGATTGGGCGAGGTGCCCGGAACACATACTGTTACTTACCGTTCCGAAGTCGATGAAATAAACATTACTCATTTTGCCCACAACCGTAAAGGGTTTGCAATGGGTGCTGTTATGGCTGCCGAATGGATGAAAGGCAAGAAAGGTGTTTTCGGGATGAATGACATGCTTGGTTACGAATAAACGAATAAAAACTAATTTGCAAATTCAGATGCGTTTAGTAGATTGGTTTTTATTCGTTTATTCGTAACCGTAATTTTTAACTTTTAACTTTAAACTTGATTTATGGATACTTCCTATTTGTTCTTAATTATTTTTTCAATTACCACCATTATTGGCTTATGGAAATTGTTTCCCCTTGCGGGAGAACAAAGCTGGAAAGCATTTGTGCCCGTTTATAATTTCATCATTTGGCTCAAAATAATTAAAAAACCTTGGTGGTGGATTTTTTTAATCATCACTCCAGGGGTTAATTTTTTGATGTATGTCATCATGTGTTTGTTGATGGCAAAAGCATTTAACAAACGAAGCTTTTCCGAACGTGCACTTGCTGCCATGTTTGGTTTTATTTATTTACTCTATATTGGTTTTCAGAAAAACATTAAATATGTTGGTCCAGAAGATATGAGTAAACGCAAACCTTCCATGGTTCGCGAATGGACAGAAGCCATTGTTTTTGCAGTTGTGGCTGCTACGGTTATCCGTACTTTCTTTTTCGAAGCATTTACTATCCCTACTTCTTCGCTCGAAAAATCAATGATGGTGGGCGATTATCTTTTTGTAAGCAAAATAAGTTATGGAGCCAAAATTCCGAACACTCCCCTTTCTTTTCCGTTTGCTATGCACACCATGCCTTTCAGTGGTACAACCAAATCGTATCTCGAATGGTTCAAACTCCCTTACTTTCGTTTGCCCGGTTTCGGCTCTGTAAAAAACAATGATATTGTTGTGTTCAATTATCCCGATGGCGATACCGTTGCTTTAGGGTTGAGCCAGGAAGACCAGGCACAGAGCTACTACCAGCTGTGCCGCGATTTTGGGTGGGCAACCGTAAATACACCAACAAATATTAATCAATACACGGGGCATCCTTTTGGCAAAGTTACTTACCGCCCGCCCGATAAGCGCGAAAACTATGTAAAACGCTGTATTGCCATTGCAGGGGATAAACTGGAAGTGAGAGATGATGAAGTTTTTATTAACGATAAAAAAGTAGAAACTCCTGAGCATGCACAACATCACTGCACAGTGCGAACAAAAGGTTTTGTTTTTGGTGAATACGATTTCAACGATAGAAGATTTATTCCGAACGAGAAGGTGTTGGACAAATTAGACATTTATGTGGACGAAACATTTTTGACTAACATTATGGGAGACACAGTGGAATACCTTTTAAACATGCCAGTTTCAACGTTTGAAAAAGTTAAAGGAATGCCTGATGTAATTTCTGTTGAACGGCAAATGGTTAAAAAGGGTGTTTACGAATCGCATGTGTTTCCGCACAATCCACGCATTCCATGGAATACTGATAATTTCGGACCGTTGACTTTACCTAAAGCTGGAAGTACCATTAACATTGATACTTCCAACAGTTGCCTTTACAGCCGTATGATTATTAATTACGAAGGCAATACGATGGAAACAAAAGGGGATAAAATTTATATTAATGGAGTGGAAACAAAAACCTACACCTTTAAAACCAATTATTATTTTATGATGGGCGACAACCGACAGAATTCTGCCGATTCGCGCTTTTGGGGAGTAGTTCCCGAAGACCATATTGTGGGTAAACCGGTATTTGTGTGGATGAGTATAAAAGACCCTACCAAAAATCCTGTTTCAGGTAATGTAGGTATTATTAAATCGTTATCACAAAATTCAAAAAATGGAAAACTTAGATGGGACCGTTTCTTTTGTTTTGTAAACGAAGATGGATTGTCACGTTCTTACCTCGTTCACTTTCTTGTAATTATTATTGGTACAACAGGCTTTTTTTATATCCGAAGAAAAAGAAGAGAGCGTAAAAAATAATTGTTGATTTGCAGATTTGTTGAATTTTAGAATAAAAAAAGTAAATATAATTTATGGAAGTAAAAGATAGTAACGGAAGCATTTTGAACAATGGCGATTCAGTAACATTGATAAAAAGCTTGAAAGTAAAAGGAAGCAGCCTAATGCTGAAACAAGGCACGCTAGTAAAAAATATTAAGCTAACCGACAACGAACAGGAAATTGAAGGTAAAGTGGATGGTTCGATTATGGTACTCAAAACAGAATTTGTGAAGAAAAGAGGGTAGGGTTACCAATAACGCCCTTCGACAAGCTCAGGGTAACGTATGAATTTGTTGCTATTTCATTTTTGCAATTTCTCGAAATACTTACAAAACATTTTTAATTCACATTCCTCGCACTTTGGCGAGCGGGCAGTGCAAACATACCTCCCGTGAAGTATTAGCCAATGATGCGCTACCGCCACTTTGTCTAACGGAATATATTTCATCAGTTGTTTTTCGGTTTCAAGCGGAGTGGTAGAATTAGTGGTTAGTCCTAACCGTGCCGACACCCTGAAAACATGCGTATCTACAGCCATTGCAGGTTGATTATAAACCACCGATGCAATTACATTAGCCGTTTTTCTCCCTACTCCCGGTAGTTTCTGAAGCTCTTCCACATCAGCAGGCACCACCCCCTTAAATTCATCAACCAGCATACGAGCCATGCCCACCAAATGTTTTGCTTTGTTATTTGGATAACTTATACTTTTTATATATTGAAATACTTCATCGCTGCTAGCTATAGCCATTACTTCAGGCTGTGGAAATGCCCGAAACAAAGCAGATGTAATCGTATTCACTCGTTTGTCGGTACACTGTGCCGAAAGAATAACCGACACCAATAGCTGATAAGGATTATCATACTTTAATTCGGTTTCGGCAATGGGATGATATTTGGAGAAATAATCTATTACTTTTTCGAACCGCTCTTTCTTTGTCATGGGGCAAAGATAATTGAATAGTTGGTCGGTTTATTGGTTCATGAGTCTGATTCATATTTTTGGGCTTAAAGGTTACACTTTGCCCTTGTTGATAAGCTTTTACAAATGACCTGAAAACAAAAAACTCCTTACCAAAAAAAGTAAGGAGTTTTTTTATAAAAGATAAAATAGTTTATTTTGTTTTAACTACTCTGAAGGTAAAATCTTTTGCAACAGTGTTTCGTACTTTCAGTAAATAAGTTCCGCTACTATATGTGGTCATATTCACTTGCGAAATAGTAGAAGAATTAACCGATTGAGAAGAAAGTAATTTTCCTTCTACCGAAAACAATTCAATCACATTCATTTCGTTTGGTTTTGCAAATTGAATATTTACTACGTCAACAGTAGGGTTGGGATATACTGTGAAATCATTGCTTACTAGTTCGTCTAGCGAAGTAATTAACATATCATTTTGATGAAAGCCTTGTGTGGCAATGTTGGTGCCGTTATCAAATGTAGCAGTAACAGGCTCGCCTATTGTAAAATCTAATACAGTAGTTCCATCAGTCATACTTGTACCTGCAGTTGAGATAACTTCAGGAGTAAGTTCCTGAGCAAAAGAAAACGATGCAGTAGAACAAACAAAAAGAGAAAGTAATAATTTTTTCATGGCAATGGATTTAAAAATATTTGTTCAAAAGTAGAAATTTGTTTAATAGTATGCAAGTTTTGTTTTCAACGTTATGATTTTAATAAAATAAGCAGCCACAGATTCACAGATAATAAAGTGTTTTTTAGAATAAATTTTATATCCGTGAATCTGTGGCATTTCGATTCTAAATGCTGCCAAAGCGTAAAGAGAAATAATAAAAACAAAAAGAGAATGGGTTTTCTCATTTAGTAAACCATTAGTAATAATCTGAAATCTGAAATTAATTATTCCACAAAATACATATCCACTTCCCCTTTGTTTTTCGCTCCTATTTTACCTCGATAAGTAAATTTAAAATCATTTTTAACCAACTCGAAAGTACTTCCTGAAATATTTATTTTTCCGCTCTGCGAGTTTTGTTCCATGCGAGCTGCTGTGTTCACAGTGTCTCCCCAAATATCGTAAGCAAACTTTTTTACACCAACAATACCAGCCACCACTGGTCCCGAATTAACCCCAATTCGGATATTAAATTTTCCTCCTTCATTCAATCTGCCATTGATAAAGTCAATAATCTCTTTTGCAGCCTGCACTGCTTTTTTTGCATGGTCTTTGTCTTCGTGTGGCATTCCACACACCGCTAGATAAGCATCACCAATCGTTTTTATTTTCTCCAAACCATTACGCTCCATAATAGCATCAAATGCAGTATAAAAACCATGTATTTCTTTTACCAAATCTTCTGGCGAAAGATGCTCGCTTATAATCGTAAATCCTACAAAATCAGTAAACAAAACAGTAACGTTATCATAAAGTTTAGCTTTCGCACTTCCTGTTTCTTTCAACTCTGTAGCCACTTCTAGCGGAAGAATATTCAGCAACAATTCATCACTTCTCTTTTTTTCTTTCGTCACCGCATTTCTCTGACGGATAATAACCAACGAAAATAACAACAAAATCGCTAATCCAATTACCAATGTATTTCGAATAATAGACTCCTGCCTCAATTGATTATCTTTTATCTCTTTATCTTGTTGCAACAATTTAATCGCATTCGTTTTTAAATTATTTTCCAACTCTTTGCGCTCCAGTTGCTCTTCTTTCAGCTGATTGTCTTTATCCAATTTATCAATCGTAGTTGTTTTTTTATCCAACTCCTGATTAAATTTTCTTGCATCCACATCGTTCTGATAAAGTGCTGCATCCTTGTTCATAGCTGTCAACTCCACTTTTGCAGTTGGGTCATCTTTCACCCTCAATAGTATTTCGGTGTACAACTGTGTAGCCAAATTAAAATACTTAACCTTGGTTTCATGTACCGTACTTTTCTCAAACAATTTTTTGTAAATTACCGCCAACGAGCGTTTAAAGGTAATATCCTGATTCAACGATTCAGTTGAATTGGTATCCGTTAGGCTATGATATTTTTTGTATTTCTCGAAATTATTTAAGGAAGCCTGATAATTTTCGCTCGAAAGCCCCGCTATCACATCGTTATACAGCGAAGCTGCCAAATATTGAATTTCGTTTTTGTTCTTCAATATATTATCTGCCGCATTATCATACTTCATCGAATTCTTAAAACTCTCAAGCGCAGTAAGCCGTGCAGGCGATTCTCGATTAGCTTTCTCCTTCGTTTTGTAAATCGTTTTATACACATAACCTCTCAAATACCAAGCGTCCCCGTCATCTTTAAAATCCGGATCCACAATTGCCGAATCAATACACTTTCGCGCTTTTTCAATCTCCTTACTTCTGATTAACGAATTGGTTCTGTCCACAAAATCGAGCTGAGCAAAACCATTAATACTGCAGCAAACAAACAAAACACAGATAAAAAATTTTGGAATAAAAAGTTTCATATCATTAAATTTATAGCGACAATATTACTAAAAATTAATGAACCACAAAAAATCTACATCAATCATAAAAATAAAAATGGGTCAGGGACATTATATTTTCCTCGTTTTACAACAATAATCATTATTCCATTACATCCAGGAGCTATTTCTATTGAAATAGTCATTATTTCTATTTGAATAGTGAATAATGCTATCCCAATAATCTTTATTCTTATTTTAAATGATCATTATTCTTATCCGCATAATCATTATTTCTATTGAAATAGTCATTGTTCTTATCTGAATAATCATTATTCCTATTGAAATAGCCATCATTCCTATTCGAGTAATCACTATTTCTATAAGAGTAATCATCATTCCTATCCGAATAATCACTACCTCTATCCGAATAGTAATTATTCCTATTCAAATAAGAATTATTCCAATCCGAATAATGATAACTCCTTTACGAATTATCAATATTGTTGTTTTTCCAATCTCAACACCTTTGAGTTGTTTTATTAAAGAATTTTTTTTGTCGCTGTTTTTGGGGTTTTTAACGATAAGTTTACAATAATGTCTTACCAAAAGAAAATAAATTTGTTTTCCTGTGAAATATGGTATTCTTTTGCCAAAAAAATTAACAGATTTAAATTTTATAGGCCAACAAACAAATATAGGTTGAAACACTATTATTATAATGTGGTGGCTGATTCGTTAAAATATAATTCATTTTTTTGAAGTACATACATTAACGATTGTTCATTAAATTGTTAAAAAAAAGATATTTTTGCTATTAATTCAAATATATTTCTTACTATTGCCGCTCGAATAAAGAAAAGGGAAGATGAAAATTATTTTTTGGCACATGAGTGTTTTTGCGAATGCCCTGATTTTAGGGCAAAAGCAAGTATTTATATTTATTAATAATAAGTAGAAATGATAATGAAGGCTGTTTTGAAAGTGGCCATTTTTTAATTTAAATATCAATTAAATTAAATCAATAAATAAAAACAAATCAATAAATAATTAACTAAATAAATCAATTACTAATCTAAAAACAAAAACAAAAATCAATTAAACAAAAACCCTAAAACAAAACGAATGAAAAAAATTACTAACACCGAAAATGGTAAATCGAAAAACCTCAAAAGGTTTCTTTTTACTCTTGCAGTAGTTGCTCTATCGGCAATAACTGGAAATACATATGCCCAGAATGGCGTAAGTATTAATGCGACAGGTTCAACAGCTGATCCTTCAGCTGCTATTGATGTAACGTCAACCACTAAAGGAGCTTTAGTTCCTAGGATGACAGCGGCTCAAAAAAATGCAATTGCATCTCCTGCCACTGGACTATTGGTTTATCAAACCGATGGAACAACTGGCTTTTGGTACTTTAATGGTACGGTGTGGGTTCAGTCAACTGGTCCTGCTGGTGCAGCAGGTGCAGCTGGAGCTACAGGTGCTACAGGTGCAAATGGAACTAACGGAACAAATGGTGCAGCCGGAGCTACTGGCGCAACAGGTGCCGCTGGTACAAACGGAACCAATGGTACAAACGGTTCAGCGGGAGCTAACGGAGCAACAGGTGCTACAGGTGCAAACGGAGCGAATGGTGCTGCTGGTGTAGCGGGTGCTAATGGAGCAACTGGTGCAACTGGCGCAAACGGTACAAACGGAGCGAATGGTGCTGCTGGTGTAGCGGGTGCTAATGGAGCAACTGGTGCAACTGGCGCAAACGGTACAAACGGAGCAAATGGTGCTGCTGGTGTAGCGGGTGCTAATGGAGCAACTGGTGCAACAGGAGCAAACGGTACAAACGGAACAAATGGTGCAGCAGGGGTAGCAGGTGCTAATGGAGCAACTGGCGCAACGGGTGCAAATGGAACTAACGGAACAAATGGTGCAGCTGGTGCTAACGGTGCAACTGGTGCTGCAGGTGCAGCTGGTACGAATGGAACAAATGGTTCAAATGGAGCTACAGGTGCTACTGGTGCAGTTGGTGCAAATGGAACTAACGGAACAAATGGTGCTACTGGCGCTACAGGTTCAAATGGAACTAACGGAACAAATGGTGCTATTGGTGCTACAGGCGCAAATGGAACTAACGGAACAAATGGTGCAGTAGGTGCAACAGGAGCAACAGGTGCTACAGGTTTATTGTCTGCTGGTGCTGTTGCTGGTAACACTCCTTATTGGAATGGTACAACTTGGGTAACTAATAGTGCAAACATATTTAATAATAATGCTGGGGTAGGTATTGGTACATCTTCTCCTGCTGCTGGAGCAAAACTTCATGTGAATGGAATGCTTCAAACAGGTACAATCAAAATAACAGGTGGAACTCCGGGAGCTGGAAAAGTGTTAACTTCTGATGCTGCTGGTTTAGCATCATGGCAAACTGCAGTTGGTGCAACAGGTGCAACAGGTGCAACAGGTCCTCAGGGAGCTACAGGTGTAGCAGGTACAGCTGGTCCTACTGGTAATACAGGTGCTACAGGTCCTCAAGGTCCTGCTGGTTCTCAAGGTGTTCAAGGTATTCAAGGTACACCAGGTGTACAAGGTATTCAAGGTGCTCAGGGTGCTTTAGGTCCTCAGGGAACTGTAGGTGCTACTGGTCCTACAGGTTTAACAGGTGCTACTGGTCCTTCTGGTGGTCCGGTTGGTGCTACAGGAGGCGTTGGTGCTACTGGTGCAACTGGTGCTCAAGGTATTCAGGGAATTCAAGGTATTCAAGGTAACACAGGTGCAATAGGCGCAACAGGTGCAGTAGGTGCTACTGGTGCTATTGGTGCTACAGGTGCTGATTCCTTTGTTGCTGGTCCGGTAGGTTCTACTGGTGCAGTAGGTGCAACTGGTGCATTAGGTGTTACTGGCGCGGTTGGTGCTACAGGTGCAGTAGGTGCAACTGGTGATACAGGTGCAACAGGAGTAGTTGGTGCAACTGGTGCAATTGGTGCTACTGGTGCAATTGGTTCTACTGGTGCAATTGGTTCTACAGGAGCAATTGGCTCAACAGGCGCAGTTGGTGCAACAGGTGATATAGGTGCTACAGGTGCAATTGGTGCTACTGGTGCAATTGGTTCTACAGGAGCAATTGGCTCAACAGGCGCAGTTGGTGCAACAGGTGATATAGGTGCTACAGGAGCAATTGGCTCAACAGGTGCAATTGGTTCTACAGGAGCAATTGGCTCAACAGGTGCAGTTGGTGCAACAGGTGATATAGGTGCTACAGGAGCAATTGGCTCAACAGGTGCAGTAGGTGCAACTGGAGTAGTAGGTGCAACAGGTGCTATTGGTGCTACTGGTGATATAGGTGCTACAGGAGCAATTGGCTCAACAGGCGCAGTTGGTGCAACCGGAGTTGTTGGTGCAACAGGAGCAATTGGCTCAACAGGTGCAGTAGGTGCAACAGGAGCAATTGGTGCAACAGGAGTAGTTGGTGCAACAGGTGCAATTGGTGCTACTGGTGCAATTGGTGCTACAGGTGATATAGGTGCTACAGGTGCAGTTGGTGCAGTAGGTGCAACAGGTGCAATTGGTGCTACTGGCTCTCAAGGTGTAATAGGTTTAACAGGTGCAACAGGTGCAACAGGTGCTGTAGGAGCAACAGGTGCAATTGGTGCTACTGGCTCTCAAGGTGTAATAGGTTTAACAGGTGCAACAGGTGCTGTAGGAGCAACTGGTGCTGATTCTTTCGTTCAAGGTCCTATAGGTTTAACAGGTGCAACAGGTGCAGTAGGTGCAACTGGTGCTGCTGGTATTAACGGTGCAGCGGGTGCTCCAGGTAATGCTGGTCCTGCTGGTGCTCAAGGTGTAGCTGGTCCTGCTGGTGCTCAAGGTGCTATAGGAGCAACTGGTGCTACAGGCTCAATTGGATTAACAGGAGCAACTGGTGGTGTTGGTGCTGCAGGTGCTAATGGTGCTACAGGTGCTCAAGGTCCTATTGGTGTTACTGGGGCAGTTGGTGCTACAGGCGCTACAGGTGCAGTTGGTGCTACTGGTGCTACAGGTGCAGTTGGCTCAACAGGTGCAACTGGTTCTATTGGTGCTGCAGGAGCTACTGGCGCTACTGGCGCTCAAGGTCTTGTTGGTGCTACTGGTTCTAACGGTGCTGCTGGTGCAACAGGTGCTACAGGTGCTGCTGGTACAAATGGAACTAACGGTACAAATGGTACAAACGGAATTAATGGTGCAGCTGGTCCTGCTGGTGCAGCTGGTGCAGCTGGTCCTGCCGGATCTAACGGTGTTAATGGTGTTAATGGAACAAATGGTGCTACAGGTGCAACCGGAGCTACTGGCTCAACTGGTGCAACTGGAGCAACTGGTGGTAATGGTACAAATGGTATAGACGGAGCAACTGGTGCTACTGGAGGAGTTGGTGCAGTTGGTGCAACTGGCGCTCAAGGTGCAGTAGGTGTTGCTGGTGCTACAGGTGCTCAAGGTCCTGCTGGTACTAATGGTACTAACGGATTAAACGGAACTAATGGAACTAACGGTGCAGCTGGTCCTGCTGGTGCAGCTGGTGCAGCTGGTCCTGCTGGTGCTCAGGGTGCTAATGGTGCTACTGGTGCTACAGGTGCTAATGGTGCAACTGGCGGAATTGGTGCTATTGGTGCAACAGGTAATAATGGTGCAACTGGTGCAACTGGTGCTACAGGTAGTTTAGGTGCTACTGGTGCTACTGGCGGAGTGGGTGCAACGGGTGCTACAGGTTCAGTAGGTGCTACAGGTGCTACTGGTGCAGCTGGTGCTGACGGAACTAACGGTGCAGTAGGTGCTCAAGGTCCTGCTGGTGTTACTGGTGCAGCTGGTCCTGCTGGTGTTCAAGGTATCCAAGGTTTAACTGGTTCTACTGGTGCTAATGGTGCAACAGGTGCAACAGGTGCTCAGGGTGCTACAGGTAATACTGGTGTTGCTGGTGCTACTGGATCAACAGGTGCAATTGGTGCTACCGGTGCTACTGGTGCTATTGGTTCAACAGGTGCAACTGGTTCTACAGGTGCAACAGGTGACGTAGGTGCAACTGGTGCTGTAGGTGCTCAAGGTATTCAAGGTCCTATCGGTCCTCAAGGTATTCAAGGTCCATCTGGTACTCAGGGTGTAGCTGGTTTACCAGGTGCAGTTCAGGATATCTCTGGTCTTATGGTAAAAGCAAATAACTTATCTGACGTTACTAACGTTCAGACTTCAAGAAATAACTTAGGTTTAGGTAACTTAGGTACAGGTACAATTCAAATTTCTGGTACAGGCGCAGTAGTTTTAGCCGACAGCCCTGCATTAACAGGAAACCCAACCGCTACAACACAAGCTCCTGGAACTGCTAATACTACAATAGCTACAACAGCATTTGTTGATGCAGTAAAAACTGCATTAAACTCAGATGTTACAGCAGAAGCAGCAGCAAGAGTAGCAGGTGATGCAGCAAATGCAGCAGCAATCACAGCAGCAGGCTCATCAGCAAATGCATATACAGATGCACAGGTATCAGCAGAAGCAACTATCCGTTCAACAGCAGATGCAAACGAGTCAGCAGC
>CANIQT010000036.1 GCA_947469885.1 Bacteroidota bacterium
CAGAAAAAAAAAAACAATTGTTAAAATAAATACAGAAACAAATAATAATTAAACTAATTTTGCAAACAATTATCGTATCTAATTTAGATGTTAACTTCCACTGCTCAATTTACTCCGAAATGGGGTGCTCAATTACACCGAAATATCCAGGTAAATGACTGTTTTTAAGTGTTTTGATGAATTGTATTTTGATTTGATGAGAAAAAAATGAGGTAGGTAGGGGGTGGGGTGTATTGGAATAAGTGTTATTTTTGGAAAAAAAATTATATTATTATGGATATAGCAATCGGTTATTTTATCGAGAAGGTGGCAAAAGAAAAAAAATTGTCCACTTTGGATTTGTCAATTAAGTTAAAAATTTCGCGTGGGAGTGTGAGCAGACTTTTTGGTTACAAATCGGTTCAAACAGATTTTTTGAAAGAGATTTGTGTTGCGATGGATTATGATTTTTTTGTTGTTCTTTCTCAGTACCAAGATGGTATTACGAGGGTGGAAGAGAAAGTGGTGGTTTCGGAGTGTGAAAAAATGCTGGAATCGAAAACTGCTGAGTTGGAGGCTGTGATGAAGGAGGTGGGGTATTTGAAGGAGATTAATGATTTTTTGAGGAAGGGGAAGGGGAATTAGGATTTAGGAATGGGACCTCCAAACTTGGAAAGGACTGAGTTGGGCGGGGAGGAGAGTTGTTGAGTGTGTTTTTTTTGTGGATATTATTTGAATGTTCGACAAAGCGATTCATTATCAAACTGCACCCGACCCGTGCGAAGTATCCTGCAATCGCACAAGCTGGCTCAAACAACCACTCGCTGTTTGCCCTATCCTTTGCCCCGCAGGGAAAAAAAGTTTAAAAAAGATACCGCGTGAGGGCGGGAAGGCACTTGGTACGAAGCGATAAATTGTCTGCCCAAAAAATAATTTGGATTTAGGATTTAGGAATTGGGATTTAGGAATTAAGAATTAGGAATAGAACCTCCAAACTCGGAAAGGACCGAGTTCGAAGGGGAAAAGAGCGAGTTCGGAGGATTGTTGTAGTGTTATTATGGTAATAGTTTGTTAATTATTATTTAACATGGATGAGCTAACTAATTCGGATATTTGCATGGTTTAAAAATAAAAAAAATGAGTGATGTTGTAAAAATTTTGTTGGTGGATGATGAGGCGGATATCCTGGAATTTTTGTCGTACAATTTGAAAAAGGAAGGGTACGACATTTATACGGCTACTAACGGCAAACAGGCTATTGAGATGGCTAAAAAGGTGTCGCCTCACTTGATTATTTTGGATGTGATGATGCCGGATATGGATGGGATTGAGACGTGTAGAGAGATACGGACATTGCCGGGTTTGAAGGATGTGTTGATTGCTTTTTTGACGGCTCGAAATGAGGATTACTCTCAGATTGCGGGTTTTGAGGTGGGAGCGGATGATTATATTAATAAGCCGATTAAGCCGAGGGTGTTGGTGAGTCGTATAAAAGCGTTGTTGAGAAGGGGAAATATTGAGCAGGTGGTGGTTGATAAGTCGGATTTGGGTGGTATAAAAATTGACCGTGAGGGGTTTGTGGTGGTAAAGGATGGGAAGGCATTGAATCTTCCTAAAAAAGAGTTTGAGTTGTTGGAGTTGTTGGCTTCAAAGCCTGGCAAGGTGTTTACGAGGGAGGTGATTTTGGATAGTGTGTGGGGTGGTGATGTGGTGGTGGGTGATAGAACCATTGATGTGCATGTGCGCAAATTGCGCGAAAAGTTGGGTGATGATTATATTAAGACGGTGAAGGGTGTTGGGTATAAGTTTGAATTTTAGGACTACGAATAACGAATTTTCCGAATAACGAATAGGAGATTCGCAATTAGGATTTAGAAATTAGAGTTCCTCTTCTTTTATTTCGTTTCTTTGCAAAAAAATTTATTATGAATATTTTAATTCTCGGTTCGGGGGGCAGGGAACATGCGTTTGCGTGGAAACTGGCTCAAAGTGATAAGTGTACTCACCTTTATATTGCTCCCGGAAATGCAGGCACTTCGGCTTTTGGGACAAATGTTGATTGTTCTCCTACAGATTTTATTGGTGTAAAAAAAATTGTTCTCGACCATGAAATAACAATGGTGGTGGTGGGTCCGGAGGACCCGCTGGTGAAAGGTATTCATGATTTTTTTCTGGGAGATGAAGAATTGAAAAGGGTTGCAGTTATTGGTCCGCAGAGAGATGGGGCACAACTGGAAGGAAGTAAAGATTTTTCGAAACAGTTTATGATTCGACACAACATACCTACTGCACGGTACGAAACATTTACCAAAGAAACGTTGGCAGAAGGGTTATTGTTTTTAGAAACATTATCTCCTCCTTATGTATTGAAAGCGGATGGTTTGGCGGCTGGCAAAGGAGTGATGATACCCACTAATTTGGCAGATGCAAAAATGGAACTTACGGAAATGCTTGCTAATGCTAAGTTTGGAAACGCATCTGCAAAAGTGGTGATAGAAGAATTTTTGAAAGGGATAGAGCTTTCGGTGTTTGTGCTCACGGATGGAAATTCGTATAAAATATTGCCGGCAGCAAAAGATTATAAACGGATAGGAGAACAGGATACGGGCTTAAACACTGGTGGAATGGGGGCAATATCTCCTGTGCCATTTGCAGATGAAGCATTTATAAAAAAAGTGGAAGAGCGGGTTATTATTCCAACCATCAATGGTTTGAAAGCGGAGGGAATAATTTACAAGGGTTTTATTTTTATTGGGCTGATGAATGTGGATGGTGAGCCGCAGGTGATAGAATACAATGTGAGAATGGGGGACCCTGAAACGGAAGTGGTGATTCCAAGAATTAAATCGGATTTGCTGGATTTGTTTTCGGGAGTGGCTTGTGGTAATTTGAATGAAAAAACTTTTGAAGTGGATAGTCGTTTTGCTACCGCTGTAATGCTTGTATCTGGTGGTTATCCTGAAGATTATCATAAGGGGAAAGTAATATCGGGGTTGGATAAAGTAGTGGGAAGTATTGCTTTTCATGCGGGAACTTTGAAGGAGTCAAGAGATAAGAATCAAGAGTCAAGAGAAGAAACCATTGTAACAAATGGAGGAAGAGTGATTGCGGTAACCTCTTATGGAGAAACGATGGAGGAGGCATTAACAAAATCGTTTGCTAATGCAGAGCGGATTAATTACGAAGGAAAATATTACCGCAGAGATATTGGTGAGGATTTGAAAGTTTATTATTCTTAAAGGGAAAATTTCTCGCAAAGCGAAAAAAAATTTCACGCAAAGACGCAAAGAACGCAGAGAAAAAGTTTGAGGATAAGCTTTGCGTTCTTTGCGTCTTTGCGTGAAACAAACTGATTGTTGGTACTTTTAACGCTTCACAAACGGGTCGTTGAAGCGCACATCGGTAAACACAGATGGGTCGGACAAGGCTTTGAGGAAAGCTACTAATGCTTTTTTCTCGGTGTTGTTTAAGTTTAATTTTACTGCAACTGGTGCGGGCATTTCGTCTGTTGAAATTATTCCATCATGATTAAGGTCGAGCAAGAGCAACGCCTGCTGTTCTGTTAAATTATCCAAACTACTTGTATTTTGCAATGCCCAGCTTAGGTTAGGATGATTGTGAATTCCTGAATTGTAATGTTCCACTACTTCTTCGAGAGTATTAAAACGCCCATCGTGCATGTATGGTGCGGTGTATTCGATGTTTAATAATGTAGGTACTCTGAATTTGGCATTATCTGCAGTGTTGTGCGTGCGCTCTCCAATGCCGTTGTCTGTGTATTCATCGTCCAGACCGATGCACTCTCCACCGTTTTCCCAACCTGAAAAAGTATTTCCGCTGTGACAATTTCCACACTTTGCTTTCCCGTAAAATAAACTTTTGCCAAGCAATTCCATTTGTGTTAAAGTAATATTTCCTCCCCACGACTGAACATATTTATTATTAAAAAAATTAAAATTGCCCAAAAACTCTGCAATGGCAGTTTGAACATGGTCGATACTGACGTTGCTATTTCCAAATGCTTTAACAAACAAATCGGGATAGTATGAAGTGTTTTGAATTTTATCTACTAAACGGGATATGTCGTAATTCATCATCTCCACATGGTTTACCAAAGGCATCAATGCTAGGTCGTGAAAGTTGGCAGCTCTTCCGTCCCAAAATAAAGAGGCAGAATGTAAAGCAACAGGTGGAGAGTTTCTTCTTGTCACACTGTCTTTTAATCCGACACTAAATTGTTTATCGTCAGCAAAAGCTTTTATTTGTTTGTGACAACTGCCGCAGGAAACAGAATTGTTTAATGATAATTTTTTATCATAAAATAACACTCTGCCTAATGTTGCTAAATTGTCGTTTGATGAATTGGTGTAGTTGTAAGGTGATGCGGGCAATATGGGCTCGTTGGAATAATTGCTGTTGTCTGTTTCCATTTTTTTGCATCCTGCATATAGCAGGATGAACGAAAAAGTGAGGCTGAGGAGGAGTTTGTTTTTCATTAGAAGATGATGTTAAGAAATAAGGTGGTTGGTAAAAATATTTTTGTTGAGGTGCCTTTTGTGTTGCTTATTGTTTGTTCGAAAGCTGTAGTTGCACCGTTGGAGTCGATGGTGGTTAGTTCATCGGTTTCGTTGGTGGCAGTAAATTTTATTTGCAAAGGAGTTTCGATGTAGAGTGCAATGTGTTTGTTGAAACAATATTTTACTCCGAAGCCAATCTCCCCTCCGGTGGAAGAAGATTTGCTGGAAATTTTTTCTCTTAAAGTAGAAACATTAAACTGGTCGGTGGTTTCGGTAGTGGTTTCGGAGTTAGCCTGGTCGTTGGTAATATCGAGAAAAGCATTGCACACAATTTTTTTATAGGTCACAAAGTTTTTGTTTATCCCCAAACGAATGGAACTTGAAAACGAAGTAGTTTTTCGGGGAGAATTTAAACCCTGAATTTCTGTTTCGGTGGAAGATTGGTTGATACCTAATCCGAGGCGTACTCCGATACCACTTTTATTAAAATGTAATGTATAAATAACTTGATAAGGAAGTTGAGAAAGTGTATTGGAAGGGTTGTTGCTTAAAACCTGTTTGATTAACAAGACAGAATTGACACCGATTTCATTAGAAATTTTTTTTGTTGCAACAGAATCCTGTGCAAAACAATGGGCAGAAATTAGTAAGAAAAATAAACAGATGCGTTTTTTCATTCTGTAATAATTTAAAACCCGTTTAATAAAACAGGGAAAAAGGCGATTATGCCATGGTGTTATTTGCTTTTGCTTCTTTGTTGTATTTAGCCTGCATACGAAGCCAAGTAATAACCAACACAACAATTAGCAACCAGAAAAATAAATTGGTACCAAAACCCATTGGTTTCATAATTTTAAAAGTCCATTGGAAAAAACTTCCGATACCGTTAAATACATCTGTCATATTCATAATCAATAATTTTTTTAATTAGTGGCTCAAAAATACTAATATTATTTATACGGTCACTACTTTTTTTAACCTAATTTTATCCGCTGAATGCTGATACGATTTTTTAAAAACAACAACCCATCTTATTTTTTTATTCTGCCTTTGTTTGCACTGGTGTTTTGGGTAGCTGCTTTTGTGGCTCCTTCATCTATCAATGCTTCGCATTCCACATTGCTTTTTGATGTATGTGCAAAATACGTGAATGCACTGCCTCTGGTGGGTGTTGTTGTTTCGTTTTTATTGATTATTGGTGGTTCGTTTTTAATAAATTTTGTGGTAAATGAAAACGAAATTGTGGAGCGAAAAACATTTCTTCCGGCTTTGTTTTATGCATTGTCTATGAGCAATAGCCCTGCAATGCTAATGTTTCACCCATCCATGGTGGCTAACCTTTTTATTATTTTTGCGGTTCACAAATTGTTTTCATCGTACCGAAGAACTACTGCTTTTTCGGAAGTGTTTGATGCAGGATTTTTACTTTCACTGGCATCACTTTTTTATTTTCCAAGTATTATTTTATTTCCCTTACTTGGTTTTGGGCTCCTTATATTTCGTGCGTTTCACCTTCGCGAATGGTTGGTTTCGTTTATTGGTGTGTTGGTTCCGTATTGTTTTGTTTTTGCTTATTACTTTTGGAACGACATTTTGGGTTCATATTGGTTCGACAAGTTGGCTTACTTTGTTTATCACGAGCGTCCTTCGTTCGACTTTTCTGCAACCTACTATTTATTGCTTGTTTCGAGTGGTATCGTTGTTTTATTATCGTTTACTAAACTTGCAGGAAGCATTTTATTAGGCTCTCAAAAAACAAAAAAGAATTTATTGTTTGTTATCTGGTTTTTTCTGTTTTGTGTTGGGTCGTTGTTTCTGGCACCCGAACTTTCGTCTCCTTATTTTAGTGTGTTAGCTATACCTTTTACTTTTTTTTCGGTCAATTATTTTTATCACTTAAAAAAAGAAGGTTGGGGAGAAATTATTTTTCTTTTTTTTATTGCATCCATTTTAATTAACGACTTCGCAAAGTATTTTTAACTTTGTGGCATCAAACATTTAATTTAATAAAACATGAAATTCGGAGTAGTTATTTTTCCAGGTTCCAATTGCGATCAAGACATGATTTACGCATTGCGCAACGTGATGAAACAAGAAGTGGTGGAACTGTGGCACAAAGACACCGACCTGAAAGGATGCGATTTTATTGTACTTCCCGGAGGGTTCTCTTATGGTGATTATTTGCGCTCAGGTGCTATTGCCCGTTTTTCGCCCATCATGGAAAAGGTAATTGAGTTTGCACATGCAGGCGGATATGTGTTGGGGGTGTGTAACGGGTTTCAGATTTTGTGCGAAGCAGGTTTGGTTCCGGGTGCATTGATGCACAATGACGAACGAAAATTTATTTGCAAAAATGTTTTTATAAAACCGCAAACAAACAAAGCATTAATTACCGCTACTATTCCACGCGACCAAGTTCTTAAAATTCCGATTGCACATGGCGAAGGGAAATATTATGCTGATACCGAAACGTTGAAAGAAATGAATGCTAACGGACAAATTATTTTCCGTTATTGCGACCAAGCCGGAAAAATTACGGAAGAAGCTAACCCCAATGGTGCTCTTGATAATATTGCAGGTGTGTGTAATGCAGGTAAAAATGTTTTTGGAATGATGCCCCACCCTGAGCGGGCAGTTGATACTGAATTAAGTAATACGGATGGGCGTTTTATTTTCGAATCTATTTTGTCGTTGGTCATTAGTCAATAGTTATTGGTTGATTAGTTCATCAGTCATTAGTCATTAGTTCATTAGAATTAAAAAAGTCCTGCTTCGTTTTTCGAAGCAGGACTTTTTGTTTAATAGTAAGTGTTAAACCAATGACCAATGACCAATGACTACTCAACTATTATTTGTTTCACTGTTTGATTTTTATCGTCTGATAAAGTAAACATATATACTCCTTTCCCGTAAGTGCTCACATCAATGTTCTGTTTAAATTCTCCTGATACATTGGTTAACTGTTTTTCGTAAACCACCTGTCCAAGCTCGTTAAACAATTTAAGTTTATAGTTTTTCTTGCTTGAGGCAATAAACGAAATACTAAACACTCCTTGATTTGGGTTTGGCGAAATAACAAGTGTACCACCTTCGGTTAATTCAGCGATTCCCAGATTGGTTACATTCATTGCAGCCGAAACAGCCGAAGGGCAAGTGCTTACGGTAGCAATTACGGTGTAAACACCATTCTGAGTCATGGTGTAGGTTTGACTTGTAGCTCCCGGAATCAATATTCCGTTCAGGTACCACTGATTGCCTACGGCAGAACTTGAAGTAAGTACATTCCAATTTTGAGTAATGGTTGGAGTAGGAGGTAGGGTGTTTACTGCAACCACTTTTGTTCCCACTAATGATGTACAACCCAATGCGGAGGTAACCGTTACCGAATACGTTCCTGCCATTGCAGTGGTTGCATTAGGTATGGATTGATTTTGTGTGCCTGATGTAAATGAGTTGGGACCTGTCCAACTATACGTAGCACCCGAAACAGTAGGAACTGTCATGGTTAAAGTGTTGCCAACACACACTGGTGTGTTAGCTGTAATTACAGGTGTTCCCGGGGTGGCATTAATAACCACTACCACTGTATCGGGCTGAGAAGTACAACCATTCAGGGTTTCTGTGAGAATATAATTTCCACCAAACGAAAGTGATGTGGCAGGACGGGTTGCGTTTTGCAAAGCCGATGTAAACGATACGGGACCTGTCCAACTGTAAGTTACCCCTGCCACAGCAGGTGTGGTAAGGTTAATAATATTGGCAGCACCCGAACACAATGGTGAATTAACACTTGCCACTGGTGTTGAAGGGGTTGCATTCACAGTAATGTAATTTGATAGCGTGTTAGAACCACTTCCAACACCATTGGTTGCAGTAAGCGATACATTGTAAGTTCCGGGATTGGTATAAGTAACTGTAGGGTTTTGAGAGGTAGAACTAGCAGGAGTTCCGCCAGGAAAAGACCAAGCCCATGATGTAGGGAAATTGGTACTCTGGTCGTTGAATGTTACAGGAACATTGGCACATACTGTTGTATTTATTGTTGTGAAAGCTGCCACCGGTGGGTTGGTAACAGTACAAGGTGTAATTTGAAACGAATAGATTTGTGTTTTTTGAGCACCACCTGCTCCCATATACATTCCGGTGTGCCAAAAGGTAACGCCATCAGGGTCGAGGGTGGTTTGAGAATAATCTCCATCTCGGTTCACTCCCACTTGAGAAGCTGTGCCTGCTTTTGCCAATTCTTCGGTTACAGGCAATGTTCCCAAAGGGTCGCAGGTTCTTCTGCCTGTATAATACAGACTCGGATAAATGTTGGTTGCATTGTCCTTCATGTAACACAAACCAATAGAGCCATAATCATCCATTGCTATACTTCCCATCCAACGGTTGTTAGTATCAGGTGTATAAATACCTTGCTGAAACATGGTCCATACTCCGGTGGTTTGGTCTTGATGAAGTTCGCACCATTTTATGCTTCGTTGAGTAGTACTTATTTTTACTCCCCAACTTAACACCACGGAGTTGTATCCTGCACCGTTCCATGGTTTCCATTGTGCTCTAAACATCAATGTGCCACCAATTCCATCTAATTTTTGTGTTGTTCCGGGTTGAGAAATATCGTTCCAACTTGCATTATACGAAGCATCGAAAGCAGTGCAGGGCACCGAGCCTGCTGACGCAATAGTCATAGTGGCTGTTGTTGGAACCCAATTGGTGGTGCATTTAAAAATATTTATGGCATCCGTGTAACCACTACCCCAACCGTTATCTGAATAAGAAAACACAGGACATGGTGTGCCTGCTGGTGCCAAGGTTCCATCGCCCGAATCGCCTGCAAGAGGTACAAAGAAATAACCTGCATTTGGAGGAGAAAAAGTATGATACACCGACCGTGCTGTTTGACCTAATAACATTTTGGTTCTTTCGAATGCAAATACTTTTTGTGCTTGGTTGGATGTCATGTAATATCCATCTTGCCAAACCGAAAATTTTAAATAATCGGGAAAAGAAGGAGAGGTAAATGTGTAAGTGTACCAAGAGCCTAATGGGTCGGCAGTTTGCGAAATAGCAATGTAAATTTTGTTGCCCGACTGCCCAAACTGACTCATGAACCAGCGGTTAGCAGCTTTGTCGTAAAGTGCAATAGGGTCGCCATCATTTGGGGTTACAGGTGCCCATAAATTACCAAGCGTACCGGTAAGCATCACAGCACCTGTGCTTTTATTATAAACTTTAAAAGTAGTGGAGTTAATCATTTGAATATAATGATTGGGACCTACAGCTCCCGAAGGGTCTAAAGGATAAAATCCTGCAGCAGATTGTCCGGCAAAATTCTGAATAGGCGCGTGGCCCTGTATGGTTCCGGGTTCTTTTTGCATCGTGGCATCGTCATTACCATAAGCAGGACCATCTTTTTCAACCGTCTTCAAAAATTTTTGAGGGATGTTGTGTTCTCTGTCTTCTTGTTCTTCCCCTCTTTTGCGGTATTTTTTTTCGGGTGCTTCCACCGGAAATAGTTCGCGCAATGGTTTGGTAACTCCCATTTGAGAGCAGGTTATAGAACCTGAATCAGGAATGTTTTTGTGTTTAGACTGCTGTGCCATCAATGCCCCCATTGAAAACAAACAGGTAATAAGTAGTGTAGCTTTTTTCATTTGATTAGAATTTTTGTTTTGAGATGCGAAAATAAGATTTTATTTTGGAAGAAGAAGAGTGTTTGCTTGTAATTCAGACTAAACGCTTGTTTTGATAGACCATTATTGTTTTGCTAAAATAGGTTTCCTCCTCGTTATGTCAGTTGTTTGTTTACTATCATCATCACAAAAACCAATATTCCTTTTTTCATTTTATTGAAGTAGTTTTCTTTATTCAAAATCAAAAGTAAGGGTTTATTTGGTTAGGCCTTATATATATGGTGAAGAAAAATAGTTTTTGGAAGAATTAGATGCAAGGTAGGTTTGAATATAAAATACCATTAAAAATTGTAAAAACAAGTAAGGAATTTTTGGACTTAAGTGAGTTTTTCGTAAGCGCAAGTCCGAAAACGATTAGCGCGTGTCCGGAAATGATTAGCGGATGTCAGAAAACGATTGGCGGGTGTCCGGAAATGAAAAGCGGGTGTCCGAAAATGAAAAGCGGATGTCCGAAAATGAAAAGCGGATGTCCGGAAATGATTAGCGGACGTCCGGAAATGATGAGCGGACGTCCGAAAACGATTAGCGGATGTCCGAAAATGAAAAGCGGATGTCCGGAAGCAATTAGCGGATGTTCGGAAATGATTTTCGGACTTGCGTGGATTTTTGTTCGTAATCAATCAGTTATAAAACAAACCAAGCGATAAAGGAAGCATAAATTACTCTTTATTTTAACAAGAAAATACTAGTTGCCGTCATAAAGGTTCTACCTTTTTAAAAGGTAGAACCTTTAATGAGAACTAATCGTTCAATTTAAGCACAGCCATAAAAGCAGATTGAGGAATTTCGACACTACCCACCGAGCGCATCCGTTTTTTACCTTCTTTTTGCTTTTCAAGTAATTTTCGTTTACGCGAAATATCACCACCATAACATTTGGCAGTTACATCTTTTCGCATGGCTTTTATGGTTTCGCGGGCTATTATTTTGGCTCCTATGGCAGCTTGTATAGGTATTTCGAACTGCTGACGGGGTATTAATTCTTTTAACTTTTCGCATAGTTTTTTACCAAAAGCGTAGGCATTATCCCTATGTATTAATGCTGAAAGAGCATCCACAGGCTCTGCATTCAGCAGGATGTCTAACTTAACAAGAAAACTGGCACGGTAATCCAATGGCTGATAATCGAAGGAAGCATATCCTTTGGAAATGGTTTTTAAACGGTCATAAAAATCAAAAACAATTTCGCCCAAAGGCATATCAAACATCAGTTCCACACGGTCGGTGGTAAGATACACTTGTCCGGTAATGATTCCACGCTTGCCAATACAAAGGCTCATAATATTGCCCACGTATTCAGTTTTGGTAATTATCTGTGCTTTAATATATGGCTCTTCCACTCTATCCAAAGTACTTGGGTCGGGCAAATCGGAAGGATTGTTAACTGTTATTAATTCGTTTCTTGTGGTATAAGCATGATACGAAACGTTGGGAACAGTGGTAATAACGGTCATATTAAACTCCCGCTCCAATCGTTCCTGAATAATTTCCATGTGCAACATTCCCAAAAATCCGCAACGGAAACCAAAGCCCAATGCAGCAGATGATTCCGGTTCCCAGGTAAGGGAAGCATCATTCAATTGAAGCTTCTCCATCGAATAACGAAGCTCTTCAAAATCTTCGGTATCCACCGGATAAATACCGGCAAACACCATTGGTTTTACATCTTCAAAACCCTGTATTCCTGCTTCGCAAGGATTAGCAACAGTAGTAATTGTATCACCCACTTTTACCTCTCTCGCATC
This sequence comes from Bacteroidota bacterium, assembly GCA_947469885.1. GTDB lineage: Bacteria > Bacteroidota > Bacteroidia > 2-12-FULL-35-15 > 2-12-FULL-35-15 > 2-12-FULL-35-15. The sequence continues at coordinate 11,938 of CANIQT010000036.1, forward strand.
TTTTATTCCTGAAATAATATACCCCACATCACCAGTGCTCAATGAAGTTCTTGGCTCTTGTTTCAATCGTAAAACCCCAATCTCATCAGCGCTGTATTCTTTTTCTGTTGCCACAAATTTTACCTTATCTCCTTTGCGGATGGTTCCGTTAATGATTTTGAAATAAGCAATAATTCCACGAAAAGAATTATACACCGAATCAAATATCAATGCCTGCAATGGCTCAGTAGGATTACCTTTTGGAGCAGGAACACGGTTTACAATGGCTTCCAGAATATCGTATACTCCCATGCCTGTTTTGCCGGAGGCAGCTAAAATTTCTTCCCGCTTACAACCCAGCAAATCCACTATCTGGTCTTTCACCGCTTCGGGCTCTGCACTTGGCAAATCTATTTTATTTAAAATGGGGATTATCTCTAAATCGTTTCCTAAAGCAAGATATAAGTTCGAAATGGTTTGAGCTTGTATTCCCTGAGCAGCATCCACAATCAGCAAAGCACCTTCGCAGGCAGCAATTGAGCGGGAAACTTCGTACGAAAAATCAACATGCCCGGGAGTATCAATCAGGTTAAGAACATATTTTTTGCCATTCAATTCATAATCCATTTGGATAGCATGACTTTTTATGGTAATGCCTCTTTCTTTCTCCAGATCCATATCGTCCAGCACCTGCGCTTGCATGTCGCGCTTGTTGATGGTGTTGGTATATTCCAATAATCTATCTGCCAACGTACTTTTTCCGTGGTCAATGTGTGCAATAATACAGAAGTTACGTATGTTCTCCATTTCTATTTTCTTTCTAAAGGGGTGCGAAGGTAGTTAAAAAGTTGATTGGTTGGATAGTTCATTTGTTCAATGGTCTTATAATTAAAGGCTTTCATGTGGATATAAAAAAGGGCACAATTTCTTGTACCCCTATTCTAATGAACCAATGACTAATGAACTAATTACCCATTCAACGCTTCCGCACCACCCACAATCTCTAATATCTCATTAGTAATAGCAGCCTGACGGGCTTTGTTGTACATCAGTTTTAATTCTTTAATTAACGAACCAGCATTGTCGGTTGCTTTGTGCATGGCTGTCATACGTGCTCCATGTTCAGAAGCTAACGAATCGCGTAATGCTTTAAACAACTGGGTTTTTAAGGAAAGAGGAATCAATGTTTTTACAATTTCTTCCTGGTCCGGTTCGTAAATATAGTCGGTTGTCAGTTGTTTGTTACCTGTTGTCTGTTTTGCTGGAGGCAACACAGGAAGATATTGTTCGGTAGTAGTAATTTGCACCGCAGCATTTTTAAACTGGTTGTAAATCAATTCTACTTTATCAAATTCTCCATCAGCAAATAATTGCATTATTCTTTCGGCAACAGGAGCAACATTGGCAAATGTTAATTGGTCAAAAAGTTCATTTAATGCACGTGGCATATCTGTTCCTACAATTCCATGTTCCGTTTTCTTAAAAAAATCGGTTCCTTTTTTACCAATACAAAGTACCGATACTTTTGCCCCTTTATATTCGTCTCTTATAAGACGGTTTGCTTGCTTGATAACGTTTGCATTAAATCCGCCACACAAACCTCTGTTGCTGGTAATAACAACAAGTAATACTTTTTTTTCTTCCCGCTGTTGCGAATATGTTCCGTCAGCTATGCTTGCACTTAAGTTCTCTAATATCTCTTTCAGTTTGCCTGCATATGGACGCATAGCAGTTACAGCATCCTGCGCTTTACGCAACTTAGCCGCACTCACCATTTTCATGGCGCTTGTTATCTGCTGCGTACTGCTTACAGATACTATACGATTACGAACCTCTTTTAAATTTGCCATTTTATTGATGTACCAATGTACCGATTTACCAATGTACCAATTGCGTTAATCCGCACATCGGTAAATCTGCACATCAATTAATTAGTTTTTATACCCTCTCGATAAATCTTTTGCTACTGTTTCCAATACGTTGGTAATGTCATCAGTTAATTTACCGGCTTTCAAATCGTTTAATACGTTTTTATGTTTTGCTTCAAGGAAAGCAATGAATTCTGCTTCAAATTCTCTTACTTTGTTTACCGGCACATCTCTCAACAGGCCTTTGGTTCCGCAATAAAGAATAGCAGTTTGTTGCTCCACTTTCATTGGCGAAAACTGTCCTTGTTTAAGGATTTCCACGTTACGGCTACCTTTGTCAAGTACTGCTTTGGTAGCAGCATCCAAATCCGAACCGAATTTAGAGAATGCTTCCAACTCACGGTATTGTGCTTGGTCAAGTTTCAAAGTACCAGCTACTTTTTTCATTGATTTAATCTGAGCATTACCACCCACACGCGATACCGAAATACCCACGTTGATGGCTGGACGAACACCAGCGTTAAACAAGTTTAACTCAAGGAATATCTGTCCATCAGTAATAGAAATCACGTTGGTAGGGATATATGCAGAAACGTCACCCGCTTGTGTTTCGATGATTGGCAAAGCTGTTAACGAACCTCCACCTTTCACAATTCCTTTGATGGAATCAGGCAAATCGTTCATGTTTTTAGCAATGTCATCATTCGCATTGATTTTAGCGGCACGCTCCAATAATCTGCTGTGTAAGTAAAACACGTCACCAGGATACGCCTCACGTCCCGGAGGTCTACGTAATAACAACGAAACCTCACGGTAAGCAACTGCCTGTTTAGACAAATCATCATAAACAATTAATGCCGGACGGCCACTGTCTCTGAAAAACTCACCGATAGCTGCACCTGCAAAAGGAGCATAAAACTGCATCGGAGCAGGGTCAGAAGCGGTTGCAGATACAATAACAGAATAAGCCATTGCTCCGTTTTCTTCCAACACACGCTGAATGTTTGCTACTGTCGAACCTTTTTGTCCGATAGCCACATATATACAGAACACAGGCTGACCTGCTTCATAAAATTCTTTTTGATTGATGATGGTATCAATAGCCACAGCAGTTTTACCTGTCTGACGGTCACCGATAATCAACTCACGCTGACCTCTACCGATAGGAATCATCGCATCCACCGCTTTCAAACCTGTTTGCAAAGGCTCGTTTACCGGCTGACGGTAAATAACTCCCGGTGCTTTACGCTCAAGGGGCATTTCATATAATGTTCCTGTGATAGGTCCTTTTCCGTCAATCGGTAATCCCATGGTATCTACCACACGACCCAACATCCCTTCTCCCACCTGGATAGAAGCGATTTTTCCGGTACGTTTTACCACATCACCTTCTTTAATATCATTGGAAGAACCAAGAGTTACCGCCCCTACGTTATCTTCTTCAAGGTTCAAAACGATTCCTCTCAATCCGCTTTCAAATTCAATCAACTCTCCTGATTGAACTTTCGAAAGTCCGTAGATACGGGCAATACCGTCACCTACCTGCAACACGGTTCCTACTTCTTCTAATTCCTGTTCCGATTTAAATCCGGATAATTGTTGTCTTAAAATTGCAGATACTTCTGCAGGTTTTACTTCAGCCATTTCTTTTGTTGTTTGTTATTTGTTGTTTGTTGTTAGTACGATTCGTAATTCGTTAAAATTCGTAATTCGTAGGACTCTTAAAATTCTTTTATAAACGGATTCTCATTAAAGCTGCGTTTCAGACTGTTCAACTTGCGGGCAATACTTGCATCCACCTGTTTGTCGCCCACGCGTATAATAAATCCTCCGATAATGTCTTTGTCAATTTTTTCTTCAAGCACCACTTCGCTTGTTGTTACACCTTTAACGATCTCCATTACTTTCTTACGAATGGTGTCGTCAATTCCGTTTGCGGTGGTAACCACTGCAGTAAGTATTTTATTTTTTTCCTTGTATTGTTCAATAAATTCGTGAGCAATTTCAGCAAGGTAAATTTCTCTTCTTTTTTCTGTAATCAAGCGAACATAAGCATCAGTTACTTTGCTTAATTTACCTTCAAATATTTGTTTCAAAACAGCTTGTTTCTTATCTGTTTTGATAATAGGGCTTTTTAAAAATGTAACAAATTCATGAGTGGATGCACATACTTCGGCAACATATTGCATGTCCTTATATGCTGCTTCCAAAGCCTTTTGCTCAATTGCCAGGTCAATAAATGATTTTGCGTATCTCGCTGCTACTCTTGTTCCTTCCATTCTTTTGGTTGATTAGTCATTGGTCATTGGTCATTGGGAAACACCCAATGACCAATGACTAATTAAGATTAACCTCTTTTAATAAATTATTTACTAATGCTTTTTGTTTTTCGTCAGAAGCTAATTCTGCTTTCAACACTTTTTCTGCAATTTCTAATGATAACATTCCCACCTGATTTTTCAATTCGGTGATAGCAGCCATCTTTTCATTCTTAATGCTTTCGCGTGCTTCCTTAATCATTTTCTCATTTGCTTTTGCAGCATCTGTTTTTGCTTCAGCAATCATTTTCTCACGAATATCACGTGCATCTTTCAGCATTTGGTCACGCTCGTGACGTGCTTCCATTAATATTTTTTCGTTACCAGCTTGCAACGATTTCATTTCTTCTTTTGCACGCTCAGCAGAATCCAATGCTTCTTGAATAGATGTTTCTCTATCGTTTAACATTTTTAAAATAGGACTCCATGCAAATTTCTTAAGGATAAATAATATTAACCCGAAAGAGATACACATCCAAAATATAAGACCGAAGGCTGGTTTAACTAATTCCATTTTCTATTGATTATTTTTTATTGAATATTGTTTATTAATTGTTTCAGTTTAAAAAAATCTGAACTGCAACCAACCGTTGCAGTTCAGAAAATTTGATTGCAGATTACTTCAAGAAAATTACAAGTAATCCAATAACCATTGCAAAGAATGCAGCACCCTCAACAAGAGCAGCCGTAAGAATCATGTTCGAACGGATGTCGTTGATAGCCTCTGGTTGACGAGCAATTGATTCCAATGCACTTCCACCGATACGGCCGATACCAATTCCTGCTCCTACTGCAGCTAAACCTGCACCAAGACCTGCAATACCATAACCGATACCAACATTGGCACCTGAAGCTACTGCATCTAATAAAATTGATGATAACATATTGTTTTGTTTTAATTTTTCTTCGATTTTAATCGCTGTCGAAGAAATTCAGCGTTTTTTTATTTAGGATTTTGTGATTCAGGATTTAGGATTCTTAAGGTATTCCTTAATCCTAAATCAATTAATCCTTAATCTTTTTAATGATGTGCTTCTTCGTGATGATGTTCTTCAATAGCAGCTCCGAAATACATTGCCGCTAATAGTGTAAACACATACGCCTGAAGAAATGCAACTAATAATTCCAACATTCCCATAAAAATGGTGAACGCCACAGAAAACACAGCTACTCCGTAACCTAATCCAGTACTCATTTCTGCAAAAATAAATATCAAACAAAAGAACGATAATGCAATGATGTGACCTGCTAACATGTTAGCAAAAAGTCGTATCATCAATACCATTGGTTTCAAAAACATTCCGAAAATTTCAATAGGGGTAAGAATAACCAATACACCAATTGGTACACCTGGCATGGCAATAATATGTCTCCAGTAATTCCAGTTGGCAGTTAAAATAGTAATTAAAAACACCACAATCGCCAGAGTCATTCCAATAGCTATGTTCCCTGTTAAGTTTGCTCCTCCCGGAAGGAAGGGAATTAATCCCATCAGATTATTAACCCAGATAAAAAAGAAAACAGTAAGTAAAAAAGGAAGATATCTCTTGTATTTCTTTTCGCCAATGGCAGATTTAGCAATATCGTCTCTTACAAAAATGATTAACGGCTCCAATAACCCTTGCATTCCTTTCGGTGCTTTTCCCGGATTACGTTTATATGCTTTTGCAGCTGAGGTAAACATCCAAAGCATTAGCAAAATGCTGATAAACATTGAAGCTACGTTTTTGGTGATAGAAATATCCCAAAGTTTTGAAGTGGCTGCCTCATTGGTAGTTCCATCTTCATTTACGGCAACAATGTCGTTTTTTATTAATTTGTAACCTTCATGTATTTCTCCTCCTTCCAAATGAGAAGACGAAAACATGGTAAGTCCTTTTTCGGTAGAATAAAGAATGATGGGAAGTGGTAAAGCAATATGCCCTGCAACATGCCATTCGTGTGCGTCAACAATGTGGTCAATAATTAATTCACCTGCATTAAATTTTTCGGTTTTGTGTTCTTGTTCTGAAGTGGTGTTGCTTGATTCATTTTCTCCTTGAGAAAAGGCAGAAAACGAAAAAACAATCGTTAAGATGAAAATAAGTAAAAGTGGCTTGTATATGTTGATTTTATTGGTCATTTAGGCGTTTTTCTTGCTCAGTTTTTTAAATTCGGGTGCAAATGTATAAAATTAAAGTAAACTCGTGTAAATTATTACTTGCTTTTTTGGTAATTTCTTTCAACAAGTAATTCAAAAAAATGTCACTTTGATGCTAAGACTCAAAGAAAACACAAATAAAGCTTAGTGAAACTTTCTGCCTTTTTGCATTCGTGGCAAAAATTAATTTTTTTTCAAATCTTTTTGCAAAGAAATGATTTCGAAAATGAGATAGAGGAAGTAAAAAACTAAAAAAGAAAGAGTAAAACTCATTGCTCCTGCTCTGTTAATGAGCATATAAGCAATAATAATGATAAGATTTAAAAACAGGCGAAAGGCTGTAGTTCCAAGATAAACACGTATAAAATTTTGAGGAGATTGTTTATTTGACTTCATCAACAGGCGATGGGTGACTACGGTTGCAATAAAAAAATAGATCACAATATAAGGCGAGGTGGGTGATTTAAGACTTTCTGAAACAAATAGATTCCAAAGTAAAGCAAGTACAATTAAAACAAAAGAAAAAACAATGGTGTTTTTTAACATAAATAATAATGGGTTATTTCTTTTTCAAAAAGTCTTTAATAACAAAATAAATAGCCCCGAAAACAGAAAGCAATGAAAGTACTAAAGTAAATACTGGGAATTTTTTAAAGCCTAAAAACTCATCTAACTTAATACCTCCAAACATTCCAACAAAAATAATGGCTCCCATTTGAAAGCCCATTATTGAATATTTGGCATAAAAGTTAAGCGGTTTTTTCTCCGGCTTTTTGTTGTTGCTGTTGTTGTGCACCTTTGATGTCTTTTATTACTCCACCCATAGAGCAGGTTCCTGTAAACGTTGCTCCAGGCTCTACAGCTATTTTGTTAGTAATAATATCACAGGTAAGTTTAGCTGATGCTTTAAGAGATAACAATTCTGCCACTCCAATTTTGCCTTTTACAGTGCCTGATATGTCAGCATTCTGGCAAATAATTTCGCCTTCCAAAGAACCGGAAGCACCCACCACTAATTTTCCTTTTACATTGATTGAACCTGTTACGGAACCATCTATTCGGATATCTCCGTTGGTTACAATATCGCCATCTATTTTGGTTCCTGCACCAATCAGATTTACCGATTGACTGCTTTCAGAAGCGCCTGTTTTTTCGTTTGCGTTAAACATTGCCATATTTTTCGGGTTTTTTTTGTTTTAAGTTAGCGAAGATATATAAATTTATTCAAATACAAACTTTACTGATAATTTTCTGTAAAAAACTGCTGGTATTCACCAATATTTTTGTCTTTATAAAAAGTAGTGTAATTTTCGGCAGAAATGATAAACGACTGGTAACTGCCTTGGTCTAAATCGGTATATGTTTCTGTTCTTTCCTTAAAGAAATTGTAATAATTCATGGCTGCTTCTTTTCCGTCAAACGTTTTTACCGACACTATTTGATGAGGCAAATCTAAAAATATGGTAGAAATACTCAAATCTTCGGTGCCGAACGCTTCGCTTGTGGCATTCGAAAGTTTGATCTTGAAATTATTAATGTTGCCTTTTCCGTTGTCCCAAATCATCACCCAGTAATACTCTCCGTCTTCTTTGAAAATAAATTTTTGTGTGTCAACCGGAGCACTATCTTTTGCAATGTTGGTTTTTAAGCTGTCGTTGGCAGGTTTGTTTCCGGTTGCTCCTCCTTCCTTTTGTTTTTTAATGGCATCCAGTATTTCCTGTGCTTTTGGTTTCACGTCATTCTTAGGATATTTAATTACCACCTGCTGCAATGCTGCTTCAAAAGCGTTGATGTCCTGCGTTCTACCAATGCATAAAGCTTTGATAAAGGCAAACTGAGAAATTAATGCACTTTTCGAATAATCTATTTCTGCTTTTTCGCAATTGGCTAGTGCTTCGGCATACCTGCCCGAAGTGTACATGCCATACGTTCCGGTATAAAACATTTCCACTTCCGATTTGTTTGCCATCAAATCCTTAGCTTTATTTGGGTCGCGAATGATTTGTGCATATTGAGTGGTAGGGTAATCGTTCAAAATAATATTTTTATAGTAATCCGATTTTTGCTGGTTGTTCATTGCCAGATACGTTCGATACAACTGATAGTAACACGACATTTTATATTTATTATCAGGATATTTTTTTAGTAATTCCTCCAGCATGTCCACCGATTTCTGATTGTTCAAAATCTGTTCTTTATAAATTGTTCCTGCATTGTAATAGGCTTCCACAATTTTCAATGTTGATGCTGCCATTGCATCTTCGGACAGCGGAAGTTTTTTCAGATAATAATCACGGTCTTTTTTGTTTTTTCCCTTCGCAACTGCACCACCTTTAGAGCCGGTGTCGGCAGTGTCGTTATCATCATTGTTTGCTCCCTGAACCATTCCTTTGTCCGACCTGTTCCAGTCGTCTTCCAATTTTCGGCTACCCCATTTTTTAATAAATTCTCCCGCTCCGAAACTAACAGTTGCTGGATTGTAAAAGTACCACGAACCTGGCTGAGCTGCACCTCCTCCCGCTGTTGCGCCTCCTTTTGTGTCTCTATCGGGAGGAGCATTTTTTAAGTCCAATAATGCTTGTTGTTTGGCTTCTTCTTTCAGTCGCTCTTCTTCTTCCAATTGAGCAATTATTTTATCAATCTTTGCATTGCGGTCTTTTTCGCCCAGTCGAGCTAATCCTTGCAAACTGTCTTCCGTTTCAATTACTTTCAGGTTCAATACCAATGATGATAATGCTTTGTGTTTTTCATCTATTTGAGCATAATCGGGATAATCTTTTGGCAACACCAACATGGTGCTATCGTAGTTCGATTCGGCACTTTTGTAATTTGCCTGCTCAAAATAAATATCGGCACGTTTTAAATACGACATTGCTTTTTGTGTGGTGTTGGCAGTGCTAGCTCTTATTGATTTGTGGAGGTAATCCATTGTTAACGGAATATCTTTTTCTCGGTAAGCAATGTTGGCAAAGGCAAAATATATCTGGTCGCGATACTCAATGTTTTTTTCATCTTTCAGCATTTTGGTAAGTTCTTTTTTTATTTCCTTACTGTCGCCACTTTCGGCATCAAACAACCGTGCCTGATTTATTTTTGCATTAAACTCCATTTCGTAACCCGGATGCATTGGCGGGACTTTACCAAACAAAATACCTGCTGTTTTTGTATCGCCCACTTTTTCGTACAATTGCGCTAAAATATAAGTGCAACGTCCTTTGTCTTTTTTCTTTTTGATAAACGAAACTCCTTTCTCCAAATCGCGAATGGCAGAGGCATATTGACCGGTTTTTATTTCCAAATCGGCTGTCACCAGGGCATATTCTTTTTTAAAATCTCTTGTATCAGGCACATCTTTGGAATTACGAATATCATCTATAATTCCTTCGGTGAGCGAATAACTGCCTATTTCGTTATCCGTGTGCATCATCCACAACAAGCCCGAATACTTGGCTTTAGGTATTTTGCTATACGTTTTAGCCACATATTCGAACGCTTCGAGAGCCGAAAACAAATCGCGTTTATAAAAATGTGATTGCCCAATTAAAATATAATTTTCGTCCACCCATTTGCAGGCATTGGGTATTTCCACCAATTTTTTGTCCGTAATGGCATGACGCTGAATACAAACAGATGATTTTTTAATTGATTTATCAAAGTCGGCATAGTAGCTTTTGGAGCTTTTGTTGTCGGTATAAATCCAGATAGGCAATAGTTTGGTATAATCTTCTTTGTAAGCCGATTCCACTTTTTTGATGGATTCTTTCATGTTTTCGCGCGAATAATACAACCCATTGTATCGCGCATTGAGGTTATGATACCACCGGTAGTTCCACTTGTTTTTGGTGGTTTTGCAGCTGCTCAACATTGCAAAACACAAAGTAATAAGTACTAAGTAAGTTGCTCCTTTACGGAATTTAAAATTTATAATTTGATAGTTTGAATCCATTTAAAATTAACTTTTCTCTTCTCTATAAACGAAAAGATTGCAAAAATATTGTATTTTTCTGAAAATAAATTTTATTTCTTTGATTTTATTCGTTTGGGGAATTCAAAAAGAGGAAAAATTTGCCACTCCTTCACAGATTAATGCAAGAGAAACAAACTACCGTCAATAAATTAACTACTATTTTTTTCATCTCTATAATTATAACCCCACAAATGTAATTAAATAAAAACAAAAAAACTCCGAACAGCACTGCCCGGAGTTTTTTTAGAGTTTGTAAAAAAATTCCTCCCGAAAAATATCGGGAGGAATTTTTACTAATGAACGAATGACTAATAAACCAATGAACTGATTTACTGTTTCACCACTCGTTGAGTATTCACCACATTACCATTCACTTCTGTGAGTCTAACAAAATACAATCCTGCTTTAAACTCATTGATGTTGGTTTTCATTACTGATGTTCCTGTTACGATGCTGTGTTTTTCGTTTACCACAATGTTACCTAACACGTCATACACTTCTATTATTACATCTTTGTCCATTTCAGCAGTTACATCAATTGTAAATTCTGATGATGTTGGATTAGGGTAGATGTTAGAGAATGCTGTGCTGTTAGATTCTACATCGTTGTTCATTGCCATAGGGTCTAAACAACGGGTAATAGTAGTAGTTCTTTGAGCACTGGTTAATCCACATGCATTGGTAGAAGATACTTTTAAGATACCTGTTGCTGTGGTAGTTCCTACTGGTGGTGCAATGTTAACAGTTATTGCATTAGTGGTTTGAACAACTCCTCCCGGCCACGACATACCTGCTATCAGCACCCAGTTGTAAGTATATCCTGTTCCTACTGAAGGAACTGAATAAGATGCTGTAGACATTCCGCAAACATTTGCAGGTCCTACAATGGCAGCTGGTTGAATAGCAGCAATGGTTAATGCAAGTGTTCTTGTAGCGCCTGTTCCGCAAACATTTGTTGCAGCTACTGAAATACTTCCTGCTGCATTGCCTGGTAAGGTTACACTTACAGAAGTTCCGGTATTTGAACCATTTATAACACCACCACCGGTAATGGTCCATACATACCCTGATGCACCTGCCACTGG
>CANIQT010000037.1 GCA_947469885.1 Bacteroidota bacterium
AAAACATGGTTACCAATAAACATATCAAAACGAATTTACTAAAACATGGTTACCAATAAACATATCAAAACGAATTTACTAAAATGGATTTCGTTTCGTAAATTAGTACACATTCGTTTATTAGTAACCGTATTAAATTAACAATTAAATAAAAACAAAAATGAAAAAAATATATACTTACATAGGCAAACCTATGAGCAAAAAGGAAATCAGAGACCTTCAAAAAAATCTGATAATGCAATCGTTTAATCCACATACGGCATCAGGCTTTATGATATTGTTGGCAGCAGTGTCGTTGCCTGTCACCAAAGGCAAACTTGGTTTCGGACTGCTAACAGCCGATGGTGATTTTATCCGCAAATCAAAAGCTATACATGCTGCATTGCTGGCAGATGCTGGCGGTTATTACACCGTGCCGTTTGCTAATTTGGCTGCACTGTTAACTGCTATTGACGATTTCGAAACTGAAATAGCAAACATGGATGCAGGAGTGCTGGGCACACCGGGTGCAAAAAATGTGGCTAAACGCAAAGTAATGAAGTATCTCAAAAAAGCGTTGAACTACATTAACGATTTGGCATTCGACCAGCAATTGAATAGTGTTGAAATTATTACTGGAAGCACGATGCTTGTGAACATGCCTATTACAAAGGATAAGCAAGATTTTAGTGTAAAACATGGGTTGAGTACTGGCGAAGTTTTATTGGCTGCCAAAGCGGTAAAATTCAACGGTAAATATGTAACTAGTTCGTACGAATGGCAGTTCAGCATTGATGATGGTAGAACATGGGAAAATCTTCCGGTGACAACCATTGCTAAAACTGTTGCCGAAGCTATGTTGCCGGGTATTGCAACTATTTTCCGCAAACGTACTAGTTCGGTTAAAACAGGTTTGAGTCCTTGGTGCGACCCAATGATGATTTATCCGTATTAAAATTTCAAATTCACCCCTGCTTGTCAGGCACTGGCTCCCCTCCCCTTTTTTCAAGGGGAGGGGTCGGGGGTGAGGTCTAACAACTAACAACTAACAACTAACAACTAACAACTAACAACTAACAACTAACAACTAACAACTAACAACTAACAACTAACAACTAACAACTAACAACTAACAACTAACAACTAATGAAAGAATTAACCATAAAACTAACACATCTTTTCTCATTCGAAAACATGTTTTTAAAAACAAAAGAATTTTTTTGTGCTATCCTCTTTAAACAAGTGAAGCCGGAAGCACCAGTAGTTACTACTAAAAAATCGCGAAAAAAATCGTTATCCGTTGGCAGGCAATTCGAATTGATGGCAAAAAACAATTTGATAATGTTTGCTAAAAATGTAAATCACTTGATGCGTGTTAATTGCAATTATCCCGAAGCAATTAATTTGTTATTGGTGCTGGATGCCGCTGTTAGTGAGTACCAAATTGCATTGGCAATGGGCAATATTGATGTTCATCATCCCGATTTTTTGTTTGTTAAATCAAAAAGATGGCGGGTGGTAACCACTTTACAACAGCTGGCAAACGTGGTAACCACAGCAGCCATATTGGATAACAACAATTCAAAGTTGATTATTGAAGGAGCAGGGTTTGAAGTGAAGTAAGGGGAATGGTGGATAAGATTATTTTATTTCTATTCCTGTCCTCTTTATTTCATCAATCAGCGGGTCGCCTTCTTCAAAATCCTCGGGAGTGTATGGATGAGGCTCTATATCAGTAAATCTTCTATTACTTGTTTTTACAGGGGTAAGCATACTCCAATCTTTAAAAGGCATTCCGCTGAATTTGTCGGAAACAAACGCTACATCAATATCGGAATATTCATGTGTTTTGTTAATTGCTACTGAGCCAAAAAGAAAGACTTTAGAAAAAGTAATATTTTTTTCTTCGCAGGCTAACACAAAATCTTTAATTGTCTTTATTGCAATTTCTTTAGTAAGCATATTTTTAGTTCATTTACTTTATTAAACAACTCAAGTTGCTAGTTAAATTGAAGCACGAAAAGCTTTGTAATACCAATAGCCACTACCTTTAGGTAGTGGTATGGTTATTAACTAAAATGGGCTTTAGCCGAAATAACTACCATTGATATTGGGCTAAAGCCCAGTGAACTATTATTTATTTTCCACGACCTAAAGGTCGTGGCTATTGAAAACAGGCATGTTGAACCACTTTATTGAACTAGCAACTTGAGTTAAACAACTGTTCAGTAAATTCTTCGTTACATTCTTTATATAAAAGGTCATTGTAATCAGGATAACGTCCTTCGAGGTTAAACCTGTGTATGACAAAGATAATAAAATAAACCATAATAACTTGCTCAATTATTTCGGTTCACAATCATATATTTATTAATTTCGCAACTCAAAAAAACACTTAATAATATGGAAAAAATATATGATGTAATAATACCTGGAGGAGGGCTGGCAGGGCTATGCCTATCGGTTCAACTTAAACGAGCAAAACCCGATATTTCAATTTTAATTTTAGAAAGTATGGACACGGTGGCTCCCACTGCGGCACACAAAGTAGGAGAGTCGACCGTGGAATTGGCTACCCACTACATGCGGGAAGTGTTGGATTTGAAAGGCTACCTGGAAGAGCACGAATTGCCAAAACAAGGATTACGGTTTTTTTTCCCTACCAAAACAAAACAAGACATTTCGGAACGAGTAGAATTTGGACCCCACAACCGGTTAAAAGTACCCAGCCATCAGCTGGACAGAGGTACACTTGAAAATTATTTGATGAAACACACCCAAACACTGGGCACCGAAATAATAATGGGAGCCCGTGCAAAAGCAGTGGAGTTTGGACCGGAAACGCACACCGTAACGTATGGTAAAGACGGGGCAGATGTAACCGTTACTGCCAAATGGGTGGCAGATGCAACTGGCAGAGGAAGTTTGCTGAAACGCAAAATGAAATTTCAAAAAGAAATGGACCATGCTGTAAATGCTGCCTGGTGGCGGTTGAGAGGCGAAATTGACATCAACGATTGGTCGGAAAACAAAGAATGGGTGAACTACTTGGAACCAAAAATAAGATACCTGGCCACTGTTCACTTTATGGACAAAGGCTATTGGTTATGGGTAATTCCTTTGGGGTCGCACAACACCAGCATCGGCATTGTGGCCGACCCTGCCATTCATCCTTTTGAAACCTACAATACTTACGAAAAGGCATTGACATGGATGGAAAAAAACGAACCATTAGCTTACCGCATGCTTAAGCCCCTGGGCGAAGGAGACGGGCTGATGGATTTTAGAATTTTAAAACATTTTGCTCACGATTCGGGCAGGCTTTATTCGGCCGACCGTTGGGGAGTTACCGGAGAAGCAGGTGCTTTTCTTGACCCATTGTACTCTCCCGGCTCCGATTTTATTGCCATGAACAACACTTGGCTTTCCGATTTAATTCTCCGAAATTTGGATGGCGAAGATATTACCATTCGCGCAAGCATATACGAAGAAGCTCACAAAGCTCACCTCGAAAATTGGGTGCCCATTTATCAAAACAAATACCCATTAATGGGCAGTGCACAAATTATGATATTTAATATCTGCTGGGACTGGGCAATATATTGGGGAGTACCGTGTTTGTTGTTCACCAACAAAGGATTTACTAATTTGAAAGTGGCAAAAGAATTGTTTGCTGCTGATGATAGTTTGGGTCGTCAGTTTGGCAGACTCAACAAAATTATGCAGGATTTGTTTCGTGCCTGGTTGCCTTACGAAACCGAACTTTTTTCGAATATCTATGTTGATTGTTTTGATGTGGAATGTGTGCGCCATCTTCAGTTGGATATGGAAATTCAGTACGAACCAAAACAACTGGTAGAAAAAATTAAAATGAATATTGAATTGTTAGAAAAAGTGGCAGCACAAATGTTCAGATTGATTAGCCACAAAGCAAAAGGCACATCGCTGACCATGAACGTGGACCCTTATGCCATTTCGTTGACACAAGCTAATGACGAACAGCATGCCAAGGGTATGCCTTACGATGCAATGATAGCAGACGACCTAAGTAAAATATGGTTTACGAAAGATAAAGTGATGGCATAATGCAAAGCAATACTAACATTGCAAGCAACATGGAAAAGATTGGTACTCTTTTTCAGGATGCTCAAAAGTATGCTAACACCAATACCGATTTCGACCTGCTTATTGTACATCTCGATTACATTGATTCCGAATTTCAGTCCATTGCTTTCGAAGGTGCTTCCATGGAGTTAGGTTTAAAAAGTTTTATTCTCAACGATGATATGCAAAGCTGGGATGAATACATGAATTCAAATCCCAAACATCAGACACAGATTTTTTTAGGATTAGGCTGGGCAGTGTCAATGAACAAACAGATTCCGGAATATTACCTTAACCAACAAAACATCTACCTGCAATCAAAAGTGTGGGACGGTTGCGGATATTTTGATGGCTATTTTCGTAAACGACAAACTTTGCAAAGCAAACAGAGAGTGGATTATGTTACTTCAATTAATTATCAGAGTTACGACCATGGCTTGGGCCGAAGAATATGGTACCATGTGGAAGGAGATATAAACAAAGCAAGCGAAATAATTAACGGTTTTCCGGCCGACCGTCATTCTTCGTTGTGGAGAGGCATTGGAATGGCTGCCACCTACGTTGGCGGATGTGGGGAGGAAACCTATAAATCATTATCAGAGGCCTCAAAAGAATACAAAAACCAATTAGCTATAGGTGCTGCAACGATTGCTCATTCGCGGTCGCGAGCAAATTTATTAACTCTTGAAACAGAAACAGCATACAACCTATGGTGTAATAAAACAGCCCAACAAGCAGCAGAAATAGTGCATTCCATAGAAATAAAAAATCCATCCTCTTTTGCTGAGTTTTTGTTGCAATTAGAAAGTAACATTTGTAACCAATGAAAAAAGAAGAACTACCACAAGACGATTCGGCATTAACCTCCATGACCAGGGAGTTGATGTATGTAAAAGACAAAGACGGCAAATACACCACCGACCTTAGCAAAGGCTGGGAAGTGAAACAAGCCGCCCTCGATAATGCCTGGGACGATATTCACGAGCGCACAGAAGAAGCTCGCACTGCTGTAAAAAACGGAGAAAAAAGTGCCATCTATTATTTTATGGAAATGAAAATAATGGATTTATCGGTGTTGTCAGGTTATACTGGCTTTTGGAAATTTACCATCAAACGACATTTAAAACCATCGGTTTTTAAAAATTTGAGTGATGAGAAGCTAAGCATTTATGCTAAAGTGTTTGAAATAACAGTGCAAGAATTAAAGAATTTTAAAGGGTAATAAAAGATTCCAAATTTCAAATTTCAGATTGACTAATTAATTTGAAATCTGAAATTTGGAATTTGAAATTTAAAAAATGGAAAAACAATTTAAACACATACAGGCGGCACATTGCGAAAACGGGGTGGCAACCAGCCTGATGCGGTATCATGGATTAGAATTTATGACCGAGCCGTTGGTGTTTGGCATTGGGGCGGGTATTTTTTATATTCATATTCCTTTTTTGGTGCTCAACAATGGGCCCGCTGTGGCTTACCGCACCATGCCCGGCTGGATATTCAGTCAGGCAAACCGCTCGTTAGGCATAAAAGTAAGTCGCACCAAATTTAATAACGAAAAAAGTGCTAAAGATTTTCTTGACCAAAAAGTAAAAGAAGGTGTGCCGGTGGGTTGTCAGGTAGGAGTATTTAATTTACCCTACTTCCCGCCTGAATATCGTTTTCATTTCAATGCACATAATCTGATTGTTTATGGAAAAGAAAACGGAAATTATTTGATAAGCGACCCGGTGATGGAAACAGTTACTACTTTATCGGAAGAAGACATGATAAAAGTACGATTTGCCAAAGGTCCGCTTTCGCCAAGGGGGCAGGTTTATTTTCCCGAAAATGTGCACATGGTAAGTGAAGAGATGATACGAACTGCAATAGTTAAAGGTATAAAACGAAGTGTAGTGATGATGCTTCGTTTGCCCGGAGGCATTGTTGGAGTATCGGGAATCAATTATACTTCTAAACAAATTCGCAAGTGGAGAGATAAATTGGGACCCCGTAAGGCAGGTTTGTTTTTAGGACAAATAGTAAGAATGCAGGAAGAAATTGGCACCGGTGGAGGTGGGTTCAGGTTTTTGTATGCAGCATTTTTGGAGCAGGCAAATGCGTACATTAAAAATGATAAACTTTTGGAAATTTCAGAAGACTTTACCAAGTCGGGTGATTTGTGGCGAGAGTCGGCTGTGCAAATGGGGCGCATTTATAAAGGACGAATAAACAACGAACAAAAAGATTTTGAAGTATGTGCCGATTTGCTCAAAGAAATTTCGAGTATAGAAAAAGAGGCATTTATTAAATTGTCGAAGATTAAACTTAAATAAGTGGTTCGTGAAAATTAATTAGCTTTGCATTCTTATTTAAAAACAAAACATAAAATGAAAAAACAACTTTCTATTCTTTCCTTTATTGCACTAGGTTTTGTAGCCTTAACTAATTCAGGATGTAAAAAAGAAAAACCTGATACTGATAGTCCTGTTGTAACTGTAAACGGGCTCAAAACGTGTTATTTGCAAAAAGGCAGACTTTATGTTGATGCTGATGCCACTGCTATGGATGTGGTGGATGGTACATTAAAAGTGACTTCTTCGGGAGGTGTTGCACCATCTGTGGTGGGTACCTATACCATTACTTACTCCGCCACCGACTTATCTGGTAATACAGGCACAGCCACACGCACGGTGTATGTGGTAGATTTGGAGGGAAGTTATACTCAGGTATTAAATTACAGACATTATCCCCAACTATATGCTTCCGATACCAGCCGTTTTGATGAATTTCTGTTCTTATCCGTTGACATGAAAGGGCAGTTGAATTTTTCTCTTTTTGGAGGTCATGCTGGTGGGGCTGTTTATTCTTACCTTTCGAGTGGGTCGAGTTTGGATGTGCCTACTCAAACGGTTAATTGCGGAGCACCACTTATCGACAGAACATTTTCAGGTTCTGGTGCAATAAGTAATACGAATGCACCTCACACAAAAATAACGCTTAATTATACCGAGGTGTCCGATTCTACTTATCATAGTAGGATGGTGTTTGTGAAAGACTAACTTTATTTTCTGTAAAAAAACAAAGTCCAAAGTAATCGCTTACTTTGGACTTTTTTTTATTGAAAAACTCAAGTTGCAAATAAATCTTATTTCATTAAGTTAAACAATTAATTTTTCAGTGTAAATCAAGAATCAAGTTGATTGCCACGACCTTTAGGTCGTGGTAAATGACAGAAATAATTTGGCTTTAGCCAAAAATAAGAGAGTTTGGCTAAAGCCAAATTTGACTTTTTTAACCACGACCTAAAGGTCGTGGCAATTAGCAAACACTAAATCCTTAACTTAATGACATTTCCCTTAGGGACTAACTGTTTGTAGTAAATAACAGCTAGCAACTTGAGTAAATATTTCTTTACGGGGTTATCTTACTAACGTAACAATTCCTTTCCGTTGAAAATCTTCGCCTTTGGCGTTTCTGTATTTAATTAAATAAACATATACCCCTGATTCGCAGTTTCT
Source organism: Bacteroidota bacterium (assembly GCA_947469885.1). Taxonomy (GTDB): domain Bacteria; phylum Bacteroidota; class Bacteroidia; order 2-12-FULL-35-15; family 2-12-FULL-35-15; genus 2-12-FULL-35-15. The sequence goes on from CANIQT010000037.1 coordinate 7,584, forward strand.
GCCATGTCTCGAACCATCCCAACCTTCTCCGATTTTGCTGGTCGAAAATATGTTTTCACCAAAACGATTAAAAATATCAAACTGATAGTTTGAATAATTTGCCCAAGTAGTAACGGGAACAAAAACCGTATTAACACCTCCTGCAGGAACAAAAGCGTTAGGAATAAACATTTCAGGCTCTTGTTTGGCTATTGCAATATTTGATCTGCTAAGTGCACCAAAATTAAACACCGTGCCCGCACCTTCCACTGCTTCTATTTGGTAATAAAAGTTTCCATCTCCGTTTAATTCGCCCCACACAGTGGTATCCACAAATGTGAATTCCTCTGGATACATAAGTGTCGAGGGGTTTATTGTTCCAATAGGATTGAGTTCAATTAATCCGTTCAAACCTCTGTAAACATGGTACGACAATACATTACCATCCCAGGCTTCATATTTATTCCATTTAATTGTATTTGTAAAATTGCTGTTTGCTTGTGCGGTGCAGTGTATGCTTCTGCCCACGTTCGATTCCATTCCGTCAAAACCACAACTGTCCACATTGATTAAAGTGTAGTAATAGGATTTATTATCTGTGTCAGCGTTATAGTCAGAAAACATAATGATAGGTAAAGAGGTAGGGGCAATCATACCTACCTGCTCGTATAAATTAGGACTGTTTAAAGTAGAGCGCATCACTTTGTAACCTAACACCGAAGCGGCAGTATCAACAAATGCAGTAACATCTATACGATTGGAAGCACCCACTGTAGCCGATACACAATACAAAAAGTTAGGAGGAATGGGTGCTGCACAATAAAATATTTTTCTATTGGATGATGAACTGTTGTTTCCCGAAAAATCGAAAGCCGTTACTTTAAAATAATAAGTGGTGGAAGTAGAAAGTCCTGTGGCGCTAAAGGTGAGCGTTCCGGGTGGTACAGTTCCTAAATAACTATAAGGTCCGCCAATGGTAGTTGCCTGATAAACATTGTAACCTGCCAATCCGTTACCAATACTAGGGTAGGCTGTCCAAGTAAGTGTGGCACTGTGATTACAAATGTTGGCAACAGTGGTAAGATAGATGGTTTGAATACAATTTCCTGCCGGAGAAATATTGCCACATAAATCGAAAGCAGCTACTCTAAATGTTAGCGAATCAGCATCAGCATTACCGGTTAAATAAGTATAGCTGGTGTTATTCATTCCAAGAACCGTATCAATGGTAGTAAAAGGTCCGGCACATCCGTTAGTTGAAATGTAAATAACATAACCTGCCACATCAGGGGCTGTGCTTGCTGTCCAATTCATCATTGGGTGGTTGTTATTATTAACACTCACCGTATCCATACTTGGGGTGGAAGGAACAATAATGTTTTGAAACACTCCTCCATCAACCGATGAAACAGAGACACATCCTGTATTATCAGCTATTTCCACCCGGTAATTGATGGCGTTGTTGCACTGAAAAACAGTATCAATAAAACAAAGGCTGGTAGTAGTTCCTGTTAAATTCCAGATACCCGAACCGGCAGGATATTCCATATATATGTTATAAACTCCAGACGAAGAATTAAGAAGAGGAGTTTGCATCTGGTTCCAGCAAATGTTAGCTGTACCAGCTCCGGGCACCGCATTTACTAATATTGAACTTATGGTATCAATAGGAGCAGAGTTAATTGGTCCGGGCGAATTGTAAGTGGTTTGAATATAAAAATAACGGATTCCAACATTTGCATTAGCTCCGACAATAGTAGCACTCGATTGGGCTTGAACAGTGATGGTAGGTACTTGTGCAGCATACGGACCTCCAAATACTGATGCCATATAAACAGTATAGTGGTCGAACTGACCAACCGGACCAACTGATGGTGTCCAAGTGATAGTAACATCACCGCTAGGTTGCAATACACTCACACAACGAGGTTGAGGTGAAGGTACTTGTGCAAGTGCTGTTGTAAAACAAAAGGTAAGAAATACAACTGCAAAAATAAGTTTCTTTAGCATTTTCATTTTTTGCGAGTGCAAAGTTAATTATTAATAGTTTTTGAAAATTAAATATATGTTAATTCTTCTTACCAACAATGAGTTCTATCATACTGTCCTTATTAAAATAAGTGTTTGCCAGTTCCAATAACATAGACGCAGAAATTCCACGAATGGTTGCAACGTACTTGTCGAAATAATCGTAACCCAGATTATATTCCATAATTCCTTTAAACTTGTCGGCTAATGCAAAGGGTCCATCTACACCTCTTAAAAAAGTTCCCAGCATATAATTTTTCACGAGTTGCAATTCCTCTTCATGAATCAATTCGGTGCGCAAACGGCTCATTTCAAAGTATATTTCGCTTACTGCTTTTTGGCATACATCACCACCTACTTCGGTGGATATAAAGAAATAACCACTGTGTTTTAACGAAACCATACCTGAACCTATTCCGTAAGTATAACCTTTGTCTTCTCTTATGTTCGACATTAATCGGGAACCAAAATATCCTCCAAAAATGGTATTTAATATCAACATGGGTTGGTAATCCGGGTGTGTTTTATTAAACATCACTTTTCCTATACGAATGGCTGATTGTAGCGCATCTTCTTTATAAATTCTTTGTTCGCGGTCCGAAGCAGAGCTGATGTCAATTTTTGAGGGGCTCAAATCATTGGTTGCTGTCCAATCGTTTCCTCCAAAATATTCATCTAATAAAGTGTAAACATCTTCACCCACTTTACCTGAAAGTATTATTTTGCAATTGTTTGCCCTGTAATATTTCAAATAGAAATCTTTAAGGTGTTGAATGTTGATGGCATCAAAATCTTTTTCTACTACATTTATTCCGTATGGATGTTTTCCCCCGAAAAGTAATTCAGAAAACCGTTTGCGGGCTAACGTAGCCACTTTTTGATTATTGACAAGAAACAACTGTTTTTTATTTTGAAGATGTGTGTCCAACTCCGCCTGCGGAAAAATGGAATCTTTAATCAATTGCTCCACCACCGGAAGGGTGGATTTCAAATGCTTGTTCAGTGTATATAACACCATGGAAGCATGGTCTTGCGAAACGCCAACTTCAAGAAATGCACCGTAATAATCAACAGCATCTGCTATTTCGGCAGCGGTCATTTTCGAAGTTCCTTCTTCCAGCATGGCACTTGTGGTGGTTGCTTGCAATGGAATATCCTGTTGATACATTCCGGCCGAAAACAGGAATTCGATTTTTATTAATTCCTGAGTACCTGCATTCACGGAATACACTGGTATTTTGTTCTTCAACTGTTTTTCAGTTGCATGAATCATTTCAATTTTTTCCACCGTTTTAAAAGCAGGTGGCATTGTTCTGTCTAATTTTTGCATATTAACGTTTTATATCTACCATCATTATTTCACCTTCCTGAGTAATCAGGCTAACTTGTCTGCCTCCCACAAATCGGTTTTCGTGTGGTGCAAAAGAACCTAAGCCTGCCCACACCGCGTGACCTGCATATTGGTCGCTGCTGGGCTCATTAAAATAAGTAAGTCGCTCTTTATCACTCCCGTCCAAGTTCATACGCCACCAATCGGTTCCTCCTTTGGTACTTTTTGTACTGCTCATCCATACTATTTTGCTTCCATCGGGTTTATAAAAACCATGCTCGTTGTAGTCTTTATCAGTTAGTTTCAACAGGTTGTTACCTAATGTATCAATGGTATAAATGTGTTCATCCAAAAAGGAAAGTTGATTCATATCACTACAAAAAATAAGTCTGGAGTCGTCAGGCGAAAAACCATAACATTCGTAAAAGGCATCTGTAACCGGCTCTATGGTTCGTATATTGCTTATAGTTGGTGCAATGCTATCGTAAGGACTGAAGTGAATATCAGCTAGTTTTATTGTCCAATAACCAGCTTGCTGCAATGGGTTTAATACATTAGGTTGTGTTTTTCGGTCGGTCCACACCAATTGTTTTCCATCATGAGAAATACGTGGAGCAATAACACCATGGTCGTAATCGTTCACAATATCAACTAATTTATAAGCATATTGACCATCGTTCCGCATTATCCAAATGTCGCAGTAAGCACCAAAACCAGGCAACGCATCAGTAGAACTTCCGGGGTGGGTGTCTTTTTCAACTGCCAGAATAAGCCATTTACCATCACTTGTCCAATAAGGGCAGGCAATGTGTTTGTTTGGTAGCGCAGAGTGATTACAAGTAAGGCATACATCGTTAGAACCATCGGGGTTGGCAAGGTGAACATCATAATACCCATCGGTTTCTTTTATAGAATAAGCAATGCGGTTGCTGCCCGACTGGTCCCAACAAACATCCAAACCATGTTCTCTGTAGGTGCTAACGGTAGTAGGGTAATCCGAAGGAACCACATCTTTTTTACATGAATAAATGGTTGTAAAAAGCAAACAAATAAGAATCGTTTTTTTCATCTAATATTTAATTGATGCAAAGGTAGTAAGTATTCAGGAGAATAAAAGCATAAGTTTAACTATTGCGATAAGCTACTTTAGTCGGTAATCTTCATATACTGCTTCCTGAAACGCTTTGCTGTACATGGTTAATGTATCTGCCATTTTATCGTTCGGTTCAAACGAATTAATAATTAACTCCTTTACCCCATGCTGGTATCCAATAGTACCCTTGTTGGTTACAAATCCTCCTCCTGCAAAAGTGGGATAAAAAGCAAAATTTTTAGCAGTTGGATTAAACATGTTTTTGCTCCAAACATAAGCTGATGCAGATGAATCAGGGTTTATTTGTTTTAAAAGTGTTTTAGAAATATCGAGTTGAGAGACGACATTCTCAATAGCCACTCCTCTAAAACCATCAGCAATTACATCACCAAAAAAAACAAGTGGGATGTGGTGGTATTCTGCATCGTATTCGTTAATATCTTTCTGGCAACCATGACTGTGGTCGGAAACAATTACAAACAGTGTGTTTTTAAACCACGATTGTTTTTTAGCATTTGTAAAAAAGTGCTGAATGGCTTTATCTGCATATTGTACAGAGTTTACATACTCATTCTCTCGTTCTGTTATTTTCTTTTTTTCTCCAATGTAATCATAAGGCATGTGGGTGCTCAGCGTGAACCAGGCATATATAAAAGGAGGTTTTGCAACATTCAGCAGTTTCAGATACTCGTTTTCCATATCAGCATCCTGAATGCCCAGGTTGCCTCTTGGTAAACTTCCATCAAAATCCTTTTCTTCTTTCACCACGTCAAACTGTTGATTGAAAATATAACTTTTAATGTTTCCATAATTCAAATCTCCACCAAACACAAAGCCCGATTGGTATCCCAGCGATTTTAAATCTCTGTTGATGCAAGGCAATTTGCCCGATTTGGTACTTTGATTAATTACACTGATGCGCGAAACCGATGGATAACCACTAAGTATGGCGGGTATTCCTTGGTCCGAAACATAGGCAGCGGGGTAGCATTTGGTGAATCTAATTCCTTGTTGGCTCAAGCTGTCCATAAACGGAGCATAGTTGTCACCTCCAAACGATTTGATTTCGTAACTACTCCAGCCTTCGAGAATAATAAATACAACGTTGGGTCGTTTGGCGGTAAGTATAGAAATGGTAGTGTCTTTCTTTGTTTCAAAAAGCGAAGCCACAATTTCGTTTGCTTTGGCTATTTCAAAATCGGTGTAAGGATTTTCTTTAAAATGGTCTTCGTAGTCAGCAAAATTATATATTAGATTCCAAAGTGGATTTACCGAAGCATCGTTTACAATTGGTTGGGTGCAAAAATAAGCATCACTATCTTGAACAGGTATATCCTGCCAACCACCACGCAAGCCGACAAAACAAGAAACACCACCTACCACAAAAAATAAAATACTTTTCCAGTAATATTTTCCCGAATTAACTTCTGAAAGCTGCACAACATTTTTGGTCATAGAAATGCGTTTGCGGTAGGTGTGTATAAACACGACAATTAAGACTGTTGAAAGTGCAAAAAACAAAACAGTTAACCCTAAAGAAGTGGTACGGAACACTTCGGAAGGATGAAGAAAATGCTGCATCGCCTGCACACTTAGTTTCGATTTCCATTCGCGATAAAGACACATTTCGCCAACTGAGGTGAGGGTAAAAAGAACAATAAAAGTGTAGTTTAATACATCAATTGTTTTTAATAAAATTTTCTTTTTTATAAATGAATACACAAAAATGACAATAACCGGAAGTATCAAAAAGTAACTTATCATTGACAAGTCGAGGCGGAAGGATTTGTAAAACGATTGAAAAATTAATTTTAAAGGAACATCAGACAGCAACGCGGTATTGCCAAAATAAAAAGCAATGCGGCAAATAAAAAACATATAAAACCAAAAGAGGACGAGGAGAAGAAAATGTTTAGTAAGGAGTTTCAATGTTGTAAATATTTTGCGCGAAGTTATAAAACAATAATAAAATGAAGTAATTTCGCATAAAATTTGAAAGAGCGCAAGTGAAGATTTATAGCAGTGTTGAAGAATTTAAGAATGTAAATAATCCGGTGGTTACTACCGGAACATTTGATGGGGTTCATTTAGGACATCAAAAAATAATTTCGAGATTAAAGGATGTGGCAAAAGATACAGGTGGAGAAACCGTGCTACTCACTTTTTATCCTCATCCCCGAATGGTTTTATTTCCGGATGATAACGAATTAAAACTGTTAAGTACACAAAAGGAGAAGTTGGAATTGTTAGAAAAATATGGAGTTCAACATTTAATTATTCATCCGTTCACAAAAGAATTTTCCAGGTTAACCTCAATAGAGTTTGTGAGAAATATTCTTGTCAATCAGTTAAAAACAAAAAAGTTGGTGATAGGATACAACCATCATTTCGGGCGAAACAGAGAAGGCTCGTTTGATCATTTGAAAGAATACGGACCGTTGTATGGTTTTGAAGTAGAGGAAATACCTGCTCAAGATGTGGACCAGATAGAGGTGAGCTCTACCAAAATTAGAAACGCTTTGCAAATTGGTGATATAAGTACAGCAACTATTTATTCGGGTCATCCTTATTCGCTTACAGGCACTGTTGTTGGTGGAAAAAAAATAGGCAAAGCTATTGGTTATCCAACTGCCAATATTTTGATAAGTGATACCTATAAACTAATTCCGCTTGATGGGGTGTATGCTGTGAAAGTGAAACATAACAACATCGTTTATAACGGAATGCTCAACATTGGCAACAACCCTACTGTGGCAGGAAAAGATAGGAGTGTGGAAGTAAATATTTTTGATTTTGATAACGATATTTATGAGCAAGAAATTTCAATTTATTTTGTTGAACGCATGAGAAACGAAGAGAAATTTTCTGGGTTAGAAGCACTTAAACTGCAATTGGCAAAGGATAAAGAGAATGCAATACGAATTACGAATACTTAAGAATTTCCGAACTTTTGAAAACTAAATTCTCATTATTTGTTTTAACTTTTTTATTCGCTTCACGGATAATGGCTCAAACTGTGTTGCTTGATTCATTAACTCTGATTGCTATGCCAGGCTACACCAATTTGGAGGAAGCTTTAAAACACCCCGAAGAGGTTATTAAATTAGAACTGAGAAGAGAGCATCTCAAAAAGTTTCCGGAAGAAATATTAAAATTCACTAATCTTCAATACCTCGATTTGACAAAAAACAACATTGAAGATTTGCCTCATGAAATTGGGGAACTCAAAAACCTGCAATACCTTTCGTTATCGAAAAATAAATTGCAGGATTTACCTCTTGAAATAGGACACCTAACTAACCTTTTTTATCTCAACCTCAATCAAAATGATATTGGCACACTACCCACTACTATTGGTTATCTTGTCAATCTAAAATCGCTGGACATGTGGAGCAATTTAATTGATAAATTTCCTGACGAAATGAAAAATATGAAAAGTCTGCAATGGTTGGATTTACGGGTGATAATGATACCAGATAAAGAGCAAGCTCGTTTGCAACGCTTGTTACCCGAAACTAAGATAGAATTTTCCCCTTATTGCAAGTGTCAGCAATAGTTATAACTTATTGTTTCATATTATCTACTCTGTTTTAACAAATACAACTTACTTTTAGCGTTGTTTGTCGTATTTTTTTGTAGTTTTGTGCACCAATAACCAAACATGAAAAAGAAAACACTAGTTCTAATTTTTGCATTGTTATGCCTAATTGGTTCGTTTGTAATGTATGTAATGGCGGATAAATCAGTTCAGTTTACCGATTTTAAATACATCTTCTGGATTCCTCTCCCCATTTCAGTTGCATTACTTATACTTGCACGAAAGTTAAACGACAACGAATAAGGCATTATGCGGAAAAAATTGCTTTTATTGATTGTTGCTGTTATTTGTCTTTTTGCTTCCCTTGCGTTGTTTTTTATTGCTGTTAATTACGAAACATGGCAATTTTTAAAATACCTTTTCTGGATTCCTTTGCCCATTGCATTTTTTGCTTTGCTCGAATCTAAAAGGTTAGACCCTTAATTTAATGAATTTCCATCTTCAGTTTCAGATATCTCCTTTTAAAGAAAAAATTAATTACCGTCAGTCGCTTTTGTTTATGGGTTCTTGCTTTGCTCAAAACATTGGCGAAGAAATGGAATGCCAAAATTTTAATGCACTGATTAACCCAAATGGTATTGTTTACAACCCTGCAAGTATTGCTATTGCTTTGAGAAAATATATTTCAGATTATCGAATAAAAGAAGATGATTTGTTTTATGCCAACGAAGTGTGGAATTCGTGGGAACATCACAGTGATTTTTCGAGAGTGAGTAAAATGCAGACCGAAGAGATGATAAATGAAAGTTATGAGGATGCGCATGAGTTGTTGAAACAGGCGGAATGGTTGTTCATCACATTTGGCTCTGCCTGGTATTACACATTGAATGAGACAGGACAAACAGTGAGCAACTGCCACAAAGTTCCGCAAAAGGATTTTACCAAACATCTTTTAACGACCACTGAAATTGTTAAAGACTATACCACTTTATTTAAACAATTAGCAAAATTCAATTATAATCTTAAAATTGTTTTTACGGTTAGTCCTGTGCGATACATAAGAGATGGAGTGGTGGAGAACAACCGTAGCAAAGCCATTTTGCTGGAAGCAGTACATCAATTAAAGGAACTTTATAAACATGTATTTTATTTTCCGGCTTACGAATTAGTAATTGACGATTTGCGCGATTATCGCTTTTATGAGGATGATTTGGTACATCCCAACTACATGGCAATGGAGTATGTGTTCGAAAAATTTATGGAAACTATTTTTGATGAAGAAACGAAAATTATTTACAAACAAATCAACCAGCTTAATACCGACCTTGCTCACGAACCAATACATGAGCAAACAGCAGGATATAAGAAATTTGTAAGCAATAGCATAGCAAAAGCAAAACAACTGCAAGCTCAATTTCCTTTCCTTGACTTAAGCAATTTTCTTTAAGCATTTTTTACCTTTTCTCTTCTTAAAATTTATCTTTGCATAAATTATTTATTTATGACACCCTACACCAAAATATCTCCAGCTATTATTTCATCGCTTCAACAAATAGTTGGTGAACAACATGTTTTTTTTGATTACGAAAGTCTTGAAAATTATGCTCATGACGAAACTGAAGAATTGATGTATCTGCCCGAAGTGGTTGTAAAACCAACCACTCCCGAACAAATAGCTGACATTTTAAAATTAGCAAACAAAGAATTAATTACTGTTACTCCCCGCGGTGCAGGCACAGGATTGAGTGGTGGAGCATTGCCCATTTTTGGTGGAATTGTTCTTTCGATGGAGCGATTCAATAAAATAATTCAGATTGACGAACGCAATTTGCAGGCAACAGTAGAGCCTGGTGTTATCAATGAAGTGTTTCAAAATGCAGTTAGAGAAAAAGGATTGTTTTATCCGCCCGACCCTGCCAGCAAAGGAAGTTGTTTCCTTGGGGGCAATGTAGCTGAAAGTAGTGGAGGACCTAAGTGTGTGAAATATGGTACTACCAAAGATTATATTTTGAATCTTGAAGTGGTGTTGCCAACAGGAGAAATAATATTTACCGGAGCCAATACGTTGAAAAATTCGACAGGATATAACCTCACACAACTGATGGTTGGCAGCGAAGGTACATTGGGAATAGTTACTAAAATTATTGTAAAACTATTGCCACATCCCAAATACGATTTGTTGATGCTGGTACCTTTCCGAAGTCTGGACGAAGCCTGCGCTGCCGTGAGCGAAACCTTTCGGGCCGGATTTACACCCAGCGCAATGGAATTAATGGAGAGAGATGCTCTGCTGTGGGTGAGTAAATATGTGCAATCGAATGTGATAAAAATTGAAGACGATATTCAGGCTCATTTGTTAATTGAAGTGGATGGAAACGACATGAAGGTATTGATGAAAGAGATGGAAGCCATTGCAGAACTAATGACAAAATATAATATAGCTGATATTTTGTTTGCCGATGCCGAAGCACAAAAACAAGAACTATGGAAATTACGAAGACGAATTAATGAAGCCGTAAAATCAAATGCTATTAGCAAAGAACAAGACACAGTGGTGCCTCGTGCTGAGTTGCCGGTTTTGGTTAAAGGTATCAAGCAAATAGGGGAGAGGTACCATTTCAAATCAGTGTGTTATGGACATGCAGGCGATGGAAACCTACACGTACGCATCATTAAAGGAGAACTAACGGATGAACAATGGGAAGGCCATTACATCAAAAAAGCAATTGCTGAAATATTTATGCTTTGCAAACAGTTAGGTGGTACTATTAGTGGAGAGCACGGCATTGGCTTGATACAGCAGGAATATATGAATATTGTTTTTTCTGAAAAAGCCATTCATATTCAAAAGGAAATAAAAAAAGTATTCGACCCCAAAGGAATTTTGAACCCAGGCAAGATGTTTGGTTAGTTTGATAATTTGCTTTTTATTTTATGCAAAATTAAAAAACTTATAAAAATTTAAACGTCACCGAGTTTCAAACCAAACCGTATTTAATAATTATACACCAATTTGCTTTACGTTTTCTATTTCTAAATCCCTTATCGATTTTTGAAGCGCATTCATATCATTATTATACTCACTTTTAAACGATTCCCAAACAGCAATATCATTGCCCTTGTAATCGTCCATTCTTTTTTTCATAGCTTTATTCCTTAATTCTAAAGCAAGGGTTTTTTCCTGATATTCTAATTTGTCTTTTAATTTTTCATTTGCTATTTTAAAATTAAAGTCCGCAATTTTCATTTCATTATCTGCAATTTTCTGTTCCATTTCTTTTCTGAATTTTTTAACATCATCAGCAAAGTTATCTCTTGCTTTATTCAAATCCTGTAACGATTCAACTACCTTTTTTTCCGCTGCTTTTACTTTACCTTCCGGAGAAATGCAGCCTTTTATAATTACAGCTGCAATAAGAATAAAAATCGACAAATAAATAATTCTGTTCATTTTTTAATTTTTTAATTAATAAATAATTTCAGGGCAAAGGTGGGAAACTTCAAAAAAGCAAGTGTTGTATAATTTAAAAAATATGTTGCAACATTTTATTATTTCCAGTCACAACCTTAATGCTTATGAGGGAATTCCAGTAATGGTTTAATGTGGGTCTATTTCAAAAGCCCTTGTCATTTGAAGTATATCATCAGGAATATTTTTTAATGCAGGAAGTACTCTACAGCAGAAAGGTTGAATTTTTTTGGTTGGCTTTTCAATTGTTTCAAATTTTTCTTCCTGCACTATCTCCATTAATTCAACGGCTTCGTAAGCTAAAAGGCTGTAAACAATACCTCTTATCACAAGTGGTACACTTGGGCTGTAATATTTGGTTTTTACGATAATACCAACATCCCATTTACGTACTTTAATAGTGATAATGGAATCGAAATTCAACTCATTTTTTTTTAAGAAACTAGTGGTCGTGTTATGAAATTGCAAATGGTCTTTGTCCATACTTGATACATAGGCTCTCTTCCAATTGTTGCTTGGGGTATCGTCATAGTTTTCGCCTTTCCAAACAGGAATTAGTTTTAGTTCTTCTTCAAACGGACCTCTAAAGATTTCCACACTTTTAGATAAACACTCGTTGTAATTAAAAAAAGCAAGACAATTTAAAATAAAAGGCTTAGGCATTTGTTTCAGTTGGAACTGTGTCCAAGTATTGTTTTTGCATGCTTCGCGAGCAGCATTGGCATACTGCCAATCTCCATCTATTAGTTTCGATAAATTTTTTATTAGTTCTGCCATTTGTTAGGGAATATCAAGCATTTGCTTAAAAAGCCCTAATTCCTCTTATGGTGTAACTACTTGTTTTAGCGGTAGTGTTGGACGAACCAAAGCCGAAGAAAAACACATAAGCAAGCGAAGCATTATACTCGGTGCTGCTCCAATAGTAATCAGCATTTGATAATAAAGTATTTCCTCCGGCACGCAAAGCTTTTTGCACATAATAATGATTGTAATATAACAAGGATAGTTCATCAATACTTGGTAAATACCAACCGGAACCTAAGGATGTAATGTAAGTTGCTGCGGGGCTACCTGTCATCAAAGTTGTGTTGTATGCCCCATCTTCAGAGCGGTTGGCATTAACTAAAGTGCCAGCTGTTTGCCATGCAGTTGTAGTGCTTTCTGTCAATGCAACAATTAATCCATGCTCCAAGCCATCGCTACCTTTATATAAATTAAAAACGATACCACCGTTTAACGATTCGCCAAGGTAGTGTGTAAATCCTCCTATTGGTGCATTCGCACCTGTTGCGCCTGTCGCACCAGTTGGACCTGTAACACCTAACGAAACAGGTGCAACCCAACTTCCATTTCCACTTGCATCGCTTTGTAAAACATAACCTGATGTGGCACCCGTTATTACTTGAAGCGCAGTAGTTTTTGTTTTGCCTGCTACTTCTAATTTCTCTGATGGGTTAGTGGTGCCGATACCAACATTGCCAGTACCCCATTGAATAGCCATTGCGTCACTGCTCATACCATTGTTTAAATTATCAAAACCCATATCTCTGAAAGCAAGGTAACCATTGGGCATGGGTACATAAATTTTCCAATCTCTAGCAGCCCCATTGCCACCACCACCAGATTGTAAAAAAACAGAACCTACATCAGCCACTCCAAATCGTGTACCTGCACCTATGTGCAGTTTAGCTGAAGGATTAGTGGAACCTATTCCTATATTTCCGCCATTATTAAAAATATTGCTGGAGTTTGTTGTCCACAATGAGCCATTCCAATATGGTGTATTGCCGGCTGCTGAGCCACTGGCAAGAAATCCTGTTGCACCAGTAGCACCTGCTATTCCATTTGTTCCGTTTAATCCGTTAGTACCTGCTGTACCTGTAGCACCAGTTGCTCCATCAACTCCGTTTGTTCCGTTTAATCCGTTAGTACCTGCTACTTCTTACTTATGGTCTAACGGTGCTACTACAGCTTCTATATCTGTAAATGCTGCTGGTTCATATTCAGTAGTAGGAACAAACGCAAACGGATGTAGTTCTTCATCTAACACAATCAATGTTGTTGTTAATCCTCTTCCAGTGGTTACTATCACTGCTGGCGGACCAACAACCTTCTGTGCTGGTGGTTCAGTAACTTTAACTGCAACTGGTGCTACTTCTTACTTATGGAGCAACGGTGCTACTACAGCTTCAATAACTGTAAATGCTTCTGGTTCATATTCAGTAGTAGGAACAAACGCA
>CANIQT010000038.1 GCA_947469885.1 Bacteroidota bacterium
AACTCATCAAAAAAATCATCAAAGGCGACCTTCGTGCCTTCACTCAACTCTTTAACCTTTACAACCGAAGGTTGTATGCCTATTCCTATAAATTCGTACATAATCATTATGAAGCGGAGGAAATCGCACAACAGGTTTTCATAAAGTTTAACGACCTTTTAACAACCGGTCAATACATCGGGCAGCGCAGCTTTTCAGCATGGACGAGCTCTGTTGCCCACAATAGTTTCATTGATTCATTCAGAAAAAAGAAACTTCCGCTAATTAGAATGGAAGACCTTCCCCGGGAAATGGAAGCAGAATTCGGTGAAACCGACTTCACAGACGAAAATATTGCTCTTTTATTAGAAGCTATCAACGCTTTGTCGGATGAAGATAAGGAAATAGTAAGATTAAGATTTTGGGAAAAGATGGAATGGATCGACATTGGAAAACTTTTAAATAAACCCGCAAAAACCCTGTCAAAGCAGCATACAAGAATAATTGAGAAGTTAAAAAAGAGGATGCTAAAAAAATATTTTTAAAAATATGCCGTACTTTAATGTTTTTTACGTCTCTATATACAAAAGGCTTCGTTTCTAAAAAAAACGAACAACTAACAACTAACAACTAACAACCAATAACTAAATACTAGAAATCATGTCATTCATCGAAACCGGGCACGCCCAAAATGCAGCAAAATTCAAAGTAATTATCGTAAAAGTAACCGCCCTTGGCGCAACTTACAACCCTTCCAAAGTAGCCATCAAGCTCCTTGGATTAAACACAGTATCAACCAATGCCGATGCAAGCATCCTTGCAGTCGACAATGCACTCACCCCTTGGCAAAATGCCATCAATGCTAGAGAAATCGCTTTTTTACCTTTATCTGCCCGTACCACCCGCATCATCAATGCACTCAAAGCAACAGATGCCTCAGCACAAACCATCAAAGATGCCATTTTTCTTGAAAAGAAAATTCACGGAACCCGCATTACTCCTAAAACTCCTGCTGTTAATCCTCCAGAGCCTAATGCGCCTGTCAACATTTCAGCATCACAAATGCAGTTCGATTCACGCATCGAAAATTTCGGAAAACTGCTCATCCTCTTAGGTGCCGAACCTTTATACGTGCCAAACGAAGACGACCTTAAATTGGCAGGTGCTCCAGGGCTTACAGCTTACCTTGCAACCCTCGTTTCCACCAATACCGATGCAGTTGCTACTGCCGAAACACTCCTTCAGGCTCGCAAAACCCGTAATATTGTTTTATACAAAGACGGTTCAGGACTTTTCGATATTCAACGCGCAGTCCGCAAGTACATTCGTTCATTAAGTTCTCAAAGAGCACTTTCCCGCGAACTTGCAAAAATCATTTTTACAAGACCTCTTAAAAAGGACCGTCCTTCTTAAGGGCAGTTGTAAAAATTAGATTTTTTTAGGCAGGCAAGTTTTTAATTACGGAGTTTACCATTGTAAATGAGTAAATTAAAAATGAAGCCTAACGACAAAAAAGCAATTTTTTGAACTGCCCATTAAAAACTGGTAAAAACCTTTCACTTAAGCCCTGATTCCTCTTTCGCAATCGAATCGGGGCTTAAGTGTTTAAAGTCTTATCTCTTTATCAGTTTCTCAAGCCCTTAACAACAATTTCCCCTTTATTTGCAAATCCATCATTTATTCTTCATCGAGCATCATTTATTCTTCATGGAGCATCATTTATTCTTCATCGAGCATCATTTATTCTTCATGGAGCATCATTTATTTTTCATGGAGCATCATTTGTTTTTCATGGAGCATCATTTATTCTTCATGGCGCATCATTTATTTTTCATGGAGCATCATTTATTCTTCATGGCGCATCATTTATTTTTCATGGAGCATCATTTATTTTTCATGGGGAATCATTTATTCTTCATGACGCATCATTTATTTTTCATGACGCATCATTTATTTTTCATGAGCCATAATGTAATCTTCTTCTCCCAACAATTATTTTTCAAAAAGCATCATTTATTTCGGTTAATGAACCTATCGAATTATTCCCTTTCTCTCCCAAATCTATGCAATCAGCACATCACCACATTAGTATATCAGAACATCATTTTTATCTGTGCCCATTTGTGTAATCTGTGGAAAATAAAATTTTTAAAAAAAAAGTCCCCCGATATCGAGGGACTTTTTTTTATCATAATTGCCAACCGCAATCAAAATCATTTTTTATCTGCTAAATCCGCGTCATCCGCGCCTGTTCTTCTCCGAAGAATTCCCATCATACTCCCTGCTTCAAATTCCCAATTCCTATTCCCCTACTCCCAACTTCAAATCCTAAATCCCAAATCCTAAATCCTAAATCCTAATTCCCTTCCCCTACTCCCTGCTTCAAATTCCTAATTCCTAATTCCTATTCCCCTACTCCTAACTTCAATTCCTAAATCCTAAATCCCAAATCCTAATTCCCCTCCCCCTTCTCTATTTTATTAATCCGTTGAACAATAGAATCTAAATTTCGGAAATGAACATACGTCTTTCTATATTTATTGGCTTCGAAAGCAGGGGAACCCATCAGCACTTCACCTTTTTTAGCAATCGTTTTCGAAACCCCCGATTGAGCAGTAATAATAGTATTATCAGCAATGTCCACATGTCCCACAATCCCAACCTGTCCGCTGAACATACAATTTTTACCAATTTTTGTAGAGCCCGCAATCACGTTGCCTGCTGCAAGGTAGCTGTTTTCACCAATCTCCACATTGTGTGCAATATGAATCAGGTTATCAAACTTTACTCCCTTCCGTAAAATAGTAGAACCTAATGTTGCTCTGTCAATAGCACAGTTAGCACCTATTTCCACATCATCTTCAATAATTACATTACCAATTTGAGGTATTTTCTGATTATCATTTTGAGGATTAAAACGGAAACCATCACTACCAATCACCGTACCCGAATGGATAATACAATTATTACCAATTTGTGTTTCCGAATAAATTTTAACTCCTGCAAACAAAGTAGTGTTATCTCCAATCACCGCATTATCACCAATAAAAACCTGAGGATATATTTTTACATTGTTGCCAATCTTCACATTATCGCCCACCACAGCAAACTCACCGGCATAAATATTTTGTCCCACTTTGGCACTATCCGAAATAAAAGCAAGTTTAGAAATTCCTGTTTTGTTTAGTTTAATCTGGTTATACATCTCCAACAGTTTCGAAAATGCAATCTCAGCACTCTCCACTCTTATTAATGTGGCAGCAACAGGAGCAGTTAACACTAAATCGTTATTTACAATTACAAGCGAAGCTTTGGTGTTATAAATAAATTGAGTGTATTTAGGATTTGCCAAAAAAGAAATAGAGCCCGGCTCGCCTTCTTCTATTTTAGATAGTTTGGTAATCTTAACCGTTGCATCTCCTTCTATTTGCCCGTTTAGCAAACCGGCTATTTGTTGTGCACTAAATTCCATGATGTTTAATTTTTATTTTATTTGGATAAAGATAATGTTTTTCTGAAAAATAAATTATAACTCATAACTCATAACTCACAACCAACAACTCACAACTAATTTTTCACCACCGTACTTTCGCCTTCCACAGCAAGAATCGTATTTTTAAAAACCGATTGTGCCTCATCCAACAATGGTTGCAAATCTTTGTACCGTGCCGAATAATGTCCGATAATCAATTTCTTAACCTCTGCTTTCTTAGCAATTTCAGCAGCTTGCAGGGCAGTGGTATGAAATGTTTCTTTAGCCCTTGCTGCCATTTCATTCAAAAAAGTGGCTTCATGATAAAGCAAATCCGCATGTTGTATATATTCAATTATTCTCTCGTCATATATGGTGTCAGAGCAATAAGCATATTTGCGAGGTGTTAATTTTCGAACAATTAATTTTTCGTTTGGAATTACTTCTCCTGATGAAGTTGTAAAATCTTCTCCTTTTTTAATTGCTAAAATCTGCTCGTGAGGCAAATCATATTTTTCAATAATCTCTTTCGAAATGTTTGCCAGCAAAGGTTTTTCAGAAAACACAAAACCACAACATGGTATCCGATGACTCAATACAATTGTTCTTACTTCCACCCGTTCGTCTTCAAAAATCAAATCATTATTTATATATTGGTGAGGATGATAAATTATTTTAAAGTTTAAATACGATTGCGAATGTTTGAATTGCACTTCAATTATTTCCTGCAATTCAGCCGGACAATACAAATGCAATTCATTGGTGCGCCCCAGTAGGTGCATACTTGATAACAATCCAGGCAAACCAAGATAATGGTCGCCATGCAGGTGACTGATGAAAATATGATTGATACGTTGAAATTTTATTTTGAATTTCCTTAATTGAATTTGTGTGGCTTCTCCACAATCAATTAAAAAAAAACGCTCAGCAATATTTAAAAGCTGAGCGGTGGGATTACGTTTTGATGTTGGTGTTGCGCTGCTGCAACCAAGAATAGTTAATTCAAAATTTTGCATTTGCAAATACAAATGCTATCAGACCTGACCTACAAACACTGCGTCTGCTTCTGATATACTATTGGTGATAGTTAAGATAGAATCCAATTGCGAAATGGAAATTAATTTTTTTACTGCTTCTTGCAAACCGGTTAATACAAAAGTACCTTGGCTGTTTCTGCACAATCTGTTTGCAACAAGAATGGCAGACAATCCGGATGAATCGCAATAACGGGTAAGGGTTAAATCAATAATAATGTTTTTTACACCATCGGTGTTCAACACTACTAATTCTGATTTTAATGAAGGAGCGATGTTACTGTCAAGTTTCTCTACCTGAACTTTAATTACCGCATACTTGTCAGTTTTATCTATTTGAAAATTCATGGCTTAAAAATGTTTGAGCAAATGTAAATAAACTTTTGTTACAAAACTAAAAAAACAGATTGAGTATAAAAAATAAAAATAAAATTAAGCTCTGCCGGCTAATAAAAATAAAACCGCCATCCTTACTGCAACGCCATTCTCCACCTGCTCCAGTATTATACTTTGGTCGCTGTCGGCAACATCCGAAGTAATTTCCACACCTCTGTTTATTGGTCCGGGGTGCATGATGACAATTTTTTTTGATAACGAATCGAGTAACTGTTTATTTAATCCAAACAGCATGGTGTATTCTCTTATGGATGGAAAGTACTTTATTTCTTGCCGTTCCAATTGTATTCTCAACATATTTGCCACATCACACCATTCGAGTGCCTTGCGCAAATTATGTTCTACTTTTACGCCAAGTGAGCTAATGTATTTCGGTATCAAGGTAGTTGGTCCGCATACCATTACTTCTGCACCCAGTTTTAGCAAACAAAATATATTTGACAAAGCTACCCTTGAATGAAGCACATCTCCTACAATTACTATTTTCTTTCCTCTAATACTTCCTAATTTTTCTTTGATAGAAAAAGCATCTAACAGAGCCTGTGTAGGATGTTCGTGGGCTCCGTCTCCTGCGTTTATAATTTTCGCATCTATATGTTTCGATAAAAATACGGCTGCCCCAGGGTTAGGATGACGCATAACCACCATATCTACTTTCATTGCCAAAATATTATTTACCGTATCTATTAATGTCTCTCCTTTTTTAACGGAAGAGGAAGAGGATGAAAAATTTACTACATCAGCACTCAATCTTTTCTCAGCCAATTCAAACGATAGTTTTGTACGGGTCGAGTTTTCGAAAAACAAATTGGCAATGGTAATATCTCTCAGTGAAGGAACTTTTTTAATAGGGCGGTTAATCACTTCTTTA
Organism: Bacteroidota bacterium; assembly: GCA_947469885.1. Lineage (GTDB taxonomy): Bacteria > Bacteroidota > Bacteroidia > 2-12-FULL-35-15 > 2-12-FULL-35-15 > 2-12-FULL-35-15. The sequence goes on from CANIQT010000038.1 coordinate 5,753, forward strand.
AAACTTTCGGCAGTGCTCAATATTAAATGAATATCGTCAGCTGTCAGTTCTTTTATTCCAAGTAAATGTTTTGTGCTGAGTTTACTCATTAGTCGTTTGATAAAAGTGTTACTCTATCCGCACCATCACTTTCTTTCCATTCCACTTTCACTTTTTCGGAAGCAATGGAATCTATTGTTTTTCCTATGTATTTGGCTTGTATTGGTAAATGCCTGCTCAGTCTTCTGTCAATCAAAACTAGTAGTTCCACATCGTTAGGTCTGCCAAAAGCAAGCATGGCGTCCAGTCCTGCACGGATGGTTCTGCCGGTAAACAGAACATCATCTACCAATATCACATTTTTGTCTTCTATAATAAAATCAATATCAGTGGGAGTAGGAACCAGTTCTTTTTTTCTGAAATCATCTCGATAAAAAGTAATATCAAGGCTTCCGCACTTAATGTCTTTTTTCTTTAAAATTTCCGAAAGTTTTTTCTGGACTCTTTTTGCTAAATATATTCCGCGGGGTTGAAGTCCTACAATTACAGTATTCGAAAAATCGTTATGTACTTCAATTAATTGATAGCAAAGCCGGGTAACGGTAATTTCAAAATGCTTGCTGTCTAAAATGATTCGTGGCTTCATCATATCAGAGGACAAAGATATAGAAAAAGTTGGAGTGGGCTATTTTATTTTTTAAGGCAAAAAAATGCCCCGCATTTCTGCGAGGCACCTTCTAAAAACCATGGCGTGATTCCTAGATTTTATTCTCCATTTCTAAAGAACAAAATATTTTTATTCCGGCTTTTCAGCTTCGTTTTCTGCTGATGCTGCTTTAGTTTCCTCAGCTGCTTTTGCATCTGCTGCATCATCTTCGGTTTTCTTTTCAGTTGCTTCCATATCTGTTTTCAAATTTGAAAGTACATCCATATCACCAAGGGTAGTTTTTTCAATACTATCCTTCACTTTTTTAGTTGCTTTTTTTGTTTCTTCTGCTTCCGTTTTTTCAGCGTCCGAAAGGTTTGACTTTTCGGCTGCATTCGCATCTTCTACTAAACTACGGTGCGAAACAATTATTTTTTTAGAATCTTTATTGAATTCAATTACTTTGAAATCCAATACCTCATCCACTTTTGCTGCTTTGCCGTTTGCTTTTGTTAAATGGCGGCTTGGGCAAAATGCTTCAACACCATAAGGCATTGCAATAATTGCTCCTTTGTCAACCACAGTAATAATGGTTCCTTGATGAACAGAATCAACAGTGAAAACAGTTTCGAAAATTTCCCATGGGTTTTCTTCAATTTGTTTATGTCCTAAACTCAATCTGCGGTTTTCACCATCAATGTCTAAAACCACTACATCAATTTTTTCGCCTACTTTAGTAAACTCTGAAGGATGTTTGATTTTTTTAGACCATGATAAATCAGAAATATGAATTAGTCCATCCACACCTTCTTCCAATTCTACAAAAATACCAAAGTTGGTAAAGTTGCGAACTGTTGCAGTATGTTTGGTTCCTTTTGCATATTTGGTAAGCACATCTGCCCAAGGGTCAGGCATCAGTTGTTTGATACCAAGCGACATTTTACGCTCTTCTCTGTCCAACGTTAAAATAACAGCATCAATTTCCTGACCTACTTTCAAGAAATCGTGAGCGGTACGCAAATGCTGGCTCCAGCTCATTTCCGAAACGTGAATCAATCCTTCCACTCCTGGTTGAATTTCAACAAATGCACCGTAATCAGCAATAACCACTACTTTTCCTTTCACTTTATCGCCAACAACTAATTCCATTTTCAAACCATCCCAAGGATGAGCCGAAAGTTGTTTCAAGCCTAATGCAATGCGTTTTTTCTCGTTATCGAAATCAAGAATAACTACATTTATTTTCTGGTCAAGTTTCACTATTTCTTCTGGATGATTGATTCGTCCCCAAGATAAATCGGTGATGTGAATCAATCCGTCTACTCCTCCAAGGTCAATAAACACACCATAAGAAGTAATGTTTTTAACAGTACCTTCCAATACCTGTCCTTTCTCCAATCTCGAAATAATTTCTTTTTTCTGTTGTTCCAATTCTGCTTCAATCAGTGCTTTGTGCGATACCACAACGTTTTTAAATTCGTTGTTTATTTTCACCACTTTGAATTCCATTGTTTTTCCAACATATACATCGTAATCTCTGATTGGTTTTACATCAATCTGAGAGCCTGGTAAAAAAGCTTCGATACCAAATACATCGGCTATCAAACCACCTTTTGTACGGCATTTAACAAAGCCTGTAATAATTTCATCGTTAACCAACGCATTATTTACTCTGTCCCACGATTTCATTACACGGGCTGCTTTGTGCGATAGAATCAACTGTCCATTTTTGTCTTCTTGGCTTTCTACATACACTTCCACAGTATCACCAATTTTCAAATCAGGATTGTAGCGAAATTCAGATAACTGAACCACTCCGTCCGATTTGTAACCAATGTTTACTACTACTTCTTTGTTGTTTTTTGCTACCACTTTTCCGTCAACAATTGCATTGGATGCAATGGAGGTAAGGGTTTTCTCGTACACCGAATCAAGGTCTTCGCGCTCTTTTGCTGAGTACATATCGCCTTTGTTTCCTGTGGAATTCCAGTCGAATGCTTCGTGTGCTTCTTCAGGAGTTGGCTGAGTTACTACTTCCTGATGTGTTTCTGCCTGAGCAGTTTCGTTTTGCTCTTCTTGTGGAAGAACTGTCTCGTTTTCTGACATTACTTTTTACTTTTTTTGTATTCGGTTACTGTTGTTTTTTGAAGCAACCGAAGAGGTTAATACTACTTATTTTTTGTCCCGTTTTTATTTTTGGGGATGCAAATGTACAAAATTTCGGAATAGGGGAGTGATATATAGAAAATAAATGTGGAAAAAATAAACCTGTGCTGTAACAATTAACCCTAATTTTGCGCATAAAAGAACTAAAACAATGAAAGCATCAAATAATACCATCTTCATTACCGGGGGGACATCAGGCATCGGGCTTGCATTTGCAGAAGCATTTCTGGCAAAAGGCAATAAAGTAATTATCTGTGGCAGGAGGGAAGACCGCCTGAAGGAAATAAAAGTGAAACACCCCGGCATTATTATTAAACAATGTGATATAGCCGATGAAAAGCAACGGATTGCATTGGCCGAATGGGTAATTGTTAATCATTACGAAGTAAATATAGTGATTAATAATGCGGGTATTCAGCTTACAGCCAACCTTACTCAACCCGTGAATATAACCCGTATCCGACAGGAACTTGAAATCAATTTTATTGCACCATTGCATTTGGCTTCTTTGTTCACCCCTCATTTATCGGGCAGAAACGATGCTGCCATTATAAATATTACTTCTGGGTTGGCATTTGTTCCCCTTGCTTTTATGCCTGTGTATTGTGCCACCAAAGCTGCCATGCACTCACTTACCTTATCCCTTCGTCATCAACTCAAAGGTACTTCCATTAAAGTATTCGAAATTGCTCCCCCATCAATGGACACCGAACTGGGGCACGACCGCAGGGAAGACAAAACCCAAACTCATGGCGGTATTCATGTGGATGAATTTATGGCAGAAGCAATGCAGGCTTTAGAAGACGATTTGCTGGAAGCTCCAATCGGACAAGCCAAAGGGTTAAGGGCTAAAAGAGAAGAAGCTTTTGAAAGGATGAATGCGCATTAGTTTCTTTTTGAGTTGCGTTGGTTTGGGGCAATATTTTAGAATTGCTTTTGTGACTTTTGGGTCTATGATAACTTAATCGTGTTCAAAATCTAATTTATTGCGCCACTTTTTAAAAGTGTACGCCCCTAATAAGTTATCTTCTGAGAGTCCAGAAATCACCATAAATTAATCAATTGAAGTTCGGAATTCATTATTCTATATTACTTCTGCCTTATTTTAATTCTTCACCACTTTTGTCACCGACACAAATCCTGTTTGGTCGAACGAAACTTTTAGTGAATAAACACCCGGGGCGAGTGTGTTCATTTTTGAGGTTATGGCAGAACTTCCATTCTGAACAGATTGAATTTCATCTTCCATAATTCGTCCTAAATAATCTAGAATCTGAACATGAATGTTACCTTTTGTGGTGGAATAAAAATCAAAATTAATATCGTTTGTAGTAGGATTAGGATGTATATTAAAAAGAGCTGCACCCTGCAAAACATTATCAACAGTGATGATGGAAGAGTACGTGTATGACCCGTTGTAGTCTGTTTGTTTCAAGCGATAATACGTAATACCATTTTCGGGTTGTTCATCAAAGGTGTGATAGTTTAAGGTGGAAGTACTATTTCCTGCACCATTTATTTTTGTCAATGTCATAAAACTAAATCCATCATTTGCCCGTTCTATGGTAAAGTAATCGTTGTTGGTTTCGGTAGCAGTAGCCCAGTCCAAGCGGTTTCGGGTGCCTTGTGCTTGTCCTGTAAAACTCAATAATGAAATAGGAAGAGGCAAACAAGGGCTTCCCGACACATTTAAAGTAAAATTTCCCGATTGAGTTCCGTTACCCACAGTTCCCGAAACACCACTCACTTCGATATAATAATTAGTACCGGCACTGGTAAAAAAACTAACGGACGAAGCATTACCCGCAGCACTGCCGGTGCATCCTCCAACATTATCGTTTCCGGCAACGCACGAAAACGGACCGGCACAACTCGTTGCAGCCCACACCCCAATTTGGGTATCAAAGTTAGTAGTTCCTCCGCACAAAGCAAGTGTAAGATTACTGCCATCGCCCGGATAATAATACCAAACAGCAAGTGGGGGCATCGCATTAAAAGCCGAGCAAAGTGTTATATCTCCACTGCTCGATGCGGTAATTGTACTGCCGGTATAAGTAGTAGGATTTCCTTGACAATCCAGCGTAATGGCACCCGAACAAAGGTCGTTTACAGGTGGTGTAACGCAGGTAACTGTTAATGTAAAATTTCCTGTCCCACCCGACCATCCACTCACAAAAATATAATAATTTGTTCCCACCACGGTAGCAAATGTAACCCTCGATGCTTGAATATAAGCGCACGTAATACCACCAACACAGCCCGGATTACACATGTCATCATTGCCAGTAACGCAGGTTAAACTTCCGCAAGTGCCGGTGTAAACAAACAACTGGGTGTCATAATTTGTTGCTACACCACAAGTGCTCAGCACCACATTTTGTCCTGTTCCGGCAAGTATATACCACACACCCTGTGCAGGTGCTGTTGCAGCAACACATAATGCGGTAGGGTCGCCTGTTCCGGTAATGCCGCAGGCAACAGTAGTACAGCCTGTATATACCCCACCACAAACAGCTGTAGTGGCATTAGCACATAAATCGTTAGAAGGAGTTACCACACAGATAGCAAAAGCAAAGCTGGTGGGCGCACCCGAAAAATCATATACTCTAATCCAATATGTTGCACCGCCTGTAAGTCCTGTCCATGCAAATGTTTCGTTTCCGCCAATGCCAGTGTTGTTAATACATCCCAGCGATGTTCCTGCTCCAGCACACGGACTAGTAGAAAATAATTCGTAAACAATATTTATTCCCGCAGCACCGTTCACCGTAATGGTTTGGTTGGCAGCACCTGCTGTAAACGTGTACCACACATCCGAAGTCACCGTTCCTCCACAGTTAGCAACTAACGATTGGGTACCTCCATTCACCGTTCCCGAAGTCAACGTGCAAGTGGTACTTGGTGTCAGGGCTATTGCAGATGCACAAGGGTCGTTCACAGGTGGCGTGGCCACACAAATGCTAAACGTGTTGCAGGCAGATGTACCAGTAAAATCATAAACTCTTACCCAATAAGTGGTACCTGATGTTAAGCCTGATAATGTTAATGTTTCTGTTCCGCCTGCTCCAAGCAAATTGGCACATCCAATAGAAGTGCCACCACACGAAGCCGAATATCCCTGCACCACCACATTCATTGTTCCGCATGGAACCACAGTAACAATGTTAGTAGCGGAAGTAGCCACAAAATTATACCACACATCATTGTTTGGCAAACCTCCACAAGTAGCAATTTGTCCAGAAGCAGTAGCTCCTGAAATGGTTCCGGCTGTTGTTCCTCCGCAATAAGCTGGTGCGGCTGTAGTTCCCCAAACAAAAAGCGTTGGTCCTGGACAATCGTTATTAGAAGGTGGCATGGTGATGCAAATGGTAAACGTGCTGGTGGCAGGGTATCCAGCACCGGTATCATATACCCTTACCCAATAAGTACTGTTAATGTTTAACCCTAGCAATGTGGTAGTTTCGGTTCCTCCAAGCGTACCATTGGCATTCGTACAATTAATAGAAGTCCCTCCACAAGAAAGCGAATACACCTGAAAAGCTGCATCAAAACTCGCAGTGCCAACCACCGTCACCACATACGCCTGACCAACTGTAGCAGTGGTAGTAAAACTATACCAAACATCATCATTCGCATTTCCTCCACACACCGCCACCAGCGATTGGCTTGCTCCCGAAACATTTCCTGTAGTTGGATTACAAAGGGTAGAGGGAGTCAAAGAAATAACTCCCGAACAATTATCGTTTGCTGGTGCGGGATTGGTTATGCAAATGCTAAAAGTAGTAGTTGCAGGATAAGCAGGATTGTAATCATATACTCTTACATAATACGTTGCCCCGGGCGAAGTAGTCACCACACTGCTAATAGTTCCTCCAGGATTACCAGCATTGGTGAAGCAAAGCACCGAAGTCAATCCTGCACAGGTTCCCGAAAATACTTCAAATACAGGGTCAAAGCTGGCAGAGCCAGTAACGGTTACTGTTTGGGAAGTATTGGTAGCCACAAAACTATACCACACATCATCGTTAGGCGTGCTCGAAGCGCAACCTCCTCCCGCAATGGGTTCCTGCGAATCAGTGCCTACATTCACATCTCCCGATGTGGGCGAGCAGAGCGTGGAGATACTAAGTGGAATGGCGCTTATACATGCATCATTCACCGGTGGCGTTTGAATACAAATACCAAAATCAAGAGAAGAATTTATTCCCGGACCAGCATCAAACACCCGTATCCAATAGGTTGCACCGTTAGTAGTGCCAAGTGTGGTGGTATCAAGAGATGAAGGTCCTTGATTAAAACAACCCATGGATGTGCCCGCTCCTCCGCATGGATTAGACGAAAAAACTTCGAATACCGCATCCATACTTGCAGTTGGAATCACAGATATAAACTGATAATTAGCTATCGCGGAAAACGTGTACCACACATCGTTATTGCTTGCATTGCCAAAAATGCAGTTGGGAGGTACTGTGGCTTGTTGTGTTGCTCCGTAAGTATTTCCTGCTGTAGGCGAGCAGGCTAATGTGGCAGCCGATGGAGTTAATAAAACAGCATTAGCACAATCATTATTTGCCGGAGTAGGACCAACGCACAAATTACTCATTACCATTGTAGCACCAGTTGAGGTACTGTAATTGGTTACTTTTATCAGGTACGTTCCGGCAGCCAAGTTCAACATCAATGTTTCTGTTTGTGCTCCGTTTGTTGGAACAGCATTAGCACAACCACTTGGCACTTCAGTACCGCAAGCAGAAAGTACCTGAATGATAAGATTGCTGGAAGCAGGAGAAGACGAAGTACCGCTTATAGTAATATTTTGAAGGGATGGATTCACAAATTTAAACCACCCATCTCTTCGGTAAGCACCTGTTAAACACGAAGGTGCTGCTCCATCGGTTGCAAAATCTGTAATAGACATAGGTCCTGTGCATCCAGGTATAGCTCCTGCTCCTCCTATAAATACTGCTGCTGCACAACTTGCACCGGGTGCTTGTGCTTTTATTTGATGCGAACTAAATACAACTATCCAAAACAAAACCGCTGTGGTTGTTAGTTTCAGAAAATTGTGTTTGATCAAAGTTTGCATTTTGTTTATTTAAAAGAAATATAAAACAATCATTCTCACATAAATAAAGACGTGTAAATGTATGGAAAAGTTGCACGCAAAAAAAATAAATCTTTTTTCGGCAAAATAAAATGATACTTTCGCAATCGCTAAATAACTATTTTGGAAAAACATATTTTAAGTAAATCAACATTTCTCAGAGGGCTACAATGTGCAAAATCATTGTACCTGTACAAAAATTTCATTCAGCTTCGCGATAAACAATCGGCTGAAAAAACGGCAATTTTTAACCGTGGAAATAATGTGGGGTTGCTGGCTCAAAAACTTTTTCCGGGTGGGATTGATGCCACTCCCGCAAAACGTTCCGACAATTTTTCGGCTGTCGAAAAAACAAAACAGTTGATAGAGAGTGGGGCAGAGGTGATATACGAAGCCGCTTTTCAACACAACCAAGTACTTGCAATTTTAGATATTTTAGTAAAAAAAGAAGATGGTTGGTATGGGTATGAAGTAAAAAGTTCAACCAAAATTTCTCAAACCTATTTGTTAGATGCTTCGCTGCAATATTGGGTGATTACCAATTACGGCTTGCCATTGCAAGATATATCTATCATTATTATTAATAATCAATACGTGAGAAATGGAAATGTGGAGTTGGATAAATTGTTTGTGGCAAAATCGGTGAAAGAAGAGGTGTTGAAAAATCAGGAATTTGTCGAAGAAAAAATACATAGTTCCAAACTAGTTGCTGCCAATGCCGAGCAACCCAATGTGGCTATTGGCGAGCAGTGTTTCAGTCCCTATCATTGCGATTTTATGGGCACCTGCTGGAAAAATGTCCCTAAAAATTCGGTGTTTGAAATCACTGGAATTCCAAAGGTAGAGCAGTTTGCTTTGTACAATGCCGGGTTCAAAACCATTGCCGAAATTCCGTTAAACAATAATTTGAATGCAAGTGCAAATGCTCACGTGTTGGCAGTAAAAAACGATGAAGAAAAAATTGACACACCCGCCATCGCCAAGTTTTTAGACCGAATAAAGTATCCTTTGTTTTTTATGGACTTCGAAACCTTTATGCCTGCCATACCTATATATAATAAGACAAAACCATATCAGCACATTCCGTTTCAATATTCCTTGCATTATAAAAAGGACAAAGAAGCACCCTTGCAGCACTTTTCTTTTCTTGCCGAACAAGGGCTAGACCCTCGAAAATCTTTTTTAGAAAATCTTTTGAAACATACCCCATCCGAAGGGACTATTTTGGTGTACGATGCCCTCATGGAGCGAAACATTTTAGACGGATTAAAAAAAGAGTTTCCCGACTATGCTTCCGAAATTGATTGGAGATTAAACAGAATAGTAGATTTAATGATTCCTTTTCAGGAAAAAAGCTATTACCACCCTGCCATGAAAAATTCGTTTTCCATCAAAAATCTACTTCATGCCTTGGTTCCGGAATTGTCGTATAACGATTTAATGATTTCCAGCGGAAGCATTGCCATGACTGCTTACGAACACTTGCAAAATGAAACAGACATGTTCCGAATTCTGGAAGTAAGGGAACAACTTCACGAATATTGTAAACTCGATACGCTTTCAATGGTTAAGGTTTTTGAAAAATTGGAGAGTGTATCTTCCTGACGAAAAGCCGGGTCGAATTGCACAATTAAAATATATCTCTTACCTTTCGGTGTTTTTTTTAAAACAGATTTCACATTTAAAACTCCGATGCGAAAAATTTACGTTTTTATTCTCTTCATTTTATTTTCTTCACTGCAAAATACCTTTGCTCAATATACTGTAACTATTGTTCCAAACAGTCCGGTAGCAATATGCCGTGGCGATTCTGTTATGCTTACTGCATCAGGAGCTAACACCTATACCTGGAACAATTCAGGAAGTTTGAGTTCAAACACGGGTGCCACTGTAATGGCTTCTCCAAACAATACTACTAATTATACGGTAACAGGAAATTGCGGTGGTGGCAACAACGACCAAGCAACTATTCAGGTAATTGTTCACCCAAAGCCTGTTGCCACTTTTAATTTTGCACCAAACAATGTGTGCTCGGGAACGCCAACTAATTTTACCTCCAATGTTGTTAATGGTACTCCTCCTTATACCTATGCGTGGACATTTGGTGGAGGTGGTACTTCAACAAATGCAAACCCAACTCATAATTTTATTTCTCTTGGTTGCGGAACTGCAAATCTTGTAAACACTTTAATTGTTACTGATGCCAATGGTTGTAAAGATACTGTTTCCAATCCTATAACTATTATTCAGGCTCCTGATGTGCAGTTGGCAGATGCAAATGTATTAAGTCCGTTTAGCAATTGTTTAAATAATCCTTCTCAATCAAACCCAAACGATACCATTGTTGTAAATGATATTTCTCCAAGTGCAGGTTGTATCACCACTTATAATATTAACTGGGGAGATGGCAATGTAAATAATGGATTGACAGGAGCTTCATTTCCTCTACAGCATATTTATACTTCTCTTGGTGCTTTCAATCTTGTGGTAACAGCAATGGGAACAAATGGATGTGCCGGTTCGGCAACTTATCTGGTGGCAAATCAAAGTAACCCTGCAGGAGGACTATCTACCTTGGGAAGTACTTCTGGTTGCGGTCCTATAACGTTGCCTTTTCTTATTAATAACTGGCAGAGCAATTCGCCAGGTACAACTTATAATTTAGATTTTGGAGATGGTACTTTTGTTCTGCTTAACCACCCTTTGAATCCAGGATTTACACAAGACACAGTTTATCATACGTATAATACTTCTTCATGTCCGGGTTCTAGTTTTTTTACTGCCACACTTACTGTTACCAATTGGATATTTCGGTGTAATTGAGCACCCCATTTCGGAGTAAATTGAGCAGTGGAAGTTAACATCTAAATTAGATACGATAATTGTTTGCAAAATTAGTTTAATTATTATTTGTTTCTGTATTTATTTTAACAATTGTTTTTTTTTTTC
>CANIQT010000039.1 GCA_947469885.1 Bacteroidota bacterium
ACGGTGTTACTGATGCTCTTGCTTTTTCTCCTGCCGGAACAACTACTTACATGGTTACTGGTACTGATGGAAATGGTTGTGTGAACATGGATATGATTACTGTTACTGTAAACTCTTTACCAACAGTAACTGCTAATGCATCGGCAACTACCGTTTGTGCAGGAGATATGGAAACATTAACAGGAAGCGGTACTGCTACTTCTTATGCTTGGGACAACGGTGTAACAGATGCTGTTGCCTTTGCAACAACAACTACTACTACTTACATGGTTACAGGTACTGATGGAAATGGTTGTATGAACATGGATATGATTACTGTTACTGTAAACGCTTTGCCAACTGTTACCGCAAACGCATCTGCTACTCCACTTTGTGCTGGCGAAATGACAACATTAACAGGTAGCGGTACTGCTACTTCTTACACTTGGGACAACGGTGTAACTGATGCTCTTGCTTTTACTCCTGCCGGAACCGCTACTTACATGGTTACAGGTACTGATGGAAATGGTTGTATGAATACGGATATGATTACTGTTACTGTAAACGCTTTACCAACGGTAACCTACACTGAAACAATGACCATGGTTTGCGAAAACTGGGCTGCATTTACATTAGCTGCTGGTGCTCCCGCAGGTGGTGTGTATTCAGGAAACAGTGTTACAGGTAGTTCGTTCGACCCTACTGCTGCTGGTGCTGGTACATTTACTATTACTTACACTTACACTGATGGAAACACTTGCAGCAGTTTTGCTACTTCTGATATTGTTGTAGATGCTTGTACAGGTGTAACTGCAAATGGTTCACTATCTTCGCTGGTGGTTTATCCTAATCCTTCAACAGGTGTTTATTACATCACTATCGACAAAGCTACCAAAGTAACTATTTACAATACGCTTGGCGAAATGGTTTATGATAATGAAATGAATGCTGGAAATAACGAAATAGACATGAATGGATTTGCTAACGGAATGTATTCGTTAAAAGCTGTTCAAGGCAACAATCAACAAACAATACATTTGATTAAAAACTAATTATTGTTTCTGTTAAATTTAAAAACCTGCTCTTGGAAAGAAGAGCAGGTTTTTTTGTGCTTCTTTTTAAGACCTCACCCCAGCCCCTCTCCTTGAAGGAAGGAGAGGGGGGCAAACAGCCAGTGGTTGTTTGAGCCAGACTGTGTGTTTGCACTTGAAGTGATTTCTAAATTCATAACTCATTATTAAAAAAAATTAGAACGTCTCCAACTATCCCCACTCCTTTTTTCAAGGAGAGGGGATTAAGGGGTGAGGTCTTACGATGGAATGCTATTTTTGAAATTTTGCTCTCTGTTCCGTTTTGTTGTTTATTATTCGGTTGAAAACATATTTGAAACTAATAAATATGGAAATATTTAGTTAGTACTTTCGTAAAACAATTACAAAACATTAACCCTTAAATTAAAAAACATGAAAAAAATTTACATTTACAAAACAGTTGTTATTCTTTTTATTTTTGTTTTGGCAACAAACAAAATATTTGCGCAACCTGCGGGCTGGAGCCACAGTCAGGTGTATAGTGTTACCGAACATTCGGGAGCACTGGTAACCGATTATCAACTAAAAATTACGTTGAACACCCAATCCATAATTACAGCCGGGCAAATGAATGCCAATGGAAGTGACATTCGTTTTGGGAAAGACAATGCCGGAACGGTGATGTATAACTACTGGATAGAATCGGGTATCAATACTGCCACCACCACCATCTGGGTAAAAATAGATACATTATTTGCTTCTGCCACCCGTTCAGTTTATTTCTTTTATGGCAATGCTGCCGCTCCGGCAACATCAGCAGTGGCGGGCACTTTTGTGGGTCCTATGTCGAGTACCGACAGTGTAAAAACTGGTGGAGCAGGAGGGAGCACCGATAGTCAAAGAGGATTTAAATTTTCGACCACCGAAGATTTGTTGGTAACGCATTTCGGAAAAAACGAACCTGATGGAACTCCTCGGTATGTAACACTTTTTAATTTTACTACTCAGGCTATCATTAGCCAAATACAAGTTACCGGACCAGCTGCTCAGTACAATTACAATTTGCTTGCCTCTCCGTTGTGGTTAATAAGCGGAACACCTTATTTAATTGAGCTTTTTCAAGGTCCTACTGATGGTTATTATTTTGGATTATCCACACAGGCTGGTCAGCAAATAGTATATGGCGATATGTATTACTGTAATGGTTGCACACAAAATACGTTTCCTGCTTCCATGCTTACCGGATATCACTATGGTTATCCCGATTTTTGGTATTGGAGAAAAAAGAATGTAACCCCTGCACCTACTTATACGGTTAGCTTTACAGGCATCAACTCCAATGCATTCGATTCTTCCATTTCCATTTCGCCTAATCCTTCTAACGGATTATTTTATGTAACACTCGAAAAGAAAGCAAGAGTGGCGGTGTACAATAATGTGGGACAACTTGTTTTTGATAAAGAAATGAATGCAGGAAAAAGCGAACTAAACCTTTCGGGTTTTGCAAACGGAATGTATTTGCTTAAGGCTACCGAAGGCAACAAACAATTTAATTTTCAGATGATAAAAGAGTAGAATTTTTATTAAAACAATAACCATAAAAAAACCTCCCCAAACTATTGGGGAGGTTTTTTTTGTTACTCTAAGCTGTTAAAGTTTTAAACATAAAGTTGAAGTTTGAAATTTTATTTAATAATACCATTTTTTTACTGGTTTCTTTCTTCATTTTATGCTTTTTGAGCATTTTCCTTTGTTTTTACATTACAATGCTTTACAACATGAATGTAAACCTTTGCAATAGTATTGCAAACCTTTGCAACATGATTGTAAACCTTTATAATATGATTGTAAAGTTTAATAATGTGAAAATTATCTTTTACAATGCAATTGCAATACTTTGTAATATGATTGTAAACCTTTACAATGTAATTATAAAACTTTACAATGTAATTGTAAACCTTTACAATCATGTTGTAAAGGTTAGTGGAAAAATATCACTACCTTTTTACTTAATTTCCTGGAAAACAAAGAACTTTCTTTCGCGCACCAAAGGTAAATGGAGTAAATAAGATACAAACTATCGTTTTTTTTTGCCAAAGGCTTATTGCTAAAGCAAAACACTGAAATATATTTTTTTATTTATTTTATTGTGTAGTTTTGGAAAATAAAAAACGAAGTAATTATATAATAGTAAACGCGCTGTATAGGCAGGTAAAACAATGGTGGTAAGAAATTGTGTGGTGGTAGTGGTAGTCACGTTGCTTTATTCCGTAGTTCGTTACAATGTATTCGGAACTGTACCTGTATCAGATATTCCAACACTGATTGTAAATAAAAGTGTATCGTTTTCGCTGGTTGTTTTTTTATTGCTTGCTGCGGTGAGCCGATTGAAGAATAAAAAAGAGGAATATAAACGCTACATGCAACTCACAAAAATGTTTGTAATTATACATGTTTTATTATCACTTTGCTTGCTCACCGAAAACAATTTCCCAAAACTATTCGACCATGCCAAGCTTACCATTGCCGGAGGCACCGCCATGTTGTTTGGAGTGTTGGCATTGCTCTGTTATTTGTACAAAGGCAGCAAAACTACCATTCTGATTTTCTGCCTCTTTATTATTTTTCATCTGGTGTTCATTGGATACAAAGGATGGTTTGCTATCGAAAAATGGAACGGAACTATGCCGCCTATTACTTTAATTTGTACCCTACTGCTTTTAGTAATCATGATTTTAGCAATCACTTTAAAGAAAAAAGAAAGTTAAATTTATTGTATTTTTGAACCATTACAATTGTTTAGCTATAAAACGATACACAGCTAAGAAATGAAAAAAATAAGACTACTTCTTGTTGTCCTCATCACCCCTCTCCTTTGGAGAGGGGCAGGGGGTGAGGCGTTTGCACAATCTAAAAAAATGGATTCGCTTAAAGTGGAATTGAATAAAGCCGTGTAGGATACAACACGGTTGCGGATATATTTTGCGCTTTGCGAAGAATGCGAAATAAAGGATAATTTAAAATACGGAGAACTTGCTGTAAAATTGGCGGATAAACTACTTTCGAACAGTACGGATGATAAAGAGCGAAAAATTATTTTGAAACAGAAAGCTAGTGCATTTTCTATTATCTCTATTTTTTATACCGAAGGCGACAAAGCCAACCTGACCAAGGCAATAGAATATGATGAAAAAAGGATAAAGATTTATGAGGAAATTGATGATAAAAAGCACATTGTAAACACACTTGCGGATATGGCTCAATTATATCAACAGCAAAGTAATATGCCAAAGGTATTAGAGTATTATCATAATGGTTTGCACATAGCTGAAGAACTTGCAAAAGAATCAGCACAAAAAAATAAACCAAAAGAACTTAAGGAAGCAAACCAAATTAGATACGATATTTTATATCAGTTAGCTTTTATTTATGATGAGTTAAACGATACAACTACAGCGTATGACTACAATAATAAATTAAGAGAAATTGCTGAAAGTGCCGTTGAACAGGCAAAAAAAAGTAGAAATGCAAAAGAATACAAAGACGCACAAAACCTTCTTGCATACTCATATTGGAATCTGGAGCAAATGATTCAAGATAAAAATTACGCAAAAGCCATTGATGCCTGCAATAAAATTTTATTTATTTTCAATGGAATAAAGGACACACAAAAAATAGCTTCAGCTTATAATCTAAAAGCAATAATTTATTTTAAGCAAAAGAATTATACAGATGCATTAGACTCTTATAATAAGGGCTTAGCATTATATGAAGGAAAAAAAGACAAAGGTGGTATGGGTATGATACTTGGCAATATTGCCAGGATATATGAAGGTAAAGAAGAGTATTCAAAGGCATTAGATTATAGTTTTAAATGTATAAAACTGGGAAGGAATTACCAGTTGAGCGATATTGGTCGTATATATTTTAAAATGAAGAATTATCAGAAGGCTGAAGAATATGCGAAAAAATCATTTGAACTTGCTCAAAAAAGCGGCAATCCCGGCTCAATTGGTTACAATGCAAAATCATTGAGTGATATTTACAAAGCAGAAAAAAAGTTTGACAAAGCATTGGAGATGTATGAACTTCATATTAAAATGCGAGATAGTACTCAAAATGAAGGAATAAAAAAATCAACAATGCAAAAGCAATTTCAATATGAGTATGAAAAAAAGCAGGAAAGTGTAAAAGCAGAACAGGATAAAAAAGATGTATTGGCAAAAGAAGAATTAATACAACAAACCTTTCAACGTAATGCTTTTATCGGTGGCTTTGCATTAATGTTGATTCTTGCAGGAGTGAGTTATAGAAATTTCAGAAGAAAAAGAAAAGACAACTTTATTATTTCGAAACAAAAAGAAACAGTAGAAAAGAAAAATCTAATTATTGAAGAACATCAAAAAGAAATACTGGATAGTATATCTTATGCACAACGAATACAGGAAGCCATCCTCCCTCCCCTATCTGAAGTTATATCATCATTGCCCAATTCCTTTATTCTGTATAAACCAAAAGACATTGTAAGCGGAGATTTTTATTGGTTCAGTGAAACAGAAAATAAAATATTAATAGCAGCATGCGATTGTACAGGACACGGAGTACCCGGAGCATTTATGAGTACCATTGCTTCCGAAAAACTGAATGAAGCCGTTGGAAATACCACTGATGTTTCAGTAATACTTCAATCCGTAAATATACGGATGAAAAAAGTACTGCGACAAACAGACAAAGAAGATTCCACTCACGATGGAATGGATATAGCACTTATTTCATTTAATAAAGAAAAATCGGAACTGGAATATGCAGGTGCTAACCGCCCGATGTGGATTGTGCGGGGCACTCCCCCTCCTTCCCTTAAGGAGGGGGCTGGGGGGTGGTTAGAAGAAACCAAAGCCACCAAAACAGCCATTGGAGGGTTCACTACAGACGAACAGGAATTTACAAAACATAAAATAAAATTAAATAAAGGAGATACAATTTATATCTTCACCGATGGTTTTGCAGACCAGTTTAGCCCTGAAAACAAAAAATTAATGAGCAAACGGTTTAAGGAAGTACTGCTTTCTATCAATAACAAATCAATGGAAGAACAAAAAAAATATCTTGATGAGTTTATTGAAAACTGGAAAGGGGACATGGAGCAGACGGATGATATTTTGGTTATAGGGGTGAGAGTTTAATCAGGAATTAGTAATGAAAAAAATAATTCTCTTTTTACTATTCACTGTTCACTGTTCGCTGTTCACTGTATCCGCGCAATCTAAAAAAATGGATTCGCTGAAAGTGGAGTTGAATAAAGCTAAGTGTGATACTACCCGGTTGCGGATATATTTCGCACTTTGTGATGCATGTGACATAAAGGATAACTTAAAATATTCGGAGCCACTAATAAAATTATTAGAAAAATTAAGTGCGGAAGCTCCGAATGATAAAAAGAAAAAATATTATCTGGAAAAAAAGGCGGATGCTTACTCATTTGTAAGGGATTTTTATACCGATAAAAAAGATACCACTAAAACTATTGAAGTTCAACAAATACGTATAAGGATATATAAGGAAGCTAAGGACACAGAAGCGATTATTGGTCAGATGAGAGGCTTGAGTAATTATTATATGTCTATTGAAAATTATCCTAAGGGAATTGAGTATTGTCAGAAAGCAATATCTGTTGCTAAAGAAATGAAGTACAAAAAAGGAGTTGCAGGGTGTCTTCAGCAAATTGCTCAAATATATGCAAGTCAGGGCGAAATTATTCAGGCATTGGAAAACTATCAGCAATCGTTATTAATGTATAGTGAATTGAAAGATACTATTAGAATGGCTGATTTAGTATTATCAGAAGGATTTCTTTATTGCAAATTTCACAATTATAATAAAGCACTCGAATGCTATAATAAATCTATTTCATTGTCTGAAATTAAAAAAAATAAACGAGGTGTTCGTAAAGGATATGATTGTATAGCAGGTATGTATGGCGAGAACAACGACTTTCCAAATGCGTTGGTGTATTTACAAAAATGCTTGTCGATGTCGGAAGAAATGAAGGATAACTATTTGATTGGTCTTTCGTTAAAGAGTATTGGAAATATACATTCACAACAAGGTTATTTTGATAAAGCACTCACTGAAATAACAGGGGCTTTAAAAATTTTTAAAAACCTGAAAGATGAAACACAAACCGGGTGGTCGTATTATGGTTTGGCGGATACCTATTTTAAACAGAAAAATTATACGAAAGCTACATTGTATATTGATAGTGCTCTTGTGATAGAAAAACATCAGGCATTTATTGATAATTTAAAAGGAGGTGAATTGCTGGCTACAAAAATTGATTCGGCAAGTGGAAACGGAAGCGGAGCTTATGAACATTACAAGCAATATATAGTTCTAAGTAATAAACTAAAGAGTGAAGAAGTACATCAGCTGGCTCAAAAAGAAAAATATCAAAAAGAATATGATAAACAAAAAGCAGCCGACCAAGCAGAGCAGGATAAAAAAGATGCGGCAACAAAACAGGAAAAAGAAAAGGATGCAATAGTTCGTAATTCTTTTATTGGTGGCTTTGCCTTGATGATGCTGCTTGCAGGAGTTAGTTATCGAAATTTCAGAAGGAAGAAAAAAGATAATTTGATTATATCAAAACAAAAACAAATAGTTGAACAAAAAAATCAGGAAATATTAGACAGTATAGAATATGCCTTACGAATACAAACTGCGATATTACCACCACAACGAATAGTAAAACAATATCTCGAAAACTCATTTATACTTTACAAACCAAAAGATATAGTTGCTGGGGATTTTTATTGGATGGAAACAATTCAATTTGGCAATGAATCAATGAAACAATTTGACAATGAAAAAAATAATCAACCCAAATCTTCACATTTTCAAATTGACAAATTGAATAATTGTCAAATTCTTTTCGCTGCCTGCGACTGCACGGGTCATGGAGTGCCCGGAGCAATGGTTTCGGTGGTTTGTCACAATGCATTGAACAGAGCAGTACGTGAATTCGGATTGACCAAACCATCCGAAATACTTGACAAAACAGCAGAAATAGTAATAGAAAATTTTGCGAAGAGCGAAGAAGATATAAAAGATGGAATGGATATTTCGATGGTAAGTTTGAAGTACAATGCTCAGAGTAAAAAGACAGAACTTGAATATGCAGGAGCTAATAACCCACTGTGGATAGTGCGTGGTACTCCCCTCTCCTTAGTAGAGGGGCTGGGGGTGAGGCTTGAGGAGACTCGTGCCGACAAACAACCTATAGGCATGAACGAGGACAATCATCCATTTACCAATCATACATTTGAACTAAACAGTGGCGATACCTTTTATCTTTTCACCGATGGTTTTGCCGACCAGTTTGGTGGAGACACAGGAGATAAAAAATTGACAAGAAAAAAATTTAAAGAATTAATTCTTTCCATTCAGCATTTATCAATGACCGAACAAGGAGTTTCATTAGATAAATTTATTACAGATTATAGAAAAGAGGTGGAGCAGATAGATGATATATTGGTGATGGGTGTTAGAATTTAAATATTAAATGAAAAAGATACTACTACTTATATTTATTTTGAACTTGTTTCCGCATCCTTGTAGTGCACAAAACAAAAAGATGGATTCGCTGAAGGTAGAACTTCAAAAAGCGAAGCAAGATACCGCCCGCTTACGCATTTCTATCGCACTATGCAACCAATGCGAAACAAAAGAAAATTTAATATATGCAAACCCTACCATAGCACTTGCAGATAAACTTATAAGCCAAGCAAAAACAGAAAAAGAAAAAAATATACTATTAAAACAAAAGGCAGAAATATTAAGTTGCTATTCCATTTATTACCGCGACAAAGAAGGAGATGCCTCTACCAAAGCATTGGAATATTTTCAAGAGCAATTTTTAATTTATAAGCAACTTAAAGATAAAGAAGGTATTAAAAGTTCGCTTATCAATATTGCTGATAGTTATAGTAATCAAGGCAATTTGTACAAACGGCTCGAAACTTTAAAAACGGGTTTAGCAATGTCGGAAAATTTGAATTACAAAAACGGAATGTCAAGATTCATTGCACAAATAGGATTTCTATATGCCGAGCAAGGAGATACATCTCAAGCAATTGCTTATCTTGAAAAAGGATTACAAGTAGAGAAAGAGATGGGTGATACCACCCGAATTACAAGAGGTTTAGTGATAATGGGAAACTTTCAATTGGAAATAGGACGGCATTCCAAAGCACTGGAGTATTATTTTAAAGCACTCCCAAGATATGAAATCCAAAAAGATACCAATGCTCTTATTGACTTATACTTTAGAATATCTGCCGTTTATTACTTTAAAGGAGATACTATTAAAGCATTAAAAAATATACAAAATAGCATAGCATTGGCCGAAGATTCAAAAAATGAAGAAGGAAAAGAAAATTCATTTCGCTTTTTAGGAAAACGTTATAGGGAACAAAAACAAATTACCAAAGCAATAGAATACCATATTAAAGCCTTAAACCTATGCGAAAAAAATAATTTTGCAGTTGCAAAAGGTTGGAATTTTGCAGAATTAGCTGAAGATTATTTACTTCAACAAAACTGTACAAAAGCACAATACTATATCAGACAATGTTTTACTACTTTAAAGGAATCAGATTATTACTGGAACAGCAGAGATGCCGAACAACTTGCCTATAAAATAGATTCTGCCTGCGGAAATTTTAAAGATGCTTTTTTACACTATCAAAAATACATTTTTCTTAAAAATAAGGAAAACAAAACAGAGGTGCAGAAAGAAGCCGCCAAGGAAAAATACCAAAACGAATACGATAAACAAAAAGCAATAGATAAAACAATTTCAGATACTGAAATCGAGAAACAAAAAATAGTTCGGAATAGTTTTATAGGAGGCTTTGCTTTAATGCTATTACTGGCAGGTGTTAGTTACAGAAACTTTAGAAGAAAGAAAAAGGACAATATAATTATCACTAATCAAAAACTTTTAGTTGAAGAAAAAAATAGAGAAATTACAGACAGTATAGAATATGCTTTAAGAATACAAACCGCAATACTGCCACCACAACGAATAGTAAAACAATATCTCGAAAACTCATTTATACTTTATAAACCAAAAGATATAGTAGCCGGAGATTTTTACTGGATGGAAACAAAAGAATTTGATAATTTGATAATGAGCAAATTTGATAATGCAAAAAAGGAAGGAAACCAACATCATCAGATTATCAAATCACCAAATCATCAAATCATTCTCTTCGCTGCCTGCGATTGCACCGGTCATGGTGTACCCGGAGCAATGGTTTCGGTGGTTTGTCACAATGCATTGAACAGAGCGGTGAGAGAATTTGGATTAACAAAACCGTCAGAAATACTTGACAAAACAGCAGAAATAGTAATAGAGAATTTTGCAAAAAGCGAAGAAGATATAAAAGATGGAATGGATATTTCGATGGTAAGTTTGAAGTACAATGCTCAGAGTAAAAAGACAGAACTTGAATATGCCGGAGCTAACAACCCACTGTGGATAGTGAAAAGAATTGATAATGGAGAATTGACAATTGATAATAAGGATAGTGCAAAAAATTATCCATTATCCATTGTCAATTATCAATTGTCGGAGACAAAGGCTGACAAACAACCAATAGGCATGAACGAAGACAACCATCCGTTTACAAATCATACCTTTGAACTAAACAGTGGAGATACGATATATCTTTTCACCGATGGTTTTGCCGACCAGTTTGGAGGTGACACAGGAGAAAAAAAATTGACAAGAAAAAAATTTAAAGAATTAATTCTTTCTATTCAGCATTTATCAATGACCGAACAAGGATTAGCGTTAGATAAATTTATAACCGATTATAGAAAAGAAGTGGAGCAGATAGATGATATATTGGTAATGGGTGTGCGGGTATAACAAAAAATTAGCCGATGTTTCTTTGGCGAATTGTTTTATCAATTCCTATCCAGCTTTTAACCCAGGGTATTCCATTTTAAAATCCTGCAGCGTTTCTACTAATTTTTTTGCAATGACAAATTCTTTATACCAGTTTTGGTCGGAAGGAACAATGTTCCATTCACTGTGTTCCGAACAATTTTCAAACACATCTTCGTACGCTTTTTTATAATCCTTCCAAAATTGTCGTTCTTTAATATCATTGTCGTTGTATTTCCACATTTTGGTTTTGTCGCTTAGTCGTTCCTGTAATCTTATCAGTTGCTCTTCTTCCGAAATATGGAGATAAAATTTGAGTACCGTAGTACCTGTATCCATTAATAGTTTTTCGAAATTATTGATGTGTTCCATTCGTTGTTTAATTATTTTTTCGTCTGCCCATTTATGAACTCGTTGCACCAACACATCCTCATAATGCGAGCGGTTAAAAATATGTATCATACCTTTTTCGGGTACATCGCGATGAATACGCCACAAAAAATCGTGTTTCATTTCCAAAGGCGAAGGCTCTTTAAAAGCCATCACACGGCATCCCATAGGATTCATGGTGTTAAAAACATTACGTACCACACCGTCTTTGCCCGAAGCATCCATACCTTGAATAATAATTAAAAGCGAATGTTTACCATTGGCATACATTAGGTTTTGCAATTCATCGAGCGCAAATTTAATTTTCACCAATTCCTTTTTTGTATGCTCTTTATTAAACTTTTTGGGAGCAAGTGTGGAAATGTCGTTTAATTTAATTTTCATAATTCTACTTTTTGAGATGCGTAAAATTACCTGTTTAAATCGGTTATTCCGGTTTTATTTTTTGTTTAAACATAATAGTTCATCATGTAAAAATAAACGTTCATCTCATTTTCGGTTATCCGTTTCAAATTAATCCCTGTTTTGACTCATTAAAATCGAATTATTTTGTAATATTGATGCAACCAATTTTGTAATTGAAGCATCTTATTAAGTAGATGCTTTTTACGATAAACTGCAATTATTAGTAATTTAAGAGTATAAATACACATACGAATACAATAATAAAGTGAAAACAAAATTAATACTACAAACATTTTTAACTTTTTTTCTTTCCGTTTTTTTCTTTCCCGAAATAGTTGCTTTTACTATCGATGCTGATAGCACTATGCACGAAGCCCGTTCGGCAGACAATAAAAAAATGGAACGGAAAGAAAATAATTTCACTTCTTTTACTGTTTCCAAAAAGGAACACCTCGAAGAATGGAAAAAATTTAATAAACCCGAATATTATTCTCACTCCGATTTTGGTATCGACCAGCCTACAGCACCTTGTGCTACCTGTGTCGAAGTTTTGGAAAAAAGGACCATAGATTCTAAGTACTACATTAATTATGAAAAACCGTCTGAGTTTTATATTCAAAAAGGAATTGGAGAATTTTTTTATAAGAAAGATAATGAATGGGTAACTATTGATGATAAACTAAAGCCAGTTTCAGACGGTTTGTATCAATCCAATTATTATTTGGAGCCGGTGGGAATAGATGTAAACACCAAACAAAGTTATATTTTAACTGAAAGCGGGAAAGTATATTTTAATAACTGGCAGTTGCTTTCGGAAACCAACGGAGTGGAAACACCATTGGACAATGCCAACTGGTCGGACTATACAGTAGGTGATGATGGAATTTACATCAAAAATATTTTTAAAGGAATAGATGCACAAATGCTTATTTATCGCGGGGCGGTGAAAACCAATTTTGTGATGAAGAAAAACGAATATGGGGACTATGGGAATTTAATTTTCAGAGATACTTACAATGCTGGAAAAACAACAACAGTAAAATACATTGAAGATGAAAATAAAACGGATGGAGTAGGAGCATTGTTTGTTAGTTCAGGAGATAAAACCTTGCTGCAGGTGAAAGAAGCTGTGATGTACCCGAAAGGAGCCACAAAAGATAAAGGTCAGTTGGCAGCTTATAAATTAAACAGAAACAGCACAGATATACTTGTGCCCTATTCATGGATAAAGGAATATATTAACAATTATGAACTAATCATAGACCCGCTGGTTTCAGGCTCTGCAACACTTGCACAGGCAGCCATACTTGGTTCTATGTACAACGCATCGTGCACATTTACAAATTTCTGTTCATATAACCTTACTGTTGCTGCTCCTGCCAATGCAACTTTTACTGATGTATTATGGAGTTTTAATTATACCGCTGTAGCTTTTACCACTTGCTGGCTGCAGGACGGGGCCTGTCGTTTTACCCGTGGAGGGTGTATTAGTCCTAATGTGGCTGGATTTTACTGGTATTGTAATTTAACGGGAGCTGGTACCTGTACAGGTTCAAATATTTCTATTTTTTCGGATGTGGCAGCTTGTATGCCTGCACCAGCCTGTGCTCCGCAAAATGTTTCATTTACAATGCAGTTTTTTAGAAGCTGCTGGGGAGCTGCAGGATGCAGCAATGCTTGTATCGGTGCTGCTTCACCTTGGACAATGACCATTCAGGGACATACCCTTGAATATTCGAATGTGCCAATTCCTATTACAATATCCGCAAATCCTATCTGCCAGGGGCAGTCGGTGAATGTTTCCACAGGTGGTACATACGGAGTTCCTGGTTATACTTACAACTGGAGTTTATTTCCGGGTGGTGCTCCATCAGCAGGAACAGGTGCTGCAACCGCTATCAGTTTTCCAACACAGGGTGCCTATACCATTTATACTTTTATAACTGATGCATGTGGAACCACTATCTCTACATCTGTACCTCTTACTGTAAATCAAAACGTAACCACCAATGCCAATATTGACCAAACCGTCTGTGCCGGAAATTCCATTACTCTTGCTGGTTTTGTTACAGGCGGAGCAGGAACAGGAACATGGTCGGCACCGTCAGGCACGTTTGCTCCTAATGCAACAACATTGAATGCAACCTATACACCAACCGTAGCCAGCGGAACAGTTACATTAACACTCACTAGTTTAGACCCCGCAGGTCCGTGTGCAGCAACTACTGACCAAATGGTGGTTACAGTTGCACCGTCCGTAGTTCCTACATTTACAGCAATAGGTCCACTTTGTCTGAATTCGGCACCACCTGCATTACCGGCAAGTTCCACCAATCTTCCTGCTATCAACGGAACATGGTCTCCGGCTGTCATCAGCACCGCTGCCGTGGGGACTATTGTTTACACATTTACTCCAACTGCTGGACAATGTGCTACCACGACTACTATGAGCATTACAATTGTTAACCAGATAGTACCTACATTCAATGCCATTGGTCCGTTGTGTCAGAATTCTGTTCCACCAGTCTTGCCAACTAGTTCCACCAATTTACCTGCGATTACAGGTACTTGGAATGCAGCCATTAATACAGCAGCAGCAGGAACCATTGTTTATACATTTACACCAAATGCTGGGCAATGCGCTGCCAACGCAACTATGAATATTACTGTTACCGCTCAGATTACACCTACGTTTGCAGCTATACCCAATGTTTGTGTTAGTGCGGTAGCGCCTGTATTACCATTGGCATCAACTAATCTACCAGCAATAAACGGTACATGGGCTCCTGCTGTAAGTACTGCCGTTGCTGGAACTACAGTTTATACATTTACTCCAACAGCAGGACAGTGTGCAACAACAACAACATTAAACATTACGGTGGATGCTCCTGTAACACCAACATTTGCTGCTATTGGTCCGTTATGTCAAAATGCTGTAGCACCAGTATTGCCCATAAGTTCTACTAATCTGCCAGCAATTAACGGAACATGGAATGCACCAATCAATACGGCTGTAATAGGAGCAACGGTTTATACATTTACTCCTACAGCCGGACAATGTGCAACTACTTCAACAATGAATATTACTATAACGAATCCTATTGTGCCAACATTTGCAGCTATTCCAAACGTTTGTCAGGGAAGTGTTGCACCTGTATTGCCATTAGCATCTACTAATCTTCCTGCAATAAACGGAACATGGGCACCTGCTGTGAGTACAGCTGTAGCTGGGACTATAATTTATACATTTACACCAACAGCAGGGCAATGTGCCACCACCACTACCTTAAACATCACCGTTGACCCTCAGATAACACCAACCTTTGCAGCTATTCCAAACGTTTGTCAGGGAGGAGTTGCTCCAGTGTTGCCATTAACTTCAACTAATCTACCAGCAATAAACGGAACCTGGGCACCTGCTGTAAGCACTGCTGTAGCTGGGACTATAGTTTATACATTCACACCAACAGCAGGGCAATGCGCCACCACCACTACCTTAAACATCACCGTTGACCCACAGATAACACCAACCTTTGCGGCCATTCCAAACGTTTGTCAAGGGAGTGTCGCACCAGTGTTGCCATTAGCATCAACTAATCTTCCAGCAATAAACGGAACCTGGGCACCTGCTGTAAGCACTGCTGTGGCTGGTACTACAGTTTATACATTCACACCAACAGCAGGGCAATGTGCCACCACCACTACCTTAAACATCACCGTTGACCCACAAATAACACCAACCTTTGCAGCTATTCCAAACGTTTGTCAAGGGAGTGTCGCACCACTGTTGCCATTAACATCTACAAATTTACCTGCAATAAGCGGAACCTGGGCACCTGCTGTAAGCACAGCTGTAGCTGGTACTACAGTTTATACATTCACACCAACAGCAGGGCAATGCGCAACTACTGCTACCTTAAACATCACCGTTGACCCTCAGATAACACCAACCTTTGCAGCTATTCCAAACGTTTGTCAAGGGAGTGTCGCACCAGTATTGCCATTAGCATCAACTAATCTTCCAGCAATAAACGGAACCTGGGCACCTGCTGTAAGCACTGCTGTGGCTGGTACTACAGTTTATACATTCACACCAACAGCAGGGCAATGTGCCACCACCACTACCTTAAACATCA
>CANIQT010000040.1 GCA_947469885.1 Bacteroidota bacterium
ACAAGGTAAATATTATGTCTACTATCGCAACTTTTTTTAGATTATTAACAGGTGCTCAATTTGCTCCGAAATGGGGTGCTCAATTTGCTCCGAAATCAACTGCTCACTTTAAACCGAAATACTATGCTCAATTTGTCCGAAATCTCCAACAGCCGCAGAACCAATAGCACCGGTTGCTCCATAAACCAAAACATTTTGTCCCTGTTCAACTTTTGCTGCCCTTATATCTACTAAGGCATAATGAGCTCCTTCGGTAAATGCTGCTGCTTCATCAAAACTTAAATTGTCTGGCATGTTTATAACCGCATCTGTTTCAGCAATTGTTAAATATTCCCCGTGTCCACCAAAGGTTTTATCATTAAACCCAAAAACTTTATCACCTTTCCTGAAGCTTGTTACCCCTTTACCAATCTCTTCAACAACACCCGAAAACTCACAACCCAGAATTTGATTTTTTGGTTTTAACAGTCCGGTCCAAAATCGTGAAATAAAATATTCGGCACTGCGAAAACCCGAGTCAGTCCGATTTACAGTTGACGAATACACCTTAACTAATACTTCATTTTCTTTGGGTAAAGGTTTAGGAACTTCCATCAATCTTGCAACTTCTGGTGGTCCATATTTTGAATATACAATTGCTCTCATTTCATAAATCTAATGGTATCGGCTGTCTGTTTTTTTAATCGAAGTATTCGTTCCAATCAAAGCTTATTACCAGTTGCAATTATAACTTCTTCCTTTCCGTGCAGTAATGGAAGTCGTTCCTCAATATAATTGGCACTTATTTTCTGAAGAGGTTCGCATACCTTTCTTGATATATCTGAATCAGCAAGAAAGTTGACCATTCTGGTCTGAAATGTTCTTTTATTATTATAAAGATCCATTATTCCGAACTTGCCATTGGGTTCCAAAAGATTAAATGATTTTTCGAATACAAGTTGCCAATCAGGAAAAACCGATAATCCAAGTGTGCATACAATTCTGTCAATACGAATGTTATTGCCCGAATGAATATTAAGTTCCTTTATATTTAGTTTGGTTGCATCTTGCTGTAGCAGAAAAACATTTTTCCAGCAGTCCTTATCAATTGTTTGTTGCGCTCGCATAAGCATTTTTGCTGAGAAATCAACCCCAATTAAGGTTCCTTGTGGTCCAATAGCATCTATGATTAATTCAAAGTTTAAACCCGAGCCACAGCCAAGATCCAAAACAGTCTGGCCTGGTTGGAGTTGTATGGACTGAATAAGCTTTTGCCGATACGGAAGATATAAACTTCGAATAGCTTTGTCATAAATTGGAGCCATAATATCATACCATTTCATATTGATTTAACCTTAGTGTATATAGTATTTTAATTACATTTTAAAAAGTTGATTGTTTAATGGTTTGCAAACAAATTGTACGTATCGTTTGAAAGATTTATTCGGTAATTATTGTGGAGGGCATATAGCCCCTTTACACATTCTCGCTCAAAAGCCCACAGGGCTTTTGCCGCTATTTGAGCCAGTTGGTGCAAAAGCGCAGACACTATAAAGTTAGTCCCGTGCGTACCCCCCCCAATACTTACTGCATAAATATTATGTTATCAGTAGTGCTTTCTTTTCGTGTCAAGTATTTCAAGCGTTATTGTATTACTATTTTCTTGTTACAAATATGTTTCTGTATGTCTGTTGTCTGCACGAAGTAAATACCTGCTTTCATATTTTCTTTTTCTAATACCAGTTGTTTGCCTGTAAAGTTTATTGTTTTAATTTCTTTTCCAAGCAGATCTGTTATTTTTATTGTTGTGTTCTTTTGTGTTTCGCTAAAAGTAATTGTGGTTTGAGCGGTAAAAGGGTTGGGATAAATTGTCAGGGTATTATCTAGTAATAAATTTTCCGTTAAAGCCGTAAGCACAGTAAGGTTAGTAGTAACAATACTATCGCAACCACTTGCTGCAGTTAGTGTATCAATATATGTACCCAAGGTATAATAAGTGTTATTGCCAACTGTTACACTGTCTCCACTATTTATGGCAAGTGTTTGCGAAAATGCACTTGCTGCACAATCTCCAATGTAACGTGCAATTGCAAAATCGGTGGTCGAAGGGTAAGGATGACTATTTCCAAAAGCAACTATTTTCCCATCGGTTTGCAAGGCTAATGAAAATGAGACATCATCGTCACCAGCAAAATCAGATGTTACAATACCACCGGTGCCAAATGATGCATCTAACATTCCATTTGTATTATATCGCGCCAGTGCAAAATCTTCTGACGTTGGCGAGTTAGAATATCCGGCAAGAACTATTTTATCGTTATTTTGTACTACCAAAGATCGCCCTTCGAAATATACACCAATTAAAGTAAACTGAATTCCATCTCCTGAAAAAGTATTATCCAATGAGCCATTGGTGTTGTATTGGGCCAATGCAAAATAGGAATCGGCATTGCCACCAACTACTATTTTGTTTTGGCTGTTAAGTGCCACCGAAAAACCAATGTCATAATTTGTACCAATTTGAGTAGTTACAATCCCATCACTGTCAAAAGTACTATCTAAGCTTCCATTGGTATTAAATCGAAGTAAAGCAAAATCCTGGTTATTGCCAGCCAGGGTGGCCACCCCTGAAGCTACAATTTTTCCATCAGCTTGTATCACCAGCGAATAGCAAATATCGTTACCAGCCGCAAAATCAATCATTGCAATGCCATCGCCACTAAAAGATGTATCAAGCGTGCCATTGGTATTATACCGCAAAAGGGTTAAGTCTAAACCTGAGCCAACGATAAATGTGCCTCCTCCTACTATAATTTTACCATCGTTTTGAATTGCTACCGCTTTTCCATAAGCACTATAAGGGGTAAGCGACAATGGTTGTATTACTGAACCATTGGTTCCGAAAGTAGAATCCAGCGTTCCATTAGTTTTATAACGTGCCATTGCAAAAGCATATCCTGTTGTGCTTTTTTCTGTTTCTCCGGCAACTACTAATTTGCCATCTGACTGTATAGCTATTGCATTTATTGAATTATCATAATTTGAATTACCAATGTTAGTATAAACTTCTCCACCCGTGCCAAAGGAGGCATCCTGTGTGCCATTAGAATTATAACGCGCCAGTGCAAAATCAATTCCGGTAGAACTGGAAGATGTGCCTTGATACCCGGCACCTACTATTTTTCCATCGGGCTACATAAGCACCGCATAACCTGTGCTTACGGTAGCACTAAATATTGTTGTTGTTTTTCCATCACTGCTAAAGGTGGTGTCTAAAATTCCGGCTTGTGCACTTACTGTGGATGTGGCAGCAAGGTGCAGGTAAATGGAAATAAGTAATGTGAAGATGTTTTTTTTCATTTTGTTTTGTTTTTTATTTCTGACAGTCTTTGCAATACAAATTTCGTTACCCGTGTTCTCACAATTGCCAATAACGTATTAATATGCGAAACAAATGTACCGAAACTTTCGAAAGCCCTTAAATTAAATACAAACTTACTTAGGTTAGACGTTGGTAAGTTTTTTTGCTTCTTAGTTAATTATTCCGCAAAAGAAATATAGTTTTTAATTAAAAGGGAAAATGATTTTAGGATTTTAAAATAAAAAAGTAGGGAGTATGATGGGAACGCAGATTTATTATAATTGAATGGATTAAAAAAGATTTTGATTGCCTTTGGCAATTAGGATTAAAATTTCAACACAGAGTTCACAATTTAAAACCATTTAACCTCAGAACAAAAAAAATTCCACTCTTTTTCAGAGCAGGACTTTTAATTTTAAAATCACCACATCATTTATATTTTCCTCAACCTCACCTATTCTATTCCCATCTGGTTGCCTTTCTTTCTATATGCCCATCTGGTTTTTAAAACCCTTTTTATCCTAAAATCCAAAACTATTCCCCTTCTTCCACTTCAAGCTCCTCGGTAACATCCGCAACACTCACATCTTTGCCCAAAAAATAATCTTCAATATAATCCCATCGTTGGATGTTGTTCATCTTGTTTTGAAAAAAATAATTCATCGTGTCCATGCTCAGGTGGTGTCTGCGCTCAATGTCGGCTACTACATTGTTTATGTATTTTTCCTTGCAAAGGTCGGCAACTTTTTTAGGGTCGTTCATCCGCACCATCAATTGAGGCGATTCGCCACCACTTATTTCGTAAAGCGAGAGGTCGAATGTTTCGAGCAAAAAAATGAGTTTTATTTTTTCTTTTGCTTTTTCGATGTCGGCAGCAATAAAACCAATGTACTCCAACGAGCCTTCACTCATAGCATCGAACGAAATTTGAAATGTGCGGAGCATCTGCGTTTTTACTTTGCTAAACGCAATGGCATCAAACCGGTATTGTTGCAAGGCACCAAACGATTTTACTTTCAAAAAATTTCCCGTACTCATGCCTGCTTTGCCCGTGCCACCAAATTCGTCTTTCTCTGCAAACGAGCCAAGAAGTAATTCACACAACTTGATGCAGGTGATTTCGTTTTTTATTCGTGTTTCAAATTGTCGTTTCAAATCTTCCATCCGAAACATTTTTCCACCAAGCGCGTGAAATATACCACCAATAAAATTGATACCGTTTTCGAGTTTTGTAAATGTTAAGTCGATGGGTGCATTAAACGAAACCCTTAATTTCTTTAATGGTTCCACGTAAGGAAACAATCGTTTGTCGAAAAACTTTTTTCTAACATCCGGAAAACTTTCTTCCGGGAAATGATTTTCCCAAAGTTTGTCTAACGTAATTTTTACATTCTTTTTATTCTCTTTTTCTTCGCGCATCACAATGGCTCCGTTTTTTAATTTGGTGCCAGAGTGTTTGTATTTTGTTTTTTTTACTTCTTGAACAAATGCTCCATATTTTTCTACCAAGGTGTCGTACCCCTCGTCATCCACCGAACCATACACAGTAGAGAACATGCCTTTAGGTTTTATCATCACCACATTGTAACCATATCGTGCCCACAAATCTTTTTCGATAACAAGCATTGCACTTTTTACTTTTCCCTCAGGGTCGTTTTCGCGACTAAATATCCATTTAAAATCTTCGATAGAAACAAGCATGTTTCTTTTTTTGAAAAGTAAAAATAACTTGTTGATTTTTTTTAAAACCAAATCCACTTGATATTGTTTTAACGAAGAAAGCATGAACAATGCTTTGGTGTATTTTAAATCTTTAGGGTTGAAATCGAGCATGGCTTTTCCTTTCATACCGGGTATTCGGGCACCTCTACCAATTTCCTGAACATAATCGGCAAGAGAGCCGGAGGGTGCATGATGATAAATAACTTCGATGTCAGAAATATCCACCCCCATCCCAAATGCTTTCGTGGCTAACAC
This sequence comes from Bacteroidota bacterium, assembly GCA_947469885.1. GTDB lineage: Bacteria > Bacteroidota > Bacteroidia > 2-12-FULL-35-15 > 2-12-FULL-35-15 > 2-12-FULL-35-15. The sequence goes on from CANIQT010000040.1 coordinate 5,318, forward strand.
AATTTTTGCTTTTCCTGATTTAAAATCTTGAATGGTTTGCGCGCGCTCAGTTGCATTTACTTCGCCATAGTATCTTTTTACGTGAGCCTTCACATCAAAGTCTAGCGTGTTGAGCAAATGCCTGATTTGGCTCACCCAGGGGAAATACACAATTGATTTTTTGTCGTCTTTAATAAATTGTTTTATGCGTTCAATTGTTTTTAATTCTTTTTCTACATCGTGTTTCCCTACCTCCAACTTGTTGTACTCAAAACTTATTTCTTCTCGTTTTATTCTGCCAATGTAGGTTCTGCAATTTTGCATGTTGAGGGTTCTGATGGTGTCGAACACCATATCGTCTTTGCCGTTATACACAGCAGTAGCAGTTAATGCAACCACCGGAAAGCGATAGGTTTTAAATTTATTTTTTGTTTTACCTTTCAATGTTCCCGCGCTGCGAAGTTTGCGGATGTAGTTTCCGAGAAACCAATAATCAATCCGAAAGTCTCTCCCCCAGGTGGTTACAAGGTGGGCTTCGTCAATAATGAGTAACCCTAATTCGCGAGTGCCAATGAATAATTGTATTTCGTAAGCCAATAACAATTCGGGCGACATGTATAAAATAGAAAGTTCGCCACTGATCGTTTTGTCAATTATTTCTTGACGCTCTACCAACGAAAGGTCGGAATTGACGAACGCTACTTTATCGAAATTGCGGTCGTTTTTCAAAGCGTTCACCTGGTCGTACATCAATGCTTTAAGGGGAGAAATAACAATTGTAACTGCGTTTAGTTTTTTGCTTTCGGCAAGATAAATGGCTGGCAATTGAAACAACAACGATTTACCAGCACCCGTGGGCGCAGTTAAAAAAACGTCTTCGAACAACAAATCATCGTGTGCTTTTTCTACCTGCTTAATGATATGCTCCACGATGGCTCCTTGTGAATGTTCGACTAGTTCCTTAGAAGCATCAGGGCTTTTGTAAATGTTGAGTTTTTTAAATTCAGCTTTTTCGCCCCAATGTTTTTTGAGCAAGGTGGTTAATTCGGGTCGGATGTGGCTTTCGAATTGTTTCTGCGAACGATAAAGCGAAATGGAACAACCGCAAGCGGAAAGAATTTTGTAAAGTAATTTTAATTCTGCCAAATCGTTTGGAAGATGGTCAATGCTTTCGTCCACCAATAAATTTACTTCTTTTGGTATCACATTATTATATAAGCCAAACTTTAAATCAAAGTAAGAACTGTCGGATGACTGGAACTGTATGGTGTTTTTTGCTTTTGAACTATCTGTTTTGTATTCGGGCAATGGAACATCATCAGTGTCGAAGAAATTAATTGTTTCTATCTGTGCTGCTATTAAATCTGCTTCGTGGTCGAGAAACTGAATGCAGTTGTAACCTGCTATTTCGCGACAGTCGGCATAAAAGCGAATGAAGTTTTCGTCTTCATCAATTTCTATTTCACTATTGAGACTACTTTCAATATCAGGAAATAGTTGAGAAGTTTGGTTGGGATAAAATTCGTAGAAATTATTTTTGATTATTTTAAAAATGACTGGCAGCTCGGAAATACTGTCGGACGGTATAAGCAGAAATTCTTCGTAAGTAATAAATAATTTGTTTTCTTTTGTTTTTTTAAGTTTACCAACTAAGGCATCAGCATTCTTAATTATTTTATCGAGGTCAATGTGATTGGAGCTATCTATACAACTCAACTTATCAATATGAGGGATACGGGAGATAAGCTCCTGTACAAAGTGTACGGGAAAACCTTTGTAAACAAAAACAGTTGGTTTTTTGGTTTTCAATTTTTCGAGCACCGAAAGGTGTTCTTTCATAAAGTGATTGTTCATGGTAGTATGTTGAGAAATTGGATTGCAAATGTAAAGTGTTTTTTGCGAATGTGGTTTTAATTACTCTTTAAAATAATCTCTAACTTTGGCGTTCTTAAAAACAGAAGCAATGAATGTGTTTGAGCAGTTTGGTTTGGGAGTTAGAAGTTATATCAAAGCATTGAGCTTGGTGGTGAATAACGGTTTGTGGATTTATTTTATTTATCCTTTGGTTATTTATGTATTGCTTTTTTTTATTGGTTTTGAGTTGATTCATTATTTGTCAGATGGATTGGAAAGCTTTATACTTGGCTATGTAGATTCGGAAAATGCTGGTTCGTGGTTAAGTTTTTTAAAAGGATTTTTACATTTCTTTTTATCCATCGGACTGAAAATAATTTTCTTCCTCATCTATTCTACCGTTAGTAAATATGTAGTGCTTATTCTTATGTCGCCTTTAATGGCAGCACTTTCGGAAAAAACAGAAACAATAGTTACCGGAAAGAAATACCCGTTTGATGCCACCCAATTTGCCAAAGATGTGATGAGAGGAATTTTATTGGCATTGAGAAATATGTTTATTCAATTAGCATTGGTGCTTGTTTCGTGCATCATTGTTTGTATTCCGGTGATTGGTTGGCTTTGTCCTCTTTTTCTATTAATTCTCTCATATTACTTTTATGGTTTTTCGATGTTGGATTATGTGAACGAGCGGAAAAAATTGGATGTAACAAAAAGCGTTGGTTATATGAGAGCCCATAAAGGAATTGCTATTGGCAATGGATTTGTGTTTTCGGTGTTGTTTAACATTCCGTTTATTGGAGTGGTGACAGCAACTGTGCTTTCGCCTGTGGCGGGGTGTTTGGCGGTGTTAGAAAAAGAAAATGTTTTAAAATAATTTATGGATAAAATAAAAATATCAGCAGTATCGTATTTGAATTCAAAACCATTTATTTACGGTTTACATCATTCAGAAATTATAAATGGAATTGATTTACAACTGGACATCCCTAGTGTATGCGCACAAAAATTATTGGATGGGAAAGTGGATATAGGATTGATTCCTGTTGCTGTGATTCCCAAACTAAATCCTAATTACATTATCAGTGATTATTGCATTGGTGCCGATGGTAAAGTGGCTTCGGTGATATTGTATAGTACTGTTGAATTGAATGAAATAAAAACAGTTTTGCTGGATTATCAATCTCAGACCTCAGTAAAGCTTGTAAAAATTTTAGCTGAACATTTTTGGAAAATAAATCCTGAATGGTCAACTACAACAGAAAATTTTGAGAATACTATCTCAGGAACAACCGCGGCAGTAATTATAGGTGACCGAACTTTCGGACTGGAAAACAAATACGCCTATACTTATGACCTGGCAGAGGAATGGCAAAAGTTTACTCAATTGCCATTTGTGTTTGCTTGTTGGGTAGCGAATAAAAAAGTGCCCGATGAATTCATTGCTGAGTTTAATAAGTCACTAAAATTTGGTTTGGACAGTCGTGATGTATTAATCGAAGTATTGAAATCAACTAATGAATATTCAACCGATATTCATAACTATCTTTATGAAAATATAAAATATGATTTTGATTATGAGAAAAAGAAAGCGTTGAAATTGTTTTTGGGATATTGTGAAAAAATGTAGTAAGCGCCTTTGATATTCTGTTTTTTTTCTCACCTTTGACGAACCAAATCCTAACTTTCAAAAATGACTTTGAAAAAACATATTTTGTTTTTTACTTTTGCTATTAGTTTTGTTTCGTGTAGTTTATTTAAGAAACCACAGGAAACGGCTAAAGAAACTATTCCTGAAATTGGGCTGGATACAGTTAAAGTAAGTGCGAACCCCCCCGAACCAATGCACTATCAGCCGTCTGCCACTCGGGTTACAGATATTATTCATACGAAATTGGAGGTAAATTTTGACTGGGCAAAACAATGGATGTATGGCAAAGCAACAATTACCGCAAAACCCTACTTTTATTCAACATCAACAATGGTGCTTGATGCAAGAGGGATGGAAATAAAACAGATAGCACTTATTAATAAAGAAATAATTACCACTGTAAGTACTCCAGTAAAAAAATCGAAAAAGAAAATAGTTGAACCCGTTACTAGCTATGATACAATTGTAATTAAAATACCTTTGAAATATTCATATAAAAATGATGTGCTGACTATTGAGCTGGATAAGGAATATAAAAACACAGAACAATATAATGTGTTTATTGACTACATCAGCAAACCCAATGAATTGAAAAAGGAAGGAGGAAGTTATGCTATAAATGATGACAAGGGTTTGTACTTTATTAATGCGGATGGAAAAATAAAAGACAAGCCAAAACAAATATGGACACAAGGAGAAACGCAATCGAACTCTGTGTGGTTTCCTACCATTGACCGACCTAACGAGCGAATGACTCAGGAAATTTTTATAACGGTGGAAAAAAAATATGTGACCCTTTCGAACGGTGAATTAATGTCTTCTGTCGACAATGGGGATAATACACGCACTGATTACTGGAAAATGGATTTGCCTCATGCGCCTTACCTGGCAATGATGACAATAGGGGAGTTTGCTGTGGTGAAAGATAAATGGAAAGATATGGAAGTAAGTTATTATGTGGAAAAAGAATACGAACCTTACGCGAAGGCCATATTTGGTAATACTCCTGAGATGATTGAATTTTTTTCGAAGAAATTGGGAGTGCCTTATGCATGGAATAAATATTCTCAAGTGGTGGTTCGTGATTATGTTTCGGGAGCGATGGAAAACACAACTGCAACACTTCATTCGGAGGGAATGCAGGAAACAGACCGAGAGCTGGTGGACCTCGACCATGAAGAGTATATTGCACATGAATTGTTTCATCAGTGGTTTGGCGATTTAGTTACGTGCGAGTCGTGGAGCAACCTTCCGCTAAATGAATCGTTTGCGACTTACGGAGAGTATTTGTGGAAAGAATATAAGTATGGAAGAGAGGCAGCAGACTATCACAGTGCACTATCACGCGCTGATTATATGTCGGAAGCTCAACGGAAACAAATTAATCTTATCCGTTTTCAATATGATGACAAAGAAGATATGTTTGACCGACATAGCTATGACAAAGGCGGGCAAGTGTTGCACATGCTCAGGAAGTATGTTGGTGATGATACTTTTTTTGCTTCACTGAAATTGTATTTAGAAACCAATAAATTTAATTCAGCAGAAATTCATAACCTGCGTTTGGCTTTTGAACAGGTAACAGGAGAAGACCTGAACTGGTTTTTTAATCAATGGTTTCTTTCGCCCGGACACCCAGTGTTAGAAATAAAATCAGAATACGATGCTGTAAATAAAAAAGAGAAAGTGGAAATTAAACAGGTTCAGGATTTCAAAAAAACTCAATTGTTTACACTGCCTATGTATATTGATTTGTATGCAAACGGAAAAGTGGAGCGTAAAAAAATAACAGTAACAAAAGCTGATGAAATAGTTGAATTTGATGTCAACACAAAACCCGATTTAGTAAATGTGGATGCAGAAAAACAACTGTTATGTGAAAAGAATGAACTAAAAACAATTAATGAATGGGCATTTCAATACAATCACGCACCACTTTATTTAGACAGAGATGAAGCACTAACAGAATTAATAAAACACCCGAAAGATAGTACAGCAGCAGAAACGATTATTGCTGCATTGAATGATTCGTTTTTCGGATTGAGAGAATATGCAATTGTAGGATTGAAGGAAATACTGGCAGGGCACGAAAAAGAAATAAAAGACAAATTGATACGGATAGCTAAATCAGATGAAAAAGCAGAAGTGAAAGCAACAGCACTTGAATATTTATCCGAAAAATATACAGATACCGATTTGCAACCATTATATAAAAATGCGCTGAATGATAAATCGTATAATGTTGTAGGGGTTGCATTTTCGGCTGTTGCCAAAGCCAATCCGGCAGAAGGAATGAAGCTTGCAAAGGAATATGAAAAGGAAAAAAGTTTGGCACTGTTAACCGTTGTTGCTGATTTGTATTCGACCAACGGGACGGATGAAAACAATGATTTTTATCTAAATGCAAAAGATAAATACACGGGGTTTTCTGCTATCGAATTTATTACCGCATACGTTACTTTTTTGCAACGTGCAAAAAAGGATGAAACTGTAAATGCGGGAGTAGATGGATTGGCATGCATTGCAAGAGATAAAACCACTATTAAATGGGTTTCGTATTATGCAAAAAAATCTATTAATGATTTAGCATTGATGTACGAAGACAGGGAAAAGAAAGCCGCCACTCAATTAGAAAATTTAAAGGCACGTGATATTAATGCTTCTACAACAGAACTTGAATTTCAGATAGGAACAGCGAAAGATCAGAAATTAAAAATCATGGAGATTTATAATAAACTGAAATAAGTAATTATTCTTCCAACATCATTAATGCCTCATTCAGTTCACCCAATGCTTTCCTGTTATTTTGTTTTTTAGCAATCACCATTCCTTTGGTATAGGTGTCAATTGCTTTTTGAGTATTGCTGCTTTGCTCATGCAGTTTTCCTAACTGATAAAAAGCCCCTAGGTAATTTTCATCTCTCTCCAATAAATTTTCAATTAGTTCAATCGCTTTTTTTATATTTTGGTCTTTCGCGTATTCCAGTGCTAGTGCATAATTCAAAAACGAATCGTTGGGTTCGTCTTTAAGCATCGAGAGGAGTTGTTCTTTTTTGGAAGTAGTCATATAAATTTGTACGGATAGTGAATGATTACGAAGGTACGGATAACTAATAAAAACGAATTTACTAGTCTGAGCCCATAAGTCTATTTTATTAAGAGTGATTCGTAAATTCGTAAGTTTTATTTATCCGTACCTAAATTACTGATTTAAACTGTTTCAAAAATCGTACATCGTTTTCGAAAAACAAACGCAAATCATTTACCTGATACTTGAGCATTGCAATACGCTCGATGCCCATGCCAAAAGCAAAGCCAGAAAATTTGGAAGAATCTATTTTGCAGTTATCAAGTACTGCGGGGTCTACCATTCCGCAACCTAAAATCTCTACCCAACCTGCACCCTTGCAAATGTTACATCCCTTGCCTTTGCAGAACGGACAGGAAATATCCATCTCAGCACTAATTTCAGTGAACGGGAAAAAGGAAGGTCGCAAACGAATTTGTGTTTCTTCACCAAACATTTCTTTTGAAAAATATAAAAGTGTTTGTTTTAAATCGGCAAACGAAACTTTTTTATCAATGTACAATCCTTCTACTTGGTGAAACTGACAATGCGCACGTGCAGAAATTGCTTCGTTGCGATACACACGCCCCGGAGAGATGGTACGGATAGGAGGCTGAGAACCCTCCATAACATGCACCTGAACAGAAGATGTTTGAGTACGCAACACCATATCCGGATTTTCGGAAATATAAAAAGTATCCTGCATATCGCGTGCAGGGTGGTCGTGGGGAGTATTGAGAGCCGTAAAATTATGCCAGTCGTCTTCAATTTCTGGTCCGTCAGAAACAGTAAAACCAATGCGTGAAAATATTTCTTCAATCTGATTTCTAACTAACGACAAAGGATGACGTGAACCAACAGCAAGGGTTTCGGCTGGCAGGGTTAAATCCATACCTTCGGTTTTACCTTCATCATTGCTTTCAAATTTTTCTTTGAGATGACTTATTTTATCGTGCGCTTTGGTTTTGAGTTCATTTAATTTTTGTCCAATTTCTTTTCTCAGTTCGTGAGGAACAGTTTTAAAATCATCAAACAATTCGGTTACTTTTCCTTTCTTGCTTAAAATCTTAATTCGAAATTCTTCCACATGTTCTTTGCTGCTGGCAGTAAACTCTTCAATTTCGGATAATAATTTATCTATTCTGTCTTTCATCTTTCTTATTCGTAATTCGTAAAAATTCGGTATTCGTAAGGTTGCGAAGTTAAGGAATTATTGAAACACTGATGATGTGAATGTCTTTCCTTGGACGCGCTGTTTTTCTGTCGGTCTCCTGCTTTGCAATATCATCAACCACTTCCAACCCTTCTATCACTTCGCCAAATACGGTATAACTTCCATCAAGATGAGGTGAGCCACCAACGGTGGTGTAGGCCTTTCTTTGTTCTTCAGAAAAAACATAAGGGGCAACCTTGGGCAATTCAATATCCATTTGTTTGTCAATAATATCATTTACATATTTGATACTATCGGGAATGGTTGCTTTTGCATATCTCTTGTACTGTTCCAGAAGTATCTGGTTTTCGGGCCGATTAATAATTTGGTTAAACAATTTCATTTTTGTTATTCGTTTTGCCTGTACTTTCAGGAGGGTGTCGGTGAACACTTTTCCCTGCACAATGTAGAACTGAGAACCCGAAGAAGCCTGAGATGGATTATCCAAATCACCCTCTCTTGCTGCTGCCAACACTCCTTTTTTATGAAACAATTTGGGATTAAATTCGGCAGGAATTGTATAAGCTGGACCTCCATCTCCTAGTTCTTTATCAGGCAAAGCCCTTTTAGAATCAGGATCTCCGCCTTGTATCATAAAATTTTGAATCACTCGGTGAAACAACAAACTATCGTAATAATGTTGCTTAATTAGTTTAATAAAATTGTCGCGATGCAGCGGAGTTTCGTTATACAGCCTTATTTTTATTACCCCCATATCGGTGAGTATCATTACTTTTGTTTGTCCTGAACCTCCATCAAATAAAGGTTTGAAAGAAACAGTGACTAAAAAAAAGCAGGAGAGAAACAGAAAGAAAAAAAATTTATTTTGGCAGTTCATCAATAAAGTATTAAATTTGTTGTCCGTAAAGGTAAATAAGACTAGTAAACTAACTATAAAAAAAATAATAATTAATAAATTTAATAAATCAATGAAAACAACTTTTCTAAAAATTTCTGCGTTAGCCGGTGTTGTACTTTTAATTTTTGCAGCCACCTCTATTTCTTCCTGCAAAAAAGATCAGACCTGTCGCGGTTATGTTAATGTATATGATTCGGCATCTAACAAAGTGCCTTTGGCAACTGTTCGTTTGGACGCTTATACCATTAATGGCGATATTACTTATACAGAAAAAACAGATGGAAATGGATTGGCTACTTTTGATATTGCTTTGCCTGCCATTTTCGATATTTATGTAACCAAAGAAGATGATTTTCCGTTAATGTGGGGAAAAGGTTCTTTGAATGTGGATGAACCCAGAAAGGAAGGATGGGCTACAGTTGCCATCAATCAACAATAAAATTAATAAACCCTTTATATTATGAAAACACTCGTTCAGAAAATCTCAGTGGCAACTATAGTTGTTATAATTATCGTTGCAGTATCATCCATTTCTTCGTGTAAAAAAGATCAAACCTGCAGGGGATATGTAAATGTGTACGACAATGCCGGCAATAAAGTACCCGGGGCAATTGTAAATCTAAATGCTTATTCCATTAATGGTGATGTTACCTATACTGAAAAAACGGATGGTAACGGATTAGCAACTTTTGATGTTGCTTTACCAGCCATTTTTGATGTGGATGTTACCAAAGAAGATGCTTTTCCGAACGCTCACGGTAAAGGCAAACTAAATGTGGATGAACCCAGAAAAGAAGGTTGGGCAACGGTTAGTATTCCTTAAAATATCAGTTTAAAGTTAGAAAGTTCAAAGTCCAAAGTTACATAGCTAACTTTGGACTTTTAATTTATTAGTTCATTCTGCTTAAAATATTCTACTATTGCCTGTTTCATTACCTGTTGCTGTTGCGCAGGTTTTAGCGGAGGTAGTTTTTCGTTTACTTTCCAGTGCGGCCAACCATCTTTGTCCAGCCCTTCATACTCATAATATCCATAAGGTGTAAGTAAAGTACATATTGCAATGTGCATCACATCCAGCTTTTCGTTTTTCGAAAGTTTTATGTTTCCTTTTCCCAATTCCTGCACCCCGATGAGAAAGAGCAATGCCTGTAAATCTAAATCATCACCAAACTGGTCGGACATTCGTTTTACAACTTCTTTGTAGTTGTCTTCTAATTCTAAATCCATGGGGCAAAGGTAAGGGATTTTTGGATTTTTAGAGTTGAAGAATTTTAGAATGAAAAAGTGGGGTAGGATGGAATTTTATAATGAAGAACAGGCGCAGATTTATTAAGATTGTTTAGGACAAAAAATGATTTTTGATTGGCTTCGCCAATTATGAAAGAGCCCCGCGCATTGCTGCAACGGGGCTCCTTTTACAAAATTATTCAATGATTTAACTAACTACAATGTCAGTTGCATCCGAATAATCTTGTTGTTCTTCGCCAACTACTACTGCAACTCTGAAATAATATCGTTTACCCGACACCAAATCGTGAACTATTACTTTTGCAGTTGTTGAAAATTTACAGAAAGTCCAGCTTATGCCGTCCTCACTGATTTGCCATACGTAACCAACATTTGCTTTGCGTTCGTAGGCTTTTCTGCGCAGTTTAACAGAATTTGCTTCCGTTCCTTGCTTTGCACCTAAGTCGTGAATATGAATACTTCCTTTACGTTTCCCTTCAAACCCTCCACTCTGAACCATTTCCAACGCAAGGTTTTCGTCATCCACATCTATCACCACTCCTTGAACATGCA
>CANIQT010000041.1 GCA_947469885.1 Bacteroidota bacterium
ATAACGTTTGAAAGATTTATGAAGTAAAAAAAAGGGGGGATTAAAAGCTCGTCTCTTTCGCCCCGCGACAAGCGTAATTAAATGCTTGAAACTTCATACTGGCAGGTCGCCCCCCCTTTTTTTTATTTCATAAATCTTATGTTATCAGTAGCCATTTTTTCTTGTGTCCCTTTGTTTACTATACTTTCACGCCCATAACAAGTATGTCGTCTATCTGTTCTACTTCTTTTCTGTATTCTGTTATGAACTTGTCTAATGCAATGCCTTGTTCTTGCAATGATTTGTTTTGTATGGACAAAATTAATTCTTTAAATCGTCTTTTAGTTAATTTCTTTTGTCCTGTGTCGCCACCAAACTGGTCTGCAAAACCATCGGTGAAAAGATAAATTGTATCTCCGCTGTTTAGCGTGAAAGTGTGGTTGATAAATGGTTTACTGTTTTCATTCATTCCTATGGGTTGTTTGTCTGCTTTGGTTTCTATGAGTTCTCCGTTCTGCAATAACCACAAAGGATTATTTGCGCCTGCCCATTGTATTGTTTTTGTTTTTACGTTGTAGGCACAAAGCGAAATATCCATTCCGTCTTTTATATCTTCTTCGCTTTTACTAAAGTTCTCTATTACTATTTCTGCTGTCTTGTCAAGTATTGCGGCTGGTTGTGTTAAACCAAATTCTCTTACTGCTCTGTTAAGTGCATTATGACAAACTACCGAAACCATTGCGCCTGGCACTCCGTGCCCTGTACAATCGCAAGCTGCAAACAAAACTAAATCGTTAACTGTTTCCATCCAATAAAAATCTCCTGCAACAATGTCTTTTGGTTTGTAAAGGATGAAGGAGTTTTCTAAATATTGTTTTACTATTTTTTTTGGGGGGAGTATTGCGGTTTGTATGCGTAAAGCGTATTCTATACTGTCTATAATTTCTTTTTGTTTTTCTTCGACAAGAGTTTTTTGTTGTTCTATTATTTTATTTTGTTTGTTTCTTATCCGTAACGAACGAAATACAAAACCTGCAAACACCAAAACTATTAATAATCCTAACCCGCCAAAAAGAATAATAAGTTTTTGTTTTTTACTTTCTCCTACTGTTATTGCGTCTTTTTTATCTTGTTCTGCTTTATCAATGACTTTTTGTTTTTCGTTATCACTTTGAAATTTATCTCTCTGCGCTGCTTTGTGCACTTCCACATTGTTTAACTTGTCTCGAAGAATAATATATTGCTGGTAATGTGAGTACGCTTCTTTATAATTATTATTTACCGAATCAATGGTGGCTGCAAGTTGTTCGCCATTGCAAATTTTTTGAATTATACCTTTTTTCCTCATTGAAGCAAGAGAACGGTCGCTGTTTTGTTTTGCTTTAATGTAATTCTTTTGGCTTAAATAATCTTTTGCTAATTCAAAACAACTCAAACCTATTGCGAAATCATCCTTTATTTTTTCTGATATAGACAAACATTGAAGATGATATTCGATAGCTTTTGAGAAGTTACCTTGAAGATTACATATTTCTCCGCCTGAAAGCAGAGCAAAGCCCTCAATATGTAATTTATTAGTTCTTTCTCCTATATAGTAACTTTTTGTATAGTTTTCCAACGCCTTGGGTAAATCGCCCATTTCTTTATAAACATCGCCAATCTTCATATTCAAGTTGGCTTTGTCTTCGTCATCCATTGTTTTTTCATATCGAGGCAACGCTTTATAATAATATTCAAGTGCTTTATCATTCCTATGTATTTTGTTATAGAAAACTCCCATTAAAAAAAGTCCTTTTGTTATTCGTGTAGTGTCGCCAATCTCTTTTTCTAATGTTTTTCCTTTTTCTATATAATCTATTGCTTGTGCGGTATCTCCTTGGTCGGCATATAAAAATGCTATTTGAACAATGAAACGAGACATTCCTTTTTTATCGTTCATTTTTTCAAATAGCGATAATCCTTCTTTCAGCACTTCAAGTCTTTTGAAAATATTGCCTTTACCATCATAATAACTTGCAATATCAATTATTGTATTCTTAATCCCATCTATGTCTTCTGCTTCCTTATATATGCTTAACCGTGCTTGCATACATTCTAACACTTTGGCACTATATCTTGCTCCTTTGTTATCATAATAAGCAATAGAATAAACATACACATTTGCTTTTTTCTTTAGAATTTTGTTTTTCTCTTCCTTGCTTTTTGCTTCCGATATTAGTTTATTCGCCAATGCCAAGGCGGGTTCAGCATATTTCAAATTATCTTCTATTTCACAGGCATCACATAGCTCAAGATAAATATTCAATCGCGCAGTATCCTGTTTGGTGTTTTTTAATTCCACAAATAAAGAATCTATTTTTTTGTTTTGAGCAAAAGAAAGGTTCTGAAACAAGTTCAGGATTAGGAAAAGGAGAACTATTTTTTTCATTAGGTTTATTTGTTTTATAAAATATGGCGGATTTAAAAGCGGTGAACTTTCAATTAACTACTAAATCCGCCATATTCGTAAATGTATTGTTATGAGTTTACTTTATTATTCTTTTTTTAACTCATCCAATTTTTTATTTGTATCGCTGTCAAAAGCCGTTAAACGGTCAGTCTTACTGTCATAAGTAAAATAAACCATTTTTCCGTCCAAAATTGCAATTAGCTTTTGATTTTTAGCGTCAAATAAAGCACTCCATCTTTCATCAGGTGCTTTTGTTCTTGAAACTTCAAATCCATTTCCCTTTTTAGAAATTGTTAAATGAGATATTATTCCCTGTGGTTTTTCAGGAGTAATAACCCATTTATTAATAAATTTTTCACTTTGTGCGATAGAAGTTTTTGATGACAGTAAACATACTGTTAGGGCAAAGAATGCCACGATTAAAGATAAATTGATTTTTTTCATTGTTATTATTTTTTTGTTTTTTATGCTCCGTTTTTTAGAGTGAGTTCTGGTCTCCACTTTTTTATTTATTTCTTTTCAAGTTCGTGTCGTTTACAAAGTACGTTCGGGTTTCGCAATGGTTACTGATAACGTTTGAAAGATTTATGAAGTAAAAAAAAGGGGGGATTAAAAGCTCGTCTCTTTCGCCCCGCGACAAACGTTATTAAATGCTTGAAACTTCATACTGGCAGGTCGCCCCCCCCTTTTTTTTATTTCATAAATCTTATGTTATGAGCAGTTGTTCTTTCTTCCTTTGTTGTCGCTGGTTTCATTACTGTTTAGTGAGTTGATTATTATATTAAGTATGATGTCAACTGACAAATGAAACCTGCTACAACAAGAAGAACTCCAATCCAAGAAAAATATTTTGTAATCTTTTTTCCTTTTTCTAAATGAATTGGTGAACCTGTAACTATTATCTGTACTTGTTCGCCAAACGAATTAATAGATTCTTCGTGTGCATCTATTGCTATTCTAATAGCCTGAATATATTTATTTAAACTGAAAGCGAGAATAATTGTACCTATAATATTAGATACAAGCCCGAAAATATTTAATGCTGTTGGAGTCATTTTTTATTTTGTTAAAACGAATTATAGTTATTGCAAAACTAAAACTTTTGTTGCAATAACTGTACTTGATAAATCTTTTATATAGACAAAATAAGTTCCCATACCCGTCCAACCTGAAAGGTCAACGAAGTATTGCGTAGAAGCTGTCATTACTTGCGAATAGACAAGTTGTGCTAAAATGTTTCTTATTTCTATTGTGTAACCTGTCATAAAAACATTTGTGCCTGTGTCAATAAATATATGGTCAGATGTTGGATTAGGAAATATTTTAATTGTATTTGTATTATTTGGCGGAATAATACCTGTCAGCAAAGCATTTATTATTAAAGTGTCAGTTACTGCAATGTGAGAAGTGTCATTAATGTGAATGGTGTCGTAAACACTTATATATGTAGTGTCATAAAGGGTTAAATGGGTTGTGTCGTAAGCAGTCAAGTGAGTAGTGTCGTAAGCTGTTAAATGCGTTGTATCATAAGCAGTCAAGTGAGTAGTGTCGTAAGCTGTTAAATGCGTTGTATCATAAGCAGTCAAGTGAGTAGTGTCGTACGCTGTTAAATGCGTTGTATCATAAGCGGTCAAGTGAGTAGTGTCGTACGCTGTTAAATGCGTTGTATCATAAACCGAAAAATGACAGGTGTCATTTGGAAGTGTGTAAAGATTTGTTATTTCTTGCTGTGTTAATGCTCTATTCCAAATACCAATGTCATCTATTTTTCCATCGGTAGGAGCCCAATAACCATTTGCTTGGTCAGATTCCCCTATAGAAATTCCCGAATTACCTGCTGTGTTCATTACAAGAGTTGAACTAACTGTATTTATAAGAGTACTATTTAAATATAATTTAAGAGATGCTCCATCATAAGTAAAAACTATATTTGACCAGACATTCAAAGTAAGAGGCATTGAAGAAATATTGTTGACGTGATTTTGCGAGTTAGTTGCGCATGCGTCTAGAACAAAAGCATAAAAATTATTTTGAGTCATATCAATACCCCATACTTGTCCGTTCGGATTTGAATACCCATATTCATATCTATGAATAATTGCTGATGATGCTGGATTGCCACCCCAATAGTAGCTTCTTGGATAAATCCAAAGTGATACTGTAATATTTGTAACATTTAATAATGGGGAGTAAGCAACATAAACATCATCTGTTTGGCTTCCAAAACCAACAGTTGCAAAATCAAAATCGTAAGAAGTATTTGCAATACTATTCCTGTCAGATGTCAATGTAGCGCCTACTACATTTCCATTTAAAGAATTTCCGCTTTGGTCATTTGCGTTGCCTGTAAAAGGATACCAACCGATAAGTCCGCTTGTTGGAACGTACGGAGGTACTTGAGCAAAAATTGTTGTAGCAAATAGTAATACTACCGCTAAAAGTGTAATTGTTTTTTTCATTTGTTTTTTGTTTTTGTTTGTTTGTAATAATTTTTTCATTTTGTTTTTGTTTTTTTGTTTGCTTACTCTGTTCGGTTTTCAGCTTACCCCGTTCGTTACGCGCGCTCCTACAATTGCTCATAACGTTTGAAAGATTTATGAAGTAAAAAAAAGGGGGGATTAAAAGCTCGTCTCTTTCGCCCCGCGACAAGCGTAATTAAATGCTTGAAACTTCATACTGGCAGGTCGCCCCCCCTTTTTTTTATTTCATAAATCTTATGTTAGCTGTAGTTATTTTTTCAAGTCCTTGATTTTATTGGTATTCATAGCGTAAAAGAGTTGTATAAAATAGTCTTTCTGTTTTGTCAATGTAGATGTCATTTCATCATAAGTTCGTCCATTTTGAATTCTAATTTTGTCAACTTGTAAGGTAGAAAGTTGTTTGCATTGTTCATTTGAAAGATTAAACCAAGCATTCCCATCGCAGTTAAAGTCATTCCAACAGGTCAATGCCATTTTATTTCCATTACTAAACATAATTATGATTTTGTTCTTTTCTACACACCCGCCACCAATATTCATTTGAATGCACAAATTGTCTTGAACGAGTTTGTTATTTTGCATTTTTAGAGCGAAAAAAATCTCTGCACTATTCTTTCCTTCGGAGAGATTGAGGTGTCTTGAAGCTTGGTAGCTTGTTTTATCAGTCATTTCGTCTGTGCGTTTGATAATATAAATGGAGTCCGTTTCTAATTTATCTATTTCTTTCGCCACTTCCGCATTTGCAGTTGAATCTTCTAAATGATATGTTTTATAAGCATCTTTGTCAAATAATTTGTCACCAAGTATTGTAAAATCATTTTTATTCTCATCTTCTTTTACAATGATTTTTTCTGTGTTTTCTATTTTGTTTAATTGGTTTCCCATACCGTTCTTGCTGAATGAACTCCACTTAACAGTATATTCTCCAGGAGGTATTGTAAAGAAAGAATGGCTTTCAATTTCTCCATCACTAATAATAGAAACATCACCAAGATTTTTATCCACGTTGTAAAGTCTTGCATTATCAATATAAAGATTAGGATTCCCTAATTTGTAAGAACTGATAATGTTTACAGAAACAGGTTTTTTGTTGCAACTTAATAAAGTTAGAACGGATAGAATGATTAAAAGATTTTTCATAGTTTGTTTTATTAAATTTACATTTTTGCTTTTGCTTGTTCAATTAGTGTTAGCATTGTAGAGAAGTCATCTGTATTTAAAAACTCTTCTGAATTACTATCAAATCTTTCAAGTTTAACATAAGCTGTCCACTTTGATTTATTGATGTCATAAAAAGCACCTGCTTCAAATCCTGTTCTACTGCGAAAAGTAACCTCTGTATAAACATCTCTCGTTGAAGTAAAAACATTTGTCTTTAAATTATTCATTGACTTTAATAGGCCGTCAATTTCATCAAGGTCTAAAGTTGCAATCTTCGTGTCTGATGTGTACGAACTTTTATATTCATACTCAAAACGAAGTGCTGTTTTAGTCGTCCCGCTGTTTAAATCTTTAAGTTTCATAACTTGTATTGTAATTCCTTTTACCTTACCTACGTCTATGAATTGTTTTTCTATTAGCGTTCCTGCTTGTGAACTAAATTGTTCCGCTTGTGTTGTCTGCTTTTCGCTTTTTTTCTCTTGACTAAATGCAAATGCAGTAAACATAAGTCCGATTAATAATGTTGTAATTTTTTTCATTTTGTTTTTTGTTTTTGTTTCTGTGCTTACTCTGTTCGGTTTTCAGCTTCCCCGTTCGTTACGCTGCGGTCTTATAATTACAGCTAACGTTTGAAAGATTTATGAAGTAAAAAAAAGGGGGTTTCCCGCAGACGCTGCCAATTAAGCGATTCAGCCCCCCTTTTTTTTATTTCATAAATCTTATGTTAGGCGTTAGTGCTTTTTTTTCTGCCGATTGTTTCTGTTTCATTTCTATAATTTCCAATGCCAATGACACCTACCTGTTCCATCTATTACAATTCTCTTGCAAGGTTGATTTAATTTAGTTGTTCCTTGACATTGCGTGTGTTCGTGCGCTGCATAAAATTTAAGTTTTTGCTTTTCAATCGGATTTATTTTTTTTTCATTTAACTCCCACCTTGTATTCTGTCATTATTTATACCCCAATAAATTTAGTGTCTTTATATTTATAGCAAAAAAAAGGCTCCCTTCTTGTAGTCCCTTTGTAGTTATTCCTATTACTTCACCATTCATATTGAAAAGAGGTCCTCCACTACTTCCGTGCGTGATAGGAGTTGTCGTTTGAATTAATTTTTTATTCTCACGAAAAGCTGAAATAATACCGTCTGACAATGTTTTTTCAAGTCCTTCGGGATTTCCTATTGCGAAAACCTTTTCACCTTCAATTGGTTCTAAAAAAGAAATATTTACAAATGGAAACTTAACGCTATAAGGATTTTTCACTTTAAATATAATGTAATCTTCTTCTTTATTTTTTTCTATTACTTTTTCAACTTCATATGTTCTGCCATCTTCCGTATAAATTCTTGCCTTTGCTAAATATGTTCCTTCAAAAACGTGATAATTACTTACCGCAACACCCGCACTATTAATAAAAAAACCTGAACCTTGAGAGGTGTTAATGTTGTCAGATGTAAACACCATAAAAACTGGCTTTTTGCATTTTAAAAATAATTTAGATAATTCAGTACTGTTTTTATTTTTCCCTGTGCTAACATTATCTCTTTTTTGTAAATTAAACGCATCGTGAATTACTATTTCTACTGATATTTTTCTGTATTGAGAACCAACTTCAGATTTAACTACTGCAAAATGTTGAAATGAATTATCAGTTTCCTTTAGCGGTTCAACATAAGTTTCTAAAAATTTTCTTATACCTTGTGTGCGAAGAAAGGCTAATTGTGCATTCGTCTTAATTCCTGTACCTGTAGAAATACTTACAGTTTCTAAATTATCATTTAGGAAATACATTTCATCTTTAAAGTTGCCATAGTCGCCAGTGTAAGGAATTGCTGATTGAATCGGTGTTCCATCAGTTGTACCAGTAATTTTTATACTAACTTTTGTTCCAGTTGTAAAATATTTTGACAATTCATTTTCTATTGTTTGTTTTAAAAGTTTGGCTGTTAATTTTGCAGCATTTGAAGATGTTAATTTATATCCACCAGGTGGAAAATCATCCGTTTTTTGTTCAATTGTTGCTTTAATAACTTCATACAAATATTCAACGTGCAGATTAATTTCTTTATTCCCTTCAAGATTTACTTCCTCTTTTACACTTGCTTTTACATCGGTCTTTACATTTTCCGAAATAGCATTTTCTTCTGTTAAACTATTTGTAATATTTTTTAATCTCTCTTTAATTATACCTTCTTCGCTATATGCAATATCATTTAATGAGGAAAAGAATTCTTGATATTTGTCATATTTGGGGTCAATTGCAATTGCTCTTTGAATGTCTAAAATTGCCTGCTCCATTTTCCCTTTTTTTATATAGCAAAGAGCCCTATAATAATAAGCATAATCATAATCCTGTTTTAAATTAATTGCTTGATTATGGTCTATAATTGCCATTTCATATTGCCCTAAATCATAATAGGCGTGTCCCCTTAAATTATATGCTGCAAAATCGGAAGGGTCAAGCCGAATGACAATTGAATAATTTTCAATCTTAAAATTATTATCGTCTGAAATGTATGCCTCGTTAAAATATTGGTATTTTTTCTTCTGTCCGAAAGTGTTGAAAGAACAAACGAAAATTAAAATGATAAGTAGTAAATTATATTTTTTCATTTTTGCTTTTGTTTTTTTGCTAAAAAGTTAATTCGTCTGTTTCAAGTTAGCACGTCTTTCAGCATTACGCCTAACGTTTGAAAGATTTATGCAGTAATTATTGGGGGGTTGTCCGCAGACACTGTCAATTAAGCGATTCCGCCCCCCCCAATAATTATTGCATAAATCTTATGTTAGCCGTTCGTTGTTCTTTCTTTCGTGTCCTATGAGTGTTTCGGGTGTTACTGTATTATTATTTTGTTGTTCCGTTCTGTTGTTTTATTTTTGAATAATTAGTTGCAATGCTTTTTAATCATTTCGTAAGCTTGTTTTTGCCCTAAATCTCCTGTCTTACTGACAATATTTTTGAATATATGCATAGACTTCTTCACAGCCATAATCTCCTGCTTTGCTAAAAGAATTACAAGCTACTTCATTGTCATTTTGATATAATTTAATGACTCCTCTAAAAAAATATATTTTTGGAAGGTCTATTACTTCTACATTATAAGTTTCTTTCCATTTGTTAACTAGAACTTCGGCTTGATTTAAGTCTGAAAGCGCAGATACAAAATTGCCATTTTCTAATTCTAATATTGCTTTTGATGTCCCTCTTCCAATATAGGACTTGATTAGTGTTGAAACCTGTTTGCCTTCTTCTGATGGCATTCCCGTTCCTGCTTTGCAAATTTCAATAGCTTTTGTAAAATCCGCTATTGCACCACGATAATCTTTTAAAGAGCGTTTCATTAATCCTCTTGTAAAATACATCATATAATAATTAGGATGCTGAATTAAAGTTTCTGTTATTCCTTGAATATTTGCTGCTGCTGAACCTTCACCTGTCGCCATTAATTCAATTAGAGCATCAATTTTGGTGCAGTCTGATTTGTTTTGAGCAAAGGTGTAGTATGAAATTGCAAATAAAAATATTAAAATAAATCGTTTTTTTGTTGTCATAGTTTTTTTACTTTTTGTTTATGAAGTTTTGATACTTTTAAAATACTAATGTTTTCTAAAGAGCTCTTTTGTATATGTTCAAAATACTTTACTGTATTGTCAACATATTTTCTTTGGTGTCCTGAACTGATTTCATTGAATCCAATGATACCCTTTCCTTTCTTGTCCCTGCTCAAAATGAAGTTCGGGTCTAACATAACTAATAAATGATTCACATTTCCCAACTTTAAAGGACAACAATAAGAAGCATAAAATTCTGGTTTATTTTTGAAATTAATATCGTTAATACGTTTCTCAATTGAATGATGTAGAATAGCACCATAAAGGAGCAATTCATCTTGAAGTAGAAAAGCATCTATTATTGCCTTTCCAAAAAACACAGAGTTTGTAAAGTCAGCTGTAACAGTACCATAACTTAAAGCACCTTTAATAGGAATTTTGTTGACTAACGCAAGTGTATTTATGTATTGGGAAGCAACTAAAATTTCCTTCAAGGATTCCAAAGAGTTGTCGGAAGAAAAAAGTACCAAAGAGTCAGAAAACATTGCAATCTTTACGGGATGTCGGGCTTGAGGTTTTTCTTTTATTCGCTCGTTCGTTGTATCTTGATATAAATCTACAATATCGTGTAACACCATTAATTTCTTTTTAACGGATGCGTGGCTATTTCTGAATACCATTTCTTTGAAACCAAGAATGTCAAAGAATGCAACATATCTAAAAGTTGTTTCTTTCCAAATCATTACATTTTTGCTATTCGTCTTTTTGTCCATTTGTCAAAGTTAATTCGTTTCAGTCAGGTTCGTTAGCACGTTTCTCACAATGACGGCTAACGTTTGAAAGATTTATGAAGTAAAAAAAAGGGGGGATTAAAAGCTCGTCTCTTTCGCCCCGCGACAAGCGTTATTAAATGCTTGGAACTTCATACTGGCAGGTCGCCCCCCCTTTTTTTTATTTCATAAATCTTATGTTATGTGCAGTTTTGTTGTTCTTTCGCTCATTTTCTGTTCCTTGTTTTCGAAGTAAGAGTTGATTGTGTTATGGTACGTTTCAATATTATTTTTTGTTGTTTCTAAGGATAATATTTGAGCAATCAATCCATCGTATTCTTTTTTCTTCGGTGAAAATAAATTTTCAAATTCAACATAATTTGGATATTGTTCATTGAATGTTTTAGCAAGGATTTCGTTTTTTTTATCTGTTGAACCATATAATTTATACATTTCTTCATCCAATTCGCGCCAAAAGGCTCTGTAAATTAAATGCTGTTTATTTAATTCTTCATAAATAGGTGTTAATTCTTCCAATAGTTTATTCAATTCAATAAGTTCAAGTTTTATTAAGGGCAGTTCTTTAATAAGCAATGACACAACCATTTTGTTACAATTTTCAATACGTGTGATAAACTCTTTAGTTTCAATAATTTTATCAAATTGAATTATGTTTTCAATGAAACTTAAAGCACCTGAAAGTTTTTCACCGCGTAATTCAATTAAATTATGGCCTTCCCTTTGAACCTCTATATAGATTCTTTCTTTATTGTTAAATCTAAATTTATCTTTTTGTAGTATTTCTTCAATTCCAACTACCATCTTTTCGCATTCATCAATTATATGTTTTCTAACAAAAGCATTTTCATCCTTAATTGAAAGGTTACAAGCATTCATAGAATACTCTAAAGCATTTTTCCAATTATCATTATTTAATGAATGTCTTGCAGAATATCTTACTATTTCTAACAACTCAGCTTTTTCATATTCTATCCAATCCGAAAATGCAATAATTCTAATTTGTTTATAGGTTATTATAGTGTAAAAATAGCTAACGTATCCAAAACCAAAATTAGTTTTTATTTCAATTGAGAAATTAGAGTTTAAGTCGTATTTAGGAGTCGCCCAACCTGCGACTCTATGAGAGTATGCTAATATGGATTTTTGCAATCGTTTTTCTTCGCATATTTTATATGTCTCTTCAAGGTAATATGCTTGTAATTTTTTTTCTAAATCTACAAACAACCATTCTTTTTCTTTTCTTTTATATTCTGCTTTATTAGCAATATGTTTAAAATTACTTTGGTAAATATTTCTCATTATTTTAATGTCATTAAATAAACCTTGATATGCTCCTGCAAATAATTCACAGTAGTTATATGTGTTCAGTAAAACACACAATTTATTATGGTGTTCAATGTATGTCAATATATCTTTTGCAATTATATTTTCATCGCTTACTTGTTTTCTTAATTCAGCAAATTCTACATCTAAAGGTCTATTTATTGGTTCGTAATCTATCATTACAAATTCTGAGTTTGGAACAAATTTTAAAACACAGATTGAATCTATATTTATTCTTATTTCTTGCTGTATTTCCATAATATTTTTGAGTTAGTTCGTTTTTAAAATTGCACATAACGTTTGAAAGATTTATGAAGTAAAAAAAAGGGGGGTTCCCGCAGACGCTGCCAATTAAGCGATTCAGCCCCCCTTTTTTTTATTTCATAAATCTTATGTTATGAGCAGTTGTTTGTCTTTCTGTTAGCGGTTTACAATGAGTTTTCGTGTTGATGTTCCTTGCTTTGTCTTAACGTAAACTATGTAAACACCGTTGTTATTAAGTTGTAAGTTCGTTGTCTTTTGTGTTGTTTGTGTTTTTAGTATTTGTTGTCCAAGTAAGTCTGTAACTGTTATTTCAGCTTTATCAGTCGTAAGCAAAATTGTAAACTGTCCGCTTGTTGGGTTAGGATAAATAGAAATCCTATTCGCATCAATGTTTAGGGAAGTAATACCTGTTTGGGTATAAGTAGAAATAAAATTACCAAGTGCCATAGGTTTAGCACTAAGCTGAATTGTATCTGTAACAGTATTCGTAGCAGGATTTATAACACTCATTGTACTATCACCAGAATTAGCAACATACACCTTGTTTCCATCAGGACTAACGGAAACACCATAGGGACGTAAGCCAACTGTAATTGTAGCCGAAACAACGTTTGTAGCTGTGTTTATTACACTAACCGAATGTGACATATTATTCGTAACAAATAGTTTTGAGCCATCAGGTGTCTCAGCTAAATATAAAGGAGTCATACCAACACTAATTGAATCCGTAACTGCATTGGTAGCGGTATTTATTACAAATACTTTACCACTACTACCACCACTTGCAACATATAATTTAGTTCCATCAGGGCTTATAACTATACCCTGTGGCCCATCACCAACGGGAATTGTATTCACTATAGTGTTGGTAACAGTACTTATTACACTTACTGAATTAGTACTATAAATCACAACATATATCTTAGTTCCATCAGGTGATACAGTTATTCCCCAAGGGTCAGAAATAGCTCCATAACTAATTGTATTAGTAACCGAATCATTAGCAGTGTTGATTATTTTCACATCTCCAGCACCTGCTTCTGAAACATATACCTTATCCCCACTTGGGCTCACTATTAAATGACGGGGAAGATAATTCACAGGAATAGAATCAATAACAGTATTGGTAGAGGTATTTATAACCTTTACAGCATATGGACCATAAACGGTCACATATACCTTTGTTCCATCTGGGCTCACGGATACACCAAAAGAATCATTACCAACAAAAATAGAATCAATAATAGTATTGGTTGAAACATCAATAACGTAAACTAAATTACTATGATAAGTCGTTATATAAGCAGTTTGTCCAATGCTAATACTTACTGAAATTATTGTCAGTATAATTGCCGTTAAGTAGAATTTCTTTTTCATTTCGCTTTTGAGTGTTGCCTCCGCAATTAATTAATTATTTATTTCTTGTTGTGCCGTCTATGTTCGGTTGTCGGCTACCGTTCGTTACGCGCGCTCCTACAATTGCTCATAACGTTTGAAGGATTTATGCAGTAAGTATTGGGGGGATTTCCGCAGACACTTTAAAGTTAGCGATTCTGCCCCCCCAATACTTATTGCATAAATCCTATGTTATCGGTAGTAGTTCGTTCGTTTCTCGTGTCAAAGTTAATTGTTATTAGTTCATTGCTAGGATTATTGCACACCCTATGTAAGTAAAAAACAAAACATAGTCTGTTGTTGTAATGTTGCGGTTATCATATATGTCTGTTGCATTATTAAATCCTTTACTTGGACTTACAAGTTCTTTCCCTTGTATTTTAATGCTTACAAGTCTAAACGCTTGGTGCAAACACAATAAAGATATTGTGTTTTTAAGAGAAGCTGTTGAATGTCCTCTGAACATTTGTAATGTTTTGTCGTCTTTCAAACTAAAGTAAAAGTACAAATGTAAAAGTCCTATGGCAACCCAAGCAAAGAAGACTGTCAAGTTTCGTAAAGATTTATAGTTAAGTCCATAAAGTGCAAGTTGTGTAATAAAAGGATACATAAAAATAACGTTTCTTTTACTCGCAATATTTTCTGTTGAATTAAAATAATAAACAAGTCCGAGCGTCAATATTAGATATAATGCAATTGTCCATTTGTCAAAAGGTTTAAGTTTGTCAAAACGAAATATTGATTCTGTCATTGTCGTTGTTTTCGTCTGTTCGTTCTATTAAGTTCTGTTCGGTTAACTGTCGTTTTGTTGACTGCGTGCTGTTCGTTCGCGCGTTCTCACTATTACCGATAACGTTTGAAAGATTTATGAAGTAAAAAAAAGGGGGGATTAAAAGCTCGTCTCTTTCGCCCCGCGACAAGCGTTATTAAATGCTTGAAACTTCATACTGGCAGGTCGCCCCCCCTTTTTTTTATTTCATAAATCTTATGTTATCGG
>CANIQT010000042.1 GCA_947469885.1 Bacteroidota bacterium
AACGTTTGAAAGATTTATGAAGTAAAAAAAAGGGGGGATTAAAAGCTCGTCTCTTTCGCCCCGCGACAAACGTTATTAAATGCTTGAAACTTCATACTGGCAGGTCGCCCCCCCTTTTTTTTATTTCATAAATCTTATGTTATCGGCTGTCGTTCTTTCGTGTCGTGCGTTTCGTGTTAATTTTCGTTTCTATTAAGTCAAGTATTCTGCTTTCAAACTTGCTGATTTCTTTCTTGTTCGCAAAGTAACCAAAGTCGCGATTAATTTCTTGTCTGTCCATTTTTATTTCTTTGATAGGTGTCAAGGAGTCAATGTGAGTTGCTATTGCTACAAATGCTATTGTCGTATATGTTGTGTCGTCATTCGGTCTTGTCCAAGTATAAACATTCTTTTTGGTGTCAGGATAATAAAACGTAATGTCGTACCAATATGAGTTTCTTCCGTCTGTCAATTCTTTGTCGCCTGGTGGTTGTAGTTCTGGGTGTTCTTTCTTTATTTCTTTTATAATTTCTATCAAGTTCGTTTCGTTAATATGTAAACTCCACGTTTCAACACAAGGATAGCTTCCTGCAAAACCACAACTAAAAACTTTCCACAAGTAACCTGTCCAAATGAAAAAAAGTCCGCTAACAATAAGCACTAAAATTATAATTGATTTCTTTGTCAAAGTACTATGTCGTTTTAAGTTTGCACGTCCCTCACGATTGCCGATAACGTTTGAAAGATTTATGCAGTCAAAAAAAGGGGGATTTAAAAGCTCGTCCCTTCCGACCCGCGACAAAGGTAATTAAAAGCACTAAACTTCATACTGGCAGTTCGCCCCCCTTTTTTTTATTGCATAAATCTTATGTTATAGGTAGTCGCTTCTTTCGGTTTAGCTTGTCGGGTAACGGTTTTCAGGGTATGGGGTGCGTTTGCTTTCTTGCTCTTTTGCTTTTATTGGCGTTGTATGTGTGTCGGAATAAAAGCAAATGTGCAAGAAATTAGGGTGGGTTTGTCCTTTTTTGCCTTTTTTCGGGTTTCGGGACTTTTTAAAACTTCGTTACTGATACCGTTGTACTTACCCCACGATACCGTTATACTTACCCCACGATACCGTTGTACTGACCCCACGATACCGTTGTACTGACCCCATTATCCCGTTGTACTGACCCCATTATACTGTTATACTGACCCTATTATACCGTTGTCCTGACCCTATTATGCCGTTGTACGGATGCCATTATACCGTTGTACTGATGTCGGGATGGGTGTAAACTGTGTCCATTATGGGGTTGTCCGCTACCTATTATAACGCCAAACTCCCCCAAATGATGGGGGAGTTTGAGGTAAATGTATGGGTAAATGATTGATTTTTAACTACTTTATGCAGGAATTGTTACTTTTAACCTTGCGGAAACTCCTGTGTTTACCTCTTTTACTAAATTGATTTCGGGTTTGCCGACTGGTTGGATTTTAACCTTGTAATTGTCGGGGTTGATTTTATGGAAATCAACTTTTCCTGTTGCATCTGTTGTAAGTGTCATTGCTTTTCCTGTTGCTGACTGAATTGTAATTACTGCTTTGTCAACTGGTAAGTTTGTGCCTTCTTCTGTTAAATCAATTCCTAATGATGCACTGCCCGGAGGGCTAACAATATTTTTAACTGATGCTATCATAAATTCTTTTAATGCTTCGGCATCTGTACGGAAAACTATGTGTGCATCGTTTTGTAAGTTTTGTAAATCTGTGTAAACTACATTGTCGGCTGTGATTTTTGCGCCTGTGCCTGTGCCTGTTTGGCGTGATGATTTGAAGGCTGCATATTTTAAATCAAATTTACCTGCATCATCTGAAACTTGCATTGCAAAACCTGCTGGCATAAATCCTGCGGTTAATTGGGTTGGATATGCTGCAATAAAATCGTTTGCTTTTTTGTTTAATGCTACTACGTTTTCCCAATTGTTGTGTGATGCGGATGTGTAAACTGTCATTCCTGCTTCATCATATTTGATTGTCCATTGGTCAGATGGGAAGCCATCGTGGATGTAACCTTTCAAATCTTGAAAGTTGTTGCAACAAGTGTCTGCTAATCCTGTTAGTTCTACTTTGAATGTTTCGTGGATTGAATTTCTTTGGTCGTCATCGGGCATTGTGAATGCCGTTTTTTTGTTTGCTCTTAACTGTGCAATAAATACGGGGGTGTATTTGCCTGGCTTTTTTGCTTGGAATGCTGCAAGGTTTGTTGGCTCTTCCAAACTGTCGTACATTGTATCTGCTATTGAGTACAATTCCTGTTGTGTTAACGGGTACTTTGGTGTTGGTGTGTGTGGCATATTTTCTAATGATTAATGGTTAATGGTTATTGATTAATTAGGGTGCAAATATAACTTATATTCGGGAGTTGCAAGGGTTTTTGGGGTTTATTATTTGGGGCTAAAGCAAATTTGCATTTATTTATTCGTGTTCATCACTTGATTTTGTGAGTTCGCTTAACAGATAGTATGCTCCGTTGGTTACTATTTTTTGTTCGGGTTTTATTTCTTCCATTGGTGTTATTTCTGTGAAACCCATATCTGATGTGCCAATGGTAACTTGTACCATTTTATAAATATGTGCTTCTTTTAATATAAAAATAAAATGTTCGTTGCCATTGTTTACTATTGCATCGTTAGGCACGGTTGCGGATGTGGAGTCATCTATTTGTATTCGTGCTTCTATGAACATTCCTGATAACAATGTTTCGGTTACGTTTTCAATTTTTGCGTGTGCTATGACTGCTTGCTGATTGTCTTCAAATGCTTTGTTGATGCTGAAAATGGTAGCGTTGTGAATGTGCTTTGTGTCGTTTGCATCGGTGAATGTTAGTGTTTGTCCTTCGTGAATTTTTGAGATGTCTTTTTCAAAAATTGTTAAATCAATGTGTAGGTATTGATTGTCAACGATGTTAAATAGTTCTTTATTGGGTTCTGCAAATTTGCCGATGTTGATGCTGATGGTGTGGATGTTGCCTGAAATGGGTGCAATGACATTGAAAGAGGAAGAAATATTTTCGGGTGTGAGGTTTTGGGCATTGAGATTATAAAGAGAAAGTTTTTGTTTGAGTGCATTATAATTTGAGGTTTCAAATTTATAATCGGCTTCTGCTTTCTGAAATGTTTTGCCTGAATTGATGTTTTCTTTTTGCAATTCTTTTTGTCGTTCAAATTCTGCTTTTAAATAAGTGAGTGATGAACTGCTTTGTAAATAGTCTTGTTGTAATTGAATGAATTCGGTGTTTTGAATGGTTGCCAATACTTGTCCTTTAGTTATTAATGCGCCTTCTTTAACTAATATATCTTTGACAATTCCGCCAACCAATAAACTTACCTGTGCCTGATTTTGCGGTGGCAACATTAATTTACCGTTTACTTTTAAAGATGTTTTGAGGTTTCGTTGTGTTATAAAACCTGTTTGTAAGTCTATTGCTTTCTGCTGTTCGGGAGAAAGTGAAACTTCTACAACTTGCTTTGCGCTTTGTTTTACGTCTGTTGTGTTTTCAGAAGTTTTATTTCCGCAAGCGGAAATTAGCAATGAGATTGCAATTGCGATGTATTTATTTTTTAAAATATTTTCCATTTTATTTATTAATTAAATAGTTAAGATTAATAATTGACTGGTTGTAATTATTGAGTGCTTGCAAATAGTTGGTACGAATATTAAAAGCATTGTTAATGTTCAGAATGTATTCTGTATAGCTAATATCGCCATTCTTATAACTTTTATTCGCCACATTAAAAAGAGTAGCAGAAAGTTTTAATCCTTCGGATTTATAATAATTTAAACTTTGATTGTATTTTGTGAACTGTTGCAATGCTTCGGTGTAAGCGGTGTTTAAGCCCAATTGTAAATTCTCTAATTCCATTTCAGAAATTTTAATTCCAAGTTGTGCTGCTTTTGTTCTTCCCTGTTGCCCTGTTTTAAAAAGTGGGATGGAAGTGCCCACCATAAAACCATTGAAGTTTTTAACTCTGTCCAAACTTTGATTGAAGTAGCCAAATTGCAGGGTGGGAGAAAATTTTGTTTTCTCTAATTTGTAATTTGCAATGGAAAGATTTACTAATTGTTTTTGCATCAAAAACATTTTGTTGTTTTTTAATGCGGATGTATCTTTCAATGCTGGTGTTGGTAAAAGCATATTATCAACAGGGATTACAGAGATATTTTTATTTGTTCCCATCCATTGTTGTAACTCACTTTTATAAATTTCAAGATTTGCTTCAGCTTCATTTTTTTTCAATTGTATTTCTTTTAACTGACTTTGTGCAGAAACTTTTTCAAGTAAACCTGTTTCGCCTACTGAATATTTTTTATCGGCAAAGGTTGAGAAGTTTGTATATATTTTTTCAAGTGAATCAAGTAAAGTCAATTGCTGTAAACCATACTGCACCTGCATATAAGCGGAAGAAACATTTTTGATTAATGCTGCTTTTGTGAGATTGAGTTCGGATTGCGCCAATGCAATTTTTTGTTTTTGAAATTCGGATTGTGCTGCAATTTCGGTTGGGAATTTTATTCCTGTCATTGCGCTTACGTTGTAATCATAGACAGTGGAATTGATATGTCCTCCTGTATAGGTTATGTCTAAAGGGTTGAGGGTGAAAACGGTTTTCTTTAATTGCTGTTGTTGCTGTACTGCATATTCACCTGACTGTAACAAAGGATGATTTTTTAATGCGTAATTAATAGCAGTATCAAGGGTTACGGATGTTTGTGAATTTGCGGAAACTGAAAACAATAAAAGCAAAAGAGTTGCAACACCAGCCACTTTTATTTTTTTCTTCCTGATAAAGAGAGCATATAAAACAGGCAAAATAATTAAAGTTAATAAAGTGGATGAAATTAAACCACCTATAACTACCGTTGCAAGTGGCTTTTGGACTTCGCTACCTGCGGAAGAAGAAAAAGCCATTGGTAAAAAACCTAATGAAGCAACGGCTGCTGTAGCCAATACGGGGCGCAATCGGGCTGCTGTTCCTTTTAATATGCGTTGCATAGTATCTTCTTCGCCTTCCTCTTTTAGTCGGTTGAAATAAGCTATTAATACAATTCCATTTAAAACAGCAACACCAAACAAAGCAATGAAACCAATACCTGCACTGATGCTGAAATTCATTCCTCTTATCCAGAGAGCTACTACTCCGCCTATTGCTGCTAAAGGGATTGCAGAGAATATAATTAAACTTTCTTTGACACTTCGGAAACTAAAAAACAACAAAATAAAAATCATAAACAATGCAACAGGAACAGCAACAGACAAACGTTTTTTAGCTTCCTGTAAATTTTGAAATGTGCCACCGTAAGTAATGTAATAGCCCGAAGGAAGTTTTAATTCAGCATCTAATTTTTTCTGAATGAGTGCAACTATTGTTTCAATGTCTTTGCCTTTTGCATTTGCTTCTACAACAATTCTGCGCTCTGCATCTTCTTTGGAAATCTGTGTTGGTGCTGATTGAAAGGAAACATCTGCAATTTGCGAAAGCGGAATTTGTGTGCCGTTAGGCAAAGGAATAAAAATGTTTTTTATTTTTTCTTCATCTGCATCACGATAGTTTGCATAACGAACTACCAAATCAAATTTGCGCTCTCCTTCATACACTGAACCTGCTTTGCCTCCTGCCAATGCTGTGTTGATGATGGTATTAGCATCTTCAATGTTTAATCCGTATTGAGCAATTTTATCACGATTGTATTTTACAACTAACTGTGGCATTCCTACAGTTTGCTCCACTTTAATGTTTGCAATGCCATCAATGGTTGAAATAATTTTGGAAGCTTCGTTTGCTTTTTGAAAAAGCATATCTAAATTTTCGCCAAATATTTTTATTGCAATATCTGACTTCACACCTGAAATCATTTCATTTACTCTCATTTGAATTGGTTGTTCAAAACCAAGTACTGCCCCAGGTATTACACTTAATGTTTTGTTGAATTTTTCTGCTAATTCATCTTTGTCTTTTGCAGAAGTCCATTTGCTTTTGTCTTTTTCTAAAATAATATTAAGGTCTGCAAAATGCACGGGCATTGGGTCGGTGGGGACTTCGGATGTACCTATTTTTGCAACTACTTGTTTTACTTCGGGGAAACTATCTAACAATATTTTTTCCATTGCATTTGAAATATTGATGGATTGTTGCAAATTGCTTCCCTGCCTTATTCCAAAGTTTACCTGAAAATCTCCTTCGTCCATTTCGGGCAGAAACTCTCCGCCCAGTGTATTAAAAAGAAAAAGTGTTCCGATTAAAATAAGCAATGAACCAACTACCACTTTTATTTTATGTCTTAACACTTTTACTAAAAATGGTGTGTAAAATTTCAAACACCATTTTATAAATTTATCACTCCAACTTTGTTTATCGGTAATTTTTTTGTTGAGAAATAAACTGCTCATTAGCGGAACATAAGTGAGCGAAAGCAGCAATGCGCCAATGATAGCGAATGAAACAGTTTGTGCCATCGGCAAAAACATCTTTCCTTCAATGCCTGTTAATGCAAAAATGGGAACATAGACAATGAGAATTATTATTTGTCCGAACACTGCACTGCTCATAATTTTTGATGAACCGCTAATTACTTCTTTGTCCATTTCTGGTTGTGTTAATGTTTTGCTACGATAGCTTATTGCAAAAATATGCAGCGTACTTTCTACTACTATTACTGCACCATCTACAATTAATCCAAAGTCCAAAGCCCCCATACTCATTAGGTTTGCACTTACTCCGAAAATATTCATCAGGATAATTGCAAACATCATAGAAAGCGGAATGACGGATGCAACAATTAAACCTGCACGAAAATTGCCAAGTAATAAAACCAATACAAGAATTACAATTAATGCGCCTTCTATTAAATTTTTTGAAACTGTATTAATGGTTCTGCCGATAAGTTCGCTGCGGTCAAGAAAGGTATCTATGGTTAATCCTTCGGGAAGATTTTTTTTGATGAGTTCCATTCTTTCTTGGACTGCTTCAATAACTTTTACTGAATTTTCTCCTTTGAGCATCAACACTACTGCACCTACTGTTTCACCCTTTCCATTTCTTGTCATTGCTCCAAACCGTGGAGCATAGCCCAACTGCACTTTTGCTATATCACGGATTTTTATTGGAATTCCATTTACATTTTTCACTACAATGTTTTCAATATCTTTCATTCCTTTTATCAAACCTTCTCCTCGGATATAATAAATATTAGGTCCTTTGTCAATGTAACTGCCTCCTGTGTTCTGATTATTTTTTGAAAGTGCATCAAACACATTCATTAACGTAATATTCATACTTACTAATTTTTCGGGTGCAACAGCAACTTCAAATTGTTTGAGATAGCCGCCAATGGTGCTTACATCAACTACTCCAGCTACACCCAATAATTGTCTGCGAACAATCCAATCCTGAATGGTTCGTAAATCCATTGGTGTAAATTTATTTTCATATCCTTTTTTTATATCTAAAGTGTATTGATAAATTTCGCCAAGTCCTGTTGTTGGGGGTACTATTTCAGGTGTTCCGAAATTTTTTGGCAATTCTTCTTCTGCACTTTTTAATCGTTCGGAAATTTGCTGACGTGCTATATTTGTCGGCACTTTGTCTTTGAACACTACTGTAATAACGGAAAGCCCGCTTCGTGATGTGGAGCGCAATTCGGTTACATCAGGAATTGATTTCATTTGCGTTTCAATAGGGTAGGTTATAAACTGCTCTACCTCTTGCGTTGCAAGGTTGGGGCAAGTGGTGATTACCATTACCTGATTGTTGGTTACATCGGGCAAGGCATCTACTGAAAGTTGGCTTACTGAATAAATGCCTGTGCCGACAAACATTAACAGAAATATTCCTGTTATGAGTTTATTATTAACTGAAAAATTAATTATTTTTTCTATCATTTTGAATTTGAATAATGAAATGAATAACTATTTGCGGTGCGATAGCACCGTAAATAGTTTTTTTGTTTGCCTTGCAAACACTTATTCGTTATTAGTTTTAAAACCAACAACACTACTGTTTGTTCATTAATTAAATCTTTGGCGGTTGCCAAATGGAAGAAATAAAATCGGAAGCAAAAGAAGTAGAATAAACGGGAAAGGATTTTTCTGTTTTGAATTCGGAAATCTTTTTGATACAATAAAAAACAGGAATATTAAACCCAGAACAACCACAACAAGCGCAAGTACAAAGAGGGGAACAATTATTTTCTTCGTTATGTCCTTGTGAATTTTGTTGTGAGTGTTGAACGGTGGATTGTTCAAATGCAGTATTAATTTCTTCGGCATCTGCACAGGGTACAACTGCAAGCATTAAAACATAAAAGGAAAATATGGAACAGAAAAATTTCATCGGGGTCAAAGATAAGTAAAAATGTCTTTCGGAAATGGTTGTCGGGTTACGGTGCGGTTGGGAGTGGTCGGGCAAAAATAAATGTGCCGATTTTTCATCGGCTCTTTTATTTTTGCGAAGCGTTTGCCGTGCGTTTCTTTTTTTCGGGTTTGGTTGTAAAACTTTAAAATTTGCAGACACTTTCGTTCGGAGCGCGCGATTACCTATAACGTTTGAAAGATTTATGAAGTAAAAAAAAGGGGGGATTAAAAGCTCGTCTCTTCCGCCCCGCGACAAAGGTAATTAAAAGAACGAAACTTCATATTCGCAGTTCGCCCCCCCTTTTTTTTATTTCATAAATCTTATGTTATCCGTAGTCCCTTCTTTCGTGTAGCGGGTTTCAGGGTTATTTTGTCAGGTTCTGGTCGGTTTTTACAATGGTCGTGTTTTTTGGTTCTCTTTCGCGTTTTCGGGCTTTCGGTGGCAGGTCGGCTAAAAACGTTAAAATGCTGATAATGTGTTGCTTGGAATAATTCGCCACCGTTTCGGAAACCTTTCCCACCGTTTCGGAAACCATTCCCACCGTTTCGGAAATGGTTCCCACTGTTTCGGAAAGCGTTCCCACCGTTTCGGAAACCGTTCCCAACGTTTCGGAAATGGATTCTACTGTTTCGGACAACGTTCCCACCGTTTCGGAAAGCGATTCTACCGTTTTGATTTTTGCTTGTTACGGTTTGGGTTGTACTTATTGCATACTATTTATTTTTGTGAATATGTGTTGTTGTTAATTTAATTTATACTTTTGAGCCCAACATTTACAAACAAATCAAAAATATAATAAAATGAAAAATATAAAAATTGAAGACGTAGTTCCTTTCGGTGATGTATTGAGAGCTTTATTTATTGCCAACTATACAGGTATAATTGGACTTGATGCAGATTTTACTAACCCTTGGGTTACTGCAACATTTGATGTTCAGAAAAAAGCAGTTAATGATATGGTTACAACTGCGGGTTTACAAAAGTTAAATAAAGGCGATACAGAGAAACGTAATGCTTTTATGGATATTATTACTACTCTTGATGCAACTTTAGATTATGCAGTTGGAAAGTGTATAACTGCTGGAACTATTACTGATACTAAAGGTAGCTTTGGGATTGCTGCATTGAACAAAAGTATTAGT
This sequence comes from Bacteroidota bacterium, assembly GCA_947469885.1. Taxonomy (GTDB): domain Bacteria; phylum Bacteroidota; class Bacteroidia; order 2-12-FULL-35-15; family 2-12-FULL-35-15; genus 2-12-FULL-35-15. Next base: position 9,515 of record CANIQT010000042.1, read on the forward strand.
GATAGAAATATTCCTTTATTTCATACAAGTTACGAAGTAACTTTGGCTCGTATTAATAATGGTGGCAATGCTGCTGCCCTTGATGCTAAAGGGTTTACAACTGCTATGTTGGGCGATTGGTCAGCGGCACACGATAATGCTTGGGGAATGAATACTACTAAAATAAATTTGAGCCAAGATATAAGCACTTTGAGTGGCGATGATAAAATAAAGGTTGATACTTTTATGGCTACTTGTATGTTGTTAATTGCAGGTGGCAGGGCTTATGCAAAATCTAAAAAAGATAAAGAACTTGCTAAACGTTTTACTTTTAAATCAATTAAGAGTAGTGTTGAGCCGACTGAAAAGAAAAAACCAAGAAATATTAAAGTTAAAGAATTTGCTTCAAAAGTATTTGCAACTAAAGTACCTGCAAAATATAAAATGCAATTTACTTTGCAAACAAAAGGTGCAACTGTAACCGTTTGCAGACAAAGTTTAAAAACTGGCGTTTGTAGTACTGGCACAACTTTAGTGTTTGGCGAAATGTTGGAAGTTGTGAAAAGTGAAATTAGTGGAAGTGGAGAATTTATTGTTGTTACTAATTCAGCAAGTAAACCAATAGTTGTGAAATTTTTAAAAATTGCAGTTGTGTAAATTTAATATTTGATTTAAAAAAATCCCTCGCTTTAAAAAGCGAGGGATTTTTTTTTATGCTATACTGCTGATTTAATTCGGTTATCATTTTTGCATAACATTTGGCAATTTGCAGAAATCGTTTTACCACCTTTAACCCAAGGCGTAATGTGGTCTGCTTCCATTTCAATTAATTCAAATTTCTTCTTGCATTTTACACAAATTCCTTTTTGCCTTTCGTAACTTTCCCTTTTTTGTTTATCTGTAAAAGCGCGAATACTCAAATACTTTTCGTTTCTTGTTAATACATATTCGTAAATGCCTGACTTTTTTGTTACATCTTCATCTTGCATTAATTCTGTAATTTCTTTTTCTAATTTCTTTGAATCAAATTTTTCGGATTTGTATTTATTATACAAAATACCAAACGCTACGCCTTTCATTTCTCTGCGATAATTAGGGAAAATTACTTTTATCCAATTTATAACATTTTGAAAATATAACCACAATTCATTTGCGTTCGGTTCGTGTTGGTTTTTTGACATATAGTCCTCAATTTTATTTTCGCTTAACCAACTTATTGTAGTTTCTAAATAATCTTGACGAATTGCAATACCTGTCATATAATCATTGCCCATATTGTAAGCTGCGCAACCTGTCTTGCTGAAATGTTTTTTCGCATCAGTGAGCCAAGTACCTGTATAAATTGCATTTCTTAATTCCTGTTCGGTTAGTTTTTCGCCTGCAATGTTTATGGTTTTAAACCAATCCAATTTTTCTTTATCGTTCCCTTCGCAGAAATAAACCATCAATTTATAATCAAGTATTGCATCTTGTTCTACATTCGTTAGGTTGTGAAAATATAATGAGTTTAATGAAAATTTACCATCAACATATTCGCAAATACTTATAGTTCTTTGTTGTCCGTCTAAAACTTCGTATGTGTTATCTTCATTTTTAACCCAATACATTACATTAAGTGGGAAATTTTTTTTAACAGTTTCAATAACTGCATCTCTTTGTTTGTCTTTGTAAACAAATTCTCTTTGATATTTCGGGCGAATATTTAATTTGCTACTATAACCAACAACGCCTTCTTCGTTATCGTTAATATACCCTTTTGATACTTCTTTAATTTTGATTTCTTTAAGTTGTATTTTCATAATTTATATATTGTTTATTAATTTTTTATTTTTTATAACTATCCTAACATAAATAGGTTTACCATTGACTTGTGCTAAATATTTGCCTCTAGTTTTTTCTGTTGGTCCATCTAAAATACTATATCTATTTAGTCCCTCTATTATTTCAAATTGGTCTGGATTAAACTTATTTAAAAATGTAATTGGAACACCGATATATCCTTCATAATCTTTTGGAATCTCTTTTGTTTTATTAACATTTATAGCATCATAATGGTCATATTTTGGATAATCACTTTCGTTACCATAATATGTTTTATACAAGTCTATATCCTCGTGTCTTTTTTTATAGTCTAAATTTGTAAACCAAACTGTACTTGCTACAAAAGCATATTTAATACCGTCTTCTATTTTATGATATTTTTCATAGCTATCAGGTATTCTGAACCAAATATTTCTACCATCAAGGGTACACCCTAACCATATTTTATTATCTTTTATTAGACTAAATATTTCTTTATAAGTAATAGCATTTAAATTTCCTATAATGATAAATTTTTTATCATATTCAATTAACTGTTCTACATATTCTCTAAATAAAGAAAATGGCGGATTTGTTACTACAATATCTGCTTCTTTTAATAATTCAATACACTCCTGACTACGAAAATCGCCATCGCCTTTTAAGTGTTTAATTCCAATTTCTTCGGGGTTGGGAATGTTATCTCCATTTTTGTCGCCTGTATATTCCAAGTATATGGCTTTTTCTGATTTGTTTTCGCTGAATAAATCAGCACTTTGGCTTCTATAACAGGTTGAAATTAATTTCTTCAGTCCTAAATTTTCAAAGTTGTACGAAAAGAAATGGAAGAAATTACTTACACGCGGGTCATCGCAATTACATAAAACCACCTTACCTTTAAAGTGTTCTTTGTAATGTCCTAATTCTCTTTCAATATATGTAAGCTGTGTATAAAACTCATCTTTTTTTGCAGAGTTTGCTTTCCGTAAAAATTTATTTTTAGATTTATTTTCCATTTGTTTTAATTTATATAGGTTGCAAAGATATGTTTATTATCTTATGTATTATTAGTAATAAACTTGTTGGGTGGTGGGTGGGATTTTTGTTTTTTTTTTATTTGATTAGTTCTTCTAACTTTACGGAGTAAAGTTTTATTTCTTTGTTTTCTAACTTGCCTAAATAAATTAAACCTTCTTCGTCTTTATAAACTGCTCTTATATTACAACCTTCGCAAAGTATGTTTTTTGAATGTCCGTTTTTAAGTTTCAAAGCAATTTTAAATATGTCTATGTCGTACTCGTTGTCAAACGGTGAACATTGTGAGCAAAATTCTGCCATTTTTTTTATCGTTTTTGGGTTTGTCTGCGAACAACTTTCCAAACGATAAACGTAACTCACGAGCGTTCTCGGGATTACGGATAACTTACTTATAGAGGAAGTTTTTACCCAAAAAACTTCCGCCTATTTTTTTACTACACAAATATAGGAGGAAGTTTTTGTTATTTGTCATTTCCTTTCATCTTTATCATTAATTTGTCTAACGGCTCTCTATTTTATCCAATGCTTTTTGGCTTACATGGGTATATTTTTCTGTGGTATTTATATAAATACCTGTTTAGCAACTCCCAAAAGTAACATAAATTAAATACCCAAAAAAGAAACCACATTATAATATATATGTAGGATTTCGAACTATTAAAAAATAACAAAGTAACCAGGCGGTTACTTTGTTGGCAAGTTGTTAATTACTTATCCTTTTATCTTTGGGGTCGTTTTTGTCTTCGGAATCATCCTCGTCAGATTTTTTTCCGTTTTCATCTTCTTCACCACGTATACCTATATCATAGGTATCATCATCATTATATTCAATATAGTATTGACCGGCATATTTACCTTCTAATTTAATTGTTTTCCATTGCTTTATCTGAACTTCCAGAAAGTCTTCTCTTATGATTTCAATTGTTGCGGTAAGGAGATATAATACCAGTTGTATGGTAACCCCCCGGTAATCGGCATAGTCCTGTAAGGTGGGGTTGTATTCTTTACCTTTTTTGCGGAATTCCCTGATTTCCTGCATAACTGTACCAGCTTGTGTATAATTTACACCATCCAGTTTTTCGATGTGCTCCCTGCGGAGTTTTAGAGTCAAAAGCATTGCTATATCTATTGAAAGCCATGCGAGTGCTATTTCTCATGGGAGGTTAATAATCAAGAAATAAGGTTTTGTCAACAGCTATTCTACGTCAATCGTAATACAAAGATATAATAATATGGTTTCAATAATCATCTGATTTTAACTTTCGACAATTTTCAACAATTTTCAACAGTTTTTTTATAATCACGTTTTCCACCCCTTTACAAGTCAACCTCTCTTACTACTATTGTGTCGAAATCAAAACGCAAAGTTTAATAATTTAAAGCACAATGTTTATAAAACCATCTAAAATAAAGGCAAACAGAGCAGCAGTAATTAATTTTATGGCTGCTACTTTTTTTGTTTTTCAATTTAAAATGGCAATTTGTGGTGCAAGTATATGTTATAACGCAACAAGTATATGTTATAACGCAACAGGTATACCTGTTAATGCAACAGGTATACCTATTAATGCAACAGGTATATCTGTTAATGCAACAGGTATATGTTATAACACAACAGGTATATGTTATAACGTAACAGGTATATGTTATAACGTAACAGGTATATGTTATAATGCAACAGGTATACCTGTTAATGCAACAGGTATACCTATTAATGCAACAGGTATACCTGTTAATGCAACAGGTATACCTGTTAACACAACAGGTATATATTATAACGCAACAGGTATATGTTATCATGTTTCAGGAAAAATACTACCCCCCGAAACTGTAATTGTTAAACCAAAATATAATCTTCCATTGCCGGATGTTTAGTTAATTAGGAATAAATTGGTTACCAATAAACTTATCAAAACGAATTTACTAAAACATGGTTACCAATAAACATATCA
>CANIQT010000043.1 GCA_947469885.1 Bacteroidota bacterium
AAAATAGGTAAATATAATATAAATACAGGTGTAAAATAAATAAATACCCTTTATGAAACATTCCTAAAGTCTAAGGAATGGCAAAATTCTTATAAAATTATCCCCGAAAACACCAATAAATAATGACTAATGACAAATGAATTACTCCGAAACATCCGCCCCCAAATCATCCACATCATGTATCAATGTATTTTTGTTTTTAACCAGAGCATATACTTCCGACAAAGTTGCAGGTTTAGTAAAATGATGTTTTACCCCTAACTGCTGTGCCAGGATATTAGCATCCAGTTCGCTCATTGCCTTAAATTCTTTTCTTGCAATTAATCTCCCGGGGCGAAGCAATGCTTTATCCAGTTTTTTTAATCCAACATTAAATGTACAAATGATTTGAAGATTCAACATATCATTTAATAAACCATCTGTCATGTTCAGTAAATTGGTAACACCTTGAATTCTGGTATCGGAATTACGCGCAGCCAGCAGGGGCTCGGCATCTTCAATAAGCAACACACAAAATTTTTTTTGTTGAGAATAAATATTTACCTGTTGAGAAATAAAAGTCATAAAGCTGGGCTCCAGCAAATGGTCCACCATATTGGGTGGCATATAAATAACTATTTTATTATTATTTGCCATAGAGCGCAACAAGTGACGAATGTAGTAGGTTTTGCCTGTGCCTGGTTCGCCATGAAAAAGCACCAAACCTTTTGATTCAGTTTGAAACCGTTGCATCAGTTCGTTATGAAATTTTTCAAATCCATAACCATAGTTTCTGTCCAGGTTAGCAATATTAAAACTATCGTCCACAGGATGTGATTTTAAATGGAAATTGTTACCCAAAACCTCTATCATATATATTTCGGGCTTTTCGGGTATTTCCTCAAACTCACACATTTCCATATAATATTCAAGGTTTCGTTCAAATTCTTTATTTCTTTTTCCCGAAGCATCGGCAGGTTGAAACAATTTAATAGGACCATAATAAATTTTATGATACAAGCTATCAATTCGCTCTTCAACACAATCGGGCAATATCCATTCTTTCATATCATCTTCGTTAATCTGAAATACATGTAAGAGATACTCTTTTTCAGGAAAACTTAAAGTATAATTGAGCAGCCGTTTTGTATAACCATACGTTGTTTTTGCAGAATGAACAAGAGTTGCCCCCATGTTTTCTATCAATTCTTTCATCAATACTATTACTTCTATTGTATGTGATGTAAATGAAATTTCGGATGGAATTTCATTGTTCATTATTACATAATAACCAAATGGTGAAAACTCAATGCCCTTACCTGTTTCAGAAAGCCATTGTGCCTGTGCCGGGGTAAGAGCAACAGGAGGAATAGCTTTTTTGCGGGGCTCTTCGTCAAAGTCATCATCATCATCAAATTCTTCCTCTTCCTCCTCTCCTTCATCCGGCAAAAGTCCATCCAGGCTAACAATCCACAAATCACCAACAGAAACTATATTAATATCCATTTCCTTGGATTTTTCAGAGCCATAATAATTTATTTCACGAATATAAACTGCTACCGGAACTTTATTAACAAATTCGATTTTCCGTATCCAGTTGCCTTGTTTGTCTTTTTCAAATTGATAAGTTTCTAACGACAAATCAAAATTAAAACGACTACCGTTGTGCCCAATCATTCTGCCAACCGAATTGTACTCATAAGTATCCGTCTTCGTATTGATAACACTTCCATCCTGGTTCAATTCAGTAGAAACTATTGCATGCCCGTTTTCATTATTTATAAATGTTGTCCATTTGTTCAAACTACCATCAGGTTTAAATGTTTTTTGTTCAATCTTATGTCCTTTTTCATCATAAAACATTTTAATGTGATTCTCTTTAGTTCCATCCGCTTTAGTTGAACAAAATTCAATATTATTATCCTTTTCATCATATTCCCAAACGGAGCCGGAGGTAACTTTATTGTCCTTGTCGTAATGGGTGGATTCAAGCACTTTGCCTGTTTCGCTCAATTTCTGAATTGCGGAAGAATTAACAGTTCCTGAAGAATCGTAATTAAAAAACTTTTTTTCAGTTCCTTTTTCATTGTAAGTGTGTTTGTAACAACTTCTGTCAACCCCAAAATGAATTTCTTCCGTTTTGTTACCTTTTTCAGAATAGGTAGTCAGGTAATTTTTCTGGTCGTGCTGGCTTCCGGCTCTTTTTGCATGAAGTATTCCATACTTTTTTATTCTCACCTTGTAGTAAGTTTGTTTTATTTGTTTCACTTGTCCAAACAAGTTGTCCTTTTCCAAATCCGTTGGTTTTGTTTCAGCAACCGTTTCCTTTTTTTTATTTTCTTTCGATGATCCCATTTCAAAAAATTATTGTAATTGATTTTTTACGAAAGCAAAAATAAACAATAAAAATAATATTACTTTTACAATCTAAACTAAAACTATACAACCATGAAAAAATTACTTCTTATTTCACTTTTCGCTATTCACTGTTCGCTATTTACTGTCAACGCACAAGTTTTATGTGTTCAATGTTTCGACCAAAACGATTCGATTGGAGTTAACGTGGGAGCAAACAATTTAATTATTAACGGAGGATTCGAAAACACCACCTGTGGCTTCAATTCAAACAACAATACCTGGTGCCCCAATTCGGCCAACTACAATTGCAACATAGCCAACTGGACTTGCACCGGTGGCGGAGTAGGCACGTATTCCTGCTTTTACGACAGTACGTACTGGAAAGTATTAGAAGGTGTTCGTTCACCTTACTTTGGAAATAATTTTTGCAGTGCTTGCCCCTTGGGCGATACCGCTTGTTTGATAAATTCAGAATGTACTACCTCCGGTATTCCGTGGGGCTATCCGCTGGTTAATCCCAACTTTGGCGACACATCAGGACTTAATTTATTTCAAACCGTAAACGGACTGATACCCGGAAACACCTATGTACTCGAGTTTTGGGCTGGTGGCGAATGTAATGGATTCGATTTTCAAGGCAAAGGATTATTTGCCGTTGATTTAGGTTTTGGCAACATCCTCCTGCGTTGCCGACCAACACCTCCACACACTGGCATTGGCACGCGTTTCCTCATCGAGTTTAAAGCCACCTCCACCTCGCACACCATTAAATTTACCAACTGGGGGCACATTTCGAGCAACCACACTGAACTTATATTGGACGATGTGCGATTATACAACCCTATTTATTTACCACCTTTTATTGCTGTATGTCAGGAAATAGGAATTAACGAAGCGAGTTTAGCCAATGTGGAAGTATATCCCAACCCCACCACCAACGAACTAACTATAAAAACAGGCAACAACGAGCCATCGCAAATTATTATTTACGATTTGCTTTCGCGAAATGTCTTGCAACAAACCTTTACTACCGAAACCACATTGAACACCGAAGCCCTTGCAAAAGGGGTGTATATGTACGAAGTGAGAAATAAAAAAGGAACAACAAAAGGCAAAATTGTAAAATCGTTGTAGGGGCAACCCTTGTGGTTGCCCAAAAATAAACCCGACAAGTTTAAATCTATCGGGTTTATTTTGGGGTTAAATAATATAACTAAAAATCCGCCCTGTAAGCCTTCTTCATTTTCTCCATTGGCAAGCGTGTATTTTTAGGGTATTTTACAGAAAACGAAAACTGAATCTTTTTTACTTCTCCAGGTTGCAGGTTATAGTTCCAGGCATATTTTCCGGTTTTGCTATCGTATTCACCTTTGGTAGTTTCAATGGCTTCCACCGTAATATCGCTTTGAGTAGAAACAGGAATCTGGTCGTTCACCTCTATTTGCACAGGTGTTTTTCGGTTGTTTTTCACCACCATTTCGTAAGCAAATGTTTCTTTAGTAAAATTGCCAAATACTTTTTTGCTGCAATATTCTTTTACTTTGCTGCGAGTCACCAACACTTTATTATCACGTCCCAACGATAAATCCAACGTATCATCCGTACTTCTGGTGTAGATGTAAGATTGCCCCACGTATGTTCCCGAATAATACACATTGGCAGGACCTTCCACCAAATTCAAATCTTCCCAACCATTAATTCTCGCAAGCAAAAAAGCATTTTTATCCAATTTAGGAACGCTGAAATGTTGATACGTTGCCGGCAGTTTGTATTCGGTAACATCTACCAAATAAGGCTTTGAATCAGCAGGTATGGAATAAGTGTTTTTTATATCAAACTCCGCACTCAATTCCGAAACCTGTATTTCCACCATCTGCACTGGCTGTTTGGCAGTTTGTTGCGCCTTTGCTGCCGACTGTGGAATTGTGCTAATGTCGTTATTATCCAATCCATTTTTATTCTGCGATAAAGTATTCCCCATCCATCCTTCCCCATTTGAAATACCTTGATTATAGGTCCCGGTAGCAATAGTCTGCCCCTGCCCATTTCCATAACCATATCCATAATTATCATACGTCATGTTCCAGGTAGATAACATAGGCTTGGAAGCCGATTTGGAAGGATCGGCTGACGAAAGTCTAATTTTTATATCATTCCAGTCGATGCCTGTATTGTTAAATACTTTTGCTCTGTACTTTAATTCAATGTTCTGATTGGTGTCCTCTGCACGCAAATCATAGCTGGGGCTCCAGCCGCAATCGGTAACAATATATTTCAAATCAATGGTCACATTTGTTTTGATGGAAGATGAAAGAAGAATAGTTATTTCGGCTGTTGGTTGATTGTTTTTTGCATTTAATTCCGAAAGTTGATTATTACTTTTAACCAATAGTTCGTTCAGTTGTTTCCATTTGGTATCGAGTTTAAACACCTCTGCATTTATTTCTTTCACTCGGCTTCTGTAAAAATCGGCAGCCAATTTAAGTTCCGAAATAGAAACTCCTTTTTCGGTGCTGCCTATTTCTTCATTTTTCTGAAGCATTGTTTTCTCAATAGTATAAGCATCTTTATCGTTCAATAGCAAACCAACAGCATCGGTAAGCATTGCCACCGAATCCTTCAGTTGTTTTATTTTGCTACTTTCCTTTTGATTTGCCATATAATTGATGGCATCCGAAATAGCAAGTATGGAAGCCTCTCCGGTGTTACTCACCTGAATACTTTTCGAATTCAACTTTGGCGACAAACCCAAAAACACAATTTTATTTCTGCCTGCACTCAGGCTTATTTGTTTGCTATGCGAAACTTCGGCACCGTATAAATACACAATAGCCGACTGAACCGGGACGGTTACTTCCTGAACAGTTTCAGCAGTTTGACCGAAAGATTTTAATGCAGTAGCAAAAACAAGAAAAGAAAGAGAAAGATTTTTTTTCATTTGGTGGAGATTTTAAAAACAAAGTAAAAGTATAAATTATTAATTTCGGCTATCGTTAAATAAAGATAATTTTAGGCGAACCAAATAAAAATATTTGTGGTAATATAAATTTGTTTAATTTTACGACAATTAAAAATATCGCTTTTTATTTTGATTTGGATAAATAAGGTACTATTATTGCATTGCATTTTAAAACAAAGAGTTTATTAATTTTGATTTTAATTTAAAACATACTATGAAAAAAATTTATTTCGCGCTCATTAGTTTATTAATTTCAACAGCAGGCTATTCGGTTGGTGTAATTGTTTTGGAAGGCAATTATCAGGGCAAAAATATTTATGTACAAAATCCTTTTTCCGCTTCGGGTGTTGGTTTTTGTGTGCAGGAAGTAAAGGTGAATGGCAAGGTAACAACAGACGAAATTGGTTCATCGGCTTTCGAAATTGATTTAAAAGCATTAGCATTACATGTAGGCGATAAAGTAGAAGTTAAGATTACTCACAAAGACGGTTGCAAACCAAAAGTGTTGAATCCTGAAGTTCTGAAACCAAAAAGCACATTCGAAGTTCAGACAATTGCAGTAGACAAAGATTTAACCTTGAAATGGTCAACAAAAAGCGAAATGGGAAAACTAACGTTTATAGTAGAACAATTCCGCTGGAACAAATGGGTAAAACTTGGTGAAGTGGAAGGAATGGGAACACCGGATTTGAATAACTATTCGTTTAAAGTAGTTCCTCACTCAGGCAAAAATACATTCAGAGTAAAGCAAGTTGATTTTTCAAGTCAGCCACGCATTTCAAAATCGTGCGACTATTCTGCAACTCTTCCTGAAATAACCTTCAGTCCAGCTAAAGTTACAAAAGACATAACCTTCCTTGCAGGTAGCACCCCTACCGAAACCATGTTTGAAGTATATGACCAATATGGAAATATTTCCAAAAGAGGATATGCTTCATCTGTAGATGTTTCTAATTTACCAAAAGGCAATTACTATCTTTTGTATGATAATAAAATGGGAGATTTTTCTAAAAAATAATTTTAAACTAACACCTATTACCAATAATCCCGACTTCATACCTCGGGATTATTTTTTTGAATTAATTCTAAAAACCCCTTTCAAATGCTGAAGATTGAACATATTGGTATAGCAGTAAAAAACATTGAACAGTCGAACGACCTGTTTGCAAAACTGTTTGGAAAACCTCCCTATAAAATGGAAAAAGTAGAAAGCGAAAGTGTTTCTACTTCTTTTTTTATGCTTGGAGAAAACAAAATAGAATTGCTGGAAGCAACACATTCTGAGAGTTCCATAGCAAAGTTTATCGAAAAAAAAGGAGAAGGAATACACCACATCGCCTTTGATGTGAAAGATATTGTTGCAGAAATGAAACGCTTGAAAGAAGAAGGCTTTATACTGCTTTCGGAAGAGCCTAAACAAGGAGCTGATAATAAATTAATTTGTTTTCTGCACCCCAAAGGAACCAACGGAGTGCTCATTGAATTGTGTCAGGAAATAATATAACATTCCCTAAACAAATATATCTGTAATACTTTCCTTAGTTGTATCCAGCCAATAGGTTTCAATGCCTAGTTTTTTTGCACCTTCTATATGTTGTACCGAATCATCTATAAATAACGTTTCGTGAGGTTGCAAATTGTTTTCGTGCAACACTAGTTTAAATATTTCGGCATCTGGTTTTCGCATCCCTACTTTATACGAGAAATACATTTTTTCGAAATAAGCTGACAAATCGGGGATTCCGAAATCTTTTTCAAGATAAAGATGAAAAGCATCAATATGAATTTTGTTGGTGTTGCTCAATAAAAATATTCGGTGCGTTGTTTTTATTTGACTTAATAAATCCAATCGTTCGTTAGGCAAATCCAGCAACATGGCGTTCCAAGCCTCGTCTATCTTGTAATCTTCCACCGATGATTTTAAATGTTTTTTCATTTCAGTTCTAAAATCATCAGACGAAATGCTTCCTTTGTCCACCAAATCGAAGAAATGGTTTTGTTTTGCCTGTGTAAATAGTTTATTAAAATCAGTAATTCCAAGTTCTATAAACTCGTCCACAGTAAGCGAATAGTCAATGTTTAGTATCACTCCACCCAAATCGAAAATAATATTTTTATAATTTTTATACGGAATAATCATTTTATTATTAATTAATGTTTGTTAATTGGCTGCAAATATATAATTTCGCGCTCCTAAAATCGTAATTAATTACGGTTTGGGCCTATAGCTCATTCGGTTAGAGCACCTGACTCATAATCAGGTGGTGCTTGGTTCGATTCCAAGTGGGCCCACCAACAAAAAAAGCCTCAGATAAATTTAACTTATCTGAGGCTTTTTATTTTTACAATAATAAGAGCAAAGCTGCTGTTTATTGTTTCATAATTTTTTGAGAAAAATCAATTTCTGCCCCTTTGATTTTAATGAAATATTCTCCTTTAGCTAAATGCTCGGTGGAGATTGTTTTCACAGAATTTCCGGCAGCCACCATTTCCTTTTTGCTGAAAACCTTTTTGCCAATTACATCAAACACTTCAAAAGTAAGTTCATCTGTAGCTTTAAGCTGAATGGAAATGGAAATATCAGTCTTCACTGGATTAGGAAATACACTAATTTGATTCGAAAGTGGGGCAAGATTAACTATTCCTTGTGTCACTGTATTATTTGCAGCCAGAATATGTAAGTCAGGGTCGAATTTCACACTGTCAACCGTAAAGTTGAGCGTGGTATTAAACACCTGCCCGGAAAAGGTATGGTCAAAAACAATAATGGTATCGTGTCCTGCACCTTTCAACTCAATAGGAATAGGCATTTCATAAAAAGGAACAGAAAAATGACTGGTAGTTTGATTAACAGTGAGTGATACCGCGTTGCCAAATTGAGTCCATAACAACTGATAAGAAGGCCAGCCCTGATTGTAATACCAATCGTTAAAAAATCCAGTCAAGTTTTGTCCACTTGCATTTTCCAAATGTGCCTTTAATTGGGGTGTTTTAGCATATCCTCCTGCTAACTGCGGGTCGGTTAAATAATTTTTTATCCCTGCAAAAAACGCAGAATCGCCCAATTTCCACCTCAGCATGTGCAACACATAAGAGCCTTTCCAGTAAGACAATCGCCCATTAAAAATTCTGCCAACACTCATTGTATCGTCACACAACACCGAGCCATCGGGCACCGAAGAAATATTTAAAATGCGTTGCTGCAACTGCCAAACAAAGGTGGGGTGAAAATAACGCTCTTCGGTAAGTGTTTCAAAATAAGAAGCAAATCCTTCGTTGAGCCATATATCCTCCCAGCTACCACAGGTAATATGGTCGCCAAACCACTGGTGTGCACATTCGTGCGCCATCAACCCATGGTCAAATCCTACCAGAAAGGTCATGGTTTGGTGCTCCATTCCTCCTCCCCACCCAAACTGAAGGTGACCATATTTTTCGTTTGCAAACGGATAAACAATGGTAAGACTGTCGTAAAATTTAATTGTATTGATAATATCAGGTGTCATGGCATGAGCCATGGCCGAGTCTTCGGGATAAACATAATTGAGTACCTGCAAAGAATCGCCACCCGCAAGCGGAACATAATTGGAATAAACCGAATAGTTAGTAACCCCTATAGCCACCAAGTAAGCAGCAATTGGGTATTTTGTTTTCCAGTGATAAATTTTATTTAATCCTGCTTGAGTTTCAGAAACCAACAACCCGTTGCTACCTACTCTGTTGAATTGCGGACAGGTTACTATAATATCAAGCGAATCTATTTTGTCCACAAGTTCCTGTTTGCAGGGCCACCAATCCTTTGCTCCCATAGGTTCGGAAAGTGTCCAAATTACAGGGGTGTGAAGTGTGGTATCGTGTGTTGTCTTGATAAACGAACCAAATACGCTACTTGGAGGAACTCCCTGATAATATACAGTTACTGAATCCAACGAATTTGCAGGGATAACAGCAGGAAACCCGATTTGCAAAATATCACCTGCCAATTGTAAATAGGCTAACGAAGTAGCATGATATTTTACTGAATCAACACTTAACGAATCTGTGAAATCGAATTGCATTTGGTTGAAACCTGCAACAGTTGGCTTAAAATAAGTGGTTATAGCACCTTTAATATAAAGTACTGCGGGGTCCACCTCCCATTCGCAACGATGGTATTTTATATCATAATTATTAATTGCATTCGACATCATGGATTTGCTGCTCAATCCTTCATGTGCTTTCTGTTCCATTGCAGGAATGTCGTTTACCGTTTGGGCGTGCGCTCCAATGTTAAATATAACGACTAAAATAATAGGTAAGAGTTTTTTCATTTTATATAAAAGTTAATGTGCTACCACAAATTTATTTTTTGCAATTATTCCGTTATCTGTTTTCAAGGTCACAAAATACAACCCGTTACTCATTGCCGAAGTAGCAATGTTTATTGATGTTTGTTGTTGTTTCAATTTTTCTTTACTAATAACTTTACCTGCAATATCTGTAATTAGTAACAGAGAATTGTTTTGAATAATAGTTGCTGTTGTTGATAAATCAACTGTTATCAAATCGTTGGCAGGGTTCGGAAATAGCTTTAAAGATTGAAGTTCGGATTTTGAAGAATAATTATTGATGCCCAACGAATAATCCATCATTGCAAAAACATATTCGCCAAATTGCAGCGAATCAATGGTAATTATTCCGTGAGAGTCGGTATTATTAGCCAACTGATTTTTTGAATAATAAGGATACACTGCCCATTCGGCACCAGCATTTTTTCGGTACATCAACACGAGGCTATCTTCCAGTTCTGTTCCTATTAATAAATAATCTAACCAATAGTTTCCCGAAAAAGCACCTGCGGGAGTTCTGCCTTCATAATTAATAACTGCTTTGGTTCTGAAAGTTGGAGGAAAAATTCCATCCACTTTCCAATAATGATTAGGGCACAAACGATAGGGAATACAACAGGATTTATAATCGTCCGGTTCGGTGAAATTATGCTCTACTCTTACAAATGCGGAATCGGGAGCAGAGGAAACTGATAAAATCATTTTGGTGTTACCAATTGTTTTGTTACCAATGGATTTTATTGTCTGGTAATCCGAAACAATAGCATCACTTATTTTACACCCTTTATTTATTGCTACCATGGCTGGATTAAAAGGAACTGTAAAATTTGCAACCTGAAACGGACCAGACATAATAAACGTTTGTGTGTTCTCTGTCCAGTTGGCAGCTTTAAAAGTAATTTCCAACGGAACATGTGTATAATAATTATGAGCACCTGTTAATTTTTGTTTCACATACACCGCCACGTTATAATTACCACCGGCAGGTGTAATTACTGTGGAATCAATAGAAAAATGAGCCCAACCCGGATTCAGTACCCAATCATCAAAAAAATACGACATGTCCATTCCACTAATAGAAGTAAGTGCATCACGGAAATCGGTACTCGAGACATCCTTGTATTGATTCAAATCAAAATAAGTTTTCAGGGAAGCGTAAAACAAACTATCGCCCATATAACTTCGCATGGTATGAGCCACATCAGCTCCTTTGTTATACACATGGTCGCCATAAATATACGTTTGCGGAACAGCCGAAAGTGTTTGGTACCCTCCTTCTTTTACATGCAGAAACTGCACATTGGTAGCATGATTATTTTTTACTGCAGAAATATAACTCGGGTATCCGTTCAATGCTTCGTAAAACACAAACTCGCAATAATGCGCCCAGCCTTCGTTTAGCCACATGTCTTCTCCTGTTCGACAGGTTGCCAAATCGCCAAACCAGTGATGTGATAATTCGTGCGCATAAATATTCTGATAGGTTAAACTTCCATTGGCACATACTCTAGGATAAGAAACATTTGTAGGGTGCTCCATTGCAAAAGAGCTTTGAGGAATGATACAATATCCAACCCTGTTCCATCGGTATGGTCCAAAATGACTTTCGAACGTGGATAGTACCAAAGGCAAGTTAATAAATGATGCTTTTGCATTAGTAGTGTCTGCCGGCAAAGCAGAGAGCACAATTGGTATTGTTCCGTTAATACCGCTGTACGTTTGGTTTACCTGGGTATAAGGACCTATACAAACAGAAGCCAGGTAACTTGGGATTTCCTGTTCCATTATCCATTTACGGGTTCTGAGTCCGGTGCCATCTGCTGTATCTCCTGCAAGATAGCCGCTGCAAAAGGTTGTTTTGGTGGTATCGGTTGTGATATTAAATTCGTATTGCGAACGCTCCACAAAATTATCGAAGCACGGAAACCATACTCTGCCATAGTTGTGAGGTTGTGCATTAAAACCAACTCCTAAATTATATGCGCATCCGTTCTGAAAATAAAAACCTCCGGCATACGAATCGTGTTGTGGTTGCCCGTGATAATAAACTGTTACATCGGTAGTATCGCCAATGTTATAAGTAATTGGCAGGTTAATAAGTAATAATGTATCGTTATAATTATAAGTAAGAACATTGGTTGCGCTTTTAATGGAATCGATGGTGAGCATTAATAAATCTAAACTCAATTGATTTACACCGTTTAGTTTTGGAGTAAATTTTACGTTGGTATTGCCACCCAAGGTGCTATCCACAAAACCGGTAATGGTGAGGTTGATGGTGTATTTTAAAACATCGATGGTATCGCTTCGCAAAATAGAAGCACCCATTGGATTGTTTGGTAATGTGGCTTTTTGCTGTGTTTGGTGTTCGCGATAATCAGAAAACTGTTGGTTACGTTCAAAATCAACCTGAGCTATTAGTTTAGCTGATAAACAAAGAGTGAACAGAGCCAGTAGTTTTATTTTCATAGGGCAAGTAATTTATTTTGGAAATAAAGGTAATGGATTTTTTTAATATGACAACTTGAACAATTACCTAAGCTTATGGGTGGACCACATACTTCAACAAGCTCAGTATGACGGCACAGATTTACACAGATAAAAAAAACTCCTGCTGTTAACGGGGAGTTTTTTGTTTTATATGGAAGCGGGACGCTTCCGAATAATTGTCACGAGCGGAAAGGACGCTCGCAACTCTGCGGGGATTTTTTTAATATGACAGCGATGTTGTTTACTTGGGACAGGGGTATAGTATTAATACTCATTTATCTTACAAGAAAAACTATTTTGCTTTTATAAGATAAAAATTGGTCAACTCCAAAGTATCCTTTCCTTTCGTTTTATTATTTAGTCCTAAATCATATAACTCATCTATATTTCTATTTTTTGCCAAAAGAATATAATCTGCTTTAGAATTAACAGAATCAATATTTAATTCATTGTAATAATAACTATCTCTATCACAAAAAAGATTTATTGTGAATGGCTTCTGAAAGGCAATAGATTCATTGGGCTTGGTAATGTTTTTTATTTTAAGTAAATCCGCCATTATTTCTTTATTATATGGACCATATTCATTTGGAGATGTGTGGTAGCTTATCCAAATTGTTTTCGAATTGCTTATTATTAATACTACTAAATAAATAGATAAGAAATGAATAGAGTATTTATGAACTAATTTATTCAACGTAAAAATATATAATCCTCCCTCTATTAAGTAGTAAATTATAAGTGGCATTAAAGGAATTAAATATCGAATACAAGCTCCATTTCTCGGAAAAACAATCAAAACCAGTAAGTATAAAATCAGAGAAATTTCCTTGAACCCGAAATAGGATTTAAAACGAATAATAATGCCAATACTTACTAAAAAGAGAATACTATAAAAAATTACATAATTCACATACCTTGGAACTTCCTGTTCAAATAATAATTGCAAACCTGAATAATATGAAGATAAATTAAAAGCGAGCGAATTAAAATTGATTTCTAAAATAAATACAGTTTTATAAAATGAATATTCTTCATTATGGATTTGAGGTAATATCAACATATTTATTAAAAAAATAATCATTACAAAAACAAGTATGCTTTTGAAAGTATCAATAAATTTTTTCGTCCATTTTTTCTCTTTTTGTAAAAGTAGGGTAAGAATGTAAGCAACGAAAAAAGCAATTCCAATGGTTCGAACTGTGGTTAGCAGTCCTAAAATGAGAGGGATAATATAAATTTTGCTTCTCAATCTTTGTTCTTTTTCTAAAACAAATACAAAATAAAGAAGAAACATAAAAATAAATTCTGGCATTACGGTAGATTTTAAATCTAAAACATGATAGTTGAAATAAATACATAATGTAAGAAACAAACTAAGAAGAGAACTAAACTGAAATGAAAAAAACATAAACACAACCACTGCACTTAACAAGTAGAAAACAAAAATTAATTGTTTGTAAGGTTTAATTTCTGAGAAATTGGGGAGTATTGATAATAGTCCTGAAAACAAAACTCCGCGTTTGGCACTTCCATATTCATTTATGTTAAAAATTTTCTTAACAGGCTCTGCTTTGTTTCTTATTAACTTTGCCTGGTACAGATATTGAGCAAAGTCGTCTCCCCAATCATGGGTGTTATTGTTATCAAGTAAATAAGCAGGTGATAGCAATAGAAGTATAATGAGGATATATATTTTTGACATTTATTACTTATTAATTTTTGTTTTAATCTCGCAAAGTTATAAAAACAAAACCCTTTGCAAAGTTGCAAAGGGCTTTATTTAAAGTACAATTTATTACTTTTCTATTGCTTTATTAAATTCTGTTTTAATAATACATTATTGTCTTTATCTATTAATCTTACAAAGTGGAGATTTCGGACAAATTGAGCATAGTATTTCGGTTTAAAGTGAGCAGTTGATTTCGGAGCAAATTGAGCACCCCATTTCGGAGCAAATTGAGCACCTGTTAATAATCTAAAAAAAGTTGCGATAGTAGACATAATATTTACCTTGT
>CANIQT010000044.1 GCA_947469885.1 Bacteroidota bacterium
ACTTTTGTTGTGGATTTATATTCCAACAAGGTAAATATTATGTCTACTATCGCAACTTTTTTTAGATTATTAACAGGTGCTCAATTTGCTCCGAAATCAACTGCTCACTTTAAACCGAAATACTATGCTCAATTTGTCCGAAATCTCCAATTTACCAAAAATCACCACCTAAAAAGAACAATTATCGCCCAAAATTTCTATATTTCTATCACCAAAATTGATATGTAAGTCTCCATAATTGGTATAGAAGTTACTACAATTGGTATAGATGCCACTATAATTGGTATAGCTGTCACTATAATTGATATAGAAGTCACTATAATTGGTACATAAGTCACAATAATTGGTACATGAGTCAGAATAATCATTACAAAAGTCATAATAATCGACACACCAACCTCAATAATTGGAATAAGCAACCACCATCAACTCAAAAACTTTACGAACTTTGTCCGATAAAAATCATTTGTAATTAATATGTCAAAGAAAACATTTCCAGTTCTCTTTTCTTGTTTCTTGATTCTTGCATTTTGCATCTCTTCCTCATTTAATCTCTTTGCCCAAAAAACAAAAGCATTGCTCGAAAGCGGAGATAAAGCAATGAAAGAAAATGATTTTTTTGGTGCAGCCATTTATTACAACCGAGCCATCATGCAAGATTCATCTGACATTGATGTTCAATACAAATATGCCGAAGCCAGCCGCCTCAATTACGATTACGCCATTGCAGACAGGTATTATGCCAAAGTATATAAAAAAGATGTACAAGGCAAACTCTATCCCCAATGCGCTTTCTGGATAGCCACCCTCAAAAAAAATGAAGGGAAATACAAGGAGGCAAAAAAAATGTTTGATAAATATGCCAAGAAAAACAAAAAAAAGAAAGACGATTATTTTGTCAAAAAAGCAATTCAGGAAGTAGCTGCCTGCGACCTTGCAGAAATAATGACCGCCAGCCCCGATAAAACAATAAAAATAATTCACCTCGATACCATGGTAAACAGTAAGGTTTCAGAGTATGCCCCAGTGGAGGTGGATAGTGTTTTATATTTTTCTTCGCTCCGCGATAAAAAAGATAGAGACAAAAAACACAACGAAAGCTATAACAAAATATTTACCGCTGTGCAGGATTCACTGCGCTGGCAAAAAGCAAACGAACTAGATACCGTTTTTAATCGCGAAGGAATCCACAACGCCAATACCTCCTTCAACAACGATTTCACAAAAGTGTACATCACCCGTTGCGAACAAAAAAACGCACAAGATTTTATGTGTGAAATATATTCCTCCGATTTCAAAGATGGACATTGGGCATCTTTAAAAAAACTTCCTTCCGAAATAAATAAAACAGGATACACCAACACGCAGCCAGCAGTAGGCTTTTTAGGAGAGGAAGAAGTATTGTTCTTTTCATCCAACCGTCCCGGTGGCGAAGGCAAAATGGATATCTGGTACAGCAAAATAAATAAAAATGGAACCTACTCCGAAGCCATTAATGCAGGCAAAAAAATAAATACCATTGAAGATGAAATAACACCTTACTATTGCAAACCATGCCAGGATTTATTCTTTTCTTCTACATGGCATAAGGGACTTGGAGGCTTTGATATTTTTAAAAGCGAATACAAAGGAGAAACATTTGGCGAGCCAAGAAACTTAGGCGTACCCATCAACAGTAACTACAACGACATTTATTTTACCATCAACTCACAAAAAACAACAGCCTTCATTTCTTCCAATCGCACAGGTTCCTACTTCGAAGAAAAAGAAAGTTGCTGCAACGATATTTACACCTTTAAAATTCCAAAGATAGATGAACCACCTGTAAAAGTGGACAGTGCAAAGGTGTTTGTAACCCAAATGAAATTACTCGTACCGCTTACTCTTTATTTTCATAACGATGAGCCTGACAAAAAAACAACCGCAATAACCACAACCAAGAATTATAAAAAAACGTATGAAGATTATTCCGCCATGCGCGAACAATATAAAAAGGAATACAGCAAAGGAGCCAAAGACGATGATTACGACCGTGCTGTAAACGATATTGATTTATTTTTTGACGATAGTGTAGAAGCAGGTATGCAGGACTTGGAAAGATTTGCACAGCTATTAAAAAAGGTGTTGACCGACAGCGAAAAAGTAACCATCACCATGAAAGGCTTCTGTAGTCCGCTCGCATCAACCGATTACAATATCAATCTTGCAAAACGAAGAATATCAAGTTTAAGAAATTATTTTATGCAGTACGAAAACGGAATATTTGCACCTTATGTAAACAATGCAAATGCAAGTGAAGGCAGTATTACATTTATGGATGAAGACATTGGCGAATTAAAAGCCCGACCGAATGTAAGTGATGATTATTATGATACAAAGAATTCCATTTATAGTCCTGCAGCAGCATTAGAGCGCAAGATTCAGATAATAGCCATCTCCAGTTTTTCTTCGAATAAATAAAAAGTAAGGCATAAAAAAAACGAATTCTTCAAAAGAAGAATTCGTTTTTATTTCACTAAGCTAAGTTTTATGGTTTAATAATACCGTTTCTTATTTCAGCCGTTTTTTCTGAAATCTTTTTGAATTGTGCATCATCCAATTTCATTGCAGTTGCATCAGCCATATCAAAAGCAGCTTTCAAATCATTCAGGCTTTTCATTATTTCAGGAACACCTGCATTTTCAGTTTTTGAATTATCCAACAACTCCATCAAATTGGTAAGCGATGTTTTTTGCTTTCCAATTTCTGTAACAATCCCTTCATTTTTTGTAGCCGATGCCACACGTGTTGCAATGTACATTCCTTCCATCCAACCACCAGCAACTATCAACGATGATACTCCCGGCTGTCCGTTATCCACCAAATAATTATCAGCAGTCCAAAACGACTGAGAAATAATTGCCATCAGCGAATCTTTTTTATCCATATTGTTTTGAATACGGGTAGTGGTGTTTTCATCAAACGCACCATTGATTCCTAAACTGGAAGCAAGAGTATTGGTGCATTTTAGATACAACAACGATTCCTGTGTTTGGTCATACAAACTGATAAAACTTAAATCAGAACCATAAATTCCAAGGTTCATCGCTTTTGCTTTTACCGAAGAATACTTCGAAGCATTTTCTACCGGGTTAAGATAAGATGCATTGTATTTTGCACCTGCATCTTTCAGCAATTTGGTTGTTTCCACTGGTTCAGGAATGGTAGCAAACACTTTTTTTGCTTTCGAACTTTTTTCTTTGTTAATAGTTTTGGTAGTATCTGCAGTAGTTATACCATCCGACTTTTCGCTGTTAGATGAGTTACAAGCTACCAGACCTACAGCAATTGTCAATGCCGACAATGCTTTTACAAGAGTTGATTTGTTCATGTTTGTTGTCATAATTTTTTAGAATTATAGATTTAGCGCCCAAATATAATACATTATAATTATTTTACCCGAAATTATTTTTTAATAGATTTTAACTACCGAATTTTATTTTCTCAAAGTCGCTTTCATTTTACTTTTACAAAATGATGATTCTGAAAACTAACCTATCATAGTATTGGCTTTAACCCCAACCATCTCAACCACTGTTTTTATTATACTGTCCGTATCGAAACCACATTCTTTGTGAAGTTCCAGCTGCTCACCATGTTCAATATATTTATCAGGGATGCCCAGTCGTTTTACATTAGCTGAATAATTATTATCAGCCATAAATTCAACAACTGCACTTCCCATTCCGCCCATCACACAGCCATCTTCCACAGTTATTACTTTTGAATGTTTAGAAAACACTTCGTGCAATAGTTCTTCATCAATTGGTTTGACAAAACGCATATCATAATGGGCTGCTTTAATCCCCTTTGTTTCCAATTGTTTGCTGGCGTCTATAGCATAATTTCCAATATGACCTATAGTTAAAATTGCAATATCATCCCCGTTTTGAATTCGTTGTCCTTTACCAATTGTAATTTTTTTAAATGGTTTTTTCCAATCGGTCATCACTCCGTTTCCTCTTGGATAACGAATTGAGAATGGAGCTTTGTTTTCTTCCAACTGTGCAGTGTACATTAAGTTGCGCAACTCTTCTTCATTCATTGGGGCAGAAACAATCATATTGGGAATACAACGGAAATACGCCAAATCGTAAGCTCCATGGTGTGTTGGACCATCAGCTCCTGCAAATCCGCCTCTATCCAGACAAAACACAACATGTAAATTTTGCAGTGCAACATCATGTATCACCTGATCGTAGGCGCGTTGCATAAAGGAAGAATAAATATTACAGAAAGGAACTAATCCTTGTGTTGCTAATCCTGCCGAAAAAGTTACAGCATGTTGCTCTGCAATTCCAACATCAAAAGCCCTGTCGGGCATAGCCTTCATCATAATATTTAACGAACAACCACTTGGCATGGCTGGAGTGATTCCCATTATCTTCTTATTCTTTTCTGCTAATTCTACAATGGTATAACCAAACACATCCTGATATTTTGGTGGTTGTGGTTCCTTTGGAACTATCTTTATTATTTCTCCGGTATCTTTATTAAACAACCCAGGAGCGTGCCATACTGTTTGATTCCCTTCTTCCGAAAATTTATATCCTTTTCCCTTTTGAGTTAAAATATGTAATATTTTTGGTCCAGGAATATCTTTTAAATCCTGCAATACTTTTGTTAATCGTTCTACGTCATGCCCGTCAACTGGTCCGAAATAACGGAACTTGAGTGACTCAAACAAATTACTTTGTTTTAATAAAGAAGATTTTATTCCGTTTTCAATCTTTGAAACTATATCTTGTGCGGTAGGTCCGAACTTGCTTATTTTGCCAAGCAAGTTCCATATTTCATCTTTTACTTTATTATAGGTATGCGAAGTGGTAATGTCTGTTAAATACTCCTTTAATGCACCAACATTGGGGTCAATGCTCATGCAATTATCATTTAGCACAACCAATAAATTTGAGTTGGTGATTCCAGCATGATTTAGTGCTTCAAACGCCATTCCGGCTGTCATGGCTCCATCACCAATAACTGCAATATGCTGACGATTTTTTTCTCCTTTATAATGAGATGCCACTGCCATACCCAATGCCGCACCAATAGAAGTGGACGAGTGTCCTACTCCAAAAGTATCATATTCACTTTCCGAACGTTTAGGAAAACCACTGATACCTTTATAAATACGATTGGTATCAAAAATTTTTCTTCTGCCAGTTAATATTTTATGTCCATATGCCTGATGACCTACATCCCAAACAAGTTGGTCGTATGGAGTATTGAATACATAATGCAATGCAACTGTAAGTTCCACAACGCCAAGACTTGCACCAAAATGTCCGCCTTTTTTGGAAACAATGTCAATAATAAATTGACGCAGTTCTTTACTAACTTCGGGAAGTTGTTCTTCTTTTAATTTGCGTAAATCACTCGGAAATTCAATTTTATCGAGCAGTAAACCAGCTTTAAATTCCATTTACTTTTTAGGACTTATTGTATTGGCAACAAAGATAAAATTATTTATTGGATTGAAAACCTGGTATTTATTATAGGCTTTTATTGTTAACAATAATTGGATAACAGTTTGATTATCAAACTAACACCTTTCCATCCATTTCCTTTGGGATATCAATATTCATTAATTTTAAAATGGTAGGAGCAATATCCGCCAGTTTTCCTTCATTCACCTTTTTATAATCTTTATCAATTAAAATGCAAGGCACAGGGTTGGTAGTGTGCGCTGTATTCGGACTTCCATCTTTATTTATCATATAGTCGGCATTGCCATGGTCAGCAATAATAATAAATGAATAACCGTTTTTTAAACCTGTTTCAATTACTCTTTTAGCGCATGCATCCACTGTTTCCACTGCTTTGGTTACTGCGTTATAATCTCCCGTATGGCCCACCATATCAGCATTTGCAAAGTTAAGACAAACAAAATCTGTATCTCCTTTTTCGAGCTCAGGAACTATAGCATCAGTTACTTCCACTGCGCTCATCTCTGGCTTTAAATCATAAGTAGCTACCTTTTGAGATGGAATCATAATTCTTTTTTCGCCTTCAAATTCTTTTTCTCTTCCTCCTGAAAAGAAGAAAGTAACATGTGGATATTTTTCGGTTTCTGCAATTCGTATCTGCGTTTTCCCCTCTCGTTCCAGCACTTCACCCAATGTGTTTTTTAAATCATCTTTATCATACATCAAATGAACATTCTTAAAGGTATGGTCATAATTAGTCATAGTTACATAATACAAAGGCAGTGTATTCATTCCGTGCTCAGGCTTGTTTTGTTGGGTAAGAACTGTTGTTATTTCCCTGCATCTGTCAGTACGAAAATTAAAACAAATCACCACATCGTTTTCTTTTATCACACCAATTGCCTTGCCTGAATTATCAGTAGCCACAATGGGTTTAATAAATTCATCGGTTACATTTTCTTTATACGATTCTTCAATTGCATTTAAAATATTGGTTGCTTTTTTACCAACCCCATTCACCAATAAATCATACGCAAACTTAACTCGCTCCCATCTCTTATCTCTATCCATAGCATAATAGCGACCTATTACACTTGCGATTTTCCCAGTTGATTTGCTTATGTGTTCTTCAAGATTTTTCAAATACCCCAATCCACTTTTTGGGTCGGTATCTCTGCCATCAGTAAAGGCATGAACAAATACATTCTCAATATTATTTTCTTTTGCTAAATCCAATAAATAATGTAAGTGCGCCTGCGATGAATGCGCTCCCCCTTCGGAAACCAAGCCCATAAAATGGACTGCTTTGTTTTTTTCTTTCGCATAATTAAATGCTTTAATTAATTCGGGATTTGTATCAATTGTTTTTTCTTTTATCGCTTTATTGATTAATGCTAAATCCTGATATACAATTCTTCCTGCACCAATATTGAGATGCCCCACTTCACTGTTTCCCATTTGCCCATCGGGCAAACCCACATTATCACCCGAAGTACGCAAAGTGTTGTGAGGATAATTTTTGAATAAACTGTCCACAAAAGGGGTGTTGGCGTTGGCTATTGCATCCGATTTTGAACCATCTCCGATTCCCCAGCCATCTAAAATTATTAATGCTACTTTTTTCATATCAATCTTAACTGTTACTATTAAATGTTACTTCAAATATACTTCCTTTTGGCAAATTGTTTTTAACTGAAACAACTCCATTGTGCTCACTTACCAAATAATTTACAATATACAACCCAAGTCCTGTCCCCTTTGTTTTACGAGTATCTTCGCTACCTACACGATAAAACTTTTGAAAAATATTACTTTTTTCTTCATCCGAAATCCCAACGCCTAAGTCAGAAACAGATAATATTATGTTATCATTTTGTTTTTTTAATCCCAACGTTATTGTTGAATTATCAGCAGAATATTTCACAGCATTTTCAAATAAATTTAAAACGATGGATGGGAAACTGGTTTTGTCAATCTTCATGAATATATTCGGTTCGATATTCAACTTCACTTTTTGTTTGTAATTGAACGACAGAATGGTTTGATTCATCCCTTCGGTAATGTATTCGGATAAATTACATTCTTCCTTATGAGTTGTAAACACACTATTTTCAATCTTTGCTGCTAACAAAATATTTTCCACTAAATTATTTAATCGTTCGGTATCACTTATTGCATTGGTAATTATTTCCTTTTGTTTCTCCCTTTCCAGTTCGTGTTTCAGTAATGTTTGCAATTGCAGTTTAGTAGATGCTATCGGTGATTTTAATTCGTGTGTAACAGAAAGTAAAAAGTTTTTTTGCTGATGTGCAAGCATGGCTTCCTTCTTAAACGATTTTCTGATTTGAAAAACACCCAACACCAACAACACAATAAACACAGTTCCTTCCGAAGCTATCATAATCCATTTGTTTCTGAGTTCTGAATTCAACATGTTTCCATTTGCAATTATTTCTTCGGGCGATTCGTGTTTTAATAAATTGACTTCTGATTTCAATTGATAAATTTCAAAATTTTGTTCGGCCATCAAATAACTCCACCATGCAAACTGTATGACTACATACACTACAAGTATGTGAAACCAAAGTAATGGTCGAGAATTTTTTGTTGCATTTGACATGGGTGCAAAGTTATATAAATTCAGTGTGTCAAACATTTCTTATTTTTGTTCTCTCAAAATGAAAAACACAATCCTTTTTGTTTTTACCCTCTTTCTCCTTACAATATACAGTTGTAAGAAAAGCGGCATTGATGTGGATTATACTATTTTGGATATTCACGAAGATATGAATGTTCAAAAACTTATTTTTATGAACGATATTGTTGGATATGCTTGTGGTGGAAAAAAATCGGAGAAAGGGGTGATTTATAAAACTACTGATGCAGGAAATTCGTGGACAAAACAATACTCAAACATTAGCCAATGTGTTTATGATATTCAATTTGTGAATGACACAATAGGTTATGCTTGTGGCGAAAATTTATTATTACTCAAAACAATGGATGGGGGCAATCATTGGGTGGTGCAAACTCCCAACCAACCTCTACAAGGTTATAGCGGTACTTTACATTCTATTTATTGTGTGGATGCTAATACCGTTTATGCAGCTGGTGGTGCTAATTTTTCGGTAGGCATAACTTATAAAACGTACAATGGAGGTGGAGAATGGATTTACAACACCTTCGACCATGAACTGCGAAGCGTTTGGTTTACCAATAAATACACCGGGTTCTATGCAGGTTACGGAACTGTTTTTGAAACCAATGATAGTGCTTTTAGTTTTCAAACACTGAACAGCAAAGATGATTTTTATACCTCCCTGTATTTTACAGATAGTCGTACTGCCTTTGCCTGTGGCTATAATGGCGGTATTTATAAAACTACGGATGCAGGAATTAATTGGGAAGAAGAACTAAAAAACAATAACGACATTGCCCGTACCCGGCATTTTAATGACATTCGGTTTTGGAATACTACTACAGGGTATGCGGTTGGAAACACTGGTTTAATAGTATATACAGACAATAGTGGTAGTGATTGGAGTGCAATAACAAAATTAAATTCGGATAATTATTATTCGGTTTGCACTCGTGGGAATAAAGTATTTGTTACTTCGCAAGGAGGAAAGATTTATAGATTGAACAGGTAACCCCCCCAACAATCGCACCAACTGGCTCAAACAGCCACTGGCGGTTTGCCCTCCTTGAAAAAGGTGAGGGGAGAGTTAAAACGTATAACCCGCTGCCACCTCCGCAAAATCAGCGGTACCGAAATTGGCTTTCAGATACATTCCTAAATATATATTTTTGCTTGCTGTTTTTATTGGGTTACATGGATAAAAATGTACTCCTATTTTGTTGGAAATAAATCTTCCTAAATCTGCTGTTGCTTTTG
Organism: Bacteroidota bacterium; assembly: GCA_947469885.1. Taxonomy (GTDB): domain Bacteria; phylum Bacteroidota; class Bacteroidia; order 2-12-FULL-35-15; family 2-12-FULL-35-15; genus 2-12-FULL-35-15. The sequence goes on from CANIQT010000044.1 coordinate 9,361, forward strand.
CATCTTGTTGTTTACGGTATTCTTTCAAAAATGGGGAATACACATTTATTCCCGATTGCGCCACCAATCCAAAATTACCAATCATCCACTCGTGCCCCAGAAATACTGTTATTACGGTTGCTTTGAGGTGTTGTTGTTTTTCAAACAACTCTTCACTTACAATAAAATCATAGTAGTCGGCATAGTAAGAAACAAACACACCTGCATGTAAATTACTGATTTGTCTCCATCGTTTGGATACATAAAATGCTCCCTGCCACACGGGGTATTTGGGTCCTCCTGTGGCTTTGGTGGCACTACCAAATTCGTGTCTGCCGTAACCGATGTTTATGTTTACTAATAACTTTTTTATTGGTTTAGTAATGCTGTCGCGTTTATAATAAGTAGGTTTTGCTTTAGGGAAATAGCTGATGCCAACGGTTGCAGCTGCTATGTTTGCTCCTAAGTTAGGCAACTGGTAATGCCCATTAGAGAAATGCAAGGTGGATACCCCAATATTGAAATTGAAATGTGATGACAATTTGAATTGTGCATCTATTGCCAGAAAAGTCATATTATTAATGGAAGAGCCAATAACTAAATTGGTTGGATTAGTTATTTTATCATAGTGTTTGGTGAAATACGAAAACCCCATTCCAAATCTTGTTTGCAGCCAAATGCGTTTTTCTTTCTTTGTGTTAAATGCCAGATTGGGAACAATGGAATAGTTTTGTCCCATTACTTCATCATTGCCCAAATACCCATAAAAAAAAGCTACTCCCACTTGTGGGTAATGAAATGTTTGATGCCATTCTTTACTTCCGGCAGTTTGCAGGGCTATGTTTACTTCGCTTAAAATTGCACTATTTGTTTCAGGAAATACAGGATATATTTTGAGGAGCTTACCAACGTGTACTTGAGGCTGAATAACAAGTACAGATTTGGGAGGAGGTGTAAGTACAGCTTGCGAATAGGAGTTATTGTTTCGCGCAAAGACGCAAAGAGCGCAGAGAAAAAGATATTGCCACAGATTCACTGATTAGAAATTTAATTTTAGTTTTCAAATGTAGTTATAATTGGGAGATGTAGGACCTCACCCCTTACCCTCTCTTCTTGAAGTAATGAGAGTGGAGCTGTTTCCTGAAGTTGTTAGCACAATGTTGATACACATTCACAGATTAAAAATTAGTACTTTTCTGTATCTTTTTTGGGTTTCTGCGTTATAGATATAAATAACTGTTTCAAAAAAAAGGAGGTAAAAATGAAAATGAACAAAAAAATAATGTTAGTGGTGTTGGCTTTAAGCATCGCCCTAAATGAGGTGTTGGCTATTAATTTTATTTCGGTGGAAGAAGCTGCCAAAAAAGGTTGGATTAAATTGGTGGTGAAAAGTAAAGGTGGTTTTACGGGAGAGGTAATAGAAATGAAAATTAAAAATCTGTGTCATCAACTTTTAAATTTAAAACTGGAAGCTGGTAGAAGATTGGATTCGAAAAACAATGGGGAGCAGGATATATTGGTAACCAAACACGAAGAGATTGCATTGAACACGGATGCTTCGAAAACTTTAAAAGTGTTTGGAATGTGCTGTCAGGCACATAATGGCAGCCCTACTAAAGAAGCTGACTATTCGATTGGCACTATGAGTGACAGTAGTTTAATTCGCCTTGCGGAGTTTATTGATAAAAACAAGTATTACGATTCGTATACAGCTCAAGGGGCGGTGTGGGCGGTGTCGGACAATGAATCTATTGGCGGTATTGCAGGTGAAGACAAAGAGGAAGTAACTAAATTACGGAACTATGTTTCTGCTTTAACTCATCGGCCGATTCCGAAATATGATGTGAATTATGGTAGAGGAAATAATGAAAGAGCAATGGGTAGAGCTACTACTGTGGAAGGTACTTTTGATTTTACGTTGGCAAGTAATGCTCATGTTTCGGTTGGAATATATGACAGTACAGGAACATTGGTACAAGTAATTTTTAAAGACCATGCGCATCAAAAAGGAATTTACAGATTACATTTTGTGTTTCGTACTTCACGATTGGAGCAGGGAACCTACTATGCACGATTGAATAAAGAGGGAAGAACGGAGAAGGAAATGAGGATTGAATTTTAGAAAGGGGAGTTCGCGCAAAGAACGCAAAGAAAAAAACCTTTGTGGTTGTTGGTGAAAACACCAACAACGGCAGTAATGAGGATTGAATTTTAGAAAGGGGAGTTCGCGCAAAGACGCAAAGAACGCAGAGAAAAGACTATGTGTAGTTGTTGGTGAAAACACCACAACTGTTCGGAAGAAATTATTTAGGAGGTTTTCCGAATTTTTTTTCAAATATATCAAGGCTTCCACCACATTGAACTACAATTTCTCTTACCAAAGATTTTTCAAGTTCCTGAACAAAT
>CANIQT010000045.1 GCA_947469885.1 Bacteroidota bacterium
GTTACACTTACAGAAGTTCCGGTATTTGAACCATTTATAACACCACCACCGGTAATGGTCCATACATACCCTGATGCACCTGCCACTGGAGGTATAGAATAAGTTGCAGTAGTAACACCACAAACATTAGCTGGTCCTGAAATTGTTCCAGGTATGTTTGGTACGTGACCGGTAATGTAAATAGATGGTCCCGGTACACTTCCGCAAGCATTCGATGCCGCAACAGAAAGACTTCCTCCAACAAATGTAGAGGCAATGTTCACTGTTATTTGAGTGGTTCCTGCACCACTCAATGCTGTAAGTCCTACAGGTAACGACCAAATGTAGTTGGTCGTGTTAAACACAGGTAATACTGAGTAAGTAGCTGTTGCTTGTCCACAAACAGATGTTGCACCAGTTATAGAACCTGGTGTTCCTGGTTTTTTAGTCACTGCTAAAGTTGCCATCATGCTGTTTCCACAGCCATTTGAAGCTACACAAGTAACATCTCCGGAAACAGTTCCTGCCGAAATGTTAACATGTAAGGCTGTAGTTCCTTGTCCTGAAGTAATGGTCATTCCGGTAACTCCTGTAGGAACTGTCCATGTATAGGTGGTAGCTTCTGGCACAGCAGCAACGGTATAGATGGCTGAAGTTACCTGACAAATTACGGCTGGTCCTGAAATAACTGGCGTTGCAGGCACTGCGCCCACTGTTACATCCACTGTAAATGGTGAACCTGTACAGGTTCCTGCCATTGGTGTAACGGTGTATTGCACCACACCATGAACATTGCCTGTGTTGGTTAACACATCCTGAATAGTAGTTCCGCAAGGACCTCCGCAATCAGCGTATCCAATTACCGAAGGAAGGGTTTCTGCTGCTGTCCATGTATAACTTGTTCCTGCTACATTTGAACTCAAGGTCACATTTGCAGGGCTTCCGTTGCAGATAACTACACTTGGCGCAGAGCCTATTGGTGTTTGATTAATAGTTACATTCTGTGCTGCAGTGGAGGTGTTACCGTTTCCGTCATCTGCTGTCCAGGTTACAACGGTAAGTCCGTATCCGAAAGTAAGCGGAGCATCGTTACTATAAGTAACTGTTCCGCAGTTATCGCTTCCGCTTGGTGAGCCTAAAGCAACAGTTACTCCCGAAGTAGCACTACACATTGTAATATCAGAAGGTGCAGCAATACTTGGTGCTTCTCCATCAGTAACGTTTACTGTTTGAGTGGCTGTTGATGAATTTCCATAAATATCAGTTGCTGTCCAAGTTACAGTGTTTGCTCCTAATGAATATGGTCCTGCATTATCTGGTGAAATGGTAATTACACCTCCGCAGTTATCGCTTGCAGTTGCTGTTCCAATTGAACCAGCACTAGTACACATTCCTGCATCGGTAGTTAAAGACGCTGTAGCTGGTGGAGTTATGGATGGTCCTTCCATATCATTTACTACAAAAGTTTGCGAACAACTAGAAGTATTTCCTCCTCCATCAGTTATTGTCCAGGTTACTGTATTTGAACCTAACGAATAAGGTCCTGAATTATCAACTGAAACACTTGTTCCTACTCCTGTAGTTACTGGTGTGCCTATTGAAGCTGTGCTTGTACACATTCCAGCATCAGTGTTAATATTTGCTGTTACAGGGCAAGTTACAGTTGGTAATGCGTTAACAGTTACGTTCACTATTACGTCAGTTCCCGGACAACCCAAAGTGCTAGATGCAACAGAAATGGTGTATTGTACCACTGCATCTCCTGTGCCTGTATTTGTCAACATATCAGTAATAGAAGTGAAACCTCCAAGGCTGCTTCCGTTTCCTGTAGCTGAGCCAGAAATTACTGCTGAGTTCCAGCTAAAGTCGCTACTGGTTACTGACGATAAACCAATGTTGGTAGTACCTCCGCTGAAAATGGTTTCGTCACCAGTTGAAACTCCTACAGGGGTTGCTCCTACATTGTCAGTAACTGTAAACGAACTTCCGAGACAACCTAACGAAGATCTAGGAATAACGGTATAAGTTACCGAGCCATCCGAAGTTCCCGAATTGGTTAATGTTTGAGAGATACTAGTACCACAGTTTAAAGAACAAGGTGAATACCCCCCAACAGAAGCAGATGAGCCGCTGACTGTCCAGGTATAAGAAGAGTTTCCGCTTGTTGTAGTAAATAATGTATTTGATGTTTGGTCTCCGCTGCATACATCCTGACTTGAAGAAGAACCAGTTGGTGAAGGATTAACAGTAACCGTAGTTAAGAAAGTATTACCTACACATCCAAACGAAGAAGTTGGTGTTACAGTATACCTTACTTGACCAGCAGTATTGTTTGTTCCATTGGTTAATCCGTCTGTTATGGGCGTGCCGCTACCATTTACAGTAAATCCAGTAATGCTACCGCTCAACAACGAGCCTACCCAATTATAACTTGCACCTCCGTTTAAAACCACATTAGTAGATAAACCACTGCATATAGAGGTGTTAGAAGCTGAACCAACTGGCTTAGGATTTACAGTTAATGTTTTAGTTGCAGTGATAGTTCCGCACGAACCACCACTGGTGGTTAATGTAAGTGTTACTGATGCAGGCGAAATGTTTGCTGCGGTATAAGTTGCTGTGCCAGGTGTTGTGCCGGTATTGTTTGCAAATGTACCTCCAACACCACCGTCAGACCATATTGCTGAAGTAGCACCACCACCAAACGAACCACCAAGTGCTGTTGTTGTAGAACCTGCACAAATAGCAGCTATTGCTCCTCCTGCATCTACAGTTGGTAAAGGATTAACCGTTAAAGTTGTATTTCCGGTAGCTGTGCATCCTGTGTAAGCAGTTGCCACTACAGAATAAGTAGTAATAGCAGTAGCAGCATTAGCAGTAACACTTGCACTTGTTGTACCACTTAAAAAAGTAGAAGGGCTCCATACATAACTAATCGGAGTAGTTGCTCCTGCAATAGTAACATCATAATCCTGAGTTTCGCCCCACGGACTGGAAGAAGCAGCACAAGCATCGGTATTTAAAACAGCAGCATCATTTCCTCCAATTATGCGCAAACGAAGCACTCCGTTTGGCGCTGACATAGGAACGGTGAAAGAAACATTGGCGGTTCCGTTTGCTCCTGCATTTGTTGAAGCTCCTAAGAACTCTGAAGTAGAAAAAGTTCCATCATAATTATAATCAATCCATGCTCCGAAAAACTGATTGGCATCGGTTCCGAAACTTACACTTAATGTATAATTTGTTCCTCCGTTGAGGGTGGTAGTTTGCGCACCGCCTCCATTAAAGTAAGTATAATGCGTGGTGCTTCCACATCCGCTTGTGAAATTATTGATGTTGCTAAGTACTACATGAGTAATATCATCTCCCGAACAACCGCTTGCATGAGTGGACGCACAATAGGCCGGAGGTATAGGCAATGATGCCGAAGCAGCAATAGTTGCATTGCTACCACTACATATTGCTGAAGGAGTAGCAGTAACGCTGTTCATAGTTGGATTAGGAATAATGGCTGCTGATGCAGTAGCTGTTTGCACACAACTTCCCTGAGCTACAGTTACTGTATATGTTCCGGGAGTAGTAACAGTTGCAGTTTGAGCAGAGCCTAAACCACCCGACCATGAATAAGAAGTAGCACCTGCCGGATTAGCAGTAGCTACTGCCGAGCCACCTGCACAAAGACCTATTGCACCCGGTGTGATAGATACTGGTGTAAATGCAGAGCCGGTGGTAAACGAAAAAGTAGAACAACTTGGTGCATCACCATATTGATTTTTGGCAACTACTTTCCAGAAATATTGTGTGCTAGGTGCTAATCCTGTAGCATTATAAGTAGTTCCTACCTGATTAGGAGATACTAAAGGGGGATTGGAAGCTGTACCAAAATATACATCATATCCAGTTGGTGCGCCTCCACCGCTTGCCCAGCTAAGTGTTTGGCTGGTGCCTGCAAAACAAAGGTCGGTAGTTGCATCGGCAGGCAACATACTAATGGCACAATTTGGAGGGGTTGGAATAAAAAATTGGGCTTCTATTGCCGGGCGGAAATTGGCTCCGTTGAGACCAAAATCAGCCCATGCTGTAGTAGCTACATAAGTAGTATTATTACAGTTAGCAAAGTAAAAAGAACCAGTACGAACAGGGACTTCATTCTGATAAGAAAAACCGAAGTTAACGGTATTGGCAACTTCTTCCACCACCCCTACATAAAAATCTCCACCAGGAAGGGTAATAGTTGGAGAAATAGGAATGAATGCCTGAAATTGTGGAGAATTGGCAGGAATAGATTGCAACGTTGAAACAAAAGAAGGAGTGATGTCAGGTAAGCCTGCATTATTAGGATAGATGGCAATTTTAAAAGTTCGTGCTGTGGTGTTGGCCTGAAAATCTACTTTTACTTCATTTAATTGAGAACCAGCAATGGCATTAAATTTTGAAACAAACACAGCCGAACTTGCCAAAGGAGGATTGAACCCAACCCCTCCCGAAATTGGAGTACTATATTTATAGGAGTCTAAATTGGTGGTGACAGGTTGAGTCAAAGTTTGACTATTGTTTCCATTTGCACCGTCATTTGGAATTGAAACAGTAACCGTGTTGCTACCTGTTGCAGAAGGGGTAAACGCGGCAAAGGTTACGATAGCAGTAGCCCCAGGAGCAAGAGAAGCAATGGTTTGAACATTTGAAAAGGTATTGGCTCCTGTTATATTAAGAGTAACAGGTAATGATGTAAGTGTATTGATTCCTATATTGGAAACTTTAGCCTGCATGATATGATTGGTGGTAAAAGTATTTGCCATGCTTCCAAGCGTATAAATCAAATCCACAGCACCATCATTGGGAACCTGAACAGGTCCAAATCTTGTTTCAGGACGAAAGGTGGAGGTAAGATTAAGTGTAGCGGAAGCAGTACCAGGGCATGCAACTTGTTGTTGGGCAGAAATAATGGCATTACCTGATAACCCTGCCGAATTACACATAGTAACAATGGCTTGTAATGTGCCACTATAGCATCCCCAATCATAAGCCACATATACTCCACCACCTGTATAAGTAAAATTGGAACCACCTGAAAAAACAATATTTGGAGTAGTAGTAGCACCAAGAGTAGTAGTTGCATTATGTGCTAATGTCATGGTTGATATTGCAGTTGCCCATGAGGTGCTTTTTGTATTTGTTACATCAGCTGTGTTCTGCAAATACACTTTAAGTGGAGCACTTCCGGCTGTTCCGGCTGCTTGATAAGTCCAGCCAATTTGACCAACCTGAGTGCCTGAAGCAAATCCTGAAGCAATCATTTCGGATGCTTTTATTAAATACACCGCTCGTATATGGCTAAAACGAACTGATGGTGCACGACCGTTGCCTGATGTACTATTGTCGTTCGGCAAAACTGTTGTTAGTTGTGCCATTACATTGGTTGCGCCTAATCCTAATAGAATTATTGCAGACATCAACCAGTTCATTATTGAACCAGTTGGTTTTTTTGTTTTTGTAATTGTTTTTTTCATGTTGTTTTTGGTTTTTGGTTAGTAATTAATTTAATTGTTTTTTGGTGTTTTTAGGTTTATTTATTTTGATAATATAATAGTTAGGTAGTAGAATATTTTCTTTAAAATTTTCATTATTAGTATTAATCATTTTAAATTTTTTATTTGGGACAACAAAGTAAACTCTTAACATTCAAAAAAGCAAATTATTTCTTAATTATTATTTGCCTCATTAAATATGTATTAAAAAAATGAAATAATAAGGTGCTAAATAAAATGATGATTTTGTTTTATGTTTTCGATACCAACAGAACAATTAGTATTTTCAAGTGTTGTGGAAGGAGGAAAGAATGGAAATGGAAATAAAATAAAACAATTTTTATAATAGTATATAGTATAGATAGGGGTTCAAATTTTTAAAAAAACTGAACGGCATCTTGTTGGCATATTTATTGAGCATGAAAAAAAGACTCCGAAATACTGCCTCATTCACCTCATTTACACGAAAAATATTTTTGATTAAAAATTCAACGAAGCAAAGAATTTAAGCTTTAACTAAACCAAATTATATTGTTTGAAATGATGTGTAAAATGTTTGTTGTGCAAAGTAATCCATTCCGTTTTATCCATCAAACCCATTCGTGGTTGTGTAGTTTTTGCTTGGGGATTTGTATTAAAATATTCTTCAAAATAATCGAGCTCTGCTTTTAAATTTTCTATTGCCGCTTGCATATCTTTATGTACTAAAGCAGGTAGCTCATCTCCCAGAATTGGATTTTTTACTCCCGGAGTTAGTTCCGCATCGGTATATATTATTTTTTGTTTTATGGCATCTGCCACTTCTTGCTGACTATACAAATGTTGTGGACCTTTGCCCGATGATATTGCAACCGAAAAAGCAAGATGCTCTACAATGTGTTGAGGTGTCATTAGGCCCCACTGTGGTGTTGCATCTTTGTCAAGATTTTTTAAGCGGCTGAAAATATCTTCCTGGTTATTTATGTTTAGTGTCATGGTGTTTTTGTTTTTTTACAAATGTAGATAATTAATGGTTCTACAAGGTTTCTTGCGGATAGAAATGTAGGGTTTATTTTTTCACAACTTTGGTGAAAACACAATCAAAAAGACAATAAATTTTGCAAAACCCCAAAAATCCATAATCAAGGCTCAAAAAAGTATTTTGAGCCTTTAAGTTTCAAACTTGAGTCTTCAAGTTCCAAACATGAGCCTTCAAGTTCAGAACATGAAGCTTGAAGTTCTAAACATTAACGTTCAAAAAGATATTTTGAACCTTCAAAAAGGTTTATTGAAATCTCAACTTTCAAACATGAAGCCTGAATTGTCAAACATTAAGACTCAAAAAGATATTTTGAGTGTTCAAAAACCTTTTTTGAAGGCTAAAGTTCCAAACACGAAGGCTCAAAAACCTTTTTTGAGCCTTCGTGACGCAATAATTAATCTAAATTTGATTTTTGCAGTGTTTTCGGGGCTTTTAATGAAAAAGAAGGTAAAAACGGGGGAGGCGGCAGTTTTAGTTAAGAAGGCTAACATATTGATTAATAGTAAAAATTCCTGAAATTCCTGTATAAACACTTTTGATACCAAAAGTTCAATCTTTGGCTTCAAATATCCTTTCTTTGACTTCAAACACCTAACCTTTGGTTTCAAATGTTCAACCTTTCGTTTCAAATATTCAAACTTTGACACCAAAGTTCCAACCTTTCGTTTCAATGATTCAATCTTTCGCTTCAAATGTTCAAACTTTGACACCAAAAGTTTAATCTTTGGTTTAAAAACATACCTGCCTCACACTAAAAGTTCAATCTTTCACTTCAAAACATTTTATTTGAGAATTGGGGGAGTTTTTAATGGGTTTATTGAAATTTTTGGCATTTTGTGGTGAAGTTGGAAGTAAGTATTAAGTAAAGAGTAGTAAGTCCAAAGTATAAAGTATAAAAGCTCCCCGATAATCGGGGAGCTTTTTGTTTTACAAAAATCTACAAACATAAGAGAGAAAAGTGGTGTTGTTAAAAAATTTCCGTAGAATCAAGTATTTCCTCCAAAACCCTTTATTTTAATACGGTTTCATTTTTTACTTTTTTTATGGTTGTCGTTATTTTTTTCAGAATAACGACAAATTAAAAATAGAAAGTGAGGTATATTCCGCCTTTTTTTTAACCTTAATGCCGTTGTTGGTGTTATCACCACAACTGTTCGGAAGAAATTATTTAGGAGGTTTTCCGAATTTTTTTTCAAATATATCAAGGCTTCCACCACATTGAACTACAATTTCTCTTACCAAAGATTTTTCAAGTTCCTGAACAAATTTTTGTTTCATTATCTTAAAACCA
>CANIQT010000046.1 GCA_947469885.1 Bacteroidota bacterium
CAGAAAAAAAACAACAATTGTTAAAATAAATACAGAAACAAATAATAATTAAACTAATTTTGCAAACAATTATCGTATCTAATTTAGATGTTAACTTCCACTGCTCAATTTACTCCGAAATGGGGTGCTCAATTACACCGAAATATCCAGCCTTAGCAGGTCTTTTGTGTCAGGAATTAGTATAAGAACTTTATTCTAAATTATTATCTCCTTTGCCTGTTTATCAATTGATGAAATTGCGATTAGGGATAAATAATCGTAAGTTTTAAAAGCAAAGTAAATATTGAGTAGTAAAAATCAGGAATTATTTATTTTGCGTAAGAGATAATTTTGTCCTACAAAAACCCCGCAAGTACGGATAGCACCAACAGTAACACCCAATACTCCATGCATATTGAGGTTTTGTCCGGTGAAAAACAAATTAGGTATTTTGGTGGTCGGTGAAATAAATGTCCTTAAAGGGTCATGAAAATCTTTTGCAATTCCATATAATCCGCCATCTTTAGCACCTATGTAATCTCTATATGTAAGCGGAGTGGATGTGGTAACAGATTGAATAACGCTTCTTATATTCGGTATTTTCTTGGCAACCAAATCAAGCAACTCTTCTGTTTTTCTTTGTTTGAATTCTTCGTATTGTTCACCCCGTGAATCTCTGTGTTTTGGTATAGTAGAATACGTATCACCCCATTCTTTCACTTGTTCAAATTTCATATAAGCAAGTATAGTCATACTATCAGCATATTCACCACCCCTCGAAGATTTTGGAACAAAAATACAATAGCCATCAAAACCCATTTCTCCAGTATAATGTATCCCTGTCCACACATCATTTCTTTCAAAATGATACATATTATAGTTGATGTATTTGAATGATTTTGGTTTTAAAACAATATCAATAATAAAAGCAGAAGTACAATTTTCGAGACCAATTAAACGGTTTCGATACGCATTTTTTATTTTGGAAGATTCCAGCATTTCCATTGTAGTGGCAGGATGTATATTGGAAATAAAATTCTTTCCTTCTATGTGTTCCCCATCTTTTAATTCAATGTGAGTAACCACTCCATCTTTTTCTACAATCTTTGCAACTTCAGCATAGTTGCGTATTTCACCACCATTTGCTTTTATATTTTTGGTAATTAAGCGTTCTATTTGAGCACCGCCATCAATACATTTATACGAACTTTCGATGTAAGTATTCACCACCAAAGCATGAACATACAAAGGCGTTTTTGAGCCATCACCTGCATACAAAGGGTTTGAACCCCCTAACACAGATTGTAAACGAGTATCAGAAATAATGGAAGAAATAAAATCTTTAGCACTCACATCCAAATGTTTGGTAGCAATAATAGGTGCATCATCCTCTTTCAACTGATAAAGAGGGAAATAATTACAAACATCTTGAATTCGCTCTATGTATGTTTGTAGCTCCTGTCGCTGATGCGGAAATTGTTTTGCAAGTTGCTCCACAAAATTATCATACCCTTGTGCATGCCAGTATTCATTGCTATCATCACCAAACGAAATACGGTCGAACCCGTTCATATCCATTTTAATGAGGTTGAGTTTATCCATGATGCCGAAATACTTAAAGCACTGGTTCAGGTTTTGTCCATCGTCAAGTCCGCCAATGTAATGTATGCCTGTATCGAATATGGCTTTGTCGCGCACAAAAATCTGAAGGCTACCACCCAGTTGTCTATTTTTTTCGAGCACCAGCACTTTGTAACCTTCCTTACTTAAAATATAAGCACTCTCCAAACCACCAAGTCCGCTACCTATTATAACTACATCGTATTTTGACATCTTCCTATTTTATTTCCTCACAATGTAAATTACATTGGAGGTTAGTTTTGTATTATCCATTTTTTGAATAGTAAAGTTATTCCTTTTTACAACATCCATTATAAAACTTGCCGGAACAAATTCCAGTTTGTTTTTTGTTATGTTGAAACCCACGTTGGTCGAAATAAATTCTGTGTATCGTGTGCCCCAATGCCGTTTGCTCATGCTACTGTCGGCATCGCGAATCAATAACATTCCGTTTGGCAAAAGATTATTGATACATTTTACAATTAATTTTTCTTGTTCAGCAATAGGTAAATAATGCAATATGTCACTTAAAATAAATGCATCACTTTTTGGTAATTCACATTCGGTGGCATCGGCTGCAAAGAACGAAATATTTTTTGTTTTAGAAAAACAATTGTTAGCTGTTGCAATTTTTTCTTTGTCATAATCGGTTCCAATAACCACTCGGTCTTCGCTCATAAAAGCCAGCATATATGGTAGAAATCCATAACCACAACCCACATCAGTAATGATTCCTTTTTTGGGCAACAACGATTCGAACAAACGATATTTATCTTCCATTTTTACTTTTACTCGCATGTACCATTCGAGCAACGGACCTTTGTAAATATAATTTTTGGTGAGACGATTAAAGAAATAATCAACCGTTTCTATTTCTGTTCTCATCTTAATATACTCTTCTTTAAAATACCTGCTGATGTTTTTTGTTCGTGCCGAATACTCCGTTCCAAATCGCTTATCATCCGCCATAATGCGGGGAAGATACTTCACTGTCAGCCTTCCGGGTTTCAACATAAAGCTGTCGTCAGTGCCTTGTATAAAAGCATTTCCATGAAAAATAATGGGAACAATATCAGCTTTCAATTGTTCGGCAATGTAAAATGCACCTTTGTGGAAACGCCCTATTTTAGCACTGTCGGAGCGAGAGCCTTCTGGGAATACAGCCAATGAATATCCATCAGCAATCAATTCGCGAATCTTACCCAAGTTTTCTTCGTAGCCTGCCGCCTTGGGTATAAAACCTCCCAAACGTACTATTGGTCCCATAAACGCAGAATCCCACACCCAATCATTTACCATCAAAATTAATTTCGGGTTTAACGATTGCATCAACAATGAATCAATTACCGAATGATGATTGCAAATTACAACTGCAGGAGTTGAAAATGTTTCGTGTGTTTCATTAATGATTTTTTTTCGAACATGAACATGCACATATATCATGGACTTTGTGTAATAATGCCTCAACTGATGAAATATTTTTAGTCGTGTTTTCTTTGGAAGAGGTAATACTTTTACAATAATAAATCCTACAGGAATCAATGTAAAACAACCTACCGTAAACCATCCGTAAGCAAAAAGCGACTGAAATAAACTGATGAAAGTAAACGGTACCCGCTTCTTATCTGTTCTGTTAGTGATAAAGAATTTGAACAATGCAGGCTGAATAGTATTGGAGATAATCAAAACCGAAAACATACCGATGATGGTAATTAAACCAATTGATTTTAAAGCAGGATGTGAGGCAAATATTAATACACCAATTCCAATCATGGTGGTGGTGGCTGAAATAAATATTCCTGTTTTGTATGATGCAAGATTCTTTTGCCCTGTTTTGTATTCGTTCATCAGGGCATCTGTAATAAAAATGCTGTAATCATCGCCCAAACCAAAAATAAAAGTAGAAACAATGATGTTAATGATATTAAATTTGATTCCGAAAGCACCCATCACACCAAGTATGCACAGCCAACTAAGTACCATCGGTATATAAGAAACAAGTGCCAACTCAAATCGTCCGTAAGAAATAATGAGGATGATTAACACCAGCAGAGATGATATTCTAAGAATTAAATTAAAATTATTTTTTATGATTTCGATAAAGTGATTGGTCAGAAATTTTTTATCAAACACCACTAAGTTTTTATTTTCGGTAAAAGCATTTACCACCTTGTCTTCGTTTTCGGCTGTTGCTTTTATAACTGTTACCACCGTTGTTTCATTTTTATTTTCGCTGATGTAATTATCCAGCAAGGTTGATTTTAACCCGCTGAATGCACTAGCACTAATCGGGGAAAAATCTTTGTTCAGCATTTCATAAAATCCGGTAAAAGCATTTTCTTTGAATTTATATTTCGTTGATTTAGCAATTAATTCTGATTTTAGTTTCTCTTTCTTTTCAGGTGTCCAGTAGTTTTTCCAGCGGGCTATTCGTTTTTGTTGTTCTGCTCTGGAAAGAAGAATAGTGGAAATGGAAGAATACTTTTTGAGTACTTTATCCTTTTCCAGTTTATTTAACTGTGGCAAACTTTTTTCGCTGTTAGCAAGTGCTTCATCTAAATCTTTTCCGCTTGCAACCAAATAAATACTCTTTAACGACACATTACTAATCGCATTCAAGTTTTGTTCTGCATTTGCTAAATGTTTTTCCACATAATTCATTTTCATCATATCGGGTTCGAAACCTACACGTTGAGAAGTGAAAATAGAAATAACAGAAATTAGGATAATAAACCAAATAAGGTATTTGTTTTTTTCGAATTTGTAAGAAGCAATTTTTTCAATAAGGTTGAGTTTATGTTCAAGGTCTTTTGAATGTTCTGCCTGTTTTCTTTTCCTCATAAAGTGTGGAAAAATAATTAAGGTAAACAAAGCAGCGCCTAATAAACTGAATGCTGCAAACATTCCGAAGTCTTGAAGAGCTTCCGATTTAATAAATGTCAAACCAAGGAATGCTCCAATGGTAGTAGTACTTCCAAGAGTAAGCGGAAATGCTAAATCTTTTACTGTTTCTTCTGCCGAATTAACGTGTTTGAAATGAGTATAGAAATGAATGGTGTAATCCATTGCTATTCCCAAAACAATGGAGCCAGCACCAATTGCTATGCCTGATATGGCACCTTTGAACAAATATAATAAAGCAAGAGAGAATGCACCACCAAACAAAACAGGAAGAAAAATCAAAAAGAAAACTTCTATCCGTTTAAAGAAAAAACTGATAAATAAAAATAATCCAATGAGGGTAATGCTTACCGTTAGTGTTACATCCTTTTTTATTTGCACAGCATTGCCAACCGCAACAGCAGCAGTGCCAAAATATTCTGCATAGAGTTTATTTTTTGTAACAGCGCAGTTTTTCTCAATCGCTTCGTCTAATAAAGTCAGCAGCTTTTTGTTCTTATCCGTTTCTGATGCTTTTACTTTTGGAGTAATAAAAAACAGCAAATGTTTTTTATCTTTAGTAAAGATGTATCCATTTTGTAATTCAAAATTATCATCAAACTGCAAACTCTGCATTCGCTTCAGTGCATAAGGTGTAATTCCAATTGGGTCGCGAAGAATGTTTTTCTTTAAAATCATACTTGCCGGAGAAATCAAGGTTTTATAGTCGTTTTGGAGGGTAGTGTCTAATCGTTCGGTGGTAATTAAATGGTCGAGGGTGGTGTAATCTTTTTCTTCGAGAAACACCGGAAGGTTATCAATAAAAGTGTTGTACACATCGTACATCACATCGTCATTCACTTTATATGTTATTTCTTTTACAAGTGAGGTGTCAAATTTTTGAACCGAAGAAACCAAACTATCGGTAAATGCAATTAACTCTTCCGGCTCGGCTTTGGCTGTCGAATCAGCTAAAGAAACCGTGACTACTAATTTGTCAAGAAACTTTGAATTTTTGAAAATAGTATTTAGCCTTTCTATTTTTGCATCGGTAGGCATCATTTTGGTGATGTCTTCTTCCAGTTGTATTTTGGAAGCAAAAAAACCAACAAATGCCATTGCACTCAAAAACAAAAGAAAGAAAACAACTCTTCTTTTTTTAAGAAAACGATAGATGTATGTGAATATGGTGCTCATTGGTTCATTGGTCATTAGTCATTGGTCATTAGGTTATGGTTTCCTGACTCTTGATTCTTAACTCTTGACTCTTATAAAGGTTTCAATATTTTCTTCCCTGCTATTTTCAATAAAATATACGCCACTATTCCGAATAATATTGCCATGATAACTGCAAAAAACATACTCCCTACCAAATATTCCACCAGGTGTTGTTTTACAGTTTCAATGGTCAGTGTTTTATTAAAAATATTGTCGTGCAAATCTTTTCCCAAAACCAGTTGCCCTGTTTTCAGGCTGCCGTAAAGCAAAAAAGGAATCATTGGCGGTACACTTATTTGTGCCGTAAGTCCTACAATTGCTTTGTTGAGTTTCATAAAATGTGCAAATATCAATGCCGAAACAAACTGATAGCCCCAGATGGGGATAATGCCCATAAACACACCAAACGCCACCGCCACCGATTTTTTTAATATCGGCTCGTTCGAATCAAGAAAATGTTTGTGCATAAATTTTTTAATATTTTCTCTCGTGCAACTTTTAATAAGATGAATAGGTTTGTACCAAAGCAAGGCAAGAATAACCAAATATGTATTCAGCAAACTAATGCGGGCAAAATCCATAAACGGACGAAAATGAGAAATGCGTTTTCCTTTTTCAGCATAAAAAACCTTCACAGGTACCGCTTCCACATTTATTCCCTTCCATGCCGCGCGTACCATCACCTCTATTTCAAATTCATATTTATTGCAAAAGTACCTGGTGCCTTTCATTTTTTCGATAGGGTAGAGGCGATACCCCGATTGTGTATCCGGCAGTTTAATATTGGTTTGAAAACGAAACCAAAAATTAGAAAACTTGTTTCCAAACGTGTTTTTCTTTGGCATATTTTCCTCTCTCAGGTTGCGGGCACCCACCAGCAAGGAATCAGGAGCCAATTCAATTTTATATATAAACAACGGAATATCATCCGCAAAATGTTGCCCGTCACTATCAATCGTAATAGCATACCGGTAACCTTTTTGTTGAGCATGTTTTATTCCAGTTCGCAAAGCATACCCCTTGCCTTTGTTTTTGGGGTAAGTAAGCAGGTCAATGCCTTTAACCCTGTCAAGCAATTCCAAAGTAGTATCCGTTGAGCCATCGTTCACCACTATAATATTATCCGTCCATTGCCTCACATCATCAATCACTTTCAGCAATGTTTGAGCATTATTATAGGTAGGAATAATGACACAACAATTAAGTGCAACCATTTTTTGCAAGTAAACCTCCTTATTTATTTCAAAACTCATCGTTCAAATACCATATAAACATAAAAAGTTACCAATCAGGCAACTTTTTAAGGGGTGCAAAAATAGCATTTTTATTGGTTGGTCTGTTTTCCATTTTATCGCAAAAGTAAGTGCAAATTTGCCACAGATACTACTTACCAGTTCTTCTTTTTTAAGGTTTTACATCAATAAAAATATCTTCTAATGCATTAATCGACTGAAAGAGAGGGTTTAACAACGGTTTAGTAACAGTTTTAGCAACTCCTTTAAGAGTTGAAGCAACTTCTTATAGAGTTGGAGCAACTTCTTATAGAGTTGAAGCAACTCCTTATAGAGTTGAAGCAACTCCTTATAGAGTTGAAGCAACTCCTTATAGAGTTGGAGCAACTCCTTATAGAGTTGAAGCAACTCCTTATAGAGTTGAAGCAACTCCTTATAGAGTTGAAGCAGCTCCTTATAGAGTTGAAGCAACTCCTTATAGAGTTGGAGCAACTCCTTATAGAGTTGGTGCAACTTGTGTCTGTTCAACGAAATTTTTAGTCTGTTCAACAAACTGTGTTAGTTTTTCAGTATTAAATTTCAAAATAAAATTTGATGGAGTGTTGGATTATTTAATAAATTTGTTGAAATTTTTTAGCCGTTGTTGGTGTTATCACCACAACTGTTCGGAAGAAATGATTTCCACACCCAACTCTTTGTAACTAAAGGAGAATGCAGCCAGAACTAGTTAAAGCAACTCCGACTTTTGCTAAATGGATGTAGAACAGATTTTATCATTGTTACCCGAAG
>CANIQT010000047.1 GCA_947469885.1 Bacteroidota bacterium
TCAAATAAACATCACTTCGATTTTTGCCATCACGAGACGTAAAATTCATAGAAAGTTGGTTGAAGTTCTCGTTGAAGTTTGAAGGCTGAAATTCTACTCTTCTTGTGCTCCCGCTAACATGTGCTTTGTCGTAAGGCGGGGTTCCCGATCCTGTATAGCTATGAAATTCATGCCTATTAATTTTATTGAAGATACGAATTACTCATGGAAATCATCTATTTTTAGGGGATTACTTATAAACAAAATTAATAGTGGATTGTGGGGGTTATTCACACTCTGACGTTATGCACAATACCTTCTTGCAATAAACTGAAAATCTTCTATCTTTACGGTCATGAATCTGGTAGAGTTAAATATTGAAAAGATTAAAAACCTATGCGCTAAACATAAGGTTAGTAAGCTTTTTGTATTTGGTTCAGTTCTAAAGGACACATTTACAAATGAAAGTGATATTGACTTAGTAGTTGATTTTGAAAAGCTTGATTTGTCAGAATATGCCGATAATTACTTTGATTTAAAAGATCAATTGGAGTCAATATTTAATCGGCCTGTTGATTTATTAGAGGAAAAAGGAATACGCAATCCATTTTTGAGGAAGCAAATTGATAATGAAAAGCGGCTTATTTATGGATAATAAAATTAATACTTGGCTATACGATATTCTAAATTCGATTGATGAAATTGAATCATTTTTCGAGGATAAACCAAAAAATTTCTTGGAATATCAAAAAGATATAAAGACCAAAAGAGCAGTAGAAAGGAATATAGAAATCATTGGTGAGGCAGTAAATAGAATACTCAAGGAAAAACCGATTTTAAAATAGAAAATTCAAGAAATATAGTTGGTACAAGGAATAGAATAATTCACAGCTATGATAATATAGCTGATGATATGATTTGGTCAATTCTTATTAATAGTTTGCCTAAATTAAAACTTGAAATTAAAAGTTTACTAGAGTAAGGTACAGTGCATAACAGCGTGCAAGCGCCATAACCCTGCCGCAGGCGCAACACAGGGTAACAAGCGCCTGCACGCAAACCGTTAGCGGAAACACAAGCGAGGGTCACGCAATTTGGATTCTCATTTTAAAGCTTAGTCGACAAATTTTTTCGCTTATAAAATCATCATTAAAAATTTGTTTTTAGTTTTCATACACACTTTCAATACTCGATGGTCATAGCCATGCTTTTTGGTCGGCTTGACAATTTCTCGATTTACAAATTTTTGTTGACTTTCATCATGGCACAATCAAATACGGAATTTACGGCCATTCAGAAGCCTCATATATAAAAGGTCCTATTGAATTATCCCCTGAAAATTTTGATTTTGAAGCAATGTTGAAATTTTATGCAGAAAACAAAAACTTGATTATTGATGACGAACCGATTAAAGACAAGCTTTTAACAATTGCACTGAACCAAAATCGACTTTATAAAATATCACATGGATCCTTTAAGACAAAAGCTAGCGAAAGCAACCCGATACCGGCATAAACATAATATCGATTTATCGTTATAGTAAAATCCTTAGATTCATTGAGACTTACAAATACAGGATTCAATTTAGTGCTAATATTTACTCAATCCAAGGTTCTACAACACAGTTCAATTTATAAGTGCAATTTTTCTGAGAAGTATTTGTTTAGAATTAGTTTTTAAAATTTTTTTTATGATTAAAAAAATTATTCATTTCCCTTTAGCAACGTATCCACATGATTTCTTAGGTGTGCTTTAAACTCCTTAGATCCAACAACTGTAATTTCATTTAGAAAGCCTAAAACAAATCGGGTTATGGGTTTTAAGCTATATACAGTAGCTTTGAAATTATATAATTTATTTGTTTTGTCGAATTTTAGCAATGGAGTAGTCATCGGGTATTCTTCCTTTAATAAAATATATACTCTTAAAGTCATAAGGAGTTCGATTTGATATTCCTTTTTCGTTTCAGAAAATCCAAACACATCTGGAGTAACGAATTTATGTAGTAAAGTAAATTTGAAAGAATGTTTAGTGATTTCAATAGCACTGATACGTTCAATATTAAAATATTTATTCTCTCCGGTTTTTATTTCATAAGCAGCAAGACTTTGAAAGTTGTCAGTAAATGAAATAGGTTCGACAAGTCGATCACTGATAATGCTGGAGTTTACACTATGATATTTCCTTAATATTACTTGCTTTTTGGATAGAATTGCTTTTGACAATAACTCAATGATCTTACCAAGATGCGCCTTCAACAAATGCTGCGAATTAATTTGTATATCGGAAACAATATAAAGTTTTTTAAGGATGGAATCTTTAAGCATACTATCTTTTCCTGCGGTTTGTACTAGTTGATTTAGAAATTGAATTTCATCAATGTTAAAATCAAGATCATTGTTTTTTTCGTTTGCTTCAATAAAAAATCGGTTAGAATTATCTTTTTCTATATGAAAGCCTAATTCGGCTAATAGATCAATATATCGATAAATCGTCCTTTGTGTGCTATTAATTACTTCAGCGAGGTGCCGAATACTTTTTGCAGGTTTAGTTTTAAGTAAATTTATGAGTTGCAGGACTCTTAAAATTTTATTTTGGTTGTACATATTTTTAAAATTGTGACAAGTATGGTCAAAATTTTCAATTTTCCTAATGAATGACCCAAATTGTCAAACAAATTGTTTGTCTTTGGAAAACAATTTAATTGGACACAATAATGCTTACAATGATAATTTAAATTTATAATTAAATAATAACTAACGTTTTTAAAAATACAAACGCTTAATATTTCATTTAATAATTTGAAACGGTTACATAATTAATAATTTTAGGAGAGCATGAAGGCAATGCAATCAAATATAGCTTTTATCGAATATTTATTTCGAAATTCATGTATTTATTAAATGCCCCATGCTTCTCCTAATTTTAGGTAAAAAGAAGGAAAAATTAAATTAATATAAAAAAACAAAAACAAAATGAACATGAAAAAAGTAATTGCATTAATCGTGTACCTATTTTTAATAGGAGGAGTATCAATTTTTCATAGCTGTAAAAAGGATAAAATTAAAGGTTGTGTGGACGTAGACAGCAAGAATTTTAATTCTGCTGCCGAAGAAGATGATGGTACCTGTGTTTATGAAGGGGGTATTGTTTTTTGGTATGACCAAGCTGAAGCAAACTTTTTATTAGGTGATGGTGCAACCGCTTTGACTTACTATGTTAATGGAACATTAGTTGGTTCTTCTGCTGCGTCAGTGTTTTGGACAGGTGCACCAAATTGCGGACAAACTAGTTCTGTGACAGTAGTGATTGATTTAGGTAGTGATAAAACTAAATCATATACCTATAGTGTCGAAGACCAAACAGGGGTTGAGTATTATTCTGGCTTAGTAACTTTTTCTGCTAATACCTGCACAACTGTTCAATTACAGTAATAAAATTATACAGAAAAAATGGGGCGAACTGTTATGACATACAGTTTCGCTCTATTTCTAAAATTTGTACTCGTTTGACAAATAAATAAAAACTAGCGCATCAACACCTGCCGGCTTTGCTTCGCTGACCGCATGTCGCTGACCTCATGTCGCTGAAGCTTTAGCGGAGGCACAAGCTATAGCGAAAGGGATGCAGGCAGGTTTGTGGTGAATCCCGATAGCTATCCATCGGCCGCCAAAGGCTTGCCGACGGCGCTGCGGGACGCCACCTTCGCCAAGCCCAAAACGTTATTGGATAGTTTTAAAAACGACACAGCGGAATGACACAAACGAGAGAACCACCAACATTTGACACGTCTAGACACACATAACAAGAAAAACATCGAAAGAAACAAAAAAGGAGTTCAGCAACCTTTTAAAAAAACGGGGCGAAACCGAAAAGCCATACATGTAGGAAAATTAAATTACAAAAAAATGAAGAAAATCATCTTAACAACATTGGTATCAATTTTTACTGCCTCTTTAGGTTTTACACAAGACATAATTACAAAAAAATCGAGTGAAGACATTCAGGCAAAAATAACTGAGGTAACGACTACAGAAATCAAGTACAAAAGATTCGACAATCAAAGCGGACCGAATTTTACAATACTCAAATCTGACGTCTTAATGATTCGCTATGAGAATGGCTCTAAAGACATCTTTACCGACTCCCCAAACACTTCGGTTGTAAATACATCTTCAAGTGATATGTCACTCAAAGGAAAACAGGATGCTAATTATAATTATAAAGGTAAAAAGTCAGGAGCTGGGTGGACAGCTGCCACAACAATTGTTCTCTCCCCTTTATTTGGGTTAATTCCAGCCGTAGCTTGTGCATCATCTGAACCTTCTGACGAAAACTTAAAGTATAAAGATGCTGAATTGATGAAAAATAATACATACAATCAAGCATATACAGAAGAAGCTCATAAAATCAAAAAGAGAAAAGTGTGGAAAAATTATGGTATTGGTTCAGGTGCTTGGTTACTATTGTTACTGCTATTATAACTTTTGACAGTCAAGAAAACCAGCCCATAAACAGCACCTAAAAAAAAGTGACGGCTCTGTGCTCCGCAGAAACTCCCGCTAGCTATCGGGATGTGGTTCAACAAACATTCGATATTCGCATTAACACCTGCCGGCTTTGCTTCGCTGACCGCATGGTGCTATCACTTCGTCGCTGGGTGTTCATTCGACGTTCTAATCGGCGAGATATCGCCTCAAAGCCATCCACTTGGGTGCAGGCCCTTTATACTAATGGTTGTAAATCATTAGGTGCATTTGTTTTTTTTATTATCTAGACGTTTACAACAACTTCCACTATTTGGTTATCTTTGAACGAAGGATAAAAACAACAACAATATTAAAAGCTACCACGCAAGGCGTGGTTTAGTGCAACATCGGTGACCGTTGCACAACATCTATTTAATTATAATATTAGTGATGGATGGTTTAATAAGACCTCATTAAAAGCTATTAGAACAGAGTTACTTTTTTATAGTAAGGGTTAAGCAAAAATTTAGAGTTGCTATATGCAATGTAAGGGCAAGAAAAGGGCCAGTGCAGATGTTGGATGCATGTTCATCGCTTACAATCTGCGTAGAATCCTGAATATTTTAGACCAGGATATCCTAAAAAATTTCTTCCAAGAGCTTGCCTTTTTTTTCCTGCAAATAGTCGCCTTTGTAAAAGCATTTCTCTTTCCCAGGACGGACGCAAAATTTTCGACCAACTGCACTATTAATTTGTATTAACCTTGCTTGTGCGGGCTTTAAATCAGCTATATTTGTTAAGTAAAGGGAGTTATTAGACGGACTGACGTTATGGGCAAGGCACATAAACAATCTGCTTTACTTAATCATCCTACCAATACGTTCAAGTTAAATGACGAAGCAAATAGATTTGATAGATTCATTAAAGTCTTTATCTTTGTTATAAATCAACTAAAAATATGTCAACAGCAGAACTCAACAAAAAGAAACTTGATTTGATTGCTTGGATTAATAAGCTTTCAGATGAAAATATTATTGAGTTTCTTGATTGTCTAAAAAAATCAAAATCTAAAGTTGATTGGTGGGATGACTTATCAGAAAACCAACAAAAAATGTTGCAACATGGAATTGATGACATCGATACTGGAAATGTGATTTCTTCAACTCAGTTTTGGAATGAATTGAAAAATGGCTGAGAAAGAGGATTTTATTGTTCAATATTCGAAGCAATCTTTAGAAAACGCTAAAGAAATAGTTTCATATCTTCTGGAGAAATTTTCAGAAAAAGAAGTTAATAGATTTTATAAAGACTTAAATGATTTTGAAAAAATAATAATCATTTATCCAACATTATATTTAGAGTCTCAAAAGAAAAGAATAAGAAGAGCAGTTCTAAGTAAAGTCCTCTCTGTATATTATTCAATAAATAAAAATAAAATTTCAATAATTGCAATATTTGATAATCGTTGGGACGAAACGAGCAAAATCAAATAGTGCACAACCCATAATAGCGCACAAGCGCAACCCGAAAAGGGTATGCGCCAAGCCGCAAACCGTCAAACTGTCTAAGAACTCACCTTCTTTTATTCAATACTTTTAATAACTAGTTTATATTGATTGGATGATGTTTTGTATCTTTTAATATGCAATTTATGCAGGGAAACAATAGAAGCCAACACATTCTTTTTCCGGA
>CANIQT010000048.1 GCA_947469885.1 Bacteroidota bacterium
AAAACTGCTTTCTTATTTACAGCAACAACTAAAGGGCGGGAGGGTGCGTTGGTTTTTAGGGCGGGTGTGTGAGGTTAATCACGGCTACACTTATGTAATAAGTGCGATGGTTTGAAATATTTACACATAATGTTAATTATAACTTTTTCGTGGCGTTAGGATGCTTGCATAGGCGATAGCGAAAGAAAATTATAATGCAACATTATGTTAAATAGTGTCTGTTCATTTTTAACTGGCATAAGAGAACGGTGGTGGCGGTTGGAGTGAACGTCTTTTTGTTGGGTTTTTTAGGTTGGTAACAGCTTATTTATTTTTGCTTTTTCTATTAAAAAATAATTATTCAAAAGCAAAAATGAATGTGCTGTTTTGTGTTGGAGAAAACCCCACAAAAAGTATGACAGTTAAAAATGACAGCAAACCATTTTGCAGTTTTGAGTTGGCATTGTGTGAAAGCAACTGCAATAGCCGTGATTGTGCGGTTGGGGGTGGGTTAAATTAAAAAGTGAGGAACGAACACCGCTTCTTTTTGCATTAGGGATTGTAGTGAAAATCCTTTTGCTTTTCGCAAAAGATTGTAACGTAAAGCCCGACCTGAAAGGGAATGCCCAAATCCTACTTTTAAAAATAAACGTATAAAATAATTTATAAAAAGTATTACTTAACTACTTTAGGGTTAGCTTCTGTAGCAGTTGCAGCGGATTGAGAAGGATTAAAAAGTTCCTGAATATTGACAATAGGAAGCAATGCACCATCAACAATGGTATCTTTAGATTTTAATAGTAAAAATCCTCTAGTAGTTGAAAGTAATATACCACCAAACATAGCTAAAATAACAGTAGGTATGGCACCCTGGTGTTCTTTAATAATGTCATTGATGTTTTCAATTTCAAAAACACCTGTAGATTCCATATCTCCCAAATATGTTTGTTTGGATTGGTCTAAATAGATTTTGATGTTAGAAATAATATTTATTCTGTTAATGCCAATATCAGCAGTATTGAAAGCCAAACTAAATTCATAAGCAAATTTACTATTGTCAATCGCTTTCTTTTGTTCTTCATCAACCACACCAACTCTAAAATTGTTTATATAAATACTAACAATTTTGCTTGAAATAGTAATAGGTTTTGCTTCTTCTTTACTCATAATTTATTTCGCTAATTATAGGAAGCGCAATCTTCCGTAAGCATTACGTTTCCAGTCATTGCTAGAGATTGAAATACTTGCGAAGTATTAACAGTATTTGTTGGTTTATCTTTTAATAAAACTTTTTGATATTCAGAAAATACATAAAAATGTACTTCCTGAGGTTTAACATCTTTAGGGCAAACAATAATAGATTCGCCTAAAACATCTTCAATTTTTGAAATTGTTTTCAAAGTAAAATTATGCGTACCTCGCAACCATTTACTAATTTCAGATTCCTTTTTGCCAAGTTTATCAGCAAGATACGCTTGATTTTTATCAAGCTTTTTCAAGATAATATTGATTTGTTTAGCAATTGCTAAAGAATGGTCAACATATCTAACAACGCCACTTTCTAATTGGCGTGTTCTTTTTTTTCTAGGACTTTGGATCATCAGGTATGTTTATTTCAAATTGTTTTAGGCGGAGTAAATCATTATCTTTTCTGCCTATTGTTTTATCTCTTAGTAACTCTTCAATTTTCAAGCCAACTGCTCTTATAGTTTCGCAATAGCGATATAATTCCGGAAAATCTTTTGTCTTATTCTTAGTAGCGTCTGGATTTTTGAGTTTAATACCACCATTTCCAATTATTAATATTCCCGGGTCAATTCTATAACAGTATAATCTTAATTTGCTATTAGCGTTAATAGGAAGTGCTTTTGTGCCTTTTCCTTCCATTCTAAAATGTTCGTCTTCTGCACCATATTGCAAAATAGTTGTAATTCTTTGGTCTATCACATCAAACTCCCATTGTACTGTTTTATCTGATTCAAATTTATCCCAAAATTTAGAATATTCTGAATCTTTTTCACCTACAAAAGTGAAAACATATAGTGAAGTAAAACCTTCTTCATCTAATTTATCGAGGGTTACGGAGCACTTCACTTATAAGTTAAGTTGCAAAATTAAACAATTTTTCATTACTAACACAAAAATGTAAGATTTTTTTTCTCAAAAGTACAATTTTAAGAGAAACAGGCAATGTTAAACACTTTGGAACTTCAGTCAATATAGGATTTGGAGTGTTTTTACTATGGAAGAACATCGAGCAGAATTATTAACTTAATTTGTTTGGAATTATTGTTCTCTTCCTGTAATAGTTGTGGTCTTCGTGACACAATCTGCCCCTTACCGTTGCAGGGTTAATTTTTATCTCATTTGCGAATTTTATAATATCAGCATCATCAATAATAAAATTATTCATCTTAAATTCATCCCATTTGCCAGGGTCAATAAGATTATTAGAAGCAAACTCATTTGCTTCATTTTCTTCGGGATTTTTACTCATATAGGTATGGTCATCTAAATTTTCAACGAATTCCCTCTTTTTATCTTTAGACAGATGTAAGTATATATGTCCTAATTCGTGCATTACAGTAAAAATAAAATTATCAATTCTACTATGTCTTAATGTTACACCAATTGCAGGATTTTTATCACTCCAAAAAGCCATTCCATCAATTGGGGCTTTGTCAGGCTTTGGTTGATTTATAAGTTTAATGCCATATTGAGCTAAAAGCTTTTCAGTATTTGAAACTAAATTCTTTTTAGTACATATTTTTTTGAATTCTGATATTACTTCATCCTTATTTTTAAACGAGAAAGTAGCAACTTTTTCATCTTTAGCTCTCCACTCTACTAACTTTGTCCAGCCGACAATGTTTATTACATTTTCCTGTAAGGCAACTGATTTCTTGAAACGGGAGTAACAAGGTCTTGATGCTGCATTAATAATACCATCAATGTTTTTGACATTGTAGATTTCTTTAATCTTATTTTCATTTTCCAACAAATCATCACTTAACAAAGCTTGTTTTTTGAAATATGAAACAGGAACAAATTGTTTGATTGTGTTCCATCTTTCAACTTGTGAAAACTTCTGAATGTTTTTTTCCTTGATTCTTGAAACATCCAATTCATAAGATGTTTGGAGGTTCATCCAAAATTCTG
Source organism: Bacteroidota bacterium (assembly GCA_947469885.1). GTDB lineage: Bacteria > Bacteroidota > Bacteroidia > 2-12-FULL-35-15 > 2-12-FULL-35-15 > 2-12-FULL-35-15. The sequence goes on from CANIQT010000048.1 coordinate 3,139, forward strand.
CTTTAATGTCCAATGCTTTTTCAAGCAATAAAGCAAAATCTGCGGTGATATTTCTTTTTCCCTTAATTATTTCATTAAGCTGAGTGGTGGAGATTTCGGACAAATTGAGCATAGTATTTCGGTTTAAAGTGAGCAGTTGATTTCGGAGCAAATTGAGCACCCCATTTCGGAGCAAATTGAGCACCTGTTAATAATCTAAAAAAAGTTGCGATAGTAGACATAATATTTACCTTGT
>CANIQT010000049.1 GCA_947469885.1 Bacteroidota bacterium
ATTTTCTCGCCAACGAACCGATGAAGATAAAAAGACATTTGAACAATTTTGCGAGGAAGAGGCAGCCGAGATGGCGCATTCTGGCGACGAAGCTACTCTAAATATGTCTGGCGTTAAAGATATTTCCGATATATTTCTCGCAAATGAAGGTGATGATAAAGATGCTTTTATGACCGCATCAGACCAAGCCTTAAATCTGAACTAGCTCAGTGTTCAATGCCGCTTTTGGTTTACGGCTGACTCGATACAGCTCCCGTATAAATACAAATATTATCATTGCTGCTACTGCATAAATCCAGTCGATGAATGCCAGCGGTCCTGCTCTAAAATACGGTGCAATCCAAGGGTTATAAATGATATTTGCTACACAGAACATTGAAAGCGCGAGAGCCAGCCAAAGTTTATTATTTTTAAATTGATACAGCGTGAATATTCCGTAACGGCTGCGTCTCTGCATGATATTACCTAGCTGACATAGTACGATAGTTAAATAGGTTATTGAGGTCGCTTCCATGTGAATTGGGCTCCAGGGTGTAACGGTATGCGGACTAATGTGAGCACGACTAAAAAATAGCAGGTAATTACTGAAAGCTAGAACGCCGATAAGTAGCCCGCTCCATGCCAGGTCTATCATTGATCGCGGTTCGAGTATGTGATTGTTTGGGTTTCTCGGTTGGTCATCCATGAGTTCGCCATCAGCCGGATCCCAGCCTAATGCAGCAATAGGAAATAGTTCGGCAATTAAGTCTATTGCTAGAATCTCCATGACGCTTATAGCCAAAGGGATGTGGAAAATAGAAAATGCCGCCAAACTAGACAGGTTAACTACAAGCTCTGCTCCATTGCTAGTAAAGCAGCTAAGAGTTCCTTTTTTAATATTTTGAAACACAATACGACCTTGTTGTATGGCACCTACTAGAGTATTAAAACTGTCGTCTAATAAGATTATGTCCGCCGATTGTTTGGCGACGTCTGTACCTGTACGACCCATCGCCACGCCAATATCAGCTCTCTTAAGGGCAGGGGCGTCGTTGATACCGTCACCCGTAACTGCTACAACTTGACCACTGTCTTTGACTAATCCGACAATACGCAGTTTATCTTCTGGGCTGACACGAGAAAATATAACATTTTCGCTTTTTAACAGCTTTAGAATATACGAATCGTCCATAGTCCGGATTTCTAGCCCGCTAATCACCTTAATGTCTTTGCCTTCATTTGATAAACCGGCTTTTATGGCCACTGCTTTGGCTGTAGTGGCGTAGTCTCCAGTGATGATAGAGACTTTAATATGAGCCTTATGAGCGTCCTTCATGGCCTGTATGACCTCTTCACGAATCGGATCGATCATAGACGCAACTCCGATTAGTGTGAGTCCAGATTCGGCCTCCTCCATTGTCAGTTTGTCTAGGTCTGTATTGGCTGGTAATACTTTGTAGGCAAATGCCAGATTACGCATGGCTTCCTCGGCCATATTTTCGTGGTAATCTAGTATAAATTTACGGCTTTTGCTAGTCAATCTTCGAGTGTGGTTATGGTCCCAGACGTCATCACATTTATCCAAAATACTTTCAGGCGCTCCTTTAGAAAAAACATATATCTGCTTGCCGTCACCCCAAACTCTAATAGAGCTCATTCGCTTTCTGATCGAGTCAAATGCAAACTCCTTTAGTTCTGGATATAGAGCATCGAGTTCTGTTGGTTCGACGCCGGCTTTTCTTGCCAATGTTATTAATGAGCCTTCTGTTGGATCGCCAACCGTGTACCAATCTATATGATCTTCGTCGGGCTCGTTAACTTGAGCATTGCTAGCCATAGCCCCAGCGGCAAAAAATATCTCCAGTTCTTTTAGTGATTTCTCGTCTAATATCTCACCTTTAGCGTTGGTAATATTGCCGTTTGGTTCGTAGCCAGAGCCGGTGACTCTGTAAATAGTTTGTCCTAGTAATATCTTTTCGACTGTCATCTCATTCTTGGTGAGAGTACCCGTCTTATCGGTGCAGATTATACTTGTCGCACCCAAGGTTTCTACTGCAGAAAGTTTTTTTACTAGAGCTCGGGCTTTTGCTAATTTATTGGCAGCGTGGGCCAGGGCAGTGTTGATTTCTGCAGGTAAACCTTGCGGAATAATCGAGCTAGCAATACCGATTGCAAAAAGGAAGGCGTCTTTATTACTTAAGCCTGTTTTGATAGCTATCGGTAAGAGTACGGCGCACAAAACAAACGCACCTTGCGTGACTCTTGTAGCGATATTGTTCAATTCTTTTTGTAGAGGACTTAAGTCGCTTTTTGTGTCTTGGCTTAAATTTGCGATTCTGCCCAGTTCGGTCTGCATTCCAGTACCTATTACTACGCCGTGAGCATGCCCGGTGGCTATCGTTGTACCCATGAATACCAAGTTTTGTCTGTCGCCAAGTTCAACATCTGCCGACAGTAAATTAGTGAATTTACGACTAGGGTTCGATTCGCCTGTTAACGCAAAATCATTACTAGCAAGTTCCGACTCGTCGATAATTCGCAGGTCGGCCGGCACGAAGTCGCCCTCTTCTATATATACAATGTCCCCAGGCACTAGTTCGGTTGATGCGATTTGAATTAGTTTACCTTCGCGCACAACCTTCGCCACAGCAACAACGAGTTTTCCGAGAGATTCCATGATTTTTTCGGCTTTATATTCCTGAGTAAAGCCAATAGTTGTGTTAAATATCACCAAGGCTATTAATACTACGCCAGTTCGAGTATCGCCAAGATAGAAGGCCATCGAACTGCTAAGCACCAATAAAAATATCATATAGTCTTTAAATTGACGGAGGTATTTGGTTATTGGTGATTCTTTTTTGGCTGTATGTAATCGGTTTGGGCCGTAATCGGTTAAGCGGGCGTTGGCTTGAGCGAGCGTAAGACCTTCAGAACTAGTGTCATACTGTTCCATTACTTCTTCGGTAGATAGCCGATATGCGGGTAGAGTCTTATTTTCAGTCATATACATAAGCAGTATAGCAATTTTAGAGGTCGATTAGTTAATCGATGATGTTGCCAATATGAATATATCTGTTGATTTTTAACTCGAAGAGATTTATAAAACTAGTATGTCTATTTACGAATCAGTCCATCCGTTAGGTCAAGAAGTTGAGACTATACACAACGCTTTGCTTTCTGGCATGCTCGACGATGAGTCGATTATGAAGGCTATCCCTCCACACTTAAAATTGAACTAC
>CANIQT010000050.1 GCA_947469885.1 Bacteroidota bacterium
ATTTTTTTATACCAAAAAAAAATTTTGAAAAGTAGAAGGGGAATATTTTAAAACTTTTGAGAGGAATTGATGGGGAGTGTGCTAAACTTTCATTTTTCACTACCCACCCCCCCCTCATTTAACTGTTGTCCGACGATTGAATCAAGTGCGCCCGCTCGCCGCCGTGTTGAGCGTTGAGCATCGGCGAATACAGAATAATTTAATACCGGCAACAGCATTGCGCCTGCATATCGTGTCATATCCTTTTGCAAGTCCGCAATAGAATCTTCTGACATTGGATAGGTTGGCAGTTCAGTACATAGAGTAGGTATGTCATTCTCGAAATAAACTTCGTGTACGCCCCACACAAAATTCTTCGTAGGCACAGTATCGTAGCAAGGCAGTTCACGCACAATAACACGATACTCCCAATAGCACTTCTTATTTTTCATTTGTTTTTTCTTTCTTATCTACTTCGTTGAGCAATACGCTTTGCTCTTCGAATATTTTCTTTTTGTTCGGCGGGAATCATTACTAGTTCAGGAGCAGTTTTATGATGCCAATCCATAAATCCTATATGCGCTCGTTCTGTTGAGCATCGCACACAAGTAGTGGCGTGAGGTACAGCACGCCTGCGAAGGGAAGGAATTTGTATATTACAAGTTTCACAAAGCATTAGCGGCGACTCTTTATTTCTGCACAATGGCATATGAGTAGGGTTAAGAACAAGGGCGAAAGCATTAAAATAATAATAGCACAGACTCCCATTAAACTGCCAACCTTTCACCAATTGAAGTAGCAACAATACGCAGTCCACCGTCAAGAGATCGAGAAGCCATAAATCCATTCTTTAATCCTATCTTACTGCCCATCTTGCTTGCTTTGTCAAGTTGATCCGTCACAGCGGCACGAATAGAGGAAGGCGTTTGTGATCCACGACTACTGCGTGAAGAATTATGATAATGATTGTATCCGCCTGTAGAATCGAATCGTTCAGAAGCAACAATGATTGCAGAATCAAATCCTAAAACTGCTCCACGAACAAATCCGTCACGGCGCCAATCACTGCGTCGATCAGGATGCATACCTCGGCGACCTGAAGGACAAGCTTTATTTCCTGACACTAGACCAATCCAATGCACTTGTGAGCCGGTTCTGCGTCGAAGAATATCACACGCAATCCACACAAAGCGACTCTGTGCCGCTTCAGGAACTCGAATATTACCAAACTCCCACATTGCTCTAGGCTGGTTGGCCTGCTCTCTTGCGTATTGCTCTGCGGAAGTTTCGTTTCTGCACTTGCTTGTAAGATCATATGAGCATCCTGTCATTGGATCATCAAGAACAACTGAAGAATAATAAGTTCGGCGCCAGCGTTGTTGTTCTGTTTCTTCCGCAGTTTTGCTTGTATCAGGATGCAATGACATCCAACTAGGATTTAAACGAATATCATCCGATGGTTCGCCGTCTGTTAAGATAACAGTATGAGGACAATGTACGCCTGTGCGTTGAATAAAGTCTGCCATAATGTGTGACATTTCAAATACTGCACTTGTTGTTGGAGTGCCTGAAAGATGATAGTTATAACTAGCAGTTCCGCCTTGAATAGTAGAATCAAGTCCTTTCCAATTCCAAAGCAAACTCTTGCCGATTTCATATTCTGATTTCGTCATTCTGCTCGACAACCAATTTAATAAACTAATTGGTTGAATAAAAGCATCTTCTTTTGTGTATTCTTCCTGCTTTGCCTCCGCTTTAGCTGTATGTGCCTTCATACCGTGCGCTCCTTCAGCCGAATGAATCCAAATAGAATCCGAAAACGCATAGACTTCAAACGGAATATTTGATTGACGACAAAAGTCTGTGAGAATAAGCAGTTGTCCAATGGTTGATTGCATAATATGCGACATTGATCCCGACCAATCAAGAAGAATAACAACACCGTGATTCTTGCCTTCAGAGACTCGCACTGTGCGACGAAAGATATCATCAGTCCATCTATATTGATTCATTCGCAGAGTATCAAGCGATCCACCCTTTGAAATACTAGAACGACGATACAAGTCTGCACTCTTTCGGCGTTCAAATGCCATTGACATTGCAGTTGAAGCAGACTTATATTCTGCAATGCGAACCGGCGTATACAAATGGTTTGCGATCCATTCCTTTTGTCCTGCTGTATGTCCACCAGAAGAGATTTGATGAGCAACATCAGCGTGAATCTCTTTGTAATCCACAATAGCAGTTCGATGAGCAGCCGGAACACGAACACGAACAACTTCAGGTTGATCCTTTGCCGTTTCATTTAGCTGCTTTGCAATTTCGCTTTCCATTTTTTCATTTGTGACAGGCGTAGGCACAGTAGTCTTCTGTGGCGCAGTTTGCTGTTGTGGTTTTGCGTCCGCAGTACCGCTTGGTTCAGGAGGAGCATCTGCTTCGCCTTCTGCTTCGCCTTCTGCTTCTTCATCTCCTTCACCTGGTTCTGATTCTGCGTCATCGGAATCGGTGTCTTGTGGTTCAGGATGATCCTGAGCTTCTTGCTGTTGTTGTTGAATAATACAAATAGCAACATTCACAACATCTGCAAATGTCTCAGTAGACTCAACTTCTTTGAGCAATGGAAGTTCGGTTGGAGAGAACGGCACTACAAGGCCGGTATGCAATCCCATTTTACAATGAAGATTGATGCGATCTGCAAAGCACAATGTACCTACCTTCGAAAGATCACCAAAGAAGTTGCGATCTGCAAGTACAACATAAGCGGCAAAGAAGTCACGACGAAGACCAGGAAACTTAATCTTGATCAAGCGTTCGATTCTTGCATCTTCAGTAATATTTAAATATGACTGAGCTTGTTTTTCAGTAATGCCTGTTGCAGCTGCAACGGTTTCAATACCGGCTCGCCACTCTGTGGCAACAGTATGCAGAGCGTGCGAGACTTCGTGTCCAACAAGCATATCATAAAGTGATCCGTCAACCGTTGACCATAGCGGCAGGATAAGAGTACGATTTTTTAAATTGAAACAAGCTGTAGGAACAGCCTGATGCACAACAGATATATTTTCTGTTGCAAGTAA